>NZ_LPZN01000017.1 GCF_001646655.1 Rhodococcus gordoniae | reverse complement strand
GGCGAATTCGCCGAAGGCCCAGAATCCGAGATCGTCGCGGTAGTCGATGCGGTCGCCGGTGATCCAGTACGAGCCCTGGTAGGCGTGCGGGCGTCCACCGCGGGTTTCGTCGTAGCGACCGTCCGCGGTCAGGTGCTGATGCACGAAATCGTTCTCGTCGATCCACGTGCCGAGATAACGGTCCGCGGAGGCGGTGTGGGCAACCTCGATATCTGCTGCACGGCCGGCGTCGACCGGGTGTCCGTCCCACAGGACGATCTCACCGTCGACGACGAGCACGAGCGAAATGTCGGGGGCGGCGAGGAATCGGTGCAGCGCGGCGGATTCCGATTCTCCGGATACGGCGGGCAGGATCGCGAAACCGGCCGGATTGCCGGGTGCGATCGCGGTCGGTGACCGGAACGATGTCGGACTCAGGCCACGCAGCCGAGTGGTGTCGACGATTGCCGGCACGATGACGTACCCGGCACAGTCGATGACGATGGCGCCGTCGTCCTCTGCTGCGGTCAGCAGACCCGGACCGATGCCGACCACGCGAGAACCACCGAGAAGAACATCGCCGCAGTCGAAGTCGCAGATCAGGGAGTCGTCGGTGATGATCCGGGCGTTGGCGAACAGCAGCGGACGATGCCCGCCGGTGCGGTTGGTGGTGATGAGCTCGAGCAGTTCGGGGGTGAAGGGGGTGATCATGTTGTACTCCGGAATGGGGATTCGAGGACGCCGGGTGATTCCGGCGAAATCCACTATCCGGCTGGACGGTGCACCGGAACAGGCCGCTGTGTGCCTGGGTGCGCTACGGCCTGGCTCGGACTGGCCCCAGGCACGAGAGTTGGATCCTGTCGCTCCGAGGCATCTCGTGAGAGGAGTCTCATGGCCGGTCAAGCGGCACCCGAGGTTTCCGGCGCCTCGCGCTGCCAGGTGGGATGGTCGCGGACGAGGGCATAGGGAACGTTCGTGCGCCGGCAAGCCAGGCACCAGGTGGCTTGCACGGGACGTTGCCTGCGGCGCATCGGCGTCAGCGGTAAGCGCGGGATACGGATCCGCAACGCGCTGCGGTCGACGCCGACGTGTGCATCACCCGGCGAAGGCGCCTGTTGTAGCGCTGCGGGGTGTGCAGGCGCCCGGCGCGTTCCCCGGAAATCTCTGGGCCTGGGCGCCATGCCTTTTCAAGCAGCATTCGCAGATCAGCAACCAGCACGTCAGCCTCCCCGATCCACTCGGGCGACAGCTCAACGCAACTCTCACGAAGTAATTGCAACTACGAACTCGAGGATCAACCCTCATGACTGCACCCGAATTCTCTCGACTACGCGGCTTGGCCACGGTGGCGGCCTTGACCGTCACGGGCATCCTCGCCGTCGGGCAAACCTACATTGTTCTCGGTCTCCTCGATTCGATGGCCGACGATTTGAACATTGCACCGTCCGCGGTCGCGGCAACGACAACCGTCTTCGGAATCACCTACGCGTGTGGCTTCCTGGCCGCCGGCCCTCTAGCGGGACGCTTCGGCGCCAAACCCGTCCTCGTCGTGGGTTTGGCATGCGCAAGCGCCACCGCTCTCGTCGCGGCCGTACCGTCGTCGCTCGCCGGCGAACTGGTTGCTCGCGCCATCCAGGGCCTGGTCACCGCTGCCTTCGCACCCTGCGCGCTCGTGTATGTAGCGCAGCAATTCCCCGCACGCCTTCGAACGTTTGCCACCACCGCATTGACAACCGCGTTCTTGGCGTCGGCTGTGGTTATGCCCCTGATCGCTCGTCCTGTAGGGCACGCGTGGGGATGGAAAGGGGCGTTCATCGCGAGCACGGCGGCACTGGCGGTATGCACCGTCGTCCTCGCGTTCATGCTGGACCGCGGCCCGATGACATCCGTACCCGTGGCTCAGGCGTTCCTCGTGCTTCCCGCCGTGATCCGGCGTGGACGGATGCTCGCCCTGTACATCGCGACAGCAGCAGTCCTGGGCAGCTACGTCGCACTGTTCACTGCATTGCAACTCAGTGATTCTGCCGCCGTCGCCCGGTTCCCCGGAGGTCTACAAGGTGTGCGAGTGGCCACCCTTGCTGCCCTCGTTCTGGTGCCGCTTACGACCGGCCTGCTCCACACCGTTCCGGCTCGGCGCCGCGCCACTGCCGGCTTCCTGATTGCCGCGCTCAGCGCGGCAGTGATCGGGCTGGTGGATACCACCTCGGTCGTCGCCGGTGGTGTCATCGTCTTCGTCGCTGCCATCGCGCTGACCACTTCTGCCCTTGTCGCACGCATCATCGAGATGTCTGCACCCGCCGAGACGGCCGGCGCGACCGCTTGGTACGGCGCGTTCATGTTCCTCGGCGGCAGCATCGGGCCGATGATCGCTGCACCGGCCCACAGCGGCAGTGTGACCACCGCCATGTTCCTCGTGGTGGCGATCACCCTATCCGGTGCCGCGCTGGTGCTCACGGCCAAGCAATCCCAGCCAGGGTGCGACACGGCCTGCCAGCCGCGACGCGGTGAGGCTAGCGTCGTCTCATGAGCTCCACCGAACTGGGAACATTCCTCAAAGCGCGACGCGGCCACGTGCAGCCCACGGATGTCGGCCTCACAGCGCAGTCGGGGCGGCGGGTTTCCGGCCTTCGCCGTGAAGAAGTCGCCATGCTCGCCGGCGTCAGCGTCGACTACTACACCCGACTCGAGCAGGGCCGTGAGCGAAACCCCTCCCCAGCGGTCCTCAACGCCCTCGCCGGTGCACTCGACCTCGACACCGATTTGCGCGAGCACCTGTTCCGCCTCGCGGGCCTGGCACCGACACCGCGCGCTCCGGTAAGGACCACCGTCGACGATTCACTCCGGCAACTGCTCGCATCCTGGTCGCACACCCCCGCGTTCATCATCAACCGTCAGTTGGATGTTCTTGCATACAACGACCTGGCTGGAGCCCTGTACAGCGGTTTCGAACGCATCGACAACATTGCGCGGATGGTCTTCCTCGACCCCTTCGGACGCAGCTTCTTCACCGACCGGGACCGCGCAACCACTTCCTGTGTCGCGAACCTTCGGCTCGCTCTCGGCCACACGGGGTCGGCAGACGACGTCCGTGCTCTCATTCTCCAGGCACACGCTGCAAGCGCCGAGTTCCGCGAACTGTGGAGCCGGCACGACGTCCGGGGAAAAACTCACGAGGCGAAAGAATTTCGTCATCCTGCCGTCGGCGATCTTCTCCTCGAATACAACGCTTTCGACGTCCGCAGCGCACCCGGCCACCAACTGATCGTCTACCAAGCTCCCGTCGGCTCGTCCAGCGCCGACAAGCTCCAACTGCTGGGATCCCTCGCAGCCACCGCCCGTCTCGATAGCCCGTAGCTCCGTCGTTGCGACAGACAGGAACTGTCCGGTATTTGGACTGTGAACCCTTGCTGAACAGAGCGGCAGCGTTCGAGAGTGATACTGCCACCGTCCTGGCAACGAATGGGAGCTCGGCCCCAATCGATGTTGGACAGTGTTGTCCACGTCGAGCCCGCCCCTGTCTCGTGACGGGATCCTGCCTTTCGGACAGACGGCGGAATGACAAGAGATCGGTGGGATACTCACCGCGAAGGAGAAGGTTCAATCCATGCGAAAGATTCTGGTCACCGGCGCATCGAGCGGCATCGGCCGCGCCACCGCCCGTGCATTCGCCGAACTCGGTGACATCGTGGCAGTGCACTACGCGACCGACCGGCGCGGCGCCGAGCATACGAGGTCAGAGCTTCCCGGGGAAGGCCACACCATCGTCAGCGGTGACATCGGAGATCCGACGCAAGCACGAAACCTCGTAGAGCGCGCGGTCAGCGAGCTCGGTTCGTTGGACGTGCTTGTCAACAACGCCGCGGTAGCACCGTCCGCAGGCAATCGCCACCCGATTACGGATACCAGCTACGACGATTGGTGCGCCGTGTGGACCAGGATGGTGGAGGTGAACCTTCTCGGGTCTTCCTGCGTGACCTGGGCAGCGGCACAATACATGACCGTAGGGGGACGAATCGTCAACGTCGGCTCCCGTGGGGCGTTTCGAGGTGAACCCGAGCATCCGGCCTACGGCGCAACCAAGGCTGCTTTGCACGCACTCGGACAATCGCTGGCGATCGCCCTGGCACCACGAGGAATCGCCGTGAGCAGCGTCGCGCCCGGATTCGTCTCCAGTGAACGTCAGCAACCGAAGCTCAGCTGTGGAGAGGGCGCCGCGCTGCGGCAACAGAGTCCCCTCGGTCGCGTCGGGACACCGGCCGAAGTAGCCGCAGCCATCGTCTATCTCGCCTCACCTGAAGCCGAATGGGCCACCGGAACGATCCTGGACCTCAACGGCGCGTCTCACCTTCGAACATGACCCGCCGGAGACCACTTCTGGCTCCGTCGCAACCTCTCAATCTGCTCCACCGTTCGCGGCGGCCTGGCGGCGCGGCCCACTGGGACGGTCAAGCAACCCGAACTCTCCGCTGATGAGGGTGAGCGAAGGTGGGTCTGGGCGCACTTTTCCGTCGAGGCGGAAATATGCCGCTGACCAGGGGGCAATAGCGGCGGATGCGCTCACGGTATCGGCGCCCTCCCGTCGCCCTCGATGTGGGGTCCGCAGGCTCTTCTGCGACAACGACACTCGCGCCGCCATACCATCCGCCGAGCAAGTACCCGGACTGACACAATGGTGGGCTCCGCGAACCGCGGTATCACCACGATGATCGAGGCTATCGGGCTGGTTGTGGTCGGCCGTGCCGGTGCCCGCCTCGCTCCCCGACTTGGGATACACGTCAGCAGGGACACGCTGTTGCGTGTCGTGCGCTCGATCCCGGATCGGCCGATCGAGACCACGCAGATTTGGGGTTGACGACTTCGCGCTCTGCCGCGGCCACGTCTACGGAACTGTCGTCGTAGATTTGTCCTCCGGTCGATCTGCTGCCCGATCGAACCAACGGCACCGACTCCGCCTAACTGCAGTAACATCCCGGCGTCGAGATCGTGTGCCGGACCGATGCCGGAGCTGTCCGGACCGGAACCCCGATGGATAATGTCCCATGGAGTGGTGTACTTCAAATCAGCTTTGCAGTACACGTAGCTATCCCCGACTCGTGTTGAATACTACACTGTTTCGCTTAAACCGGACAACGACATCGCCGGTTCGGTAGTGTTTTCCTTCGCGGCCATCACCGCCCGGAGTTCGTACACGCTCAGGCCGCCCAGCTTTCCGGCTCGGCTCTCATCTTGGCGAACACCGACCAGATGCCCTCTTGTGAGCACAACCGCACCCGTTGTTCTCGCCGGCGATGATGCCCCGATCGGAGTTCGTCGGCGATGAAGCGGTAGCCGAAGGGGGGATCGGCCGCGTGGATGTCACGAGCGGTGTTAATCAGGTGGGCATCATCCCAATCCCATTGTGTTATCGGTGTTTCTTCCAACTGTAGAGGCATGGGTGGAGAATCCGAGAACCCGGCAGGCCACCGTGACAGGCACCCCGTCAGCGGCGAAGCCGAGGACGAGTGGGAGCCTTATTTTGGGTTGACGTCCCGGGACAGGTACGCCACGGCACGGCACATGACCTCGGCTTCTTGCTCGAGCAGTTGAGCCGTTTATGGGCTCGTCGCAGTTGCGCGGACTCGTCCGTTACTGAACCCTTCGCACCCGGTATCGATACCGTCCTCGCGGTCGGTGATCTTCGACCAGCGGTGCAGGCACCCTTCGGAGATCCCGAAGTCTTCGCGATCGGACGCAGCGGGCCTCTCCCTTGCGTGTGACGGCGATGACGTCGCGACGGAACTCGTCAGAGAACGGCTTCGGCATGGGGAACATCGCTCCATCGTGAGGAATGATCCTCACAGATCAAATGTCAACCAAACCGGGGCGAGTCCCGACCTCGATGCTGCACTTACCGCTACAGGTGAGGACAGCCTGGTCAGGCCGGTCCAATCCCACAATTTCTGGCGCATTGTGATCCATGCAGGCCTGCGCGCACTGCGTGCACGCAACGCAATGCATGCACGCGCCGCCCAACGCTACCGATACGCGCTCTTATGTTCACTATCAGTTTGGTTATTCGCGTGGACTGCGAACGCAACCCTGCCGTCGCCGCCGATGAAGACGCCGCGGGGATTAGTCCGAGCGCGACCTGTCGGCACGAACCAGCGATCCGCAGTCATCGCCCCTGTCAGTCCGGACGCGCGTCGATCAACTCGGATACCTGGCATCCACCTCGGCAATGACCGACACCTCGAAGCGACGCGAGGACCGTCCCGGGTGGCGGGATGCCGACCGAAAACACGACACACGACCGCGGTCGTCATGCTCATGTCGGCGACAGTCGCCTCCGTGCCATAGACCGTTCTCCCGACATTGACCAGCTTGCGGCGCAGGGTCGCGGTGGTCGTCCTCGCGAGTTCGGGTGCCTCCACGGTTCCCGCCGCGCGGGTCAAGTTGAACGCGATGACCACCAGCACGAGCCATGCGGCGTTAGCGTTGAAGATTCTGAACGACAGGTGTGCCAGCACTGAGTGCTCCAGGTCGGCATGGACCGCGGCACCCTTCGAGGGCATGAAGCAGAGCGGGATCGGCTAGGAGGGCAGACACGAGGTCCTGCTTGAGTTCACAAAGTCGCAGTACGTCGCGCTCACCTGGTGATGACCTGCCGCCAAGGGGCCGGCCTCGCCTCGGTGCTCCGGTAACGGCAGGGTCTCGCGAGGGCCCGATCGGCAGGCGTTTTTACTGAATCGTCACTGGTGTCGGCGAGTTGACTCAGAGTCACAATCCCCGATCGAGCGCCTGATGCTCGAGTACCGCGCTTTGTTCCAGTACACGGCCCGCTTTCCGGAGTTCCCGCACTGCATGCGTCAGGAGGCGCAGACCAACACCCCCCGGCTCGATTGGGTGGCGGACACGGTCATCAACCCCCTCCTCGAACGCCTCCTCCCTCAGTCGGCGCCTGCGGCGTCCGGTCAGAGTCCGGCCGCAACCAGAAGTGGTGCACTCTCATGCTCTTTGTCGATGTCGCGCGTGAGGCCGCCGGAACGGCACAGGACTTCGGCGTATAGAAGACGGTGCACGAACAAGCGGCGAGCACATCGTGTTCGGTGCGTGGCTACCCCAGAGGAGTACCACTCACGCAGTCGTCACACGCAGGGCCAGCTCGGCTACGCGGCGCAACTGCTCCTCGTCGGCGCCGTCGCGAGCGTAGGACGACAGGCCCACGAGCAGAGCATGGGTGAAGGCGGCGAGCGTGTCGGCGTCGACGCTCGTCTCCGTGTCGATGTCGACTGTCCGCAGTCGGTCTGCGGTGATCGCGCGGTTCTGGTTGCGATTGTCGGTGAGCTCAGGTGCTGTGTTGACGAGACATCCACGTGGATGTGCTTCGCTGACGTACTCCTGGCAGGCACGGTCGAGCATCAATCGCAGCACCTCGTGCGGAGTCGTCCCGGCGGTCCCGGCTGTCGTCACCGACGCGGGGTTGGCTTCATAGCGGGCGACGGCCTCCTCGAACAGGGTCCGTTTGTCGCCGAACGCGGCGTACAGGCTAGGCGCGGAAATGCCGAGCTCCTGCGTGAGGTCGGCGATGGAGGTCTGCTCGTAGCCGTGCTCCCAGAACAGAAGCATCGCCTTGTCCAATGCGGTGTCTCGATCGAAGTTGCGCGGCCGTCCCATACATTCATTCTATAACGACCACTACAGATGTGCTAGCGTTCTGTATCGACCACTACAGATCGGCGGTCGGCGATCGCCACCAGAGACAGGACACCTGATGACCCCCACCACAACAGACACCACGACCGCCTTCCTCGAGGCCCTGGGAGCGCAGGACCCGGAACAACTGGGCGAGCTGTTCGCGGAGGAAATCGACTGGTTCGTTCCGGGCGACCCGGCGTTAGCACACTGGGTCGGCGCTCGCTCGCGCAAAAGCGAGGTGCCCGACTACTTCCGTGCCCTGTGGGCCGCCCTCGTACCGGGCAAGAGCGTCGTCTCGGTCGAGACTGTCGTCACCGACGGCGAGGATGCCGTCGTCTTCGGTGCGTTCGACCACGTCGCAGCTGCGACCGGACGCCCGTTCCACACCGACGTCGCGGTGCGCTTGACCGTGAAGGCGGGAAAGATCACGCGAATGCACCTGTTCGAGGACACAGCAGCAACCGCAGCGGCGTTCACACCCTAGGTGTACTCGGCCGGGACGTTGGTAGCAGGCGTGTCGGCTTGATGTGAAGAGAACCTCCGAGTGGGGGTGGCTTGTCCAAGGCCCACATCCGCTCGGAGGTTCTCGTGTCCCACCGTAATGCCCGCACGACTTATCTCGGAAGATTGCTCATCATCGGGCGCTACCGAAACGGCTGGCCCAAAGCGCATATCGCCAGCGCAATGGGAATCTCCCGCAAGTGTGTCCACATGGGTGGCCCGCTACGAGACCGAAAGTGAGAGCGGATTGCGCGACCGGTCCTCGCGGCCGAACTCGGAGTTCCGGCCCGCACCATCTCCCGGGTTCTCCGACGCCACCAGGTGCCCCACCTGGCCGACTGCGACCCGCTGACCGGGCACGTGATCCGGGCGTCGAAGACGACCGCGGTGCGCCACGAACGTCGGCGCCCGGGCGAACTGGTGCACATGGACGTCAAAACGCTCGGTCGGATCACCGACGGCGGCGGCTGGCGGCTGGCGGCTGGCGGCTGGCGGGCCCACGGTCGACAGAACCGGCCCCGCAACCGCACGACGAAGGTGGGCTTCGATTATGTGCACTCGCTCGTCAACGATCACTCCCGACTCGCGTACTCGTAGATCCTCCCGGACGAAAAGGGTGCCACCTGTGCAGGTTTCCTGATCCGCGCGATCGACTACTTCGCCGGCCACGGCATCACCCGGATCGAACGGTTGATGACCGACAACGCGTGGGCCTACCGGTACTCGCTGCGCACCGTGTGCGCCGAGCACGGCATCCGGCAGCGCTTCATCAAACCCCACGGCCCTTGGCAGAACGGCAAGGTCGAACGTCTGAACCGCCCCCTGCAGAGCGAATGGGCCTACCGGCAGGTGTTCACGTCCAACGCCGAACTGACCGCTGCTCTTGCACCCTGGCTCGAGTACTACAACACTCGACGGCGTCACAGCGCACTCGGAGGACTTCCACCGGTCAGCCGACTGGCACCAACCTGATGGCCGGGTACACCTATGAATCATCGAAGCCACAGGACGATCGCAGCGATGATCAACTCGGATCGGAAATAGGCAGCTCGTTTGGCGTAACGAGTGGCCAGGTCACGGAAGTGTTTGAGCCGGTTGATGCAGCGCTCGACGACGTTGCGGCCTGCGTACTCGACCGGTCGAACGCCGGTGGACGCCCACCACGGGAGCCTCTCGCCGCCCGGCCGGCCTTCTGATCCGCCCGTTCCGGACAGGTGAACCGGATCCCGCGCCCCCGCAGCAGGACACGGGTACTCGGATGCGAATACGCCTTGTCCGCCACCACCGCATCCGGACGGGATCGCGACCGTCCACCCCCAAGGCGGGCGACCTCGATCCCGTCGAGCAGCGGAACCAGCTGCGGGTTGTCACCGGCCTGGCCGGCGGTAAGGATCACACTCATCGGCATACCGCGTCCGTCGACCGCGAGATGAATCTTGCTGCTCAGTCCTCCTCGGGAACGTCCGAGACATTCTCCGTCGACGGCGAGCGCTTCGACTGCCGGTGTGCAGCCCCCTTTTTCCGGGCACCGGCCGAATGCTGGTGTGCCCGGACCACGGTCGAGTCGACCGAGACGATCCACTCGATCGCCCCGACCGCGTCGTCTTTGACGACCGCAGCATCGAGGATCTTCTCCCAGGTGCCGTCCATGGTCCATTTACGCAACCGCTCGTGGGCCGTCTTCCATGGTCCGTAGCGTTCGGGCAGGTCCCGCCAGGGTGCGCCGGTGCGCAGCTTCCACAAGATCGCGTTGATCACCTGTCGGTGATCGCGCCACTGTCCGCCTCGTCCTGAAGCGGGCAGTAGCGGTTCGATCTGCGTCCAGGCCTTGTCGGTCAGCTCACCGCGTCCTACCACCCCGAATGCGTATCACGGGGGGTGTTCACCGATTCACAGGACACGCTCTAGGCGGTATGGGTAGCTCCCGACGTCGAGTCGGGGGCTGCCCATACCGCCTAGGGGCCTGACCTATGAATCATCGAAGCCACAGGACGATCGCAGCGATGATCAACTCGGACCGGAGGTAGGCAGCCCGTTTGGCGTAGCGGGGAGGCCAGGTCACGGAAGTGTTCGAGCCGATTGATGCAGCGCTCGACTACGTTACGACCTGCGTACTCGACCGGGTCGAACCCAGGCGGGCTTCGTGTTCCAGCAGTCGAACCTGCTCCCCTCGTTGACCGCCGTCGAGCAGCTGCAGATGATGACCCACCTCGCCGGCGGGTCGGTCCGCGACAGCCGAGCGCGCCGCGGACCTGTTGTGCTCGCTCGGTCTCGAGAAGCAGCTCGATCGGCGTCCCCACCAGCTGTCGGGCG
This sequence comes from Rhodococcus gordoniae, assembly GCF_001646655.1. Lineage (GTDB taxonomy): Bacteria > Actinomycetota > Actinomycetes > Mycobacteriales > Mycobacteriaceae > Rhodococcus > Rhodococcus gordoniae. Next base: position 207,177 of record NZ_LPZN01000017.1, on the reverse strand, counting down.
GACAGCGCCAGCGTATCGCGATTGCGCGTGGGCTGATCAACGACCCCTCGGTGTTGCTGGTCGACGAACCGACCTCGGCACTCGACGAGGACCGTAGCCGCGAGATCGTCGGTCTGCTCGCGGAACTGAGCCGCGACCGGAACGTGGCCACGGTGATGGTCACCCATGACCTGAGTCAGCTGATCCTCGTCGACCGCGCCTATGGAATGCGCAGCGGAGCGCTGCTTCCCACCTACAGCCGTCTTTCCACGCCGGCGTCCTGAGGCGCAGCGGCGACTACCTTCAGGTCCATCGGGCCCCGCCGCGGCGGGGCCCGATGGCCGTTGTTCGTCGAGCACGGAATCGGCGTTCGGGCAATGTAATCGGATTCTCACACGGTGCGCAGTTCGAGGAACCGGCGCCGAACGAAAAACTCGGCTGTGGCATTGCGAGCGATATTCGAGTCGGCTTTCGACATCACCTATCTACTGACGATCTTCACGCTCGGCGTACTCATCTTGCGCGGCGGGCCTGCGCGCCGGGGCGAGCTGCCGGCGCAACTGGCGGGCTGGACCGCGATCGTTCTCGGCTTCGGCGACTCGTTCCACCTGCTCGCCCGGGCGTGGGCATTGAACACCACCGGCGTCGAGGCCCACCATGTTTCCCTCGGCTACGGCAAGCTGGTCACCGCGCTGACCATGACGGCCTTCTACGTGCTGGTCTATCTGCTCATCCTGCGACGCTGGCCGACCGCACGAGAAACGCGCACCGAAGGCACCTACCGGCCGTTGGGACCGAGCCCGGTGATGAGCATTGTCGTGTATACGGCGGCCATCGTGCACGTGCTGCTGGTTCTGTAGCCGCAGAACGACATATTCAGCGCAGACCCGCCGTTGTCGTGGGGGATCATTCGCAACATCCTCTTCCTCGTCCTCGGCGTGGTCATCATTGGCGCGTTGTGGGTCCGTGCTCGGGGCGACGCCTTCTACCGCTTCGCTTGGCCGGCGGTGACTCTCTCGTTCGGGTTCTGCCTCCCCGTTGTGCTGTGGGCACAGCAGAACGAGACCGTCGGCCTGTTGATGATCCCGAAGACGCTCGCCTACGTCTGGCTGGTGGTCATGGGCTATCGCGCGTTCGCCGGCAAGCACAACAGCGATCCTGACGACGCGCTGCGCGCTGCTGGTACCACCACCCCGACAGAGCGCGCATAACAAACGCACCGTTTTGTCGCCTCGCCCCTCACGACGCTCGATCGACGGGCAGGGCGGAGAAGGAAGGGCATCACAAAGCAGTCCCGGCGGAGGTCGACGCCGCATTCGGTTGTTCGAACAACCCCTCAACTCAGCGGGCTGAGAGGACGGCCAGGGCCCCGCTGAGTGCCCGCATCCGTCTACGGGGACGCGGGCACTTGGCGGCGGTACCTCAGACGTGGGACGGTTCCATCGCCGGCTTCGCATTCGCCTCGGTCACGCTCGGCCACAGCGCCTTGTCTCCGAGTAGCCGCATGATCGCGGGAACGAGAAGCGGCCGGACAACGAAGGTGTCGAGCAGGATCCCGATGGCCATCGCGAGACCGAACTGGAACAGTTCCCGGATCGGTTGGGTGGTCAGCACCGCGAAGGTGGCTGCCAAGATGAGTCCTGCAGACGAAATCACCCCACCTGATCGGGTGAGCGCTACCCGCAGGGCCGCCCGTGGTGGATGCGCCGATAGCTCTTGCCGGTAGCGGCTCATCAGGAAGATGGTGTAGTCGACACCGAGAGCGACCAGGAACACGAAGATGTAGATCGTAACGCGGTTCCCGATCCCCTCGTCCCCGAGCAGCGTGACAGTGATGAAGGTCGTGATCCCGAGTGTCGCGGTGAACGACAACACCAGCGTCCCGATCAGGTACAGAGGCGCGAGCACGGACCGCAGCAGCAGTGCCAGGACGGCGGCGACGATCACGAGGACCAGTGCGGCAACGACCCAGTTGTCGCGATCGAGCGCCGCCCGGATATCGGCGGAGTGAGCTGTTTCACCGCCGACGAGGACCTGCGCACCGTCGATCCCCGCGCTGTCCGCTGCAGTCCGAGCAGCGGACGCGAGGGTGTCTATGCGGTCCATTGCCTCAGGGCTGTAGGGGTTGTCGGTGAGGGCGACTTGGAATGCTGCCGTTGTCCCGTCAGCACTGACCGCGGGTTGCTCACCGACTCGGGCCACCCCGTCCACGTCCGACAGGCGGCTGGTGATCTGGTTCCAGTCGGGTGACGGTGTCCCGGGCTGGGTGGTGACGTAGACGGTGGACGGCGCGATCTCCCCGGGTCCGAATGCGTCGGCGATCATGTTCTGACCGGCCTCGGACTGGGTGTCGATGCGGAATCCGCTGATGAAGTCGAAGCTTTCACGATAGCCGGCCAGGCCCGCGGTCATCACGAGAAGACCGAGGAGTGTGGATACCAGCACAGTCTTCGGCGATCGGTCGACCAGATCCGCGATCCGTTCCCAGACCTTGCCACCGGCGCGTCCCGACGCAGTCTGGGTTGTGGAGGGCCAGAACAGTTTTCCTCCGAAGAGCAACATGAGTGCGGGGGTGAAGGTGAAGGCGACCAGCCCCATCGAAGCGACGCCCAGCGCGAGATAGGGGCCGAATCCACGCAGGGCCGGAGAGACCGCTACGAGCAGAGCCAGCATGGCCAGGACGATCGTCGAGACACTCGACAAGATCGCCTCGGACACTCCTCGCAGCGCCCGCATCATGGCGGCGGAGCGATTCGATTCCTCCGCGAGGGCTTCACGGTAGCGGGCGGTGACGATCAGTGCGTAGTCGGTGCCGACACCGAACAGCAGCACGGTCATGATCGACGCGGTCTGCGAACTGATATCGAACCATCCCGCGTCGGCCATCATCGCGCCCACCGTCTCGGCGAGCCGCATCGCGACGCCCACACCGGCCAGCGCGACAACCACGAGGACCGGCGACCGATAGATCACCAGGAGGATGATGGCGACCAGCAGGATCGTTCCGAGGAGCAGGATCTTGTCGCCGCTGCTGAACACCTTGACGGTGTCGGTGGCGATTCCTGCAGGCCCGGTGACCGCCGCATCAGCAGGTCCGGCGGCCTCGCTGACCAGATCGCGCAGCTCACCGACCGTGTTTTGGAACGATTCGTCGGTCGGGTCGCCTGTCAGCGATACGATAATCATCTCACTGTCACCGTCGGTGGTGCGCAGATTGTCGCCGCCAGGGCCGTCGGCGGTGACTATCGCGGCGATCGCGGGATTGTCGGCTCTCGCACCGTCAATGCTCGTGACGATCCGCTCCACTGCCGCTGCCGTCGTGGCCCCGTCGGCGCCGTGCACGACGACGATCGCCGGGGTGCCCTCATTGCGGGGAAACTCGCGGGCAGCGAGTTCGGCAGCCTGCACGGATTGCGATGACGGGGGCGGATCGTTTGCTCCCGCGTTGTTTTCGACGTCCTCCAAGGCCGGCGCGATGCTTGCGAGGGCGCCCGCGAGGATGATCCACAGCAGCACGACGATGCCGGCCCGACGCCGTGATCCGAAGAGAGTGTTCATAAAGCGTGATGTCATATCAGGGCATCCAAACTCGACTGGAATGCGTTCATCGCACCGACGTCGGATAGTGAGACGGAAAGTCGGAGTAGCGGTCCGCGCCCGGGACGAAGCGCCCGGTACGGGCAGCCCACACCTCGAACGCGATCGTGGCGAACGGCGGCAGAGAAGAAACCAGCGCCAACAGTAGGGTCCGCAGGCGCCATCCGAGCCGGACGTACATTGCGATCGAGAGCACGACGAATGTCACGAACACCGCCCCGTGCAGGGATCCGAAGATGCGGACGCCGACCTCGGTGCTCTCGGCTATCCACTTGAAGTACATGCCGATCAGCAACCCGAGCCAGGTCACTGCTTCCAGCGTCGCCACGATACGGAACGCCCGCACCAGAATGCGGGCATCCGACGTCGCCGTCGGTCGTTGAGGCAGGTCACTCATGCCACTTCCTCCGCATTCGTTGATGTGTCTGCTATCTGGTGAACGTCGCGATGTTGTGGTGTGCGCGCGACTGCGCTTCGAAGTGCGAGGAAGAAGACGACAAAGGCGACGGTCAGCAGGACATGACCGATCCCGGCGATTCCCGAAATCGCGGCCGACGCATCCTTACCGAAGACCTGCATGGTCCCGTGGACGAGCTGCATCGCCACCGTGAGGATCAGGCCGGCGTGAAAGGTGACGGTGAACCAGCGGTAGAGCGGGCTGGCCGAGAGCACCAACAGGCGCTCGAGAATGGCAACAATCAGCAGGAACAGCACCCCGAGAACCAGGAAATGGGTGTGCACGATGGACAGTTGAGTCGGGCCGTCGAAGTCCTGGGCCTTGGTCAGCTCCCGGTAGTACAGGCCCGACGCCAGACCCGCGACGGCGTACCCGAACGCGGAATTGACAAGTATCTTCATACCTTCCATCCGACCGGACTACGCGCTCTGGCACATCGAACGAACGGTGAGATTCATCTACGACTTTCGATAGAGACCGCGTGAAGCAGCGCAGTCCGGAGCCACACGGGCGACACACGCAGCCGATACGGACAGAGACAGCACCCGACCGTCGGACCGAGCGGTAGATCTAGTCGATGGTGCCGTCGATGATCCCCCGCGCCCGTGCCTGTGCCACAGCTGCGGTCCGGGATCGCACACCCAGTTTGCCGAAAGTGTTCGTCAGGTGCGTCTTCACCGTGCCCTCGCTGAGGAACATCCGACGCGCTATCTCTCGGTTGGAGAACCCTGCGGCCACAGCCTCCAACACCTGAATCTCACGTGGGGTGAGGGTCGGGCCCGCACGCATCTGCGCCATCAGTTTCGAGGCCACCGACGGTGACAACGCGCTCGCACCCCCTGCTGCCGCGACGATTGCCGTGAAGAGTTCGGCCGGCGCAGTGTCCTTGAGGAGATAGCCGCTGGCGCCGGCCTCGATTGCGCGCAGAATCTCGGCATCGGTGTCGTAGTTCGTCACCACCAGTACCCGCGGAGCGTTCGGCAGAGCCCGGATCCGGCTGGTCGCCTCCACGCCGCTCAGTCCGGTGCCGAACCGCAGATCCATGAGAACGAGGTCGATCCCCCCCTCCCTGCACAGCGCAACGGCTTGTTGACCCGTGGAGGCTTCGGCGACGATCGAGACTGCATCCGAATGCAACTCGAGCAGCGCTCGTAGTCCGGCGCGGACGATCGCATGGTCGTCTGCGAGCATCAGCCGGATCATCGGAGCTCCTCCCCTTGCTGTGGAAGCGGAAACGTCACCGACACTGCGGTGTGGCCGGGCTCCGATTCGATGAACCACTGCCCATCGAGCTGCTCGACCCGGGTCCGCATGGCATTGAGCCCGAAGTTGTGTGCGGACGGATCGTCGAGGATCGCGGTATCGAAGCCCCGTCCGTCATCGACCACGTCCAGGTGTACGGCGTCAGCACCATAGCCGAGGGTAACCACCGCGTGGCCGGCATCGGCATGGCGCACCACATTCGAGACCGCGCCCTGGACGAGGCGCACCAGCGCCGACTCCAACGGCATCGGCAAGGACACCGCCTGCCCCTCGACGAGAAGACGCACGTCAACCCTCCCCGCCGCGGCTCGCTCACACACCCTGCCCAACGCGTCGGCGAGCGAACTGCCCGCCAGGTCAGCGGGCGAGAGAGCCGCGATCAGACGTCTCGCGTCCGCCAATCCCGCCGACGCGGTCCGCCGAGCCATGACGATCTTGTCCGCAACACCCGGGGGCAGATCTTCGGCCTCAGCGGCGTGCAACAGCATCTGAATGCTGCTCAGCCCCTGCGCGACGGTGTCGTGAATCTCGCTGGCCAACCGCTCACGTTCGGCCAGTTCGCCCGCGGAACGCTCGGTCTCCGCCAGCTCCGCGCGAGTGCGATGCAAATCCTCGATCAACTGCTGCCGGCGCTCCGTCTCGTAGAACAGCACCCGAAAACCGAGCCCGACAACGACACCGACCACAGCCCCGAGCAACGACCCGACCAGCGCTCCGCCCCACTGTCCGCGAGTGTGGACGCCGATCAGCACGTTGGCACCAGTGATCACCGCCACCGCAGACACAGCGGGCACGAGCGGCACCTCGGTCATGAAGAGCAGGATGAGCCCGAACGATACGTACGCCGCGTCGGCGCCCAGAAGCGCCATCGCCACCCACACTGCACACAATGATCCCAACCAAGCGAATCGCGCAGCCGGAGCACGCAACGAACTGGCACCTACGATGTGAACGACAACGAACAGCGCAGTCAACGCACCGATCCATCCCGCCGATGCTTCGGAAAGCAGCACCGCACGCAGCAGGACGATCAACGCCAGCACGACAACGAGCACGTGCAGGCCCAGACGAAGTCGTGCGCCCCGTGTGAACGCGGATTCATCAACCATCACCACACACGATAACGACGGCCTTGTTCACCAATCGTCGCGGCCTCTGCGGGACGGACAAAGCTCCTCGGACATCGCTCCCATTCCTGAAGCCGTTCAGATCCAGGTGCCGCGTGACACCGGCTCGTCGTTCGATCCGCAGATCGTCAAGAAACGACAGCGGCGACTGATCGGGGTCGATGAGATCACCTTGTCGCTATCGGCGAAGGGTCCGACCACCGGGGAGATCTTCGCCCACTTCGACGACGCCTACTGAGCGTCGGTGTCGAAGAACACGATCAGCAAGATCACCGACAAGGCGCTCGACGAGATGGCCGGATGAACCGGGCGGCCGCTCGATCCGGCGTATCCAGTGCTGTTCATCGACGCGATCCACGTCAAGGACCGCTTACGGACAGGTCGCCAACCGACCCGTCTACGTGACCGTCGATGGCCACCGCGACATCCTCGGACTGTGGGTCGGTGGCGGCGGCGAGGGAGCCAATTCCGGCTCGCTACGGAGGCTGTTGCAGAATGCAGAGGTGTCGCCGGTGTCGTCAATGGCGGTTGTCTACGAGAATTGGTCATTATCAAGGGATATCGTCCGGTGCAGCGTGATCGGGTGTTCCTTCTTCCGCCGGACATGCGGGAGTGACTTCCTTCGGATCACCTCGTCTTGGACGACGATCGAGCTGCTCGATACCAGTGCGGTCGGTCGGTGTCGCCGGGTCGTTCCCGGCACCGTCGACGTGCTCGAAATCCACGGTCCCGACGACTGGGTGCAGTTGTGCCGGCGGTTTCCGCTCGAGGTCATCGCGCAGAAACGCCCCGGCTGGTACCGCACCACCGGCCGCGACGGACGGTGGGTGCTGCCCGACTGGCGGGCCGTCGCCGAGGTGTACGGCGGAGTGCACCTGAACGTGGCCGGGTATCTCGCCGCTGCGGTCACGTCACGGTGATCTGGCGGGTGTGCCATCCGCTGGCCCCGTCGGGAATCGGCTGTGCGCGTTGCTCGGTCTGGAGCTGTCCGGTGCCGTCGATCGCTCGCACCTGCAGCGTGTGATTGCCCGGAAGGGCCGACCATTTCCACGACCATTGCCGCCACGTATCGATCGAGTACTGCGGTGTCAGAGTGGCTTCCGCCCATGGCCCGTCATCGACCCTCACCTGCACTCGCGAAATGCCGCGGTGCTGTGCCCACGCGGTCCCGGCGACCATGACCTCGCCGGCGGGGATTCGTGCGAAGGAGGCCGGGACGTCGATGCGGGAAGCTGTTTTGACGGGGGCCTGCTCGGCCCAGCCGCGCTGAGTCCAGTAGGCCTGTGCCCGGTCGAACCGGGTCACTTCCCAGTCGACGACCCACTTGGTGGCGGAGACGAACCCGTACAGACCCGGTACCACCTGCCGCACCGGATAACCGTGCTCGAACGCCAAGGGTTGCCCGTTCATCGCCACCGCGAGCAGCGCGTCTCGGCCGTCACGCAGAACCGCGATCGGTGTTCCGACAGTGAACCCGTCGGTGCTGGTCGAAAGCAGCATGTCGGCGTCGGCGGACACCCCGGCCTCGTCGAGTAGCTCCGCCATCGGATAACCGACCCAAGTGGCGGTGCCGGCGAGCTCACCACCGACCTCGTTGGACACACAGGTCAGGGTGATGGTCCGTTCGATGGGGGTACGGGCGATCAGGTCGGCCCAGCGCACAGTGATTTCGCGTTCGACCATGCCGTGGATGCGCAAACTCCAGTCGTCGGTGGTGAGCCTCGGGACCTGGAGGGCGGTGTCGATTCGGTAGAAGGCGTCGTTGCCGGTGATGAACGGTGTCGCCCCGGGTATCGCCAGGTCGGTGCCCGCAGCAACTGCCGCGGCGCGATTTCTCGGCACGACGAATGGGACAGTAAATGCGGCGCGGTTGCGCACAGCATCAGCGATCGAGCCTGCGAGGTGACGTCCGGCTGCACCCGCGGCTACCGCCACCGCCGCTGCGGTACCGGCCAGCACCAGGAAGCGTCGACGGGACACGCCCGCCCGCGTCCGTGAGACACCATCGAGTTCTCGAGCGCTGTGAGTGAGCAGCCGCAGCGCGACGAGGCCGGCGACCAACCCCACGATCGTCGGCAGCGCATCGAGGGCGCTCGCCCCGGGGCGAGATACAGCGGCATAAACTCCGGCCAGACCGAGGGCTATGAGCACACCGCTGCCGAAGGGACGACCAGGGCGTTCGACGAGTCCAGCGATGGCTGCAAATACCACGATCAGCACGCTCATTCCGATGAACAGCGCTGCCTTGTCGTCGGTACCGAAAGTGGTGATCGCGAATTCCCGCGCCCACGCCGGACTTCGGTCGACGGTCGTGGAGCCGACTGCGAAGAACGGGGAGGTCGACGGCCCGAACGGAACCGCCATCAGTTCCCCGATACCCAGCGCGACAGCGACGGACAGTATCCCGGCAAGTCCCTTGGCCAGCGCCGTCGATCGCCACGACGAGCGAGGGCTGCCGGTTTCCGAGGGGTCGGAATGCCCTGCGGCAGCATCCTCGTTCGTCGTCATCTGTGCCGTCCTTACTGTCGGGGTCGTGTGGACTTCGGAGCCGCCCGCGAATCGGATGGGTGCGAGTCCCCGAGCATGCTCGAGAAATCGTCTGGAGCGGACCCATCCGCACAGGGATCGGTACCGAAGACCCTTCTGACAGCCGGGACAGCAGTGCACAACTCTGGTGGCCCGACCCTTGACCGATCGAAGGTGGATTTCATGATCACGACCCGCGCCGCAGCTGCCGTCAGCCTTACTGCCGTAGCCGTTCTGGGACTGTCGGCTTGTTCGTCGGACGGCGACCAGACGACCACAGCCGACTCGACGACGGCAATGACGGAATCGATGCCGGCGACTGCGACCATGCAGGCCGACTCGGCTTCGGGCCTGGTCGGGCCAGGTTGCTCCGCCTACGCCGAGCAGGTGCCTACCGGCGCCGGGTCGGTCGAAGGCATGGCACAGGATCCGGTGGCCGTCGCCGCTTCGAACAATCCCCTGCTCACCACCCTCACACAAGCAGTGTCGGGCGAACTGAATCCGCAGGTGAATCTCGTCGACACGCTCAACGGCGGTCAGTTCACCGTTTTCGCACCGGTGGACGAGGCTTTCGCCAAGATCGATCCGGCCACTATCGACACACTCGAGACGGACTCCGCTCTTCTGACCACGATCCTGACCTATCACGTAGTGCCGGGCCAGCTCAGCCCCTCTGATGTGGACGGCACACACACCACCGCAGAAGGGTCGACCCTCACGGTCACCGGTAGCGGGGACGACTTGAAGGTCAATGACGCTTCAGTCGTCTGTGGCGGTGTACAAACCGCCAATGCCACGGTCTACCTGATCGATTCGGTCCTGATGCCTCCCACCAACTAGCTTCGTGACACCGGATGGCCCCGGGTTCACAACCCGGGGCAATCCGATCGGACCGTCACCGGAAAGGGTCGTCCCAGCAATCGATTCGACCCGCCGGCAGGACGTTCCGGCTGCGTCGGCGGTTGTCGGGTTGGATTCATCGGCATCACTATCTGCTGCGCAGCCGGTCGCCGGAACGCCGAGCGACGACGTCGTTCCAGGCGGCCGAAGTCGACGCTCAGGGCTCTCGGCGGAGCAGGAACTCGAGTGCGACACGCTCGAACGCTTCCTTGGCTTCGAGCATTACCCAGTGCCCGCAGTTCGGGAAGATGTGGAGCTCGGCTTTGGGCGCCAATCGAAGTGGAACGAGTGGCATGTCGGGCGGACACTGCCGGTCATCGAGTCCCCAGGTGAACAGTGTCGGGCACTGAACCTTCCGCATCATCGACCAGTACGGCGGTGCGTCGGAGGACTCGAGCGCGCTTTGCTGTTCGATAGCTGCTTGGGATCCGTACATCGCGGCAAGTGTCTTGTGGGAAGCAGGGTCTTTCGCGGTCTCCCACCGCTCTTCGATGCGCTCTTCCGTGATGACGGAAGGGTCGTAGACCATGCAGTTGAGCCATCGCACCAGCTTCTCGCGACTGGGTTCGTCGGCGAAGTCGCGCAGCAGCCGAGTGCCTTCGCTGGGCTGCTGGCTGAAGATGTTCGGCCCGACCCCGCCGATGGTGATCAACTTCGAGACCCTGTCGGGGTGCCGCATCGCGACATGGATGCCAACGACACCGCCCATCGAATTGCCGATGATCGCAGCAGATTCGATACCGACGGTATCCATGAACCGTGTCACCGCGGCGGCGGCTGTCGCGATGGGGTAGCCGTCCACCGGGTCACTGATACCGAATCCCGGAAACTCCAGCACGTAGCAGTGGAACTGCTGCGCCAGCGTCGCGAGGTTTCCGCGGTAGTTGCGCCATCCGCTGACGCCGATGCCTGAGCCGTGTAGCAACAACAGAGGCGGACCGTCACCGGCCTCGTGATACCGCAACACCCCTTCATCGGTGACGACTTCTCTCTTGCTCTCCTCGTAGGAAATGTCCTCTGCCTGCGATTCGATCGTCATGGACATCTGGCTCCTCCACTCTGTAATCAACGGGCGAGTCGACGTGGCGCGCCCGAGCCGCGTGGGCGGGCGGACTCTGAATTGTCCTCCGTCGGGCGACACGACGACAGTAGCAACTATCTGTCATAGATCAATAGACTTATTCACGGCTCGATGTTGACACTTCTGCACTCACCGCATCACATGTTCGAGAAACTCATGCTTCGAGGACTTCATGGGCGGGTAAGATTTGGCCGGCCGAGACCGTCGAGGGCGGCGCCATGCAGAGGCTCTCGGCCAGCGAATTGGCGTGCGCCGACATGAAGCAATACTCTGATACATCAAAGTAGGTGTAGACGGAGGAGAAGCGCTCGGTGAGGGATGAGACTGTCGACAACTCGCTGTCCGAGGTGCTCGACGACCGACTCGGCACCCACGTTCGGCGAATCTCGCGGCTGATCATCGACGCGAAGGCGGCGGCCCTGCGTCCACTCGACCTCACCGTGCCGCAGTATGCGACCCTCCTGTCGATCAGGCACCTCGAGCCGACCTCTGCAGCGCAGCTCGCACGAACTGGGCAGAGCACCCCCCAAGCGACTGCCACGATGTTGGCCACTCTCGAGAGCAAGGGCCTCATCAGTCGGCGACCGTCCCCGATGCATCAGAAGCTCGTAGAGGTACGGCTGACAACGCTCGGCGCGAAGGCCATCGAGGAAGCCGACGACCTCGCGGCAGGCATCGAGGCCGAGCTGCGCGCCGGCATCGGCGAAGACCTGTTCGACAGCGTCCTCAGAATCGAGCAGATCGCGAAGGATCTACTTCAGTAGGTCCCCGTAGTAGGCCCCTCCGCGGTGACGAAGCGAACCGCCCCGGGTGACCAGGAAAATGGCCGAGGACCTTCGTCGGTTCCGGGCCGAAGATCTGGGATGAGCCCACACCTCGATGAAGGCGCGGCCGCGGCGAATTCGGGAACACCCTCTTCGTCCGCAAGGAAGGCAAGCGATGGACGATCACCTGGGGCGCTCATCCCACTCCTCGCTGCCGGAGCGACCACTGGAGTACTGGATCTCTCCGGGCCCGGCGCGGCCGAGCGACCCGGAGGCTCGCTCCCGCCTGCGCGAACTGGCCGACACCCGGGGCGCTGTGACAGCAGCCCGGGAGCGCAGATCGGGGCCGGCGCGGTTCTCATTCTCACCGGGGTCTTCATCACCATCCTGGGCGGAGGCGTCGGACCTTCGGCCGCCCTCGGAATCATCGGAGCGGGACTCCTGGTTCTCGATGCTCGGATGCCGCCGCCTTCGATCCCGGCTGCCCAACACGCGACGCACCCTGATCACGCGCGGACCGGGATCGACACGGGGTGGCATCAGCATGATCGCCTTCTTCGCCGTCGTCCTCGGCGCGGTATTCGGCTACAGCGTATTCGACAACGGGGCACGAGGAGGCTCTCCTCGAACAGGACCTCCGGACGTGGCGCGATCCTGTCGGCAATGCCACGTACGGGCCTCTCTGACTGCTGCTCGCACCCAAGCCGGCGTCGTTGATCGCAGATGTCATGTGCGAGTTGAGGAAACGAAACGATGTGGCGTAGAGGAAGTGGACCGACCCGGGTCGGATCGACGAGTGACCACCGGATACGTCGAACGCCGACGATCGCTGCCCACCACCACCGTGTCATGGCTATAGACCCTACGAGGAGCAACTCGGAAGGTTTCGATGCTGATCGCGTCCCGGACTTTGCACACCTGGTCCGGCAGGTTCGGACGACGGGCCGACAGTCGAACGCACACCGGCCGTCACGAGCCCAGCCGGTACTCGCGTTCCACTCCGGCCTGGGGCGGTTACCGCGACGCCGTGGCGACCGCCACCTCGAGGGTGCCGGCGGCGGGCGCGCTGTCCACGGTGACCACCGGTGTGCCGGTGCGGGTACCGATGAACGTCTGGGCGAGATGGTTGACGCTGGGGTAGCCGAACACCTCGACCACTTCCGAGGTACTCGAAGGGGAAAGGTATACCGGTGCTCCACCGGACCAGACTTCACCGGTGTCGGCGCCACTGAAGTCGACTTGGAGCACGCACCGGCCGGAGACCGGTGCAGAAGCATCCTCCCCCTGGCGGAACGCGACGGCGACGAAACGCGCCGACCATCCGATGGATCCGTCACCACTGAAGGTGAACATCACCCGATCCTCATCGGTACCGACGATGTCGACGGAGTCGAGCACGGGATAGACCACCGCCGGCGGGGTCTCGCCGGGTGCGAACGTGCCGTCTGCAGGCATTCCTGTCGGGCGGGGCGGCGCAGAAATTCCTACCCGCAGAGTCCCGGTGAAGGACTCCACCCGCTCGCAGGACATCCCGGACGCATCGCCGGTTCGCGCGCCGGGTCCAGTGATCTGCTCCCCGGTTGCGCATCCTGCGGCCAGGACCGCGAGCGAGAGGATTACTGCGGCCATACGGACAGGTACCTGCATGATCGCGAGACTCCCTTCGACACCCGTGGGGTATGCAGGGCACCTTAACGCGAAGACCGGGAGGGGAGTTTGCACGCACCGTGATCGGGGCGGCATCTCCCGGCCATCGAATCGGTCGCGGTTATCGTCTCGTCGAGGTCGACGCACCGCCTCGAGCTCCCTCTCGAGGTTCTCCATGGCCCTCTCCCCCGATCGAACCGATGGCGGTACATCCCGGTCGGGATCGCTTCGACCTCCGATCGACTCGGCACATGATTGCGGTGCGGATCGTCGTGGCCCCGCTTGGTGTACGCCATCCTTTCGACGATGTTGCGCTGGGCAATGAGTTCCTGGAGCACGCGCGCACTCACCCCACATTCTTCCCCGCCTGGAACAGGGTTCCGCCGAAAACATGCGGGGCGCGCACCCACGCACCAAGATCAGAAATGTTGTCCCATCATCCGACCACAAGGAACCCTCCATGCGATCGATCCTCCGCACCGCCTTTGTCACCTCCGCAGCCGTTCCCCTGGCTGTGGCCGTCCCCGGTCTCGCCGCAGCCGCCGACGCGAGCGAAGTCACCTACGCCTTCGGAGTCGACGGCCACAGCGTGACCAATACAGTCACCAACAACACCGGCGGTATCCTGACCTGCGCGACGTCGCTCGCACCCGCGCCCGGCGGGGTCCTTCCCCCAGTGAGTGAAGTCCTCTACGGCACGCAACTCGGCACTTCCAGCGACATCCGACCGGGCGCCACCGTGCACACCGTGATCGATGTTCCCGACGGTTCCTACGTCGCCTTGGCGTCGTGCGTAAATGCCGACGCGACCGCCATGTGGGTCTCCGACTATCCCGGCATCGAAGAAACTCTGGCGCTGTTCCCGTACGAATCGTTCACCGTCGAACAGGCGGCAACAGTGGTCACCGTGCCGGCCGAACTCCCGGCGCTCCCGTCACCCGGCAACGAGCCGGTGCCCAACCCGTTGTTCGGCAGCAGCAACTAACCACCCTCACGCTCCGCGCACGACTGTGGCCTGCACCCCTATATCGGTGCAGGCCACAGTGTTTCCTCAGGGTTCGGGGAACGAGTAGTGCAGCCCGGTGCACACCATTCGACGCGCCGAGGCCGGCAATTCTCAGGAAGCGCTCAGACCTCACCGTCGAGAGTCGACACGACCAACGGCACAGGCCGGCCCGTCTTGGACTGGAATCCGCCAACAGAGGGTTGTCGACCAGCACCCAGCCCGCAAACTCGTCGTACTCCGCACCTTCGAACACCCTGCCTGCCCCCCGGTAGATCTAGTCCCGGAGCTCGACAACGACCTGCGGATTCACCTTGATGTTGTACCACCAGGCCGGGTACCTGTCCTCCGTGAACGAGCTCACGAACATGACGTCGCCCCGGTACAGAGGCGCCAACGGAACCGGATGCCGCCTCCTGCTCCTGGCTCCCCTGGTAGTGGGCAAGATGAGATCCCCACCCGCGTAAGCACCACCCACCTTGCCCGAATTCTCCCGAAACTCCCTGATCACATCATCATTCCAATCGACGATGCCGCCCTGCCCGTCCCAAGCCTGGTTCCACGGCGCATCGGGATCGCAATAGTCGGTGATATCGGCCCGATCCGACCGACTCGCAGCCGCAAAGATTCCGCTCATGACCCGAGTGCCGCAAATGCAGGACAGTTGCCGTCCTGAATACGGTGCTCGACGCGGATGTTCGGCAAGAACCGCTCGATGTCGACAGCGACACGAATCACCCTACGTCGCCACGGTGGACACCCCGCTCCGGGAGAAGTGTTGCGCGCCGGGTTCAGTAGGGGCTCTCGGCTACCCGCTCGGTTGTTCCGGCTGGACTGTGTGAATGCCAGTAGGATTGTTCGACTGTCGGTGACAGCGTTGTCGTACGAATCGTCAGACGTGGTGGCAGGCCACGAAGTGGTTGTCGCCGACCTCGCGCAGCTGTGGTTCCTCGGCCGCGCAGTTGTCGGTCGCGAGGGGGCACCGCGTCCGAAAACGACAGCCCGATGGCGGGTTCAGTGGCGACGGCAGGTCACCTTCGATCTGCCCGACGTCCAACGCGTCTGCGTGATGTCGTTCGGGGTTGGGAATCGAATCCAGCAACAGTCTCGAATATGGATGCCGCACAGCATTTTCCATGTTCGCAGCGGGCGATACCTCACAGACCTTCCCGAGGTACGTCACCATCACCCGGTCACTGATGCTCTTCACCACCGCCATGTTGTGGGCGATGAAGATCATCGACAGGTCGAACTCGCTGATGTGGAAACTCCTCGAAGCCTCCCAACCGCGTTGAGCCCTCTCGGAACAAGGCGGGACTGGACAACATGGACTCTCCCGAGTCCGCTGCCGGAACGAAGGGCAGGTTACGGGATAACACCGATGCCGACGACCTCGAGATCGTGACCGATGCTCAGCCTTCCGCCGAAGCCCGCCACGCATGCCGCCCAGGTCTCCTCCGGGCGGTTGCCGGGAACCATGTGCGAGAGCACCACCGTCCCGACCCCGCCTGCTGTGCGATCGGGTCGATGTCATCGATGTGTGTGACTCGGTCAGATGCTGGTACAGCCCCTCCTGGGCGTCGGTGCGCGGTTCGAGGTCGGTCCGGTGTCGCCGGAGAGGACGATCGATCCGTCGTTGGTGTCGAACCGTACTACACGAGCAGGTCGACCGACCTTCCGCTTGGGAGACCTGCTCGTGCATTCATGGGGCTGCTCGACGACCTGCCGTCACATCGGCCGTGGAGTGACGGACCTTACTCACAAGGATGCAGGTCTACCTGTCACGGTGCGGTTCCGGACTCAGGGTTGACGGCCGCCAGCGCGGTGTTCAAGGCCTGACTCGGCCGCATCACGGCCACGGTCTTATCGCCGTCCGGCTTGTAGTAGCCGCCGATGTCGACCGGCGCGCCCTGCACCTCGATCAGCTCCCGCACGATCGTGTCCTCGTCTCTGGCCAGCGTCTCGGCCAGCGGGGCGAACTGTTCTGCGAGTTCCGGATCACCGGTCTGCGCGGCAAGTTCCTGCGCCCAGTACATCGCGAGGTAGAACTGGCTACCCCTGTTGTCGAGCTCGCCGACCTTGCGTGACGGGCTCTTGTTCGTCTCCAGCAGCTTGCCGGTCGCTGCATCGAGCGTGTTTGCCAGGATCTTGGCGCGCTCGTTGCCGGTCTTGATGCCGAGGTCCTCCAGGCTTACGGCCAACGCCAGAAACTCCCCAAGCGAATCCCAGCGCAGGTGGTTCTCCTCCACCAATTGCTTGACGTGCTTGGGCGCCGACCCGCCGGCGCCCGTCTCGTAAAGGCCGCCGCCCGCCATCAGCGGCACAATCGACAGCATCTTGGCGCTCGTACCGAGTTCGAGGATCGGGAACAGGTCGGTAAGGTAGTCACGCAGGATGTTGCCGGTCGCGGCGATAGTGTCCATCCCGCGGATCAGCCGCTCCAGCGTGTATCGCATCGAACGCACCTGCGACATGATCTGGATGTCCAGGCCGTCGGTGTCATGATCCTGCAGGTACAGCTCGACCTTCTTGATCAACTCGTTCTCGTGAGGGCGGTACGGGTCGAGCCAGAACAGAACCGGCATACCGGAGTTGCGTGCCCGGGTGACAGCGAGCTTGACCCAGTCGCGGACCGGCGCGTCCTTGACAGTGCACATGCGCCAGATGTCACCCGCCTCGACATGCTGCGTGAGCAGCACCTCACCGGTGTCGACATCGACGAAGTTGGCTTCGCCCTCCTCCGGAACTTCGAAAGTCTTGTCGTGCGAGCCGTACTCCTCGGCCTTCTGCGCCATGAGCCCGACGTTGGGGACGGTACCCATGGTCGTCGGGTCGAACGCGCCGTTGGTCTTACAGAAGTTGATGATCTCCTGATAGATGCGCGCGAAAGTCGACTCCGGCATGACCGCTTTCACGTCCTTGGGTCTTCCGTCGGCGCCGTACATCTTGCCGCCCGAGCGGATCATCGCGGGCATCGAGGCATCCACGATGACATCGCTGGGTGAATGGAAGTTCGAGATGCCACGGGCGGAATCGACCATGGCCAACTCGGGACGGTGCTCATGGCAGTTGTGCAGGTCCTGCTTGATTTCGTCGCGCTGCGTGCTGGGCAGCGTCTCGATCTTGTCGTACAGGTCGCCGAGACCATTGTTGACGTTGACGCCCAGTTCGTCGAACAGCTTCTGATGCTTGGCGAAGGCGTCCTTGTAAAAGGTCTTCACCGCGTGGCCGAAGACGATGGGGTGCGAGACCTTCATCATCGTCGCCTTGACATGGAGGGAGAACATCACGCCCGTCTTGCGCGCATCCTCCATCTGCTCCTCGTAGAAGTCGAGCAACGCCGTCTTGCTCATGAACATGCTGTCCATGATGTCGCCCTTACCCAGGTCCACCTCGGACTTGAGGACGATCGTCTCACCGCCCTCGGTCACCAGCTCCATCCGAACCTTGCGCGGCCGGTCCAGCGTCATCGACTTCTCGCCGTGGTAGAAGTCGCCGTGCCGCATGTGCGCGACGTGGCTGCGTGAGGCCATCGACCACTCGCCCATGCTGTGCGGGTGCTTACGGGCGTACTCTTTCACCGCCCGAGGTGCGCGCCGATCGGAGTTGCCCTCTCGCAGGACCGGGTTGACCGCACTGCCGAGAATCTTGCCGTAGCGCTCCCGGATTGCACGCTCCTCGTCCGTCTTCGGGGCGTTCGGGAAGTCCGGGACCTGGTAGCCCTTGCCCTGCAGTTCCTTGATGGCGGCCAAGAGCTGCGGCACAGACGCGCTGATGTTGGGCAGTTTGATGATGTTGGTCTCGGCCAGTTGCGTCAGTCGCCCCAGCTCGGCAAGGTTGTCCGGGACGCGCTGTTCTTCCGTAAGGCTGTCGGGGAACTCGGCCAGGATTCGCGCTGGCACCGAGATGTCGCTGGACTCGATCTCGATGCCCGCGGCACCGGCGAAGGTACGCACGATCGGCAGGAAGGCGTAGGTCGCGAGCAACGGTGCCTCGTCGGTCAACGTGTAGATGATGGTCGACTGCTTATCGGCGCTCATTTTTGTCTCGTCTCCCACGTCTGTTCGGACCGCATCACGAAGTGCTCCGTGCGGTAGTGCATCGGCTTTCAGGCTACGTGCGAGAACACAAGAACCATATTTACCCGCCGGTAGCGCGACTCCGCCACCAGGCTCCGACGGCCTGCTGGACGCTCTACCGGGAACGTCATGGCCGCTCGCGACCAAGAACGCGCCGTCCAGCGGGATCGGCTCGAGTGCCGACGATGCGTCGGCCCCGGTGCAGCATCGGGGAGCAGGCCGCGACCCGGACACCGGAGCGTGGATCTCCGATGCCGGGGTCACCGAACCACCTACACCCCCGTGCTTCCGGCGATGCTCCGGTCACTGAGACCACCCGCGCGGCATCCTGGTTCACTGCCGGCGGTGCCGTGGCTGCACGCGTAGCGGGCGCCCCGAGGAGCCTCCCGTCCCTGCCCGGCCTTTCCTCCACGCACGAGAGTCTGCGCGTGCTCCACCTCGGTATGCCGAGTCGAGTCGGTGACGTCGATCATCGGTGTCACCCCGGGCTCTTGTGCTGAGGCACTCCCTGAACCGAAGCGGTTGTTCCACGGACGAGCACATTCTTCGATCACGTCGTCGGCCACCTCCGTCTTTCCGGTGAGAATGACACCGAACTGTTCGACAACATGATGGCGACCGTGGAGGGCTTTTCCATGAAGCCGGCCCATACATGTCAGAGGCCGGCTGACGGGGTAGCGTCAACCGACCGGAAGTTCTGCGGCCAGCGCAGGCGGGCCGAGCGTCGATCGCAACATCCCCTGCCGGAGGAACGGCGACCATAGACCCGTGGCCCTTCCTCCCAGCCGGAAGGCTATTGCCGATAGTGGCTCAAGAAGTTACCGAGGCGATCGAGCGCCGTACCGAGTTCATCGACCCTCGGCAGAGTCACCAGCCGAAAGTGGTCGGGCTTGGACCAGTTGAATGCCCGGCCGTGACTGATGAGGATCTTTTCCGAGCTGAGGAGGTCCAGGGCGAACTTCTCGTCGTCGACGATGCCGAATCGATCGGTATCAAGGCGCGGAAACAGGTATAGCGACCCTCGCGCTTGCTCACAACTGACACCGTCGATCTCGTTGAGCATCCGGTGAGCGAGGTTGCGCTGTTCGGTCAACCGCCCCTTCGGCAGAAGCAGGTCGTTGATGGATTGATAGCCGCCGAGCGCCGTCTGAATGGCATGCTGCGCCGGGACATTGGCACACATCCGCATATTGGCGAGGAGCTTGATGCCCTCGATGAAACTGAAGGCGCGGTGACGTGGACCGGTAATGGCCAACCAGCCCGCGCGGAACCCGCACACCCGGTAGGCCTTGGACAGCCCCGAGTAGGTCAAACACAGGACGTCGCTGCCGGTCAATGAAGCCAGATTGGTCACGTCCTGGTTGTCGTAGACGATTTTCTCGTAGATTTCGTCCGCGAACAGTACGAGGTCATGTCTGCGTGCGATGCCGGCGAATCGTTGGAGCACTGCCGGCGAATAGACGGCACCTGTGGGATTGTTCGGATTGATCACGACGATGCCCCGGGTGCGGTCGGTGATGCGCGCCTCGAGGTCTTCGAAATCCGGAGCCCAGGCGCTGACCTCATCCGTCAAGTAGTGCACCGGTGTTCCGCCCGCAAGCGCCACGGAGGCAGTCCACAGCGGATAGTCCGGTGCTGGAATGAGGATCTCGTCCCCAGGATCGCACATCGCTTGGAGGGTCATCGTGATCAGCTCGGAAACGCCGTTTCCGAGGTAGACATCGTCTACGTCGAGTGCAGTAATGCCCCTGCTTTGGTAATACTGCACCACCGCGGTCCGGGCGGAGAACAACCCGCGTGAGTCGCAGTATCCCTGAGAGGTGGGGAGATTCCGGATCATCGCCATCATGATCTCGTCGGGAGCTTCGAACCCGAACGGCGCCGGGTTACCCACATTCAGCCTGAGGATAGTGTGACCCTCGGCTTCGAGTTCTTCCGTCTTGTCCAGGATGCGTCCGCGGATGTCGTATCGCACCTGTTCGAGTTTGCGAGCCTGGTTGATGGGGCTACTCATTGAAGGGCGCTCTCCCGGGTTGTCTTGGCATTGGCGTCAACTCACCCTTCCGGTCGGGAATTTCTTGTAGGCTGCGGTTCGATCACCGAGCCCCTCGAGACCCAGCGCTGACGCGAACCGGTATCCGCTTCGAAAGCTCTCGCAGTGAACCGTCCCGATGCCAGTTGCATGACAGCGAATCCAACTTATCAGACCAGTCGTTCTGTTTTCATCCCGTTTTCGACCCGTCGGCATGCGTGACGGCGGTGCTGGCACCGGTAGCGGTGTCGGCGGCACTTCTGCCTTGTTCCGGTCGTTCTTGTTCCGGTCCTTGTTGCTATGCGGGAGCATCGGCAACACCCCGGTCCTCACCGTGACAGGACTGCGACCAGGAAATCGAGTACCGACACGAACTCGAGTGGTGAGCGCCAGGCAGGTAGGCGACCACGCCGTCGACGTGGATGCAGCGATATCGCCGCGCGGGATCCGGATCAGCGTCGGGTCCGGTGCGTTCATCCGACCGCCGCGAACTGCCGGGCCGCGGCGAGGACCTTCGGGCCGACGTCGGGGAGGTCTCCTTCGCGCAGCAGCAGCGCCGGCGGACGGTCGTCGAGGAGCGGGTTCAGGCCGGGGAACCAGGTCTGGGCCACGGCGGCGGGGCGGGCCCGGGAAACTCTTCGGACTACCCTGCACCCCACCGAGATTCCAGGGTAAAAAGGGGACCGCGTCCGCCCCCGGAGGGATGGGGACGGACGCGGATGCGGTCGGTGAGCGGGTTCAGAGCACGATGCCCAGGGCTGCAAGCAGGCCGCCGAGGGTCAGGGCGAGAGATCCGAGAAGCATGTGTATTCCTCCTGTGCAGTGTGGGATCGAATGTGCATCCTGTGTCGGACGCTGGTCCAGGAATACCCGTCGCAGCGCTTTCGACACATGAGCTTTATCAAAAATGTGCTTGTTATCGGACAGTGACCTCGGTGCGGTCGGCGCCGACATCACCCGGGCTGATCGGAGAGCATCCGACGCGCAGCGCGATCGCGAGCTCCGGCCCGGGTGAAAGGAGGGGGCAGCACGAACTGGTCTCCGGTGCCGACGACTTCGGGCCGGTGCGCTGGTTCACCACCCATACCAGCTCGATGCGCTTGTTCGACAGTGGCTGAACCGAGGGTCACGGCAGCACACAATGACCACCGAGCAGGCTCGGGCGTGCGAATGCCAAGGGTGTTATCGCCCCAACGCCAAGTGAACGAGCCGACACGACCACCAGGCCATGCGGTAACGGATGCCGAAGGGTGTGGGTCAACACACCGGATCGTCGGTGTCGTTGCTGAGGGAGGCGCTCAGCAACGCGAGCTGCACGGTGCCGGTATACGGCGCCGACGATCCCAGATCCGATTCACGCTCGGAATACAGGTGGATGTTGACGTAGTCCGGATCGTTCGTCCGTCGTGACACCGCATCCCGGGCGTGGCCTTCGAGACGTTCCGAGTGGTGATCGACGCTCAGGCAACTGTTGGGACCGGTCGCGTTCGTGCCACCGGTCGACTGTCCTCGACCGCATCTTCGGGCAGCAGTTGCCGGGCGGCATCCAGGGCCACATCCTCGGCCACCGCGTCAGCGAACACCACATCAGCGCTCCACAATTCGTGCCCGCCACGGTCACCCCGATCGGAGTAATCCTCGAGGCACAGCACGGTGTCGGCGGCGAAGCGGAACGCGTATCCCCGACCGAAGGTGAACTCCCCAGGCGGGAGGTGCACTCGGACAGTGGCACCGCCTCGAAGCGTCCCTGGTACCAGGACAGAGTCGAGGCGCTCACCTGGGGCCGAAGGCGGTGCGCAGATAACTGCACAGTCTCGACGCCGACGCTACCGGTGTCCCCTGGGCGACGTCGTCGTCGATCGCCTGTTCCCAGCTGCGGTATCCGCTGGCCACCTCCGCGCAGGTCTGCGCGATCATCACCGCGAAATCCTCCCGCTGGGCGAATGTGGCGGCTTCGCCGTCGAGTCCGTAACCGGTACCGTCGGCGCGGGCACCGAGCTCACACACCAGCGCATCGCTCACCCCCGCTGCTTTCAGTCGGGCCTCGACACTGCTGTCCGACGTCTCGACGGGCAGTCCTTCGTCGTCGCCACCCGGTTGCCGCTTCTGCGGTGCGGTTTCCGAGGTCACCGTCGCGCCGGCTGATGTCGGGGTTTCGAGCAGAGACCGGGGTCGGTGTCGTCACGCGTACCACAGGACACGAGCCCCATCGTCAGTACGCCACGCGCAATCCGGGAAGCCGAACGCATTAATATCACGGCGCCCTCTGAGGTAATGCGCTTTCGAATCATTCACCAGGAACCCCCTGACAAACGCGACAATGACGTGTGTGATCGTATCGATAACACATGACGCCTTATTCATGCATATCCACACGTATTCGTGGTTGTCTCTCGCAGACGAAGGATCGGACATTCCGCGAGGTGATCGACATTGCCTCGGCGGCCGAGCTGCAATGGTCGACCGTCAGTTGGCATAAGGAGATCTGCCACGGTGGCAGCTGAGTCAGCGTGGCAGATCTCCTCAGGGGCAGTGGAGTTTTCGGGAAGAACCCTCCGATCTTCCCGGTGGACTCCGGTCAGACCACGGTGTCGATCAGGTCCGCGCTACCGGTCGACAGGGTCTGCAGAACGACGTTGAAGTTCTCGATGAAGGCATTCAGGATCTCGGTCATCATCTTCTCCTCGTGTCGATTCGAACCCGGCCCGATTCGTACCGGGTCGCCCGGATTTTCCCGGGCTGGCATCTGGCTACCCGTCGAAACAGAGGAATAACCCCCCTCCTGCAGAAAATAAGTGATCCGGTTCACAATCACCAGGTCGATATCTTCCCCGTCCCGATTCCTTCTTCGTCGGTCCCGGCGACGGTGTTCTTCGCGCTGGTAGAGATCCCCTGCAGCGGCTCGGACCCGAGCGGGGGCATGCGGCGATCTGTGTCGCGGCCACCTTGTCGGTCTCCGGTTGTGATCATGCGAGCCTGTGCTGCGTCGCGGTAAGCAGAGTGTCACCGCCGCGGCCACCAGTGATCTCGCTGCGCGCATCGACCGCTCGAACAGCGACTCGGCCAGGGGTCCGTGCGTGGATGCCATCTACGAGCAGCTTCTTTACAGCGCCGTCTCCTGAGCCGGGTTGATTCACCGGGTCGGCCGAACCTCACCGGATCGACCCCGGGCCAGCGTTGGCTGTTACCGCGATGCTGCTGCACGCGATCTGGGCCTCGATCGAGGCCCTGGCTGCCGGCCACCCGGTCCTCATTTCGTACCGATGTTCGCGGTCATCATCATCGCGCCCGTCGTCGGCATCAAGGTGCACGCGGCGACCCCACGCCGGTTCTGCGCGACATCCTCGCACCGGAGGTTTCCGCCGGGGGCTCACCTTCACCGAGCTCGACGCGCTCGGTGGCGCTCGCCGCGCCGTGGAGCCCTTCCTGCGTGACGCGGACTCGATGCGCGTCACGCGTGCATTACACGCACTGCGTGCAATGCACGCTCGCGTTTGCCTCCCGATAATTCCACCCGTTATGTTAACTAGTGATCGTAGCTTCGTTCACCACTCACCTGACCTTCGGCTCAGCCGAAGATGTCCGGCAGTTGATACTTCCACTGCCGCGAGTCGGCCTCATACCGTCGACTACGTCCGGCTACGGCGGCGAGCTGTTCTGGTGTAACGCCAGTCTCAAGAAGGAGCCTGAACGTTAAGACCCACCGCAGCGACTGGTTGAGTGCATGGACGTCGAGGATGTCTGGATTGCGCCCTGCTTCGTTCTCACCCAAACCGTGGGCGCCAGCAACGCGTTGGGCGTGCACGGCGTTTCTCCATCGACCGATTTTGCCGACGGCCGAAGGGACTGCTTCGGCGACGGGCTCGGCGATTCCTCTGAGCCGCTGGGGGTACGACTGGTCCGCCCA
The DNA here is from genome assembly GCF_001646655.1 of Rhodococcus gordoniae. Classification (GTDB taxonomy): domain Bacteria; phylum Actinomycetota; class Actinomycetes; order Mycobacteriales; family Mycobacteriaceae; genus Rhodococcus; species Rhodococcus gordoniae. Next base: position 182,815 of record NZ_LPZN01000017.1, on the reverse strand, counting down.
CCATGTCCCCAGAGCGTTCAATAAGCTCTCCTTGACCGGTTCCTCGACCATTGAGTCACGTAACGCTTCGACTGCCTGCTCGATCTGAGCATCCGAGAACCGCACTGCATTCGGGTAGAGCCGGCGGTGAAGCATTTCGGCGGCGGTGGCGAGCGTGAGAGCCTCAGTATCAACGGTGGCGAATTCGCCGCTCCACGCGGCGGCGAGGATTTGCGGGACTGGGGACACCCGCGGCGACAGGTCCAGCCATCGGGAGAGGAAGTCGTTGTCGACGTCGCCGCGGTATAGAAACAGCTCACCAGCACTTTTCGGGGCGGCTGCGTCGACCTGGTATCCCAGCACGTTCACGCTGATGTCGCCCTCGATCAACCCGAGTCGTCGAACTGAGCTTTCAGCTCCGGACAGCATCGTCATCAAGCTCGCGATCGGTGTCGCGACTTGAGAGAGGGCGTCAGTCAGGACCAGTCCGTCGTCGATGTTGAACACCGCGGCGGTGTTCGTCGAGACCTTGAAGCCGTCGAACGCTGGCGGTGAGATCGTGGCCGATGAGACCAGACGGACCTGCCCCGGCGGGTTGATCAGTACAGCTTGTGGAGCGTCGGGGAGTTCAACGGAGAATCCGCGTGGGCCGCGACCACTCGAAGGAATGGTGTGCGTCGTCGTCGGAATCCCGGCCCAGTCGTGCAGGTTCGTGGCTTCTACCCGGATCTCGCCGAACCGCTGGGTTTCGTCAGGGATGTGGTCGCCGACGAGACACCAATCCATTCGCATCTCATGGTTGCCTGGAGCCTCCTCGTCAGGCATCGCGAATCCGATTGAGCGGCGGCGGGTCGTGCGCACGCCCCAGAGAGTTACCGCGCTTGGGTTCACCGCAAGCGAACCCAGAACGGCGAATCGAGCAGGCTCCGAGTCGTTGTTGCTTCCGACCCATCCACCGCTCGGCTGCTGACTCCACCTCACAGTCGGCGTAAAACCTGGACTCACCTCCAGAGTGACGCGATTGTCGCTGAACCGCAGTACACCAGTCCGTTGCGGGCTTTGTCCCTTGCCGTTCGAGTCAACGACTTGGAATTGACCGATCGACTCCGAGGTCGGATCTGGAAACTTCTCAAATGCCACGGACAGGATCGTATTCGAGCCAGGCACTGTCACCGTGAGACCCGTCAGTTCGAACGGGGCGTGGTGCTGCTCTGGTTGCATTGTGCACGAAATGCTCGACTTCGATGGATAATCGGGGTTATCCATGATTTATCGCAGTGGCGGAACTGCGCAAGGGTGACCCCGCCAATCAGCGCCATCCTGCGATCCGAAGGACGCCACGTCGAGAGGCCGTCAAGCCCGCTGGCACGTGCGAGTTGCTACCGGGGATCCTCTGTGGGGTCGGAAACCGGGTTCTGGACCACTGTGTGTGATGGTGCGACACTGCGACTCAGGGTAGGGATCCTGGCAATTCCGCCTGGCAGACTTCGGCCATGTACCGGAACCGAGGCACCGGAAACAACGGTCGCCACGAGTACTACAGCACCAGCGACGTCGGTGAGGAACTGCCGACCGTCCGGCACGGTGACTTCGAACAAGCGGACTGGGATATGCGCTTTTTGTCCGCGCTGACCAGACATCTGTCGGCACGACCCTGGGACACTGGGGTGTACGAGATCGAACGGCTGAGCTGGGCGGATTCGGTCATGACGTTGGTGGTGCGGGTATGGGGTCGCGATGACTCCGGCCTGGTCGGTTGGCGCGAACACCTGCCCACAATCCGAGCAGGTTTCGCACCCGACGATCCGGAGACAGTCGCGAGCGCCTGGCACACCGGCGAGTTCTGTCCCAGCTACCTGCCGCACCCGTATTCGCCTGGCCCCGACGGTATTCACTGGATCGGGACCCGGCGACCGTCTCACCCCGACAACCGGTGATACCGACCCCGCCGCTGGATCGTCACGGAAGGGTGGACCAGAACCGGACACCGTCACGTTAGGCACGCCGGCGCCGAGCCGCTCCACCGTTCGGTGCCCGCTCGTGCCTCCAGTCGACCAGCGACCGGGCGAACTTCGACATCCTTATACGCTCTAGCAGCTAATACAAGATAAAGTAGGATTTCTCATCTAAGCTTGTACACGTCGAGGGGACGAGCATGGCCGAAACATCACAGCTTCTCTCCGGCGCGATCGCGCTGCTGCGTCGTGCCGGCATCCGCCTTGTCTCCGGTTCCCTCGACGCCTGGGACCTGACTCTGCCCGACGGCCGGGAATTGCCGACCCGGGTGCGCATATCCCGGCGGCCACCCACCCCCACGGTCCTCGCCCGGCTGCTCGCCGAACCGAGCCCAGCCCGGCGCGTGCTCGTGGTAACCCCACACGCCACGGCGCATCTGCGCACTCTCGCGACAAACGGCGAAATCGATCTCATCGCCGTGGACGAAGACCTACTCGTATTCGCCGGCGCGCGCTACGACGTGACCGAAAACGCAACCCCTACATCCCCTGCCGCATCTGCTGCCCGGGGCCGCAAACCCTGGGTGCGCTGGGCTCTGGCCCGGGTCCTGCTGCTCTCGGATAGGGCGCAAACCCAACACCGGCTCGCCGAGACACTGGAGGTCTCCCAGCAGGCAGTCTCACTCGCCCTCAAACAGCTACAGGCGGTGCGGCGCACCGAGCACGGCTGGTTCGCCGCATCCCCCGAGGAGTTGCTCGCGGACTATCTGGCCGGCTATCCCGGTCCCGGTGGCGCCGTGACCTACTGGTACGGCCTGGATCCGGTGATTGCACAGGCCACCGCCGTTGTTGACTTCTGCGCCCGGCAGGATGTGGCAGTGTTGATCAGCGGCGATGCCGCGGCCGATGTGTACGCCCCATGGCGGCTGCCGACCCGGGCGCTGCTCTACACCGATCGGTTCGTCGACCTGAGCGCCGCGGGCTTCAGTCCCGCCACCGAGGCCGAACACACCATGGCCGTGCAGGTCCCCGCCGATCCGACCCTGTGGCGCACCGCGGAGATCAGCGAGCCAGTGCTGTTGGCCGATCCGCTGATCACTGCGGGCGATGTGCTGCGCACCGGTGGCGCTGATGCCGCCGAAGCCGCCGATCATGTGTTCGCCACGATCCGTCAGAAGGCTGCTCTGTGACTGATATGGCCGAGGTGGAGATCCTCGCCGCGTCGAATGCCGCCGACCGCGGCCTGCGGGCGTTGGCCGATCTCGCCGCCGCTGCGGCCGGGGCCAACTATCGGGTCGTCGGCGGGCACATGGTGCACCTGCTCGGTCGCCTCTACCCCACCGACACCGCTGCCCGGGTCACCGCCGACGCCGATGCCGGCATGGACCCTGTCGCCGCAGCCGACGCCACCTTCCACACCGCGCTGCTCGCCCGCGGCTATCGGCTGGTGACCGGCAACCACTACGAGGCACCCTCCGGCGACGACACTCCCCTGTCCGTGGATCTGCTGGTTCCCGGCACCGGTGGTCGCCGGCTCGAACGCATCGAGTACGCCGGGCGCGGCTTCGACGCCATCCCCGGCCTGACCCTCGCGCTTGCCTCCGACCCTCTACGGGTGCGGGTGCGAGCACGGTTGACGACCAGCGAGACATTGCGTTTCGAGGTGCCGGTGCCCGGCGTCGAGCAGGCGGTGGTGCTCAAGGCGCTCGCCTGGCGCAGCCGCCTCGCCGCCAAGGATGTCGCCGACCTGTGCACCCTGCTGTCGATCACCCACGAACACCGAGACCGGCTGTCCGAGTGGAAGCTGCACACCGCCCGCACCGGTGCCCGCAAGGACGCAGCCCGGGCGCTGCACGAGCTGGTCACCATGCTCGACCGCGGCCAGCGCATCGACGGGCTGACCATCACCCCGGCGCGTCTGTCCGGCCTCATCCGCCGCTACGTCGCCGACCGCCACACACCCCGACCACCTACCGATACCGGCACCGCGCAGCACGTCGCTCGTGATGCCAACGGACAGGAGTCGTTGCTGTCTGCTCTGCGCGCCGCCGCGTCCGGTCACCCGCACCGCGCGAAACCCGGCACACCCGGCGGCAGTACGACCCCGCCCCAGCCGGAACCACCCGACCACAGTCCCCAGACCGGCCCCGAAATGGGGCTGTGAGTCCGCCCTCGCTTGGGAGGAACCCTCTCGCACGTTGCGTGAGCCACTCCGCGTGCACTGCGTGTGATGCGTGCATGCATCACACGCACTGCACTCATCTGTGCCGACGCGGATTCATGAAGTCCTGGGTCCACCCGTTGGTCCTGCGGTGACACGGCATGCTCCGTCGAACCGTCGAACACCGCAGATCTCCCCCTAGCAGGGGTTGACCAACATGCAGGTCCTCGAACTCGCCGCATCCCGAGACTCGATGCGCCCCGTGCACCCTTCTTCGGGAGCCAGTCGATCTTCTCGACATCGTGCGTGCTGTGCGTGCAATGCGTGCACGCACAGCACGCAGGGGGATGACTCGGTTCAACATCCCGGAATCCGAACGATTTCTGCAGGTCACCCTGCTCCGTCCGCCACAGTTCGACACCCGGGAATACCTCGTCCTTGGGTCGTGTTTCGCTGAGCGGATCGGGTGTCTTCGTGTCCCCCGGGCTCAACCCAGTTGCCGTCACGGATTTCCGCTCGGCTGGAACCGTGCTGCGCCTTTCGCCGAGAGGCGACCGAACGTACCCGATCCTTCTTCGTTTCCACCCCGCCTCGACAACGCCCCTGCGGCGGTACAAACCGCGGGCTTGTCACCCGACTGATGCGGCCGCACGGCAGCGACGAGTGCGCACCTCGCTCCCTCACCCGGGTGCCCCGGTGCCGGCGGGCCGATAGGCGCTCTTATGTTCACTAGTAACTTGACTGCCTCGTGGCTGTAAATGACGGGCCCCAGCGACCTGTCCCGATCGCGCGGCCCGTCGACGCGCACCACAGTCCCGCGGCCACCGGATCCATGCGTCCCGGGCGGACGTTGATTACTCCATAGCCTGGCGGGCGTACACCTCCGGCAGGCGGCCGATGATCGCGGCGGCCCCGGGGCCATCCCGGGTGGCAGCATGCCTACCGAGGGCGCGCCAGCCGCCCCAGCACTCGTCGCAGCTACATCTGAAATGACTCCCTGGCCGTGGGCAACCTTCCCTGACTGATATTGATGGATAATCCTGGTTATCCATGCGATATGAGGACGCGTTCACTCACCGACCTCGGACCAGAGCACCAAACCGCGACATCACGAGCTCTACCCTCAGCATCGGCAGAATATGCATGCGTGACTCGCGATGCGTGCACGCATCGCACGCACTGCACGCATCCGCGCCGACACGGATTCACGAAGTCCTGGATCCCGCCGCTGGCGCAGCTCACGCGGTTAGGCCCCGACAATTCCGGCGGGAATAGCTTGAGGCACGGTCATGTTGCACTAGCCGGATCGGGTGCGTTTTCGTGTCCCCCGGGCTCAACCCTTTGCCTTCACGGAGTTCCGTTCGGCTGGAGCCGTGCTGCGCCTTTCGCCGAGAGGCGACCGAATGCACCCGATCCTTCTTTTCCACTCCGTGCCGGCACGCTGCGGTGGCGTGGCCCCGTGCCCGCCTGCCTCGCGCAGCGTCCGGCCGGCACCCAAGCTGTTACAACGCCTTGTCGCTGCGGCCGTGGATCCGTTCCGCGGTCTCGGCCCAAGTTGAGTCCCGGTTCGGATCGTCAGGTACGTCCTGCACTCCAGGGGCGGAGACCTTCGGGCCGGCGCGGAGGCGTCGAGTCGCCTGTTTTTCAGCATGGACGAGATCGAGGACGGAGCGACGTTCTATCTGCACGAGTTCCCGCCCGGCCCCGACACCTCGGGTGCGGGTGACGGCGTGGGGACACCATGAGTCGGTCGACGCCGAACACTGGGCCACAGCATCCGAGCTCCCCCTCCCACACATCCGGGAACGAACACGCCCACAACCCCGCAGGCGGCCGCTGTCCTGCTGCTTCCGCGACACCGGAAAGAAATGTTCCGAGCAGCCATCCGTAGCCCAGCCCTCCGATCGTCCGGTCGGCGCGCAGTCGGCCCGCCCGGCTGCGATGATCACGCGATGCGCTGCTTCCGGTTGCCGCCCGTGCTCATCACCGCTGCCCTCGTGACGGTCGGATGTGCGGACGAGCCATCATCCGAACCGTCACCGGTGAAAGTGGCCTTCGACGACGGATGGGGACAGGTTTTCCTCGCCGACGCCGACGGCAGCGCTCTGCAGCAGATCACCCCCACCACAACCGTCGACAACACCGATGACCGGTACAGCACCTATCCCGCCCTCTCCCCCGGCGGCACACAGTTGGCCTACACCCGCGCCGGCCGGTTCATCGACATCGTCGATCTCGACTCCGGTCAATCACGCACTCTGTACGAGGGTGGCTATCAACCGGTCTTCTCCCCGGACGGCACCTCGATCGCATTCAGCAGCAGCGACGGAATCAGCATCATGAACGCCGACGGCTCCGACGTGCGCGTCATCGTCGAACAGGACTCCGCTTTCGGTGCGGCGTTCTCCCCGGACGGCTCCCGCGTGGTCTTCGCTACCGACGGCCACCTCGTCGAGGTGCCGGTCACCGGGGGTGACCCGACAGTGCTTCTGCGCGATCAGTTCTGGAACCAGGACCCTGTCTACTCCCCCGACGGTTCCACCTTGGTGTTCGTGAGCAACCGCGGTGGCAACAACGGCTCGGAGATCTATGCGATGCCTGCCGGCGGCGGGCCCATCACCCCGTTGACCGCCACCTACGCGGTGCACCCGCAGTTCACCCCCGACGGCTCGCGCATTCTCTACACCCGCGCCACCAGCCCCGACGGCACACCGGTCACCGATATCGCGACCTCGACCCGTCCAGAACTGGCCTCGATGAACCCCGACGGCACCGACCAGCGGCACCTCACGCCACGATCGATCACAGCCCAGAACCCCAGCACCGGAGGCGGACAGTGACAGCACCGTTCCCCGGTGGCCGACGGGTGCGCGTCGTTGTCGCAAACGCTGCTGGCGGGTGTCGATTGCGGTGCCGAGCAGAACTTTAGGGGGCTACGGTTCCTCGCCTCGCCGTTGCCATCGCTGGGACCGGAGGTTTCCGGTCGTGATGGCACACTGCCGCATGCCGACCTCGCAGCCACCGGTTCGACCACACCGGAGACTGTCGGTGCTGGTGACCGACCTGGCCATCGGCGACGGTGAGGTCGCACCACCGCAGGTCGGCGACACCGGCCGCTACGCCCTGCTGTTCACCGAGACCCCACCGGACGAGACCGACCCGAGCATCGTCACCGTCACCGTCGACGTCGAACCCCTCGACGACGGTGTCCCGTTGTTCCAGCCCGCAGCCACTACAGGTTTTCGGGACGAGGAACGCTGGTGGGAATGGCGACTGTTCCTGCGCGGCGACGGGTGGACGGCCACCTGGTACAGCCGACGCCCCCTCCTCGGCCGGCAACGACTCACCGGCCGGATCATCGGAGACCTCGGCTACGCCACCACCGGCTCGGTCACCGGCCGGATCCTGCGCGCCCGGATCGTTTCCGACACCTACCGACTCGCCGAGCAATCCTCGTCGGAACCTGCCCGTCCGCCACGCTGGGTTCCGGTCCCCGGCACCCGCCGATTCCAGGACCTGGCGGCGGCGACCGGAGTCTTCCGCGACGACACCCGCCCATCCGACTCGTGGCGTAGACCGGATCAGCGAAAGCGGGGGGCTGGACGATCGCGACCTCGACGACGTACCACCACCGCCATTACGCCGACGCTCGTCCCGGCCGCGGTGTCGCCGCGCTGCCGATGCCGACAGCTGCGGCGTCGGCGTAGCGTTGCTGCAACTCGTTCGACACCGCGCCCAGGCAGGAATCGTCACGGTGGTGAGGCTGTCCACTGTGGTGACCGTGAGTTCGGAGCACTCGGCGGTGGCAGTCGAGGACGACCGTGCCGCTTTCGCCGGATCGAGGAAGAACGAGTGCTTGCCACCCGCCACTTTCACCGCCGCCGCCAACGGGCTCGGTTCAAGGGCTTCCGGATTGGCAGCGTGGGACATACAGTGACCTAGACAGCAGCGCTTCGTAGCGCGGCCGACGGTAACGTCCACCCACTTCTTTCCGCGCCGTGCAGGGTTTTTGCGACGATCCGCACGGATTGCCTTCCGCCAGCCCAGCCTGTCCCCGGCATCGTGCCTTCGCTTCTTCCTGCCGACTGCCGCCACATCTGCGCCACCCAGCACCACAACACGCACCGCAGACGAACCTGCCCAACAGACATGGAGTGCACTGCATGAGCAACTTCGGGATCACCACCGGCGCCGAGCGCGCAGTCATCAACGACATGCTCGACCGCAACCGCGCGGCACTGACCGACACTGCACGCGGCCTGTCCGAGGACGACGCCCGCCGTCGCCTCGTCGCGTCGCTGACCACACCGATCTCCCTGATCAAGCACGCCGCCGCGGCAGAACGCATCTGGTTCCAACGGTTCTGGGCGGGTCTCGACGAGTCCGAGTGCGATGGATATTCACGCCGCGACGAGGGCACCTTCGCCGTTGGCGACGACGAGTCGCTCGAAGACGTCATTGCCGAGTTCGAGCGGGCGAGCCAACGATCACGGGACATTGCTGCGCGATTCGACCTCGACGACACCAAATGCCGTCCACGCGAGGGAACCGTCAGCATGCGGTGGACACTTCTCCTGCTCATCCAAGAGTTCGCCAGACACGCAGGCCACGGCGACATCATCCGCGAACAGATCGACTTCCCCACGCCGAACAGGTCGTACTGAAGTGAGGCAGCGATTCGCATAGTTCGGCAGGTGACGCTCACGTCCTGGCCGCACGCCCGCAGGACCTTGCCGTTACGGCGGTTCGCTGAGCTGGAGGGGGCGACCCAGGCGCCGTCGACCGGTCTGGGAACCCGGAGAGATTCACCCGGGAACGCTCGACGACGACGCCCTGACATCGCTGCAACACCAACTCCATCCTCACGAGCCGGTCGTCGGTACACCCCACCTCGTGTTCGGCGGTTCGGACGGCCCGTGAAAACACATCTGAGTTAGGACATGGACCGTCGGTCTCGAGTCCATCGAGCGCATCACTCAACTCGAACGGCCCTCGGTCAAGTCCCGTGAGGTGGTGTGCGACGTCGTCGCGTGATTCCTCGTTGTCGGGTTATGCGGTCAAAGCCGGTACCACCTCCTCGTCAGACTCAGTGACGTTCTGAGCGGTCCTATCGCTACGAGAGCGAGCGAGGACGTCGAGTCCGAGATAGCGTCGCCCTTCGATCCACTCGTCGTGCTGCTCGGCGAGCACGGCACCGACCAGCCGGATCAGCGCAGTCCGATCCGGGAAGATCCCGACGACGTCGGTTCTGCGGCGGATCTCCTTGTTCAGCCGCTCCTGCGGATTGTTGGACCAGATCTGCCGCCAGATCTGCTTCGGGAACGCAGTGAATGCCAGCAGATCCGCTCGCGCCCCGTCGAGATGCTCGGCCACCTTCGGCAGCTTCTCCTCCAAGGCGTCGATCACCCGGTTGTACTGCGCGTGAACCGAATCCGCATCCGGTTGGTCGTGAACGGAATGCAACAGCGTCTTCACCCACGGCCACGACGCTTTCGGTGTCACCGCCATCAGGTTGGTCGAATAGTGCGTCCGGCATCGCTGCCACGATGCGCCGGGCAGGGTCGCGCCGACCGCTCCCACAAGGCCGGCATGTGCATCGGAGGTCACGAGCTGCACTCCGGACAGGCCTCGGGCGACGAGCCCGCGGAAGAAGGTCAACCAGCCGGCGCCGTCTTCGGCAGAAGTGACATCGACACCGAGAATCTCGCGGTAGCCGTCGGCGTTGACCCCGACCGCCACCAGCGTGTGGACATTGACGACACGGCCGTTTTCGCGGACTTTGAGCACGAGAGCGTCGGCGGCGACGAATGCATATGGCCCGGCATCGAGTGGCCGGTTTCGGAAGGCTTCGACCTGTTCGTCGAGTTCTTTCGCCATGACGCTGACCTGCGATTTCGACAACGACGTGATGCCGAGGGTGTCGACGAGCTTCTCCATTCGTCGGGTCGAGACCCCGAGTAGGTAGCACGTCGCGACCACGGTGGTCAGGGCCCTCTCGGCCCGCTTCCGGCGTTGCAGCAGCCAATCAGGGAAGTAGGAGCCTTGCCGCAGTTTGGGGATGGCGACGTCGAGAGTGCCGACACGGGTGTCGAAGTCGCGGTGCCGGTACCCGTTGCGGGTATTGCTCCGTTCGTCGGAGCGTTGGCCGTAGCTGGCGCCGCACAGTGCGTCGGCTTTCGGCGCTCATCAGGGCGTCGAGGAACATCGCCAGCAGTTCGCGCAGCAGGTCAGGGCTGGCACCGGTGAGTCGGTCGTCGACAAGCTTGCGCAGGTCGATATCGTGGGCAGTGGTCATCGTGTGGTCCTGTCTCGAGTGACTTTGGTCGGTCTCTCTGAGGATCACGCGGTGACCGTCTTTCGTTCGGTTACGACACGCCAGCAAGCTCATTCAGCTGTGGCTCGTACACCACTCTGATGGACGCAACCCGGCCCTCGGATCGAAATCCGTAGGCACATTCTCCCTGCTGCGCCGTCGCAAGCAGCGTCGTCACCTGTTGCTTCACGCGGCGTCTGTCAAAGTAACCGCATGAACCCCACCCACCAGCAACGCCCCTATTCCGTCCGGTTCGAGTGGGGACTCACCGGTGCGTCGGCCATCGCCCTCGACGCCGATGTGTCGGTCGTCGTCGACGTGCTGTCCTTCACCACCACATTGTCTGTTGCCGTGGAGCAGGGGATCGAGGTGTTTCCCTACCGTTGGAAAGACAACAGGGCACAGCAGTACGCCGCCGATCATCATGCCGTCCTCGCGGTCGGTCGAAGCGACATGCGCGGGGCAGCCGTGAGCCTGTCACCTGCCAGCGTCCGATCCGCTTCGGGACTCGAGCGGTTGGTGCTGCCGTCACCGAATGGCTCCTCGATCGCACACGCGTTGGCCGCGCCTCATCGGGTGTGTGCCTCGGAGCCTCGTTGCGTAACGCACCTGCGGTCGCCGAGTGGATACACACCAACTACCGCGAGGGAGCCGTCGCGTCGGTGATCGCAGCGGGTGAGCGCTGGCCTGATGGATCCTTGCGGCCCTCGGTCGAGGATCTGTGGGGCGCCGGTGCCGTCCTTGCGGAGTTACTCGAGCGCAGGCCTTATCCGGCAGTGTCTCCCGAAGCCGAAGTGGCGGCGGCGTCCTGGTATTCGATACGCGACCGGGTCGGCGGCGCCCTGGAACATTGCGCATCCGGACAGGAACTCATCGCTGCTGGCTATCCCACCGATGTGGGCATCGCCGCCGAGGTCGACACGAGCCGGTCGGTACCGGTCCTGGAGAACGATCGGTTCGTGAATCGAGAGCCTGTGCTCTGAACGGGCAGTTCAGAACCCCACGCAGTACATAGAAGACAGCTGACCAGCGAGCAGAGCGTCGGGTACGAATTTGTCGTGTGCAACCATCGGAGTCGGAAGGTCCGCTACCGACCACCATTGCAGCGCCGCGGCCTGTTCCGGCTCCATCAGCCGCGGCTCGGATGACCACCTGCGGCACTCGACGAAGAAGTCCACTCGGTGATCCTTGTAGGACAGGCCGGGCAGCTGCTGACGATGCAAACGTCGTCAACGCCCCGAAATCCTCGGGATTGACCGCGATTCCGAGTCCTCGGCGCACTCCCGCACCGCCGCGTCGAAGACCGACTCGCCCCGCTCGACATGTCCGGCCGCAGCATGGGCCAATGCCCATCCAGATAGCCGGTTCCCTCCCGCAGCTGGAGCAGGACCTGCTCACGTCCACCACGTGTGCGACGCAGCAGCACATAGATAGCCGGCACCAACCGAAAGCGATCGGTCACTCGCCCACGGTAGCGGGCGATCACGACACACAACGCCCCGCCCCGAAGCGCCGCATCCGAAGCACCACGACAGGTCAGCGCCATGGTCGACCATCACCTTCAATGCGGTCCCGCCCTGATACGTTCACCCGAGTGGACGACGACCAGAAGCGGGCCGACCTTTTCCCTCGACTCAGTCTCGACCAAAACGCCCAGCTGCTGCGCTGGCTCCCCGATGCCCGACTCCGAGCCGAGCTGAGTTGGAACCTCACCGACACCGTCGTACTCGACGTCACCAGTATCCTCGGCCGTTTCATTGTCAAAGCCGCAGGCCCGGCCAACACCCACATCGGCCGTGAGATCACCGCTCACCAGGGCGCCACCGCGTGCCTGATCGACAGCGGCCGCGCCGCCCGCATGATCCAGCACGATCGCGCCGCGAACATCCTCGTCACCGACTACCTCGAGGGCACTCTGGTCATGGGCAGCGGCTCAGAGTTTGACGCCGACATCCATCACCAGGCCGGCGCCCTTCTCCGCACCTTCCACGACCAAGCAGAACGTTGCGACGACGACGCGGAAGCCCGCGCTACGACGAAGGCCCTTGCCTGGCTCGATCAATCACATCGAATCGATCCGTCCACCGTCGCCGCCGTGCGCCGGATACTGACGACCTACCGTCCTCGACCCGTGACGGTCGTGCCCACCCATGGTGACTGGTCCCCGCGGAACTGGCTCGTCGACCACAGGATTGTCAAGATCATCGACTTCGGGCGCTTCGATTTCCGTCCGGCACTCAGCGACTTCTGCCGGCTTGCAGCACGACACTGGCGCACGCACCCGGACCTGGAGCACGCCTTCCTCGACGGCTACGGCACCGACCCCCGAGATCCGGAACTGTGGGCGATCTTCACCCTCCGAGAGGCGATCGGCACCGCGGTCTGGGCCTATCAGGTCGGCGACGAACCCTTCGAAAACGAAGGCCACCGCATGCTCACCGACGCCGTGACCCTGTTCTGAGCACCGACGCACTCACTCCGGTCACAGATCCGTTCCCGCAGCGGAGAGTCCGGCGGCCGAAGGCATGGCGATGTATCGACCCAGGGCAGTCCTGCGAATACTCCGCGCCTGTGCGACAACCGAACATCACCGCTGCGACACACTGTTCGTACAGTGGCAGGATGCCGCGCGAAGTCCACAAGGCCGTGTGTTACGTCCTGCACGACGGTCACCTGCTGGTGTTTCACCCGCCGTGACCAGCCGATGACGGTCACCGGCGTACAGGTGCCCGCCGGCACCATCAAATCCGGCGAGTCCCCCGACCAGGCCGCTGTACGCGAACTGTTCGAAGAGACCGGCAGACACGGGCACGTGGTGCGGCGCGTAGGGGTACAGAGATACGACGTGCGTCCCATGAGAGACGAAGTCGCCGTGCGGCACTACTACCGGATGAACATGCCCGGTGCCGATGTCACCGAACGCTGGCCGGCAGAAGAATCCGACCCTGCCGTCGGAGGACCGACCGTGACGTGGGACTGCTGGTGGCTCCCAATAACACAGGCCCACGTACTGGCAGCAGGATTCGGGGCACTGATCGGCGCGATGCTCGATCACGCCGCACTCGATGAGCACTCACCAATCTCAAGGTGACGCCCCCGGGCCGGCGTTCGCCGTTCGGCGGTGACACCGGCCGGGAAGAAAGGGCGGTTCGTCTCGTCGATCGAGACCCCATCGAATCGGGCTGCCTTCGTCGAGCACCCGCAACCGCGCATCAAAGGGATCGCATCGATCTCGGCCGATTCCACCGCGAAAACATGGGCGATCTCGTGCCCCCGATTGGCTTCGTACTCGAAGATGTTCTCGACCACGCCGAGTAGTTCGACAGCTCCGAGCGTGACACCCAACTCCTCGGTGAACTCCCGCCGCAACGCCGCCTCGGCCATCTCACCGAACTCGATGCCGCCACCGATCGCACGGAAAAACGCTTCGCCTGCCAACCCGGTCCACACCCTCGAGCACGAGAACGTGCCCCGATCTGATGGGCAGCCCTCCCGAGATGGGGCCTTGACCCCAGTCCGTGGACACAGGTGGTGGATTACGCGGCGGACGCCAGCGTAACGGCGTGCGAGCTCTCGTAGGTGTCCGGGGACCGGTGTCCGCACCAGGAGTGCCTTCTTCTGGTGTTGTAGCGGGTGACCCAGCGGAACACTTGACGCCGGCATGTCGCCTCGTCGGGCCAAGCGTTCGCGTCCTGAAGAACTTCTCGTTTGAGCGCGGCGTTGAAAGATTCGGCGAGGCTGTTGTCGGCACTCGTGCCGACCTTGCCCATCGACTGGATGACGCCGAAGCGGGCGCAGAGGGCAGCGAATTCCTTTGACGTGTATTGACTTCCGTGGTCGCTGTGAAAGACTGCCCCGGCCAGCCCGTTACGAGCCTGGGCGGCGGCATGAAGGGCGTCGGCGACGAGCTCGGTGCGCATTGATCAGCGATCGCCCAGCCGACGAGTTTGCGGGAGTAGCAATCGATCACCGTCGCCAGATACAGGTTGGCTCCGCCTCCGATCGGCAAGTACGTAATGTCACCGACGTAAATGCGGTTCGGTGCGTCGGCGGTGAAGTCCCGTTCGAGCAGGTCGGGCACCTTCTGGTCCGCGGGTTCGGGAATCGTGGTCGTGATCCGTCGTCGACGGCGGTAGCCGACAATGTTGTTCTCGCGCATCACCCGGGCCACCCGCTTGTGGTTGACCTTGCCGCCTGCGGAGGCTCCATCGTTGAGCTCGGCGGTGATCCTCGGAGCGCCGTAGGTGTTGTCCTCGGCGTGGATCGCCCGGATCCGTTCGGCCAGCTGCACCTCGGCCTCGACGCGCGCTGCTCGTGCTGGCTCGGCGGACTTCCAGGCGTAGTAGGACGAACGCTCGAGCTCGACGAGCTCGCACAACCGCTTCACCTGATAGGTGTCGGAGTGGTCGGCAACGAACTGGAAGCGGGTCACCAGCTCGTCTCCCCGGCGAAATACTCGGCCGCCTTACGAAGGATCTCGCGTTCGGTGGTGAGCTTCGTGGTCTCTGCTCGCAGGGCAGCGTTCTCGGCTTCGAGGCGGGCGAGCTTCTGCTCGACGGTCTCCGGCATGTCGGGCGAAGCGGACTGTTGACGGTGGGGTCGTGACGGGGTGTTCATCCGGGTGCCGTCGACGTGGGTTTTGGTTCCGGTCCCGTAGTGCTCGATCCAGTCTGTCAGGGTGCCGCGCACGACCCCGAGATCAGCGGCGATACCTCGGATCGTCGCTCCGGGTGTGGACTCGTACAACTCGACGGCCTGGCGCCGGAACTCCTCCGAGTAGTTCTTTCGTGACATGACTGAAGATCATCTCGCTTCCCCAGCAGGTGCTGGATTCAGCGTGTCCAAGAACCAGGGTCAAGGCCCGACGGGACCATGCGGGGCCGGGTCCCGCGGCACACGTGCGTCTCGAACGGTTCGGCGGTGCGCAGCAGTCGGATGACGGCGGGCCGGCCGCCGGCGTCGAAGGCGGCGACGACCTGCGCCCACCGCATCCACGCACACGGCGGACAACTCGCATGACTGTGAGTGAACGGCAGCGCCCGGACACTCCCCCGCCCTTCCTGATCCGTCTTCGATTTGCGGAGGCGGATGTGCAACCCGTCGAGCCGGTGCAGTGAGACGTCATTACAGGTGAGAGCGACGAGTTCGCTGCGGCGGAACGCCCCGGCGAAGCCGAGCAGCAGGATCGCACTGTCACGGCGTTCGAGGACCTCCGCGGCCCAACTGCCGCTGTCGGCCCGCATCTTCTCGACGATGGTGACGACGTCGGCGGTGAGCAACGGCGCCCGGGGACTCCGGGGCCGCTCCCCCGCCGCGGCGTAGTCCCGGCGGATCCCGGACAGGGTCGCGGTGACCAGCTCGTCGGCTCCGGGGGCCGGATGGCCGGCGCGGCGGTGGTGGTAGCCGATGCCGGCGACCCACCGTGCCAACGTTGAGGGTGAGTAGGCCCGCTCCCCTGTCTCCGTGACGGTGGCGGCCGCGTCGTGGAGGTAGGCGGCGACGGTGAGCGGATGCGCCGGCAACACGGCATGCCCTTCGCGCTGGCACCAGGCGGTGAACCGGGCCCAGTCGGCGGCATAGTTGCGGCGCGTCAACTCGGAGCGCGACCGCGCCGCCGTCCCGGCTACCCGAGCAATGGTCTCGGCCGGCAACGCCGGCACGGACGGCGCGGCGGAGTCCGACGAGGCCGGCGCAGGGGCGTCGGAGGGATCCGGATGGCGCATCAGCAGGTCGTCGGGCACGGAACGAGAGCCTACCGGTCCGCACCGATGCTTCCGGTAGGAAAACGCGCTCAGCTGGGGTTTCGACGTTGATGGTGCGCTAATGGCAATTAGCAGCACCGACTCCGCACAAACCGTGAGTGACAAGGGATCGGGTCGCCTTATCGTGCGGTTTCGCTCAGCTGTAGGTTCTCGGATTCGGTGTCAGTTTCTCAATTTCATGTCAGTCGCCTGTCAGCGGCGTGTCGGTTTCTCAAATTCGTGTCAGTAGCGGGACCCTGAAAAAGTGCCCCGGACCAGCGAGGTTGAGGTCAGGTACGTGCAGGAATCAGGTGATCCTGTCGCGACGACCCTCGCTGCGGCAGATCCCTATCGGATGATCCTGGGCCTGCCGGTACGGAAAGTCCGCAGTCACCCCCATCAGCGCCACTATTCCGGGATGTTCTGGTCGGCCACCAACCGTGGCCACGTCCTCTACGAGAGCCGACTCGAACTGGACCGGTTGTGGCTGGCGGACTACGCACCGGAAGTGGTGCGGATCGCCGCACAGCCGATGTGGCTGTGCGGCCCGGACGGGAAGACCATGCGTCGGCATGCGCCCGATCTGCTGCTCCAACGCACAGACGGCGGATTCACGGTCGTCGACGTCAAACCCGCCGAGTTCGCCCGTCGCGACGCAGTTGCGCAGGTGTTCGCCTGGACCGAACGACTGTGTTCGAGTCGGGGCTGGTCGTATGAAGTGTGGACCGGTGCAAACCCAGTAGTGCTGGCGAACCTCCGAATCCTCGGGGGCGCTCGTCGTAGCGAGTGGATCGACCCCGCGGTGATGAGGGCACTCGACAGCGTCGCAGTGCCCGGGATGACCCTCGACGACCTCGCCGCATCGGTGAACAGGCCCGGCTCGCGAATCGCGGTGCTGGCGAAGCTGTGGTCCGGTCTGTGGTCGGTGGACCTGACGGTGCCGCTGTCCGGACAGTCGCAGGTGTCCGGTGTAAGGAGCACGCCGTGACCAACATCGTCGAACTACGTGCAGGAATCAAGGTCTGGCTCGACGGCTGCTCATGGGAAGTCGTGGCGCTGCAGGGACACGATGTCACCCTCCGGTCCGGAGAGCGGATGCAGCGTGTCGCGGTCACCGAGATCGCGGCACGGGGAACAGCGATCTCACCGCCGGACGACACCGCCTCCGCTGACCCTGCTGCCGTAGTGCTCTCCTCGCTGACCGCAACCCAGATTCAGGAACTGGAAACACGAGCCGAACACGTCCGCGGCATCCTGACCGAGGTTGCGACCTCCGGCGCCGAACTCGAATCGGTGTTGGCCACCAGAGCGGCGGAACTTCACGTCTCTGTGCGCACCCTGTACCGCTGGATCGCCGGATACCGCGCGGCAGGAGTTGCCGGACTCACGGACAGTCGGATCCGTAGCCGCTACGCCACCAGTGTCGATCACCGGTGGGACGCAGCATGTGTGCGGGTGCTCGATAGGTACGTCACCGTCTCGACCCCGACGATCGGCGCGGTCATCGATGCCGTTGCCAAGGACCTGGAAGCAGAATTCGGGCCGGGCATGGTGCCGTTGCCCTCCCTGAGCACGGCATACCGGCGGGTGAAGACATTGTCGAAGGGGCGGCACGCGTTCGGTAGCGCGAAAGGCCGGCGGTCGGTGGCGGACCGGCCCCGCGGTGTCCTCGGCCGACTGCGCGCGACCCGTCCGGGGGAGTACGTGGTGCTCGATACCACCGCGCTGGATGTGTTCGCGATGGAACCGGTCACCATGCGCTGGGTTGGGGTGGAGTTGACCGTGGCGATGGACCTGTTCACCCGCTGCATCCTCGGACTGCGCCTGACACCGCTATCGACGCGGTCCCAGGACGTGGCGAATGTGCTGTACCAGTGCATCACTCCCGCCCGCGACACCGACCCGACTGCGGATCAACTCTGGCCGTATCACGGGGTGCCGCGAAACCTGCTCGTCGGCACCGAGTCCCCGGACGGGATCTCCCAGCGACGCGTCGGGGATCTACCGGCATGTCTGCCCGAGGCGATCGTCGTCGATCACGGCAAGCAGTACCTGTCCTCTCATGTGATCGGAGTCTGCGCCCGACTGGGTATCACCGTTCAGCCGGCGATCCCGCACAAGCCCACCGACAAACCCACCGTCGAACGCTTCTTCCGCACCCTGCGCGAATCACTGCTACAGCACCTGCCCGCCTACAAGGGCCCGGACGTGTACTCACGGGGCAAAGACGTCGAAGACGCCGCGTTCTACTACGCCAGCGAACTCGAGCAGATCATCCGGGAATGGGTGGGCCGGGTCTATCACCACACCCGACATGACGGGCTGTGCGTGCCGGAACTGCCGCGGGTGGGGTTTTCGCCGAGCGAGATGTTCGAGATCGGGGTCGCCAAATCGGGTGGTCTGCTGTTGCCGGCGAATCCGGATCTGGCGTATGAGTTCCTCGATGTGCGTTGGCGTACGATCCAGCACTACGGCGTCGAGGTCGACGGACTGCGTTACGACGGATCCGGGCTCACCTTGTATCGCACCACCCGTTCGCCGTATGGCGGTGTGCACGCCGGCAAGTGGCCGATCTTCGTCGACAATCACGACATCCGGCACGCCTGGTTCCAGGACCCGGACAGCCACCGTTGGCATCAGTTGGTGTGGGAGCACGGCGCTTGCCTGAACCAGCCGTTCAGCAGGGACGCCGCCGACTACGCCAAACGCATCGCCGTGCGCGAGCATCGCCACTTCGATCCCGCCGCCGCGGTACGGGATCTGCTGCTCGCGTGGAGCCGAGACGACGTCGCGACACGCCGCGACCGCGCCCTGGCCCGCCGACTCAGTGCCCACCGCCCGCATCCGGAAACCGAAGGACAGCAGTCCGGTATCGACGACGAACGCGACACTGCGTCCGTGCCGGGCGTCGCCGAGCTGCTCGACGAACTCGCCACCAGTCGAACTCAACGGTTGGAGGTGGTCGACGACGTCGACGTATTCGACCGGTACTACGCGGAGCATCCCGACGAAGACGTGTTCGAGGTGTTCGACGAATGAACCCCTGGGCCACCTGGCTGGCAACGTATGGCACTGTCCGCTACCAGCTCTCCCGCAAACAGGGCTGGCACGCCTTCGTCACCGCCCCACCGCGTGAACCGTTCGAGGTCCTCTCCCGCACCGCGATGTCCCGACTGTCGCAGGAGGAGCTCGAGGACTACAACGAAGCCCGGATGGTGTGGAACGCGAACCTGCCGACGATCAAGACCAGCCAACTCGCCGCCGCCTACGGGATCTGCGATCAGGTGATGGCCTCGGCGTATCGGGACGGCGACAAGCTGCGCGGCTCGGTGGTCATCGACGCCGAACCCGGCCTCGGCAAGACCACCATCGCCACCCGCTATGCCCGCGACGTCCACCGGCGAGTTCTGCGCCGCGACGGACCCCTCACCGTGGAGGGGCATCAACGGTGGCCGGTGGCGTTCATCCCGCTCAGCGCCGGGGTCACCCTCAAAGGCCTCAATCAGCAGATCCTGCGGTTCTACGGCCATCCGGCCGTGGACCGTGCCTCCACCTCGAAACTCGGGGCCTTGGCGGTGGACTGTGTCACCTCCTGCGGTACCCGGTTGATCGTGCTCGACGATCTGCACTTCGTCGACTTCCGGCACCGCAACGGCCTGGAGGTATCGAACCATCTCAAGGGTTTGGCCAACGACATGGCCGCTACCTTCATTTACGTCGGGGTGAATCTGACCGCCAAACGCTTCTTCGACGAAGGCCTGCTCGGCGAGCACACCGTCTACGCCCAGACCAGCCGCCGCGCCACCCGCTGCCCGGTTGCCCCGTTCAGCATCGACACCGACACCGGGATGCGCGGCTGGCTCGCGCTGCTGCGCACCGCCGAAGAACACCTCACCCTCGCCGGCAGCCATGACGGGATGCTGTGCGAGCATGCTCGGCTGCTGCACCGCCGCACCCAGGGGCGGATCGCGTCGTTGACGAATCTGCTCGACCGGATCTCGTATCTCGCGATCGTCACCGGCGTCGAAGCCGTCACTGCTGAGTTGATTACGACCGCGACCGTCGACAATGCCAGCGAATCCGCCGCCCGCACCGGCTGATACCGGCTGGTCCCGCCCTGGCCGGCTCAGTGGTTGGGGAACCACTATGGCCACGATAAGAGTCGACCGGTGGCCGATCACCGTGCAACTACATCCCGCCGAGTATCTGCCGGGCTGGCTGATGCGCGTCGGCTGTCGCTACCAACTGACCCCGATCCAGATTTTGCGCGAGCTCCGTGTGCCGCGGAGCCCGACCGGATATCACCTCGTTCTCGAGCACCTGAGCCTGCACGCTCGGTGGATCGCCGCTTACCTCGGTGTCCCTGCCGGTGACCTGCGCGCCGCCCTGTGGGGCCGGCCGATCGATGCCGCCGCGGCACGGTACCTGGTGCACCACCGCCACATTCGGCCCGACCGGGGAGGATCGCGTTTCTGTGCCCGATGCCTGGCCGAACCCGATCCGTGGTGGCATGCAGGCTGGGCCAATCCGCTGCTGCCGCTCTGTGTACGCCACCAGGTGTATCTGCAGTCGACATGCGAAGGCTGCGGTCAGGTGCCGTGGACAGGAACGGCGTGGATGAGCGCTCTGGCCCCGCCGTGGCAGTGCCCGCAGCGCCATGCTCGCGAACCGCAACGCCCGGGGCGTGTGAGACCGTTCTGCCGATACGACCTGCGTGACGCTGCTGTCCTCGCTGCACCGGCGAAGCTGTGTCATGCCCAGCAGAATCTGATCGAGTTCGCTGCCCTCGCCGACCTTCAGCCGAGCCGACAGTTGCGCTACGGCACCACCGACATGCCCATCACCGAGGTGCTCGACGAGCTGTGCCGTCGATTCGTCGACACGATCGGCTCTCCCGTGCGAGGACCTGGCGACCGGCCTGGACAGTCTGAGCAAGGCGATCCTCCCGCGAGGCAGAACTGGCATGCGACCCGTTGGCCGTTCCAGGCTGGGAGCCAGCCGGCCAGTCTGTGAACGTCCCTTGAGTCGTGACGAGCCGGTCCGAGAATCCGCCAGCCGTCATCATTCGCGACCGTTGTCGGAGTCCGCACTGGCGGAGTAGAACGCGCGTTGTCCCGCTCCCTCCGCTTGATTAATCATGTTTCCTCAATATCATCGTTTTATGACGATGAATGAGCGAGCGACGACCTGCTTCGGTGAAAGTCTCGACTCTGCAGCAGCGTTGTTCCACAGTCTCTCCGACGGCACCCGCCTGGCCATCGTGCGCCGCCTCGCCGCCGGGGAATCCCGAGTAGCGGACCTGGTCGGCGAGCTGGGATTGGCGCAATCGACAGTGTCGGCGCACGTGGCATGCCTGCGGGACTGCGGCCTGGTGCAAGGCCGCCCGCAGGGCCGGCAGGTGTTCTACTCGCTGGCCCGACTGGAACTGCTCGACCTGCTGGCCTCGGCCGAAACCCTCCTGGCCGCCACGGGCAACGCCGTCGCGCTGTGCCCGAACTACGGCACCGACACCGACACGGGAGTGACGGCATGAGCGACGCCTGCGGATGCGGCCCCGACGAACCCCGCGTCGAGGGCGAAGACGACCAGGAGCCCGACAAGTGGTGGCAGGTCACCGAGATCCGGGCGGCCGCCGCCGCGGGTGTCCTGCTGATTGCGGCCCTGATCGTCCGCGTCACCGGTGGGCCCGACGCTCTCGGGACGGGCTTCGAGGCGGTGGCGCTGGTCGTCGCCGGCTACACCTTCGTCCCCTCGACCCTCAAGCGGCTGGCCCGCGGCAAGATCGGGGTCGGGACCCTGATGACGATCGCTGCCGTCGGCGCCGTGCTGCTCGGCGAGGTCGGCGAAGCCGCGATGCTCGCGTTCCTGTTCGCCATCAGTGAGGGTCTCGAAGAGTACGCGGTCACTCGCACCCGACGGGGCCTGCGCGCCCTGCTGAATCTGGTGCCGGACACTGCCACCGTCCTGCGCGGCGGCCGTGAACAGACCGTCGCCCCCGCGGAGTTGGGGCTCGGGGAGATCATGATCGTCAAACCCGGGGAGCGGCTCGCCACCGACGGCACCATCCGCACCGGGCGCACCGCCCTGGACACCTCCGCGATCACCGGGGAATCGGTGCCGGTCGAGGCCGGACCGGGCTCCGAGGTGTTCGCCGGGTCGATCAACGGCACCGGCGTGCTCGAGGTCGAGGTCACCGCCGGCGCGCAGGACAACTCGCTGGCCAAGATCGTGAAAATCGTGGAGGCCGAGCAATCCCGCAAGGGCGAGGCCCAGCGTCTGGCCGACAAGATCGCCAAGCCCCTGGTGCCGGGAGTGATGGTTGCCGCGGCGTTGATCGCCGCGATCGGCAGCGTATTCGGTGATCCGCTGGTGTGGATCGAACGCGCCCTCGTCGTGCTGGTCGCCGCGTCCCCGTGTGCGCTGGCCATCGCGATCCCGGTGACCGTGGTCGCCGCGATCGGCGCCGCCTCCAAGCTCGGCGTCCTGGTCAAGGGCGGTGCCGCCCTCGAAGCGTTGGGCCGGATCCGCACCGTCGCGTTGGACAAGACGGGCACCCTGACCCGGAACCGCCCCGAGGTCATCGACGTTGCCACCACCGGCGGCGCCACCCGCGCCGACGTTCTGAATGTCGCCGCTGCGCTCGAGGCACGCAGTGAGCACCCCCTCGCTGCAGCGATCCTCGCCGCCGTCGACGACTACACCCCCGCCGAGGACGTCGACGCGGTCCCCGGTGCCGGACTGACCGGTCACGTCGGCGGCATTCCTGCCCGTCTGGGCCGGCCCGGGTGGATCGACCCGGGCTCTCTGGCTGCCGATATCGAGCGGATGCAGCACGCCGGAGCCACTGCGGTGCTCATCGAACGCGACGGCACCCTGATCGGGGCGATCGCGGTGCGCGACGAACTGCGTCCCGAAGCCCGCGACGTCGTCGCGGGGCTGCGCCGCGACGGTTACACCGTGGCGATGCTCACCGGCGACAACGAGCGCACCGCACGAGCGTTGGCCACCGATGTCGGTATCGACGAGGTGCACGCCGATCTGCGTCCGGAGGACAAGGCCCACATCATCGACACCCTCCGCGGTACACGGCCGACGGCGATGGTCGGCGACGGTGTCAACGACGCCCCGGCCCTGGCCACCGCCGATCTGGGGATCGCGATGGGCGCGATGGGCACCGACGTGGCCATCGAAACCGCCGACGTCGCCCTGATGGGTGAGGACCTACGGCATCTACCTCAAGCCCTGCAGCATGCCCGCCGATCACGAACGATCATGTTGCAGAACGTCGGCCTCTCGCTCGCGATCATCACCGTCCTGATGCCCCTGGCCCTGTTCGGGGTACTCGGCCTGGCGGCGGTTGTCCTGGTTCACGAGGTCGCCGAGATCATCGTGATCGCCAACGGGGTCCGCGCCGGACGCGCTCGCCCCCTGACAATCTCCGGATCGGCGGCACCTGCGTCGAATCCTGGGGTACGAGAATCCTTTTCTTCCTGAAGGGCCTTCCATGAGTCCAATGCCTGCAACTGTCCGAGCCTGGTATGCCGCGGAGATGACCGCCGCTCGACACACTCACACTGCAGCCGAGCGGTGGACCCATCTCGAACGCGCGCACATCCTGTCGCAGCCCTACCCGTGGCCGCACACTCGCAATCACCTCGCCATGCTCGGTCTCGCGGTGCGTCAACGCGACCGTCGCGAAGCCCTTGGGCAGATCATCCGGATCATGGTTGCTGCCCCCGGTTCCGCGCTCGGGGGTTACCCCGAAGGCAACACCGGCCGCGTCGCTGCAGGGTTGATGACCCCCATGCCGATTCCCGCCGATCTGACCGACGTCCTCACTGGCACAGCGTGATCCGAATCGTGGCTTCAGGCATGTCTCACACGAACGACATGAGTGGACGACCCGGCCCGGTGCTGGCGGATCAACGCACCGGTGCCGGATGCCGTTCGGCCAGCTGTCCCAACGCGGTGATTCCGACCGGTTCGCTGACGGCCAGCGGAATCACCGCGCACCGATTGGCGAGTTCGTCCCGGACCGTGTCGATCTGCTCGAATTCGGCAACCGCTCGCTGCCGCAGCAGCGGCGCGGTGGGCGCCGCCGCGGCCAGGGAATTGTTGACCACCCACGCCCACGGTGCGATACCGGCGCGCCGCAAATCATCCTGCAAACCGGCCGCCTCGAGCACCGGGGTGGTCTCGGCAAGAGTGACCAGCACGATCTTGGTCTGCGCGGGGTCCTGCAGCCGCATCAGCGGGGTGGTGAAGCGCCCGCCATCGCCCATCTGCCGGGCGATCTCCCGGTGATACGACCCGGTCGCATCGAGCAACAGCAGGGTATGCCCGGTGGGGGCGGTATCGACGACGACGAACTTGCGGCGTGATTCGTGAATCACCTTCGAAAAGGCCTGGAACACCGCGACCTCCTCGGTGCACGGGGAGAGCAGGTCCTCGGCGAGAGTGGCGCGGCCGGCCTCATCGAGCCCGGCGCCCTTGGTAGCCAGCACCTGGTCTCGGTAGGTCTCGCTCGCCTCATGAGGGTCGATGCGGGACACCTCGAGGTGATCGAGCTCCCCGGCGAGAGTCTCGGTCAGATGCGCGGCGGGGTCGGTGGTGGTCAGATGCACATCGTGGCCACGGCAGGCCAGGGCCACCGCGATCGCGGCGGCAACAGTGGTTTTGCCGACCCCGCCTTTGCCCATGCACATCACCAGTCCGGGCCCGTCGGCCTCGATCGCATCGACCAGATCCGCTAACGGGGCCTCGGCGACCGCGGCAAGCCCCGGATCGGTCCCGGTGGTCATTGCCGTGGTGGTGGTGGTGTCGAACAGGGTGCTCAAAGCGTCGAGGCCGACCATGTTGACCGGCTTGAGTTCCACCAGATCGGTGGGCAGCGCGGCGATCGCGGCGCCGCGACCCGCCAGTGCGGCCTGTTCACGCTGGTACACGGCGGTAGCCAGCGGGTCGGTGTCGTCGGCCGGGTCGGGCAGCACGCCGTTGACGACCACATGCTGTCTCGTCATGCCGATCGCGGCGAGTTCGCTGTGGGTGCGGGCGATCTCGGCCAGAGCGGCGCGGTTCGCGCGTGCCACGAGCACCAGGCGGGTGCGGCCGGGGTCTGACAACGCCTCGACCGCGCCGGCGTACATGGCTTTCTGCTTGTCGAGCCCGGCCAGCGGTCCGAGGCAGGACGCGTCGCCTTTGCCGTGGTCGAGGAATTCGGTCCAGTTACCGGGCAGTTGCAGCAGCCGGATGGTATGGCCGGTGGGGGCGGTGTCGAACAGCACGTGATCGAACCCGGCGACCCGGCCGTCGGGATCGGTAAGCAGCGAGGTGAATTCGTCGAACGAGGCGACTTCGGTGGTGCACGAGCCGGACAGCTGTTCGGTGATCGAGGCGATCTCCGCCTCCGGGAGCAGTCCGCGGACAGGGCCGACGATCCGTTCGCGGTAGGCGGCGGCGGCCTCCTCGGGGTCGATCTCGAGCGCGCAGAGCCCCGGCACCGCGGGGACCTCGGTGATCGTGTTGCCGATGCTCAGACCGAAGACCTGCCCGACATTGGAGGCGGGGTCGGTCGAGACGAGCAGCACCTTCTTTCCGGCCCGGGCCAGGCGCACCGCCGACGCGCACGCGATGGAGGTCTTACCGACCCCACCTTTACCGGTGAAGAACACGAACCGGGGCGGGTCGGTCAGGAACGTGAGGTCGGCGGCAGCCATGAAAACAGGTACTCCTCGTCGGACGGGTATCGGCGGGCGGGATACGGATCTACATGGTCAGCAGCAGGTGGACTCGCCCGGGGTGCAGCAGGAGTCGCTGTCGTCGGCGAGCCCGAGCATCGTCACCCCGGACGGCGGCGCGGGTACCTCGAGGCCGGCCCAGGTGGCGAGCTCGGTGCGGGTCGGGTAGCGCCCGGTAGCGACGGTGACGTCGTCGACGAGCACGAGCGGCAGCCCGTCCGATCCGGCGAGTTCGAGGAATTTCTTGACGGTCTCGTTGTGGGCGAACGCGAGCGGGTCGTTGGCCAGGTTGTGGCGGGTGATGGCGGCGCCCTGCTCGGTCAGCGCGGCCATGTCGGCGGTGAAGGTGACCAGGTTCTGGTCGAGGTCCTCGCCGCACACGCCGGTGTTGCAGCACAGGGCCGGTTCGAAGACTGCGATGGTGCTCATAGGTATCAGGTATTCCTTCAGTGCTCGAGGGCGAACAGAGTTTCCGGGACGAACTCGGTTATCGGGCGTCGGCGTCGGAAAGCAGCCGGGTAGCGAGCTCCTCGACGCGGACGGCGATGTCATCGCGCACCAGGCGCATCCGCTCGATGCCGTCGATGCCGCGCTCGGACGGCTCATCGGTGTCCCAGTTCTCCACGCGTACCCCGGTGGGCGCATCGACGCGGGCTTCGCCGCCGAGGGTGACCACCAGGTCGACTTCGGTGAGGAGCTGCGGGTCGATCGGCTTGGGATACTCACCTGCGATGGGGGCGCCGACCTCGCCGAGGACCTGCATCGACAGTGCGTTCAGCGACGATCCGGGCGTGGTGCCGGCGGAATGGACAGCGATCCGGTCGCCTGTGGTCTTACGCATGAGGGCGGCAGCCATCTGGGATTTGCCGCCGTTCTTGACACACACGAACAGCACCGAAGCAGTGGGCACGAGAGTGGTCCTTCCCGAGGTTCTCGGATTGACTACTGAATTGATGACAGTCAATATAGACGCATGTCGAATCAGCTGTCGAGTGAGACCGAGCCGTGCTGCCCACCGCTCGCACGGGAGCCTCTCACCTCCGATTGGGCCGGCGATCTGGCCCGCATGTTCAAAGCGCTCGGTGATCCGGTGCGGCTGCGCATGCTCAGCATGATCGCCAGCCACCAGGGCGGGGAGAGCTGTGTGTGCGACATCAGCCCCGCCTTCGACCTGTCGCAACCGACCATCTCACATCACCTCAAGGTGCTGCGCGAAGCCGGACTGCTCGACTGTGAGCGCCGCGGCACCTGGGTGTACTACCGGGTGATCCCCGCCGCCCTCGAGCAACTCTCCGCGGTGCTCGCCACCGAATCCGGGGTGTTGCCAGGGTCGGCCTGCACCTGCACCTGCGCCCCGACCGAAGCCCTTCAGGAGATCGTCTCGTGACCACCACCGAACACCGGTCCGTCGCCGGCAAGATGTCGGTCCTCGACCGGTTCCTGGCCGTGTGGATCGGCATCGCCATGGTCGCCGGTCTGCTGCTCGGCCGCCTCATACCTGGGCTCGGCGACGCACTGAGCGTCATCGAGATCGACAACATCTCCCTGCCGATCGCCCTCGGTCTGTTGATCATGATGTACCCGGTGCTCGCGAAGGTGCGCTACGACCGCCTCGACACCGTCACGGGCGATCGCAAGCTGCTGATCTCCTCGCTGATCCTCAACTGGGTGCTCGGCCCGGCATTGATGTTCGCCCTCGCCTGGCTGCTGCTGCCCGACCTGCCCGAGTATCGCACCGGCCTGATCATCGTCGGCCTGGCTCGCTGCATCGCGATGGTCATCATCTGGAACGACCTCGCCTGCGGCGACCGCGAAGCCGCCGCCGTACTGGTTGCGATCAACTCGATGTTCCAGGTGATCATGTTCGCGGTGCTCGGCTGGTTCTACCTGTCGGTCCTGCCCGGCTGGCTCGGTCTCGAACAGACCACCCTCGATGTCTCGCCGTGGCAGATCGCCAAGTCGGTGCTGATCTTCCTCGGTATCCCGCTCGTCGCCGGTTTCTTGACCCGCCATTTCGGCGAGAAGGCCAAGGGCCGCGAGTGGTACGAGGAGACGTTCCTGCCGAAGATCGGTCCGTGGGCGCTCTACGGGCTGCTGTTCACGATCGTGATCCTGTTCGCGCTGCAGGGCGAGCAGATCACCTCGCAGCCGTGGGACGTGGTGCGGATTGCGTTGCCGCTGCTCGCGTACTTCATCCTCATGTGGGGCGGCGGGTTCCTGTTCGGTGCGGCGGTCGGGCTCGGTTACGAGCGCACCACCACGCTCGCGTTCACCGCCGCCGGAAACAACTTCGAGCTCGCCATCGCCGTCGCGATCGGCACCTTCGGGGTCACCTCCGGTCAGGCGTTGGCCGGGGTGGTGGGCCCGCTCATCGAGGTGCCCGTTCTTGTTGCTCTGATCTACGTCTCGCTTGCTCTGCGGAAGCGTTTCACCCGTTCGTCTGCCCCCGCTGTGTCGTAAGGACCGCCCACGTCAGGAGATGTCGATGTCCCAGCACGCTGCTCAGCCGGAACTACTGATGCCGCAGGCGGTGCTGCACCGCAGCGCCGAACATCTCGCCGAGAAGTATGCCGGGGTGTTCTCGGCGCAGACCGTCGAGCGGATGGTGTTCGAGTCGTATGCGGCGCTGCGGCGCACCGCCAAGATCCACACTCACCTGCCCTCGCTGGCCACCCGCTTCGCGGGCGAACGCCTCACGGCTCTGGCGCAGGCCGAGGGCGCCGTGCCGAAGGATGTGCCGGAGGTGCTGTTCGTGTGCGTGCGCAACAGCGGACGCTCGCAGATGGCCGCGGCACTGCTGGCCCATCACGGCGCCGGGCGGGTGCACGTGCGCTCCGCCGGATCGGCTCCTGCGGCGGCGATTCATCCTGTCGTGGTCGAGGCGATGGCCGAGATCGGGCTCGATCTCGGTGCCGAATATCCCAAACCCCTGACCGACGATGTGGTGGCAGCCGCCGATGTGGTGATCACCATGGGGTGCGGCGACGCGTGCGCGGTGTATCCGGGTAAGCGCTACCTCGACTGGTCGTTGCTCGATCCGAACGACGAGTCGCTCGAGACGGTACGCGCCGTCCGCGACGATATCGACACTCGCGTGCAGGCTTTGCTGGCCGAACTCGACACCGTTTCTGCCTGAATTCTCTTCGAAAGGACGTCTGTTTTCATGACCACCGATTCCTCGACCGCACGCACACCCTCGGTGTTGTTCGTGTGTGTGCACAACGCCGGCCGTTCCCAGATGGCCGCGGGATTCCTCACCGCGCTGGCCGGCGACCGGGTCGAGGTCCGTTCCGCAGGCTCCGCACCGGCCGAGCAGGTCAACCCGGCCGCCGTCGAGGCGATGGCCGAGGTGGGTATCGACATTTCCGCGCAGAACCCGAAGATCCTCACCGTCGACGCGGTGCAGGCCTCCGATGTGGTGATCACCATGGGGTGCGGCGACACGTGCCCGGTGTTTCCGGGCAAGTCCTATCGGGATTGGGTGCTCGAGGATCCGGCCGGGCAAGGGGTCGAGGCGGTGCGTCCGATCCGCGACGAGATCAAAGCCAAGGTCGAGGCGCTGATCGCCGAGCTCGTTCCCGACGGCGCCCACGCCTGACAGAGGTGGTCCGTCGGCG
This sequence comes from Rhodococcus gordoniae, assembly GCF_001646655.1. Taxonomy (GTDB): domain Bacteria; phylum Actinomycetota; class Actinomycetes; order Mycobacteriales; family Mycobacteriaceae; genus Rhodococcus; species Rhodococcus gordoniae. The sequence goes on along the minus strand of NZ_LPZN01000017.1, from coordinate 153,312 downwards.
CCGACGACAACAAACATGGCGGAGGCGTTCAGTCCCCCAGTCGAGGGCCCGCACTCGGAGGTCGTGAGTCCACGGATTGAGATGTGCCGGATACGGCAACACCGAAGCAGGCTCCGAGGTCAGACTGCAATGACGGGCAGTTCGATCGTAAAGCGTGCCCCACGGCCCGGCCCGTCACTGTGTGCTCGGATGCGCCCGTGGTGGGCTTCGACGAGGGCACGGGTGATGGTCAGGCCGATACCGCTGCCGCCGTGTCGGCGATCACGGGCAGTATCGGCGCGGTAGAAGCGATCGAAGAGGTGGTCGAGGTGCTCAGGAGCAATGCCCTCACCGGTGTCGGCCACCGTGATCTCCACCCGATCGCGGTTCGCTCGTCTGCTGGTGACCGTGACCGTGCCGCCACAAGCGGTGTGGCGCAGGGCATTGTCGAGCAGGTTGCCCAGGACCTGCCCGAGCCGGTCGGGATCGACCGACACGACCATCGAGTCGGTGATCCGGCTGTGCAGTGCGACGCCTTTGCTCTCGTACCGTTCGCGCACCGCATCGACCGCGGCGGTGACCAGGGCGCCGGTGGTGGTGGGCACCGGCCGGATGCGGGTGAGGTGTTCTTCGGCGCGCGAGACCGCGGTGATGTCCTGGGCGAGACGACCCAGCCGGTGGGTGGCGGCGCGGAGGATCTGTCGGGTGTCGTCGTCGAGGGTGCGGACGCCGTCGTCGAGGGCTTCGAGGTAGGAGTCGAGGGTAGCGATCGGGGTGCGCATCTCGTGGCCGAGATCGGCGAGCATCCGGCGGCGGGTGGCCTCGGTGGCCTCGAGGCGGCGGGCGAGTTCGTTGACGGTCAGGGCAAGGTCGTCGAATTCGCGGCCGAGACCGGGGCTGGACACGCGAGTGTCGTACCGGCCGCCGGCGATCCGGGCGGTCGAGGTGGTCACCGCGGTCAACGAGCGTTGAACACGGCGGGTGATATACCAGCTCACCGCCAACGCCAGCAGCACCGCGACCGCGACCGCCAGACCCCACGCCAGGACGATCGCCCAGGCGAACGCCTCTTCAACATGGGCGGCCTGACTCGAGTTGTGGTCGATGCCGGCCTGACCGAGGTGATCATGGAAGATGCCGGGCGCGAGGGCGGAAGCGACGAGCCAGGCGCTGACGGCGCAGCCGACCACCACCACGGTCAAGGCGAGGAACAGCCGGGTGCCGAAACTCGACCCGGCCAGTGCCCGCCGTACCGACCCTCGTGGAGCGGGGCTCTGGGGATTCATGCTCCGGTGCCCATCCGGTAGCCCACACCGCGGACGGTGCGCACGTAGCGGCCGCGGACGACATCGTCGCCGAGTTTGCGGCGCAGATGACCGATGTGCACGTCGACCAGGTGGTCGTCGCCGGTCCAGCTCGGCCCCCACACCGCCTCGATCAACTGGGCACGGGTCAGCACAACACCGGGATCGCGGGCCAGGGCGGCCAGGACGTCGAATTCGGTGCGGGTCAAGGACACCGGCAGCCCGGCGACGGTGACTTCCCGTCCGTCCACATCGATGACCAGGTCCCCGACGCTGCGGATCAGGCCGGGGGCGGCCTCGGCCGGTGCGGCGATACCGGTGCGGGGACGGCGCAGCATGGCCTGGATGCGGGCCATCAATTCGCGGGGGCTGAACGGTTTGCTCATGTAGTCATCCGCGCCCACGGACAACCCGATGAGGGTATCGATTTCTTCGGTGCGGGCGGTGAGCATCACGACATAAGCGTCGGAGAAGGTCCGCAGTTGCCGGCACACCTCAACCCCGTCCAGATGAGGCAGCCCCAGATCGAGGACCACGACATCGGGGTCGACCTGCCGGGCGAGGGTGACGGCGTCGGCGCCGTCACCGGTAATCGCGGTCTCGAACCCGTCGCGTTCGAGATACGAGCCGATCAGGTTCGCCAACGGTGCCTCGTCCTCGACGACCATCGCCCGCAACCCGGTCGACGGGCGCGGCGGCGCCGCAGGATCGCTGGTCGCGGTGGGAGTGCGAGCGGAGGAGTCCATGGTGTCCATCTTCACCAGCGGGCACCACTGTCGACGATGCCGTGGGGCTTCTTGAGCAAATCTTCATACGACCTCCACAGGAATCCAGGGGTAGGCACACCAGGCTGAAGGCACGAACCGGAGAAAGGAGGCGACCATGATGGGCTGGGCAGGTGAGCTGACCTGGACCGGATGGATCGTCATGGCCGTGTGCATGTTCGCATTCTGGGCGGTGGTGATCTATCTGGTGGCCATGATGTTCCGCACCGACCGCGCAAACGGGCCTGGCCGCACCAGCCCGGAGTCCGATCCGCTGCGGCTGCTCGAGGCGCGGTTCGCCCGCGGTGACATCGACTCCGAGGAATTCGTGGCCCGTCGCCGGCTGCTGATGCACCCCGGCGACACCACGTCGGTCGAGCACCGGCGGGGGCAGGTTCATGACTGAACTCGGCCGTCGATCCTTCCTTCTCGGATCAATACTTGCCGGAGCCGGAGTCCTGATGGCCTGTTCCGGGTCGGGCTCACCGACCGGCGCCCCCGTGCAGCCCTCGTCGACTGCGGTGCGCCGTCTCGAGCAACAACGCCGTCGCCCGGGTCAGCAGATGGTCTCGGCGCGGTTGACGCCGCGTCCGGTCGAGGTGGACCTCGGCGGGCGCATCGTCTCGACCTGGGGATACGACGACACTCTTCCTGGTCCGCTGGTGCGTGCCCGCGCCGGGGATCTGCTGCGGGTGGACGTGGACAACCAGCTGCCGGCGCAGACGAGTGTGCATTGGCATGGGCTGGCGTTGAGCAACGACATGGACGGAGTGCCCGGGCTGACCCAGGACCCGATCGCCGCCGGGGCGCGGTTCGCCTACGAGTTCACCGTCCCGGATCCGGGCACGTACTTCTACCACTCGCATTCGGGATTGCAGCTCGATCGCGGCCTCTACGGCGCCCTGATCATCGACGATCCGAATGAGCCCGGCGACTATGACCACGAGTGGATCGTGGTGCTCGACGACTGGCTCGACGGCACCGGCCGCACCCCCGACGATGTGGCCCGCGACCTCGGCATCGGCGCCACCGGCGAGAGTGGCGACGCCTCGATGGGCGGGATGGACCACGGCGCCATGGGCGGTATGGGCGGGATGGATATGGGGGCGGAGACGATGCTCTCCCCGCTGCTCGGCGGCGCCGGGGACGTGAGCTATCCGCTTTTCCTGGTCGGCGGACGGGTCCCGGAGGATCCGATGGTCTTGACCGCGACACCCGGGCAGCGGGCACGGATCCGGTTCATCAACGCCGGCGCGGACACCGCGTTCCGCGTCGCGCTCGGTGGGCACCGGATGACCGTGACCCACACCGACGGCTTCCCCGTCGTGCCGCACGACACCGATGCGCTGCTGCTCGGCATGGGTGAGCGTGTCGATGTGCTCGTCACCCTCGGCGACGGCGTCTTCCCCCTGTTCGCGCAGGCCGAAGGCAAGACCGGGCACGGGCAGGCGCTGGTGCGCACCGCCACCGGCGCGCTGCCCGCACAGACCCGCCCGGGCGAGCTGGACCGGCAGGTGCTGCTCGGCACCGACCTCGCGCCCCGGGACTATGTGCGCCTGGCTGAGAAGGAACACGATGTGTATCACAGCGTGGACATGGGAGGGACCATGTCGCCGTACCGGTGGACCCTCAACGGCCGCGCCCACCCCGACATCCCGCCGCTGAACGTGGCCGAAGGGCAGCGGGTGCGCATGCGGATGCGGAACATGTCGGACATGTTCCACCCGATGCACCTGCACGGCCACACCTTCGCGCTCACCGACACCGGCCTGCGCAAGGACACCGTCACGATCGGGCCGATGCGCACCGTGGAGATCGAATTCGACACCGACAACCCGGGCCAGTGGGCGCTGCACTGCCACAACGCGTATCACCAGGAAGCCGGAATGATGACCACCGTGTCCTACCTGGCCTAGTCCGGGGTGCGCCGGATGCGGGGATACCCCGTCGTTGGTTCACCTGGGCTCTGACCGTTCGAGGAAAGGATCCACTCATGAACAAGAAGACTCTCGCCGTCGGCGCCATGGCGCTCGCGGTGGTGTTCACCGCAGCCGCGTGCAGCGACTCCGACACCGGCACCACCGCCGCCACATCGAGCGCCACCACCTCGGCCACCACCTCCGCCGCCGACGACACGGCACCGCACAATCAATCCGATGTGATGTTCGCGCGCATGATGATCCCGCACCATGCCCAGGCGATCGAGATGAGCGACATGCTCCTCGCCAAAGAAGGTATCCCCGAGGAGGTGACCGCCCTGGCCGAACAGATCAAGGCCGCCCAAGGCCCGGAGATCGATGAGATGAACTCCTGGCTCGAACAGTGGGGCGAACCGCAGATGCCGGGTGGCATGCCCGGGCCGGGGCACAACATGCCCGGAATGACCTCCATGCCCATGACCTCTATGCCCGGTATGGGCCGCGGCATGCCCGATTCGGACGACATGCCCGGTATGGGTGGCATGGGCGGCATGGGCGGCATGATGAGCGCGCAGGATATGCAGGCTCTGTCCGACGCGCAGGGCACCGAGGCCACCCGTCTGTTCCTGACCCACATGATCACCCACCACGAAGGGGCGATCGACATGGCCGAAGCCGTGATCCGAGACGGGCAGTACCCCGACGCCGTCGAGATGGCCCGCACCATCGTCGAGACCCAGCAGCGGGAGATCGAGACCATGCGCCAGTTGCTGACCACCCTGTAACCGGTACCACCCGGTTTCCACTCGGCCCGCCACCCCAGGAGGCTTTGCGATGTCGCACCCGCAGCACGGACACCCCCACCCGGACCCGGCGCCCGCCGGACACGTTCACGGCGCCGAGGTCCAGAGCCCGCCCCCCGACGAGCATGATGCTCACGCCGGGCCGGGTGAGCACACCGGGCACGATGGTCACGATCGGCATGCCGGGCACGGGGCACACGGAGAAATGTTCCGCCGCCGGTTCTGGGTGTCGCTGGTGCTGTCGATACCGGTGGTGTTCTTCAGTCACATGGTCGCCGACCTGCTCGGCTACACCATGCCGAATTTCCCTGGGGCCATATGGATTCCCCCGGTGCTGGGCACGGTGATCTTCGTTTACGGCGGCATGCCGTTCCTCACCGGCGGCTGGGCCGAACTCCGCTCACGCCGGCCCGGGATGATGCTGCTGATCGCCATGGCGATCAGCGTCGCGTTCCTCGCCTCGTGGGTCACCACTTTGGGTCTCGGCGGGTTCAACCTGGACTTCTGGTGGGAACTGGCCCTGCTGATCGTGATCATGCTGCTCGGGCATTGGCTCGAGATGCGTGCCCTCGGCTCGGCCTCCGGCGCCCTCGACGCGCTCGCCGCGATGCTGCCGGACACCGCCGAGAAAATCACCGAGACCGGCACCACCGACGTGCCCTTGTCGGAACTGGCGCTCGGGGATCTGGTGCTCGTGCGCGCCGGAGCCCGGGTGCCCGCCGACGGCACCGTCACTGACGGCCGCGCCGAGGTCGACGAATCGATGATCACCGGCGAATCCAAGGCGGTCACCCGCGAAGTGGGTGACACGGTGGTCGCCGGCACCGTCGCGACCGACAGCGCCCTGCGGGTGCGCATCACCGCGGTCGGCGAGAACACCGCCCTGGCCGGCATCCAGCGGATGGTCGCCGACGCGCAGGCCTCCTCGTCCCGTGCCCAGGCGCTGGCGGACAAGGCCGCGGCGTTCCTGTTCTACTTCGCCACCATCGCCGGCGTCCTCACCTTCGCGGTCTGGACGCTGCTCGTCGGTAACGTCGACGAAGCGGTGGTGCGCACCGTCACCGTGCTCGTCATCGCCTGCCCCCACGCTCTCGGATTGGCGATCCCTTTGGTGATCGCGATTTCCACCGAACGCGCCGCCAAATCGGGGGTGCTGGTCAAGGACCGGCTCTCGCTCGAACGCATGCGCACCGTCGATGTGGTGCTGTTCGACAAGACCGGCACCTTGACCCAGGGTCGGCATCAGGTCACCGGTGTGGTCGCCACGGCCGGCACCTCCGAAGAAGACCTGTTGGCGCTCGCTGCGGCGGTCGAGGCCGACAGCGAGCACCCCGTTGCCCGAGCCATCGTCGCCGCTGCGGAAACTCGGGTCCCGGCCGCCGCGCAGGTCACCGCCACCGACTTTCGGTCCTTGCCCGGCCGCGGGGTCCGCGCGCTCGTCGACGACACCGAGGTGACGGTCGGCGGACCGGCCATGCTGGCCGACCGGCACCTGTCGGTGCCCGAGGACATCACCGCGGTCACTGCCGGATGGGTCCGGCGCGGGGCCTCGGTACTGCATCTGGCCCACGGGGACCGGGTGCTCGGTGCCGTCGCGCTCGAAGATGCCGTGCGCGAAGAATCCCGTCAGGCCATCGATGCCCTGCACGCCCGTGGGGTCAAGGTCGCCATGATCACCGGCGACGCCCGGCAGGTCGCCGACGCGGTGGCCGCCGACCTCGGGATCGACGAGGTGTTCGCCGAGGTGCTGCCCGAGCACAAGGACGCCAAGGTCACCGAACTACAGAATCGCGGGCACAAGGTTGCGATGGTCGGGGACGGGGTCAACGACGCCCCCGCATTGGCCCGCGCCGATGTCGGTGTCGCGATCGGTGCCGGCACCGATGTGGCCATCGAATCCGCCGGGGTCGTGCTGGCGGCGAACGATCCGCGGGCGGTGCTGTCGATCATCGCACTCTCGCATGCCAGCTACCGCAAGATGTGGCAGAACCTGGTGTGGGCCACCGGCTACAACGTCATCGCCGTGCCACTGGCCGCCGGGGTGCTGGCCTTCGCCGGGGTTGCGATCTCCCCCGCGGTCGCCGCGATCCTCATGTCCGTCTCGACCATCGTCGTGGCGCTCAACGCCCAACTGTTGCGCCGCCTCGACCTCGACCCCACCCGTCTGGCTCGTACCTGAACCGCCGTCCGATCGATCCGAAACGAGTTCCTTCTTCTCATGTCGAGTTTTTCCCTGCGCCGGTGGGCGCGTGTCCTGGTGCCTGTTGCTGCGGTGGCTGTGCTCGCCGGCTGTGCGACCGGTGAACAATCCACCACGACCACCGAGCCGGCGGCGGTCTCGGAGGTGCCCGGCGTCGCGTTGGAACCGGCCCTCGATCATCTGCACGGTCTGCACCTCGATTCCGGCGGTGTGGTGCTGGCCGGTACCCACACCGGCCTCGTCGAGATCGCCGACAACGGGCGCACCACCCGCGTCGGCGTCTCCGACGACGACTTCATGGGACTGACCGGGGCGCCGGGCACCGACCGTCTGTTCGCCTCCGGGCATCCGGGGGCGTCGAGTTCGGCGCCGAATCCGCTGGGGCTGATCGACAGCACTGATGGCGGCCACACCTGGATACCCAAATCCTTGAGCGGCGAGGTGGATTTTCACGCCTTGGCCACCGACGGTGAGCTGCTGGTCGGCTTCGACGGCGTCACCGGATTGCTGACCTCCACCGACGGCGGCAGCAGCTGGACCGCGGGCGCCCCGGTGGCCGCGGCCGCCCTCGCCGTCACCGACGCCGGGGTGTGGGCGACCACTACCGCCGGGTTGCAGCACAGCATCGACGGCGGGCTCACCTTCGCCGTGGTGCCGGACGCCCCACCGCTGGCGTTGCTGTCCGCGGCGCCGGATGGCTCGTTGTGGGGTATCGACACCGCCGGCACCGCGTGGCGTAGCCGCACCGGCCAGGCTTGGGAGCCACGCGCGGTGCTCGGGCCGGTCGAGGCAGTGCTGGCCGTCGACTTCGACACCGCCTACGCCGCGACCGCCCAGATGCTCTATCCGCTGAACTGACCCCGGAGGAGCATGCTCACTCCGCGACGGTGAACCCTCGAGTCGACTCGAAGGTCAAGCCGATACCCGGTCTCTACCGGTGTTCGGCCTGCCGCAGCACGGTGATCAGATCGGCGGTGCTCGGGACACCCCCGTGCCCGTCGGCGGTGCGGTAGACGCGGCACGTCAATCCGACGCCCTCGGTGGGGCCGAACGGATCGGTCCCGTCGATGCGGATGGTCGGGGATCCGGGGAAGGCGACGCGCTCGGCGGCCTCCGGGGTCTCGATACGGCGCAGCCGGATCGGGGTACCGGCGTTGCCGGTCGCTGCCAGGGCCTCGGCGAGGCGGTCGCGCATCAGCTCCCAGTTCGGGCAGCCGTCGAAGTACGGCAGTTCGATGTCCATCTCCACCCGATTCGCTCTCACTGGTTCTCGGTGGCGGGAACGGCCTCGGAGCGGCGTTCGAGCAGCACGGTGTCGCGCCAGATGCCGTCGAGCCGGCCGATGCGTTCGCGCACCCCCACGGTGCGGAAACCCGCCGAATGGTGCAGCGCCAGGCTGGCCCGGTTCTCCGGGAAAATCGAGGTCTGCAGCGTCCACAATCCGCCCTGATCGGCGGCGATGACCTGGGTGCGCAGCAGGGCCTTGCCGACGCCGCGCCCGCGCATGCCGTCGCCGACATACACCGAATTTTCGGCCACCCCCCGATAGCACTCGCGGTTCGATACCGGGCTCAAGGCTGCCCAGCCGACGACCTGTCCGTCGATCTCGGCGACCCAGCGATGCTCGGGCAACCACTGGTGCTCGAGGTGGTCGCGGCTGGGGACTTCGGTGGTGAACGTCGCGGCGCCGGTGGCGATGCCGTCGGCGTAGATGCGGCGCACCGCCTCCCAGTCACCGCCTGCGAGTGGGCGCACGGCCACGTCGGCGGGGACGTCCTCGGGGCAGCACGGGCGGGCGGTGAGCACCCCCATGACCGCATCGGCGGCACTGGGCAGGTCGCTGCAGCAGCTCGGGTTGATCCGCACCACGGTGCTGGTGCCCTGTTTGCCGGTGGTGACGAAGCCGACGTCGGCGAGTTTGCGGACGTGATGGGAGATGGTGGGCTGGCCGATCCCAAGCCTGTCGGCGAGCTCGCCGACGGTGATGCCGGACGGATGCGCGGCAACGTGGTGCAGCAGCCGCACCCGCGTGGGTTCGGCCAGGCAGGCGAACCATCCGGCGTAGGTGGCCGCGTCCTGCGGGCTCAGGGCGTCGAGGTCCACCTCCGCGCCGGGGGTCGCCGTGATCGGTAGACCGAGTGCTGTCATACCCCCACTATATCGATCGGCATCGATGGTTGCATACATCGACGACCATCGATACTCTGACAGCAGATTAGATCGATACCCATCGATGAAAGGATCTGTCATGAGCGAGTTGCCCATTGTCGTCGTCGGAGCGGGACCGATCGGCCTGGCCGCCGCCGCCCACCTGCGCGAACGCGGCCTCGAACCGCTGGTGCTCGAACGCGGCGACGCCGCCGGAGCCGCCATCACGCAATGGCACAGCGTCCGCACCTTCTCCCGCTGGGCCGAACTGATCGACCCCGCCGCCCGCCGCCTCCTCGACACCACCGGCTGGACCGCGCCCGAGGACGACGCCTACCCCACCGGCCAGGACTGGGCCGGGCAGTACCTGACCCCACTGGCGGATGCTCTCGGTGACGCGGTCCGCCTCGATCACGAGGTCGTCGGCATCGCTCGCCGCGGCCGCGACCGCATCGTCGACGCCGGCCGCGACACCGAACCCCTGTCGGTGCACGTGCGCCACCGCGACGGCACGGAAACCCGCCTGCTCGCCCGCGCCGTCCTCGATGCCTCCGGCACCTGGGGCACTCCCAACCCGCTCGGCGGCGAAGGCCTGCCCGCCCTCGGGGAACGCGCCGCAGCCGAGAAGATCACTTACCGCGTCCCCGACCTGGGCGACGATGCGGTGCGCGACCGCTACGCCGGCCGGCACACCGTCATCGCCGGTAGCGGCCACTCGGCACTCAACGCGATCGTGGCGCTGGCCGAGCTCGCCCGCACCGACCCCGGCACCCGGCTGACCTGGGCGGTGCGCCGCGGCGAGGTCGGCGCCGCGTTCGGCGGCGGCCAGGACGACCAACTGCCTGCCCGCGGCGCCCTGGGACTGCGCGCGAAAAAGGCCGTCGACGACGGGCTGCTCACCGTGGTCACCGGGTTCCGCACCGCCGCCGTCGAACCCGCCACCGACGGTCAGGTCGTCATGGTGTCCGATACCGGCGCCCGCCTCGAGGCGGTGGACGAGGTCATCGCCTCGACCGGCTTCCGGCCGGACCTGTCGTGGCTCTCGGAAATCCGTCTCGACCTCGACCCGGTGCTGCAGGCCCCGACCGCGCTCGCCCCGCTGATCGACCCGAACGTGCACTCGTGCGGGACCGTCTACCCGCACGGCGTCGCCGAGCTCACCCACCCCGAACCCGGCTTCTATGTGGTCGGGATGAAGAGCTACGGGCGGGCCCCGACGTTCCTGGCGATGACCGGCTACGAGCAGGTCCGCAGCATCGCCGCCGCCCTGGCCGGCGACCACGATGCCGCCGCCCGCGTCGAGCTGACCCTGCCCGAGACCGGGGTGTGCGGCGGCGCCGGAGTGTTCGACGACCCCGCCGCCGACACCGCCACCGAGGCCGCGGCCGGTGGGTGCTGCGGTGCGCCCGAGCCGCAGTTGGTCACCCTCTCCCGCACCGGCGGATAACGCCGGTGACCGACACGTCGACCCGCCCGCAGCCCGGCGCTCTCACCGGCGCCGGGCTGCGGCGGGTGCTGGCGGTGCTGTGCCTGACCGAGATCACCAGCTGGGGCATCCTGTACTACGCGTTCCCGGTCCTGTCGGTCTCGATCTCCGCCGATACCGGCTGGTCGCCCACGTCGATCACCGCGGCGTTCTCGCTCGGTCAGCTCGCCACCGCGCTCGCGGGTATCCCGGTCGGGCGCATCCTCGACCGGGTCGGACCGCGCACGATCATGACCGCCGGCTCGGTCCTCGCCGTCCCCGCGCTGGTCCTGATCGCGCTCGCCCCCACGCTGCCGGTGTTCTACGCCGGATGGCTGCTGGCCGGCACCGCGATGGGCGCGGTGCTCTACCCACCGGCGTTCGCCGCGCTGACCCGCTGGTACGGCGACCGCTCCGTGCACGCCCTGATGATCCTGACCCTCGCCGCGGGCCTGGCCAGCACCATCTTCGCCCCCTTGACCTCCGCAGTGGATCAGCAGTCGGACTGGCGCACCACCTACCTGATCCTCGCGGCGATCCTCGCCGCGATCACCATCCCCGGACACTGGTGGGGACTACGCGGATCCTGGCCCACCGCGGCCCCACCGGCGAACGGCGCGGCCCTGGGGCACCGGGAGATCGCCCGCAGCCCCGCGTTCCTCGCACTGGTGGCCGCGTTGGCTCTCGGTGCGTTCACCGCCTTCGCCGGGGTCTTCAATCTGGTGCCGTTGCTGCTCGAACAGGGCTTCTCCCCGTCGGTGGCGGCGGTGACGCTCGGGCTCGGCGGCGCCGGACAGGTCCTCGGCCGCCTCGGCTATCTGACCCTGGTCGCCCGTACCAGCGTCCGCAGCCGCATCGTGGTGATCCTGGCCGGCACCGCGGCAACCACCGCGCTGCTCGGGGCGGTGACCACGGCCGCGGCGTTGATCGGCGCGGCGATCGGCGCGGGACTGGTACGCGGATTGTTCACCTTGATCCAGGCCACCGCCATCACCGACCGGTGGGGCTCGACCCACTACGGCCGGCTCGGGGGGCTGATGTCCGCCCCGATCGTGGTGGTGATGGCGTTGGCGCCGTGGGCGGGAACCGCCCTGGCGTCGGCGACCGGCAGCTACGCCACCGCTTACCTCGTCCTCGCAGTCGTCGCCGTGATCGCCGCGCTCCTCGCGGTCGCGTCCGTGCCGCGCCTGACCGCCCCTCCGTCCACTGAAGGAACCTCATGACCGACTACGACGCCCTCGTCATCGGTGGTGGCCAGTCCGGCCTCGCCGCCGCCCACGCCCTATCCACCCGAGGCCTGCGCACCGGACTGCTCGAAGCCGGCGACGAGCCCGTCGGGGCCTGGCCGCACTACTACGACAGCCTCACCCTGTTTTCCCCGGCGAAATACAGCGCACTACCGGGCCTGGCGTTTCCAGGCGACCCGCAGCGCTATCCGCGGCGCGACGAGGTGGTCGACTATCTGCGTCGCTACGCCGCCGGACTCGACGTCGACATCGTGACCGGCTCCCGCGTCGAGACCGTTACCTACGACACGGGCGTCTACACCGCCCAGACCGCCGCCGGTGCCAGTGCCACCGCGCCGGTCCTGATCGCGGCCACCGGCTACTTCGGGTCCCCGAATATCCCGCCGCTGCCGGGCCTGGAGACGTTCGGCGGCACGGTGCTGCACACCAGCGACTACCGCGAGCCTGCTGCGCTGGCCGGTCAGAACATCATCGTGGTCGGTGCCGGTAACTCCGCGGTGCAGATCGCCACCGAGCTCACCGAGGTCGCCTCCGTCACCCTCGCCAGCCGCCGACCTCCGAAGTTCTTGCCGCAGCGACCGTTCGGCCGTGATGTGCATTTCTGGCTCACGATCACCGGAGTCGACCGCGCCCCGGTCGGGCCGTGGCTGCCTGCGCCGCCGACCCAGCAGGTCCTCGACACCGGCCGCTACCGCCGCGCCCTGGCCAGCGGCAACCCGCGGCCGCGGCCGCTGTTCACCGGGCTCGACGATCGCCGGGTGTTCTGGCCCGACGGCACGAGCACCACCGCCGACACGGTGCTGTTGGGCACCGGTTATCGCCCGCACCTGCCCTATTTGACGGGTCTCGGCGCCCTCGACGAGACGGGCCGGCCCCGGCGCCGGCAGGGCCTCTCCACCACTCCCCCGGGGCTGGGGTATGTCGGTCTCGAATGGCAGCGCAGTCTGTCGTCGGCGTCGTTGCGCGGTGTCGGTCGCGACGCGGGCCGGGTCGCCGATCGGGTGGTCGCCGCCCGGTCCCGACGCGCATTGCCCACCGGTCCCTGACCGGCGCTGCGTCCATAGATGTTCACGGAAACGGTGACACCATGGACGGCACACCGCCCGTCCCCTCGGGGGCGGGTTTACCTATCTCTCGTGCGATCCGTCGCCGATTCGAGACGGTGGGCGGCATGTCTGCCGCCGCATGCCCGCATCCGCGTTTACCATCTGTCTCAATGAGAACCCGCGTCGTCGAACGGGTTCCGGCCGACACGACCGCGGGAGCGGCGCTGATGGACATGGACGAACAGTTGCACCAGCTGGCGTGGCAACTCCAGCACAACGGACACGACTGGAGTGAAGTCGCCGCCGAGCTCGGCTGCGACGAAACCGTCGCCCGGGCCATGGCCGACCGATACCTCGCCGACTCCGAGACTCGAGCACAGAAGGACCAATTCTCGCTGTTCGATCTCTGAGCGGCGCACGTCATCCCGCGCTGCTGCTGTTACGCCAGCCGTCCGGCGGTCACGACACGGCGATCCGCGCCGCGCCACTGCGGCAGGTACGTCCGACGTGGCATCCGAGGGTCGACGGGGGCGCTATATCGATTCGCGACATGAGACTGAATTCGGCCGGCAGTTGTGGAGGCCGCCCGGGAGGGGGAAGTCTGGTATCGACGGCCATCGAGTGCCGTCGGCTCCCTGGACAGGTGGTGGATCATGGGCCATTCCGAGCGGGTGGACAGGGCCGCTATCGCCGGCGAGCTCGAACGCACCCGTGTGCATCTGCACCGGCTCCTCGCCGACGCTTCCGACACCTCGTTGCGGAGTCGATCGGCGGGGACGCGGTGGACCAACGAGCAACTGTTGTTCCACATGGTCTTCGGGTACATGGTGGTGGCGGCGCTGCTGCCCTTGGTGCGGATGGTCAGCCGGCTGCCCGCCGGAGTGGAGCGTCGATTCGCCCAGGTCCTCGATGCCGGTACGCGGCCTTTTGACGTGGTGAATTACTACGGTTCATGCGCTGCAGCCCTGGTGTTTGACCGGAACCGGATGGGCACGAAAGCCGACCGGGTCATCGGTGCGCTGAGCCGCCGACTGCAACGCGAATCGGAGCAGGCGTTGGGACGGGGAATGTTCTTCCCGGTGCGCTGGGACCCGTTCTTCACCGATTACATGACCATTGGTGAGCTGTACCGATATCCCGTCAGACATTTCGATTTCCACGAACGACAGCTCACTCTCGATCGTCCGCATTGAGTCAGAACTCAGGCTTCGAGGCAGCAGACTCTTCGATTCGGTTCTCGCGGCTTGGGCACAGGACCGAAACATCGTCCGGGATGCCTGAGGATTCCGACAAGATCGTGAGAATCCCTGACTGACACGAAATTGGAAAGCCGCAGGCCCGTGCGCCGCACTACTGACACCTCCGGCGGGAACCTACATCAGCGGTGTAGGTTCCGCTGGAACGTGTCATTTTCCAGATTTCGTGTCGGTAGGGCGCCCTCATCTCCGCGTTTCCCCAGTTCAGGGCAGGCGCGCAGCGAGACGGGGTCGGAATTTCTGAGGCCTCCGACAAGTTCGCGAGAATCACTGACGGACACGAAATTGGAACGCCGCAGGTCCACGCGCTGCCCGACTGACAAGTTGGGCGAGAACCTACAGCCTATTTGTGGATTTTAGGATGAGGTGCACTGCCCGTATCTCGTGACGGGAGATCCCCTCGTCTGCGCATTCCTTCAGATCGTTTGGCGGTTCTCGGTGCGGGAGGCCCCCGGAGCGCACATCCGAATATCGGGGATCATCGTTGTTCAACGCTACCGTTGGCGGCTTTCGGTGGTGTCTCCGATGAATGGGCCGGTGGCGAGGTGTGTCCAGCCCGGTAGTGGCTGTCGAGGAATCGACGGCGGTGCTCGTCGAGTACTGCTGCGTCCCGCAGGTCTCGGTCGTGTTGTTTCCGGGCGTGAGCGTGGCGGTCGGCGGTGTGGCGCTGCTCGGTCCGGTCGGCGGCATGGCCGGCCGTCCCGTCACGCAGAACGTGCGCGGCCGTGCGGTCACACGTGATCAGTACTTGTCGGCAGGCCGAATGCACGGCAGAGCCCTGCCCGGCAGGACGAGATAGGTGTTGCTCGAATACCGCCAGCGGGACTCGGAGGAGGCGGTAATGGGTCCGCAGCACTGCCTCGATCATGGGGAGCATGGGCATCGTCCGGCGCCTTTCGTTCAGCTGTGCAGATCCTCACCTGGAGGCGGATGGGTTCGTCGCGGGTCCGAATCCCCGGTGGTCTTCGGTGTGCGGGTGTGATCCTCGGCTGGGAGCTGGTAGGACCGGATGAACGCTACGCACATTCAGGCCTGTCGTGGTGACACGGCAGCACCGCGAGGGTCTGTCGATGACCGAACACCTAGGTTGCTCAGGCTTGTTCGGTATTCGGTGCCACGGTCTTCTGCATGTCTTCGTACGCTCGGTCGGCATCGAGCATGGGCTCGATGATCAACAACCGGAGGCAGGTTCCGTTCCGGCCGAAAACGTACATCTGGTTGCGTGGCTGATCCGGTGCCGGTCCGACGAAGTCGAGACCGTCCGGAGGATCGATACCTCGCTGGGAGATGCTCAGGGCATTCCAGTCGAAGGCGATCCGTTCGGTTCGTCCCAGGCGGGAGGTCAGTGCGGAGACCAGGTTGTGGAGTTCGGCGGTGACATTGTCGCCCCGCGGCCACCAGGCGCCGTCGACGCCGGCGGAGTGCTCGTCGGGGTCGCGCAGAAGCAGCCGCACCGTGCGGGTCGGGGCGTCGAAGGGCTGTCCACCGTCGGCGGCAGCGCGGAAACGCCCCAGGTCACGATTGGTGAACAGGCGCCGCGGAAGTCTGCTCATGTCATACTCCCGTGTCGGGTCCGGATGGAGGCCGGTGCCGGCATCCGAGGTCCGTGGCGGCTGTCCACCGGACCCGGTACTCGCGACAATCACCGCGCAGTCGCCGAGGTCCGGCGGGGTAACGAGAGAAAGAGCGATCCGAGCGGATCCGGGCGTGGTGCAGCGTCATCGCGACGCTCCTGACTGGGCCGCAGAGCGGCCTGCTCATATCGACGGCGCCGACGAGACCGGGCATGGTCTCGCACTTCAGGCCCCGGCACCTTCAGCCTACCGTCACCACGGTCACGTGGTCGGCAATCGGCACACCGTGGCCCGGTACACCGCGAGAGAGCCCACGTGGCGGCCAGCGCACAGACCGCCAAGGCGCAGCGTTGGCCTGCGGGAGAGCCGGTCAGGTCGCATCCCTCGGTGGGACCTGTCTGTCCCCGGGACGACACCACCGGCGGAAGGACCGTAGCGACGGCCCGCGCCGTAGCGACGGCCCACGCCTGCGACGGCCGTCTCGGCGCTGGATGCGGCCCGGCGAATTCTCCGATCCGGTGTGTGGGCACCGCCCTCAGGTATCGAGGTGGGACAAGCGCGGGTGTGTGAGGTGGTCACGGGTGTCTCGGGGGTGAGCGTCGACGCGTACGCGTGCGTGGCCGGGCGGTGGTGTTCCGGTGCGGCCGATCGTGACCACGCACCAGCGAACACGGCAACGCGTCATCGCAGGGCACATCGCATCCCGGCACCGGGCACCGGTGGTCGGGCAGATGCACGAGGCAGAAGTAGTTGCCGCACCCCGCTTCGTCGTCCTCCTTACGCCCGAGGGGATTGTCCCCGCACAGATACCCGCGTCCCCGGTCGATCAGCTGATGGCACTGAGGATCGTCGCATTCGGCGGCGACTCCGTAGCCGGCTTCACGACCATCGGGAAGGATGTAGTACACCAAACTCATGGTCTCTCCTCGTCGGTGGAACATCTCCGGATCAAGCGGGACTTCCGTGGAACGGGGCTCCGACTCCGAACTGCATCGGTGCCCACCACCAAGGGGAGTGGTACGAGCGAATCATCTGTCGTGGAAGCCTCGCCGATCAGCCGAGACCAGGTGCAGCAGTGAGCAATGAACTCCTGAATTCGCTGAAAGCTCACATGCTGCTGTTGCTCATCGTCCTGGTCGGAATGGACGCAGCAGTTCACGTTTGTTTATCAGGTTTCGAGGAGGCTGGTGCGGGTGCACGAGTGCGAAGACGGCATCGCCAGCTGCTGGGTTGAACTGGCGATGCCTCCCCGAGCTGAGCTCTCCGGATAGACCGGCCTGGGTACCGACCGTGTGCCCCCTCACCGTGGATCGGAAACATGCGTGTTCCTCTGTCATCGAGCGAACGTGCCAGTGGTGGCAGAAATGCGCCGGTGGCGGCCGGAACGGCTGCGCAGCCCCCTGCAGGGCACAGCCGATCCGGCCTCGCCCAGCGTCCCATCATTCCGACCCCAGCGATAGCTGTGTGTTCACATCGACGAGAAACCCCGTCGGCGGGGCGGAAGCCACGTCGGCGGGGTCTCGACCACCGCGCAGGGGGTGCCGGTGGTGCCGATCAGTTTATCGGGCTACGCGCAGACAAGAAAAGATCGGATCTGCAGTACATCGATAGGAACGACTGGGACAGCGGCATCGTTCCGCCGCGGCGTGATGAGCACCGTAGTGCCCGCGATGCTGCGTACGTGTGCAATTGTCGATGCAGTGTTGCGCGTTCTGGTCCTCAAAGAATGTGTCGTGCCGGTCGCCGGGGTTGGTCTTGGCATGCAGCAGTGCGTCTTCGTCATAACCGTTGCGCAACGCCTCACGAGCGCCAGGGATCGCTCGTCACGCGAGCGCCTCTACCCGTCGAGCAACGTATGTCCCGATAGCCGGCCAAGGGCTTGCCTCACCAAGGTGGCAGAAACGCCACGGCGCCGCTTTGCCACATGGTTGAGGCACTGCTGGTCAGTGGCCTCTTCGTGCCTCAGGTCGAATGACGCAGGACACCGCTTCCTCGGGGACGTGTCGGATCCTGGCCTTCGTGCCGGTAGGACCCTCCCCCAGCGTTCCCCCAGCTCAGAAGTGGGCACAGCCAGACGGGGCCGCGTCCGGGAGTCGAGCCGGGCGAACCCCGCAGAAGTGGACTTTTTGTAGGATTCGACGGTGCCGACCACCCTGGGGGAAGGGGTTATTCGAGTATACGTTCGGATTTGCCTGAGTAAACAAACTTCGGGTTCGCACCGGCTCCGCCCTGAAGTGATGCGCGAGCATCGTGCGGGGGCCGATTCCCGCAGGGGACGTGGGGCCGTCCGTACCCGTCGGGGGCACTGATCGCATTGCGACTCGGCGACGCTGAGAATAGAACACCCGGGCAGAGGCGTAGCGTGGGAGCGGTCGTCGGCTTTCGGGTCGGCACGGTAGAGGTGCCGTCGGTTCAGTAGCGCAGCTGACGGTGCCACTATCCTCGGGTGTGCTCTCGACCCGAGTGAAACTACCGGATTTACGTACCATCCGGTAAGCCTGCTTCGGTTCGGCTCATTGCCCCCGTGAACTGGGTTCCCTGGCTGGTCATCGCGTAGATCGGTGCTCGGTTCTCCACCTCGGTCGCATCATCCGACCGCGACCTACGTGAGGTCCCGCCACCGCTCGACGACGATCGCGAGCAGGGGCGCGATGCCGAAGGAGCGTGCCCCTGCGACAGATCCCGGGTCCGTGCCGCCTCTGCGGTAGGACAGTGATGGCACCGTCCGCACTGCGGATGGGCACGGTCGGTGGGCTCGCCTTCACCGCGGGTGGCCACCTGGTGGTGGTTACCGTGCGGGTCATCCCCGGTGCCGGCTGCCATCGGGGGCGTGAAATCCTTATGTGATGACCGACAAGGACGCGGTGGCCGAGTCCCCGCTGATCCCCGAGCCGACCCGGGCGGATCCGGCCACGGTGTTCTCCGCGCTGGCCGAGATCTTGTACAGCGGCTCCGACGCGAGCGAGGTGTACGCGGCGATCTGCGTCGCCGCCACCCTGCTGGTACCGGGTTGCGACCACGCCAGCGTGATGTTGCAGCAGCGCGGACAGCACGTCACCGTCGCCGCCACCGATGACATCGCTGCCCGCATCGACGCATTGGAGCGACGCCTCGGACAAGGCCCGTGCGTCGATGCGATCACCGAGAACATCCCGCAGATCGACGCCGATCTGCGCACCGCCTCCCAGTGGCCCGAACTCGCCCGCGCGGTGGTCGAGACCACCCCGGTGCGCGCAGTGATGGGCTTCCGGTTGACCATCGACCAGCACAAGATCGGTGCCCTGAACCTGTTCTCCACCACTCCGGGCGCGTTCACCACCCAGGCCGCCGCCCAGGCCGGTGTGCTTGCTGCCTTCGCGTCGGTGACCGCGACCGCGGTCAGCCGCGATCAGGACATCGCGTCTTTGCGGGCCGGGCTGCTCAGCAACCGCGAGATCGGCACCGCCGTCGGCCTGCTGATGGGACTGGAGAAGATGACCGCCGACGAGGCCTTCGACGCACTGCGCCGCACCTCCCAGCAGATGAACCTCAAAGTCGCCGACCTGGCCCGCGCCATGCTCGAGCGGCACGGCCGCGCCCACAATCCCTGATCGTTCCGACGAAAGCGACCGCCCGGCGGTCCGCAGTACCGCCGACAGCGGCGCGGAAAACCCGGGTGTGCACCCACCGGGCTTCCCGCCGATCCACGCACACCGGGGGAGGAATGCGCGGACCGAGCGGCCCCGTCACTCCGAGGAGGGAGAAAAAGCGGGGACTGCCGACAAACACATATGGACTTTCGCCTCTAGCGTTACATCCAGGGACCACCCTGCGACTGACCCGGAGAATCGGTCCTGCCCCGCCCTCGCGGCGGCCCTGCCGTGCTGAAGGTCCTCGCGTCCTCGTCGAATGCCACCGCTCATCGAACCAAGCGATGACACAATCAGGCATCGACCTCGGCGGTATCGAGGAAGGGCAGGTGGCGGTGGCACGCGGGGTGATCAGGTGGTTCAACGGTGACAAAGGATTCGGCTTCATCGCTCCCGACGACGCCGGCGGCGACCTGTTCGTCGAGCACACCGACATCGACTGCAGCAACGTCCCCGTCTTCCAGGACGACCAAGAGGTGGAATTCGACGTGGGTGTGGGCCCGAAAGGGCGCCACGCCCGCCGGGTACGTCGGCTGTGAGTGACGACCCGAAGCGCCGCTCTGCTCGATTCCGCTGTCTCAGCGGGGATCAGCGGGGGTGGGGGCGTGGACGACCTGGAAGAAGAAGTCGTCGATGCGGCGGACCACCACAGCGAGCTGCGCAAGATCGACCGGTTTGACGATGTAGGCATCGGCCGGCAGCCGGCGGCTGCGCAGGAGATCTTCCTCGGCGACCGAGGCGGTGAGCATCACCACGGGAATGGCCCGCAGATCCGGATCGACCCGGATCCGATCCAGGACCTCGACTCCGCTACATCGGGGCAGGTGCACATCGAGGAGGATCAGATCCGGGCGGGGCGCCTCACTGTACGGGCCGTGCCGGTGCAGAAAACGCAGAGCCTGGTACCCATCCCGCACGACATGCACCCGGTTGGTGATCTTGTACTCGCCCAGGGCTTCGGCGGTCAACAGTTCGTCCGCGGGGTCGTCCTCGACGAGCAGAACGACGACGGGCTGCGCAAAGTCGGTCATCGTGCGTTCTCCCGGAATTTGCAGATAACGCATGAATGCCCGAGAAGAATGTGCCCCCGAGCGACAACCGGCGGGATGACCAGGCACGCAGTTCTCGGCGTATTGCGATGGCTACCCGGCTGTTCGGTTGCCGGTCGAGGGTCTTCACGAGAACGGTAGTACCGGGGATCGTTACGGCTGTCGGCTACAACGGTCGGTCGCGGCGTCGCTGTGAGCCGAGAGCTTCCTCAAACCGGCAGGGTAGAGCCGTCGGCCGAAGAGTAGAGCGATGATCGCCAAGACGTACACCAGTGGTGTGATTTGCAGCGCCCCGAGCAGACCCAGGCGATCGGCGAGAATGCCGACGATGAAGGGCCCGGTCGCCAGTCCGAGGAGGTTGTTGGCGACGGTGAGGCTGCCGAGTGCCGAAGCCCGTACCGATGGGTGGGTCAAGCCGGCCACCATCGCTGCGGTCGGACCGGAGGAGCCGGCGGAGAAGAAGGCCCCGAGCGCGATGAGGATCAGTTGCGCCGTTCCCGGTTCCAGTTGGAATGCAGTCCCGAGGGAGGTCAAGGAGATGGCGCAGAACACGATGGCGCTGGACCATTTCCGGGACGGATTGTCGCGGCCGACCCGGTCGGTGATCATCCCGCACACCACCATGCCCGTGCCGACCAGCAGCACGAAGACCGATGCGATCACGCCGGCCTTGTCCGGGGCCATGCCGTATTCGCGGTTGAAGAAGCTGGGAGTCCACGCCAGCAACACGGCGGCGGTGAACATCTGGAGGCCGCCCCCGAGATAGGCGCACCACACGGCGGGACTGGTGAACAGGGTCGAGACGGGTACACGGATCCGCAGTGCATCCGGCCGGGCAGGCATCGCGGGGCCCTGGTCTGCGGCGTGCGCCGCCAAGCGCCGCTCGGTGACCACGGCCCGGAACAGCGCGACGAGAATCAGACCGAGCACTGCCATGGCTGCGAACGACCACCGCCAGCTCAGGTGCACCGCGATGACGCCACCGAGTGAGACACCGATGACCGAGCCGAACGAGCCGCCGGCCATGAATGCGCCGCTGAGGGCGGAGTGCACCCGGGGCGCGAAGACGCTCAGGACCACGGCGATTCCGACGCTGCCGTAGGCGGCTTCGCCCACTCCGACCAGAAAGCGTGCAGCCAGCAGCTGTTCGTAGTTGGCTGCGATGGCGCAGAACAGGGTCGCGATGCTCCAGAGCACTGCCATCAGGATCAGGCTGCGTACCCGACCCCAGCGGTCGGCGAGGAGCGAGAGTGGGAAGGTCAGCAGACCGACCATGAGGGCGACGATGCTGGTGAGCGAGGCGAGTTGAGAGTCCGACAGGGCCCAGTCCGCTTTCAGGAACGGGAAGACGGCGCTGAGTACCTGGCGGGACATGTAGTCCGACAGCAGCAGCGCGAACGTCAGCGCGAAGACCAGCCAGGGATAGACGGAACGACGGCGTACCCGACCGTCTACATCGGTGTGGTGAGTGTCGACGTCGCCCTGTGGTGAGTCGGGAACGATGTCGACGGAAATGTCGATCGAGGGGAGTCGATTGGCCATGGATGCTCCTCGGGTGAGGCAGATGAGTGGTCAGGATGCGGCGCGGCGTGCCTGGTGGGCGTCGAGTTCTTCGGCGAGGATGGGGACGCCGAGATTGCAGGCGTGGATGCCGAGAACACTGACCATCTGCAGGACGGCGAGGATCTCGTCACGGGAGACACCGAGGTCGAGGGCGGCCCGGATGTGGCGACGTACGCCGGGCGCATACAAATGGGTTGCGGCGGCGTCGATGGCGATGCTGAGCAGTTCGACGAACTGCGGGGTGAAAACTTTGCGTTGGATGGGGATGGCGTTCATCGCCATGAACTGCTCGGTCCACTCCGGATCCCATTCGGACAGTTTGTCCCACAACGGGTTCCATTTTCCGTCTTGGTGCATGGCATCCAGTGTCGGAGTGGGGATGGGCTCGGGTCTTGTCACGCGGCACTCGTTTCACGCAGAGGGACGTGGGTGTGTCGCACACGTCTTCCGTGGCGGATGGTGGTGCATATCACTTTATCCGCCGTGAGGCCGAATGAATTATCCCGTGGGGACGTCAATCCATACATTTCGGGACAGTTACTCTTCCGAGCGTGCGCGCCATTCCCGGGGGGTCATGCCGAAGCGGCGGGTGAACCATCGTGAGAACCCACTCGGTGCCGAGAACGCCAGCATCTGAGATATCTCGGCGAAAGTATGTCGTCGACCCGCGACCAACCGTTGGGCCAGCTCGGCGCGGGTGGCGTCGACGACGCCGGTGAAGGTTTGCCCCGAGCGGGCCAGGTGGCGGTGAATGGTGCGCCGATCGACGCCGATGCTCGAGGCCACCTGATCGATCGAGCAACGCCCGGTCGGGAGCAGAAGTTCGACGAGTTCTTTCACGCGTCGATCGAGCGTCGGAGTCTCGGGTGCAGCATGTTCGTCGAGGAACTGCAGCGCGTAGTTGCGGAGCAGAGGGTCGGACAAGCGGTTGGGCTGATCCAGATCACTTGTGTACAGGACAATCCCCGAGTAGTCACCGCCGAACGTCAGTGGCGCATCGAAGATGCGACGGTGGGAGCTGTCGTCCTCGGGTCGGCTGTGTTCGAAAGACACCGACACCGGCCGCCAACGATCACCGAGCAGATGCTGCAGCAATTGGTGGATCACGGCGACGGCGAGCTCGGTGGATTGGCGGACGGGCATAGGTTCCCCCGGTTCGACGCGCAGAGCGATCCTCGACAATCCGTCGCGTTCGGTGACGTCGATGAACAGGGCTTCGTTGTAGGTGTGCTGGTAGCGGATCAGCATGTGCACCGCACTGCGGGCGTTCGGTTCCTCGCGGATTGCCACACTCAAGGGGCCGAGACTGGACAGGCGCCGCCGTTCGGCGAGCCTGAGTCCGACGTCCTGCCGGTTGGTGGCCGTGGCGGAGAGCTCCAGCAATCGGGCGATGGAGGCAGCGGGCACCCATCGATCCTGTAATTCGAGCCCGCTCGGGTCGAGATCCACGCTGCGCATCAGGGAAACCGGATCGATCGACAGGGACCGCCCCAGGTCGACGAAGCCGGTGAGGGAGGCGTATCGCGCCAGTGGTTTCGGCGAGACCATGGCTGGTTCTCCTTCTTCGAATTCAGCTTTGCCCGGATAACGCCTGGTCCCCAAATGATAATAAATATGTCCCGCAGGGATAAGCATTTCCTCGAGTATACGCCTACTGTCGTGTTATCGACATCACATCGTGCGAGGGAAGTAGAGCTCCCCCACATTCGAGGAGAATACAAATGGCGCATGCGATCCGCTTCTACGAGACGGGCGGCCCCGAGGTCTTGAAATGGGAGACCGTGGAGGTCGGCGAGCCCGGCCCCGGCGAGGTGCGGATCCGGCACGAAGCCGTCGGCCTGAACTTCGCGGACACCTACTTCCGCACCGGGATGTACCCGGCTCCGCTCCCGGCAGGAATGGGCGTCGAGGCGGCAGGCGTGATCGAGGCCGTCGGTCCGGATGTCACCGACTTCCGCGAGGGCGACCGTGTCACCTACACCGGCAGCCCCCTCGGCGCATACAGCACCGAACGGATCATGCCGGCCGACCACCTGATCGCGCTCCCCGACGGCATCGAGTTCGATACCGCAGCCGCGATGACCATGCGCGGACTCACCACCTCGTACCTGCTGCGCCGGATCGCCCCCACGCTGAAGGCAGGTGACACCGTCCTGCTCCACGCCGCAGCCGGCGGCGTCGGTCTGATCTTCTGTCAGTGGGCGAAGATCCTGGGCATCAACGTCATCGGCACCACGTCCAGCGACGCGAAAGCGGAAGTGGCACGGGCCCACGGCTGCAGCGAAGTCATCGTCTACACCCGGGAGGATGTCGCCACCCGCGTCCGCGAACTGACCGACGGTGTCGGCGTGCCGGTGGTGTTCGACAGCATCGGCGCCACCACCTACGAGACGTCGCTGAACTCCCTGGCCCGCCGGGGCCTGCTGGTCTGCTTCGGCACCGCGTCGGGTCCGATCCCCCCGATCGACGCCATGCAGCTCGCGGTCAAGGGTTCATTGTTCGTCACCCGGCCTGCATTGGCGGACTACATCGCCGATCCGGCCGAGCGGGCCGACCTGGCGAACGAACTGTTCGGCCATGTCGCGACCGGACGCATCAAGATCGGCATCAACCAGAGGTACACGCTCGCCGAGGCCGAACAAGCACACCGCGACCTCGAAGCCGGCATCAGCGTCGGCTCGTCGGTGTTCGCACTCTGACCTTCCCCGGACGCCCATTCATTCCCGTCATGCCCAGGAGGACCGTCATGACCACCACCGCCGACCGCACTCGGGACGAGACACAGTCGCACATCACCATGAATGCACAACCGCTGACCGCCAGCATCGGTGCGGAACTGCACGGCGTGGACCTCGCCGACGTGACCCACGACGACGAACGGTTCGCCGAACTGAAAGCGCTGCTGCTCGAACACAAGGTGCTGTTCTTCCGGGATCAAGAGATGAGCCGGGCCGACCATGTCGCCCTCGCCGAGCGGTTCGGCCCGCTCGAGGACCATCCGGTCCTCGGCAGCGATCCGGACCATCCCGGCCTGGTCCGCATCTACAAGGGGCTCGACAGCCCACCCGAGGCGTTCGAGAATTCCTACCACTGCGACGCCACCTGGCGGCAGAACCCGCCCATGGGCTCGGTCCTTCGCTGCGTCGAAGGCCCGGCCGTCGGCGGCGACACGATCTGGGTGAACATGGCCCTCGCCTACGAGCGGCTCCCCGAACACGTGAAGGAACAGATCTCCGAGCTGCGCGCACGCCACAGCATCGAAGCGTCCTTCGGTGCGCGCCTGCCGATCGACAAGCGCCTCGAGTTGAAGGACCGATTCCCGGACGCGGAGCATCCCGTCGTCCGCACTCATCCCGACACGGGTGAAAAGGTCCTGTTCGTCAACAGTTTCACCACACATTTCACGAACTTCCACAATGCGGACAACGTCCGCTGCGGGATCGACTACGCCCCCGGAGCAGGTGAGCTGCTCCGTTACCTGCAGAGCCAGGCAACGATCCCCGAATACCAGGTCCGTTGGCGGTGGACCCCGAACAGCGTGGCGATCTGGGACAACCGCTCCACTCAGCACTACGCGGTCCAGGACTACTGGCCGGCCGTCCGAAAGATGGAGCGCGCCGGCATCATCGGCGACCGCCCCTTCTGACCACCGAAATCTCTTTCCCCCAGTACTTCACGAACCGATCACAGGAGACTGTCATGCATTTCCACGACGATGCCTTGTTCCCCGAATGCCAGGAGAAGCTGGTCATCACCGCGGCCCCGTACGGACCGGAATGGGAACCGGACGATTTCCCGGAGGACCTGCCGCTGACGATGGACGAGCATGTCCAGCAGGCGGTGGACTGTTACGAGGCCGGTGCCACGGTGCTGCACATCCACGTTCGCGAGCTCGACGGCAAGGGCAGCAAGCGACTGTCGAAGTTCAACGAACTGCTCTCCCGTCTGCGCGAAGCAGTCCCGGACATGATTCTGCAGGTCGGCGGTTCGATCTCGTTCGCACCGGAAGGTGAAGGCGCCGAAGCGAAGTGGCTTTCGGACGATGTTCGGCACATGCTCGCCGAACTGGATCCGAAGCCGGATCAGGTGACCATCGCCATCAACACCAGCCAGATGAACATCATGGAACTGATGACCGCGGACGACATCGCCGGCACTTCGATGGAACGCCCGGAGCTCGCGACGACCTACCGGGAGATGACGGTGCCCGCCGGGCCGGAATGGGTCGAGGAGCATTTGCGTCGACTGCAGGCCGCCGGCATCCAGCCACACTTCCAGCTCTCGTCCATCCCGCAGCTCGAGACCGTCGAACGGCTGATCCGGCGCGGCATCTACACCGGCCCGCTGAACCTGACCTGGGTCGGTATCGGCGGCGGCTTCGACGGCCCGAACCCGTACAACATCATGAACTTCATCCAGCGTGTGCCCGACGGGGCATGCCTGACCCTGGAAACCCTCATGCGTTCGGTGCTGCCGGTCAATGCCATGGCCATCGCGATGGGGCTGCACACCCGGTGCGGCAACGAGGACACGATCTGGGGCCGCAAGGGTGAGAAGATGACCTCGGTGCAGCAGATCCGGCAGCTGGTCCGCATCGCGGGCGAACTCGGTCGTGAGGTCGCCACCGGCAAGGAGGCCCGCGAGATCTACCGGATCGGCGAAACCTACCGCGACGCCGACGAAACCCTCGCCAAGCTCGGCTACGCCCCCAATCGCCGTCCCGGCCAGGTCGGCTTCACCCAGCACGCCTGACACTGCCTCGATCGGTCCCCGTCGCCGGCGACGGGGACCGATCGAACCCCGTCTCCCACCCTCCCGGGCGAGCTGACCGCCCGGGTGGTCGGAGTGAACGGTAATCCGTTGCGAAAGAAATGATTTCGGAGAATGATGAACGACGACATCGAACCGACCGTGGTCATCGTGCCCGGCTTGCGCGATCACGTCGCCGAGCACTGGCAGACCCTGCTCGCCGATCGGCTCGACCGGGTGCGCACCGTACCTCCATTGGAGCGTGACCGCCTGAGCCTGGCCGCACGGGTCGCCGCCCTCGACGCGGTCGTGGCCGATATCGGCGGACCGGTGGTGCTGGTGGCGCACAGCGCCGGCGTTCTCATCAGCGTGCACTGGGCTCTGCAGACCACCCGGCCGGTCCGAGGCGCGCTGCTCGCGACCCCGGCCGATCTGGAAAACCCCCTGCCCGAGGGGTATCCCGGCCTGGATGATCTGGATCAGGGTGGCTGGCTTCCGATACCGCGTCGCCGCCTTCCGTTCCCCAGCATTGTCGCAGCCAGTAGCAACGATCCGCTCGCAGAGAAGCGTCGGGTCGCAGGGATGGCGGAAGTATGGGGCAGTCGATTCGTCGACCTCGGCGAGGTCGGACACCTCAATCCGGCGTCCGGTTACGGTGATTGGCCCGAGGTCGACGTTCTCCTGCAGGAACTGCTTCGGCGACCGTCAGGGGTCACGACATGACCGGCCTCTACGCCACTGCCGCGGAGGCCGTCGCCGATATCCGTGACGGTGCGACTCTCGCGGTGGGCGGATTCGGATTGTGCGGCATCCCCGACGTCCTGATCCAGGCCATCGCCGACACCGGCACCACCGACCTCGAGGTGTTCTCCAACAACTGTGGCGTCGACGGGCACGGTCTCGGAATCCTGCTGGCAGACAAGCGTATCCGCCGGGTCACCGCGTCGTACGTCGGGGAGAACAAGGAATTCGCCCGGCAGTACCTCTCGGGTGAGCTCGAGGTCGAGCTGACCCCGCAGGGCACCCTCGCCGAGAAGCTCCGCGCCGGTGGCGCCGGCATCCCCGCCTTCTTCACCCCCGCCGGGGTCGGCACCCCCATCTCGCAGGGCGGACTGCCCTGGAAGTACCACGCCGACGGATCGGTCGCCGTGGCGTCGCCGGCGAAGGAGATCCGCGAGTTCCGCGGCAAGCGGTACGTGCTCGAGGAGTCCATCACCGCCGACTTCTCGCTCGTCCACGCCCTCAAGGGCGACACCGAGGGCAACCTCGTGTTCAACAAGGCCGCGATGAACTTCAACCCGCTCGCCGCCATGGCCGGCCGTGTGTGCATCGCCCAGGTCGAAGAACTCGTCGAGCCGGGCGAGATCGATCCCGGCGAGGTGCACCTGCCGGGCATCTTCGTGAACCGGGTCGTGCACACCGGCGTCCAGGACAAGCAGATCGAAAAGCGCACCGTCAGCGCCGGGAAGGGAGCGTAGAGACATGACCACAGCTGTCGAGACACTGGGCTGGACGCGCACGCAGATGGCCGAGCGAGCCGCACGCGAACTCGCTCCGGGGGAGTACGTCAACCTCGGCATCGGGTTGCCGACACTGATCCCCAACTACCTGCCCGAGGGTGTGCACGTGACCTTGCACAGCGAGAACGGCATCCTGGGCACCGGGCCGTATCCGACCGAGGACGCCGTCGACCCGGATCTGATCAACGCCGGCAAGGAGACCGTGACGGTCGATCCCGGCGCGGCCTTCTTCGACTCGGCGCTGAGCTTCGGCATGATCCGCGGCGGCCACATCGACACCGCGGTGCTCGGCGGCATGGAGGTCTCGGCCACCGGTGATCTGGCGAACTGGATGGTGCCCGGCAAGATGGTCAAGGGCATGGGTGGGGCGATGGATCTCGTCCACGGGGCCCGCACGGTCATCGTGCTCATGGAGCACACCGACAAGCAGGGCAACCCGAAGATCGTCTCGCAGTGCTCGCTGCCGCTCACCGGTGAGGGCGTGGTCCAGCGCATCGTCACCAACCTCGCGGTGATCGACGTGACCGCCGACGGCCTCGTCCTGACCGAGTGCGCCCCGGGCGTCACCGAGGATCAGGTGCGCGCCGCCACCGGAGCACCGCTGTCCTCGATCGCCGAATCCACTGCCTTGTCCGAATCCTGAAAGCGACCCCATCATGCTCAACCTGTCCGTTCTTCTGGAGGATTCCGCCCGCCGGTACCCGCACCGCGATGCCGTGGTGATCGGAAACACCCGGATCAGTTACGGCGAACTCGACGCCCGCGCGAACCAGGTAGCGAACCTGCTGGTCGAGCGAGGTATCACGCCCGGTGACACCGTGGCCATGTCGTTTCCCAACGTGCCGGAATTCGCGATCGTCTACTACGGCATCCTCAAAGCCGGGGCCGTCGTAGTGCCGCTGAACATCATGCTCAAGAGCCGTGAGATCGCCTACCATCTCGACGATTCCGGCGCTCTGGCCTACTTCTGCTTCGAAGGCGGACCGGACCTGCAGATCGGCGAGGGCGGGCGAACCGCGTTCGCATCGGCGCCGATGTGCCGGGAGCTGTTCGTGGTCGGCGAGGGCGGTGATGCCGGAACCGGCGGCGTGCAACGACTCGACGCAGCTCTGGCGGGCCTGCCGGCAGAGTTCGTGTCGGCGGTGCGTGAGCCGCAGGACACCGCAGTGATCCTCTACACCAGCGGAACCACTGGAAAAGCCAAGGGGGCCGAGCTCTCTCACTCGAACATGGTGATGAACGCGATCACCGCCAACCGACTGTTCGACAGCAACCCGGTACGCCACGACACCTATCTGGTCACGCTTCCGCTGTTCCATTCGTTCGGACAGACCGTGATGATGAATGCGGGATTGTCGGTCGGCGCCACCTTGGTGCTCCTGCCTCGCTTCGACGCCCGTGCTGTGCTGGACGTGATGACCGCTGAGGGTGTCACCGTCTTCGCCGGCGTCCCGACGATGTACTGGGGCCTGCTCAATGCGGTGGACGAGAACGTCGACGTCGAACGGATCGCCGCGACGATGCGCCGGGCGATCTCCGGCGGCGCAGCGCTTCCGGTGGAGATTCTGACCCGATTCTCCGAACGATTCGGCGTACAGATCCTCGAAGGTTACGGGTTGTCCGAGACCTCACCGTTGGCGCTGTTCAGTGACCCGGAACGGGATCCACGACCGGGATCGATCGGGGTACCGGTGTGGGGTGTGGAAGCTCGGCTCGTCGACGCGAGCTGGAACACCCTTACCGATCCCGGCGTCATTGGAGAACTCGCGGTGCGCGGCCACAACGTCATGTCCGGATATCTCGGGCGACCCGAGGCCACCGACGAGGTGATGCGGGACGGTTGGCTGCGCACCGGCGACCTCGCGCGGCGGGACGCCGACGGCTTCTACTACATCGTCGACCGAGCGAAGGACCTGATCATCCGTGGCGGCTTCAACGTCTACCCCCGCGAGATCGAAGAAGTACTGATCACCCACGATGCGGTCTCGCTCGCTGCGGTGGTCGGGGTCCCCCACCCCACCCACGGTGAAGAGGTCAAGGCCTTCGTCATCCTCGAACCCGGTGCGCAGATCACCGAAGAAGAATTGATCGTCTGGTGCCGAGACCAGATGGCGGCCTACAAATATCCGCGAGCAATCGAATTCACCACTATCCTGCCGACGACCGCCACAGGCAAGATCCTCAAGCGCGAACTCGCCGCAGCAGAACCCCAACTGCAAGGTGTTCGGGGATGATCGGCGATCTGCACGTGACACCGGAATTGCCCGTCGCCGCACAGTCCGACACGACGCCCGAGACTACGCCGCGCGCGCATTCCCGAGCTATCGCTCTGACCGCTGGGATCGCGCTGTGCGTCGCCGGCGCCGGGACCGCGCTGTTGCTCGGTGGTCTGATACCGGCCGTGAACCCGATGCTGATCGCCATCGTCCTCGGGGCGCTGGCAGCCAATCTGGTCTCGTTGCCCGCGTGGATCCGGCCCGGGGTGGAATTCTCGACCAAACGATTGCTCCGTCTCGGCATCGCTGTCCTCGGACTCCAATTGATGTTCAGCGACATCATCGAACTGGGGTGGGGTGTCATCGGTGTCGTCATCGCGATCGTCACGCTCGGCATCACGGGAACGATGTACCTGGGCAGGCTCCTCGGCTTGTCGTGGACTCAACGAGTCCTCATCGCGTGCGGATTCTCGATCTGCGGTGCGGCTGCTGTGGCCGCCGCCGACGGTGTGGTCGACGCGAAGGACGAGGAGACCCTCACGTCCATCGCGCTCGTCGTCGTCTTCGGCACTGCGATGATCCCCGGTATCCCGCTGCTGGCACACATCATGGGGATGAACGATCTACAGGCCGGAATCCTCGCCGGCGGTTCGATCCATGAGGTCGCGCAGGTGGTCGCCGCCGGCGGTGTGATCGGCGGCAGTGCACTTGCCGTGGCCACTGTGGTCAAGCTTGCGCGTGTGCTGATGCTGGCCCCGGCCATGGCTTATTTCGGGCTCGTGCAGCGACGCCGTTGCCGCGAGAAGGGAACGAACGGCGCGACGGTCGGCACGCGACCGCCGCTGGTCCCGGTCTTCGTCCTCGGGTTCCTCGCATTGGTGGCAGTCCGGTCGTCGGGGCTGCTCCCCGACGTCGTCGTCGACCAGGCCGCGCTCGTTCAATCGGCCTTGTTGACCACGGCGATGTTCGGGCTCGGAATCGGAGTCCGGCTGAGTCTGCTGCGCTCGGTCGGTCCGCGGCCGTTCATCCTCGCCGCCGCCGCCACCGGGTGGGTGCTGCTTGTTGCGCTTCTCGGTGTGGCGATCGTGGCCTGAGCAGTCCTACCGAATCTCGGGTGCATGGCGCGTCGTACGGCGAGAGATCGTCGGGCTCTCCCTCGGCCCCATGTCGACCCAGCCATCACATCGCTTCTGTTCACTTCACGACGGGGTTCCCGCAAGGAGGATTTCTCATGGATCGGACCCTCTACGACCACGACCACGAACTTTTTCGGTCGTCGGTCCGTGAGTTCCTGCACCGCCAGGTCTCGCCCCGCACCGAACACTTCGTCGAGGATCGGGCGGTGCCTCGGGATGTGTGGATCGAAGCCGGCAAGCACGGCTTCCTCGGTCTGCGGATCCCCGAAACATATGGTGGATCGGAGGCTTCCGACTACCGATATACCGCAGTGATCACCGAGGAGTTCGCCCGGATCTCGGCCTCCCTGTCGTCGTGTCTGGGTATCCACATCGACGTCGTCGCCCCGTATCTGACCGAACTGACCACCGAGAACCAACGCCGCCGTTGGCTGCCGGGTTTCTGCAGCGGCGAAATCCTCACGGCCATCGCCATGACCGAACCTTCCGGCGGCACCGACCTGGCGAATCTGAAGACCACCGCGGTCCGAGATGGTAACGGCTGGGTGCTCAACGGATCGAAAGCTTTCATCACCAATGGTTGTTCCGCCGATCTGGTTGTCGTCGCCGCCCGCACCACCCCTGGCGCCGGCGCCCGCGGCATCACTCTGTTCGGAGTCGAAACCGGCACCCCCGGTTTCACCCGCGGCCGCAAGCTCGACAAGGTGGGCCAACCCGAATCCGACACTGCCGAACTGTTCTTCGACAACGTGCGCCTCGACGAGAGCGCTGTGATCGGCGAGGTGGACCGCGGTTTCACACACATGATGGATCGCCTCCCCCAGGAACGCCTGGGCTGCGCGGTCTCCAACATCGCCCACGTCGACCAGATCCTGCGTGAAACGATCGCTTATACCAAGGACCGCAACGCCTTCGGCCGGCCGATCGGCTCGTTCCAGCACAACAAGTTCCTGCTCGCCGAACTGGTCACCAAGGTCGAAGCCGCCCAGGCCTTCGTCGACCAGGCCATTGTGGCGCACGTCGACGGCACCCTCACTGCCGTCGACGCCGCCAAGACCAAATGGTGGTCCGCCGAGATACAGAACGACGTGCTCGATCACTGCGTCCAGTTGCACGGCGGCTACGGGTTCATGAACGAATACCGTGTCGCCCGAGCCTGGAAAGACGCCCGGGTCACCAAGATCTGGGCCGGATCCAACGAGATCATGAAAGAACTCATCGGCCGCGACCTCGGCCTGTGACCCCGCTATTGTCAGGAGTACACCATGCCCGAAGCTGTCATCGTGTCCGCCATACGGTCGCCGATCGGACGAGCACGCAAGGGCGACGCCCATCAACAACCTGCGCACCCACGACAAGCAGTTCGGTGTCGAGACGATGTGCGTCGGTGGCGATCAGGGCATGGTGATGGTGCTCGAACGTCTGAGCTGACATTCGGCCTGCCGAGCAGGATCACACCCGCTGGACGATATGGACAGCCCCAGCGCTGAGTCAGCGGGTTGCGCGCCTGCATTCATTCCGCAACAGGAACGAGAGCGTCGGTCAGTGCCAGGTGACGTCGATGCTGTCGATTGCGTCGAAGTGGAAACCGAACTGGTCACTGTAGACGTCGAACCCTTTGTTCTCGGGATAGTCGATCGTCGCGTGGCGTTCGAGGATGGCGACGACTCGGGCTTGGTCGTCGTTGGCAAGCGCCGCCGCCAACGCTTCCGATTCGACGGCGCTGAACGGGACGTCCGAGTTGCCGAAGTCCAGTGTGCGGGTGCGGTAGTCGTATCCGGCCTCATCACCGTTGCGTACATGGACACGGCCGGTGACGCGAATGGTGGCAATCTTCGGTGTGCCGTCGGGGTTGAAGACCCCGGCCTTACCCATGACGTCCTTGGCCTTGACGTCCTTAAGTTTCGACCGTGCGTCGTTGCGCAGTTCGTTGGTCTTGCCGGAGATGTACTTACGCACCGAGGAGGGGCTGCGGCCGATCTTCCTCGCTACCTTGTTCACTCCACCGAGCCGTGCGATGGCAGCGCGACGCTGGGCCAACTCGGCCACCTCGGCATGGGGGATGCGGCCTTGCTGAACCCAACGGCGCAGCGTTCGGTCCGATGGTGGAGTGCGACCGGCGTCGATGGATGCCTGCCGCAGTCCCTCGTTGCCGATCTCGGTGCGGATCTGTCTGACCGAGACTCGCGAGGTCAAGCCGGCCAGGCCTGTGCTGGTTTCCTGTGCCTTGGCGACACCGGCGGCTGCCGCGGCGGCGACGGTGACCTTCATGCCGTCGAGACCGACAGTTTTCTGCGGCACCGCTTTCGACCGGGGTTTCGGGAGGTGCAGCGCCATCTACTCCCCCTTGTCGGTGTCGGTGCCGTAGGCAGCGGCGATCGCCAGACGAACCTCGTGGGTGGTCTCGGCTCCTGCGAAGGCCAGCAGCATCTCATCGGTGAGATCGATGTGCTTTTCCAGGGTCATCTTGCCCAGCGCGTCGCTGTCGTCGGCAAGGGTCTGCCCCTCCCCCACCAGATACACCCAGGAGTCGGTCATGGTGCGGATCGGCCAGCGCCCGGTCTCACGGGCGATGCGCATCGCGACGCGACGGCCACGCCAGCGGCAGTGCGCCATGATCGCCGCTCGCCACAACGGCTGGTGGTGGTGGTGCATGCGAGTCGCGGTCCACATGTCCGGATTGACCATCCGACCGACATAGCCCTTGTAGCAGGCGCCGAGAAAACGTTTCATGGCAACGTCGCCGGTGCCGACGGCGACCGTGCGGGCCTCGCGCAACACTTTCGCCCACTTGTCCAGGGCGCGACCTTGTTCCTCGTAGACCCAGGCCTCGGTGACGTCGAGGTCGTCGGCATCGAGCCCCATTCCCCCGTCGGCGATGGGCGCGCACAGTCCGTCGAGACTGACGGTAGTGATCCATGTCTGTACCGGCCGGTCGTCGAGCATCGCCGGATGCGGTAGCGGCAGCTTCTCCGGTAGACCGAATTGCGCTGCGGCGGGCAGAGTCACGCGCCAGAGGCCGAAAGCCGGCTTGTCGACTGCTGCGGCGGCTGCGGCATCGTCACCGACGAGATTGCGGATCCGGCCGTAGCCGAACGACAGCATGCCCGCCGAAGCCAGATACGCGGCGCGCTGGTCGATGGTGACCAGCGCGGAGGCACCATCGAGGTCGTCGGCGTCGGGGATACGGGACCAGCCGGCGGCCGGTTCGAGGTCCCCGCGTGGGGCGTCGGCGATCGGTGGGAGGGGCCCGCCGGCCGTGACGACGATGCCTTTGCCGGTGCGGAGGCGTTCGCGACGGATCTTGTCCAGTACGGCGGCACCGGTGCGGGCGGGGGTCGGGCCCGGCAGGGTGTCGAGGTGCTTGACGGACCAGGCCAGGCGGCGGCCGAGTTCGCGGGCGGCGGGACGGTCGTCGTCGGGCAGGTAGGTACCGGCAGCGGGGTTGCCTAGGATGCCCATGTCTCCGACGCGGTTACCCCAGCCGAAGTCCTTGTTCCAGTAGGTCCACACGTAGGGCTCGAGGACGAGATCGACCATCTGAGTGGCTTTACCGACCTTGCGGAGGAGATGGATGACGTAGCCGGGATCGCCGCGCAGTTCCCAACCTGCAGCGATCAGAGGCGGCAGAGTGGCAGCGATAGCGTGGGTCAGCTCGGTCGCAGCGCGTTGGCGGAGTTGTTCGAGGTCGTCGACGTCGTCTTCACTGCCGGGGTCGATCGTCCAACCGAGCTGGGCGCACGAGTCGATCCCGACGAACCACACCTGTGCAGTGAGTCCGTGCGGAGTCAATGCTGCCCAGTGCAGCAGCTTGTCCAGCTTCTCGATCGAGTCGACCGGTCCGGTCAGACGGGCACCCGACGGTGTGTAGGTGGCTTCGGCGGTGACGATGATGGCGTGACCGTCCGCATCCTCGGTGACAGGTAGCGACTCCCATGGTCGAGACTCGGCCGGAAGATCCGGCACCTGGTCGGTGCCGGCGGCAACATCCTCGTCGGATGCGGCGGTGTCAGCGTCGGTGGCCGACAGATCTTCCGGCGGCGTATCGGGCGTGTCGGACGTCGGTTCTTCGGAGACAGGTGCCTCGACCGTCGGCTCTTCGGATTCGGGATCGAGATCGAAAAGGGCGATCTGGTCGTCGATTCCGCTCATCGGCTCACCACTGCAGTCCTTCTGCGATCCACCGGCGCCGTCTCCGAGTCGTGCCTACCGGAGCTCGAGCGCATCGATGAGCTTGCGGCGCTCGTCATCGGTGAAGTGCTTACGCACTGCCGCGGCAAGCACATCCGGATCTGCGCCGAGTCGTTTGAGTGCCTGAGCCACCTTGTCCACCGGCTCGAGCTTGCTCGCAGGCTCTTTCGGCTGTGGCTCCTCCGAATCCGAAGCCTCAGGCTCGACTTCGGGTTCCGGCTCAGAATTTTGTGCCGCTTGCCATGCCGCGACCTGTTCCTCGAGCGGAACTCGGGCCAGAGACCGGGCTTGACGAACGGCGAGATCGCCTGCGCGCAGGGCTGCTTGAAGTTCGGGTGCGAGTTTGAGCAGGGCGCGGCGCTGGGACACCCAGCCTTTGGAGCGGCCGAGTTTCTTCGCTGCTGCGTCGGCGCTGCCGAACTCGGAGACCATCAGCTCGACGGCCTTGGCTTCTTCGAGGACGTCGAAGTCACGGCGGTCGATGTTCTCACTTGTTGCAGCCCAGAGAATCTCTCCTCTATCGGTGGCGATGCTGTCGCGCAGGACGACATCGAGTCCGGGGCGCCCGTACTTCTGGGCGGCAGCGAGACGACGGTTGCCGTTGACGACGATGTACTCGGCAGTGCCGATATCGTCTTCGTCTTCGGGCCACAGTTTCAGCCAGGCTGCGCGGCTGACGACGGTTCCCGGTTGCAGTTGCCGGTCGACGATCGTAGCCAGGTCGGACAGGTCCCCGAGTTCGTCGCGTGGGTTTCTGGGGTTGGCAACGAGCCGGCCGACGGGAACATCAGCGAGCAGTTGACCTTCGACGGGCCGGGCAACAACCTTGTACGGTGTGGGAGTGCGCTTACGGTCTACCGGAGAGTTGTCGCCTACTGCTCCGACCAAAGAGGCGAAGTTTGCGCGCCCACCCTTGGGCGCCATCAGCGACCACCGTCCGCGAGCTCGAGACTGAGCTTGTAGAAATCCTCCCGGGCCTGCAGAGAGACGCGGTTGGCTTCGTACTCGGTGACGACCCTGCCCTCCGCGGCGGCTCGAGTGTGAACCTTGTAGTGCCGCACGACGGTTCGCGCAAGTGGCCACCCGTTGGCCTGGACGAATTCTCGTGTCTGTTCGAGGTCGACCTTGCCGTCCCGGGGGTCCCAGTTGTTCACAACGACAATGAATTTCTTACCGAGGGGTTCGATGACCTGCTTGATGGTCCGAGCCGTGGGGTCGAAGCAGAGCGGTTCGGGCTCGATGGGAACGATGACCAGATCGGCGACTTCGAGGACGGCGCGTAGGGCGTCGGCGGAGCTGCCGGTCCCGAGCACATCGGTGCCGTCGTCGGCGCCGGACAGATCGATCCAGCCCGGGGTATCGACATAGACGTGCTTGATACCGGGAAGTTTGTCGAGATTGCGGAGCACGTCGAGATTGTCGTGAACCTGGTCGATCAGGAACGGCAATTCCTGGACGCGGGAGGCCCACCAGACGGCGGATCCCTGGGGGTCCACCGAGATCGCTGCTACCGGGGACTGGACGTCGTCATCGTCGCCGGCGGTGAGAACGTCCGCTTTGACTGCGGCGAGATTCATTGTAAGGGTGGATTTTCCGACGCCACCCTTTTGGTTGAGCATGACATGAACAGCCATAGGTTACCTCCGTATGCTTCACCCCACGGTGGGGCTACTTCGGACTACGCTTCGCCATCTTCTGGCGGAGATGACGGTTGCGCCCGCATCGCCGCATCGGTGCTGATGCAGTTCGATGAGGCGCGCAACTCGTACAATAGACCCTTACAGGTCTACGGAACAACCTTTCGCCGTATCATCTCAGATGTGCTCCGCTACCTGACTTTGCACGAGGTTGCCGACCGTGTCGGTATCACCTACAACACCGCCAAAGGTTATCTACGGAAAGGTGTTCTGCCGCAAGCCGATGCGTCTATCGGTCCCCGATTCGGTTGGCTCCCTGAGACTGTCGACGCATGGATGGAAACCCGGCCGGGTCGAGGCCGACGAACACACGCGGGCACTCCCCCGACCTACGTCCGGCTGGGTTCGACGCCAGAGAATCTGTGACCGCTTCAGCGTGTCGTGAATGCCCCGGGACGTCGCGGGATGAAGCGACACTTTCCGCAGGAGACGAAATGCACTCCCTCCCCCTCCCCCATTTCGTCACAGTGACATCAAATGTTTGAGGGTTTCTTTCATATAGAACTGCAGTCACAGCGTCTCGAATTCCCCTGAGCGACGCGGAGGTTACACCGATGACGGGGAGGGACGAGGCTCCGAGTTTCCGTCCTGCCGAGATTGCTTTCGCAGAGCGAGCGAGCTGGCTCAGCGGTACTGGTCCAGATCCTCCAGCGGCCGGTGGTTTACCGCGGTAAACCACCGAATCGGATACCCGTCCGAGTTCGCGTCGCGCACCGATCCACCCCACGTCCGAGTCTTGCTCGATCACGACATTCGTCTCCAAGTTATACGACGCGTACTTCTGCAGGGGCGCGCCCCTGCTGCGACATCGCATCGCGCACGATCGCCCACCATTTCGGTATCGTGACGGGTTTCGGCAGACCTACTGCGATTCGACCGAGCGAAGGACGGGCGATTCGATGCGGTCACTCCGCATCCCTCTCTCCCCTGGTCGTTGGCTCCCGCACTTCGGAGGCTGCCCCTCCCCTCCCCTACGCGACCGAACTTCCGGATCCACCGGCGAGTACATCCTTGCGAGCCCCAGTCCGGGCGGCGGGGCTCTCGCGCGTTGCGTGACGCTTCACCTCCCTCTTACCGTTTACACATCCTGCCGTTCTGAGGCACTGTTTACCGCGGTAAACCGGGCCTCAGAACGGCAGGATGTCGCGAGGTTGCTCGAGCAGAGCGACGGATTCTTGTTGTACTTACACACGAGTTACCGGAGCGTCGACGTCACCGAGCACCGGAGGATCGAGGGGTCGCCTCATAGCAACCCACTCCCTTTCCATCTGGGCGCGATCGACACCCGGGGCTGTCGGACCACTGCTGCGGGGCCGTCTGGTCATCGGCGTGGCCAGCACCGACGCGAGGATGCCGTGTCCGCTCCCCTATTACGCGGATCTGTACAACAGATGCCGCGGTTTACCGCGGTAAACCAGGATCGAACGAATCGCGTCTTTGGTATAGGCGCATGTACCGCCCTGCCCACGATTCGACCTGCGGATCCCGCGGAATGTCGCCCGTTCGAGTCCAGCAGGCGCAGACGGTGGCGCGGTTTACCGCGGTAAACCGAGCCACCGTCTGCGCCTGCTGAGAACCCCTCCGCCCCCGACCATACGCCGGCAATAACGAGAAGGATCCGTCGACGGTTTACCGCGGTAAACCGTCGACGGGCAGAACGCTCTATAGACACAACCGTTCATGGACGACTCCGAACCCACCACGTGCTCGATACGCAGCCCCCGGCGTGTGTCTGTGCCTCAACGCTCTTCCCGGCCACTGAGTGCAGTATCTCCGCCCACGATGCCCTCTCTTTGCGAGGACAGTCTTTCGCTGGAGCGAATGCGTGTCCGAACGGAGTGTTCTCATGTTCAGTTCGAGTGAGACCCCCGACCGGGGTCCGACGCGCGGTTTACCGCGGTAAACCGCAGCCGGTGCACGACAGGATGAGGCGCCGATCCAACCTTCTCGGACCGTCCCGTCGAGGTGTACTCCGGTTGCTGAGACGGTGGGATCCCTGACTGGATTGATCGGTTTACCGCGGTAAACCAGCGGTCGCGGGGAAGCCCGGGACCGGTGCTTCTTATCGACAGGGCCACTCCGTGCAGCGACCGGCGGCTCGAGCAACTCCATCGTGTCGCGGTTTACCGCGGTAAACCGATGGATACGCGCAGGCCGGGGGAGCCTCGGCCGAGGGCCGACCTACGGTGCGTGGGTTTCGATTGTTCGCGGCTCAGTGGCCGAAGCGGACCAGTGGACACTGTCCTACGCTGGTTTACCGCGGTAAACCAGCGGTCGCGGGGAAGCCCGAGACCGGTGCTTCTTATCGACAGGGCCACTCCGTGCAGCGACCGGCGGCTCGAGCAACTCCATCGTGTCGCGGTTTACCGCGGTAAACCAGCGATAGACGATGTGGCGAGATTCGGTGCCGCAGTAGGGCAATGTTGAGGGTCCTGTAGTTCATGTGGTTTACCGCGGTAAACCGTCTCTGTGGACACAGCCTGCGCTGCGTGACGCGAGCGCCTACCGACTCCCGATTCTGCTGGCCGTGTCACCATATGACTTTGTGAGGCCGACTACGATCCGGAGACCTTCGACCGTTTCCCCTGCAGCAGCTCACGAATTTGTGTCATGGCGCTCTGCCGTGTCCCCGCGGAAGCGGTCTGGGCATTTCGGTGAGCGAGCACACGGGCAGTTGCGCGGCGTTCGGCATCGCGGAGATGTTTCGCGGCCTCCGCACGTTCGGTGGGGGAGGGGAG
Source organism: Rhodococcus gordoniae (assembly GCF_001646655.1). Lineage (GTDB taxonomy): Bacteria > Actinomycetota > Actinomycetes > Mycobacteriales > Mycobacteriaceae > Rhodococcus > Rhodococcus gordoniae. The sequence goes on along the minus strand of NZ_LPZN01000017.1, from coordinate 113,119 downwards.
CGACCAGTCGATAGCGGCAAGTCGCCAGCGGAGGTATCGAACCGGATGCTTCAAGGAACCTCGAGACGGCCAGATCCATCCACGTCGTCGAGTGTCCTCGTTGAGCGCAGTCGCAATATCGCGGCCACTCCACCGCTCTGTATCGACGTAATGGTCCCTGAGTGCGTCGCAGACGGATCCGATATGCCCCGCTGCCTCCAGGCAAGGGGTTGCGGCCACTAGCGCTGCAGCGGCCTTCTGAAGGCCGATCGGGCGCGGCTGCGACCGTCCCTTCGGAGAATTTCTGTTCCTGCGCGCGCTCGCGCGCGTTGTCTTGTACTTCTTAACAGAAGTACAAGAACCAAAAGAAAGAGCAACAGATTGGGGGCCACCATCGCTTGTCTGGGGATAACGGGGCGGTGACGGTGCGTCGGTGCTGGAGAGCGCTGCGCGACAGGAGCGTGCCGAAGACTCCGGCCGGCCGGCATCACAGGGGCTCCGAACGGCCGCCCTGGGGGAGATGAGCGACCAGACGCTGGTGCCCTTGACTTGTCTACGACCGTGGTGAGCCTCAGCGGCCCACTGCTCGAGCGTGCGGAGAAATCGTCCTCGGATCATCTCTCGGGCCAGGCCGAGGTCGGACAGGACTCGTCGAGCACGTTTGAGGACAGTAACGGACACGCCCGCGCGGTCTGCAAGCACGTCGCGGGAGGCCGTCACGCGGCGGCCCGTGCGAAGGTCCGCAAAGGACGCCATCGTTACCGCGACGGCAAAGACCCGCTCGGGATCGGCGTGATGGCGTCGGCAGACATTTCTGCCTTTCTCTTCGTTGAGCAATTCGCGGACCTGCCGTTGCCATTGCATACGTCCCGACCAAATGGGGGTTTTGGACTGCATCGACGGTGGCACGGGAATGGACCATGTGTGGCCACGTTGGTCGCTTTCCTGATTCATTTTCTCGACGCGCTGGATATTCTCTTCAGCGCGGGATATCGCGGCAGAGAATTCGATATCTTCGGCATCGAAGCGGGGGGAAGCAATCGATATTTCTTTGGGACGACGAGGTTCCTCACCGGAAGTCGTCGAAAAGGTTGTTTGCTGTTCAGGGCATGGGGTACCCTGAGACGTACCAGGCATGGTAAGTCCCTTCGGGGAGCTGGGGATCTCGGCAAGGAAATCCCTGGTCAGAGCGCATGACGGAGACGAAGCGGCAACTTCGGATCCATAAGGGCACCTAGCGGCGAAGGTGAAAACTAACGCCGTTAGGTGTTCTGAGTACCGATCGATCTCGGCAAAGTTCGACCGAATGACGAGCCCCCGCAAGGGGGTTTCGTCATGTGCTGCGCGAGCGTCATGTAGTTGTTTGCGATCGGTAAGGTTCGATCTCCTTCGGTCCGGTTATATTGCTGGCAGTAATTTCATCACATGATCTCTCTTCTGTCGCGTACCGGCTCGAATTTATTTTCGCGGTTCCGGACGGGGAGGATGCGGAGAGGAAACCGGCCCCGGGACTCAACGGCGAATCATGCCTTGGGCACCGGCGTTTCAGGTTTCTCGGTGAAATCGGGGGAGAAGAAGCATGGTCCGGTTATCTGCCGCACTCGGCGTGCCGTAGGGCTTCTCGGCAGAAGGCCTGCGCGTCCCGATGCTCGAAGACGGACTTCGCGGGCGGTCGGAACGGTTCACCGCGGCCGGGTACCGACAGGCGCCGAGACGGGGCGGATCACACCATCGGGCCGGTTCTCGGCGCGCCTGATCCGGATGCCGACCCCGACGAGGACAGAAACCGGCTCGGAGCATCCGACTGCATAGGACATTGTCGAGCGGAACGGAGGGCACGCCCCTTCTGCGCTATAGAGGTACGCCCGCCCGGTCGCGTGGATCCTCCGCCGGTGTGTCCTGCCTCGTCCGCGGTGATCGGCGTACTCCGTGCATGCATCACCGTTACACGTCCCGTGGGTGAGACGTTCGACGGTGATGCTCGAAAGGAGCCCACACGGACCGGTGGCCGGGTGATCTCGAGGAGGGACTCTTCGTCGCTCCGACGACCGGTCGCGAAGGGAGTGTCCGCGACGGCGGATGACGCGACAGCTGGGGTAGGCAGGGCTGGGGTAGGCAGGGCACCGCCTACGGACGATGGTCGGGGCTCGGCTGCCGACGTGCGAACGCAAACTCCGCCACCACGTCGTTCCACCGTCCGAGGCGAGGGTGCCGGTCGTTGCGAGCGACTATCCCTCGGACGCCCGCGACAGTGGTCACCGGATGCAAGCGACCGGATTCCAGGATCGCAGGAACCTCGACGTTTCCGACCGGGACGCTCGGCCGACACAGCTGCAGGTGGTCGACACTCCGGCTTCGACCGGTCCTCGACTCTCCCCGCTATCGGGCAGCGCACGATAGCGGAAAATTCCCGGGCACTCATGCCGAGGACGAGGGGCAGGTGGGGGAGTGGTCGCCCCCTGGACGCACTGGAGTGACGGCAAGTCGCCCGAGGACGAGTGGGTAGTAGACGAGGATGACTGGGGGTGACGGCTACAGGTCTGTTCCGGCCGGTTCGGGATGCGCTGGTGTTCCGGGTTCTGCCCGGTCGAGGATCGGGTCGCGTCGTCGAACGGTTCGTCGGGATGCGGTCCTGCCTGTCGGCTCTCGCCTGCCGCCGTCGGCAGGATCGGGCGGAGACAGGGCGCCGCTCCTGGGGTGCGGGTGTCGTGGATCCTGCGGTGCTGCGCATACCGGTCGGTTCGGAGAGAAACAAGCAGGTGGAAGAGATCAGCTGGGGCGTTGTCTCGTCCCGACAGGGACCCAGCGCATGTGAGGGTTCAGGGATGCGCAGCGGTCGATGAATCCGCTCGCATGTACTTGCGAGCGAAGATCGGCGAAGAAAGTAGAGCGTGGTGACGAGCGAAGCCACCACGGAGGCCGGTACCCACGAGGCGACCTCGACTTCGAAAACGCCCTGCGGGAGGTCACCGGCACGGATATCGGCCGCGATCAACTCGTGCAGATCCTGAAGGGGCTCCATACGGTGAACCCTGCGGGCCCGCACCGACCGAACACGACGCCCGCCTGCTCACCGAGTCCGGGTTCACGGCAGGCCCACCGAGGCCACGGCTGCACGCGTCGACCGAGACATCCGCATGGCCGGCCTCGTCGCCGGCTCTCTGTCCATCGCCGAGGCGGCGGTCCGCCTCGGCGTAACGCCCGCTCGCATCAGGCAACGTATCGCGAACGGTCGCCTGTGGGCATTCGATTCCGGCCGTAACCGCCTGTTGCCCCGGCTCGATTCACCGCCGGTGGGACCGTGCCGCACATCGACGGAGTCATGCCCCACCTCCCGAGGAACCTGCATCCGCTGACGGTGCAGGCACTGCTGACGCAGCCGCAACCCTCGTCGGTGGTCGACGGCCGGCCGGTGTCGATCGTCGCGTGGTTGACCGGCACCGCCGGTAGGTCGGACGACGTCGAGCATGTCGTCGACGTGCTCATCGCCACCGAATGGGAAGTGGCATAGATGCGGCGATGCTCCCGCTACCGCGCTCATCCCGTACCTTCGTCGGGCAGGACTGTCACCGAAGGAAGTGCTCGAAGGGCAGCCGAGCGAGACCGCGTGGCGCGTGCACCGCACCACCGGCCCCATGTGCTCGCGTGGAATGCCCTGCGTGAATTCGGACCGATTCTGCGATCGGACCAGCAGCCGCTTCCGCGGGCCGAGCATTCCGGTTACGGCGTCGGGTACGGCGCTTCGAGCCCCGGAGGGGCGCCGGCGGAGGCATTTCGGTCGGCACGGGACCGATCGCCACCGCGGTGGCCCGTATCCGACCGGCGTTCGCTTCACCCGCGTCCTGCGGTTGCCCGACGTGTCCGGCATCGGGGGAGGGGTCTGGGCCACCCGGGTGGGCGGCGGCAACCATGCTCTCTATTCGGCGCCGCACCGACTGTCCCAGCAGTGGGCACGCACCCTCCATCGCGCCCACACCGATCCCGCCGGGATCGTCTATCGCGGTCGGTTCGCCGGCGGCACGGCCGTCGCCGTCGGCGAACCGACCGCCGACGCGTTCCCGCAACGTCCTGTGCTGTCGCTATCCTCTGTCGCATCCAGGCTTGGCGGATGCCAGCGATACCGCAGCGCACGAACTCGGTTACGTCATCCCGTGATCGGGTATCGGGCACCGCTTGTCGCTCGTAGAGTGAGCCTCGTGTCTCGGCGACGGTTCGGACAGGCGGGAGCATCGTGCCAGGACGCTTCACGAACCGGATAGGTCATGGTCCTCGTCGCTGTCGCGTTCACTCGGCGAGCACGCCGTCCAGTGGAGGTGGATCGGCCGAGTGTCGCTCCCGTTCCTGTATGCGGCGAGCTTCAGGGGGCAGCGCCCACTTCGGGATGGAACACGTCCTGGCGTTCCGGACGCTGTCCGGAACGCCAGGATTCGGAGGGATCACCTTCGATCCGAACTACGGCCTCGGGACCGTGAATCGTACGGATGGAAAAGATGTAGCGAGCCGTCCGTCGCTGCAGTGGCCTTCCGGGCAGGGCCTCGACCGTGTTCCGGGCACGAATGTTCGGTGCCGTGAGAGGCGGGGACCCTGATCGGCATTCTCGCGGGGAGCATCCGCGCGGCGAACCGGGACGAATGAAAACTGTTGCGAGAAGGACAGTGCCGGCCTTTCGGTATCGGACAGAATCCTCACCGGTCGGAGTGCGGAGCGAGTTCGATTGCCTCGCGGTCGGGCATAGCGCAGCCTGTCATTCAGGCACGCCTCAGGTGTGCAGGGTCGTCGAACTCGCTTGTTGCAGCATGCGGCCGCTGCGGTTCCTTCGTGAAGAACAGCATGGCCACTGCGCCGACCAGGCACAACGCCGTCATGACGAGGAATCCGCCGTCGTAGGTGCCCGTGCGACTGACGCTGAAGCCCATGACGGACGGGGCGACGATACCGGACAGTGCGAAACAGGCATCGGCGAAGCCGGCGGCGGTCCCGGGCTGGCTGGGGGCGGCATCGATCGACGCGACCCACCAGATGCCGCCGGTGACGAAGCCGAAGCCGACGCCCGCCGAGATGCAGATCAATGCGACGGTGAGGTTGCCGCGGAAGAACAGGATCGGTGCGATCGACGCACCCGCCAGAAGGAGTGCGACACCGATGATGATGAACCGCGAGCGGATGCTCTGCGTGCGCTTGTACACGCGGTCGACCAGGATTCCGCCGAGCAGCGCACCCAGCACACCGGCTGCCCACGGCGCCACCGAGAACGCGCCGACCTCCTTGATGGACAGGTCGAATTCGTGCTCGAGGTACTGCGGAAGCCAGTACATGAAGGCCCAGAACATGAAGCCCCACGAGAAGTAGCCGAGGCCGACGAGCCAGAGGTTCCGGTTGCGGAGGACCTCGCCCCAGTCGGTGCTCGACTCGTGACCGGTCTCCTCACCGTCCAACTGGCCGGCACGGATGTAGTCCAGCTCTTCCTTCGACACGAACTTCGCCTCGGTCGGCGAGTTCTTCAGTGTCGGATAGGCGATCGCGACCCACACGACCCCGACTATCGCCAGAATCCAGAACATCGCCTTCCAGCCGGTGAGGGCGATCAGCTGGGTGAGGATCGGCCCCCCGACGAGCAGACTGCCGGAGACCGCCACACCGCCGATCAGCGCGAGCGCCTTGCCTCGCTCCTGTGCCGGTAGCCAGCGGCTGACGAGTCGCGTGGCTGCGGGGAAGCACGGCGCTTCACCGGCTCCGAGGAGGATGCGTAGCAGGATCAGGCCGATGAACCCGCCGGCGAACGGGGTCAGTGCTGTGGCGGCGGCCCAGATGAACATGCCCACGATGAGCACGCGTCGGGAACCGTAGCGGTCGACCAGCGGTCCCGACAGGAGCGCGAAGAGCATGTAGCCGATCGAGAATGCGGAACTGATCACGCCGTACTCGCCGGGAGTGATCCCGAACTCGGATCGCAGGTCGGATGCTGCGAACGAGATGGCACTGCGATCGATGTAGTTGACGATTACCAGGCCCAGAATGATGGCGATGGTCCACCAACGCGATTTCATAGCGAACTCTTCGGATGACGCAGTCGCAGGGTCAGATGACGCCGCGGGCCCGCAATTCGTCGATGTGCTCGGGAGTGCACCCGAGGTGGGAGAGGACCCTGTCGGTATCGGCACCGGCAGGGCGCCCGGCGTGGCGGATCGCACCGGGGGAGCGGCCCATGCGCCACATGACGTTCTGCATGCGTACGGGGCCGAGTTCGTCGTCGTCGACAGTGGTGACCATGTCGGTCGCGACGACTTGGGGGTCGGTCAGCAGGTCGCTGGGTCGGTAGACCGGTGCCACTGCGGCGCCGGCATCCTCGAAAGCCTCGACGACCTCGTCGCGGGTACGGTCGGCGATCCATCCACCGACGTACTCGTCGAGCAGGTCCGCGTGCTCCGCGCGGGTCCGGCCGGTGGCGAACCAGTGCTCGTCGATGACCTCGGGGTGCCCCACCAGACGTAGTACGCGTTCTGCGATCGTCTGGGCGCTCGTGGACACGGCGACCCAATGGTCGTCCTTGGTGCGATAGAGATTCCGGGGGGCGTTGTTCTGCGACCGATTGCCGGTGCGCTGTTGGTCGATGCCCAGTTGATCGGCATAGATCACACCGGGCCCGACCGCGGTCATGATCGGTGTGAGGAGATCGAGGTCGATCTCTTGTCCGGTGCCGCCGTTGCGTTCACGTTCGAACAGCGCCATCGAGACTGCGGACGACCCGGCGATACCGACAATGGAGTCGGCGAGGCCGAATGCAGGCAGTGTGGGAGGTCCGTCGGGGTGGCCGGTGAGATGGGCGAAGCCGCTCATCGATTCCACCAGTGTGCCGAACGCGGGACGCGTCGCATACGGTCCCTGTTGCCCGAAACCGGTGACCCGCAACATGATCAGTGCGGGATTCCGCTCGGTGAGTTCGGCATAGGACAGTCCCCAACGTTCGAACGTGCCGGGCCGGAAGTTCTCCACCACCACATCGGCGTCGGTGGCGAGATCACGGAAGATCTCCTGACCGTCCGGGGTGCTCAGGTTCAGGGTGACGGTCTGCTTGTTGCGGCCGACCATCTTCCACCAGAGCGGGACGCCGTTCTTGTCCAGGCCGTGCCCACGCATGCCGTCCGGCTTGGCCGGATGTTCGATCTTGATGACCTCGCCGAAGTCGCCCAGAATCTGGGCGGTGAGCGGCCCGGCAAGGATGGTGGAGGCGTCGAGGACCTTGATCCCACGCAGGGGTCCGGCAGGGGTCTTGTCGTCGGTCAACTGGTGTCTCCTCAGTACGGACGGGCGAGGTAGCGGCCGGCAGGCGTGCCGGTGACGACTCCGTCGGTCAGAACCCGGTTACCGCGCACGAAGGTGTCGGTCACAGCAGCGGACAGTTCGAATCCCTCGAAAGGCGTGTACTCCTGGGTGGATTCGGAATCCGCTGCATGCACCGTCCAGGTACGGTCGGGATCGACGATTGCGATGTCGGCGTCGGCGCCCTCGGCGAGTCGTCCCTTGCCGGGCAGACCGTAACGGTCGGCCGGGCAGGACGGCGTCCCCGGTGCCGATGTGGGTGCGGGGCGGTGGCTCGCGGCCGGCGGCATCGCAGCCGCAGGTTCCGACACGACCGCCTTCGAACACATCCCCCCGGGGAAGGGACACAGCGTTCTTCCGGTTCATCGAGTGCTGCTTGTGGAGAACGGAATTCACATCATCGAGCATCTGAACCTCGAAGACGCCAGCGCGCGTGGCCTGACCGAATTCACGTTCGTCATGGCACCGTTGCGCATCACCGGCGGCACCGGATCGCCGGTCCGTCCCGTCGCGGTGGTGGCCTCGTGACCGGCACCGAGACCCGACACGACCTGACCGGAACGGTCGTGGGTCGGCTCGCCGCCCTCGCCGCCGACATCCGCACCACGGGACTGTCCGCAGAACTGCGGAAGGACGTCGCGCGGCGGGTACTCGATCTGCTCGGGAACTCCCTCGCGGCGCACGACCAGCCCTCGGCTCGTGCCGTCATCGAGGTGGCACGCAACTGGGCCGGTGCGGCCGCGGCCACCGGCATCGGCACCGGAGAACGTTTTCCGGCCGCCACTGCCGCGCTGGTGAACGGCACACTCGCCCATTCGATGGACTCCGACGACACCCACCTGCCGTCGGTGTTGCATCCGTCCGCCTCGGTGATCCCGGCGGCACTCGCCGTGGGTGAAGCGGTAGGAGCCTCCGGCGCAGCCGTCCTCGACGCTGCGGGCGTGGGCATCGAGATCGTGGTCCGTCTCGGGATGGGCGGTTACGACGAAGAACTCGGCAACTCCGAGTTCTTCGAACGTGGCCTGCACGCGACATCCATCTGCGGTGCCGTCGGTTCGGCTGCTGCCGCAGCGATGCTGTACGGCCTCGACGCCGAAGGTATCGCAGACGCCATGGGCATCGCCGCGAGCTTCGGCGCCGGATTGCTCGAAGCCAACCGCACCGGCGGCACGGTCAAGCGCGCGCACTGCGGATGGGCGGCACATTCCGGTGTCACCTCGGCAGAATTTGCTCGTGCCGGCCTCACCGGACCGCCCACCGTGATCGAAGGACGTTTCGGTTTCCTGCACGCCTTCTGCGGCGATCGGGCCGACACCGCGAAGGTCCTGGATGGACTGGGCGAACGCTGGGAACTGCCGGGTATCTTCTTCAAGCCGTATCCGTGCAACCACTTCACCCACGCCGGGATCGACGCTGCACGCACGCTCGTCCGCCAGGGGCTCGACCCCGCCCACATCGCGGAGATCGAACTCGGTGTTCCGAAACCGGTCCTGCGCACCATCGCCGAACCTCCCGCCTCGAAAGCGGCCCCCGAATCCGGATATCATGCAGCGTTCTCGGGTCCGTTCACCGTCGCACGAGCGCTGCTCGGTGGATCGGGACTCGGAGTGGGACACGCCGATTTCACCGACGAGGCCGCGAAGGATCCACGCACGCTCGAACTCGCGGGTCTGGTCACCAGCCGCAGCGACGACCGGTGCGACGAGATCTACCCCTATCAGTTCCCGGCAGTGCTGCGGGTACGCACTCGCGATGGTGTCTGGCACGAGGCTCGGGTCGACCACAATCGTGGTGGTCCGGCGAATCCGCTTTCCGACGAGGAACTCACGATGAAGTTCGATCTCAATGTCGAGAACAGGCTGTCGCCGGAGCGTGCAGCAGCGGTGGTCCGAGCTGCACTGGGGTTGCACACCGCAGATTCCCTGGAGGCCCTGATGGTGACCGTGCGCGGCTGATCGGGAACCGGGGCGCACCACTGCCTCGACGGGTCTCTGCCCCCTCCGATGGCGGCTCACCGCGTGATGTGTAGCGGCGGTCTCCGGGTATGCCAGTCCGTTGTGCTCTGAAAGTCTTCACCGATCTCGAAGAGCAGCAATTCGTGGTGGGCGGCCGCCGTCAGTTGAGCACCGATCGGCATCCCCGAACGAGGATGGAATCCGACCGGGAGTGCGAGCGTGGGTCCGTCGTGGAGGGACCAGGGATAACTGAACTGTCCGAGTCGGCGTGAGCGTGCAATGACATCGTCGCCACCGGCGATGCGAGGCACATCGACCGGCATGGTCGGGGTCAGTACGGCGTCGACGGTCGTGAACAGTGCACGGAGTCCGCGACGGAACTCCGCTGCGCCGGCTATCGCTGCTGTTCTCTCGGAGTCCGAGATGGACAGACCCAAGGACACGCGTGCGAGGGTGTCGGGATGGAACAGTTCGGGTGAGGAATGCACTCGGTTACGGTGCAGCGCAGCAAGATCCGAATACAACAGCGTGTACACGATGTCCTGTGCGCGAGCAGCACCGGGGACGGTGACCGGTATTGTCTCGTAGCCCAGTTCTCCGAGTTGTCGTGCCGCCGCTCGGACTGCGTCGCTGATGGCAGCGTCGACGTCGTCGGTGATGAACACCGACGGCAACCCTATCCGTCGAGTGGGGGCAGGCGACGGGGCCGGGGCGACACGCAGTACATCGAAGAGGCGGGCAACCTCGGTCACCGACCGTGCCATCGGACCGACGGTGTCGAAGGCGTCGCTGACCGGGAAGACTCCGGCATTGCTGATCGAGCCCCAGGTCGGTCGCAGGCCTGTGATACCGCATGCCGCTGCGGGTAGACGGACGGATCCCCCGGTGTCGGTGCCGAGGGAGGCATCCACCAGTCCTGCAGCGACTGCGACGCCGGAGCCTCCGCTCGAACCGCCGGGGACGCGTGTGGGGTCCCAGGGGTTGCGAACGGGGCCCGCGGCGGAGTTCTGGGAGGTGACTCCGACCGCGAACTCGGCCATGTTGAGTTTCGCGGTGATCTGCGCGCCCGCAGCGAGCAACCTGCCGACGACGTCCGCGTGGGCGGACGCGATGCGGTCGGCGAAGAAGCGGGATGTGCAGGTGGTGGGGACGCCGGCGACGTCGATGTTGTCCTTGACACCGATTCTCATACCCGCCAGTGGCCCGTCGGGTGCGGCACCGATCGCGGGGTGAATCCAGGTGACGACGCTGCCCAATGTTTCGTCGAGAACACGAGCGGTCGGGCCGCCGCCGATAGCGGCGGCCCGACCTGTGGTGCCGCTCAGGATGGGCTCCCTGCGCGCAGTGCCGCGGTGGCGTCCTCGTCCACGGTCCACGAGTCGGTGTCGACGACGACCCCGTAGTCGCGCCGAGCGTCCTCCGCGGTGAGGTATTCGTCCCAGACGTCGCTGAGGACCTGGAAGGGATCACGGAGGAACGGATTGCCGAATCCACCGCCGGAAGGCAGCTTGATCTCCAAGGTTTCGCCCTCCCGGATGGTTTCCTGGGTGACCTTGGAGAAAAGTACCTCCTCGCGGTCCGTTCCGGCGTTGCGGGTGAATGCACCTGCGACGCCGTCGTGGCCACCGAGCGCTCCGGCGGGCGGGTCGGAGCGGTTGTCGGCTTCGGAGCCGAGGAAGGTATCGGTCTCCATGAGCCATTTGCGGACACTGCCGATGCCGCCTCGCCATTGGCCGGGGGCGGGAGCTTCGTCGCGGAGTTCGTATCGGAGGGCACGCATGGCGTGGTTGAGTTCGAGTTCTTCGATGGGGTTGTTGCGGGTGTTGGCCATGAGCGAGTCGACGGCGTCCATGCCGTCCTTGCCGTTACGTCCGCCGTACGAGCCTTCGTTGATTTCGATGTAGACCCAATAGGATTCGCCGTCTTCGGCGACACCGGAGTAGGCGATGGCGCACAGTGCTGCCGACGACCCGGCGATCGCGTGGTCGGGGAGCACGGGTGCCAGGGCGAGGTTGATGGAGTCGAAGATTCGGTTCACCTGGGAGAACCGCGCGAAACACGATGCCGGGAAGTCCGGGTTGAAGATCGTTCCCTCGGGTGCGTATGCCTTCACCGGGCGGAAGCAACCGTCGTTCTGGGGGACGAATTCCTCGGTCAGGTCTTCGTCGAGCAGGATGGTGCGGATCGCGGCGACTGCGACAGGGAGGACGGATCCTTCGAAAGGCACGTTGAAGGCGGTGGGGACCTGGTCGTTGGAACCGGTGAGGTCGATGAGGATGTCTTCTCCCTCGACCTGCACACGCACGGCGACCTTGAGGGGGACACCGCGGTTCTTTCCGTCGTCGTCCAGATAGCCGACAGGTGCTTCGTAGCTGCCGTCCGGGATCTCGCGGATTCGGCTTCGAAGCATGTTCTCCGAGTAGTCCATCCACCGTTCACTGGCGCTCATGACGGTGTCGAGGCCGTACTTCTCGAGCAGTTCGACGAATCGCTTCTCACCGATGCGCGCGCAGGCGATGAGTGCTTCGAGATCGCCTCGGTTCTGTTCGGGTGTGCGGACATTGTCGAGGATGTGCTGGATGAGATAATCGTTGCGGACTCCGGCGTCATAGATCTTCATCGAATCCATGAGTTTGCCCTCGGCCCAGACGTCGACGACGTCCATGCACAGACCGGGGAAGTTGCCGCCGACGTCGGATACGTGTCCGGTGCATCCGGCGAATCCGATGTGCTCGCCCTCCCAGAAGATCGGGATGATCACGCCGTAATCGGGGGAGTGGGCTGCGCCGTGGTACGGATGGTTGTGCAGGACGACATCGCCGGGCCGGTAGGTGCCGGCGAGTCTGCGGTTGACGCCCCGGATGTAGGCGGGGATCGAACCGCAGTGCATCGGTGTCGAATCCGATTCGCACAGTTCGCGGCCGTTGACGTCGAAGATGCCGGCGCCGAGATCTTCGGATTCGCGGATCAGGCTCGAGTAGGCCATGCGGTAGAGGACCTGCGCCATCTCCTTGGCCATGGACTGCAGTGCACCGCCGATGACGCGCAGGGTGATCGGGTCGACCTCCACGTCGTTCCACGTACGGTGGGATTCGCCCGCGAGCGATACGCCGGTTCTGGGCATCAGGGTCTTGCTCATGCGGGCTTCCTCTCGATGATGATGTGGCCGACCGCGTCGACGGTGGCGTGCTGATTCATGCCGATGATGGTCGTGGAATCGAACTGCTCGACGATGGCGGGGCCTTCGATGGTGTTGCCGGCCAGGAGAAGCGAGCGGTCGTAGACCGGGGTGTCGATCCACTGCGGCGCGGCTGTTTCGTCGCGCCAGAACAATGCGCGGGTCATGGTCTTGATCGCCGCGGAACCGTCGGCGGTGCCCGTGTCGATCTCGGTGATACGGACGTGCGGTACGGCGCCGACACCGGTGACGCGGATGTTGATCAGCTGCACCGGCTTGTCGTCGAAACGCTGGGAGTAGGTCCGCCCGTGTGCCTCGTGAAAGGCCTCGGAGACGGTCTTGACCCAGACGTCGTCGATCTCGCCGTCGGGTGCCGGGACCCGCAGTTCGTAGCCCTGACCGACATAGCGGCAATCCACACTACGTTCGAGCGAGATGTTCTCGGCGGGAACGCCGTCGGCTTCGAGTTGAGCGATGGCCTCGCGGGAGAGCCGGTCCATCTGGGTCCGCAGCAGGTTCAGATCCGCGTCCGCGGAAGACGTCCACACCGTGGTAGGGATTTCGTACCGGATGTCGGTGGTCAGCAGGCCGACCGCAGAGGTGATGCCGGGGTGCCCGGGCACGACGACACGCGGAATACCGAGTTGGTCGGCAATCTGCCACGCGAAGAGGGGACCGGCGCCGCCCTCGGCGATGAGCGAGAAGTCGCGCGGATCGTAGCCTTTGCGTACCGAGTGGAGGCTGATCGCTTCGGTCATCGAGTGGGCGAGGATCTTGAAGATCCCCATCGCGGCTTCGTCCACGCCGGTTCCGAGCTTGTCGGCGATGTGGGTCCGGATCGCGGTGCGGGCCAGCTCGGGTTCGACCTTCATGGTGCCGGACAGGAAACTGTCCTTGCGCAGCCAGCCCATCATGACCATGGCGTCGGTCGAGGTCGGTTCGGTGCCGCCGCGGGCGTAGCAGGCGGGTCCGGGGAATGCGCCGGCGCTTCGGGGTCCGACCCGGAACATGCCGCCTTCGTCGACCATGGCGATGGAACCGCCGCCGGCACCGATCGTGTCGACCTCGGCCATCGGCACCATGGCGTGGTAGTCGCCGATGCGGGTGTCGAGGAGGTGCTTCATTCGGAGAGCGCCGTTCGGTGCCACGCCGATGTCGGCGGAGGTTCCGCCCACGTCGAGTGTGATGACGCTCGGGAATCCGGAGGCCTTGCCGATGGCGCATCCACCCAGCAGTCCGGCGACCACGCCGCTGGTCAGCAGCGAGACCGGCTGTTCGCTGGCGCTGCGCGAGGTGACGAGACCACCGGCGGAGGTCATCAGGTGCACGTCGTCACCGACCTGCGCTGCGGCAGCCTTCTGCGCCAGGCTGGCGATGTAGCGCGAGGTCTTCGGTCCGATGAAGGCGTTGAGTGCCGCGGTGGAGAAGCGTTCGTATTCGCGGTACTGCGGGGCGACCTCGCTGGAGAGCGAGATGAACACCTCGGGGTACTCCTCGAGAATGATGTCCTTGACGCGTTTTTCGTGTGTGGGGTTGCGGTAGGAGTGCAGAAAGGCGACGGCGATGGCGTCGACTCCGCGTTCACGGAGCAGGCGAACTTCTCGGCGCACCGCGTCTTCGTCGAGCGGTGTGAGGACGTTGCCGGCGGCGTCGATCCGCTCGGGCACGACCCGGCGGTTGCGGCGTGGGACCAATTGCCACTTCTGCCAGGGAAGGTCCTGATAGTTCGAGTAGTTGAGGGGGCGCTTCTTGCGGGCGATGTGCAGCAGGTCGCGGAAGCCTTCGGTCGTGATCATGCCGACGCTGCACCCGTTGTGTTCGAGCACGATGTTGGTGGCGACGGTGGTGCCGTGGAAGAACATGTCGATGTCGGATGGGTCGATGCCGGCGCGTTCGGCGAGGACCTCGATGCCGTCCATGGTTCCGATGGACGGGTCGTGGTTCGTCGACGGAGTCTTGTGGACCACTACGGTGCCGTCGTCGTCCCACAGCACGAGGTCGGTGAACGTGCCGCCGACGTCGACTCCAATTCTCTTCATCAGTACTTCCAATCTTTCGGTGCCCGCGAGGAGCGGAGGGGACGACCGAGCCGTACGGCGGTCCGAAGTCTGGGGTGGGGGGTCACCGGGAGGGGTGATGTAGGTCATCGTGCTTGAGGGCGCCCGAGAAATCAATACCTCAGATGTTTTCGGTGCGAATCTGCCTCGAATCCCGGCATGCTCAGGTCAGATCCTTGGAAATTGCGCCTAAAGAGCGGATGATTAGCGGGTATGGGATGGGTGCGTGGTGACCTACCCCGGCCGCAATGTCGGGTTAGGCTCGGGCCGTTCACCGCAGCTTTCGAGAGAGAAGAGTCGACGCTCGTGACCGAATCGACGACCGGGGACGCACCCGTCAAGAACGGACCTGCCTATGCGGTCCTCGCGGAGCATCTGCGCACCCGAATCTTGTCCGGTGAGTTGCAACCCGGTGCCCGGTTGCCCGGGGAAGCCGAGCTGACCGCCGAATTCGGTGTCGGCCGCAGCACGATCCGTGAGGCCCTGCGTTCGCTGGCGAGCCAGAACTTGATCACGACGACCCGCGGTGTCACCGGGGGGAGTTTCGTCGCCGCGCCGAGTGTCGGGCACATCAGTGCGCATCTCGAGACGGGTGTGGCTTTGATGGCGGCAGCGGAAACGGTCACCGTCGCACAGTTGATGGAAGTGCGGAACCTCATGGAGGTGCCGGCGGCGGGCATGGCCGCGTTCCGCCGGACCGACGAGCACCTCGAGCAACTCGAAGCGTCGATCTTCGACCCGCACAGTCTGCAGGGGCCCGAGACGTTCGCGAAGAATCAGCAGTTCCACCTGGTCCTTCTGCGGGCGACCGACAATCCGTTGCTCGAATTGATCACTGCGCCGGTGTTCCGGGTGCTGTCGAGCAGATTCGGGCGCGAGCATGCCCCGGAGGGGTTCTGGCAGTGTGTCGATCACGATCACCGCGCGATCCTCGATGTCGTCGCCGCCGGAGACTCCATGGCGGCGATGGATCTGATGCGTCGGCATCTGGACAACTTGGGTGATTCGTATCGCCGGATGGATCGACGCGGTCCGGACTAGAGATAAAACATCTGCTTTTTAGGCGGATGAAGGTTGCAGATTTGACGATAATTGCCTCGCTCCGCCCTATTGACCCTCCAAATGTCTGATGTATTGTTCGAAGGAACGTACTCGCCGAACTGATGTGAGGAGACACGGTGGCAGTGCATCAGGCTGTTCTCGGCCGATTCTTCGAGGACTATGTTGTAGGGGACATCTACCAGCACCCCATCGGGCGCACGATCTCCGAAGCCGACAACACGTGGATCACGTTGCTGTCGATGAACACCAACCAGAACCACTTCAACGCTCATCTCGCAGCGCAGAACCCCATCACCGCCGGCAAGGTCATCGTCAATTCCGGCCTGACAGTCGCTGTGGTACTGGGTATTTCGGTGCTCGACATGAGCCAGAACGCCATCTCGAACCTCGCGTTCACCGATATCAAGATGTCGCACCCGGTATACGTAGGGGACACCATCTACGCGGAGAGCATCTGCACAGGACTGCGCCGGTCCGAATCCCGACCCTATGCGGGAATCGTATCCATGATCACCCGCGGACTGAATCAAGATGGCACGGAAGTCATCTCGTGGAAACGGTCGGTCATGGTCGCAACCCGCGAGAGCGGAATCGGCCAGAACTACTTCCCCGAAGCCAAGAGCGGACCGCTGCAACTGCCGGCACCCGCCGACCCGGAAGGGGCGCTGTCGTGAAACCACTCCAGGACGTCCGCATCATCTCGCTCGAGCAGTACGGGGCGGGCCCGTTCGGCAGTGTCCACCTCGCCGACCTCGGTGCCGACGTGATCAAGATCGAAGACCCCAACGTCGGGGGCGACGTCGGACGTTACGTCCCGCCCTACAACGACGGCGAGGACTCACTGTTCTTCGAAACCTTCAACCGCAACAAGCGCAGCCTTTCGCTCGACCTGTCGTCACCGGCCGGTCGCGCAGTGTTCGAAGACCTCGTCCGCACCAGCGACGCCGTCTACTCCAACCTCCGCGGCGATGTACCGGCGAAAATCGGCATCACCTACGACGACCTCAAACACCTCAATCCGGCCATCGTCTGCTGCAGCCTCACCGGCTTCGGCATGACCGGCCCGCGCGCCGAAGAGCCCGGATACGACTACATTCTGCAAGGACTCGCGGGATGGATGAGCGTCACCGGTGACCCCGAAGGACCTCCCACCAAATCCGGGCTCTCGCTCGTGGACTACTCGGGTGGCTTCGTCGCCGCGATCAGCCTGCTGTCCGGACTCCACGCCGCCAAACGGGACGGCATCGGCGGAGACTGCGACGTCTCGCTCTACGACACCGCGATGTCGCTGCTCACCTACCCGGCCACCTGGCATCTGAACGCCGGCTTCGAACCGGTGCGCACCAAGAACTCGGCGCACCCCTCCCTCGTACCGTTCCAGGCATTCGAGGCCAGCGACGGCTGGCTCGTCGTCGGCTGCGCCAAGGAGAAGTTCTGGGAACGCCTCGTCGTCGCGATCGACAGACCCGACCTGGGCGCCGATCCACGCTTCGCGAACTTCGCGCTGCGCGGGGAGAACCAAGACGAACTCCTCCCCATTCTCGAGCAGACCTTCGCTACGCAGCCGGTGGACTACTGGCTCTCGCGCCTGCAGCCGGCCGGTGTGCCGTCGGGCCCGATCAACGACGTCGCCCAAGCTCTCACCGAACCGCACACCCGTGCACGAGGCCTCCTCGTCGAGACCGAACACCCCACCTTCGGTACGGTGCGCCAAGTCGCCTCCCCGGTCCGGTTCGGTTCCGAGCCGACGCAGTACCGGCGTGCTCCGCTACGCAACGAACATTTCGACGAGATCGTCCGCGACCTCGGCTACAGCACCGAACGCGTTGCGGAGCTGACCGGCCAAGGTGCCTTCGGCAAACAAACGAGCGAGGCTCGGGCGTGACGTCGTCGGTCCTCGCCCGATGGGCCCACGGCCTGACCGTCGCGGACCTGTCCGAGAATGTCCGGCACGCTGTCGCGCGACATCTTCTCGACGGGGTCGGTAACGCCGTCGCCGCGCAACGCCTCGGATACGGGCGAGCCGCATGGACGGTCGCCGATGCGCTCGGCGGTCCGGCCGAAGCCAGGCCGCTGACCGGGACGCGGGCGATCTCCGCTCCGGCGGCAGGTATGGCGACCGCGGTGCTGGTGCACGCATTGGACTTCGACGACACTCATGCCGGTGCCCTCGTCCACGCCACTGCGGTGTCCGTTCCTGCAGCATTGGCTGTCGGACAACAGGTTCGAGCCACGGGAGCGGACGTTCTCACCGCTGCTGCGATCGGACTGGAGACGGCGTGCCGGCTCGGGGCCGCCAGTCCTCACGGTTTCCACGGACGTGGCCTCCATGCGACAGCCGTGGTCGGCCCGTTCGCCGCGGCGCTTGTCGCGGGCAAGCTGACCGGGCTGCCGGTTCCGGTGCTGGTGCACGCTCTCGGTGTCGCGGGCTCGTCGAGTGGAGGGTTGCTCGAGTTCCTCGATACCGACGCCGACACCAAGGCTCTGCACCCCGGCTCGGCCACACTGGGCGGGATCCTCGCAGCCCGGTTGGCTGCTGCGGGCGCCAGCGGCCCGGCGTCGGTACTCGAAGGACGCCGGGGTGTGTATGCGTCGATGTCGGAGCGACCCGCCGACCTCACGGTGTTGACGGACGGATTGGGCACCGAGTGGGAAGCGACCCGCATCGGTATCAAGCCCTACCCGAGTTGCCAGCTCATGCATGTCACTCTCGACGCGGTCACGGCGGCTCTGAGCGTTGGGAGTGTGGACCCCGCGCAGGTGGTCGATATCGAGGTGCACGTTCATCCGGATTCCGTGCCGATCGTATGTGGTCCGAACGCCGGTGTGGCCGCACCGCGCAGCACCTACGACGGCAAGTTCGACCTTCCGTGGAGTGTCGCTGCGCTCGTGCACGACGGACGTATCGATGTCGCGACCTACACCGGCGCGTCGATCGCCCGCGACTCGGTGCTCGCGACCGCTCGCACGGTCCGTGTCGTCGAAGCCCCGACCGAGGGTCCGGCGGCGTCGGCATCCGGACATGCGATCGTCACTCTCGACGACGGACGTGTATTCGAGGGACGCGTCGCAGGTAGCCGTGGTACCGCCGCGTTCCCCCTCGACGATCAGCAGTTGCTCGCCAAGTTCATCGCCAACTGCGGTGATCATCCCTGTGCCCCGGAGCTCGCCGACCGAATCTTCGGGCTTGCCGACGAGCCGGATCTGACCGCCGTCCTCGATCTCGCGGCCCGCATCGCGCCCGCACCCCTGCACTGACCACCTGTGCACCGAACATCCCAGGAGCCATCATGGATTTCACCTTCGACGAGCAGCAACTGGCGTTCCGAAAGGCGTTACGTCACTTCGTGGACAAAGAGATCGTTCCCGTCGCCAACGAGTGGGAGAAATCGGGACGGTATCCCACCGAGATCGTCGAACACATGAAGGCCATGGGACTGTTCGGCATCACCACGCCCGAGGAGTACGGCGGTATCGACCTCGACAAGGTGTCGTTCACACTCGTGTACGAGGAACTGGCCCGCGGTTGGATGGGCATCGCCGGCATTCTCGGCAGCCACAATCTGTCCTGCTGGATGATCAACCGCCACGGCACCGAGGAACAGAAGCAGACCCTGCTGCCGAAGCTGGCCACGGGGGAGTGGCGGACCGGGATCGGACTCACCGAGCCCGGCGCGGGCACGGACCTGCAGGGAATCCGAACGACTGCGCGGCGCGACGGCGATCACTACATCGTCAGCGGCGCCAAGACGTGGATCACCAACGCCCGGCACGCGAACGTCCTCCCGGTTCTGGTGAAGACCGACCCGTCCGCGGAACCGGCACACAAAGGCATGAGCATCCTGCTGATCGACACCACGCTTCCAGGTTTCGAGGTGCAACGGGATCTCGGCAAACTGGGGTACAAGGGCACCGAGTCCTGCGAGATCCTCCTCGACGACATTCGGGTGCCGGCCGACGCATTGCTCGGCGGAACAGAAGGGCGTGGTCTGCAGCAGGCCCTGTCGGGCCTGGAAATCGGTAGGCTCAACATCGCCGGCCGTAGCGTCGGTATCGCCCAGGCCGCCTATGACGCAGCGCTGTCCTACGCGCGAGAGCGCACCGCGTTCGGGCAGCCGATCGCGGACTTCCAGGCGATCCAGCTCAAGCTGGCGGACATCGCCACTCATCTGCAGGCCGCCCGGCTGATGACGTATTGGGCGGCTTCGCAGGCAGACTCGGGTAAGAGAGTCGACATGGAGGCCGGCATGGCGAAGTACTTCGCCTCCGAGACGGCCATCACCGCGAGCCTCGAAGCGATGCGTATCCATGGCGGCTACGGATACTCGACGGAGTTCGTCGTCGAGCGGTTGTACCGCGACGCCCCTCTCATGTCGATCGGCGAGGGCACCAACGACATCATGCGGACAGTCATAGCCAAGGCGCTGGTCTCCGGTTCCGGGGTCATCGGATGAGCGTGGCGTTGACCTACCTGTACGTCCCGGGTGATCGTCCGGAGCGTTTCGACAAGGCACTCGCCTCGGGTGCCGACGCGATCGTGCTCGACCTCGAGGACGCGGTCGCCGCTGATCGAAAGGTGCTCGCGCGTGAAACGGTAGCTCGGTGGATCGCTGCGCTCGCCCCCGGTTCCGTGGAGGTATGGGTGCGTGTGAACCCGGGAGCGCTGCAGGAGGCGGACATCCGTGCGGTCGCGCACCCGCGGCTGACGGGGGTGTGGCTGCCGAAGGTGGGATCCGCACACGACGTCGAACAGGTCGATGGCCTCCTGACAGAGCTCTGTCCCGATGCTGCGGTATCCGCGCTGATCGAGACCGCTGCCGGTGTGTTCGCCGCACCGGCCATTGCTCGTGCGCCCCGAATGCGGTTTCTGCAACTCGGAGAAGTCGACCTGGCCGCAGACCTCGGTGTCGAGGTCGACGACGACGGGACGGCGCTGTTGTTCGCACGCAGCCGAGTCATCGCTGCGGGTGTGGCGGCAGGAATCGATCCGCCCCCTGCCGCGGTGTCACGCAATTTCCGTGACAGCGACGCCCTGGAAGCGGATACGCGCGCCCTTGCGCGCCTCGGATTCGTTGGGCGGGCGTGCATTCACCCGGCGCAGCTCGCCCCGGTTCGCCGAGTGTTCACACCGTCCTCGGAGGAGGTATGCAAGGCCCGTGCCGTGCTGGCCGGCCTGGAGGCGGCGGAGTCCGGTGTTGCTGTGGATGAAGCCGGATTCTTGATCGACGAAGCGGTCGCTCGGCAAGCACGCAGGGTGCTGGAGCGAGCGGGACGATGACCGGGCCTGCCTGCCACTACGCCTGAATGTGCGCCTACCGCCGGACCGTTGCAGCGCTCGGCCGAACGACCTCGATCGAGGATCGGTGTGCCGAATACCGCCGACTGCCTCGGTGACGACACGGTCCGAGGCCTACCGTGTCGAGGTCGCGTCACCGGCGCCCCGGCGCTGCGGCAGGTCGACTACGACGAGCTCGCCCACCACATCGGTGCGGTCTCCGAGTAGCCGATGTGCGATATCGCCACGTCGACGACAGCCTCCCCGCCAGGTATCCGGCGACATCTCTGTAGGCGCACCCTCCCAGGAGGACGGAGGGCCGGTTCGGTCCGTTAGCGTCGAGGAATGTCGTCTCCCGTCCCGTCCGAGTACGCCGACACGCTCGAGAGCATCAAACGGCTCGTGCATCGAGCACGCTACGTGGCCCAGCGCCGGGTGAACACCGAACTGCTCCGGCTCTACTGGCAGATCGGTGCGACGATCATCGAGCGACAGAAAACAGCTCCCTGGGGCAGCAAAGTCCTGTCCCGGCTCTCGGAGGATCTGCGCACCGAGTTTCCCGGAGTGAAGGGATTCTCCCCGGCCAACCTCAAGTACATGCGCAGGTTCGCTGAGGCCTGGCCCGACCCGGCGGCAATCGGCCAACGACCCGTTGGCCAATTGCCGTGGGGACATGTCATCGAGTTGCTCGACAAGCTCGAGGACGTCGAGTTACGCGAGTGGTACAGCGCCAAGGACGTCGCACACGGCTGGAGTCGTCCCGTGCTGGCTCACCAGATCAAGACGAACCTGCACGCGCGGGAGGGGGCAGCCCCGTCGAACTTTCCGCGCGCTCTCGAACGCCCCGACTCCGAGCTTGCTCAGCAGATCACCAAGGATCCGTTCACGCTCGAGTTCCTCGCCATCGACGGGGACGCCGCCGAGCGCCAGCTCGAGGATCGGCTCGTCGAGCGCATCATCGACACTCTGCGTGAGCTCGGCCCCGGGTTCGCGTTCGTCGGTCGTCAGGTCCACTTCGATGTCGAGGGCGACGACTTCTTCGTCGATCTGCTGTTCTTCCACGTCGAACAGCTCCGGTACGTGGTCATCGAACTCAAGACCACCAGGTTCGACCCTCGTGATGCCGGCCAACTCGGCTTCTACGTCGCGCTGGTCGAGGATCGGTTGCGCAGACCGCAGCACCAGCCCACCGTCGGGATGCTCCTCGTCGCGGACAAGAACGAGTCCGTCGTCCGGTACGCCCTCGCCGGCACCACGCAGCCGATCGCGGTATCGCGCTACGACCTCTCGCCCGCCGAGCAGGCTGCGCTCCCCGCCGAGGACGCTCTCACACGGGCAGTTGCTCTCGAACTCGACGACCATATGCCGGAGTGACGAGACGCCGTCCATCTTTCTGCTCCTCACCTGAGATGGCGATGCGGAGAGGAACGCGGACAGGGGCTGCACGGTGTGGCGGAACCGGCACGGAGTGTGACGGGCCCACGAGCGGCCCTCGGTTCCACCGACGGGCGCCGGGCTCACGATCTGCCACTGCGAGTCGCGCGGAGGGTCTCGATGCGCCGGAAAGTCGTGGCGAGGGATGTAGCACGCCGATCCGGCATTGACTTCGGTGTAGTGGAATCCGACGACGCGCAACGAGAAGCGCCCACGAGATTCGCCAAACGCGGTTCGTCCTCGACAATCATCGCCCGCAGACCGGTCGAGGGGCGCACCGGCGTCGTCGGGTCGCTGCCGGATGCGGGTGGGCGAGCGGAAGAGGACGACACGGTGTCCACCATCGCCGGCACCGTCCAGGAGTCGGCGCCGCGGCGGGCTTCTTGAGCAAATCTTCATACGACCTCCACCGAACCTGTGGGGTGGATGCCCGACGCTGAAGGTACGAAACCGAGGGATGGAGGCGACCATGATGGGCTGGGTCGGTGACATCGGGTGGGCGGGATGGACCGTCATGACAGTGTGCACGCTCGTGTTCTGGGCGGTGGCGATCTATCTGGTGGCTGCCCTGTTCCGCACCGATCGAGCAGACGGTCCTGCTCGCACCGAGCAGGACGATCCACTGCGGACGCTCGAAAGATGTTTCGCCCGTGGCGATATCACCTCCGATGAATTCGTGTCCCGCCGACGGACGTTGACGCAGCCCGGTGGCGCCGCCTCGACCGGCGAGCAACAGGAGCAGGCCCGTGGCTAGGATTCCCCGCCGAGCCTTCCTGATCGGCTCGATGCTGACCGGCGTCGGGGTTCTGGCGGCCTGTTCCCCGTCGGGGGCCGCGACCGGCGTGCCGGTGTCCGCCACGTCACCGGTGGTGCGTCGTCTCGAGCAGCAGCGCCGCTCCCCGGGCCAGCAGGTGGTCTCGGCCCGGTTGGCGCCGCGTCCGGTCGAGGTGGATCTCGGAGGACGCATCGTGTCCACCTGGGCATATGACGACCAGGTGCCGGGGCCGCTGATCCGCGCCCGTGCCGGGGATCTGCTGCGGGTGGAGGTGGACAACCAGCTGCCGGTGGAGACGAGTGTGCACTGGCACGGGTTGGCATTGAGCAACGACATGGACGGGGTTCCCGGGCTGACCCAGGACCCCATCGCCGCCGAAGGGCGGTTCGTCTACGAGTTCACCGTCCCTCATGCGGGCACGTACTTCTATCACTCCCATTCCGGTCTGCAACTCGACCGCGGGCTCTACGGCGCACTGATCGTCGATGATCCGGCCGATCCGGGTGCGTACGAGCACGAGTGGATCGTGGTGCTCGACGACTGGCTCGACGGCACCGGACGTACCCCTGAGGATGTGGCCCGCGAGCTCGGTATCGGTGCCGATACCAGCAACGGTGACACCACCACGGGCGGGATGGACCACGGCGCCATGGACATGGGCGGTATGGACATGGGGGAGGAAACCATGCTCTCGCCGCTGCTCGGGGGTGCCGGGGACGTGAGCTATCCCCATTTCCTCGTCGGTGGGCGTGTACCCGACGATCCGATGGTCCTGACCGCCGCACCCGGGCAACGGGCACGGATCCGGTTCGTCAACGCCGGCGCCGACACCGCCTTCCGTGTCGCAGTGGGCGGTCACCGGATGACGGTCACCCACACCGACGGTTTCCCGGTCGTACCGCAGGACACCGACGCACTGCTGATCGGCATGGGTGAGCGTTTCGACGTGCTGGTCACCCTCGGCGACGGGGTGTTTCCCCTGTTCGCCCAGGCCGAAGGCAAGACCGGGTACGGACAGGCCGTGGTGCGCACCGCCGCCGGCGAGTTGCCGCCACAACCCCGCCCCGATGAACTGGACCGGCGGGTGCTGCTCGGCACCGACCTTGCGCCCCGGGATCATGTGCGTCTGGCCGAGCGTGATCACGACCTGTATCACAGCGTGGATATGGGCGGGACCATGTCGCCGTACCGCTGGACCCTCAACGGCCGCGCTCATCCCGCCAGCGCACCGCTGAACGTCAACCAAGGACAACGGGTGCGCATGCGGATGCGCAACATGTCGGACATGTTCCACCCCATGCACCTGCACGGCCACACCTTCGCGCTCACCGACACCGGACTGCGCAAGGACACCGTCACCATCGGGCCGATGCGCACCGTCGAGATCGAATTCGATACCGACAACCCCGGCCGATGGGCGCTGCACTGCCACAACGCCTATCACCAGGAAGCCGGAATGATGACCACCGTGTCCTATCTGGCGTGATCGCCCCCCGCCGACCGGCGGTACCGAACCGTCCCATCACGATGCCTGTACTCGTTCGAGAAAGGAACACACCCTGATGAACAAGAGGCCCCTTGCCGCCGGCGCCATGGCCCTGGCAGTGGTGTTCACCGCCGCTGCCTGCAGTGACTCCGACACCGGCACCACCGTCGCGACCTCGACCGCGCCGGCCTCGGCAAGCACGCCCGCAGAACAGGCTGCGGCTCACAACGACGCCGATGTGATGTTCGCGCAGATGATGATCCCGCACCACAGCCAGGCCATCGAGATGAGCGACATGCTCCTCGCCAAGGAGAACATCCCTGCCGAGGTCATCGCGCTGGCCGAGCAGATCAAGGCCGCGCAGGGACCGGAAATCGAACAGCTCGAGTCCTGGCTCGAACAGTGGGGTGAACCCACCGAAATGCCCGAGACCAGCAACAACGACATGCCGGGCATGGACATGAACGAGGACATGGACGGTATGGAGGGAATGCAGATGGAAGGGATGATGAGCGAGGAGGACATGCAGGCGTTGGCGGATGCGCAGGGCATCGACGCGGCCCGCTTGTTCCTCGAGCAGATGATCGCCCACCACGAAGGCGCCGTCGACATGGCACAGACCGAGATCGAGGACGGGCAGTTCCCCGATGCGGTGGTCATGGCCCGCACCATCGTCGACACTCAGCAGCAGGAGATCGACACCATGCGTGAGCTGCTGACCACCCTGTAACCGGCCCCGCCCGGTTTTCTCTCGGCCCGCCATCCCAGGAGGCTTTCGATGTCGCACCCGGACCAGGGATACCCCCACCCCGGCCCGGCGCCCGCCCGGCACGAGCACGGCGCCAGCGTTCAGAGTCCGACCCCCGACGAGCACGACGTGCACGGCGAGTACCTCGCCCACGTCGGGCAGGGTGAGCACACCGGGCACGATCGGCACGCCGGACACGGCGCGCACGGAGAGATGTTCCGACGACGCTTCTGGGTGTCACTGGTCCTGTCGCTACCGGTCGTGGGGTTCAGCCATATGGTCGCCGAGCTGCTCGGCTACACCATGCCGGACTTTCCCGGGGCCATGTGGATTCCGCCGGTACTGGGCACGGTGATCTTCGTCTACGGCGGCACCCCGTTCCTCACCGGCGGCTGGGCCGAACTGCGCTCGCGCCGACCGGGGATGATGCTGCTGATCGCGATGGCCATCAGCGTCGCCTTCCTCGCCTCGTGGATCACCACCCTCGGCCTCGGCGGTTTCGACCTGGACTTCTGGTGGGAGCTGGCGCTGCTGATCGTGATCATGCTGCTCGGGCACTGGCTCGAGATGCGCGCTCTCGGGTCGGCGTCGGGCGCACTCGACGCGCTGGCGGCGATGCTGCCCGACACCGCCGAGAAGATCACCGACGACGGCACCGAGGAAGTGTCACTGGCGGACTTGGCACTCGACGACGTAGTGCTCGTGCGAGCCGGGGCCCGGGTGCCCGCCGACGGCACCGTCATCGACGGACGTGCCGAGGTCGACGAATCGATGATCACCGGCGAATCGAAGACCGTCACCCGCGGAAGCGGTGACACCGTCGTCGCCGGCACCGTCGCCACCGACAGCGCCCTGCGCGTGCGGATCACCGCCCTCGGTGAGGACACCGCCCTGGCCGGCATCCGACGCATGGTCGCCGATGCCCAGGCGTCGTCGTCGCGTGCGCAGGCGCTGGCGGACAAGGCCGCAGCGTTTCTGTTCTACTTCGCCGCGATCGCCGGCCTGCTCACCTTCGCGGTGTGGGCGCTGCTCGGCAACATCGACGAAGCGGTGGTGCGGACGGTCACCGTGCTGGTCATCGCCTGCCCCCACGCCCTGGGACTGGCGATCCCGCTGGTGATCGCGATCTCCACCGAACGCGCCGCCGAAGCCGGTGTGCTGGTCAAGGACCGGCTCTCGCTCGAACGCATGCGCACCGTCGAGGTGGTCCTGTTCGACAAGACCGGCACCCTCACCCAGGGGCGGCACCAGGTCACCGATGTCACGACCGCCCACGGAATCGGCGAGTCGTATCTGCTGGCCCGCGCCGCCGCGGTCGAAGCCGACAGCGAACATCCCGTCGCACGCGCGATCGTGGACGCAGCGGACACCCGCGTCCCGACAAACGAGCGGCTCACCGCCACCGACTTCCGGTCCCTGCCCGGCCGCGGTGTGCGGGCGCTCGTCGACGGCACTGCGGTGACCGTCGGCGGCCCCGCCATGCTCACCGACCTGGCGCTGTCGGTACCCGCCGACGTCACCGCGGTCACCGAGGGATGGGTACGGCGCGGAGCCTCGGTGCTGCATATCGCCGAAGATGATCGGGTGCTCGGTGCAGTCGCACTCGAGGACGCCGTCCGCGAGGAGTCCCGCCAGGCGATCGACGCCCTGCACGCCCGCGGAGTCAAGGTCGCGATGATCACCGGCGATGCCCGGCAGGTCGCCGACACCGTGGCGGCCGATCTCGGCATCGACGAGGTGTTCGCCGAGGTGCTGCCCGAACACAAGGACGCGAAGGTCACCGAACTCCAACAGCGTGGACACACGGTCGCCATGGTCGGTGACGGTGTCAACGACGCCCCGGCCCTGGCCCGGGCCGACGTGGGGGTGGCGATCGGTGCCGGCACCGATGTCGCGATCGAATCCGCCGGGGTGGTGCTGGCGGCGAACGATCCGCGGGCGGTGCTGTCGATCATCGAGCTCTCCCACGCCAGCTACCGGAAGATGTGGCAGAACCTGGTGTGGGCGACCGGCTACAACATCATCGCCGTGCCCCTGGCCGCCGGCGTGCTCGCCTTCGCCGGTGTTGCGCTCTCCCCGGCGGTGGCTGCGGTGCTCATGTCGGTCTCGACCATCGTCGTCGCCCTCAACGCCCAGCTACTGCGCCGCCTCGACCTCGACCCCGCCCACCTGACCCGCACCTGACCGGCGCGGCACCCACCCCCTTCGAGAAAGTCTCTCTGTCTCCATGTGGAAATCGTTCGCGCGCCCCTACCGGGGTGCGCTCACCGCCGTCGCCGCTCTGACCGTGCTCGTCGGATGCTCGACTCAGCAGCCCGCTACGACACCGACACGATCGGGGACTGTTCCGGTGTCGGAGGTGCCCGCGGTGACGTTGACCCCCGCCCTCGACCACCTGCACGGGCTGCACCGTGGGGCCGACGGCACGATCCTGGCCGGCACCCACACCGGTCTGGTCACCCTCGGCGTCGACGGGCGCACCACCCGGATCGGTACCTCCGACGACGACTTCATGGGACTGACCGGGGTGCCGGGCACCGATCGACTCTTCGCCTCCGGACATCCCGGACCATCGAGTTCCGCTCCGAACCCGCTCGGGCTGATCGACAGCACCGACGGAGGTCACATCTGGACACCGAAATCCCTTGTCGGAGAAGTGGACTTCCACGCTCTGGCCACCGACGGAGAGGTGCTCGTCGGTTTCGACGGCACCACCGGACTGCTGGTGTCCACCGACGCCGGCGTCACCTGGAGTTCCGGAGCCCCCCTGGTCGCCGCAGCCCTGGCCGTCACCGACGATGGCGTCTGGGCGGCCACCGTCGACGGGTTGCAGCACAGTTCGGATTCCGCCCGCACTTTCACCGCCGTTCCCGATGCGCCGAGACTGATGCTGCTCTCTGCCGCCGGCGACGGATCCCTATGGGGTGTCGACGCCGAAGGTGTCGCCTGGCGCAGCGACACCGGCCGAACATGGGAACAGAAAGCAGTGGTCGGTCCGGTCGAAGCGTTGCTGGCCGTCGATGTCGACACCGCCTACGCCGCCACCGCGCAACAGCTCTTCACCCTCGAATGACTTCCGGGTCGGGTCCGGACGAAGGTTCACCGCGGACGGCGCACCGGGCATGCCGAGGGATGCCGTCATCAGCAACCCTCGGTCTCGGCGGGCGCTCCGTGCCCGTGGGCATTTCCTGCAACGAGCAGGCCGCGCTCGAGTGCCTGTATCCGGCCACTCGTGCTCCGGGCCCGACCGGCAACGGCCGCGGGTACCTCGAGGTCGATCAGGGGTGTCCGGCCGCCGCGGTCCGACCGGTCGGTGAGACCGCACGGACAGTCTGTTGCGGGCAGCTCGTGAGCAAGGAAGGTGAGGTCAGTTTCCGGCTGCGGAGCCGTTCTCATCCCTCTGGCGACCGGGCTCGGCTTGTTCGATGCCGTCGCTGCCCCCTGTGGACGCCCGGATCGATGTGTAGTTGTGGAGATCGAATGCGCGGGTGTGCAACCGGTAACGCCAGGTGGCTCCCGGCCACAGGGAGCGGTTGATTCCTTCACGGTCGAGATACCAACTGCGGCAGCCGCCTCGGGTCCAGGTCGTTGCAGCCGAGTCGTGGTGGATGCGTGTGGTGGATCGGTGTTGTGCTTGTTCACGTACGACGAGTGCATCGGCACCGGTGCGGTCGGTTTCATCGAGTGCGGCAGCGACGTAACGGAGTTGGCTTTCGAGCATGAAGAGCACCGAGGTGTGTCCCACTCCGGTGTTCGGTCCTCCGAGAATGAACGCGTTGGGTATACCGGCCACGGTGGTGCCCAAGTGCGCTGTGACACCGTCACGAGCCCAGACCTCTTGCAGGCTGACCCCGTTTCGGCCGTGGATGGGCAATCGCATCAAAGCGGCGGAGA
This sequence comes from Rhodococcus gordoniae, assembly GCF_001646655.1. Lineage (GTDB taxonomy): Bacteria > Actinomycetota > Actinomycetes > Mycobacteriales > Mycobacteriaceae > Rhodococcus > Rhodococcus gordoniae. The sequence goes on along the minus strand of NZ_LPZN01000017.1, from coordinate 83,956 downwards.
CGTGGAATCCGGTGGCGTGGACGAGCACGTCGATCTCGTGCCGCCGGCCGTCTGCGGTGCGGACGGCGTCTGCTGCGAGTTCTGTGAGGGGTGACGTCACGAGGGTGGTGGTGGGGTGGCACAGGGCGGGGTAGAGCGTGTCGGAGAAGATGATGCGTTTGCAGCCGATCCGGTACGAGGGCGTCAGCGCTCGACGCAGGACGGGGTCGGCTATCTGGGCGTGGAGGTGACGCAGAGCCCGCGCCTCGAGGGCGGCGCGGCGACGTTTCGAGCCGGTCAGGGCGGGGAGGAGTGTCTCGTTGCGCCAATATTCGACGGTCCGGCGTGCACGGTAGGGCAGCGGCACCCGGGTACGCGCTCGGGGCAGGACCCAGGCGGGGGTGCGTTGAAACACCGTGACCCGGCCGGCGTGGTCGATGAGGGCGGGGACGAGTTGGGCGGCACTGGCGCCGGTGCCGATGACGCCGACGCGGGCGCCACGCAGGTCGAGGTCGTGGTTCCAGCGGGCGGTGTGCAGGACCGGACCGGCGAAGGAGCCGGGTAGGCGTGGGATGCGCGGGACGTTCAGTGCGCCGGTCGCCAGGACGAGGAAGCGGGCGCGGTGGAGTGTTCCGGAGCGGGTGTGGACGTGCCACCGCGCGTCGGTGTCGTTCCAGTGGCAGTCGGTGACCTCGGTGTCGTAGTCGACGCGCGCGGATCGGTGTATCCGGTCTGCGAGGAGTCGGCTGTGGCGGAGTATCTGGTGATGATCGGCCCGTCCGCTGATCCAGCCGGGGAGTCGCGTGAACGAGTAGGAGTACAGGGCGGGGTGGATATCGCACTCGCAACCGGGATAGGTGTTCTCGAGCCAGGTGCCACCGGGGCCGCTGCTGCGTTCGAGGACGTGGACTGTCCGTCCGCGGCGGGTGAGGTAGTGGGCGGCGCCGAGTCCGGCAAGGCCGCCACCGACGATGAGTACTTCGGTGTCGATCACTTGAACAGTGTTCAAGATTAGTGTTGATCAGTCAAAATCGGGTGTCTTTCGACCGGAGTCCACTACGTTCCGGCCCCGCTGGACGGCTACGGTCCGATCCGAGGGATTCGGTGATCGTGTTCGGGGTGCATGCGAGCCCGGGCCGGCGGGTCGAAGGTGCCGATCCAACGGAATACCTGTTCGAAATATCGAATCGGTTGCCGCCCGGTCCTGCCTCTTCAGGCCCCGGAGCGCACCGGTCGGCCGTGTCGAGCTGCGGCTTCCCGCATTTCTACTGGTGGATGGAGGGGGTGAACTCGATCATGTCTCGGCCGACCGCCGCTGCCGGGGCGTTCTCTGCGATGTGACCGCGTAGCGTTCTTGCGAACTCGGCTGCGTTGCCCGCTCGGAGGTGTTCGACGAGTGTGACATGTTCGGCGATGATGTCGGCGCAGCGCGTGAGCAAGTGCTCACCCGATGCGAAGAGCACGAACCGGTGCCGGTCGGAAAGCTGGTCGTAGAGCTCGAGCAGGACGCTGTTGCCTCCTGCCTCCACGAACCCGCGGTGGAACCGGAGTGTGAGGTCGATGAATCGACGAACGTCCTTGCCGGCGAAGGCAGCGCGTTGCTCGTCGATGGAATGTTCGAGGCGTTCTGCCAGGCGCTGACGCAATTCACCGGAGGCTCGATCCACCGCCGTCGTCTCGAGGACGAACCGGGCGTCGGCGAGTTCTGCGACGGTCCGCTCGCTCATTCCCTGCACCAAGGCACCACGTTTGGGGTAGATGGAGATCCACCCCTCGTCCTGAAGGCGCGCAAGTGCGACACGCACAGGTGTACGGCTCACCCCGAGATCGGCCGCCAGCGTGTTCTCACCGAGCATGGTGCCGGGGGCGTGGGTGCCGTCGAGGATGTGATCGCGGATCACCTGATAGGCACGCTCGGAGGCACTGGGGCTCTCGTTCGGGCCGGCGGTCATCGTCGTCTCCTCGTCCTCGACTCGAATCCGAGACGGATTCATCTGGGACTGTCGAGCGTAGCGATCGGAACCATCCGACTCGGCGATGCATGTGCTGGGAACGGATTCCACGGAGGCCGCGCTCGCGAGGCCGGTAGGGCAGCGCAGATCATGTGCGTGGTGTTCTTCTGATGCCGCTTCCTCGGCCGGGCTCGATGCCCAGCGAAGGTGTGCGGATGGTTGCCGCTCTGTGGGGAAGGAGGTTCACCGCTCTGCACCTTCGAGGTGGTGGTCGTCCGGGGCGGATGGTGTTGCTCGGCCGGGCCACGTCATCAGCGGCACCGCTCTGACCGCGAATGCCAGAGTGATGAGCAGAACTGCGGTAGCCATGAGGTTGATCCACAGGAAGCCGCCTGCCGCCAACACTGTGCCGGCCATGGCAGCCATCAGTGCTCCGCCCAGGTTCATCGCGGAGTCGGAGACGCCCTGCAGCGTGACCCTCGCATGGTGCGGCACCGAAGCCGTCAGCAACGCCGAGCCGCCGATGAGAAACATCGACCATCCCACGCCGAGGAGCAGTAGCGCGGTGGTCAACAACGGCATCGATGACACCGGGGCCAGGGCGTCGAGGACGCCGAGCGTGATCGTCGCGATGAAGACGGCGACCCCGGACGCGATCACGGTTCCCGGCCCCCAGCGGTCGGACATCCATCCGAAGATCGGTGAGAGCGCGTACATCCCGGCAATGTGAATGCTCACTACGAGACCGATGGCTCCGAGGTCGAATTCCTGGTGATGCATGTGCACCGGTGTCATCACCATCACGTTCGTCATCATCATCTGACCGGTGACGATCGTGACGATCGCAAACAGCGGAATCGGCTGAGCCACAACGAAACGCAGTGCATCCATGAGGCCGAGCGGCGGTGTATCGACGGTCGTGTCGCCGACTGCAGCACCGTCGTGGGCTCCGTCGTCGTCCTTGACGGTCCGGGTCGACTGCATGGTGCTTGCGCGGGGCGCGCTCGTCAGGGTCGATGCGACCAGAGCTGCAAGGGCGAAGGCGGCCATCGAGATCAGGTAGGGCCCTGCCAGCGGGTGCATTCCGAGCGCTTCGCCCAGATGTGCGCCGGGGCCGGTGAAGTTCGGACCCAGCACGGACCCGATGGTCGTTGCCCATACCACCAGGGACATCGCCCGTCCGGTCGCCGCAGGACCGGCGACGTCGACAGCGGCGTACCGCGCCTGCAGCCCGGCTGCAGTCGCCGATCCGCACATCATCATTCCCAGCATGAACAGTGGCAGGAACCCCATCGCCACGCCCGCGAGCACAACCGAGGCGCCGAGGGTGCCGATCCCGAACCCCAGGGTCAGGGCTTTGCGTCGTCCGGTACGTGCCGCGAGCGCCGCCAAAGGGTAGGCGATCAACCCGGCACCGAGGATGACGCTCATCTGCGCGAATCCGGCCATCGCGGTCCGCCCCGTGATCTGTTCGGCGAGCAGGCCACCGACGGCGTAGCCGGATGCGATTCCGGCTCCGGAGAACAACTGCGCGGTGATCAGCTTGACTTGCGTCACCCCGTGGGGAGGCATCGGCACTGCGTGGTCCTTTCGGGTGCTCGCTGAGGCGGCATGGTTTCCGGAGTGACGTGCTGGGGCGCACGGACCTCTCGACGTCTTTATGCGTAGTGTCGTTCTCTCTGCGAGAGCAACTGTGTGCGTGGAGAATCGATCGCTCGCAACTCCGTCGGGTTCGCGACGCTGCGCTCGTGGCAGGGAGGCGCGACATGCTTACGAATGGTCGTCCTGTGTGTCGTTCGGTAGGTCCTGGAGTCCCGCGTTCCTCCACCAGCCAAGAATACATCTTGGATACAAGAAGGCAACGCCGTCTCTTGTTCCGGCAGGTGCGTCGCAGACGCCCGTCGCGGACCGGGTCCCCTGTCCCGATTGCGCACGACGGTGCTTCGACCCGGGGTGCGAGGAAGAGTGTCGGTACGATGCGCGCCCACCGCTCGCGTCGTACACGGCACCGGTGGAGAAGCTCGGACCGTTCGACGACAGCCAGGCGATCAGCTCGGCGACTTCGTCGGGTCGGTCCATACGTCTTATCGGCGCCAGGCTTCGGGAACGGGTGAGGATTGTCAGCGCTACCAGAAAGATGATTACCCCGGATCCGACCGTGTGAGCCGGGTACTGTCCTGGGATGGACAAGCCGGCCCCGGCCTCTGCGCAGATTCGGGTGTCAGTGAAATGTCGGAGAAGGTGCACGTGGCGATCGGCCGGTGTCCGGCGCGGGCAGCTCGCGCGTTGGTCGTTCTCCGTGAGGTAGATCAGGCAACACGACCCTCGCCGGACGAAGCGCACTGTGTGGGAATCGGCTTCGATGTCGACGAATCTCGGTGTGAGCCTGCACCCCCATCGGTTGCCTGGCCACACCACGCGCTCGATCGTCGAGACCCTCAGTCACACTCACGGGCTTGCGAAGGCGACCGTCGAGTATCGGGCGTACTGGAAGTAATCGGCCGCGAAGACAACCTGACTCCCGTCATGGGGCGAAATGAGCACGGTTGCTGCGAAGATACCTCCGCCCCGGCCTGCCGGTGAGATCACCGGTGTGCCGGGGCAGAGGGTCCCGCACGTGCGTGCGGGTGGGCAGGTCCGCTACCGCTCGTGCACGATGACGCCGCGAATGTTCCTGCCGGCGCGCAGATCCTCGTACCCCTTGTTGACTTCTTCGAGTGAGTAGCGTGTCGTGACGAGTTCGTCGAGCTTCAACTCGCCCTGGTCGTACATACGCAGCAGTCGGACGATGTCGTATTGCGGGTTGGCCGACCCGAACAGCGTCCCCTTGATTGTCTTCTCGTTCAGCGTCAGATCGGCGCCGGACACGTGCACGGTCAGTTTGGTCGGATCGGCCAAGCCGGTAATGACGACGGTGCCGCCCTTACCGATCACGGCGGTCGCAGCCGCGACCACCTCTTCGTCGACCGTACCTACCAGGATCAGCGCCTGGTCCGCGCCTTGGCCCCAACTCAGCTCGTTCACCTTCGCTGCGGCTTCCTCTGCAGTGGCGAAGGCATGGGTGGCCCCGAATTTCAGCGCGGTTTCCCGTTTGAAGGGGAGTGGATCGACCACGACCACGTACCGTGCTCCGGCTTGCACCGCACCCTGCACCGCGTTGATACCGAGACCGCCGATGCCGTAGACGACAACGATGTCACCGGCCCGGACACCGCCGGCGTACACAGCGGTCCCCCATCCCGAGGGGACGCCGCAGCCGACGAGAACCGCGGTCTCGAGGGGCAGCCAGTCGTCCACCTTGACGACCGAGTGCTGGGATATCGTGGCCCGCTCCGAAAATGTCCCGAGCATGCACATGGCGCCGAATTCCAACTCACCGGAGCGGAATCTGAAGCTTCCATCGGGCATCGATCCCTCCAGGATCGTGGCGCCCATATCGCACAGGTTCTGTCGGCCGGTGGCGCAGTATCGGCAGGTCCCGCAGTTGGGGATGAAACTGCACACCACGTGATCGCCGGGCTTGACCTTCGTGACACCGGGTCCGACTTCCTCGATGATGCCCGAGCCCTCGTGGCCGCCGACGATGGGATAGCGCGGCGGGAGGTCGCCGTCGGTCAGGTGCAGATCGGAATGGCACAGTCCCGCCGCGGTGTACTTGATGAGTACCTCGCCGGGCCCGGGGCCGTCCAGGTCGAGTTCCATGATCTCGAAGGGCTTTCCGGCCTCGAGTAGAACAGCAGCCTTGGTCTTCATATGTGCTCTCCTGTTGAGTGCGGGGTACGGGGATGTCAGAGCGCGACGTTGACGGCTTTGGTCTGGGTGTAGAGGTCGATGGCGGCCCCACCGAGTTCGCGACCCCAGCCGGACTGCTTGTAGCCACCGAACGGCATGGCCGTATCGAAGCCGTTGTACTGGTTGATCCATACCGATCCGGCCTTCAGAAGACGCGCGGTGCAGTGTGCCTTCGAGATGTCACGGGTCCAGATGCCGGCAGCCAAGCCGTAGATCGAGCTGTTGGCGGCGGTGACGATGCCGTCATCGGCATCGAACGGCATCGCGGCGACGACCGGCCCGAAGATCTCCTCCCGCACGACGCTGAACTCCGGCTTCACGTCGACCAAGACGGTGGGCTCGACGAAGTATCCGGTCTCGCCCCAGCGCCGACCACCTGTCAGGGCCCGCGCGCCGTCCGCGAGCCCGTCGCGCAGGTAGCCGGTGACCCGGTCGAGTTGTTCCTGCGACACGAGCGGACCGAGTTCGGTCGTGGGGTCGAGACCCGGACCGATCTTGACTTTGCTCGCGGCCTCGGCGACTGCTTGGGTGAAACGTTCGAAGATGGTGTTCTCGACGTACAGGCGGGTGCCGGCGACGCAGCACTGGCCGTGGTTGAAGAGCCATGCGTTGAGTGAGCCTTGCACGGCTGCATCGAAATCGGCGTCGGCGAAGACGATATTCGGGCTCTTACCGCCGAGTTCGAGGGTGACCTTCTTGAGGTTGCCTCGGGCCGCGTCGACGATCTTCTTTCCGACCTCGGTGGAGCCTGTGAAGGCGATTTTGTCGACGTCTTCGTGCGCTGACAGCGCGGCCCCTGCGTCACCGAAGCCGGGTACCACGTTGACCACGCCGGGCGGGAAGCCTGCCTCCTCGAAGATTTCGGCGAGCATCAGTGCGGTCAGCGGTGTCTGTTCGGCGGGTTTGAGGATCACAGTGTTGCCGGCTGCGAGAGCGGGTGCGAGCTTCCACGACGCCATCAGCAGGGGAAAGTTCCACGGTACGATCAGCCCGCAGACTCCGACCGGCTCCCTCAGCGTGTAAGCGTGAAACTGACCGCCCGGCGCGAACGGCATGGAGACGTTGACCGTACTGCCCTCGATCTTGGTGGCCCAGCCGGCGTAGTACCGGAAGACGTCGGCTGCCCACGCGGTGTCGACAGCCGATGCGATCGCAGCGGATTTGCCGTTGTCGAGAGCCTCGAGCTGGCCGAAATCGGCAGCTCGCTCGGTGAGCAGATCGCCGACCCGCCAGATGAGACGCTCACGTTCGTTCGGCTTCATCGAGGCCCACGGTCCCTCGTCGAATGCGCGGCGTGCGGCCCGGACGGCGCGGTCGATGTCGGCGGCTTCACCGTGGGCGACGTCGGCGAGATGCTCGCCCGTGGCGGGATCGTACGTGACGAACGTGCGACCGGATGCTGCATCGACGAAGCGGCCGTCGATGTACAGCAATTTGGTACCGGCGAGGAAATCACGAACTTTCGCTGAAACCGACTGCTCGGCAACACCTGTCATGCCACAACCTCCTGGGGGTGATGCATATGATGTGGAACACGTTCATCGTGCCTCCCGAAGAGGTGGCGGAACTGTTCAAGCATTGGACAGCAATCGGTCACATCTTGATGTCGAGAGCCCGGATCCGGCTGTACAGCGTTGTGCGGCTGATGCCGAGGAGGGCGGACGCATGCACCTTGTTACCGCCGCTTTCCTGCAATGCTTCGATGATCGCTTCCCGCTCGGCGCGTTCGCGGCCGCCCAGACGAGCCACCCGAGCAGGTGCCCGATACGGTTCGGGCAGGTCCTCGACCCGGATCATCGCGCCTTCCTTGTCGGAAATGGCGCTGAGGACTGCGCGTAGTTCGACGAGATTGCCCGGCCACGTGTGTTCCGACAGTGCTGCCAATGCACTGGGCCCCAAACGAATCTCCGAACGTCCGAGCTCGGTCGAAAGCGCAGCGACGAGCGCCGGAAGTTCACGGATCCGCTGTCGTAGAGCCGGCACCGTCACGTGCGCGCCGCAACGGGCGAACAGCTCCCGGGCGGCGGGGCGGACGGTGTCGGCGGGATCGGCGGTGAACACGAATCTCGGTCCGTCAACGCGTGAAGCGAGAGACGCCAGCAGCGCGAGGATGGAATCAGGGGCAAGGTCGACGTGTTCGATCAGGACGTGCTCGGGTCCTGTCTCGACGTGCTCGAGCAGCCTCGCAGACCACTTACTCTCGCCTTCGGCCACCACGTGGGCGGCGTCGATGGCCCACATCGGATCCGCCGCACACTCTCGTGCAGCCCAACTCCGCCCGCTTCCTGCCTCGCCGAAAATCACAATCGAGCCGGTACTGGAACGCAATTCGGTCAGGCGGGATCTCAACCGAGAGGTCGCGTCCTGCACCGTAGCCCGTCGACGTACGGGCGCTCGGGTCTCGTCGACATCGAGAAGGAACAGTGCACCGCTTTCGGTGCCGGCCACACGACTGATGCGAAGCTCGGTGTATCCACCGCTGGAGAGCGCGAAGTCGAGTGTGCGCGACTCTCCGGGCGGCACGTCCTCCACAAGTGCGCGCAGCGCCACATGATCACCCGGTTCGAGTAGTTCGACGGCGGCCTTGTTGGTGAGCATGACGTCTTGTCCCATGGCCGCCACGGCCACGCCGCGTTGGCGGGCTGCGATCTGGAATGCGTCGACCACGCGGCGATCCGACTCGCGTGCCCCCTCGAGCAGACGTGCCTCGATGTCCCGGACGGCTCGTGCGAGGAAAGGCACGAAGAGGGGATTGGCCGTCTTCTCGGTCGAAGTGATGTCGAGGATGCCTTCGATTCTGCGCGTGACCGGATGCACGATCGGGTGACCGTAACAACTGAATTGCCTGAACGGTTCGAGGAAATGCTCGTCGCCGTGAACGATGAGGCCTTGACGTACTTCGAGTGGGGTGCCCAGCGCGTTCGTGCCATATGTCTCTTCGGACAGTGCGACGCCTGGTAGTACCCCGACATCCTCCATTGCGGATCTCATGGCGTCCGAGTCGAACATCCGCGAGACGACGCAGCAGTTACGGTCGACGAGGAGGATCCCACATTCCGTACCTGCCAGTTGTACCCGGAGGTCGTCGAGCACCGGTCGGGCGGCCCGTAACAACCGCCCAGCCGAATCCGACGGGTCGAGAAGAGTGGGCTCGGGCACTCGTGCCGGATCGATACCGCTGAGCTGCGAGCGCTTCCAGGACAGTTCGATCTCCGGGCGCAAGGTGTGCATCGCCGTTCTCCTTCCAGTTGCCTCCGGCCGACCGGTTCTGGTGACAGCGCGAGGTACCGAGTCTGCAAATCCTGCTGATTACCGTCACCGGGAGTCCGCCGACCGGACGTCCGGACCGACAGATGTGTGGTCGAATCGGTCGGCGTCGCCCATTCGTCATCGCGTGTCCTCTCCGCGCTCCGGTCCGATGCAGAAGGAAGCGGCCCACGCCGACCCCTCCAACGTACCCACACAGATGTGATGCAGGTAATAGTGGTCGACCCCGGGTTTCGGCAACTGTCCGGATTCTGAACAGTTGAAGCGAACGGTGCGGGGAACGGTGGCCATGTCGGTGCCCCACTCGCCGAGGAGGGGGAAGGCGCACCGACCGCCGCGAACGCGGTGCGTTCGTTCACGTTGCGGGCCGAGGTGTCCGGCAAGTGGAGCGCCGGACGTTCGGGATCAACTGGGTGATGATTCCGAATCGATCTTGGATCGCGTTTCGCCGGTATCACATTCGTTGAACGAGAGAGGTCTTCGGTGCCTGGCTGAGCGGACACACAAACCTGGATCTCGCGGGAGGGCTGCTGCACGGCCGGTCTTCGTGATTCCTACCCGGGTTCGGGTGCGCCGACCCGCCGCTTCCTTCCGCGCAGTTGCCAGGGTGGGCCATGTCGATCCGCGCGTAGTGCCGTCGTGGTTCAGGGTCGGGGTGATGTCCACGCCTGCCCGGATTGCGAAAGGCGACACTTGAAAGTTCGGTTAATTATGATTAACTTTCTGGCTATGAGTGAACGCTACCCGCTCCCCGAACTCGCGGATCTGCCCGAGGACATCGTCGAGCGCATCCTCGAGGTACAGGACAAGTCGGGGTTCGTGCCGAACGTGTTCCTGGCTTTCGCGCGTCGTCCCGCCGAGTGGCGAGCGTTCTTCGCGTATCACGACGCGATCATGCTGCGCGAGGAATCGGGACTGACGAAGGGTGATCGCGAGATGATCGTGACGACCATCTCCGCTGCGAACAAATGTCTGTACTGCGTCGTCGCACACGGAGCGATTCTCCGCGTCTACGAGAAGAAACCGACTGTCGCCGAGCAGGTCGCAACGAATTATCTCCTCGCCGACATCACGCCACGTCAACGTGCGATGCTCGATTTCGCTACCAAGGTCAACGCGCGTTCGCACGAGATCTGCGATGACGACTTCGAAGCCCTGCACGCACACGGCCTCACCGATGAGGATGCATGGGACATCACGGCGATCACCGCGTTCTTCGGGTTGAGTAACCGCATGGCGAGCGTGACGGGGATGATGCCCAACGTCGAGTTCTACACGATGGGACGCACACCTCGGGCTTGACGGGCACGCCCGTCGAGGAAGTCCTCGGTTTCGAACTCGGTTCCATGGCAGAAACCGCGCCGACGCGTTGTGTAGGGCCCCTGTCGTATTACTTTGGATGCGAAGGCATTCGGCGCCTCTTCCGAAGAGGTCCTTTCGACTTCACGGATGCGTGGTGCCAGTGCCGAGTGCGATGCCCGGCCCCGCTCGCTGAGAAGTACCCGCACCTTGCGGCGACCATGGGGGCATCGCACAGACCATTCGAGACCGCGACCGGAAGCACGACCACCCCCCCACACACACACGGGGTTGTCGGTGTAGGGACCGACGTAGGAGCAGGTGACATCCTGCCCTGCCCTGCGTACCGCTCGACTCTGGGCCGAGGAGTTGTGGCTGCGCCGCTTCGCACTCGGTAGCGGGATGAGAAAGGTCGAGATCAAGGTATATCCCGCACGGCACGTCGCGGCTCCGTCCTTCCAGCAGGACCTGCTCGCCCCCGCGATCGAGGAAAGTGTGGACGAACGCCCAGCAGTGTGGTTACTACGTTCACGGCTCGAAACGGTATCCGCGTCCGGGTTCGGTAAGCAGATAGCGTGGGTGGGCGGGGTCCGGTTCGAGCTTGTGGCGCAGTTGAGCGAGATAGACGCGTAGGTAATGGGTTTGAGTGAGGTAGGACGGTCCCCACAATTCGCTCAGCAGTTCGCGGTGGCTGACGAGTGTGCCGCGGTGAGCGACCAGGATTTCGAGCAGTCCCCATTCGGTGGGGGTGAGGTGGACGTCGGTACCGTCCCGGGTGACTTTCTTCGCCGCCAGGTCGACGGTGAAGGCGTCGGTTTCCACCACGGGGGTGGAAGGAGCCGGGGAGGCGCTGGCCCGTCGGGCGGCAGCTCGGATCCGGGCGAGAAACTCTTCCATCCCGAAAGGCTTGGTGACGTAGTCGTCGGCTCCGGTATCGAGGGCGGCGACCTTGTCGGCGGCGTCGGTACGGGCGGAGAGGACGATGACCGGGGCAGAGCACCAACCGTGGAGACCCGCAAGGACTTCGATGCCGTCGAGATCGGGCAGACCCAGGTCGAGCACGATCACGTCGGGTTGTTGGTGTGCGGCGGCACGAAGAGCGGTACGTCCGTCGGCAGCAGTGTGCACTTCGTATCCGCGGGCAGCGAGGTTGATGCGTAACGCGCGAAGGAGTTGGGGGTCGTCGTCGACGACGAGGATGCGGGTCACGGGCGGACCTCGACCGGTGCGGCGGCGAGGTCGACGACCATGGTGGTGCCGCCGCCGGGCGTGTCGGTGGTAGTGAGATTTCCACCCATGACCTCGACGAATCCGCGGGCGACGGTCAGACCGAGTCCGGCGCCGCCGGTGGCACGGTGATCTCCTGCCCGGGGAAAGGTATCGGTGTCCTTGTGGTGAAGGCCGGGGCCGGTGTCGGCGATGGTGAGGACCGTGCGGCCGTCGGAGGTGATGGATTCGACGCGGATCGGGCCGGTGGGGGCATAGCGCAGTGCGTTGTCGAGAAGGTTGGCCACGACCCGTTCGAGCAGTGCGCCGTCTGCAGCGACCGTGGTCTCACCGACGTCGATGTGAATGCGTTCACGGATTGTGCGGGAGAGCTCCGACTCTCCGTTCGTCAGGGTGAGGAGGGCTCGATGGATCACCTCGTCGAGGTAGACCGGAGTCACCACGGGAGTGATGACTCCGGCTGCGAGCCGGGACGAGTCGAGCAGGTTCGATACCAGAGCGGTGAGCTGATCGGTGGATTCCTCGATGGTCGCGAGCAGTTCCGCGGTGTCCTCGGGGGAGAACTCGATATCGGTGCTGCGCAGGCTGGAGGCCGAGGCTTTGATGGCAGCCAACGGGGTTCGCAGATCGTGGCTCACCGCAGAGAGCAACAGTCGCCGTAGACGATCGGTTTCGGCCAGAGACGACGCATGGGAGGCTTCTGCGGCGAGTTCTTGCTGCCGTACCAGCGCGGCGGCCTGTCCGGCCACAGCGGTGAGAATCCGCCGGTCATGCGCACGCAGTTGTGGTCCGGCGAGTAGGAGAGCATAGGCGCTGTCGTCGACCTCGCAGGCGGTGTCGGCGGTGTGCAGGGACATCGGTGGTGCCGCCCCGGCCGTCCCCAGCACCTGGGGTGAATTACGGTCACTGCGAAGGAGACTGACACCGTCCTGGGTGTACGTTTCCCGGACCTTCTCGAGTAACTGGGGAAGATCGGCACCCCGCAGCACGGCGCCGGCGAACGAGGCGAGCAACTCGGCTTCCTGGGAAGCGAGCCGGGCCTCGCGCGCCCGGGCGGAGGCGGCGTCGACCAATGCGGCGACGGCCACCGCAACGACGAGAAGGACAACGGTGGTGACGAAATTGTCCGGCTCGGCGATGGTGAAGCTGTAACGCGGCTCGGTGAAGAAGAAATTGAGCAGCAGTCCCGACAGCAGGGCCGCAACGATGGCCGGGCCGACGCCACCGAACAGTGCGACGACGAGGATGACCACGAAGAACAACGCGTTCTGGCCGGCCACTCCGGACAGTCGGTCCAGTCCGGCCATCAGGGCGGTGGCGACAAGGGGGATGAGGACCGCTGCGATCCAGGACTGCAGACGGTGGTCGTGGCGGCCCAGCAGTGCCATCTTCGGTGCGCGGCTCGTGTGTTCGTGGGTGACCATGTGCACGTCGATCCTGCCCGAGTCGCGCACGACCGCCGAGCTGATCCCCTCGTCGAGGATGCGTGCCCATCGCGAGCGGCGGGATGTACCGATCACCAGCTGGGTGGCGTTCACCTCGCGCGCGAAGTCGAGCAGTGTGGTGGGTACGTCGTCGCCGACGACGCTGTGCACGCTCGCTCCCACACTCTCTGCCACGGTTCGGACCTTCGTCATCTGTGGCGCCGAAACACCGGTCAGTCCGTCGCCGCGTACGACGTGCACGACCATCAGTTCGGCGCCGGCCCGGCCGGCGATTCGGCTGGCGCGCCGGACCAGTGTTTCGGATTCGGGTCCGCCGGTGACGGCCGCGACGACCCGTTCGCGGGCCTCCCAGGTGGCGGTGATGGCATGGTCGCCGCGGTACTTGGCCAGAGCGACGTCGACCTGGTCTGCGAGCCAGAGCAGGGCGATTTCGCGCAGGGCGGTCAGGTTGCCCTCGCGGAAGTAGTTGCGCAGGGCGGCATCGATCTTCTCGGCGGCATACACGTTGCCGTGTGCGAGGCGTCGCTGGAGCGCCTGGGGGGTGATGTCGACCAGTTCGACCTGCTCGGCGCGGCGCACCACATCGTCGGGGACGGTCTCGCGCTGGACCACACCGGTGATCTGCTCGACGACGTCGTTGAGGGATTCGAGGTGCTGGATGTTCACGGTGGACAGTACGTCGATGCCTGCGTCGAGCAATTCTTCGACGTCCTGCCATCGCTTCGGGTGACGGCTGCCCGGAGCATTGGTGTGGGCGAGCTCGTCGACCAGGGCGACCGCAGGCCGGCGGGCGAGTACGGCATCGAGGTCGAGCTCTTCGAATTCCGTGCCGCGATAGGTGCGTCGCCGCGGAGGGACGATTTCGAGACCGGCCAGCTGCTCGGCGGTGCGAGCCCGGCCGTGGGTGTCCACGATCGCCACCACCACATCGGTGCCTCGGACCAGTCGCCGATGCGCTTCACCGAGCATCGCGAACGTCTTGCCCGCGCCGGGGGCGGCTCCGAGATAGATTCGCAGCCGTCCCCGCCGCAGCGGTCGAGATGTGTTGGGCGCAGTACTGGTCACGATGCCATCATCCACCCGAGGAAACCTGGTCGCAGTCGGGTGCAGTCAGTCCCAGGGCGACGTTCAACTCGGGTACGTCGACTCGTTCGACCCCGAGAAATCCGAGTTGTCGGCCCTCGGTGTGCGCGGCGACGAGGTCGCGGACCTGTTCTTCGGCGAGGCCGGTGACCCGCGCTACCCGGGGCGCTTGCAAGGCCGCATAGCCAGGGGAGATGTGCGGATCGATGCCGGATCCGGAGCCCGTGACCGCGTCGACCGGTATCGAGTGCGGTGTCACGTTCTCCCGCGCTGCGATCACCGCGCGTCGTTCCTCGACGAAGCGGGCGAGGATCTCACTGCTCGGGCCCTGGTTCGACGGGAGCGCAGCGGCCGGGTCGCCCGGGGCGAAGGCGTCATCGGCGGCGACGGATCCCACCGTCCGAAGGTGGAAGAAGGGATCCGGCTCGCCCGCGGGGACCTGTGGGTCCACACCGATCAGCTTGCTGCCGACCACGCATCCGTTCGCATCCGTCAGGGGCGACCCCTCGGCGTTGACGGATCCCAGTCGTCCGAGTGCCCATACTGCGGCCGGGTAGGCCACGCCCACGATCACGCTCAGAGCGACGAGCATCAGCAGTCCCACCCGAGCCGCTCGCACTACGCCTGTGATGAAGCCGAACGATCGCATCACGATCACCCCATTCCCGGAACAAGACGCACCACGAGATCGATCGACCAGATCCCGACGAACGGCGTGATCACCCCGCCGAGACCGTAGATCAGCAGATTGCGGCTGAGCAGCGATGACGCGCTCGCCGGTCGGTAGCGCACCCCCTTCAGGGCAAGAGGGATCAGCGCCACGATCACCAACGCATTGAAGATCACCGCCGAGAGGATCGCGGATTGCGGTGTGGCAAGACCCATGATGTTCAGCCCTGCCAGTTGCGGATAGATCCCGCTGAAGAGGGCCGGCAGGATCGCGAAGTACTTGGCCAGGTCGTTGGCCAGCGAGAAAGTGGTCAGGGCCCCGCGCGTGATGAGCAACTGTTTGCCGATCTCCACGACCTCGATCAACTTCGTCGGGTCGGAGTCGAGATCGACCATGTTCCCGGCTTCCTTGGCTGCCGAGGTTCCGGTATTCATCGCTACCCCCACATCTGCCTGAGCGAGGGCCGGTGCGTCGTTGGTCCCGTCGCCGGTCATCGCGACGAGGCGACCACCGTGCTGCTCCGCTCGGATCAATGCCAGCTTGTCCTCCGGCGTGGCTTCGGCGAGAAAGTCGTCGACCCCGGCCTCGGACGCGATGGCCTTGGCGGTGAGAGGGTTGTCGCCGGTGATCATCACCGTGCGGATGCCCATTGCCCGCAGTTGGGCGAACCGCTGTGCCATGCCGGGTTTGACCACGTCGGTCAATTCGATGACGCCGAGTACCGATGCGCTGCGATCATCGGCTCGGGCGATCACCAGCGGAGTCCCGCCGTCACGGGCGATTCTGTCGACGACGACGGTCACCTCCGGCGGTGTCGACCCACCGTGCTCGTCCACCCAGCGGATGAGGGCGTCGGCGGCGCCTTTGCGGATGCGGACGGGGCTCCCGGCGTCACCGGTCATGTCGAGCCCGCTCATCCGGGTGTGCGCCGTGAATGCGACGAACTCCGCGGACCCCTCGTTGCCGGACGGGCTCGGATCGAGGTGGTACCGCTCGGCACACAGTTCGACGATGCTGCGACCCTCGGGTGTGCCGTCGGCCAGACTCGACAGTCGCGCGGCCGAAGCGGCTTCGACGTCCGTGACGCCGGGGGCGGGGTGTAATGCGGTGGCGCGACGGTTGCCGTAGGTGATGGTGCCGGTCTTGTCCAGCAACAGCGTGTCGATGTCCCCGGCGGCTTCGACAGCACGGCCGGACTTGGCCAGGACGTTGCGTTGGACGAGCCGGTCCATCCCGGCGATGCCGATCGCGGACAACAGCGCGCCGATGGTGGTGGGGATCAAGCACACCAGCAGTGCGACCAGTTCGACCGGTCCTTGCTCGACCCCGGCGTACGCACTCATCGGCCCGATCGCGACGACCGCGAGCAAGAACACGATCGTCAACGCGGCGAGCAGGATGTTCAGGGCGATCTCGTTGGGGGTCTTCTGCCGGGCGGCGCCTTCGACGAGAGCGATCATCCGGTCCACGAATGTCTGTCCGGGTGCGGCGGTGATCCGCACGACGATGCGGTCGGAGAGCACGGTGGTACCACCGGTGACCGCGCACCGGTCCCCACCGGATTCCCGGATCACCGGTGCGGATTCCCCGGTGATCGCCGATTCGTCGACTGTGGCGATACCGTCGATCACATCCCCGTCACCGGGAATCGTCTGCCCGCTCTCCACGACGACGAGATCACCCACGTGCAGTTCGGTGGTCGAGACGGATTCCTCGGTGCCGCGACCTGTGAGGCGGCGAGCGATGGTGTCCTGCTTGACTTTTCGGAGGCTCGCTGCTTGTGCCTTGCCCCGCCCTTCGGCGACCGACTCGGCGAGGTTGGCGAACAGCACGGTGAACCACAGCCACGCCGCGATCGACCAGGCGAACAGACTGCCTTCGGCCGCGGCCGCAGCGGTGGCCACCACCGAACCGACCAGTACGACGAACATGACCGGATTGCGCGCCACATGTCGGGGGTCGAGCTTGCGTATCGCGCCGGGCAACGACGTCACCAGCTCGCGGGTGGTGAACACCCCGCTGCCGACACGGTGTGGCCGGGTGGAGGCGGTCTCCCGCTCCGGACGAACATCTACAGTCACTGCAGTGCCTCTGCGATCGGGCCCAGGGCGAGGGCGGGGAAGAAGGTCAAGGCCGCGACAAGCACCGTCGTGCCGGTGAGCAGACCGGCGAATGCGACGCCGGCGGTGGGAAGGGTCCCCGAACCGGACGGGACGCGTCGCTGTGTGGCGAACGACCCGGCCAGGGCGAGGACGAACAGGATCGGCAGGAACCGCCCGAACAGCATGCACATCCCGAGGGAGGATTGAAGCCAGTCGCTCGTCGCGGTGAGGCCACCGAAGGCGCTGCCGTTGTTGTTCGACGCGGACGCGTAGGCATAGAGCACCTCGGTGAAGCCGTGGATCGCGCCGGGTGTGCCCGGGTCACCCGAGTTGCCGAGGTATCCGGTCGTGGACGAGAGGATCACTGTGATCCCGGTGCCGGTGAGCACCAGCGCAGGCATTACCAGCACCGCCAGCGCGGCCAGGGTGATTTCTCGTCTGCGCAGCTTCTTGCCGAGGAACTCGGGGGTACGGCCGACGAGCAGACCGCCGACGAACACGGCGATGACCGACAGGACGAGGATGCCGTACAAGCCGGTTCCCACTCCACCCGGCGCGATCTCGCCGAGCAGCATGTTCAGCAGCACGGCACCGCCGCCGAGCGGGGACATGCTGTCGTGTGCGGAGTTCACCGCGCCCGTGCTCGTTCCTGTGGTCGTCACGGCGAACAGCACCGAACCGGGAATCCCGAAGCGCACCTCCTTGCCCTCCATCATCGCGCCGGCGGCATTCGCAGCCACGCCGCGAGTGCCGGATTCGGCCGCCATCGTCACTGCCAGCACGGTGGTGTAGAGCAGGGCCATCACGGCAAGGACAGTCAGGCCTTGTCGGCGGTTGCCGATCATCGTGCCGAAGGTGCGGGTCAATGCGACCGGAATCAGAAGGATCGCGAGAATCTCGACGATGTTGCTGATCGGGGTGGGGTTTTCGAACGGGTGTGCAGAGTTGGCGGCGAGGATGCCACCGCCGTTGGTGCCCAGTTCCTTGATGGCCTCCTGCGAAGCGACCGGCGCCAGTGCTGTGGTGACCGTGTTCCCGTCCAGGCCGGTGGCGGTGAACCCACTGCGATACGACTGGATTACTCCCTGGGACAACAGGATCAGTGCGATGACGAACGCCAGCGGCAGCAGGATCCGCACGGTCCCACGGGTCAGGTCCACCCAGAAGTTGCCGATCTCACCGCCACCTCCGACACGCACCAGGCCGCGAATCAACGCAACCGCCACGGCCATACCGACGGCTGCGGACACGAAATTCTGTACCGCGAGACCGACAGATTGGGTCATCGGGCTCATCGTCGTCTCGGGAACGTAGGACTGCCAGTTGGTGTTGGTGACGAAGGAGACGGCGGTATTGAATGCGACTGCCGGACTCACCGCTCCCAGACCGTGGTCGAGCGGCAGGACACCTTGAAGGCGCTGCAGCGCGTAGAGGAAGAGCGCACTCGCCAGCGAGAAGCCGAGCACGCTCGCGGCGTATCCGTACCAGGTCTGTTCGGCGCGGGGATCGATCCGGCACAGTCGGTACATCAGGGACTCGACTCGAAAGTCCTTCCATCGCAGGGCGAGATCGGTCGTGTAGACCCTCGCCATATAGTCACCGAGCGGAACATAGGTCAAAGCCAGGACTGCGACGACCAAAGCGATCTGCAGTCCCGCGGCCACAGCAGGATTCATCGGACCGTCAGAACCTCTCCGGATCGAGCAGTGCGCTCAGCAGGTACACCACCAGTGCCGCCGCAAGCACGACGAGCGCGACGCTCGCCACACCCGTCCAGGTCATCTCTCACCGCGCACGTACAGAGCCCGCAGCACCAGGACGCACACCGAGAACCCCATCAAGATCAGCACCACGTATGCGGTGTCGGTCATATCGTCTTCCCTTGCCGTCGACACGAACAGGCGCCGGTCGGCACCCGCATCACACGCTGGCACCCACCGAACCGGTTCGGCCGGATCCTTACGAAATCCTGATGCTCTCCGGCGATATCCATACGGGATCCTGATATCGGCTCTGCTCCTCCGGGGGAGCGCCGCCCGGGTCGGAGGCAACTGCCCGACCGGTGAACGATCGAAGCGGTGCGCGTGCACGGTCCGGTCCGGGAAGACGAGTGAATCGTTCAGCTGTGCAGCCATTGCCGGCGATGTGCAGCTGCCGCCTTCGGTCGATCGCGTGTGGTGTCAGGCAAAGATGTCCTGATGGTAGCGCCCTTCGGTCTCGAGGCGGCGCAGCCGAACTTCTCCGTCGTCGCCCGTCCGGTCGGCGTAGATCTGTGCCAACGCTTGTCGGACAGCCGGTGCCATGCGCAGTCCGTCTCCACAGATGTAGATATGTGCCCCTTGTTCGAGTAGGTCCCAGATGCGGTCGGCTTCGGCAGCCACGGCGTGCTGGACGTAACGGATCGGATGGCCGGGCAGCGCGGAGTAGGCCGTGTGCACCCGCACCCGGCCGGCTTCGTGCCAGGTGTCGAGTTCGTCGCCGTAGAGCCGGTCGTGCTTCGGGTGACGGCAACCGGTGAACAGCTCGATCGGTCCTGTCGAGGCGGTGTGGGCGCGCTCTTCCAGGAAACCCCTCAACGGTGCGATACCGGTTCCGGGGCCGATCAGAATCACCGGGGTCGTCGGATCGGCGGGTAAACGGAACGACGGTATGGGCGTGCGGACATGACCGTAGAAGATCTCTCCGGGTGTCAGATCTGCCAGGTAGGCAGAGCACGTGCCTCGGTACCGGCCCGTGCCCGACCACGCGGCACCTTCCACCAGCCCGACGGTGAGCCGGACATGACCCGGCCTCGCCGACGGTGACGACGAGATCGAGTAATAACGCGGACGGATCGGTCCGGTAGTTTCCAGAAAGACCGCCAGCGGCAGCGTGATCGAAGGGAACCATTCCAGTAGATCGGTCACGCACACGTGCTTGGCCAGAATCTCCTCGGCGTAGGCGTGGGCGAGTGCCCTCAATTGCCCGCGGGTATGCGGGCAGGAGGTGTAGGCGGTCAGCGTCTCGAGATCGGAGCGTGTGGCAGGCTCCTGCAGTTCGACGAATTCGCTCAACAACAGCCCCACCGTGACCGGCCTGCCTATCGGCAGGTGGGTGGTTCCTCGGGCACGTAACCGCACCACCTGGCCGCGGAGGATTCGGAGAACGCGTAGTGCCCGCTGCACCTGTTCGGGATCATTCCGGGCAACGACAGCGAGGTGATCACCTGCGGCATAGGTGACACCGTCGGGAAGTGCGGCAACGATCGAACGCACCCCGGGACGGGGTGCCTCACGCGAGAAGTCCCAGAGCCCGGCAGGATCACCGGTGAGTTCGTGGTTCTCGACCACGGTCAGCGGGACGGACGCCGCGGAGAGCACCTCGGGACGTGTGTCGGATTCTGTGAGAACGTCCACTCGGTAACGGCTACCGCCGGCATCGGCAGCTGTGCCGTACTCGGCGGCCAGCGCTTCCCACAGTGCAGTGGTCCACGCGCTGACACCACCGTCGAAATCACCGGCTGCGTCGGCCTCGCCCCGGTCGACCAGAGGCACCGCTCCCGCCGCGGTCAGCTTGGCGTAGGCCCGTCGAGGAAAGGCCTGGTAGGTGGGCCACTGAGTGTCGCCGCAGCCGAGCAACGCGAGCCGTATGCCGTGCAGGGACGGCAGTTCGTCACAGGCATCGAAGAGTTGGGCATTGTCGGGTGCTCGGCCGTTGTAGCTGGCGGCGATCACGGCGAGAATCCCCTCACGGGGCGGTTCGGCAGCAAGTTCGTCGAGGGTGATCACGCGAACGTCGAAACCGGATCGGTCTGCCCGCTCGGCGAGCCGTTCGGAGATATCGGCGCAGGTGCCGAAGTTGGAACCGTACGCGATCGTCAGGACGGTACCGGCGGAGACCGCGTCGATCGGTTCCTCGGGGGTTGTCGCCGCGACAGGCGTGTGCTCGGTGGCCCGTTCATGAGGCCGGCGTTTCCGGACGCGGACGGTGAAACCGTCCGGTTTGAGAGTGAGGGTCTGCTTGAGCTTCATTCGGTAGGCACGCGGATCACCGATCGCGAACTGTTGCAGGATCAGCGCGAGAGCCAGCCTGGCTTCGGTGAGAGCGAACTGGCGTCCTATACAGGCGCGTTCGCCGTTTCCGAACGGTTTGTATGCTGCGGGATGGTGCGCGTTTCTGCGTTCGGGAAGCCACCTGTCGATGTCGAAATCGTCCGGCCTGTCCCACGCCTTCGGGTGGCGGTGCAGGGCCGGCAGCAACACGAAGATC
This sequence comes from Rhodococcus gordoniae, assembly GCF_001646655.1. Taxonomy (GTDB): domain Bacteria; phylum Actinomycetota; class Actinomycetes; order Mycobacteriales; family Mycobacteriaceae; genus Rhodococcus; species Rhodococcus gordoniae. The sequence goes on along the minus strand of NZ_LPZN01000017.1, from coordinate 62,892 downwards.
TGTTGACCTTTGCGGATCGGATAGTGGCCGATCTCGGTGTCGGAGAACGGCTCGAGGATGATGCCGGGGATGGGTGACCAGATTCGGAGCGTTTCCTCCAGCACCCGGGGGATCACGTCCAGTTTCATGATCGCTTCGTATGTCGGCGCGGTGCCGTCGGGAAGCAGCCGGTCGACCTCGCGGTACGCCTGGGCGAGCGCATGGGGGTTGCGCAGCAGGTTGTACAGGGCGAAGGAGAGCAGTCCACTGGTCGTCTCGTGTCCGGCAATGAGGAAGGTCAGCACCTGATTGCGGATGTTCTCGTCGGGCAACGCCTGCCCGGTTCGGGGGTCGGTGGCGTCGAGCATCAAACCGAGAAGGTCTGTTCTACCGGCGTGGTCGCGTCCGCGGCGCCGGCGGATGACTTCGTCCACCAGTTCCTGCATGACACGGATGTCGGCTCGGTAGGTCTCGTCGCGTGTGGTGCGCATTCTGGTAACCAGTCGGGGCTGCCGAGCGCGGACCATGGCTTCGGTCAAGGCGTTGCTCATCGCTTGAAGGAAGGGATGAAGTTGTGGGGAGGTGAAGGATTCGAATCGGAAGCCGAAGCCGGTGAGCGCAATGGTGTCCAAGGTCAGACGAGTCATGTCGTCGGCGACGGGCAGGTCTTCGCCTTCCCTCCGAGCCCAGGATGCGGTCAGGGCTTCGGCGACCTCGAGCATCTCCGCGAAGTAGGCCTTCATGGACCGCTGTCCGAATGCGGGCATCAGGATGCGGTGTGCCTGACCCCAAACCGGTTCGTTGCCGCGTGCAGTGAACAATCCGTCGCCGGTGAAGTCGCGCACGAGCGACAGTGGTGGCGCGATGCTCTTGTAGAACCGTGTCTCGTCGCAGACCTCGGCAACGAGGTCGGGATCGTAGACGAACATCGCCCGGTGACCCAGGATGTCCACCTGAAAGATGCCCTCGGGATGCTCCTGGGCCGCTTCTACCAGGAAGTCGGTGGGTACGTCGCCGGCAAGCTGGAGGGCGTTGCCGAGGATGGGCACTCCTCGCAGGCTGGGGACGGAGCGAGTCGCGGACACGGAAGACTCCTTCGGGCCGGGGCGGGGGACTGTACCACCACCAGCCATACACTGTATGGCGATCGCTAGCATACGGCGTATGGCCGCCAGCGCGCATCGGGGTGCACCCTTGACCCCGGAAGAGATCTATTCGACAGCTCTGCGCCTCATCGATGCGATCGGGGTGGAGGGACTGTCCATGCGCAAGCTGGCGGTCGAACTCGACGTCAACCCGATGTCGCTCTACCACCACGTCGACAACAAGACCGCCCTTCTCCGGCGGGTGTGCGCCTTGGTTGCCCTCCAACTGGATGTGCCCGACGATGACGAGGCCCCGTGGACAGAGCAGCTCCGGGCGCTCGGCTATGCGTGTCGCACCAGTGCGCGCCGGCATCCGTCTCTGTGGCTCTACGCGCTGTCGCATCCGGAGGTGACCGGAAGCGATCACCTCCTCTGGAGAGCGCTCGACCGGGTTCTCGCCAACGCCGGTGTCGATGAGGAAGAACAGGTCTACGCCCGCAAGACCCTCTTTGCTCTCCTGGCCGGTTTCATCCTCGGTGAGACGACCGGTGCGCTGAACGAGCAGGGCGGTGCCGCGGACCCCGACAAGACCTTCGAGGCTTTTCTCAACTTTGCGATTTCCGGACTGTCGGCATTCTGAAAGTTGTTCTGCGTCTACACTTTGCGCAAACTCTGCAGTCCCCGGCTGGTAGTGCGGAGTGCAACGATCGATCCGATGGAGCCGATCCCGGTGCGACTCTGTTCGCTTCGATCGGATGGGGTGACCCGATCTCGTGAACGACGGATGATGCAGTGGAGCAACGCTTGTAGTCGTCATTACCGTGTGCGGACGAGCTTCGCCGGTGTCGTCGGTGAATCGACCGCGCGGATGGTGGCATCCAGGGCGAGAGCCCGTGTCCGAATTCTGTTGTGGCGCTGCCGCCGAGAGAATGGTTCCACGACGTGATCGGAGCTCGGTGGTGAGTAGACCGGTGCGGGTGAATCGCCGTTTACCGCGTAGTGCACCATCGATGTGAATACTCGACTCGACAATGTTGGTGAGGGACTCATGGATCCGATTGCCACCCGGTGTGAATTTCGCGGCCACGGTGTCGTACTTGCCGCGGATCGGTGGGACCCACCCACTGTGAGCGACAACGGATCGGGTATCGACCGCAAGGGTGTGGTGTTGTTGCTGCACGGTGGCGGGCAGACCCGGCACTCCTGGCGAAATACCGGCCGAAGGCTGGCGACGGACGGCTGGTCTGCCATCGCTGTGGACGCCCGTGGCCACGGGGACAGTCGATGGGCACCGGACGGGGACTACGGCATCGATGCTCTGGTCGCCGATCTGACGGCGATCATCGGCGAGCTGGGGGAGAAGCCGGTACTGGTCGGGGCGTCGATGGGCGGTATGACGTCGTTGATCGGGCAGGGCGAGAATCCCGACCTCGCTCGCGGGGTGGTCCTGGTCGATATCGCGCCGAAAGTCGAAACCGAGGGCATCGCCGAGATCGCGGCGTTCATGCGCAGTGGCCTCGAAGGATTCGCCAGCCTGGACGAGGCTGCCGCAGCGATCGCGGCGTACACCCCGAACCGTGCTCGCACGTCCAATCCGCAGGGGTTGCGCAAGAACCTGCGCTTGCGCGACGGCCGCTGGTTCTGGCATTGGGATCCGGCGTTTCTTCGCCACGGTGACGAGCCCACTCGTCAAACCGATTCCCTCATGCGGTACGAACGCGCTCGAGAGGCTGCGGCGGCGATCACGGTGCCCACCATGCTTGTTCGGGGCCGGCAATCGAATGTGGTCAGCGAGGAAGGTGCGAAGGAACTGCTCGACCTGATCCCGACCGCCACGCTGATCGACGTCACGGGCGCCGGCCACATGGTCGCTGGTGACGACAATGACGTTTTCAGTGACGGATTGAAGGAGTTTCTCGACGACCGCGTCGTCACCGCACGGTCTTGAAGCAGGTACGACCTGGAGGTCGCCGACAGGAGCGCTCGAATGTCGTCAGGGCTGTAGGCCGGGAGGCTGCCATTCTCCGGTGACCGGCGCCGACTCGAGAGACCGAACCGGGTATGCCACGCCGGTGCCGAGTACTCGGATGCCGACGCGGTCGCCCGGATCGAGGGTGGTGACACCGAAGCGGCGCACGGTGACGCGTTCGGGGACCGCGCCGTCGGGGGCGTCGAGGCGGATACCGATGAGCATCTCCGATCCGAGATACTCGACATCGACGACCATCCCGGACACATCGGCGCCATCCAGGGTGAGCTCGATCTGCTCGGGCCGCACCATGACCTGGGCGCGTCCGTGGACACCGTTCGCGGACACCGGGATCTCGCCGAGCGCGCAGCGTGCCGTTCCGCCGTCGATGCGAGCCGGCAGGACGACGGCGTCACCGATGAACTGTGCGGTGGTGACGTCGATGGGGGCGGAATAGATCTCGCGGGGGGTGCCGATCTGGGCGAGCCGACCTGCATTCATCACTGCGACCCGGTCGGCGAAGGACAGCGCCTCGGATTGATCGTGGGTCACCAGGATGGTGGTGATCCCGGCCTTGGCGAGAACGTCGGCGACGATCCTGCGAGTGCTCGCCCGCAGGCCGGCGTCCAGCGCGGAGAACGGTTCGTCGAGCAGCATCAGTTCCGGTTCGCGCGCCAGTGCCCGCGCGAGGGCCACTCGTTGCTGCTGCCCGCCCGACAGCTGATCGGGTCGTCGGGACGCGTACGAGGCGTCGAGGGAGACCATCTCGAGCAGTTCGGTGATCTTCGCTGAGGTGCGGGCCCGGCGGGGAAGGCCGAAACCGACGTTCGCTCCCACGGTGGCGTGCGGAAACAGCGCACCGTCCTGGGCGACGTAGCCCACCGAACGCCGGTGCGCGGGCGTCCAACCACCGCCTGCGACGATCCGGCCGGCCAGGGCGATGGTGCCGGAATCCGGTTTCTCGAAACCCGCGATCAGGCGGAGCAGGGTGGTTTTGCCGCAGCCGGACGGGCCCACGATCGCCGTGGTCGAGCCCGCCTTCACGGAGAACCCGACGTGCCGCAGGACCGGCGTGGCGCCGAAGGACTTGTCGAGTGCGGCCACTTCGAGGGCGTAGGTCATAGTCCCGCCACCTTCTTCGACTGAGAGAAAAGCAGGTAGGTCATGGGCAGCGACAGCACGATCATGAGCAGTGCATACGGTGCGGCGCCGGCGTAGTCGATCTCGCTGCTCAGGGACCAGAACTGCATGGAGAGAGTGCGGGTACCGGTCGGAGCCAGCAGCAAGGTGGCGGTCAGTTCGTTGACGATACCCAGGAACACCAGCGCGCCACCGGCGGCCATGGCCGGGGCCGCCAGCCGCAAGGTCACCCGGAAGAACGCCGAGAGTGGGGACAGGCCGAGCGACTGGGCGGCCTCCTCGAGCCCGACAGGGGCCTGGGCGAGTCCCGCCCGCAGATTGACCAGTGCGCGTGGCAGGAACAGTAGCGCGTAGGCGGCGATCACCACGGTCACGCTCTGATAGAGCGGAGGGAGATAACGGATGGTGACCGTGACGAACGCCAGTGCCACGACGATGCCGGGCAGCGAACTGGAAATGTAGGTGCCGCCCTCGAGGATGCGGCTGAACCGACCCCGGTGGCGGATCGAGATCCAGGCGATAGGGAACGCGAGTACACAGGTCACCACGGCGCCGACGATGCCGAACCCGAGGGTCTGCGCCAGCGCGGCGGCCAGGGCGTTCCATTCCCAGACGTCGCCGCCACCGATGATGAGCCATCGCAGGACACTGCCGACGGGGACACCGACCGACAACGCGATCAGAACCCCGAGGAACAGCAGTGCGATCGGTGAGTACCACGGGCCGAGCTCGGCAGGCACGGCTCGGCGGGCAGCTCCTGGACCGAGACGGGCGTACCGGGCGCTGCCGCGGACGACCGCTTCGATGATCAGCAGGGACAGGCAGAGCAGGACCAGAACGCCGGCGAGCATGGTCGCTGCGGTTCCGTTGAAGGTCGATTGGTACTGCTCGAAGATCGCCGTGGTGAACGTGTTGAATCGGATGAAGACGAACGCGCCGTATTCGGCGAGCAGGTGCAGTGCGACCAACAGTGCTCCGCCGGCGATGGCAAGGCGCAGTTGCGGGACGACGACGCGGAAGAACACAGCCCACGGGCCGACGCCGAGGGCTCGCGCCGATTCCTCGACGGCGGGATCGAGCCGACGTAGCGTCGCGGCGGTCGGAATGTAGACGAGCGGGAAGTAGGAGAGGGTGGCGATGAGAACGCCGCCGTGCAGTCCGCCGAGGGAGGGAATCAGCGTCACCCACGAATAGCTGTTGACGAACGCCGGCACGGCGAGCGGTGCCGCGAGGAGCACCGCCCACACCTTCGCTCCCGGTACCCGGGTGCGCTCGACGAGCCAGGCGGCGAGGACACCGACGACGATGCAGAGGGGCACCGTGACGACGACCAATTGCACGGTGTTCGTCAGCAGTTCGCGGACGCGGGGGCGGAACAGCAGCGCGGATGCGGTATCCCAGCCCGTGTCGATGCTCTGCACGACGATGTAGCCGAGTGGGATGAGTGACGCGGCCACCACGATCAGTGCGGCAACCGCCAGGGGGAGCGGCGGGCGCGGCCGAGCGGCCGGGCGACGGGGAGTGTCCGAGTCGCCCGACCGCGTGCGGCCGATCGGTGCGAGTTTCAGAGCAGGCCGGCTTCCGTCATGAGTTCGGTGACCTGCGGGCTGTTGAGCTTCGCGGGGTCGACCTTCGGGGCCTGCAGATCGGCGAGCGGCACCAGTTCCGGATTCGCCGGCACATCGCTGCCGACCGAGTACTCGAAGGACGTCCCGGTCTGCAGAACCTCCTGGCCTTGTTTCCCGGTGACGAACTTCAGGAACCGCTGCGCTGCGTCCTGCTGGGTGCTCGATTTCAGGACGCCGCCGCCCGAGACGCTCACGAACGCGCCCGGATCCTCGTTCTTGAAGTAGTGCAGCGCGACGTTGTTGCTGTTCTCACCGGTCCTGGACTGATCTCCGAACCAGTAGTAGTGGTAGATCACGCCGCCCGGGATCTCCCCGGCGTTGACGGCCTTCATCACCGTGTTGTTCCCCTGGTAGGTGCGCACATTCTCCTTCATCCCGGCCAGCCACTGGCGGGTGGCGTCCTCACCCTTCAGCTCGAGCAGCGCACTGATGATGGCCTGGAAGTCGGCGCCCGACGGCGACGCGGCCCATCGGTCCTTCCAGGCAGGGTCCTGCAGGTCGAGCAGCGACCCGGGAAGCTGGTCCTGGGGCAGGCTGTCCTTGTTGTATGCGAAGACGGTGGAGCGGGCCGCGATGCCGGTCCACTTGCCGCTCGACGGCCGGTACTGGCTCGGGACCTGGTCGAGGACGTCCTGGTCGACGTCGGCGAAGAGTCCGGCGTTCTCCACCAGCGTCATCGCCGGGGAGTTCTCGGTGAGGAAGACGTCGGCCGGCGACTGGTCACCTTCGGCGACGAGGAGGTTGCCGAGTTCGGTGTCGTTGCCGTTGCGTAGTTCTACCTCGATGCCGGTCTCGGCGGTGAAGGCGTCGGCCCATTCCTGGGTCAGTGACTCGTGTTGGGCGTTGTACACGGTGATCTGGTCGGCGGTGTCCGAATCGGCTCCGCCACCCGAACCGGACTCCGAGCACGCCGACAGTGTCAGCACCGCGGCGGTGGCCAGAGCCACTCCCGATATCAGTCCGGTCCGAATCCTCATAGTGTGTCCGTCCTCTTGTGCAGCGGGAAATCTCCCACCCGTGGTCAGGAAAACGATGCTACTCGAAGGATTGGCAAGCCTAATAATCGGAACCGGATTCGCGATCCGGACCGACTCGGTAGCACCGGCTCTCGCTGGTAACGCTCCCGGAGTCCGAGCCTTACTACGACCGGCTGCCGGCGGCTGTGTGTGCCTCGGTTGCGGAAGTGCGAGACGAACTATCGGTGGAGACGATCGGATCCCGGTCGCCTCTCGATCGCGGGATGCCGAGCCGTCGGCGCAGGGAGAGGACGGCCGTTACTCCTTGCCAGAAGAGAATGCCGACGAGGATCGACAGAGCGAAGGCCAGCCAAGGATGGTCTTCTCGCAACGGTAGGTACACCTGGAAGTGCGTCAGGTAGATGTAGAGAGATGCGCTTGCCAGCACCCCTGCGATCCTGCTCAGTGCAGGTGGGCAGGGAACGGAGTCGAGCCACACCAGCAGGCACAGCCCACCTATGACGAGGAGCTCTCGCTGGAGGTCGCCGGAGAAGTATCCGGGCACAGTGGCTGCGATCACCGCGGTGACGCCCGCGCGGTGCCACACGGTCGTCGCCGTGGCGGCGGCCCAACCCAGGGCGAACAGCCAGAAGACCATCGAGGCGCTCAGGATGAGATTGTTGCCGTCGCCGAGCTCGACGATGCCGTAGCGGGGGAGCAGACCCACGCCCACCAATCCGATGGCGAACCAGAACGAGTGTTTGCGCTCGATGCGATCGACGAGCGGGATGGACAACACCGCGATGACGACGAGCAGGATGTAGACGATCGCTTCGATGAACCAGTACCGCCATTCCGGCGTCCACCCGTCGGGTCCGAGAATGCCGTTGAGCAAGAAGGCGCTGGTCACGAGATAGTCGCCGGTCAGTGCGATCACGGCAGCGAGCCACAGCATGCTGGGGACGGCGATTCGGGCCACGCTGCCCAGGACATGGCGTACCCGTTCGGTCCGGGGAGTGGCGAGATGGAAGCGGGCGAAGTTGTAGCCGGCGACCCCGAGGAGCACATGCGCGCCGCCGAGCGCCCCGAACAGCCGAATGTGTGATCCCACGATGAGCACGATCGCGACGGCGCGGAGCAGCACGTTGGTCTCGACCGTCCGCCACCATCGTCGTCGGGGTGCGGGTACGAAATCCTTGATCGCGGTGGTGTGCCAGTTCTCGGGAAGACAGCCGAGCATCCGCTCGAGTCGGAGGGACATCTGCACATAGGACAGGGAATCGCCGCCGAGGCTCACGAACGAGCTGTCGTCGGTGACCTGCGTACTGCGCAACACCTCGGCATACAGGGCCCGCAGGGCGTCCGTGTCCGCGACGGTGGTCGTTGTCGTCACCGGAACGGGTGCTGCGTCGTGGACCAGCCCGGCCACCGCCCGAAGGTCGGGTTTGCCCGTGCTGGTCCGTGGAAGTTCGTCGACGAGGCACACCCGCACCGCGGCGACGGGAAGACCGCAGGCCCGTGCGCTCGCGGACCGGACCGCGTCGACATCGCTCGCGCCTTCGACCGCCACGATCATTTCGTCCGTACCACCGACGCAGCAGGCCGTCAGGCCCTCCTGTGCGAGAGTCGACTCGATCTGTTGCAGGTCGAGCCGCAGCCCGAAGAGCTTGACGAATCGGCTGCGCCGGCCCACCACCTCGTACAATCCGCCGTCGATCTGCCGCGCAAGGTCTCCGGTTCGTAGTTCGCCCTCCAGGATGTCCCCGAGACCCAGATCCTCGGGAGTGTGCGCGTAGCCGAGCATCACGTTCGGCCCCGTATAGATCAGTTCACCGGTGCCGTCCGGAGCATCCGGTACCGCCTCGAGGCGGAAGGAGCCCCCGGGTACAGCCCGTCCGATCGACTGCGGATGGTCGGTGGCGAGTTCCGGAGGCAGGTACGCCATCCGTGCGGTTGCCTCCGTCTGTCCGTACATGACGAAGAAGTCCCAGCCCCGCTCACGACCCAGTTGCGCATAGGCGCGGACACGATCCGGTGACAGTCGCCCGCCGGCCTGCGTGATGTAGCGCAGGTCGGGCAGATCCAGTTCGTCGAATCCGAACCGGTCGAGCAGATCGAAGGTGTAGGGCACGCCGGCGAAGCTGGTGCCCCCGTGTGCCCGGAACAGCTCCCAGAACGCCGGGTCGGTGACCGAGCGGGTCGTGAGCACCACTGCAGCGCCGCGCAGCAGATGGCTGTGGATCACCGACAAGCCGTAGCAGTAATGCATCGGCAATGTCGTCACCGCACGGTCGGTTCCGCGGATGCCGAGGTAGTCCGCGATCGACTCGGCATTGGACTGCACGTTGCGATGCGACAGGCGGACGAGTTTCGGGGAACCGGTCGAGCCGGAGGTGCTCAACAGCAGCGCCAGGTCGGGGTGCAGCACATGTGAGGAACCGTCACCCCGTTCCTCGACAGCCACGGTCCCGTCGATGCTGCGCACCACCACGTCGGGTCGGTACACGTCGATCAGACCTTCGAGAGCGACGGGGTTGTCGCCCGGCGCCAGCAACACCGGATGTCCGGCGAGCAGAGCCGCGAGGTAGACGATGATCACGTCGATCTCGTTGGCACCTGCGAGCAGCACCAGGCGGCGGGTCTCGCCGAGCCGGGACGTTTCGTGCCGGACCTGCGCGGCCAGTTCGCTGTAGGTGACCGTCCGCTCCGACGTGATCAAGGCAGGGGTGTCGCCGAAGTCTTGCAGCCGACGTACGAAGCGCACGCCGGGACGCTCGTCGAGTATGGGGGAGCTGAACACCGAAAAAGTCTAAGGTATGGCGAACCTAACAGCCGAGGGTAGTGGGGGAAGTTCTCCACGGTGAACGTCTCTCCTGGTCACGGCCAGGGACACCGTTCTCCTGGACGCGGCGGTCATCCGAGATGACAGGTGGCGCGAGCTGGGACAATCCACCAGCGTTCACCGCCACGTGCGGACCTTCGACGCGGTGGCCGACACAGCCTTGACGCGCTGATCGTCCGGCCGGTGCCGGGTCGGTCGGCTATCCGGCCAGTGGGACGACCTCCGAGCAAGATATGCCAGGATGACAAGCTTCCGATATGAGGTCTCCGACGTCGGTGCGTATCCCCCCGAAGAACATGACCTGGATCTCCGGCGGCACGTTCTGGATGGGCTCGGAGGAGTTCTATCCCGAGGAGCGGCCGGTCCATCAGGTGCGTGTCGACGGATTCTTCATCGACACCCATCCGGTGACCGTCGCTGAGTTCCGACGGTTCGTGAAGGCAACCGGATACGTGACGACCGCGGAAACATCACCTCGGGCCGAGGACTATCCCGACGCCGATCCGCATTTGCTCGTGCCGGGTTCGCTGGTGTTCACCGCCCCGTCCGGGCCGGTGCCGCTCGATGACTATCACAGGTGGTGGACGTGGACACCCGGAGCCTCATGGCGCCACCCGGAGGGGCCTGGCAGCGACCTGGCCGGGCGCGAACGTCATCCCGTGACGCATGTGTCGTACTTCGACGCCCGGACCTATGCACAGTGGGCGGGTAAAGAACTGCCCTCGGAAGCGGAGTGGGAGTATGCGGCGCGGGGCGGTCTGGACCGGGCCCGTTTCGTCTGGGGGGACGAATTCACGCCTCGCGGCCGCTATCGTGCGAACACGTGGCAGGGACGTTTCCCGTGGGAGAACACCGCGGAGGACGGATTTGTGGGCACCTCCCCGGTGGGAGCGTACGGACCCAATGGTTACGGGCTCTCGGACATGGCCGGCAACGTCTGGGAGTGGACCGAGGACTTCTTCTTCGCGCGCCACGGTGCGGATGGCCGTGACCTCGAATCGGCACGTGCGTGTTGTATTCCGTCGAATCCGCGCGTAACGACGTCGGATGGGGACGAGCGTTATCCTCGCCGGGTCATCAAGGGTGGATCGCATCTGTGTGCGCCCAACTACTGCTTGCGCTATCGCCCGGCTGCGCGTCAGGGAGAAAGTGTGGAGACGTCCACGTGTCACATCGGATTCCGTTGCGTCATCCGTCCATGATGCTCTGGTCGCCGTGCACTGCCGTCGGCCCGTGCCGGGAGCTTCACGGCTCCGCGGCACCGGCCGAGAGGGCTCAGAACGGGATGTCGCCTTCGATCGAGACTCGTTCCATGACTCGTCGGTGAGGGAAATAGTCGCTGGCGGCGTAGTGTTGGGTGGCTCGGTTGTCCCAGAAGGCAATCGAGTCGGGTGCCCAGCGGAACCGGCACTGGAAGTCGGGAACCTTGGCCTGATCGAACAACTGCTGGAGCAGTCGGTCGCCTTCGACCGGATCGATGTCGGGAATGTGGGTGGTGAACAGACTGTTGACGAACAGGGTCTTACGTCCGGTCTCGGGGTGCGTCCGTACGATGGGGTGCCGTACCGGAGGGTACTGTTCCTTCATCTGTTCGAGTCGCTCCGGAGTCATGCTGCGGCCGAACGACGGAACGAAATCGTGTACTGCTTCGAGTCCGTCGATCCGTTCTTTGATCTCGTCCGGGAGACAGTCGTAGGCATTTCCCATGTCCGCCCACAGCGTGTCGCCACCGGCCGGCGGAACTTCCAGCGCCCGCAGAACGGAGCCGAGCGGAGGTCGTTTCTGCCAGGTGACATCCACATGCCAGATGTTCTCCGTACCCGGATTGTCCTGGCTGCGTTCGAAATGCACCACTTCCGGAACCTCCCCCTGGGGAAGCAGCGGATGCACCTCGAGTTCTCCCCAGTGGCGAGCGAAATCGCGGTGCTGTTCTGCGGTGATGTGCTGATTCCGGAAGAACAGCACCTTCCACTCCAGCAGGGCTCTGCGCAACTCGTCGATCTGTTCGGTTTCCGGGCTGCGCAGATCTATTCCGGACACCACCGCACCGATGTACGGGGTGACAGGTTCCAGCTGCACCGTCGTGTACGGAGCGGTCTCGTGCTCCCCCGCCGTGCGACGTAGCAGGCGTGGTCCGAATTCGATTTTGTGCGAGCCTATTTCAACTGTGCGTGAGGAAATCGTGGGGGACACCGGAGCTCCTGTCGGGTGGGTTCGGGCGATCACCGGTTGCGTTGTGTCCGGGATGCCGGTGGGTGGCGTCTGCGAGCAGGGCGGCGACGGTCATGTCGATCAGGTGATCGACGGTCTCGTCGAAGTCTGCTCGCACGGATATGAATTCGGCGCGACGCTGCTCGTACAGAGCGAGTGCCGACACCGCCATGTTGAACATCAGATCGATGCGTGTCGTGGCGACACGGGCCGGGAGATGCGTCAGAGCGCGGATGAGGCGGCCGATGATCTCCGAGTTGGCGTCCCGGAGGCCGGCGAAATCGGGGGCGGCGAAGTCGACGCTCGGTGATACACGTGCGATGAAGCGGGCATAGTGGCTGCCTTCGGGGGTGGAGGCGAGGAACTCGGTCAGCGGGCGCAGTTCCGCTTCGACCAGGGCGCGTACGTCGTTGCCCAGACCGGCACGGTCGATGTCGTCGAGATGCTGCCGGCGAACCGCGTTGATGGTGGTCATTCGGAACCGAAAGATTTCTCGCAGCAACCCTTCTCGGTTTCCGAAGTGATACTGCACGGCAGAGTTGTTCCGGTGCCCTGCAGTCGTGGCGATGTCGCGCATGGACACTCCCTCGATGCCGTGTACGGCGTACAGGCGTTCGGCAGCTTCGAGGAGCGACTGGCGGGAATCGGCCGATGGCGACATGCGAACACGTTATGTCGACACACCCGCCACGTCAAGACACTGTCTTAAATCGGGGAAATCACTGCAGGAAACCTTTTTTCGTGCTGTGTCGGGTCGGCCATGATCTGTCGCGGCGGCTCGGCTCGCCGGGGTGCATCACAGGTCTCACTCAGCGGGACCGAAGGACGGTGAGGCGAACTTTCGTGATTAGCGTCACGTCGGGTCGAGCTCCGTGGAACGAGCCGACGTCTGCATGTCGCGCCGCCCCCGAGCCGCCGGCGCCCCGCGACCAATTCCACCCTCCTCGGCCCTGCCGACTCGATCTAAGGATCATGCCTGTGCGCGTTCCGACACCCCCCACGACCGGCACCTCGAAACGACGGTTGTTCGCCCTGCTCGCCGTCATCATCCTGTTCTCGGAGATCGCCACCTTCGAGATCCTCATGGTGTATCCGGCTCTGCCCCATATCGCGTCGTCCTTCAACACGTTGAACGTGGCATGGACGATGTCCATCGTCACCCTCGCCGGCGCCACACTGATGCCGATGATCGGCAAGGCCTCGGACAAACTCGGCAAGAAGCGTGTCATTCTCTTTCTCGCCGTCGTGTTCATCGTGGGCAGCGTCATCAGCGCCGCGTCGACCTCCTTCGAGATGATGTTGGTCGGCCGAGCGGCCCAGGGAGCCCTGGTCGGTATCGTCGCGCTGTCCTACAGTCTCGTGCGCGACATCATGCCGCGCGAGTTCGTTCCGATCGCGCTCGGTGTCGTGGCCACGGGCATCGGCATGTCGGCGGTGGCCGGACCGTTCATCGCGGGGTGGCTGATCGACGGTTTCGGATTCCGATCGGTGTTCTGGTTCCTCGCCGTCTACGTGGCCGCGTTGATCCCGCTGTACGCCCTGGTGGTTCCGGAGAGCCCCGTGCGCGCCGACCGGCCCGTCGACTATCTCGGGACCCTGCTTCTCGGTCCGGGTGTCGGTGTGTTGCTGCTCGGCATCACCAAGGGGTCGGCGTGGGGATGGTCGACCGGCCGGACAGTGGCGCTACTGGTGATCGGTTCGGTGATGTTGGCACTGTTCGTCGTGCGACAGCGCACCACCGAGCATCCCCTCATCGATTTCGCCATCCTGTTCGGGCGCCGGTTCGGTCCCACCGTTCTCGCCGTGGCGTGTGTCGGTTACATGATGAACGCACACGCGTTCATGATGCCGATCCTGTTGCAGACGCCGGGTGGTGTCCCGGGCATCTCGTACGGGGCGGGGCTGAGTGCCACGGCCTACGCGCTGTGGACCTGTGCGCTGGGCATCGGCGCGATGGTCGCCGGACCCCTCGGCGGGTTCTGCGCGAAGAAGTTCGGCCCGCGACAGGTGCTGATCGTCGCTGCCGCCCTGTTCATCTTCGTGATGTTCCTCGGATCCCGTCTTCCCCAGACTCTGGCCGAAGCGATCACCATCAGCGCGGCAGCCGGATTCGCGGTCGGTTTCCTGCACTCCTCCAACGCGAACCTGGTTCAGGACTCGTTGCCGGCCGAGCAGAGCGGGGTGGGCACCACGATCGCCGGAGTGGGTATGCAGCTGACATCGGCGGTCGCCGTGACCGTCACCGGTGTGATCATGGCGAACCATGTGGCCGGTGCACGCCCCGGCGGTAAGGCCGTGCTCTATGCCGACTCGGCTTTCGTGCAGGGATTCGGTGCTGCTGCTGTGGTCGGCGCGGTGGGCATCGTCATCGCGCTGGTGATGAAACACGGACGTGCACCTGCTCAGGGTGGACTTGCCACGCCCGCGCCCGCGCCCGCGACATCGACGGCCCCCCGCGAACACGTCTGACCCCCGTCGACGCCCTCTGCCCCGCACCCACCACGTCCAGTCAGGAGCATCTCGATGGATCGCCATGCCTTGCCGATCGTGACTTCGAGCCCTCAGCCTTCGGCCGCCGTCGACTACCGCAGTCAAACCCGCCCGTTCCGCCGGGACGAACCCGTCCGTCCTCCCGCAGGCGCACCGAACGTGCTTCTCGTGATGATCGACGACGTCGGATTCGGCGCAGCGTCCGCGTTCGGTGGCCCCTGCCGCACGCCGACCGCCGAACGGCTCGCCGAAGACGGCTTGAAGTACACCCGATTCCACACCACCGCGTTGTGCTCACCGACCCGCGCCGCGACGCTGACCGGGCGTAACCACCACTCGGTCGGAATGGGCGTCATCTCCGAGATGGCGGGCGCGGCACCCGGATACAACGGAACACGTCCCGCCTCGGCTGCCACCGTGGCGCGCATCCTGCAGGGAAACGGGTACACCACGGGAGCGTTCGGCAAGATGCACCAGACTCCGACCTGGGAGATGACTCCGGCCGGACCGTTCGACAGATGGCCTTGCCGTGAGGGATTCGACAAGTTCTACGGATTCCTCGGCGCCGAATCGGATCAGTTCAACCCGGTGTTGTACGAGGACTTCACGGTGGTCGCACCGCCGAGAACACCGGAAGAGGGTTACCACCTCTCCGAAGATCTGGTGGATCGCGCTCTGGCCTGGATCGAGGGTGTGAACGCCGTCGACGAGAACAAGCCCTGGTTCTGTTATCTGCCGTTCGGTGCCTGTCATGCACCGCTGCAGGTACCGGACGAATATCTCGACAAGTACCGGCACGAGTTCGATCACGGCTGGGACCGGCAACGTGAGATCACCCTGGAACGTCAGAAGCGCCTGGGTGTCGTGCCCGAGGACACCGTCCTCGCGCCGTGGGCCCCGGGACTTCCCCACTGGGACTCACTGGACGACGACGCGAAGAAGGCGTCTGCGCGCTTGATGGAACTGTACGCGGCCTTCCTCGAACATACCGATGATCAGGTCGGCCGCCTCGTCGACCGACTGCAGGAGACCGGGGCGCTGGACAACACGCTCATCCTGTACATGCTCGGCGACAACGGAGCCTCCGCGGAAGGAGGCCTGGAAGGTTCGTTCAACTATCTGGCGGAATTGAACGGCTACCGGAGCACTACGCGGGACGTGCTCGACCGGTTCGACGAACTCGGCACACCCACCAGCTACCCGCATTACCCGGCTTCGTGGGCTCTTGCACTCGACACCCCCTATCAGTGGGCCAAGCAGGTCGCTTCACATTACGGCGGCACCCGTAACGGGCTGATCGTGCACTGGCCTGCCGGCATTGCCGCCACAGGTGGCCTGCGCCATCAATGGCACCATTGCGTCGATATCACCCCGACCATCCTCGAGGCGGCGAGCGTTCCGGCGCCGCACACGGTCGACGGTGTCGCCCAGATGCCCATGGAAGGTGTCGCGATGAACTACACGTTCGACGACCCGGCGGCCGAGGAACGTCACGTCACCCAGTACTTCGAGATCTTCGGTAACAGAGGTATCTATCACGAGGGGTGGACGGCGGTGACGGCACACCGCGCGCCCTGGCACATGGCGACCTACGGTCTCGAACTGCCCGGCCTCGACGAGGACCGCTGGGAGTTGTACGACACCACCACCGATTGGTCCCAGGCCCGCGATCTGGCGGACGAACATCCGGACGCCCTCGAGCGCTTGAAACAGCTCTTTCTCACCGAAGCCGCCCGATATCGGGTGCTTCCGCTCGACGACCGCACCGTCGGCCGAGGATCGGATCCGAGCTCCCGGCCGCCGCACCCGTTCGCGGGCCGACGCACCGTGACGCTGTATCCGCACATGCAGGGACTGGTCGAGAAGGCTGCACCCTCGTTCTTCAACCGTTCTTTCTCGCTGACCGCCCGGATCGACACTCGGGGGTCATCGTGCGAAGGAATGCTGGTCGGTATCGGGGGGCGTTTCGGCGGATTCGGGTTCTATGTGCTCGAGTCGCGGCCGGTGTTCTGCTACAACTTCAACGGAAAAGAGCACACTTTTGTTCGAGGACCGGCACTCTCGGAAGACGTGCGCGAGGTGTCGGTGCATTTCGAGTACGACGGTGGAGGCATCGGTAAGGGTGGCCGAGTGACACTGCTGGTCGACGGTGCCGCCGTTGCCGATGGGCGCGTCGAACGCACTGCGCGGGCGATCTTCTCGATGAACGAACAGCTCGATATCGGTATCGATCGCGGTAGCCCGGTGGCCGAGGAGATCGCTCGCCGAGACCGTTTCGCATTCTCCGGCACTGTGCATCACGTCAGAATCGAATTCGGTTCGGGTGGGGGAGTCCCGGTGGACGAGCAGCGGCGGATAGCGCTGGCAACCCACTGACCGGAGGTCGATGATCGCTGTCGACCGCGGCCCGGGAAGTCCGTCGAGGGACTTCCCGGGCCGCGCTGCCCGGGTGGTTCGAATGTGTCTGTGCGGGATGACCGACCTGTTTCGGAAATGGGTTGCCGGCGAGTCACTTCACGATGTTGTTCGGTGGCATGTCGAGCTCGTACTCCGAGGATTCACGATCAGGGCCGGAAGATTCTTCTCCGGAATCGGCTTCGAATCGGGCCCTGATGGGGTGTGTTCGCGGGTCTCGGAGCGTCGGGGCGACATGCATCGCGCGGGCCCAGGAGGCTTCTCCGGGTGAGGGATCTCGTGCAGAATCCCGTCGACGCCGGTACCTGGTCTTGAGATGATATGCAGCGATGATCACGGCGAACGCGATCAGCGACTGCACCAGTTCCGGACGGGCACCGGTAAACCACATTCCCACGAGGATCGCAGCGATGGCGACGGTGACCACGATGGGCAGGACGGGATAGAGCCACACCCGGAACTGCAGGATCTCCGGAGATGTGCGTTCCCACCGGCGGCGTAATACCAGCTCGGACAGGCAGATCAGGATGTAGACGAACAGGCAGATCGCGCCCGACGAGGTGACCAGATACAGGAAGATCGTCTCGGGCCAGAGGTAGGCGGCAGCGATACATATATAGCCGATGAAGGTGCACGACAGCACCCCCTTCAGTGGCACGCCGCGGGAATTGACGGATGTCATCCAGGCAGGAGCGTCACCGTGGGCGCCGAGTACGAACAACATTCGCGAGGCCGTGTAGAGCCCGGAGTTCAAGCAGGAGAGCACGGCGACGAGAACGACGAAGTTGAGTATTTCGGCTGCGCCGGGGACACCCAGTACATCGAGGGCGGAGACGAACGGGGATTCTCCGACGACGTAGCTGTCCCACGGCAGCATGGTGACGAGCAAGAATGTGGCGCCGACGAAGAACGCCAGGATCCGGAACACCACCGTGCTGGTAGCGCGGCGGATCGCCGCGGCAGGTTCCTTCGATTCGGCTGCGGCGATCGTCACCAGCTCTGCTCCCGTCATCGAGAAGATGACGGCGACGACACCGACGAGGACAGGAGTGAAACCGTTCGGCAGGAAACCGCCGTGGGCAGTCAGATTCTCGAAGGACAGATCGGCTCCCGGCCAGATACCCGACACGTAGAGGCCGGCCAGGACGAGGAAGGCGATGATGACCGCGACCTTGATCCCGGCGAACCAGTACTCCGCCTCACCGAAGTTGCCGACCGACAACAGGTTCACCACGGTCATCAGCAACAGTAGGCCGGCCGCCATCAGCCACAACGGAACGCCGGGGAACCAGCGACCGAGCAAGGTGGCTCCGACCACCGCCTCGATTCCGACAACGACCACCCAGAAGTACCAGAACAGCCAGCCCGTTGCGAAGCCCGCCCAATTACCCATGGCGTCGCGGGCGTATTCGGTGAACGACCCGGTGCACGGCTTGGCGACGGCCATCTCACCGAGCATCCGCATGACCAGGAAGACGATGAGTCCACAGATCAGGCAGGTGAAGATGGCCCCGGGGCCCGCTTGGCCGATGATGGCGCTGATGCCGACGAAGAATCCCGCCCCGATCACCCCGCCCATCGACAACATGGTGAGATGACGTCTCTTCAAAGCGTGACCGAGGGTATCGGACCTATCGGCCGATGAATCGGTGTGCACGGCACTCCCTTCGAAACCTGGTGTACGGCGCAATCGGGTTACCGGTTCCGGTGTGCCGGCAGCGCTCACGTTCGATTGGGAGAACACTACGAACACGATGTGATCTGCGACATGTCCATGCTGTACAACCGATCGATGTCGCCTGGCCGCAGGGGCGATTGCTCGCCCGATGCGCCACGCCTCGTCCGGAGACATCGCCGGATCTGCGCCTGTCCGGACTCGGGACGGGGCGGGCCGGATCACCGGTCCGCCCCGTCCTCGTCAGGACCAGTGCGCGACAGAACGAGTTCGGAGCAGGTCGCGGAACTGTGTGGTGGTGGTGGGCAGCAGCTCACCGGTTCCCCAGTCGACGATCACGCCGTAACGCCGTACGAGGTCGAGCATGGACAACTCACCGCTGCGGTAGCGTGCGGCGACGGACTCGGGTTCTTCGTCCAGCCAACCCTCGCGCGACCGGCGGATCGCCGTGCGGGTTCGTTCGGTGGCGTCCCGGTCGAGTTCGTAACGGTCGATCTCGGGGTCCACCGGCACGACGACGACGCCGTAGTCGAGGGCGGCGCGCTCGAGGGAGACGTATCCGTCGATCACGTCTTCGAGCACGGACTCCGGATCCCGTCGCAGGGGATCCCCGTATCCGCCTCCGCCGGCCGACGGCCTGTCGAACGAATCACCGGACTGCACAGGAACGTTCGAGAACACGGATCCGAGGAAGCGTTCCTCGGGTGTGCCCCGGTTGAGCCAGACCCCATGGGGAATGGACGGTAGGCCCCCTTCGATTCCCCAGGTGACCGAGCGGGAGCGGTCGCAGCAGTAGGACATCACGCTGTTGTCGCTGTCGGTGAGGACACCGCCCTTGGACAGGCCGCATCCGCCGCGGTACTCGCCCGGTCCGCCGGAGTCGGTGATGATGGCGTGCTCGGTGGTGAGCACGGGGGTGAGGCGTTCTTGTCCTTCGCACGGCTGGACGGCAAGACCGATGCCGAACACCGGTGCGGTGGCGCTCGATCCGTCCTTCGAGTTTCGGCCACCCCAGCCGCCGGCCATCCAGTCGTACCACATGAAGAAGGGGCGCTCCTCGGTTCGGGCGTCGCGCCCACCGACGAGGAGGTACTCGAGGTTGAACGAACAGGCGATGCCCCGGGAGGGCACGACTTTCGACCACAGTTCGAAGATCGCGTTCATGATCTTCTCGTAGGGGCCGGAACAGAACCCGGTCACCGCATGCGGCCAGCCTGCGTTGACGACGGTGCCCTCGGGCCCGAGTTCGGTGTGAATCGCGTTGTACAGTCCCGAATTCAACGGGACATCGGGGAAGAACGACTTGGTGCCCGCCATGATTCCGGAGAATGCGGTGCCGTAACCGCTGTTGAGGAAGCTCGCGACGGCAGGTGCGCTACCCGTCAGGTCGTAGCTGAGTTGATCTCCCTCGATGGTCATGGTGACCCGGATCGGGACGAGGCCCTCGGGACGCGCGGGATCGGAGTCGAGGTAGTCCTCGGTGGTCCAGGTGCCGTCGGGGAGATCGGCGACCCGGCTGCGGACGATGCGTTCGACGTAGTTCTGGACCTCATGCATGGCCTCGGTGACGGTGCCGCGACCGTATTTGTCCACAAGGCGAAGGATCTCGCGTTCGCATATCCCCGTCGCCTCGGCCTGGGCGTGCAGATCGCCCATGCTGATCTCCGGCGACCGCGTGTTCGCGACGAGGAGCTTCGCGACGTCGGCGAGGAACCGGCCCTCGTGCCACACCCGCACCGGGGTGATCCGCAGACCTTCACCGAAGTGTTCGGTGGCAGTGACGTCGAAGGATCCCGGCACACTGCCGCCGATATCGGCCCAGTGCCCTTTGTTCTGAGCGAAGGCGATGAGGACATCGTCCGCGAAGATGGGCCGGATGAAGCTGACGTCGTTGAGGTGGGTGCCGCCGCGATAGGGGTCGTTGACCATGAAGATGTCGCCGGGGTTGATGTCGGAGCCGAATTCGTCCAGTACGGCCTTGCACTGGAAGTGGAGCGTGCCGACGTGAACGGCGATGTCCTGGCTGCCCTGCATGACGGTGTTGCCCTCGGCGTCGCAGAGCGCGGAGGAGAAGTCCCGCGAATAGATGACGAACGAGTAGCAGGTGCGCAGGATCTGCTCGGACATCAGATCGACCGAGGTGGCGAACGCGTTCTTGAGGACCTCGAAGGTGACCGGATCGAGGGTGGTGGACGGGGTGGTCATCGGGACTCCTGGATGTCGATGCGGATGTTCGCCCACTCGTCGATGGTGGCGGTGGTCCCGGGTGGGACAACGGTGGTGGAGTCGAGCTGGGTGATCACGGCGGGGCCCGGAATGCGCGTACCGAACCCGAGCGTGTCACGGTCGAAGACAGGCGTGTCGAGCCGGCGCTGTGCTTCGTCGAAATAGACGCTGCGCCGTTCCACCGCTACCGGTTCGGCCGTGGTGGGCTCGCCGGCATGCGGGAACTTCGGCTTCGGTGTGGTACCCACTGCGCGTAGGCCGATCTGGTAGATCTCCACCGGGGTGTCGTCGCGCCGGAACGAGTAGTCCCGTTCGTGTTCCTCGTGGAATCGTTCGACGGCCTCGTCGAGGAAGCCGGGACCGTTGCCGGCGGCGACGGTCAGCGATCGCCACTGACCGGCGTAGCGCATGCTGATGTGACGGTCGAGAACCATGCGTTCGGGTGCGACGCCCTCGTGGCGCAGCCGTTGCGTGCCTTCCTGTTCGAGGCGCAGGAACTCGCGTTCGAGCGCTGTCGTGTCGATGTCGTCCACGCGGCCCTGGAACATCGCCGACAGATCGTGCCGGATGTCGACGAGCAGGCACCCTTGCGCCGAGGTGATGCCCGGGTGCGGCGGCACCACGACGGTCGGAATGGACAGTTCCTTCGCGAGGGCCGCGCCGTGCAGGGCGCCTGCGCCGCCGCAGACGACGAGAACGAAGTCGCGGGGATCGTATCCTCGACGAATCGACAACAGCCGCACGGCATCTGCCATGTTCGCATTGGCGACCTGGATGATGTTGCTCGCCGCGGTGTCCGCGTCGAGACCGAGCGGTCCTGCCACGGTCTGTTTGATCGCGTTCTCCGCTGCCGCCACGTCGAGGCTGAGTCCACCGCCGATGAGGGCGGTGCCCAGTCGGCCGAGCAGCACGTTGGCGTCGGTGTTGGTCGGTTCGGTGCCGCCGCGCAGATAGCAGGCCGGGCCGGGGGAGGCGCCGGCGGACTGCGGGCCGTTGCGCAACGAACCCGCTTCGTCGAGCCAGGCCAACGATCCACCACCGGCACCGATCGTGAGCACCTCGATGCTGGGGAAGGAGATGGGGAAGCCGTACTCGACCTGCCACTGCTTGGTGGTGCGGACCTCGCCGTCGTAGACGAGGGAGATGTCGGTACTGGTGCCACCCATGTCCAGGCCGATCGCGTTGGGGTACCCGCAGCGCGTCGCGATGTCGGCCACGGCGATCGCGCCGGCGGCGATGCCCGAGGCTGCGAGCCGAACCGGATACTTCTCCACCATCGCAGGGGTCATGGAACCGCCGCCCGAGTGGAGCAGCAGCAGATCACCCTCGTATCCGTCGGTGCGCAGCTGCGCTTCCAAGCGGTTGACGTATCCGCTGACCAGCGGGGCGAGCACGGCGTTGGCGACGGTGGTCGAGGCGCGGTCGTATTCGAAGATCTCGGGGAGGATCTCGCTGGAGGTCGAGACGGTGACGTCGGGCAGTTCGGCTTCGAGCAGGGCTCGTACGCGCTGTTCGTGATCACTGTTGACGTAGCTGTTGATCAGGCACACCGCCACGGTCTTGATGTCCTTGCGGCGCAGGATGCGGGCGATCTCGCGGACTTCTGCTTCGTCGAGTGGGGTGACGACCTCGCCGGCGTAGTCGATGCGTTCGGTGACTTCGTAACGGTCACGGCGGCGGATGTAAGGGGGGCCGACATCGACGTACGTGTCCCACAGCTCGTCCTTGGTGCCGTCGCGGATTTCGAGTACGTCGCGGAATCCGCGGGTGGTGACGAGGGCGGCCGGCGGGAAGTTGCGGGTGATGAGCGCGTTGGTGGCAACGGTGGTGCCGTGCGAGAACAGGGTCACCTCGCTCAGGTCGACGCCCGCGGCACGCACACCGTCGACGACGGCACGCATGGGATCGTCCGGGGTGGAAGGGACCTTCGCGATCCGTGTGGTCGATGCTTTCTCGTCGAAGATGCACACGTCCGTGAAAGTGCCGCCGACGTCCACGGCGACGCGCAGGTAAGGATTGCGAGATGTGATCATCGTCATACTCCTGGTTGGGGTGGACCCAGTATTCGACCTGGTCGACAACCCATCAATTGGAAGAAGTGAATCGAGCTCCCCGATTCATTGGAGATTTTCACAGTACGGGGAGAAGATGACGGACATGCTTCCCGACCGTTTCCGGCTCGTCGACCTCCTGCTCGAACCCGATCTCGGGCTCCGGCTGGTCACCGATGCCGACCCAAATGTCGGAATCACCGGGGCACACCCGATCGAGATCGAGAACCCGACCCGATGGCTGCAACCGGGTTCGATGATGCTCACCACCGGTTCACGCTTTCCGGTCCTCGAGCACCCACAGCCGGCCTACCGCGAACTGATCCGCGAACTCGTCGGGGCGGGCATCACCGCACTGGGGTACGGGGTAGGAGTGATCACCGAGGACATTCCGCGGTCCCTGCTCGACGAGGCCGAGCGCCATCGATTCGCCGTCGTGGCGATTCCGTCGGAACTGCCGTTCATGGAGGTGGTCGGGCGCGTCGGAGCGGCGGTGCAAGCGCAGGACTCGATGCTGCTACGACGCACGCTGCAGATGCAGAACCACCTGCTCGAGGCGATGACCGCCGAGGCTCCCGAGGCCGACCTCGTCGCCCGACTCGCCGGTCTGCTCCGCAGCAGCGTGATCCTCTACAACGAGGTCGGGGATGTCGTCGCCTCGGCCGGCGGCGCGCCGGTGCACCTGATCCGCAATCAACTTCGCGGCCGGGAGGGGCGGTTGCTGTTCCGGGTGGGCCGATGGGCGGTGAGTGCTCACTCCATCTCACCCGGCGACCAGTACTACTGGTTGGCTCTCGCCTCCAAGACGAACGAACTCAGCGACCCCCTCACCGACCCTGCCGTCGAAGTGTCGCTGAGGCTGCTCAACACCATCGAGCGCACCCGTCAGCGAGCTACCGTGGAGAACCGCGCGCGCCACACCGCACTGGTGCGTGCGCTCGTCTCGGGCGACCCGGCCCACGCCGATACCGTCCTGGAACAGTTGGAGATGCTGCGGTTCGGCCCGGATCCCGACGTGCGCCTACTGGTTCTGTCCGCTGCTCCGGAGTACGACAACCGTCGATGGGTGTTCCGGGCGAACTCCCTGCTCGAGGCCGTCGAGGCGGACGTGTCCGGTCTGGCTCGCGATCTGGGGCTCACGCTGCTGCTCGCCCGGAGCGAGGGGGGTCTCGTCGGTGTGGTCCCTGCTGGAGCGGAGGCCTTCGAATCGTGGTCCGCCAACCTTCCACAGGGATTGAGATGTGGATCGAGCGAACCGTTCACCGACCCCACGCGTGGTCCCGAGAAGTTGCGTGAGGCACGCTGGGCGTGGCGGGCCGCCGAGCGCCGCGGACGTGCCGCCCAACGCTTCGAGGACGTCGGTCTCGCCGACTGGCTGCTGGCGGCTCGCGATCCGGAAGCGGCGCTCACACGAGCTACCGCCGTTCTGGCACCGTTGCTCGACGGACACGAGGACCTGATGGACTTTCTCGTGCTTCACCTGGCACGCGAACTGGACGTGGGGCGCACTGCTCGGGAGCTGAATCTGCACCCGAACACCGTGCGGCACCGCGTGAAACGAGTCGAAGAGCTGTTGGGTTGTTCGTTGCGTTCCCCCCGGGACGTCGCCGACGTGCATCTGGCTCTCGAGGTTCTCGCCGAGCGTCGCACCGCATAGCGGTCCGCTCTGAGGAAGGATTGGGTTATGGCCATCACCGTGCGTCGGCTTGCGACAGTGCCGGAACTCGGGCTCACTCTCGTGGCAGGTCGCGAGGGAGCCGATCGCATCATCGAATGGGCGCATCCGATCGAACTTCCGGACCCCACTCCGTGGCTTTCGGGAGGCGAGCTCGTGATGACCACGGGACTGGAGATCGGCGCCGGCGCCGACGAACAGTTCGCGTACCTCCAGGGCCTGGCAGGGGCCGGTTGCGTGGCCTTGGCGTTCGACACGGGCACCCGATTCGACCGCGTGCCCGACAGTCTGCGTGCCGCAGGTGATGCACTCGGGTTCCCGGTCCTGGCCGTGCCCGCATCGACGCCGTTCATTGCCATCACCCGAGCGGTCATCGACGAGTTGACTGCCGATCAGGTCCGGGCGGTGCAGCGGGTCGTCGATCAACAGGAGCGGTTGGTCCGGGCCACACTGCGCGGCGGGGTCCCGGCGGTCGTGACCGCGCTCGGTCAGGCTCTCGCGGGAGCGGCTGCCGTCGTCGACGTCGACGATCGCGTGCTCGCCGAGTACGGGTCCGACACGACCCGGGTGGTCCGGCAAGCCCGCGGAGTGTCGGAGTCGGCGACGCGATCGCCACGGCGCCGGCAGATGAGCAAGGTGTCGGCCGATGCAGACGGGCACTACACCGTCCAGAGCATCGCGACCGCCCAGGATCTCCACGGATACCTGGCAGTCGGCACCGCGGAACCGCTCCGTCCGGCCGACCGATTGCTCCTCGCCCACGCGGTGTCCCTGATCTCCATCGAGCTCGGTAAGCCCGCGAAGGTGCAGAGCGCAGAACAGCGGCTACGTGCGGTGGTCACCCGGACGCTCGTCGACGCCCCCGACCGCATGGACGCCGGGTTGCTCCGGTACTTCGGATTCGAACCGACCGATACCGTCGCGGTCGCCGTGTTCACCGACATCGGGCCACTGTTGGCCGCGGAACGGCAGATCGGTGCTGCCCTGGCGGCCGAGGGGATTCCCTATCTGTCTGCCCCTGCCGATGCGGATGTGATGGTCGTTCTCCCGGCAGATCGGGCACGTGAGATCGCCACTCGGGTGCAGGAGCGGGTGTGTGCGCAGCTCGGCCGGCCGGTCCGGTGTGGGTTGGGCGGGGCATGTGATGTCGCGGATGTGAGCAGTAGTGTTCAGCAGTCTTTTTCGGCTGTTCGGGCAGTGCGGGGCGACAGTCGGGGTCCGGTGGTATTCGCCGAACTGGGTACGTTCTCGGTGTTGCTCGGCATGCAGGATCCGGATGCATTGCGCGCCATCGCCTATACCGGCCTGGAGGCGCTCGATGCCTACGACGCCGAGCACGGATCGGGTGGGCGCCTGATCGAGACCCTCGCCGTGTACCTCGAGCACAACGGCCAGGCCGAGAGCGCCGCAGCGGCACTCGGTATCCACCGGCACACGCTGCGCAACCGCCTTACGCGCATCACCGAACTCACCCGTCGTGACCTCGACTCCGTTCACACCCGCACGGAGTGGTGGCTGGCCGTCAAAGCCAGAGAGATGCTGGATGGCGCGTCGAGCTGAGCGAACCCCGGCCACCTTGCGCACTGTCGTGCTGCAGGATCGTTCGACGGGGACCGCCCCGCTGCCGGACGGCAGCGGGGCGGCGATCTCCAGTCCTTCGCGGTCAGTCCGCGACTCCGCCCAGGGGTGGCGGAGCCGAGCGGTACCGGACCGGGGTCCTGGAGAAACTCAACGGGTTTGCGATCTGAGGAGTGGCGCTACCCGGCACCGCTACCACAGCCCCGAGACCGAGTCGCCGGGCGAACTCGAAGGCTTCGGCGACATCGTTGATGGGTCCGGCCGGAACACCCACGCGGGACAGTTCGTCGTACCAGTAATCTGCTCCGGCCGTGGTGAGGACCGAGGTGATCTCCACGCACAACTCCTCACGGTGCGCCACGCGTTGCGGGTTGCTGTGAAAACGCGGATCGGTGGCGAGTTCCGGCACACCGAGGGTCTCGGAAAGTCGCACGAACTGCTTGTCGTTGCCCACCGCCAGCGCCAGCGGTCGGTCCTTCGTCGCGAACACCTCGTAAGGGGCGATGCTCGGGTGCCGATTGCCGAGAATTCCCGGCACCACTCCGGCTCCCAGATACGCGGAACCCTGGTTGACGAGCGACGAGAGCAGTGCAGAAAGAAGATTGGTGTCGACGCGCTGCCCCTCGCCGGTGCGCTCGCGGTGATGCAGTGCAGCCAGAATCCCGGCGAGGGCGTGCAGGCCCGTGAGCACGTCGACGACCGCGACTCCCACCCTCGTCGGCGTGCCGGCCTCGGGTCCGGTGATGCTCATGAGCCCACCGACGGCCTGCACGAGCAGGTCGTAACCCGGCAGGGCTGCTCCGTCTCCACTTCCGAACCCGGTGACAGAGCAATAGATCAATTGCGGATTGACGGTGAGCAGGTCGTCGTAGCCGAGACCGAGCCGCTCCATGGTACCTGCGCGGAAATTCTCGACCACGATGTCTGCACGCGCCACGAGGCGGAGAGCCTCGGCTCGGCCTTGCTCCGACGCGAGGTCGAGGACCACGGAAGTCTTGTTGCGGTTCACCGAGTCGAAGTACGTGGTCGAGCCGGCATCGTCGTAAGGGGGTCCCCAAGACCGGGTATCGTCACCGGTCCCGGGACGCTCGATCTTGACGACTTCGGCGCCCATGTCCGCGAGCATCATGGTGGCGTAGGGACCGGCGAGGACCCGGGTGAAATCGGCGACGACGATACCGTCGAGTGCGCCCCCGCTCATGTGATCGACCTTCCACCGCGCAGGTAGACGGTCGTCGTGTGTGTGAAGAACTCCCTGGCGGCGCGGCCCTGTTCCTTCGGGCCGTAGCCACTTTTCTTGGCTCCACCGAACGGAACGTGCGGGTCGGCGCCCGCGGATTCCGAGTTGATGTGCAGGATGCCCACGTCCAGATCCTCGAGCGCCCCGAGCGCGCGTGTGAGGTCTTGGGTGAACACCGCCGCCGACAAGCCGTAGTCGCTGTCGTCGGCGAGTGCGAATGCTGCCTCGGCGTCCGCTGCGCGGCACACGGCGAGGACGGGCCCGAACAACTCTTCCCGCCACACGTCGAGTCCGGTATCGGGCAGTTCGAGCACAGTGGGCGGTACGTAGAACCCGGTCGCGAGTTCACCGTCCTCGTACGATCGCTGCCCGCACAACGCCCGCGCACCCTGCCGGATCGCCTCGTCGACCCCTGCCCGGATCGACGTCCGCGCTGCGGCATCGATCACCGGACCCATGTCGACCTGCTCGTCCAAGGGATTGCCTACGGTCCACTTCCCGATCCGCGCAACAAGTTCACGGACGAACTCGTCGGCAACATCCTCGGTGACGATCAGCCGTGAGGTCGCCGTGCATTTCTGCCCCGATGAGCGGAACGCTCCGGCCAGGACCTGCTCGGCGGCGAGATCGAGGTCCGCGTCGCCGAGCACGACAGCCGCGTTCTTGCCCCCCATCTCCGCCTGCACCGGCACGCCCCGCGCGGCTCCCGCCGCCGCGAGGCTGCGGCCGACCGCCGTCGAACCGGTGAACGTCAGGGCGTCGATCCCCGGATGGTCGGCGATACCGGCGCCGATGGCTCGTCCGCCCATGACGAGGTTGAGCACCCCCGGCGGCAGCCCGGCGTCGTGGAGGGCTTGCGCGAGTCGCATTGCCAGCAGTGGCACGGTGCCTGCCGGCTTCCACACCACGGTGTTGCCGTAGGTCAGGGCCGGGGCGATCTTCCAGGCCGGTATGGCAATGGGGAAATTGAAGGGCGTGATGACACCTACCACGCCGATCGGCTTGCGCGCGACCATGATGCGTTCCCCGCGTCGCGGGGAAGCGAACATCTCGCCGGCTTCCCGGTCGCCCTCACCACCGTAGAAGCGCATGATCTGCGCGGCGCGGAGCACCTCGGCGACGCCCTCGCCGCGCGTCTTGCCCTCTTCGCGGGCAAGCTCCGCACCCCATCGAGGGGCAGACGATTCGATGATGGCGGCGGCCCGTACCAGGACGGTGCCGCGCTCGTGCGCCGGGGTTCTCGCCCACCGCCGGGCTGCCGCACGCGCGGCAGCGACAGCCCGGTCGACGGCGTCGACGGTGGCCGCGCGGCCGTGCGCGACGGTCACGTCCGGTTCTGCGGGACTGATGCTCACCAGGGCATCGGCGTCACCGTCGAACCATTCACCGTCGATGTAGTGCTGCAGCAGAACGGGTGTCGTCATCGTCTGTCCCTTCGACGCGTGGGGTGCGGATCAACGGAATGCGGGGTGACCGGTCGATGCGCGGCCGGTCGAGAGCAGGCGCACCTCGCTGACGGTGGTGGCGGTGTCGTGCTCAGAGGGTGGCGAATGCGTCGCGGAGAACCGAAAACGCCTCGGCGAGCAGCTCATCCGAGATCGACAACGGAGGCAGGAAGCGCAGTACGTTCCCGAAGGTGCCGGCTGTGAGGGTGAGGACTCCGTGGTTCTGGCAATACCGGGCGATCTTCGCGACGGCCTCCCGGTTGGGGGTGGTCGTGCCGGGTTCGACGAGTTCGACGGCGATCATGGCTCCGCGGCCACGGACCTCACCCACGACGGGGTTACGGGTGCCGATCTCGCGCAACTCCCGCAGCATCAGCGTGCCGATCTCCTGGGCGCGTTCGAGCAGGTGTTCGGCTTCGATCGTCTCGAGGACGCCGAGCGCTGCGGCGCATGCGGCGGGGTTACCGCTGTAGGTCCCGCCGATGCCGCCCGGATGGGCGCGGTCCATGATCTCTGCTCGGCCGGTGACGGCCGCCAACGGGAATCCGCCGGCGAGTCCCTTTGCCGTGACGATCAGATCCGGGACAAGGCCCTCGTGCTCACACGCGAACCATGCTCCGGTACGGCCGATTCCGGTCTGTACTTCGTCGGCGACGACGAGGATGCCCCTGTCCCGGCAGAAGTCGGCGATGCGTCGCAGGAAGCCGTCGGCCGGGACGATGAATCCGCCTTCGCCCTGGATGGGTTCGACGACGACACAGGCCACCTGGTCCGCGCCGACCTGGGCATCGATGAGCAGACGGAACTGTTCGAATGCCTCGTCCGCGGCGCGGTCGGCTCCGCTCGGCCATCGATAGGGATACGCCATCGGGGCGCGGTAGACCTCGGGGGCGAACGGACCGAAAGAGTGCTTGTAGGGCTGGTTCTTCGCGGTCATGGTCATCGTCATGAGCGTCCGGCCGTGGAAGGCATGATCGAAGGTGACCACTGCCGACCGGCCGGTCGCTGCACGGGCGTACTTCACGGCGTTCTCGACGGCTTCGCTGCCGGTGTTGAACAGGGCCGTGCGCTTCGCGTGCGTGCCCGGGGTCAATCGATTCAGAGCCTCGGCGACTTCGATGTACGGCTCATAGGGGGTGGCGAGAAAACAAGTATGGGTGAAGTGCTGCAGTTGTGCGGTGGCGCGTTCGACGACCCGGGGCGCGGAGTTGCCGACGGTGGTGACGGCGATTCCGGAACCGAGGTCGATGAAGGAGTTCCCGTCCACGTCCACGAGCACCCCTCCGCCCCCTGCCGCTGCGTAGATCTCGGCGCCACTGGTCAGACCTGCGGGTAGCGCATCGGTGCGACGGCGCGCCAGCTCGCGGGATCGAGGGCCCGGAATTTCGGTCACGACGCGACGGACTTGCTCCAGCGCGGGTCCGCCGAGCGTGAGTTCAGCTGCAGTCATGGTCTTCTCCCTTCAGCGGTTTCCTCGAACCTTAGGAGTGAGAACGCCGGAACGACATGGACATCAAGTCGAAAATCAGGCCTGTGGATGGACGCTGCGTACATATGCGTGCCGGGCCGCCGACCGCAGACTGACGGCACATCCCGGCCCTATGGGGTGAGCGAAAGGACACGGAGATGACCAGCTCTCTCACGCACTCGTACGAACCGACAACCGCGAACGTCGCGGCGGTTGCTCGACAGCTCGTGCAGTCTCCGGCCGACGGGCCGGCCCTGCTGTTCGTAGAGGACTCGTTACCCGCCGGCACCGCGTGCGCCGTCGTGCGATGGCCCGATCGGGAACTGTTGCTCGCCGACGCCGTGCACACGTTCGAACACTTCGGCCTGCGTATCGGCGATCACTGCGCCCTGACCACGGAGGAGACGAACCAGCAGGCCCATCGATTCGTGTTCGTCACACCACAGGAGTGGACCGCGGACTCACCGCGCCGGGTCGAAGCCGTCTTCGATGCATACGTACAGAACCGCACTGTCGTCGACGGATACTCCCGCCTTGCGGTGGTCGCCGAGGTGACCGTACGAGATATCGCCCTCGTCCGGGCCGCTGCGCGTTTCGCTCGTCAGGCAGGCCTGGCGATGTCGGAACGGTACGTCGTCGACACACTCTGCCGGCATGCGGAATTCGTCGAAGCTCTCGTCACCTGCTTCGATACACGTTTCCGGCCGGGCACGACCGACCGTGACGTCGCCGCCGAACAACTACTCGCCGAACGACGCAGTGCAGCGGACAACCTCGACGACGACCGCATCCTGCGCAGCCTGGAATCGTTCGTCACCGCGACCCTGCGTACCAATTGGTACCAGCGTGACGCCGACGGTGAACCGAAACCGTACGGCGCGTTCATGCTCGACTCTGCTCGCTTCGCCGCCCCAGGACCGGTCGTTCCGTACCGCGAGATCTTCGTTCATTCGGACGAGATGGAAGGCATCCATGTAAGGAGCGACGGTGTCGCCCGCGGCGGAATCCGCTTTTCGGACCGTCCGGAGGACTATCGCACCGAGGTACTCGGTCTGATGAAGACACAGGTGGTCAAGAATGCACTTGTCGTCCCGGGTGGAGCCAAGGGCGCATTCGTACGGAAAACGTCGAACATCTCTCCCGGTCGAGCGTATTCCACCTTTGTCCGGGGAATGCTCGACCTCGTCGACAACATCGTCGACGGCCGAGTCGTGCACCCCGAAAGCACCGCCGTCCACGGCGGGGACGACACCTACCTCGTGGTGGCCGCAGACAAGGGCACCGCCCGGTTCTCGGACCTGGCCAACTCCATCGCTGCCGAGTACGACTACTGGCTCGGTGATGCCTTCGCATCCGGGGGGTCGAGCGGATACGACCACAAGGAGATGGGGATAACCGCCCGCGGTGCGTGGGTTGCCGTTCGTGAGCATTTCGTCGATCTCGGCACCGACGTGGACACCACGGAAGTGACCGTGGTCGGCATCGGGGACATGTCGGGTGACGTCTTCGGCAACGGCATGTTGCTTTCCCCCCATCTGCGACTCGTCGGCGCCTTCGATCACCGGCACATCTTCCTCGACCCCGAACCGGACGTGGTCCGCGCTTATGCGGAGCGGCGTCGGTTGTTCGAGCTTCCGGGCTCGAGTTGGGACGATTTCGACCGCAAGGTGCTTTCTTCCGGAGGGGGAGTGTGGTCGCGTTCCGCGAAATCCATCACCGTTCCGGAAGCAGCCCGACGCCTGCTCGGATTGTCCGATGCGACGATCACCCCGAACGAGTTGATCAAGGCGCTTCTGACGGCGCCGGTGGATCTGCTCTGGAACGGAGGAGTAGGCACCTATATCAAGGCATCCTCCGAAAGCCACACCGATGCAGCAGATCCGGCCAATGACGACGTACGGGTCGATGCCTCCCGACTACGGTGCCGAGTCGTCGGCGAGGGAGGCAATCTCGGTTTCACGCAGCGGGCACGCATCGAGTTCGCCGCAGCAGGCGGGCGTATCAACGCGGACTTCATCGACAATGCCGCGGGCGTGACGACCTCCGACGCCGAGGTGAACCTGAAGATCGCGCTCGAATGTGCCAGGCGTGCCGGAACCCTGACGACGAACGACCGAGATCGACTGCTCGACGACGCCCGCCACGAGGTGGCGCGAACGGTGCTGCGGATGAGCAGGGACCAGTCGGTGGCACTCGGTCTCGCAGTTTCCCGCGCAACCCGGCTGCTCGGTAGGCACGAGCGCCTCATCGATCACCTCGAGAGCGGGGGTGGGTTCCGGCGCAGCACCGAGGTGTTGCCGAGTGTGCAGGAACTGGCTGCGCGAGCCGACTCCGGTCGCGGGTTGACCAGACCGGAGATCGCGGTACTGCTTGCACGATCGAAGAACATCGTGTGCCGGGATCTCCTCGACTCGGACGTACCGGATGATCCCTTCTTCGCCGACGTCGCCGTGGCGTACTTCCCCGAGTCCATGCGTCACGCGGTGCAGGACGAAATCCGACATCACCCCCTGCGCCGTGAGATCATCGCGACCCGTATCGCCTCCGAACTGGTGGACCGCATCGGTCCCGGAACGATCTACCAGTTCGAGGAGCGCCTCGGTGTGCGCACACCGGAGGTTGCCCGGGCATACGCTGTGGTTCGGGCAGTGTTCGATACCGACCGATTGTGGGCCGACGCGCAAGAACGGGTGGCCCCGAGCGGCGACCGTTGGGAACGTCTCGGAGCCGTGCAGAATTTCATCGAGCACACGGCCTCGTGGCTCCTGCGGATGCGGTCGCTGTCCGAGGTGACCTCCGAAATCGTGCGGCTGCGTGCCGGAGTCGGGGAGCTGCTCGTCGGCGCCGAACTGGGTGAGGCACCGGATTTCCGGCTTATGGGAGAGTGTCTGGCCCTGGCGGATACCGCGTCCACGCTGGGCTGCCGGACCCGAACGGTCGCCGGTATGTATGCCGCGACGGGAACCCTTCTCGGACTGGACGGTATTTCTTTCGATCCGGACGCTGGGTCGGCGACCCGTACGTGGTGGGACAGTATGGCGGCGGCCTCGGTGCGTGATGACCTCGCCGGGCTTCGGCACGAACTCGTCACCGCGATCCTGCGCGGTGACCGCGATCCGGAGAACTCCGACGTCGTCGACGAAACCATGGGTCGGTGGCAGCGTCGAGTT
Organism: Rhodococcus gordoniae; assembly: GCF_001646655.1. Taxonomy (GTDB): domain Bacteria; phylum Actinomycetota; class Actinomycetes; order Mycobacteriales; family Mycobacteriaceae; genus Rhodococcus; species Rhodococcus gordoniae. The sequence goes on along the minus strand of NZ_LPZN01000017.1, from coordinate 29,649 downwards.
CCGGATTCGATTGCTCGGGTGAAACGAGTGACGGGGGAACTGTGCGGGAGCGGGTCGATCGATCTGCCGCGGGCGTGCACACTCGGCGCGGAACTGCGCTTGCTCGTACGCGCTACGGAGCGATGATCGAGCGACGAACCGGGCCCGCTCCGATGCCCCGCGTCGGGGCGGGCCTTCGACGGTGACGGGATGAGCGCATCCGTTCGACCGACATTGCGGTCCGGCGTGGAGGGTCAGATCGTGGTGATTCCCAGGTCCAGTACCATCTGCGAGCCGGTAATCGCTCGCGCCCGGTCGCTCGCGAGATACAGCACGGCGTCTGTGACATCGTCCACGCTGCACTTGTTCAAGCCTGCCAAGGGCCACTTGTAACTGTCGACGTAGCGTGGGTGTCGCGCAAGCAACCGGCCGACGTTCGCATCCTGCCCCATCGGGGTGTCCACCGCGCCGGGGTGAACCGAGTTGACTCGAATGCCGAACTCTCCCAGTTCGATCGCCGCGGTTTTCGTCAGGCCCACAAGACCGTGCTTGGCGGATGTGTAATGGGATGCGCCGGGTCCGGCCTTGATGCCGGCGGCGGAACTGACGACGATGATCGATCCGCCGCGTCCACCTTGGATCATGGCGGGTACCGAGGCCGAGAGGGTGCGCCACACCCCGTTGAGATTGATATCGATCATGGTGATCCACTGCTCTTCGGGCATCTCCCAGAAGCGATTCCATGTCGAGATACCGGCATTGGCTACCACGACGTCGAGACGGCCGAAGCGTTCGACTCCCGCGTCGACGGCGGCCTGCAGTGCGGCCAGTTCTCGCACGTCACCGACGACAGTGAGGATGTCGCGACCTTCGGCACGGACCAGACGCGCGGTCTCCGCGAGGTCCTCGGGGGTGGAAGGGGGGTAACCGACATCGTCGGATACCGAGGCGCAGAGGTCGAACGCGATGATATCGGCGCCCTGCTGCGCGAAGCGCACGGCATGATTGCGTCCCTGACCGCGTGCAGCACCGGTGACGAACGCGACCTTGTTCTCGAGCAGTGCCATCCGAATCCTTCCGTATCATCCGATGTCCACGCAGGGTAGACAGGTTTCCTGTGAACTTGTCGCTCGGTTCCGATGACCGGACTGCATCGGTCCCGGTGCGACCGGCCATGATGGTCAGGTCGGATGCTCGCGGCGGGGACGAGGATCGTTCACCTGGTGTGGATTTGCTGGTGAGGGTAGGGCTGCGTCGGGCTATCGCCCGAATGCCGACCAGGCGGCGAGCGTCGAACCGATGACCGCGGCGATCACCGCAAAGGTCGTAGTAGCAACCAGCACGGGCCACACCTGCAGTGTTTCGACCGTGCGGTCTCGGCCCGTCGGGAAGCGACGAGCGGCAAGACCGAGAAACGCTGTGCCGATAAGTAGAACGACCATTGCAAGCGGAACAGCGAGATGTCGAATGATGGCAAGAACGAGAATCGTGTAGGTTACTCCCACCGCCAGTCCGGTGCGTTGCCATGCCAATGCGGTGCGTTGAGGCTGGAGTCCGGGATCGCCCGTCATAACGAGAGCGCGAGTGCCGTCACGGCGAACACGGTCAATCCCACGGATACGATGGCGATTGCCGTGACCAGCCAGGGAAGCGCCAGCGGGGCAGGCAGGGGGAGATTCATCCTCAGCGCGCGTTCGTTGCGACGCCACGACACCAGTGCCAGCAGTGCGAGTAGGCCCCCTGCGACGCACGCGACGAGCGACAGGCCGTAGATGACCAGCGGGAATGGTGTCAGCCCGGCCACTGTCGTCAAGGTGACTCCTCCGGCGATCAGGGCCAGAGCGGTGCGAACCCATGCCAGGGCGGTGCGTTCGTTGGCAAGAGAGAACCGGACATCCGGTTCGATGCCGACCGAGTACACCGCACGAGGTCGTCGTTGCGGCAAAGCGTTGCGCATGTCGTTGTCCTGCGAGAATTCGATACCCTGCCCAGGTATTCGGTGATCCGATGCGGATAGTGCTGTGGCGAAACTACATTACCTTGATCATCGAACCCGTCGGTCGGCCCGGCGGGGAAGCGCGGGGGACGGTGCGACGAGCATGCCTGGTAGACCCATGTTCGAGTTGTGACCGTTCCTTGCGGATCTCCCTGGTTCTGCGCGAAACCGCGACTGCGGAATTCGGTCCGGTGGCAGGGACGCCACGACGCGGATCGAGTGCGGAGCCAGTTCCATTGTGAGTGTGCGCATCAGGACGATCACGCCGTGTTCCGACGCGACGTCGTGGCCGAACCGTGCGAAACTCTCGGCGAAAAGTACATCGGCCCGCTCCCGACCCACAAGCAGACCCTCGATGTGAGTCGAATCCTGAACCATCAGGCTTCGGGACCGCTGTCCGCTGGGCGGTTCAACGGCGGTTTCTGGTGGGGAGTTTCCGCGGCCTGAGCTGCGGCCGGTCTCTCCATTGCCTCGGCGCGGAGCGACTTCGAGGTCGGCCGGTGGCACAGCGCTACACCTACACCATTGCGGGGATTCGACCTGCTCGACTGCTGTCCGGAACTCGGAGGACCTGAGAGAACATCCTCCGTACAAGGCCTTTCGTACAAGGCTGGTCGATACGCTTCCGTATCGATCAGACGAGCGGTGTTCCGTTGTCGGGGCGAGGAGACTTGCACCCTGCACATTCGAGTGCAAGCCTCCTCTGCGGGTTACCGGTGTCAGTTCGACGAGGGCTTCACCCGATCGGGTCTCGGTGCATGACCATTCCCGCGTGGTACAGGACGTCGCCGCGGAACTCTCCGTCGGCGGAGAACCCGGTATCGTCGCGGTAATAGATCATCGTGCCGTCGATCCGGTAGTCACCGGTGTAGGCGGCCTCCCGGCTCCCGCGGGCCTCGACGTATCGTCCCTCCGGGAGGAGACGTTGGCGGATGTTCCCGTCGGCGGTCACCCACAGTCCGACGAACGGGTGTTGTTCCTGCTTCATGTTCTTCGCTTCCTTCACGGTCTTCACAGTGCTGCCGCCACCCGTCGGGTGATGTGGTCGCGAGAGCGGATCACGTCCTCGCGGAGGGCGTCGACGTCCTCACCTACCAGCGAACCCGCCCATTTGCGTGGGTTTCCGGCGACGAGGACGGTGTCGATGTTGCGTGCGTCGGAGCCGAGCACAAGGGTGCCGACGGCATCGTTGAGAGGCATGTTGTTGACGTCGTCGGCACGGACGATGAGCAGGTCGGCGTCCTTCCCTGGTGTCAGGGAGCCGGTGACGTGATCGAGCGCGTTGGCGTGCGCGCCCTGCAGGGTGGCGAAGTCGAGGACGTCGCGAGTGGTGATCCGGTTGCGGGTCTCCTCCGTTCCGTAGGTGGCGTTCGTGGCACGCATGCGCTGGATCGCGTGCAGCGTGCGCATCTGGGTGAACATGTCGCTCGCGAGCGCGACCTCCACGTCGATGCTCAGACCCGGCCGGATCCCGACGGCGAGGGCCTCGTCCACAGCGGGCACCGCCGTGTCGAGGCCGATCTGGGCGTCGGAGGTCGGGGCGAGCGAGACCGTGACACCGGCATCTGCCATCGCCGACCATGCTTCGGAGGTCAGTCCGGTCGAGTGGATCAGTGTGAGGGTCGGATCGAGGATCCCCATCCGCGCCCAGCGCAGGATCGCCTCGGACGAGGGCACTCCGAAAACCGCGTCGATGCTCGTCCACACGTCGAGCTCGCGAGCGAGAGCGGCGAGTTCGGGTCCGTAGGCGATGACGGGTCCGCCGATCTCGTCGGTGGACAGGGCGGCCAGTCGCACGGTGACGAGACCATCTGCGGCGCCGTGGAAATCGCTCACCAACCGGTTCATGTCAGCGGGCCACTGGCGGTCCCACTCACCGAAGTGCGGGCCCATCGAGGCATGCACTCCTCGGATTCCGGTGTCGATGAGCGCGTTGAGCGCAGCATCGGAGTGCGCGGAGCTGCGTGAGTTGTGCGAGAAGTCGAGCATGGTGGTGATACCCGAGTCGAGCGCCGTCAGCGCGGCGAGTCGGGTCCCGATGTACATGTCCTCCGGCGCGTAGTTCGGCGCGACGCCGGCCAGGGTCGACATGACGTATTCGCCGAGGTCGGCGACGTCGGGGATGCTGCGGCGCAGTTGCGCCTCCCAGGCATGGCGGTGGGTGTCGACGAAGCCGGGGCCGACGATCGCGCCGCGGGTGTCGACGACGAAGGCCGCTGCGGCGGTGGCGCCGTGCTCGGGATCGGAGCGCAGGTCGGGTCCGATTGCGGTGATTCGGGAGCCGACGAGCAGGACGTCGCCGGTGTCGAGGTCCGGGATGGTGGGATCCATGGTGACGACGGCGCCGCCGGTCAGCAGGATCGGGCGGCCACTGTCGCGGGCCGCGGTGAACTCGGTGAGGGAATTCTTCGGCATGGTGTGCTTTCGGGGGTTGGTGGCAGGTCAGGAGCGGTGGAAGGTGTAACCGGCGTGATGCAAGACGCCTTCGGCGAATTCGCCGAAGGCCCAGAATCCGAGATCGTCGCGGTAGTCGATGCGGTCGCCGGTGATCCAGTACGAGCCCTGGTAGGCGTGCGGGCGTCCGCCGCGGGTTTCGTCGTAGCGACCGTCCGCGGTCAGGTGCTGATGCACGAAATCGTTCTCGTCGATCCACGTGCCGAGATAACGGTCCGCGGAGGCGGTGTGGGCAACCTCGATATCTGCTGCACGGCCGGCGTCGACCGGGTGTCCGTCCCACAGGACGATCTCACCGTCGACGACGAGCACGAGCGAAATGTCGGGGGCGGCGAGGAATCGACGCAGCGCGGCGGACTCCGATTCTCCGGATACGGCGGACAGGATCGCGAAACCGGCCGGATTGCCGGGTGCGATCGCGGTCGGTGACCGGAACGATGTCGGACTCAGGCCACGCAGCCGAGTGGTGTCGACGACCGTCGGCACGATGACGTACCCGGCGCAGTCGATGACGATTGCGCCGTCGTCATCTGCTGCGGTCAGCAGACCCGGACCGATGCCGACCACGCGAGAGCCCCCGAGAAGAACATCGCCGCGGTCGAAGTCGCCGATCAGGGAGTCGTCGGTGATGATCCGGGCGTTGGCGAACAGCAGCGGACGATGCCCGCCGGTGCGGTTGGTGGTGATGAGTTCGAGCAGTTCGGGGGTGAAGGGGGTGATCATGTGTGCTCCAGAATGGGGAGTGGGGTCGCCGGGTGATTCCGGCGAAATCCACTATCGGGGCGGGGGGATCCCCGGACCAGGCCGGTGTGTGCCCGGGCGCACCAGAGCCTGGTTCGGACTGAACTCGAGCACGAGGCTCGAGCCCTGCCGCTCCAAGGCATCTCGGGAAAGGAATCTCATGGCCTATCGAACCGCAAGCGACGTAACGGGCACGTTCGATTGCCACGTGCGGTTTGTCGCGGAGGCGAGCGTAGAGAACATCCACACGCCGACAAGCCAGGCGCAGGGTGGCTTGGACGGGACGTTGCCTTCGCCGCGTTGGCGCTAGTGGTGAGGCCTTACGACCAAGCAATCCCAACCAGGGTGCGACACGGCCTGTCAGCCGCGACGCGGTGAGGCTAGCGTCGTCTCATGAGCTCCACCGAACTGGGAACATTCCTCAAAGCGCGACGCGGCCACGTGCAGCCCACGGATGTCGGCATCACAGCGCAGTCGGGGCGGCGGGTTTCCGGCCTTCGTCGTGAAGAAGTCGCCATGCTCGCCGGCGTCAGCGTCGACTACTACACCCGACTCGAGCAGGGCCGTGAGCGAAACCCCTCCCCAGCGGTCCTCAACGCCCTCGCCGGTGCACTCGACCTCGACACCGATCTGCGCGAACACCTGTTCCGCCTCGCGGGCCTGGCACCGACACCGCGCGCTCCGGTAAGGACCACCGTCGACGATTCGCTCCGACAACTGCTCGCATCCTGGTCGCACACCCCCGCGTTCATCATCAACCGTCAATTGGACGTTCTCGCCTACAACGACCTGGCTGGAGCTCTGTACAGCGGTTTCGAACGCATCGACAACATTGCGCGGATGGTCTTCCTCGACCCCTTCGGACGCAATTTCTTCACCGACCGGGACCGCGCAACCACTTCCTGTGTCGCGAACCTTCGGCTTGCTCTCGGTCACACAGGTTCGGCAGATGACGTCCGCGCTCTCGTTCTCCAGGCGCACGCTGCAAGCGCCGAGTTCCGCGAACTGTGGAGTCGGCACGACGTCCGAGGAAAAACTCACGAGGCCAAAGAATTTCGCCATCCTGCCGTAGGGGATCTTCTCCTCGAGTACAACGCTTTCGACGTCCGCAGCGCACCCGGCCACCAATTGATCGTCTACCAAGCTCCCGTCGGCTCGCCCAGCGCCGACAAGCTCCGACTGCTGGGATCCCTCGCGGCGACAACCAGTTCCGACATCCCGTAGATCTGTCGTGCAGTCAGGGAGGAACTGTTCACTCATCACGGTATTCGGACTGTGGACCCTTTCCGAATGGGCGGCAGCGTGTCGACAGGCGTGGGGTCATCTGTCGCAGCAGTGGTCAGGTGTGCGGCGACGTTCGTTGTCGTACTCGACGGCGGGTGCAGAGGTGACGCCGCAGCAACAGGCATGGGAGCATCGGTCGTGATCTCTTCGGGTTTTGAGCCCGGTCGGCGGCGACGGGAGGCCGGATGAGTTGGCGGGGTGTGTTGTCGTGGCTGGATGTGTGGGGGCCGTTTGTAGTCCTAGTTGCGTGGGTTGTTCTGGGTGGGCTGATTTTTGTGCCGGATGCCTTCATTGAGCCGTCGGGCTGGCACTGGTTCCGGTTCGGGTTGTGGGTGTTCGTCGTGGTGGGTGCTGGTTGGGGGTGGGCCCGGAAGCGTCGTGGTGGTGTGCCGGCGAGAATGGTGGCGCCGGAGGATGTTCCGGGGGTGGATGTGGAGGCTGCGGTGGCGTCGTCGTCGGATCGGGTTTCTGCGGTCAGGGTGTTGCGGGAGCGGCATCCGGATCGGGACTGATGTAGGAGTAGGTGACATCTGAATTGTGGTGCCGTCAGGCACTGCTGGAAGGATGGACCCCGTGCCCAAGCCCTATCCGAAAGAGTTCCGCGACGACGTCGTGCGCGTGGCCCGAAACCGAGAACCAGGCCAGCATCTGCGGCAGATCGCCGCGGACTTCGGCATCAGCGAATCCTGCCTGACCAACTGGATGCGAAAGGCCGACATCGAGGACGGCATCACACCTGGTTCCACCGCCAGTGAGAACGCCGAACTGCGCGAAGCCCGCAAACGCATCCGTCTGCTCGAGCAGGAGAACGAGGTGCTGCGCCGGGCTGCGGCGTATCTGTCGCAGGCAAATCTTCCGGGAAAAGGCTCTACCCGCTCGTGAAACAGCTCGCCGCGGACGGGATCCCCGTCGCGGCGAAAGTGCCGGGTTCTTGAGCTCGCCCGTCAGCCCTACTACCGGTGGCTCGCTCGTCCGGTCACCGACGCCGAGTTCGAGGAGGCGTATCGGGCGAACGCCCTGTTCGACGCCCACCGCGAGGACCCGGAGTTCGGTTACAGGTTTCTCTCCGACGAGGCCCGCGATGCGGGTGAGTCGATGTCGGATCGGACAGCGTGGCGGATCTGCTCGACCAACAAGTGGTGGAGCTCCTTCGGCAAGAAACGTGGCTCGAAGAAGGGCCGTTCCGGGCCGCCGGTGCACGACGATCTCGTCGGCCGCGTCTTCACTGCGGACGAGCCGAATTGCTTGTGGCTCACCGATATCACCGAACACCGCACCAACGAGGGCAAGCTCTATCTGTGTGCGGTCAAGGACGTCTACTCGAATCGGATCGTGGGCTACTCGATCAGCGATCGGATGAAGTCCCGGCTCGCCGTGGCCGCCCTCGAATCTGCGGTGGCCCGGCGAGCTTCGGCCGCCGGGTGCGTGGTCCACTCCGACCGCGGATCGCAATTTCGTAGCCGGAAATTCGTCCGCGCCCTGAGCCGCCACGACTTGGTCGGATCGATGGGCCGGGTCGGGGCGGCCGGCGACAACGCCGCGATGGAATCGTTCTTTGCGCTGCTCCAGAAAAATGTCCTTGACCGGCAGCGTTGGGTTACACGCGAGCAGTTACGCATCGCGATCGTGACCTGGATCGAGCGGACCTACCATCGCCGGCGACGCCAGCTCCGGCTCGGCAGATTGACGCCGGTCGAGTTCGAGACAATCATGACCACACCAGCCGCACACGCTGCGTGACCGAAACTGTCACCGAATCGTGCAGCAGTCCCATCTGGGGTTGAAGGCCGCTGTGGATCTGGTCGATGGGGTGCTCCGCAGAGATTCGCTCCGAGGCGGGTGACTCGGTCCCTGCGTCTGGTCTCGGGCGGGGGCAGGGCTCCGAAAAAGTTGCATAGTTGCATGCCAGATGCGGTTCCGCTTCGCTGGCGGGGGCCGGTGTCGATCGGTCCTGAACGACACAGGCCGGAAGGGCGCGTGACATGAGTGTCATGAACACGGCCCAGGACACGGCGCGGTTGCCCGAAGCGCTGACCTACATCGACGGCGAGTTCAGCGACGCTTCGGGCGAGACGTTCTCCGTCGTCTCCTCGTCGACGACCGCGTCCTCGGCGGCCCGCGCGCTACCGGGCCGAGCAGATCGCCGTCGCCACTGCCCAACTGACGTCTCTGCGGATCGAGCACTGTGCGCCGGATGTAGTTCACCACCCGTCGGATGCGTCTCGCGCATGTTCCGCACCGCCTCGTCTCGGGCGGCGTCGACCTGGGCCGGAGTGCCCACATTCGGCACTGAGCCGATCACCGGAGCGTAGTGGTCGACGACCGGTTGTCCGGCGGCGCGTAACCCGTCGTCGGTCTCGTAGCGTGTCGCACCAATCCCACGGCAACCCCGGCCGGGTCGGCGACGGCACGCATCGAGACGCGGTCCTCGCCGTGTGTTGTCCGACAGTCCCGGATCGGTCGAAGGGGTGCTGTCAGTGAGATACTTTCTTCTCGACCGCGTGGCTGGTCGTACTGCTGTTCCAACCATCAGGGCCACGATGAGTACGAGGCGGGACAACATTGGCGAGGGTAGGGGTCGATCCGACCGCACTGGTGGGGAGAGACCGCGAACTTGCCGAGCTCACGAAGTTCGTGGGTAGAGCGGCGACGGATGGAGCCGCAGCCCTCCTCACCGGAGATCCGGGAGTGGGGAAGACCGCGCTCCTGGACGCGACCGCCGACCTTGCGCTCACGGAGAAGATGCGGGTCATCCGCGGCAGTGGCGTCGAGTATGAAACGGACATCAGCTTCTCGGGTCTCCACGAACTCGTGGCCTCGCTCCCTCGCGAGATCAACGGTTTGCCCGATGCTCCGCGAGAGGCCCTCGAGGTCGCGATCGGCCTTGGCACCGGCCCCACACCCGACCGGATCGCCGTACTGAACGCGGCGCTGGTGCTGTTCAGCGAGGCCGCGAAGGAACAACCACTCCTGGTCGTCGTCGACGACCTCCACGCTCTCGACGACGCGAGCCGATCCACGTTGTCATTCGTCGCCAGAAGGCTCGCGGGCCGCCGAATCGGACTTCTCGGAGCCTGGCGCACCGAGACCGACGAAGTGTTCCGGTCGATCGGCCTCACCGAGCTCGCGATCGCGCCTCTCGACGACGCGGGCGCACTGCGGTTGCTCTCCACAAGTTTTGATCATCTACCTCCCCGGGTTCTGCAGACGGTGGCACGAGAAGCTCAGGGCAACCCACTCGCTCTGCTCGAGTTCGCCGGCGCTACCAGCGTGTCCGGGGACACGGATCTGCGTGGATCGTGTTGGACGAGCGGGCAAGGGCGAGATGTCCGCGCTCTGTACGCAGCCCGCATCGAGCAACTACCGCAGAGAACCCGCGACCTACTCCTGCTCGCGGCACTCGAGAGCTCCGGCGACCTCGGGCTCCTCGAAGTGGCTGGTGGACCGAGCACACTCGACGGGCTCGCTCCTGCAGAACGCGACCACCTGCTCGAGGTCGCCGAGAACGGTCGCGCCATTCGCTTCCGACACCCGCTGGTCAGGTCCGCGGTGGTCGACGGCGCCACAGGAGAACAGCGTCGCAGTGCGCACCACCGCTTGGCCGAGGCACTCCTCGACCAACCGGAACGCCGCGGTGACCATCTCGCGCGAGCCACGACGGTGCCCGACGAAGTGGTGGCCTCGGTCGTCGAGACCGCGGCGCAGAGCAGTCTGCGGCGCGGTGACGCTGCCGGCGCCGTCGCTCGTCTGCGTCGCGCCGCCCAACTGACTCCAGACTCGGGGAACCGAACACGCCGCCTCTCCCGAGCGGCGTACATCGCCGCATGGGTGGCCGGCCGACTGGACACCTCGCACGAGATCATGCGTGAGATGCACGGGAACCCGCCGGAGGCGCTGGCCACGGCCGCGGCCGCTGCCCTTCTGGTGCTCGTCACCGAGGGGGATGCAGATACCGCCCACGCATTGTTGATGAAGCTGATCGAGGAGAACCTGGACCCCTCCGAGCTGCCACGTGGCGAACTCGAGACTGCGCTCTTCACCCTGACCCTCGCCAGCCACTACTCGGGACGCGACGAGCATTGGCAGCCCTTGATCGGCATCCTCGGCCCGCTTCCCGAGGATTCGCCCGCGGCAGCAGTGTCCATGGGCCGCGTCCACTACGCCCCAGGGTCCGTCACGGACGACATGCTTCGTCGACTGGATGACGAGATCTCCCACCTCGAAGACCAGACCGACGCCGACATCGTCGTTCGCACTGCCCTGGCCGCCTCGTACCTCGACCGGCTTTCAGGCTGCCGTGAGGCTGTTTCTCGCATCGTCGGCGATGACGGCGCGGTCGGCGCGAGCATGCCGGGGCTCATGTTCGTCGCTCTGGACGACCTGCACAGCGGCAGGTGGCAGTCATCGGCCGACGCTGCCGCCGAGCTCATCACGTTGTGTGAGGAGACCGGCTACCACCTGTTCGGCCAGGTCGGTCGCTACATCGCGGCGATGGTCGAAGCTCAGCGCGGCGACCTCGATGCGTGCCGTGTCCACTGTCAGCACATCTGGAGCTGGTCGGAGCCCAGAAGGTTACGGCGGTTGGAGAACTGCGCCCACCAGGCAGCCGCCCGCGCGGCCATCGGCGCCGCTGACTTCGACACAGCCTTCCAGCACGCTACGGCGATCTGCCCGCCCGGCGTGTTACCACCCTTCAACCCCGAAGCGCTCTGGTCCGCACCGGACCTCGTCGAGTCGGCACTACGCACCGGGCGCGGTGCGGAGGCGCGGCGGCACGCCGACGCGCTGCGTGCGGCGGGTGTCGACCGCCTGTCACCACGATGGGCGCTGAGCGTGGCGACAGTCACCGCAATGACGTCGGAACCCGACGACATGGTCCGACGATTCGAGGAGGCGCTCGCGCTCCCGGCCATCGAGCACTGGCCCTTCGAGGTAGGCCGCGCACATCTGGCGTACGGCGAAGAACTGCGCAGACGAGGACGCACCCGTGACGCGCGGGTGGAGCTGAACGCTGCCTGTGCCCAGTTCGAGCGGGTCGGGGCCCGGACCTGGGAGGCCCGGGCGAAGGCTGAGCTTCGCGCCACGGGAATGACGCGCGCTTCCCGGGGCAATGTCGGCACCAGACTCACGCCACAAGAGCTCGAGGTCGCCAGGCTCGCAGCAACGGGGCTGTCGAACCCGCAGATCGCCTCGCGACTCTTCCTGTCACCGCGGACCGTCTCGTCACATCTTTATCGGTTGTTTCCGAAGCTGGGGATCACATCCCGTGCCGCTCTCCGAGACGCTCTCGACGCTCTGCCTCCCGAAGCGCCGACCACCCGGTAAGTGGGGTCCGCGAGCCGGGTGCCGTGCTGTAGAGGACCCGACTCGAGTAGACGGCCATGACATGGCAGTCAACTGACGGAGGCTGCTATCACCGCGCTGAGCGACGCTGGTGGAGTCAACAATTCACCCGGCACCCGGGCCGAATGCGAGGAGTCCACCATGCCCTTCCTCACAACCGATGACGGGTCGAGATCTTCTACAAGGGTTGGGGCGCCGGCCGGCCGATCATGTTCCACCACGGCATGGACCGCCCGAATCGAACCCAGGAGGATTGCCGATGGAGAACGCATCGTCGAGGGCGTATCCGGTCCTGCCTCACGGAATGTGCACGGTGAACGCCGAGACCATCAACGCCGACAAACGTCGGCAGAACCGTGAGTTGCTCGAGCCATCCGAGCGCACCGCGAATGCGGGACCTCGTCCCCCAGATGCTCGAACTGGTCGAAGGTTCCACCACGAACGTTGCCGATTCTCCACGCACTTCTTCACGCGCGGCACCGGCACCACCACATGCCACGAAAGAGGAAACATGACAACCACATTGATCACCGGCGGCAACAGGGGTCTCGGCTACGAAGTGGCCCGCCGCCTCATCCAGGCCGGCCAGACCGTCTGGATCGGCGCCCGCGACGCCGAGAACGGCCGCGCGTCCGCCGACCGGCTCGGTGCCCACTTCGTCCAACTGGACGTGACCGACGATGCGTCGGTCGACGCTGCAGTCGAGACACTGCGCGGGCAGGTCGGCCACCTCGACATCCTCGTCAACAATGCCGGGATCCTCGGGGAAGTCACCCCACCCGAGGACATGACGGCCGACCAGATCCGCCTCGTCTACGAAACCAATGTCTTCGGGCTGGTGCGTGTCACGCACGCATTCCTGCCCCTGTTGCGGGCTGCGACCGCCCCTTCGGTCGTCAATGTCACCAGCGGACTCGGATCGTTCACGATGACCCAGGACCCGGAACGAGTCGAGTCGCAGTACCCGCTCGCCGCCTACGGCTCATCGAAGAGCGCGGTCACGATGCTGACAATGCAATACGCCAAGACCACCCCCGACGTTCGCTTCAACGCGGTGGACCCCGGCCGGACTGCAACCGAATTCACCGGCCGGGTCGGACACAGCGTCGAGGACGGCGCCGAGGCAGCGGTGCGCATCGCCACCCTGGGAGCCGACACGCCCACCGGCACGGTCACCGACCGCGCCGGGGTGCTCCCCTGGTGATGCGACAGGCTCAACGCGGCGACTCCGAGGAAAAACGGGCGGCACCGCTGGAGTTGTTCTACGACCTCGTGTTCGTCTTCGCCATCAGTCAGGTCTCACACCTGCTGCTGGAGCACCTTACCTGGGCCGGCGCAGGCCGAGCGGTGCTGATCCTCCTCGCGGTCTGGTGGTCGTGGAACTACACCACGTGGGCCACCAACGAGCTCGACCCGGAAACCAACGCCGTGCGCATCCTGCTGATCGCTCTGATGCTCGCAAGTCTGCTCATGGCGATCGCAGCACCGGAGGCCTTCGGCAGCAAAGGACTGCTGTTCGCTGCCGCTTACGTCTCGATCCAGGTGGGCCGTCATCTCTTTCTGACGTTCGTCGTCGCCGCGAAAGGCACGATCGAACGCGAACGGGCCGGCCGGATCCTCATCTGGTTGACCGTCGCCGGCATGTTCTGGATCGCCGGCGGTTTCGCGAGTGATGAAGCACGCGTGGGTGTGTGGATCGTCGCGCTGGCGTTCGACTACTGCGCGCCGCTCTTCTACTTCCGTGTCCCGGGCCGGCCTCGGTTGGCCGGCGGGACATGGGATCTGGCCACCGACCACTTCGTCGAACGGTTCGGGCTCTTCGTCATCGCCGCACTCGGAGAGACAATCGTCATCACCGGTACGACCGTGGTCGATCTTCGGCTCGATGTGATGACTGTGACCGCGTTCGGCGGAGCGTTTGTCGGGACGGCGGCCTTGTGGTGGCTGTACTTCACCTCGACCCGAGAGCTTGCTCACAACGCCCTCGCTCGATCATCTTCTCGAACACAGTTGGCCCGCGACTCCTACACCTACGGGCATGTCCTGATCATCGCAGGCATCATTCTGACGGCAGTCGGCGACGAGTTGGTCATCACGCACCCTACCGACCGCTTGTCGTCCGCACAGATGAGTGCGGTCATCGGCGGACCCACCCTCTACCTCGTTGCCCAAACTGTGCTTCGGCTACGGGCCACACGAACCATCAGCGCTCCACTGGTGAGTGGAACGCTCGCGTGTCTCGCCATCGGGATCGTCGGCACGGCTCTGCCGGGTGTAGCTGTCAGCGCGCTTCTTGTTACCGTCTTGGTTGTTGTCGTTCTCGTTCAGGAAGTGCAACGAAGAAGGGCCACACAGGAGGTCCGATATCGGTCTCCTTCTGGAGTGTGACGTCGGTCGGATCGTTCCGCGAACCGATCACCGATGTGCCGGGACGAGCGGTGATCGTGGCTGTCCGTGCCTGTAGCAGTGCCGCCACGCACGACGCAGAGGTGTATGGGGATTCGGGAGGACGTCGATGAGCGGTGACCGTGAGGCGGTGTGGGCGTCGATGTTGGTGGCTGCAGCGCTCAGCGGCGTCGTCGGCGGTGGGCTCGGAGTCGTGGCAGCGATAGTGGTGGTGGAGGTCTTGCAGGCGCGCCGGGTCGGGTGCTTCCTCACCCGGATCGATGGGCAGGGCAGTTGGAGCTGCCCGGACGGAATCGCTTATGTCGTTCCGGTCCTGGCTACCGTCTCGGTGATCTGGATGATCGCAATGCTGTTCTTCGTGTACCGGGAGTTTCGTGGTGCAGGCGCCGAGAGCCGCTTCCGCGCGGCGACCATCTCGAGCACCGTCGCCGCGGTTCCTCTGATCATCCAAGTGGCGGCGACGGTGCCGGCCGGTGTGGCCGGTGGTGTCGATCCGGGCCTGGTCTCGCTGGGAACCGTGATGTGCGTTGCGGGGATTGCGGTGTCGATATTTCGGCGCCGCAGCCGGACGGGCTTCGTGGTGTCGTGCGCGGTGTCGGCGGTGTCGGCCCTGATGGTGGCGCCGTCTGTGGTTCTGCTCGCTCCGGTCCTTGTCGCCGTGGCGGGAGCGTTGGTGGCGGCAATCGTGCTCACTGTGACGGGGACACGATCAGGTGATCCGCTGCCGCACTGAGCGGGCGGAACGCGCTGGGTGGGTGCTTGTCGTCCAGCGCGGTCGATTCGTGGTGGACCAGCGCGCGGTTCGGAGGTGATGGCTCCGACCGTCGTCAAGCGCCGCCTCGCCGACGTGCACCGCCCGGTGTAGCTGTCGGTCGGCGAGTCTCGGGTGCGGAGGCGTGCGTGGGGTGCCTGGGATCGGAGGTTCCCTCGGCCTGCGCCACCGTCGACCGAACCCCGCGCGATCACACTCGGCACCTGATCCGGTTCGGTGCGCGACGTCCGGTCTCAGGCACCCTGAGCGGGGCCGCACCGCCGCCGACTCGACGATGATGTCGTGTCGGGCGATCGATCACCGCCATGGTCGTGTACCACGACGAGAAGTACCGCACGATCGTCGGAAACCGACCGTATGCGATGTGGTGTATTCGAGTCGAAGTACATGCTGTCGCCTTGCTCCAGAACGATCACTCGGTTCGGGATCGTCACCTCCACGACTCCACTCTGGACGAAGATGAACTCCTCTCCCGCATGCTCCATGTACTCGGAGCCGGCTTCGGTGGTCGGATGAACGATGAACGGCTGCATCGACTTCCTGACCATCCGCGTGGCCATCGCGTCGTAGACGGCAGCACTGGTCGAGGCGTCTTCCGGTATCTGCACACGCTCGTTGTGCCGTTCCACTGTCATCACCGTCTCGTCGGGATTCTCGGAGAACAATTGGCCCACATCAGTATCGAGTGCACGAGCGATCTTGAGTGCAACCGCGATCGATGGCGTGCTCAACCCCCGTTCGACCTTCGACAGGTAGCTCTTGGTGAGCCCCGTGCTGCTGGCCAGAGCATCAAGCGTCAAACCCGCTCTGCGCCGATGCGACCTGAGAAACGCTGTCACGTTTCGTCCCTCCTCCTGTACCTCCTGGTCCTGGACAAATCTACTCAAACCCTTCGACGGTTGCATGCAGGACACTTTGTGTCCTATCGTCTACATAGTGTCTTCGTGTCTACGGAAAGGGCGCTCGGATGTCTACGACGATGAACCTCGGTAAGGCCGAGTTGATGGATACCGCCAAGAAGGCGATGCTCACCCAAATCCCCAAAGCTCAATGGACCGATCGTCAGAAGATCGCACTGACCTGCCGGGCGCTGTATGACGCCGGCCACGACTCCGGCCTTGCGGGACAGATCTCGGCGCGCGGAGAGGAGCCGGGCACGTTCCTGACGCAGCGGCTCGGGCTCGGCTTCGACGAAATCACGGAGGGGAATCTCCTTCTCGTGGACGAGGACCTCAATGTTCTCGACGGTGACGGTATGGCCAACCCTGCCAATCGTTTTCACAGCTGGGTGTATCGCGCGCGTCCGGATGTCAACTGCATCGTGCATACGCATCCACTTCATGTGGCGGCGCTGTCCATGCTCGAGGTTCCCCTGCAGATCTCGCAGATGGACATGGCGCCGCTCTACGACGACTGCGCCTTCCTGCCTGATTGGCCCGGGGTGCCGGTCGGCAACGAGGAAGGTGAGATCATTTCTGCGGCACTAGGGGACAAGCGGGCGATTCTGCTTGCACATCACGGACAGCTCGTGGCGGGCTCCACGATCGAAGAAGCGTGCTCCCTCGCGCACCTGATCGAGCGGGCGGCGCGACTGCAATTGCTCGCGATGGCCGCCGGCGACATTCAGCCGCTGCCGCCTCGCCTCGCAAAGGAGGCTCACGATTGGACGCTCACCCCGCGACGCAGTGATGCGAATTTCGCCTACTACGCCCGCAAAGCACTGCGCTCACATCCGGATGTGATCGAGAACAAGTAATTCCACCACGTTCAGTACGCACCCGCACAACACACTTGGAGCATCAATGACCAGTACCGTCTCCGGAATCGTCGCCTATCCCGTGACACCGTTCGAAACCGCTGACAACGATGTGATCAATGTGGAGATTCTCCGCCTGCTGATCGACCGGATGATCGATGCCGGTGTCGACGCCATTGCGCCTCTCGGTAGCACCGGGGAAGCGGCTTACCTCGATCACAGCGAATGGATAACTGTGGCAACAGAATCCATCCAGACCGCCGAAGGGCGTGTAGCGACGATCGTCGGGGTCTCCGACCTGACCACAGCAGGTACGGTGCGACGCGCGAAGATCGCCGAGCGTCTCGGGGCGACGGCAGTGATGGCTTTGCCGACGTCGTACTGGCGCCTCACCGAGGAGGAAGTGCGAACCCACTTCACCACCCTTGCCGATTCCATCGGAATCCCCGTCATGGTGTACAACAACCCAGCCACGACCGGCATCGACATGCAGCCCGAACTTTTGTTCGATCTGTTCAGCAATGTCGAGAACATCACGATGGTCAAGGAATCGACCGGAGACGTGACGCGCATGCACCGCCTCCGCGAGCTCAGCGGTGGGGAGCTTCCATTCTTCAATGGAAGCAACCCGCTGGCCCTGGAAGCGCTGCGCGCGGGGGCGACAGGCTGGTGCACGGCTGCGCCGTGCTTGATCCCTCACGAGATTGTCGACTTCTACCGCGTGGTCGCTACAGGAGATGCCGAACAGGCGGACACCATCTTCCGCCGCCTCCGTCCCTTCCTCGACATGATCGTCAGTCGGGGGCTGCCCACCACGATCAAGTCCGGTCTGAAGGGCCTCGGAATCGACGCCGGCCTCCCTCGCAGGCCGCTGCTTCCCCTCGGTGATCCCGAGGCGGGCAGGCTCCGCGACCTCATTGGCGAATGTGTATCGCATGCAGATGTCCCACGCGGCAACTGACAGGGACTTACGCTCCCTTGCCGTTCGCTCCGCGCGCTGACCGAACTGCAGGCGTGGACGGCCGGTGCGATCGTCATCGGCGTGTTTACCTCTTCGGATCTCGGACGTGGGTGGCTGCCGCTGGCCGAGACCGGCACCTACCATCTGGTCCCGGCCTTGGTCACCGCGCTCGTCGGCCTGGGCGCTGCGGTGGCCGGGGTGGGACTGCTGCTACGCCGCCGCCAGGGCACACGTGACCCGGCGCCGCTCAGTGCTCGGTGACCGCCGCGCAGGTGATCACCCCCGCACGGTCAGCGGCGCCGGATCGATATCGACTCCGGATCCGGTCGCGATCAGCGCGAACACCACCTGCCGGCCCTCGTCGCGCACCTCGAGGTCGATGCCGTCGGTGCTGTGAAACTGCGGTCATCACGACACCAGACATTCACGTCTTCGATAGCAGCCCGATGGCCCGCGGTCTGCCGGTCGGCAGGTAGGGCGCCATCCCCGTGGGGATAAGTTGGATGCGATCGGTGCGCTCCCGATGTCGCGAGGGGATCCATTGGCATTCAGAAGGATTCAACGAGGGAGCCATAGTTCGATGGCCTATCGTGTGGTCGCGCTGATCGGCGTCGCTGTCGGTGCGGTGGTATATGGCGCGGCGTTCTTCGTCAACGCGCCGATCGAGGTCTGCATCGATCAGGCGACACCAGGTGCAGCAGAGGCCGGTTCGCGGGAGGCGACAGCGGCGAGCTTCAGCACGACGTGGGTAGGTATCGTCGGGTCTCGTTGCGAGCTGGCGTTCACGTCGGGCGTTCATGTCGATGACCTCGTCGTGGAGTGGGGCCCGTCAGGTATCGCGATCGTTGGTCTTGTCGTTGCCGTGGTCTCACTGGGGATCTGGTTCCGTTTACGCGGCGGACGTCGACGAGCGAGGGTAATCGGCTCTGTCATCAGTGGTTTCCGTGAAGCAGCCCGAGGAAACCCGAGCTTCCGGATGTCCACCGAAGGTTCGACATGTCTGGCGTTGCGATGACCGCCGGAAGCCACCGAACGTCGAACGAAACGGTCGTTACCATAGGAGGTATGGAGCGCTCTGCTCGATCGAACCCATCCTTTGATGAGGGAAGCATCGAAGGACCGAAGACCCGGTCACGAATCGGCCGGCTGTTCCGATGGCTGAGTTTCCGCCTTCGCCACCTCATGGATGATCGAAAGCCCAGTGGATATTCGAGCCTCGCGCCGCGGCGTCCGGACGGCACCCGTGGACCGATCTTTCCCTTCAATTCGAGTGGCGGCGGCGCCGGATCCGGTGGGGCGTAGACCAATGCTCGGGGTTCGTTGCGGGCGGGTGTAGCTGCATGTCACTGCGTCGGGGTCCTCCGGTACGAGGCCCGGACGCAGCGACCGGCTGATCCGAGCGAAAAGTCGTTTCAGTGCAGCGTAAGTCGTTGATCGGAGCCGTCGGCGAAGCCCGGTGCAGTTCCACGATCCAGCGACCGGACTTGACGTCGCCGTTTCGGACGGGGGTCCTCGCGAGCGTATTCGCCGCGCGCTCTCGATCGCCCGAATGGCGAAAAGGATTACCGATCGCGGACGATCGTCGAAGAATCGGCCCCGCAGAACACGTCCTGTACTGGCCGGTCGAACACGGCACTGACATGCATTGCCAGGTCCGAACTCGGCCGCTGGTCTCCCCCGCTCGAGTGCGCCCGATCGTCTGTGCGTGCGCCCCGCTCAGTGCCGCCGGTTGTCGGTGGGACAGTCCGTGCTTGCGCCGTAATTCCCGAACACTGTTGCCGAGGCGACGTGTTGTCCCGTTCCGAGGCATGCGTCCATTTCAGAAAAACCAACGAAAAACAATGTTCTGAAACTGAATGATGGGTTGGCCTGGGCAGAACAGGTCGTGTCGGATCCCGAGACCGACCGTAAGTTCCCCCGGCCGAGGGAACTGTCGACCTGCGCGCTACGCCTTTTCCTATCAGCTGCCGCACGTTCATTGCCGCGTCGTCAAGCCTGCCGCGAGGCCGGCAACCCCTCGCGACCGGCCTCGTCCATGTGGTGAACCTTCGCCGACACGGTCGGAGCTTTGCGACCTTGACGTCTTCGGTCATCGGGTGGCTGCCAGCCGATTGTGCGTCGTAGCGGATTCCCCACCCGCCCATGTTGGGGATCTCGTGTCGATCATCCGGTCCGGTTTCAGCCAGGTTGCTCTATCCGGGTGGCCCGATAATGGTAGCCGTCCTGATCGGTGACCTGTTCCCAATCGAGGACCACGGTGGCTCCGACGGCTACGGTACGAAAGCCCTCGCCGATGATGGTGCTGTAATGCGCCCAGCATCCGCCGGGGGTCTGGTCGGAATCGATCACTCCCCAGCCCTGTTCGTCGTTCCACTCCCGGACCGTGCCGACGGTTTGGCCGGTCACCCGAGACGGGACCGGTACGGGAACGTCGGTGAAGTGCTCTTCCTCGATGCGGCCGTCGGGATGAACCGACCACACCCGCGCCCCGAATCCGGCAGGACGACGGACCGGTTGTTCTCCGGCCGGCCATGCCCGCACACACTCGAATTCGAATTCGACACCCGCCGCCGGGTTCTCGGCGCGAACCCATTCGAACTCCACCTCGTGGCCCGGCGTCAGAGCGGGAAACCCGTCCACCGCAACGGTCGCGAAGTCGACATGACATCCCCCGGGAACCTCATCGCCGTCGATCACACCCTGCATGCGCTCGAGATCCCAGCTGCGAACCACACCTCGACTCGACACCGCGCCGTGATCTCCCGCCCCGGTTTCCTCGACACTGTCGCCGGCTGCAACCCCATCGGGGCCGGATACAGCACCGACCGTCCATATCCCCACTGCTGCGACCGCAGTCAGCATCACCGCGGCAGTGACGGCCCGTACCGCTGTGCGCACCACGTCTCCTTCCGCCTCGGTGATCCCCGCATTCCGACACTGGCGACGACTGCGGTGCGGAAAGTCCGGGTGTGCACCACCGGACTTCCCGTCGGCCCACGCACAACGGGGAGGAATGCGCGGACCGAGCGGCCCCGTCGCTCCGAGGAGGGAGAAGGAGCGGGGACCACCGATAACCACATATGGACTTTCGCCTCCAGCGTTACATTTCGGCCACACGCCCCCACGAGGGTGGTGTTTACCCGTGTCGTGGGTACCTGGTGGCGCGACACCGGCAGTGCGCGGCACATCAACGGCGCTGGACCGGAGGGGAACCTGCGGTGATCCCTACCGGTGGTTGGTGAGATGCGGCTGCGATCATCGGTGCGGGCCCGCAGAGGTGTCGGGTAGGCGTGTCAAGATCACCGCCATGAACACACAGACGAGCCCGATTCTGGAGTCGACGGTGGTGCTGGCGATGGATTACGGGCAGTTCTGTCTCGACGGCGGACTCGGGGACATCGACAACGAGCTCGAGCTGCTCGAGCAGGCCCAAGCGGAGCAGCCCAGCGCCGGCGACGGCACCATGGTCGTGGTGTTGTGCCCGCATCAGAACAACTTCGAGATGATCGTGGAGGTGCAGGTCTTCGACCGCCGCCCCGCCGCCGATCGCTCGGAGTGGCAGCAGGTCAGCGAAGACCGCCTCGCAGTCGATGCGCCCGGGATATTGAGTCTGTCGTCCCCGACCACCGAGCCGGTCACCGTGGCGGTGCCGCCCGGCCAGTACGTGGTGCAGGTGTCCGGGCGTGGTTTCGTCAACTACGGCTGGCCCGGTTCGACTACCCCTGGGGATGTGTGGCGGCTGCGGTTGTGGCCCGACGACGGTAGCGTCCTCGAACCCGCACAACTGTGGGAGATGCCCGGATACGGCATCCCGGAGAACGTCCCGCCCTCGACGGACGGATCAGGCGGCTCAGAGACGGACGGATCATGAAGCCGCAGCCGCAGCCGCAGCCGCAGCCGCAGCCGAGGTCGGTGGTCGTGACTGTGCTGGTGTTCACCGGGTTCGGTGTGGTGTGCGGGATAGCCGGCGCTGCGGTGTTGTGGTGGTTCGCCTCGCAGCCGTTCGATTTCTACACCGCCGGCTATCAGCCGCTGGACTTCGCGTCGGCCCGCATCGATGCGCCCTCGCCGTACGGGTACATGGCTGCACTGGTCCTCGGTGGTGGCGTGCTGGGAGCGCTGGTCGGTGCACTCGTTCACTGCGTCGGGTGGAGTCTTGCGCGGCGTGCACCCGAGTAGGAAGCACCGCGTAGGCACGGGCCTGCAAAAGCGTCAGAGGAAGGCAGTGGGGGACAGGACGGTCTATTCCCCGATATTGCCGGGTTCGCCGCCGCGCCGTAATTCGTCGATGTGTAGTGGCGTGTGCTGCGGGTCTTCGCTGCATCTCGCGATAGGTTCTCGACCGGTGTCTTCGTCAGTGGTGTCTGCCGCGGATGGCCCAGCGATGCATCAACATTGCAGCGAGAACGACTACCGCAATGATCAGCAGGGATTTCTGCCACAGGGGGCGGATGTCGTCGATGCCGATCGGCCGTGTCTGCGGATCGGGCTGGTGAGGTGGTCCGTACACGGTGTGCGCCGCGTCTCGGGTGTATGCGTTGGTCGATGTGGTTGTCGCAGAACATGCTTCGATTGACCAGGGTGCGTTCTTCGTTTCATGGGTCGAGACGAATGCGAGATACTCGATGCCGAGGGTGAATCCACGTCCGCACGCGGAACCTTGGGTGCTCGACGACACGACGGTGGTGGATCCGACATCCCCGGTAAAGACGCTGTGAACGTCGAACTCGTAGTAGACGGTATCCCCGTCGGTGCGTTCTCCGGTGGCGGTGCCGGTGAAGGCGGCGGCAGCGCGGGAGATCTGTTCGGTGATGTACGGTCCGTTCGGCTCGTATGCGCATGAACAGGCATGTGCGGTGGCCGGGGCGGACAGCGGTAGTGCTGCGCCCATACCGACCGTGAGGACGAAAGACAGCAACCACCGCATTGTGGACTCCGTTCCCCCGGGCCGATGACCGTCGGGTTTACGGCTAGATCCTAGCGAGAGGGCTCTGCGTGGTCTTCTCATGCCCATGGCTGCACGTCGCATGGTACCGACCCAGCCGGTTGTTGCGCTCGATCCCGCGCCGGGCGATGCGACGCCCGCAGCCACCGCCGGTGCACGAGATGGTCGTAGCCCTTGTCCGCCCGAACCCGGCCGGACTCGCGGCGGGGCGGCCCCCGATGCGAGCGCACCACCTTCGATCGCGGTGACCATCGGCAGCAACATCACACTGCCGTGGGTGTTCGCGCAGGTCACTGTCGACGTCGATAGAGGTGAAGTTCTTCTTGCCTGACATGAACTTCAATCATGAAATGGAGACCGGTCCGGTTGTGCCGGTCACGGTCCACTGCCCGTCGACCTGGTCGAGGACGTAGGTGAGGCCGAGTCCGCAGTCGATGCCGCACCAGAGTCCCGCGCCGATGTGGACTGTTCCGTCGTCCTGCGGCCAGGTGGGGGACAGGCCGACGATGACGCCGTCGTGTGCGACCCCGGTCAGGCCCTGCCGTGCGGGATCTGCGTACTGCTGTGGATCGGCGGTGAACTCGACCGGCGGCAGATCCGCGGACTGTGCGCTGATCTCGTTCTTCAGTTCCGTGTCGAACGGTGGCCCGTCGGCGACGGTGAACATGTGTGCGCTGCGTGAGGCAGGGCCGTCGACGATGTAGACGGATCCGATCGGGGTCGGTGCTGTCGCGAAGGGATTGTCGACGAGGATGAGGTGGTGCAGGGCGGTGGCATAGAGCTGTGACTGCTCGCTGGGTGGCGGGGGACTCGTGGGCGGGTCGAGTTGATCGGTGCCCGCGTGGGTGTCTGTGCTCGCGCAGCCGGCCAGGATGGCAGCAAGGATCCCCGAGAAGGTCGCCGCTCGAACGCTCATGGTTCGGATGGTACCGATTGCCGGATCGATGTTGGCTTTTCGTGGATCCGCTGGAGGGGTCCGCTCGCCCGACACAGTCCGGCGGTTGCGCTCTGGTGCGAGGGTTCGTGCGAAGGTGAGTCATGACTGTCGCTGGGCGTCCGGCTCGTTGGTGGATCGTGCTGTCGGGGGTGACCGCGGTCCTTGTCGGGTTGGTGTGCGGGGTGATCGTATGGACGTTCGTCCCGCCGGTGGTGTTCTTTCCGTGGTTTGCTCTGGCGTCCTGGGTTCTTCTGATCCTGGGTGCGGTGTGGTTGGTGGTCGGGTTGGTCGGCTGGTTCAAGTTTCGCGCTCTGCGCGTGACCGCGATCGCGCCGGCGTTGGTGCTTGCCACCGCGGTGCTGGTGGTGTGGTCGGTTCCGTCGACGGTGGCGTTTGCGGTGTCGAAGGGGTCTTTGGTCGCAGCGTCGGCGCAATGTGCGCCGTCCTGGGACGGTCGGCGGATCGGGGTGTATCAGGTGCGGCGGATTCAACCCGTCGACGGTGGGTGTCTGTTCTACATCGAAGGTGGGCTGATCGACCCGATCGGACTTGCGTATCTGCCCGGTGGCGCGCCGTATCTGGGTAAGCCCCGCCACGACGGCGACATCGGGTACGAGCAGTACAGCGGCGACTGGTATCGATTCGTGGAACGTTTCTGAGCTCTGCCCGCAGGTACGGCGGTAGCGCTGAGTTGATTGCTGGACGGCGACCCCTGGGGCCGACCGGTCTGTCGGCGGTTCGTATCGCGATCCTGTAGCGCTGCGAAGGCGATCACCGTGATAATCAGGATGGATGTGTGGATCGGGTGCGGTCGCGCTGTCGTTCGACCGACAGCCCACGGGGCTATCGCCACGAGCGCGACCAACCCGATTGCCAACGGCGTCATACCGATGAGACTGCCCGAAAGACCGTGCCCCGGTGCGCAAGACGTCGTCGAACCTGCGGACGCCGGTATCGCGCGAACGTGTCGGTTTCCGGTGCCACTGTCGTAGAGCGGGCGGTCAGGCTTCGGACCAGGTTTCGGTGTGGGTATCACGCACCCAGTCGACGATGTCGCCGTCGGCGTGGACGTCGTCGGTGAGCCAGAACGTTTCGTCGGGTGCCCAGCCCGCGATCACCGACGCCGTGTCACCATCGACGTCGATGGCAGCGCCCGCAGCGGCGAGATAACCGGCCACGGTCAGGTGCACTCCTCCGTACACCTCGGCGACGGCCCGCCAGTCGGGCAGAACCCACTTTCCGTCGCGGCCGGTGGTGCGGTACCAGTCGTGACGTTTCTGGGCGGTGACCTCGAGTGGAAACCGCCGGCAGAGTTGCGCCCAGTCGTCGAGGCCGTAGATTTCGAATACGTCGACGGTGTCGGGAACGATGTGTCGCCGTGCCCCGGTATGGTTCTCGCCTCCGGAGTCTTCGACGAACCACAGGCATGCGGGTGAGCCGTCGTCCAGTGCTCGTGTGGAGCACGGGACGCCGAGCGGCGTCGACCACCACACCCCGGACCAGTTGGCCGTCGGGTTGGTGGGGCGTTCCCGTGCTGCTCGTTTCTCCTCGGTGACGACCTTCTCGCGCCAGGTGGCGAGCGCGTGTCCGACCCGAGGGACATTGGCGTGTGGTTCGACCCAGCCCAGTGACCACTGCTCGTCCCGCACGATGCCGGTGGTCCACCACCGGGTGCGCTCCGATGCGGTGAGGTGCTCGGCGATGCGTCGCAGTTGCGGGCGCACCGGCTCCGTCGCAGCGAGAATGTCGTCGCCGTCGGGTTCTTGCCAGTATCGGGCGGAGTCGGTGGTGGCGGCGAGCACGGTGCGCAGGTCCTTTTCCGTCACGTCCGGCAGCGGCACGTTCGCCAATCGTCGCGCTACGTCGCCGGGGGAGATGTTCGGGAGGGGTCGGTCGGCGCCGGGCCCGTAGAGGACGCCTGCGGTTCCGCGTGCCATGTCGATGCGGTAGGTGGCGTAGAAGACGCCCGACGAGAACGAGTCCTGCGTATGCCCGTCGCGGGTACGGTCGTCGGCGATCTGCGCGTATTCGAGGAGAAGACGGCGACCGCGCGGACCGGCCGGCAGTGTCTCGGTCAGGTTCGCCGGAGTGTCCCGTGCCGTCATGGCGTCCAGTAGATCATTACCACCGCGACCGTGACGGGCGGACGATTCTGACGCCGCGGCGCGCGGCGTCAGGTCACCGACCCGATGTGTGTTCGACCTGTCGCGGGGCTCCCACGCTCGTCGCCCGCCACATCTGAATCAGGTAATCCTCGACGGGGTCGCCGTCGAGATAGCCGTCGAAGCGAGTATCTCTGCCTCGGACGCAGATACGGACTCGGTATCGGTGGTTGCCGGGCTCGGTGATGTCGGAACTGCCATTCGGAATCCACCGCAGCCGATCAGGCTCCCCACCACTGCGCCGGTGCCGGCCGCCATCGAGCAACCCCGCCCCACGAAGGAGAACTGAGTCGATGTCGCGAAGCGTAATCGAAGACCAACTGCTCGCCGAGGTGGTCATGGGGCTGCCGCTGCCGGGCATGGCTCTGGAAGCTGTGGCGGCGGCATCCCACTGCTGACGGGTGGGAACACCGGAGCAGCAAGTGGGCTCCTGGTAGGGGCAGGGACGTAAGCACTCGCCGACCTACCAGGAGTTCACCCGTATTCGGGCCGTCACACGCCGACGCTCACCGAGTTTTCAGATGCGCCGAGTCGTTGACATTGTGCTGCGCCTCACATACGGTCTCCGCAACACATTCAAGTGAAAATATTTCATTTGAATTTGTTCCTCCGGGGCGTCCACCCCAGAGCGTCACCCTTCTACAAGGAGCGTGTCGTCATGGCACTGTCGGTACAGGAACTTCTGGCGAACAAGGGCATATGCCCGCCGCGGGATCGGATCGCCGCGCTCGAGTCCAAGTGGGCCGAGATCGTGCAGCGACGCGGTGACCTCGGGGCCGTGGCAGTCGACGACGCGGACATTTCTGTTCGCAATATCCCGGGAGGCGACCATGTCCGCTGACGAACTCGTCACCAAGTCGGTGACCGAACTCGCGCCCCTGATCGAGAGCAAGCAGGTGTCTCCGGTCGAGGTCACCACGGCGCTACTCGATCACGCCAAGGCGCTGAATCCGGAGATCAACGCCTACATCAGTTTCCGCGAGCACGCCCTCGACGATGCCCGACGTGCCGAGGAAGAGATCGGCCGAGGCGATTACCGCGGGGTCTTCCACGGAATTCCCTTGGCGCTGAAGGACAATCTGTATGTAGGTGGCGAGGTCACCACGATGGCATCGAAGATCCACAAGGACTTCGTGCCCACCGAGGACGCGTCCGTGGTGCGCCGTCTCCGCAATGCCGGCGCCGTGCTGACCGGCAAACTCAACATGCACGAATACGCATGGGGTATCGACAACAACAGTCCGCACTTCGGCAGCGTCCAGAACCCCTGGAATACCGCGAAGGTGCCGGGGGGCTCCAGCGGCGGCTCGGGAGCGGGCGTCGCGGCGCACATGACCTACGCGACCCTGGGCACCGACACCGCCGGCTCGATCCGGATTCCTTCCGCCGTCTGCGGCATCGTCGGCCTCAAGCCGACGCACGGTCGTGTCCCCAAGGACGGATGTTTCCCCCTCGCATGGACTTTGGATCACATCGGACCGATGACCAAGACCGTGGACGACGCCGCGGCGATGCTGCAGGTGATCGCCGGGTTCGACCGTGCGGATCCGACAGCGGTCGATGTCCCGGTGGGGGACTACACCTCCCATCTCACCGGTGATGTCTCCGGATTGGTGATCGGCGTCGAGGAGGACTACTACTTCCGCGACGTCGACAACGAGATCGAACGACTCGTACGCGCCCAGATCGACGAGCTCGTGTCTCGGGGCGCCCGGGTACGGACGGTCGAGATCCCGACCCTGCGCTACTCGGAATGGGCCGAACTGGCCACCAGCCTGTCCGAAGCATCAGCGATTCACCACAACGACCTTGTGCACCGGGCCGACGACTTCGGGACCGACATCCGCTTCCTGTTCGAACTGGGGGAGCTGTTCTCCTCGGTGGACTACCTTCAGGCGCAGCAGGTTCGGCGCCAACTCAAGAACGACTTCGGAGCGGCCCTGTCCGAAGTCGATGTCCTGATCGCCCCGACCCTGCCGGTGATGGCTCCGGACATCGGATCGTCCGAGGCCGACCTCAACGGAACGAAGGTCGATCTCA
This sequence comes from Rhodococcus gordoniae, assembly GCF_001646655.1. Lineage (GTDB taxonomy): Bacteria > Actinomycetota > Actinomycetes > Mycobacteriales > Mycobacteriaceae > Rhodococcus > Rhodococcus gordoniae. Next base: position 1,873 of record NZ_LPZN01000017.1, on the reverse strand, counting down.
TCGACTCATTCATCCGGTTCACCGGCCCGAGCAACCTGACCGGCCTGCCCGCGATGTCCGTTCCGGTGGGCTTCAACGGTGATCTGCCCGTCGGCCTCCAGATCATCGGTCGGGCCTTCGACGAGCGCACTGTGCTCAACGTCGGCAAGGCGATCGAAGCCGGCGGACCGATGGGGGATCGGACTCCTCCCGTGCTCCTCTGAGCCTGCTCGACCCACTGCACCTGCTCGACCCGGATATCCGGCCTGCCGATGCCTTCCGGCACGGCGCCCGGCCGTCCGGTTCGAGTGGGGTGTTTCCTCTCCTCATCGAAGGGAAGTCACATGGTCCCCGTGGCGCTGTTGTTCGTCGGAGCGGTGCTCCTGGCCAACGGGTTGGTCTTCCTCGACAGGGTCACTCCGCGATCGGCCGTGGCGATCAATCTCCTCACCGGCGCCTTGCTGGTCGGCACGGCACTCGTGCTGCTCCTACCCTCGGACAGTGCCTCGCCCGACGGGCTGGCGTCGGCGGTGGCGGCCGGAGGGTTCGCATTGTTCGGCTTCACCTACCTCACGGTCGCGATCAACTCGCTCTCGAACGCTCCCGGCGCCGGCCTTGGCTGGTACTGCGGTTGGGCCGGGACGGTCGCCCTCTTCCTGTCGATGGTGCATTTCGTTCAGCTCGGGGACGCTCGTCTCGCCTGGCTGTGGCTGGCATGGGCCGTGCTGTTCGCCGCCTTCTTCCTCGCCCTGACCACCCCCGCAGCGGAATGGGCCGGCAAGGCGACGGGAATGCTCACAGTCATGCAGTCGCTGTCCACTGCGAGCATCCCCGCTGCGCTGATGCTTACCGGGAAGTGGGACGACACGCCGGTACTTGCCGTCGCTGTCACGCAGATCGTCGTCGTCATCGTTTACGTTCTCCACGTCGCCGATGCTCGGCGCCGCTATCGATCGACCACCACCCGCGACCGCGCGTCCGTGACGACGACCTGACAATCTACAGTGGAGGACCCATGCGATCAGTGGCCCTGTCGGCCGTACTGATCGGGATGCTGATCGCATACGCACTGTTTGCGCCGCGGGTTCAGATGGTCGACCTGGTCGGCCGTCTGGGCCCGATCATGCTGTTCCTCGCCACCATTTCGATCGTGATCAACCTTGCTGCCAGGGCGGGGGTGTTCCACCGGGTCGCCGCAATCGCGGCCAGAGGACGCGCCGCCAGCGGACCGGGGCTATGGATTCTGGTGGTGCTGCTGTCTGTGGTGTCCACGATCTTTCTTTCCCTCGACACCACCGCCGTTCTCGTGACACCCCTGGTATTGGCGCTCGCCGGGCGGGCCGGCAACGATCCGATACCGCTGGCACTGACCGTGGTGTGGATCGCCAACACCGGATCGCTCCTACTTCCGGTGTCCAATCTGACGAATCTGCTGGCGATGGAGACGGGACTGTTCGACGAGACGAGTCACTATGTGAAAGTCGCCGCGATGCCCGCAGCCGCATCGCTCGCGGTAACAGTGGGATTCGTTTGGATGGTGTTCCGCAGGCGCCTACGCACACCCACCGGAACCCCGGTAGCGTCGCGCGAGCCCGGCACACCGGCTTCATCGCACCCGCTGCTTCCCTTGGCCGGGATCGTCATGGTGATACTGCTGCCGCTGCTCGCGACGTCGATCCCCTTCTGGTGGTCGACGTCGGCGGCGGCCATGGTGCTCGTGACAGCCTTCGCGGTCACCGACCGATCGGCTCTGCGCCCGAGCTTGATCCCGTGGACAGCCCTGGCTCTCGCCATCGGCCTGACCGTTGCGGTTCAGGTCGTTCATTCCCTCGGCGTCGAACAGCTTGTTCGTGCGGCGTTCGCGCACCTGGAGGGCGACTCCGTCGTGTCGCGT
>NZ_LPZN01000109.1 GCF_001646655.1 Rhodococcus gordoniae | reverse complement strand
GTCGGCACGCAGCTGGTCGCGTATGTCGTGCCCGCCGAGGCGGAGGCTCTCGATGTGGCGACCGTCAGAAGCGACCTGGCGAAGCGGGTGCCGTCGTACATGGTGCCGTCGGCGTTCGTGACGCTCGATGCGTTGCCGCTGAACGTCAACGGCAAGCTCGACCGCAGGGCCCTGCCCGAACCGGTCTTCGAGACCCGCGAATTCCGGACCCCGGTCAGCCCGGCCGAACAGGCCGTCGCCGCGGTCTTCGCCGAGGTACTCGGCGTCGAACAGGTCGGTCTCGACGACGACTTCTTCGAACTCGGCGGCAACTCGCTGCTCGCCACCCAGGTGGCCTCCCGGCTCGGAGCCGCACTCGGTGCGAAGGTTCCGGTGCGCGCCCTGTTCGAGAACACCGCTGTCGAATCGCTCGCCGGTGCGGTCGAGTCGCAGCGTGGCGACGACCGCCGGCCTCTCGAAGCCGTCGAGCGGCCCACGCGGATCCCGCTGTCGCTCGCGCAGCAGCGCATGTGGTTCCTCAACCGCTTCGACACCGAGTCGTCGGCCTACAACGTGCCGATCGCGATCCGGCTCACCGGCGATCTCGACGTCGACGCGTTGCAGGCAGCAGTCGGCGACGTCGTGGCCCGCCACGAATCGCTGCGCACCTTCTACCCGGAGACCGAGGACGGTCCCGTCCAGGTCATCGTGCCGGCCGCGCAGGCGGTTCCCGACCTGACTCCGGTGGACGTCGCGGAGACGGACATCGTCACCGCGGTGCAGGAACTCGCGGCGACGATCTTCGACGTCACCACGGCCGTGCCGCTGAGTGCGCGACTGTTCCGGGTCCGCGAATCCGACTACGTCCTCGCCTTCGTGGTCCACCACATCTCCGCCGACGGCTCGTCGATGGGTCCGCTCACGCGCGACCTCATGACGGCCTACGTCGCGCGGTCGCAGGGCGACGCCCCGGCATGGGAGCCGCTGTCGGTGCAGTACGCCGACTTCGCCATCTGGCAGCGCGAGGTGCTCGGCGACGAGGACGACCCGGAAGCGCTCGCCGCCAAGCAGGTCGAGTACTGGAAGCAGGCCCTCGCCGGCCTGCCCGACCAGCTCGATCTCCCGAGCGACCGGCCACGCCCCGCGGTCCAGTCGTTCCGGGGCGGCCGCGTCGACTTCACCGTCGAGGCCGAACTCCACCGACGCCTCGCCGATCTCGGCCGGCGCACGAACACCACGATGTTCATGGTGCTGCACACCGCGCTCGCGGTGTTCCTCGCACGCATGTCCTCGAGCGACGACATCGCGATCGGCACGCCGATGGCCGGTCGCGGCGAGCGCGAACTCGACGACCTGATCGGCATGTTCGTCAACACGCTGGTGTTCCGGACCCACGTCGATTCGGACGCGTCGTTCACCGAACTCCTGGGACGGACCCGTGAGGCCGACCTCGGCGCGTTCGCGAACGCCGACGTGCCGTTCGAGCGGCTCGTCGAGGTGCTCAACCCCGCACGATCCACGGCACGCCACCCGCTGTTCCAGGTGGGTCTGTCGTTCCAGAACCTCGCGCAGGCCGCACTCGAACTCCCCGGTCTCACCATCTCCGGCCTCGACACCGACATGGAGATCTCGCAGTTCGACCTGCACCTGATCGTCACCGACCGCTACAGCGGCGACGGCACGCCCACGGGCATCACCGGCTACTTCACCTATGCGACCGATCTGTTCGACGAATCGACGGTCGCGGAGTTCGCCGCCCGGTTCATCCGCGTGCTCGACGCCGTGGTCGACGACCCGGCCCTGCCGGTCGGCGACCTGCCGATCCTCGACACCGCGGAGACCACGCGCGTGCTCGAGGCGTGGAACGACACCACACACCCCACCGGGTCGGCGACCCTGGTGGATCTGTTCGACGAGCAGGTTTCGCGGGTGCCGGATGCGACGGCGTTGGTGTTCGAGGGTGGGTCGCTGACCTATGCGGAGT
>NZ_LPZN01000108.1 GCF_001646655.1 Rhodococcus gordoniae | reverse complement strand
GTGCAGGCCGGGCAGCGCGAGCGGCACCACCGTCTCGGTGTCGCTGGACAGGGCCTCCTTCGCCGTACGGCACCGGGCACGGAAGTCCGCCAGTGCCGTGACGGTCGCGGAATCGAACGGGTCGAGACCGGCAGCGTCCTCGCCGAGGGTTCCCAGCAGATAGGTCGTGACGAGATGATCGAAGTGGTCGCCGGAGACGTCGTCGCTGCTCAGGGGACGGCCCAACAGCCTCGGCTGCGCCCCACCCTGCACGACGGCGACGTCGAGGCTGCGCGCACCGAGGTCGTAGACCACCGTCACGTCGTCGCCGAGCGGTCCGTGGGTCGCGTCGAGCCAGCGCACGGCCGCGATCGGTTCGGGGATCGTCCGTGCAGTGATGCCCGCCCGGACGAGCGCGGCGCACAGGGCCTCGACGGTGTGAGCCGACCACGTGGCGGGATGCGCCAGCATCGTCGGCACCTCGGTAGTGCCCGTGCGGTGCTGCAGGCAGCCCACGGTCGTCGCGACGAGATCTTCACCCAGGTAGGTGGAGCCGTCCTCGGCGAGGATGCCGACCGGATCGCCGACCCGCGAGGCGTAGCCGGAGAACACCTGCGTGCCGGGAGCAGGGGCTCCGGCACCGAGGGCGGGGGCACCCTCGGCGGGGAGATGGAGTTCGGTGGGGGTCGACAGGACACCGGGATCACCGGCTCCCGGCTGGTCGAGCACGGTGACAGCCACCGAGTTGGCCGTCCCGATCATGACGCCGAGTCCTGTGTACATGCACGCTCCAGGGTTCAGGGCGGACGTCGGTCCGCGATCTCGTTCCACCGTTCGGTCTCGATGAGCCTGTCGTTCCCACCGCGGGACCCGTTAGCTCCCACGCCGTCCGCCGGCCCGATCGGGGGGATGATCCCCTAACACCCCCGGTACCCCCGGACCCGGATCCCCTAACGGCCGGCGACAGACAGGGGGCTGCACCCCCTGTGCCCGTGACCGTCGGTTTCGTAGCTTCGTTCGTAGATCCCGACGACTCAGGAGACACGCGATGGCCACCAACGCCGTACTCGACTTCATTCTCAGCCTGTTCCGCGACGAGAACGAACTCGCCCGGTACTGCAGCAATCCCGCCGCCGTCCTCGCCGAGGCCGGCCTGGACGACGTGTGCCACGCCGACATCGTGGCCGTCGCACCGCTGGTCGCCGACAGCGGTGTGACGGCCACGA
>NZ_LPZN01000016.1 GCF_001646655.1 Rhodococcus gordoniae | reverse complement strand
CGCGACACTCGAACGGCTCGAGACGCTCGGGGTGATCGTGGTCGGCTACCGAACCCCGCGCTTCCCCGGTTTCTACGTGCGCGACAGCGGTTGCGACGTCGACGCGGTGGAGTCGGCACAACAGGCCGCGGAGGTGGCGCGGGCGCGGGACGGGCTGGGACTGCGCTCGGCGGTGCTCGTGGGGAATCCGGTGGCGGCCGAGGCGCAGATCGATCCGGAACTGCACGACCGGGTGCTCGCGGAGGCCGAGCGCGCGGCCGTTGAGACCGGGATGCGCGGTAAGGCGCTCACCCCGTTCCTGCTCGACCACATGCATCGGGCCACCGAGGGGCGCTCGCTCGAGACGAATGTCGCGGTCTATCGCGGGAATGTCGCTGTAGCCGCCGAGATCGCGCTCGCGCTGGTGGCCTGAGGCGTCACTGCAGCAGGAAGGCGGCGGTGGACGACGGCAGGGGAGTGTCGCGCCGGCGGTAGATCTCGGCGGGGCGACCTGTGCCCTCCCTGCGCAGTTCGCCGGTGGGTTCGAGGCCGTGCAGCAGGTGCCGGCGGAAGGTGTCCTTGGGATAGCTGCGGGCATAGACGGTTTCGTACAGCATCCGCAGGTCGAGCACGGTGAACTGCTCGCCGAGGAAGTTGCCGGGGTCGACTGCGGCGGAGTACCGGCGACGCAGGTCGGCGACGGCCAGGTCGACGATCTCGGCATGGTCGAAGGCGAGGCCGGTGGTCTCGGTCGTCGGCACGAGATGCGCCTCGGCGGGGATTTCGGCGACCGGCACTGCGGCGCCGTGGGCCATCGACAGCACCCATCCGCGGTCGTCGCGCTCGGGATCGTCGAGCATGGCCAGCTGGTGGAAGTCGACGCCCGTGAGCCCGGCCTTGTCGCGCAAGGCGCGTTCGGCGGCTTCGGCGAGTCGCTCGCCGGGGTGCAGGAAGGTGCCCGGCAGGGCGAAGCTGCCCTCGGGACGTTCGACGACCAGCACCTTCAGGACTTCGTCGACGGTGAGGACCGCGACGTCCACGGCCACCGAGGGGCGCGGGTAGTCGGTGAGCGACCTGCCGGTCGAATCGGTCGGTGTGCCCATGGTGGACATTCAATCATTGATGCGCTAACTTTAGCGCAGACTTGATCGAATTGAGGGGTTCATGGAAACGACCGCAGCACAGAACGACCGGGCCGCCGGAGTCCTGCTCGCCACCGCAGCAGGTGACGCACTCGGGGCGGGATACGAATTCACGTATCCGACGGCCACCACGCCCGTCGACATGATCGGCGGCGGACTCGGGCCGTTCGCGCCCGGCGAGTGGACCGACGACACCTCCATGGCCCTCGCCATCGCCGAGGTCTCGGCGACCGGCGTCGACATCGGACAGGGTGCCGGACTCGACGCGGTCGCGGCGCAGTTCCTCCGCTGGTACGCCACCGACCCCAAGGACATCGGCAACCAGACGCGTGCCGTCCTGCGCGAGGCGGGCCCCACCGCCGCCGGCATGACGGCGCGCGCCCGCAGCCTCCCGGGACGCACCGGCGGTAACGGATCGCTCATGCGCACCGCACCCGTCGGGCTCGCCTTCCTCGACGACGCCGAGCGGTGCCTGGCCGCGGCCCATGCGATCAGCAGCCTCACCCACGCGGACGAGCAGGCATCCGAAGCGTGCCGCCTGTGGTCGTTCGCGATCCGTCACGCCGTCCTCCACGGCACCTTCGACGGGGTGCGGATCGTGTTGTCCCACCTGCCGCGACCTGCCGAGCAGCGGTGGACGGTGTTGCTCGAGGAGGCCGAGGCCGCGCCGAGCCCCCGCGTGTTCGACAACAACGGCTGGGTCGTCCACGCCCTGCAGACCGCGTGGTGGGCTATCACACACGCCCGCACCGACGGCCCCGGACACCTGCCGGAGGCACTCGAACTCGCCGTGCGCGCCGGCAACGACACCGACACGGTCGCGGCCATCGCGGGCGGACTGCTGGGCGCACGCTGGGGTGCGTCCGCGGTTCCGGAGCGGTGGCGTCGCATGCTGCACGGGTGGCCCGGTTACCGCGCGGACGACCTCGAGCGCCTCGGGCTGCTCACCGCACGGAAGGGCTCCGGCGAACACGGCGCACGGTTGCGGGTCGTCGAGAGCTGAGACTCCCCGAGATCCGCCGGATGCCTCCGCTCGCGACTGTGATGCGGTAGACACGACCTGTCGGCCGGATATTCGAGGGGGATCGCACGTGGCTTCCATCGCACTTCCACGCATCATGCGCGTCGGCGGAGGTGCCGTCGCCGAGATCGGGGAGGTCGTCGCCGGACTCGGGCTCGCCCGGCCCCTGGTGGTGACCGACAAGTTCCTGGTCGGTACGGGTGCGGTGGATCGGATGGTCGCGCAGCTCGACGCCGCCGGACTGCACCCCGCGGTCTTCGCCGACACCGTGCCCGACCCCACCACCGCCTCACTCGACGCGGGTGTCGCGGCGGTCGCCGAGCACGACGCCGACTGCGTGATCGGGTTCGGCGGGGGGAGCCCGATGGACACCGCGAAGGCGCTGGGCCTGCTCGCCCGGCAGGGCGGGCACATGCGCGACTACAAGGCGCCGCGCGACAACACCGGTCCGGCGTTACCGGTGATCGCCGTGCCCACCACGGCGGGAAGTGGCTCCGAGGCAACGCAGTTCACAGTCATCAGCGACAGCGAGACCGACGAGAAGATGCTGTGCCCCGGCCTGGCCTTCCTGCCGGTCGCGGCGATCGTCGACTACCGGCTCACCATGACGATGCCCCCGCGGCTGACCGCGGACACCGGCGTGGACGCACTCACCCACGCCATCGAGGCCTACGTCAGCAGGAAGGCGAACCCGTTCTCCGACGGTCTCGCGCTCGTCGCGATCGGCACCATCGGACGGGTGCTGCGGCGCGTCTACGCGGACGGACAGGATGCCGCGGCGCGCGAGCAGATGATGCTGGCCGCCACGCAGGCCGGGATCGCATTCTCCAACTCCAGCGTCGCGCTCGTGCACGGCATGAGCCGGCCGATCGGGGCGCACTTCCACGTCGCGCACGGCCTGTCGAACGCGATGCTGTTCCCGGCGGTCACCGAGTTCTCGGTGGATGCGGCCGAACCCCGTTACGCCGAATGTGCCCGCGCTCTCGGCGCGACGTCGGCGGACGCTTCGGACGCGACGGCCGCTGCCGATCTGCTCGTCGCGCTGAAAGAACTGTGCCGCGACGTGGAGGTGCCCACGCCCAAGTCCTACGGCATCGACAGGCGGACCTGGGACGAGCGGGTCCCGGTCATGGCCGAGCAGGCACTGGCGTCGGGATCTCCGAACAACAACCCCAGGATCCCGACGGCCGACGAGATCCGCGAGCTCTACGCACGGATCTACGGCTGAACGCGGCTCACTCGGGGGCCTGATCGTCGGGCTCGACCTTCTCCGTCTTCACCCGGTCCGAGATGCTGCCGGCCGCGCCTTCCTCCTCGCGTTCGTTCTCGACCTTCTGTTCGAGCTTGTCGACGAGGTTCTCGATCTTCCGGCCGGTGAGGTCGTCGTTGTCCTCGGGGCGGCCGGAGCCGTGCTTGGGGGCGTTGTCCATCGACGTCCGTCCTTCGTTCGTAGGTGCAGGGGAGCGGTACCCGAGCGTCGGGACGATCAAACGGCTGCAACGGTTCTGCTCACGTCGATGTCGGCGGTCGGAGCGGGAGACCGGTCTCCCGCAGACCGGGCGCACCACCGCGTCGCCGGAACCATTCGACACCGAACGCGGCCCGCAGATGTTCCTCGGGCATGGTCAGCATCGGTCCGAAGTCGCCGATCTGCGATTCGTAACCGACCATCGCCGCGCGTTTGGCGTCCAGCGCCGTCGACACATCCACCGCGGTGGTCAGTTCCGACTCCGGCAGACCGAAGGTCTCGAGGTCCGGAGGCCGCACATCGTCCGGTGCGTCCGGCAGCGCCGAGAACAGCCGCTTCAGGTGATCCCGGTTCGTCGAGGCCTCGTAGACGGTGTCGTGCCCGGTCATGCGTTCGGCGTGGACCCCGGCGCGGTGGACCTGGATGTGGTCGGGATGGCCGTATCCGCCGTGCGCGTCGTAGATGGTGACGACATCGGCGCGTTCCTGCTCGATCACCGCGGCCAGCCGTGCTCCCGCCTCGCCCGGATCGGCGTTCGCGAAGGCGTCGGGGTCCTGGTTGCCGCTCGTGCCGGCCATCCCCGAATCGCCGTAGCCGAAGGACACCACCCGGGCGGCACCCAGCGCGCGAGCGGACTCTTCGAGTTCCTTCGTGCGCCGTGCGGCGAGAGATTCGCCGGGTGCGAGCAGTCCGTCGGGATACTCACCGCGGGCTCCGTCGGTGGCGACGACGAGCACGACCCGGTGTCCGGCGTCGGCGGCCAGGCGCATCACGCCGCCGGTGAGGAACACCTCGTCGTCGGGGTGCGCGTGGAAGCACAGCAGAACGCTCATGGCGTTCATGCTGGCACGTTGTCCGGAAGGTGTGGCGGCTAGGCCCTGTTTCATAAGCAAGCGCTCCGCAACCACATATTGATCGCAGCGATACGCACCACCGCTGTGTAACGGACCGCGAGCTTGTCGTATCTCGTTGCCACAGCACGATTCTGCTTGAGCAGGTTGATCCCGCACTCGACAGCATGCCGCTGCTTGTAGAGTGCGGGATCGAACTCCGGCGGCCTACCGCCGGCCGATCCTCTGCGTCGGCGATGTTCCACCTGATCCGACTTGACCGGAATCGTCGCCCGAATCCCGCGTTTACGCAGGTGAGCGCGATTGGCAGCGCTGCTGTACGCCTTGTCCGCCAACACTCGATCCGGTCGCGTCCGAGCCCGGCCACCACCGAGGCGAGGCACCTCGATCGCAGCGAGAACCGTCGTGAACTGCGGGCTGTCCCCGTATTGACCGGCGGTAATCACGATCGACAAGGGCTTGCGGCCCTGTTCGCAGGCCAGATGCGCCTTGGTGGTCCACCCGCCCCGCGAACGACCCAAGGCGTGGTCGTCCGGTTCGGTCTCGACCCCGCCGGGTGGCTCACGCTGGAGATCACCGTCTTTGCGGGCTCCAGCGGCGTGCTGGTGGGCCCGTGCGATCGTCGAGTCGACGCTCACGTCCCACGTGATCTCACCGGCAGCGTCGGCCAGGGCCTGCAACGCGGTCAGGATCTGCGTCCACACCCCGGCGCGTTGCCACCGGCGGAACAGTCCGTAGACCGTCTGCCACGGTCCATATCGTGTCGGCATCTCCCGCCACGGTGCGCCGGTGCGGATGCGCCACCTGATTCCGTCGATGAGCTGGCGTTTCGTCCATTTCGGTGGACGGCCGGTCTTCTGTGGACAGGGCAGCAGCGGCGCCAACCGCGCCCACTGGGCGTCGGTCAGGTCCGCGCGCCGCTGGACGGCTACGCTGGGCACGAGGTCTCCGGTATTCAAGGTTTTGCTTGGTCGCTAAACCCCGATACCGGAGACTTCACTCATTCAGTTGTTGCGACACTCCTGCTGGCACCATCTCGGTTCAAGATCACTTTCGAAACACGGCCTAGTCCGACCCCCCGTATCGGGCGGCGAGGTTCTCGGGCATCGGCTCGTGCCGCAGGTACTGGCGCGCGAAGTCGGCGGTGCCCTGCGTGATGGACCGCAGTTCCACCGGATAGCGGCCGAGTTCGAGTTCGGGAACCTCCGCGCGCAGCAGTGCGATTCCCGGTGCCGGTGATTCGGTGCCGAGTACCCGGCCGCGCCGGGCGGACAGATCGCCCAGGACGGCTCCGAGGAACTCCTCGGGCACGATCACCCGTACGGCAGCGACCGGCTCGAGCACTCGAACCGTGCTGTGCGAGGCCGCGTCCCGCAGGGCGAGTCCCGCTGCCGCCTGGAAGGCCGCGTCGGACGAATCCACCGAGTGGGCTTTACCGTCGACCAGGGTGACCTGCACGTCGACGAGCGGATATCCCGTCGTCACCCCCTTCTCCGCCTGTGCGTACACGCCCTTCTCCACGGACGGGATGAACTGACGTGGAACCGCACCGCCGACCACCCGCTCGGCGAAGACGACACCGCTCCCCACCGGCAACGGCTCGACCTCGACGTCGACGACGGCGTACTGACCGTGTCCGCCGGACTGTTTGACGAGCCGGCCGTGACCTTTCGCTGAGGCGGCGAAGGTTTCCTTCAGCGGCACCCGATGCTCGACCGTGTCGACCTGCACACCGTGCCGGGTACGCAGCCGTTCGAGGACCAGCTCCGAGTGTGCCTCACCCGTGCACCACAACACGAGCTGGTGGGTCTCGGGATTCTGCTCGACGCGCAGCGCCGGATCCTCGGCGGCCAGTCGCGAGAGGGCCTGGGACAGTTTGTCGTCGTCGGTGCGGGTGTGCGCTTCGATCGCGACGGGCAGCAGCGGTGTCGGGGTCGGCCACCGGTCGAGCGAGACCGGACGGTCGGGGTCGTGCAGGACGTCTCCGGGTTGCGCCGTTGCGAGTTTCCCGACGGAGACGATGTCTCCCGCGACCGCCTCACCGACCGGGCGTTGCTGTTTGCCGAACGGGCTCGTCAGGGCAGGGATGCGTTCGCGGCTGTCGCGGTCGCTGTCGGCCAGCGCCACGATCGTGTCGGGCCGGAGCGTGCCGGAGTACACGCGCACCAGGCTGATCCGGCCCACATAGGAGTCGCCGGCCACGCGCACGACCTGCGCTGTGAGCGGACCTTCCGGGTCGCACGGCGGTGCCCCGCGACCGCGGTGTGTCGGGGCAGGGAAGCCGGTGGTGATCAATTCGAGCAGTTCGACGGACCCGATACCCGTCTCGTCCGCGGGGACGGCCGGGTGCAGGGTGCAGGCCAGGATCTCGCGGGTGAGCCCTTCCTGCAGGGAGGCGGTGTCGAGTTGCTCGCCGGCGATGAACCGCTCCATGAGCGTGTCGTCCTGGCCGGAGATGGCCTCCACCAGGCTTTCCCGTGCCTCGGTGGAGACCGGGCACGGGCCCGGTTCGCCGTAGTTGCGGCCCGTCAGCAGCCCCATCGATCCGATCGGGCGGTCGCCGTCGTAGACGGGATAGAACAGGGCCCGCAGGGTGTCGGGCCCCAGCCCGAAGGCATCGTGGCAGTCCGAGAGCATGTCGTCGTAGCCGTGCCGGGCGACATCGAGTTTGTTCACCACGATCGCGCGAGGAACGGCCTCGTCGTCGCACTCACGCCAGAGGGCGCGGGTCGCGGCGCTGATCGGATCGGTGGCGGAGACGACGAAGATCGCCGCGTCGGCCGCATGCAGACCCGCGCGGACCTCCGCGTCGAAGTCGGGGTGGCCGGGCGTGTCGATCAGGTTGATCTTGATGCCGTTCCATTCGAGGGGCACCACGGACAGCTGCACCGACCGGCGGTGCCGCTGTTCGATCTCCTCGTAGTCGGACACCGTCGTGCCCTCGGCCACGCGCCCGGCACGCCCGACGGCGCCCGCTGCCACGGCGAGGGATTCGGCGAGGGTGGTCTTCCCGGATCCGCTGCACCCCACCAGGGCAACGTTGCGGATCCGGTCGGGACTGTCGGCGGTCGGTGCCTGCCGGCTGCGTGCTGCGGAGCGATCGGGCATCGAGCTACTCCCTCGTGTGACCTGCAGCACAGTCTAGGGCATTCCGATCGTCCCTCCGGGGAGGTTGGCAACACGCGCTCGAGGCTCGCCACGCCACCGGCGACCGAGCCGCCGCACGCCTTCGGGCTCGACGAGATCGACCCCGCATTGCGGTGTGGTCTTCGTTACCCTCGCGCAAGGGCGTCCTACGAGCAGGGAGACCGAGATGACGGACATTCTCGACCGCACGAAGATCTACATCGACGGGCAATGGGTCGATTCCGACGGCACCGGCCGGATCGAGGTCGTGAACCCGGCGACCGAGGAGGTCGTCGCTGTTGTTGCCGAGGGTGTCGCCTCCGATGTCGATCGGGCCGTCGCCGCGGCGAAGCAAGCATTCCCGGCCTGGTCCGCGCTCAGCGGTACATCACGCGCCGCCTACCTGGAGAAGGTCTCCTCCCTGGCGAACGAGCGCGCCGACGAACTCACGGCCGTCGTCTCGCAGGACCTGGGGATGCCCGCGCACCTCGCACGCGTCATCCAGGTCGGGATGCCGCTGAAGAACATCGCGGCCTACGCGTCGCTGGCCGGAAACTACGACTTCGACGACCGGGAGATCGGCAACGCCCTGGTCGTCCGCGAACCCATCGGGGTCGTCGGGGCGATCACCCCGTGGAACTATCCGCTGCGCCAGGTGGTGCTGAAGGTGTTCGCCGCGCTCGCGGCAGGATGCACCGTGGTGCTCAAGCCCACGGAGGTCGCGCCGCTCGTGACCTACGCCCTCGTCGACATCGTCGACGAGGCCGGGCTGCCGCCGGGTGTGCTCAACGTCGTCAGTGGTTACGGACCGGTCGTCGGCGAGGCCATCGCCGCCCACCCCGATGTCGACATGGTGTCGTTCACGGGGTCGACGCGCGCCGGCAAGCGGGTCTCGGTCGTCGCGGCCGAGACGGTGAAGAAGGTGGCGCTCGAACTCGGCGGCAAGTCGGCCAACATCATCCTCGACGACGCCGACCTCACCGCCGCTGTCACCGAGGGTGTCGGCAAGTGCTTCCTCAACTCCGGCCAGACCTGCACCGCGCTGACCCGCATGCTCGTCCCCGCCGACCGTCTGCCGGAGGCCACCGCCATCGCCGAGCAGGTCGCGCGGGCCTACACCGTCGGACTGCCCGACGATCCGTCGTCGAAGCTCGGCCCGCTCGTCAGCGGTACGCAGCAGGCACGGGTGAAGTCGTACATCGACAAGGGGGTCGAGGAGGGGGCCGAACTGGTGCTCGACGGGCGCGAGACCGAGTTCTCCACCGGCTACTTCGTCGGGCCGACCGTCTTCACGAACGTCGCGCCGGAGATGACGATCGCTCGTGAGGAGATCTTCGGTCCGGTGCTGTCGATCATCGGTTACCGGGACGAGGACGACGCCGTGCGCATCGCCAACGCCAGCGACTACGGCCTGTCGGGCGGCGTGTGGTCGGCCGACCCGGCGCGAGCGGAGGCCGTGGCCCGCCGCATGCGCACCGGTCAGGTCTACGTCAACGGTGGCGCCTTCAACACCGACGCACCTTTCGGTGGTTACAAGCAGTCGGGTATCGGACGCGAAGCGGGTGTCTTCGGGCTCGAGGAGTTCCTGGAGATCAAGACGATCCTGCGCTGACGGAAGTGCACAGTACCGGCCGGAGTCGCTCCGGCCGGTGCTGTGTCGTTCGGGGACCGGTCGACGGCCCGCTTCGCAGTGAGCCCGAGATGCATACTGCTCCTGTCTGATACCGGGACCTCCGACAGGCAGGGTGCGTCCACGTCTGCGACCGGCGTGACTCGAATCGGCGGACGGGGCGGGTACGCCGACGGCCCCCGCTCCGTGTGGTGCGGGGGCCGTCGGGGTGGGTCTCAGGCCTTGCGGGTGCGGCCGAGGCGCAGCAGCGTCATGGCGAGCGTGCTTCCGTCGGCGCCGAGTTCGTCGAACCGTCCGAGGACGGCCATTTCCTCGGACTGTGCCTCGCGGCTCGCGTCGGTGCCCTTGGCCGATGCTCCGACGCGCTGAACGAGTTCGGAACGCCGCTTGATCACCGCGAGCAACTGGGCGTCGAGCTCCCTGATCTGCTCGAAGAGCTCGCCGAGCTCTGCCGCGGCCGACGAAGCTTCGCCGACGGACGCGATGCCAGGCGAATCAAGCTGGACAGTCATGCAGACTCCTCCGGTCTCGTCTGAATCGTCACAGATTGTGTCGCGATCTCGCCTGTAGGTGTTACCGACACGTAGGGAAATATTCTCGCCAGCTTCCCCCATACGCGTCCCGTCCCTCCAAAAACAGCCGTGACCTGGAATAACACGGTGATGACCGGGGGGTATGTTAATCGTCACACCGGCCGGTGCCAACTCGCGTGCCCGGTCGTGGCGGAGCGCCCGGAGGGTCCGCATCCGATCGGCCGCTCGAGGTAGCGTTCCGGCCGACCGGCACGGCCGAGAGCGTCGAGGCTCCTCGGTACACCGGGAGGGGAGACCGATGCAACGACCTGTTGTCCCGTGGGGTGGGCGCGGCACGGAGGCTGCGACTTCGGACACCGAACGGACATCCGATACCGAACCGCCGAGCGAATGGCGGCACGGCGCACATACTCTGCGTGTATACGCAGCGGCCGGTGCGGCCGTGCTCGTGTCGGTCTTCGCCGCGACCCGCGGAGTAGGTGTGTGGCGCGCCGGCTCGGTGGGCGCCGACCGCTTCTATTCGATCCTGGCGGTGCTGATGTTGCTGACGGCGGCCTTCGGCGCTGCCTTCTGGTCGCCACCGGGGCGCAGACCCCGGGTGAGGCATGTCGACGCGGCGGGTCGCGGGAGTACCGAGATCGGAGGACGCCACGTCGTCTTCGGTCTGCTGCTCGCGATGGTGGTGTGCGGCGCCTTCCTTTCGCTCGGGGCGGCCGTGGAGATCGTGGTGGGGAACGACGGGCTTCCCGTGGTGGCGGTGGCGCTGGCACTCGTCGCCGGGGTGTGCCTGACCTTCCTCGCCGAGGTGGCACTCGGGCGCATCCGGGCCGGATCGCTCGTTCTCGGACCCGACGGCATCAGGCTGCGCTGCTGGTTCGTGGAGTCCTACCTGCCCTGGGTGTCGGTGCGGGGGCTCCGGGCGGTCGACCGGGGGGTCCCGGTGATCTGGATCGAGGGGCACGAGTCGGCGGCGTGGGCGCGCCGGCGGACCAGTCGTGTGTTCCGTTTCGAGCGATTGCCGCAGGAGCCCCGGATCGAGCTGGACTCACGGTATCTGGCCGTCGACCCCGTGCAGTTGTACCGCTTCCTCGAGTTCTACGTGGAGCACCCCCGGCACCGCCGCGAGCTGGGCACGCCGGCGGCCGCGGATCGTCTCGCGGCGGGTCCCCCGTTCGCTGCGGACGACGCGTGAAAACAACGTAGCTCCTCCTGTAGAATGGCGTTTCCGCACCTGTTCCAGCAGCGCGCGTTCGAGCCCACGAGACTGCGGCACTCGGTGCCGTAGCATGAATCGGACCCTTCGGGAGGGCCAGCCTCTCGAAGAGCCGTGCGCTCGGCCGGTGCCGGCGTGTGGACCCCAGGTGTTCGACCAGATTGGACGAGAAATGACCGCTCCGGAACGCATCGTCATCGTCGACGGCGCACGCACCCCCGTCGGCAGCTTCGGTGGCGCCCTGAAGGACGTACCCGCCCACGAACTCGGCGCCACCGCGGTGCGCGAGGCGCTGCGGCGTGCGGATGTCGCGGGTGAGGACATCGACGAGGTCGTCATGGGCTGCATCGGGCAAGTCGGAGCCGACGCCTACAACGCCCGTCGCGTGACCCTCGCCGCCGGACTGCCCGTCTCCACCCCGGCCCTGACCGTCAACCGGTTGTGCGGATCCGGACTGCAGGCCGTGTGGTCCGCCGCCCAGGAGATCCGTTGGGGTGCTGCCGAGATCACCGTCGCCGGCGGCGACGAGAGCATGTCCCGCATGCCGTTCTACGACTTCGGTGCCCGCAGCGGTTACAAGCTCGGCAACCGCGAGCTCGTCGACGGCACCGTCGGGATGCTCACCGATCCGTTCAGCGGACTGCACATGGGCGTCACCGCCGAGAACGTCGCCCGCGAGTACGGCGTCAGCCGTGAGCAGCAGGACGAGTTCGCCCTCGAATCGCAGCGGCGCGCCGCCACCGATGCGGCGAAGGCCGTCTTCGCCGAGGAGATCACCCCGGTCGAGATCGGTGGCCGCAAGCCGGTCACCGTGACCGAGGACGAGCATCCCAAGCCCGACACCACCCTCGAGGTGCTCGGCAAGCTGCGTTCGGCGTTCATCAAGGACGGCACCGTCACCGCCGGTAACGCCTCCGGCATCAACGACGGCGCGGCCGCCCTCGTCCTCGCCCGAGAATCGGTGGCCCGCGAACGCGGCCTTGCCGGCTCGGTCGTGCTCGAGTCCGTCGTCACCGCGGCGATGGAACCCGAGTTGATGGGCTACGCACCCACTCTCGCCCTGGTGAAGCTGTTCGAGCAGAACGGTCTGACCCCGGCCGACATCGACACCGTCGAGCTCAACGAGGCCTTCGCCTCGCAGGCCCTCGCGGTGGCGCGCGACGCCAAGCTCGACCCGGAGAAGACCAACCCCTACGGCGGTGCCATCGCCCTGGGGCACCCGGTCGGCGCGACCGGCGCGATCCTCACGCTGCGCGTCGCCAAGGACCTGATCCGACGCGACCTCGAGCTCGGCGTCGTCACCATGTGCATCGGTGGCGGACAGGCACTCGCAGCGCTGCTGCGTCGCGTGTCCTGATCCGGCACCTTCTCAGGATCCCGGCGGTGGCGGGCGTGATATCGGTATCGCGCCCGCCGCTGCTAGGTCGGTAGATCGGTGAGCGGCCGCAGGTGCCGCACGCGGCCGTCCCAGTGCACCCGGGTCGTCACAGCCGTTCCGTCGCCGAGCCGGCGGACCTCGTAGACGTCGAGTTCGGGTACCTCGGGCACACAACCCCACAGCGCGTGCCCGGTCATGACGAAATCGATGTCCTGCCGTACGAGCAGGCCCATCAGTTCACCGATCGTCGGATCGTCGATCTTGGCAAACGCGTCGTCGAGCAGCACCAGCCGCAATGCGGTACCGGTGTCGGGAAGACCCGAGAGATAGCCGTCCGCCGCGGCGAACAGCGAGACGTACGACACGAAGCGTGTCTCGCCCTGGGATATCTTGGCGCGCGCGGAGATCCGCCGCTCCTGGTCCGGTCCGGGACCGACGATCGTGACCTCGACCTCGTGCCAGCGCCGGTAGTCCAGTGCTTGCGACAGGTGCAGCGCGTACCCGGCGGACGGGTCTGCGACGTGCGCGGACTCCACCCGGCGGCGCAGCATCTCGACCAGTTCGGCCGCATCCTCGGCCGAGCGGTCGGTGTCGGTGAGCAGTCGCGTCATGCGAGCCGCGTCGGTGTCCTCACCGCCGGGTCGCCACTCGATCCGCACGCCGATCCCGTGCGTCGTGCGGCTGTCGGCGAGACTGTCGTTCATCGCCGCGATCAGCTGCCGTGCCCGGTCGATCCGCCGGCGCAGTTCGTCGGCCACACCGCCGAGCACGAAGCCGGTGAACACGTCGTGCTCACGTTGCGACAGGACCCGGCGGCCCTCCTCGACCTGCCGGGTGAGTGCGGCCGAGACACCCGCAGGTGTGCTGTCGTCGACCGCTCCAGCGATCCGTACGCGATGGGCACCGTGCGTCACCGTGTGCTCGACGTCGAAGCGCGCGGTGATGTCGCGGTCGAACTGCTGCAGCGCGACCAGCATCGCGTTCTCGTCGATTCCGGTGCGTGGCGGCAGCGTGGCCGAGAGGTGCCCGGCCACCGAGAGCACATGATCCGGATCCTCGAGGTGGACGGGAGGGAGCAGCGTCCGCGAGGACACAGCGGCCGGATCGGGATCTTCCTCGAGCGCGGCGCGCAGCTCGGGCAGCTGCAGGTGCGCGGCGAGCAGTTCGGCGGCCGCGGCGAGTTCGCGACGGTCACGGTCGAGCCGCTCGCGCGCTGCCGCGCATCGTTGCAGCACCTCCGCGACGGCACGGCCGAGGTGCTCGCGATGAGCGACCGTGCGCCGGAACTGCTCGTCGGCACGTGCCCGTTCGGTCTCCGAGTTACGCAGTTCCCGCGCCAGGTCGCTTGCGTCGACGTCCACGGCCGCGGTCTGGGCTGCGACCACCGCGGCCTTCGCGTGCCATTCGTAGCGGCACGATTCGGCGATCTCCTCCGCCTCGATCCGCTCGGCCGTGGCCTGCGCGCACCGCTCGGCGACATCCGTGAACCGGGTGTGTGCGGCGAGGACGTCACCGAGAGCGCGGGCCAGTTCGGCGCACAGCGCTTCGGCGGAGGCACATCCGGCGACCAGCGCCTCGAGTTCCGGAACCTCACCGGGCACGCCGAAATGCGCGCATGCGGTGCGATGGGCGTCGAGGTCGGCGCTCCATCGGGCGCGCAGCACCGTCGCCTGATCGCGCAGCTCCACCGCCGTGTCCGCCGCGGAACGCACGCGCTCGTACGCGTGCCGACGTCGTTCGAGCGCGGCTCGCAGCGCGTGCGAGGTCGGTGCGGTCGACAGGTGGGCGTCGATCTCCGCCCGCCGGTGCGCCGCGTCGGGGAAGTCGACGCGCAGCTGTTCCGTCGCGAGGTCGATCCGGATGAGTTCGGCACGGATCTCGTCGAGGCGCACGCGGCGGGCCGCGGTGGCGGCCTCGCGGGCCGCCCTGCCGATGAAGCGCGGGGTCTCGGCGGTGTGCCGTCCACGCAGAACACCGTTGTGCCAGCGGCCGTCCCGCGAGACCGAGGCCACAGCGGTGGCGTCCTCGAAACCGATCGTGTTCAGGACGGCGTCGATCGCCGACCGCGGTACGCCGGCGTCGAGGTCGGGACGCAGGACCGTCGCCAAGGGCTGCGTCGGTGGTTCGCCGCGCGGCGAGACGAGGACCTGGCCGCCGAGTGCACGTAATCGGCCCTCCCCGTCGACCGTGGCGGTGAGGAAACCCGCGGCGAGCAACGCGGCTTCGATTCCGGCGCGGTCGTCGTCCCCGAGGGTGTCGACGAATTCCACTGCCTGCCACAGTGGGGCACCGTCGGTGCGCACGTGCCAGGGCGCCTGCTCGGGTCCCTCGCCTGCTGCTTCGAGCGCCGCCTGCTCCCGGACGAGGTGCTCGCGTGCGATCCGTGCGTCGCGTTCTCGACTCTCCCGCTCGTCCGGGGCGTTGTGGAGGTAGCTCAGCGCGGAGCGCGCGGCGGCCGCCGGTAGCGAATCCAGCTCCGCGAGTGCCGGATCGAGGTCGACACCATCGGAGCCGGTGTCGGCCGGCGCCGTGTCGATCAGCACGTCGAGCTGCGTGGACAGTCGGCGCATCAGAACGACCCGGTCCCGGTCGAGTTCCGGCAGCAACGCCGTCGTGCGGTCGGCGGTGATCCACTCGCGCCACCGGTGCTGCAGACCGGCGGCGACCGCGCCGACACCGGCATCCGTCTCGGCGGCTTCGACCGCACGGTGTTCGGCGTCGTGGGCCGCGCGGTCGGCGGCCGCCTCGGCCTCCCGGACCGCGTGCGCGGCGGCGTCGAGACGACGCGCCTCGAGCAGTCGCCGGTCGGCCTGGTCCCGCCTGCGACGGGTCGCCTCGGCGGCGCGCAGGACGGCATCCCGGGCGTCGCCGACCTGTCCGGGGTCGAGGGACACCGTCGCCACGACCGGCCTCACCACCTGCTCGGGGGTGTCGTGGACACCGGTCCGGACGGGTTCGAGCACGGCTGGTGGGTGGTCGACGGAGAAGTGCAGCGTAGCCGGCACGGTGTCGTGCGGAAGGCCCACCGCCGGCAGGTCGCGACCCGCCGTCGCGAGACGCCGCACGGCGCGCGTGACCACGCAGGTCAGTTCGTCGAGGACTCCGGCCGCACGGTCTGCGTCGCGGCGTTCCCGCAGGCGACTGCGTTCGGCCGCGGCGGCCGAGTGTTCGGCCGCGCGGTGGAGCGCATCGACGGCGAGCTGCCGCTGCGCGAGATCGTCCGCCGCTCGGAACAGCGCGTGGGTTTCGAGTCCGCGGATCGCGCGGTCGAGTTCGGCCACTTGATCGCGGCGCTCCCGGAGACGGGTGTCCGCGGCAGCGACCTGGGCATCGAGGTCGGTCGCCTCGGCCTCCGCGGCGGCGAGTGCGCGTCGGGTCTCGACGACCCGCCGCGCGGCCTCGACAGCAGCGTCGGCGTCGGCGCGAAGCAGATCCGCCGCATACCGTAGGTACACCTCGTGGAAGCGCAGCACGTGCGCGTGCGCCGTCTCGAGGCGGATCTGTTCCCGACGGGTCTCGCCGAGCAGGTCGAGGCGACCTCCGGCCTCGGTGAGCATGTTCTCCGTCAGCGGTGGCAGCGCGTCCGACAGGATCTGTGGAAGGTGACCCTCGTCGATCCGGTTGCCGACGTCGGGCGAGCGCAGGGTGTGCAGAAGTTGGAGCAGACCGTCGTAGCGGTCGCGTCCGCTCTCACCGTGCAGCCCGAACACCAGTCTGCGGACCGTCTCGCGATGCCGCTCCGGGTCGCGGGTGAGATTGTCGGCGCCGACGAGGTCGGTGAGCCGCTCGCGCGAGAGGGGGGCGCGAAGGTCGTCGACGAGACGCAGGTCGGTGCCGACCCGCAGGGGCGTCGTGAAGAAGTACGCCTCGCTGCGACGTGCGTCGGAGCGATGGCGGATCTGAGCGCCGATGGTGAGATGCCCACTGGGACGCGCCAGTTCGAGCCACAGATATCCGACACGATCCGTCGTATCCGGGGCTCCGGTGCGCATGAGTTCGTCCAGATCGACCTTCGCGGCACCCGTCGCGTCCATGCGTCTGCGGTCGCCGTCGAGCAGGAACGGCAACAACATCTCGAGGGCGCGGGACTTGCCGGATCCGTTGGTGCCGCGCAGGATCATCCGCCCCCCGGACAGGACGAACTCGACGTCCAGGTAGTGCCAGACGTTCACGATCCCGGCGCGGTGGAGACGCCAGCGATCCGGGTAGCGGGGTGGAGGGTTCCCGTCGCCGGCGGACGAGTCGGGCAAGTGGGTCATCGACAGTGGCTTTCGGCGGAGACGGGACGGTAACGGGCGGAGGGTGCGGTCAGTTCGAGTCCGTCCTCGTGCGGGCGCGCCAAGCCGAGACGAGTGAGCAGGGCGACGACGTCGCGGCGCAGGAGTGCGAGGTCGCGGACGTAGGTGCTCTTCCACGTGCGGGAATGCGAGGCGGCGAGCTCGCCGAGGGTCGAGTCGAGGGTCTGCGCGTCGATGTGCAGTGTGGCCGCCGCCCGATCCCCGAACCGTCCGACGAGTTCGGACACGAGCAACAGGCAGGCATGCCGCAGGGTCCCCGATCCCGGGAAGGCGTCGTCGGTGAGTACGCCGGCCGGGTCGTATGCGATCGCACCTTCGGCACGCACCTCGAGGACGAGACCGAAGTCCTCCTCCAGCATCCGGGCGAGTTCGTGGCGGTCGCGGGCGAGTATCGCCGCCGACTCGTCGTCCAGTTCGTCGCGCGCGACGAACGGATCCTCGACGAGCCGCCGGTACAGGCGCCGGCCCGCGGGCTCGTGCTCGTGGCGTGTGAGTGCGGCCGCAGGCCCGGGCATCTCGTGCAGAGGAACGTCGAGCAGGTGGGGGAGCAGGTCGCGATGGATCCGGAGATGGGGAACGTCGCCGTTCTCCTCGTCGACCCGATCGGACTCGGTGATCACTCCCCATTCCTCGAGGATGCGCAGGACGGCAGCGAAGTTCCGCTCCTCGGACACCGGGTCGCCGAACACGATGCCGTTCTCCCGCGCGTCGGCGCGCACCTGTTCCAGCAGACTGCAGACGGACACTCGGTCGCCGGCCCCGGGTTCGAGCAGTGCCGCGCACACGAGTGCGAGGCACGCGTAGGTGATCGCGCCGAACTCGGTGCCGTCGGCGTGCCGAAGGGCGCGGTGCGGTGCCATGGGTTCGAGCGGTGCCTTGAGGAGACGGACGAAAGTCGGTTCGACGACGAGGCGGTATCCGAGCCGGTCGGCGAACATCGACTTCAGGGGTGGCGCGTGACGTCGTACGAGGTCGAACGTCTCACGGTCGCCGGCGGCGGTGACGATCGGCTGCTGCAGCAGTGCTCGCGCGGCGTCGCGGCGGCCGGAGGCATCCAGCGATGCCGCACCCGGATGCGAGGTGCTCACGGGGTCACCGCGCCGGGGTCGAGCGATTCTGTCGCCACAACGCGCAGTGACAGACCGTGCACGGTGAGATCGCCGTCGGGGCAGTGCACCACCGTGTCGGCACCGGGCTCGGCCGTCAGCGACAGCCCGAGATCGGGATCGTCCACGTACACCGGCCCCTCGACGGTTCGGTAGCCCGCGAGTGCTGCGGCGAGGACGCCGAGGACTACGTCCCGTGCCTGCGTCGACAGGTGCGCGCCGTGCAGGTCGCCCGCCGAACTCAGCTCGGCGACGGCGTCGGCGCGTCGACGTGACTCGTGCCGGGCGAGTTCGTCCGCTCGGACCCGACCGGGCAGCGAATCGGGGAGACGCCCGATACCTCCTCGGGACGAGTTGTCGCCGCGTTCGCGCAGCGACACCGGCACCACGACGGGAGCGGCCCGCCACCACGATGTGCCTGCGCCGACGCGAGGGTCGGTCTCGTCGGGACCGAGCAACAGGTGCCGGCTCGGGAAGGTGCCGAAGGTCGCGGCGAACACGCGGTGGGCCTGCTCGTCGGAGGACTCGGCGAACCACCGTGCCAGGCGCAACAGATCCGCGCGGTGCGAGAAGCCCGGCGTGCTCGCCGTGACCCGTCGTGTGCGCGCGAGCAGCCGGCTCAGCGCCGACGCCGCCGCGTCGCGCATGCGTCGCGGGCCGGAGTCCTCGGCGTACCACTGCGCCAGTGCCTCCCAGTCGGCGCGACGTCGACCGGGGGAGCGGACCGGAACGGTGTCCGACTGCTCGGCCCCGGGCAGGCCGAACTCGGGCAGGGCGGTGAGCAGGGAGTCCAGCCGTGGTTCCAGCCGAGCCAGTCTGCTCGTGACGAGTGGGGCGAGACGCTCGACGTCCGAACCGATGACGTCGACGTAGTCGAGGAGCAGGTGCTTGGTCTCCGTGTAGTCGTCGACGCCCCCTGTGTCTTCGAGACGGCCGAGGATCCCGGCGAGATGCGAGTAGAAGTCGGCGACGCTGTCCGTGAACAACCGGTGGTGTGCGAATACGGCGGTGACCTGCGCGGCCAACTCGTCCCGGTCGAGCACGACCCCGTCGCCGACCAGCAGTTCGTCGATCCGGCCGAGTGCGTCGGCCACACACCCGAGCGACTCGCGTGCGACCTCGCGCACTCCGTCGGAGGTGTCGAGCAACCTGCCGACCTCACGGTGCACCCGTACTCCGGCCGGTGTCGGCCGGTACCGGGCACGATCCCTGACGTCGGTGGAGACCACGTCTCCGACATCGGTGGAGACCGCGCCCCGGACGTTCCGCCGGTGGGATCCACCCTCGGTGCCCGCGTCGTCGCGTTCCCCGGCCCGGCCCGCGAGCGCGAGGTTCCCCCATCGGACCAGCCGATGACACCGGGCGTCGACGACCGCGATGTCGAGTGTCGCGCCCCGCGCCGCGCACGAGGCTGCGATGTCGGCCGCGGACAGATCCGCGAGCAACAGGCCGGTGAAGCTGTCCATCACCGCGAGGTACTCGTCCGCTTCGTCGGCGACGAGGTAGCGGAACAGGTCGCGACCGGTGTGTCCGCCCATCCGACCTCCTCTCCCGCGTGCCGACGCCGTACGGTCAGACAGGCTAGCCCGGTGATCGCGGAGCAGGGCGGGCGAGTTCGCCGAGCGCGGGCACGGACTGTGAAGAGGCAGACCGGGATCGGCCGGACACGGAGTGGATTCGTGCCCTGCC
The DNA here is from genome assembly GCF_001646655.1 of Rhodococcus gordoniae. Taxonomy (GTDB): domain Bacteria; phylum Actinomycetota; class Actinomycetes; order Mycobacteriales; family Mycobacteriaceae; genus Rhodococcus; species Rhodococcus gordoniae. Next base: position 75,327 of record NZ_LPZN01000016.1, on the reverse strand, counting down.
TCACTCGTGTTTATAGTTGCCCTGTGCAACACAATCGGCAGGCCCGGCCGCCGTCCGCGGACGGCGTTGCCCGCGTATACGAGGAGTTCGTACACCTCGTGCGCTTCCTGACGTCCGGAGCGCGGACGCAGGACAACGGTCTCTCGCTGGTCCAGCATTCGCTTCTCGGCTTCATCTCGCGAAATCCGGGCTGCCGTGCCACCGACATATCCGAGGTCTTCGGTGTCCACCGCTCGACCGTGTCGCGCCAATTGCGGCACGCCGTCGATGTGGGCTGGGTCGAGGCGGGGACGGGTCCGGCACGCGCCGGTCATCCGCTTCGACTCACCGACCACGGAGCGGCGGTTCTCGAAGGTGCCGTCGTGCGTCGTCTCGACGACGTCCGCGCCGGCCTCGAGGGCTGGGACGAGAACGACCTCGACCGCTTCGTGGACCTCCTGCGCCGCTTCCGCGCAGGAATCGATTCCGATGACCGGACTCCCGACCAGAACGATGGAGATTGCAGTGCGTGAGTACTCGACCCCGGCCCCGTTCACCATCGGTGACGACGAATCGGTCGTCCACACGGTGTTCACCCATGCGGAGAAGACTCCGCATCGAGTGATGTACTCCCGGCCGCAGGGTGACGACTGGGTCGCGGTCACCGCGCAGCAGTTCGCCGACCAGGTGAAGGCCGTCGCCAAGGGCCTGATCGCGAACGGCGTCGAGCCCGGCGATCGCGTCGCGTTGCTGTCGGCCACCCGGTACGAATGGTCGTTGTTCGACTACGCGATCTGGGCGGCGGGCGCGGTATCGGTGCCGATCTACGACTCGTCGTCCACCGAACAGATCCGCTGGATCCTCCAGGACTCCGAGGCCGTCCTCGCCGTCGTCGAGACCGCGCGGCACGAGAAGCTCTTCGTCGACATGCCCACCACGCTGCGTCGCATCCTGCAGATCGAGGACGGGGCCGTGAACACCCTCGCGGCCGACGGCGCCGACGTCGACGACGCCGAGATCACCGCGCGCCTGTCCGCAATCCGCTCCGACGGACTGGCCTCCCTCGTCTACACCTCGGGGACCACCGGGCGTCCCAAGGGGTGCATGCTCACCCACCGCAATTTCCTCGCCGAGGTCCGGTCGATCCTCACCTCGGACGTCGGTGTGGTCGCCAAGCCCGGCAACCGGGGCCTGACCTTCCTGCCCCTCGCACACGTTCTCGCCCGCGCCGTGTCGCTCGCACTGTTCGAAGCCGGAGCCGCGCAGGCGCACTGGTCGGACTTCTCGACCGTGTCCGCGCAGTTCGCGCGGTACTCGCCCAACATCATCCTCGGTGTGCCCCGCGTCTTCGAGAAGGTGCGCGACGCGGCAGCGGCCAAAGCTGCGGCAGGCGGTCCGGTCAAGGCAGCGATCTTCGAGTTCGCGGAGCGTACCGCCATCGCCTACAGCGAGTCGCTCGACCAGGGCGGACCGACGCTGCTGTTGAAGGCCGAGCGCACTGTCGCCGACAAGCTGGTCTTCTCCAAGCTGCGTCAGGCCATGGGCAACGAATGCTGGTACGCGATCTCCGGGGGCGGTGCCCTGAGCCCTCGCCTCGGTCACTTCTTCCGCGGCGTCGGCGTGCCGATCTACGAGGGCTACGGCCTCACCGAGACCACGGCCGCACACAGCGTGAACACGCCCGGCTCGCAGAAGATCGGTACCGTCGGACGCCCCATGGGCGGGAACTCGGCGCGTATCGCCGACGACGGCGAGATCGAACTGCGCGGAATGGTCGTCTTCGACGGTTACTGGCGCAACGAGGAGGCCACCGCCGGCGCCTTCGACGACGGTTGGTTCCGCACCGGTGACCTCGGTTCGCTGGACGAGGATGGATACCTGTCCATCACCGGACGCAAGAAGGACCTCATCATCACCGCCGGCGGCAAGAATGTCTCGCCCGGGCCGATCGAGGACCGCATGCGGTCGCACACCCTCGTCTCCCAGGCCGTCGTCGTCGGCGACGGTCGCAGCTTCGTCACCGCTCTCGTGACCGTCGACCCGGACGTCTTCGAGAACTGGAAGACCGAGAACGGCAAGCCGGCCGGTGCGACGATCGCGGACCTGCGCCACGATCCCGCGCTGCGGGACGCGATGCAGACCATCGTGGACGACGCCAACACGCTCGTCTCGCACACCGAGGCGATCAAGAAGTTCGTCATCCTCGACCGCGATCTCACCGAGGAATCCGGGGAGCTCACCCCGACGCTGAAGATCAAGCGCAACGTCGTCACCGAACGTTTCGCTCACGAGATCGACGCCCTGTACGCGAAGTGACGCCCTAGGGACTTGTTCTCCCGCCGCGACCGCCGATCCGACGCCCGGGTCGGCGGTCGCGGCATTCGGCGACATCACCGCCGCGGTCGCGGCATGCGGCGACATCACCGCCGCGGCCGCGGCATGCGTGGGACGGTGTCACTCCGCCGGTGAGATGTCTCCGGACACCGCGCGCGCGAGCCTCGCGAATCCGTCGTGCTCGACGAGGTCCTCGACGAGGACGACCTCGCCGCGCGCATCGGCGAGCGGAACCCGCCAGTTCGGATACTCGTCGACCGTGCCCGGCTGGTTCTGGCTGCGGCGCTCGCCGGTCACATCGGCAAGTGAAACACCGAGCAGCGCAGACGGACTCGCCGCGATCACCCGGTGCAGTGCCTCGACCTGCCTGCCGACGTCGGTCTCACCCTCGTCGAGCAGGCCCCGCTCGACTGCCAGCGCCAGAACCGAATCGCGTTCGGTTGCCGCATCGGCGAGTTCGGTGTCGAGATCGCCCTCGAGCAGACCGAGCTCCGAACGCAGCCGGATGTGGTCGCCCGCCAGATACCCCGCCGTGGGCGCAAGGTCGTGCGTGGTCACCGAGGTCAGGCACAGGGAGCGGTAGGTCTCGGGCTCGCGAGGGGAGTCCTCGTCGCGTTCGAACCACAGGATCGACGTACCGGCGATGCCGCGCTCGGCGAGATACTCCTGCACCCACTCCTCGAAGACCCCGAGGTCCTCACCCACGACCACGGCACCGGCGCGATGTGCCTCGAGCGCCAGGATGCCGACGAGTGCCTCGTGGTCGCTGCGGACGTACGCGCCGTCGGCCGGCGACATCCCCTCCGGCACCCACCAGGTGCGGAAGAGTCCCAGGATGTGATCGGCCCGGACGCCACCCGCGTGCCGCAATGCCGAGCGCACCACATCCCGAAAGGGGATGTATCCCAGCTCCGCGAGACGATCCGGCCGCCACGGCGGCTGATTCCAGTTCTGGCCGTTGCGGTTGAAGTCGTCGGCGGGGGCACCCACCGTGACGCCCGTGGCCAGCGCGTCTCCCAACGTCCACGCGTCGGCGCCGTGCGGGCCGACACCCACTGCGAGGTCGTGCACGATGCCGATCTCGGAACCTGCCGCGAGCGAGGCGGTGTGAGCCGCCGCGAGCTGCTCGTCGCACAGCCACTGCAGCCACCGGTGGAAGTCGATTCGAGATTCGAGCCGCTCGCGCAACCGGTCGACCTTCGGGTCGTCCGGGCTCGGCGCGCGCGACGCCCACCGGTCGGCGCGGTCGCCGAACTTCTCGTACAGGGCGCACCACAACGCGAAGTCGTCGAGGGCCTGCCCGCCCTCGGCGCAGAACGCCTCGTACCGTGCCCGCCGGGCGGGGCCGAGCGGCACCCGGTACACGCGTTCGAGGACGTCGAGCTTCGCGCGGAAGGTCGCATCGCGGTCGAGACGGCGCGCTTTCCGGTTCGCCTTCGCCGCGCGCTGTGCGTGCTCGTCGAGTTCCTTGCGGTGTTTCGCGGGGAGATAGGCCGTCTCCGGAACATCCTCGATGCGCAGGTACAGCGGGTCGACGAAGCGCCGAGACGACGGCAGATAGGGCGAAGGCTCGTGCGGGGGCACCGGCTCGGCCGCGTGCACGGGATTGATCAGGACGAAGTCGCCGCCGTATCCGGCCGTGATCGCCGCCAGATCCGCCAGGTCGGCGAAATCTCCGATACCCCACGACCGGCGGCTGCGCACCGAATAGACCTGTGCCGCAAGCCCCCACCGCTTCTTCTCGAGCAGCCGGTCGGCGGTGGACAGACGCCGTGGGGTCACCACGAGCTGCGCGGTGGCCTCGATGTCGTTGCTGCGCGCATGCACGACGTGCCAGCCGAGCGGCAGTCGCGGAACGGCGAACGTCGCGCGGCCCACGAGCCGGCCGTCGACCGTCCGCGGATCCACCCACACGTCGAGTTGCTCGACCTCGATCTCCGCGCCGTCCTCGGAGACCACCCACACCGACACGGGATCGCCGTGCGGCACGTGGACCGGGAACGTCCGGTCGTCGCCCTCGACGACCACGAGGGCGGGCGGCAGCATGCTGCGCCACGGGCGGTCGTCGAAGTCGGCGAGCGACGCCACGACGTCGTCGTCCGTCCCGGCCGGGACATCGAGCGCGGCGAGTATCCGCCGCAACGTCTCGTCGGAGACATCGTGGTCGAGTCCACCCCACCCGGTGTAGGTGGTGGAGACACCGTGCTTTCCGGCCAGTTCGCGCAGCTTCGCCGAGGACGTCACGGTCCTGAATCATGCCAGCAAAACGGCTCGGGGGCAGCGTGCGGAACATAGGGTCGACAGGGTGAGCGCTCTCGACATCGCGCACGGCGACATCACCACCATCGAGGTGGATGCGATCGTCAACGCCGCGAACTCCGCCCTGCTCGGAGGTGGCGGAGTGGACGGTGCGATCCACCGGGCCGGGGGCCCGGAGATCCTCGCGGCCTGTCGCGAACTCCGCGCGACCTCGCTACCCGACGGGCTCGAACCGGGCCGTGCGGTGGCAACTCCTGCGGGCCGTCTTCCGGCACGATGGGTGATCCACACCGTCGGTCCCGTGTGGTCGGCGCACGAGGACCGATCCGGGATACTGCGCTCGGCGTACCGCAACAGCCTGCTCGTGGCGCACGATCTCGGTGCCCGTACGGTGTCGTTCCCGCTCGTCTCGGCCGGTATCTACGGCTGGCCGCTCGAGGACGCCGCCCGGCAGGCCGTCACGACGATCCGGGAAACGCAGACGGCGGTGGAGACCGTCGTGCTCGTCGGCTTCGACTCGGCCGCCGTCGACGCGCTCCGTCGCGCCGTCTCCCGGTCGTAGTCCGTTCAGGCGTAGTCGCCGAAACCGTCGAAGAGGGTCGGTTCGTCGGGATTGTCGAACAGGGCGGGCTGCTCGGGCGCCGTCTCGCGGCCGGAACCCGACTTCGACGCTTGCCGGCCGGCCGGGTCGGGACCGTCCCCCTGCTCGAGGAACTGCAGCGCCTCGGCGAGCGACCGGCTCGTCGCCTCCCATTCGAGGGCTCGCGCCCGGGCCTCGCGAGCGCCGTCGGTGTTGAGCGCCGCTTCGCGGGTGTGCGACTCGCCGTCCCACCAGACCTGCAGTTCGGTGCTGATGGTGAGGAACCGCCGCAGCTGTTCGGGATTGCGATCGCCGATCGCCGCGACGGTGCTCGCTCCGACATCGGTGGAACCGTCGAGATGGAAGTCGCGCACCGCGAGCAGAGCCACCGGCAGATCGTCCTCGGCGTCGGGCAACTGCGAGACATCGCCCCAGGGCGGCTCGTCCGCGCCCGCCTGCGCTCCGTCGAATCCTTGATCGCGCAGCAACGCGCCGCCGATATGGGCGGCGAACGAACCGTCGACGGTGTCGAGGAACTGTGTGATCGTCTCGAGCGATCCGAGCAGATGGGCCGGCGCGAACGGCGCGGCAGGCACGTGGTCGACGATCGCGAGACGATCGTCGACCAGCACGAACTTCAGGTGCGGCCATCGACGGTTGAGGTCGGCGCAGATCTCGGCGGCCCGCGTGCGCCCGGTGATGGAATGGACGATCGGTGCGAACAGGTCGACGGTGCCGCCGCCCGGGCCGACACCGACGAACACCAGCACCCCGCCGACCCGCAGGACGAGATCGCCGTCCTCGTCCCAGGCGGGAAGATCGCCGATCCGCTCGTGCAGGGTGGATTCGATCAGTTCGCGGACGTGGTCGTCTCCGGTGGGCACGACCGCGAGCGGCACCTGCACAGCCTGTGTGCGCCCCGCGTCCGGTGTCTCGGGCACGAGGAACGACGTGAGATGGGCGACGGAACGTTCCGTCCCGAACGTCTCGGCCCGCAGGAAGAGGGGATGGGGAACACCCCACACCGAACGCAGGGCACGCACGGCGATCACGGCGAGCTGATCGGCCCAGCTTCCAGGACGGTCGATCCAGAAGGCCGGGGATCCGCCGTCCTCCGGATCGTCCGGTCCGCGGGAGGGCGCCTCCAGGCCGAGTTCGAGGAGCATCTGTTCGTCGACCGGCGTGAGATGCCGGTCGGGCGCGAGGTGAGCGTTGGAGGGCACCTCGCAGCGGACGAGCCGATCTCCCCACGCGTAGAACTGCACACACGGCCCCGCCGGACCGCCGGCTTCGTCGGTGAAGGGTTCGAGAACGAGGCCGTCGCCGTCGCTCATGGCCGCGACATGGTCGGCCAGGCGCGTGCGGAACTCGCGCCAGGCCGCATCGACGTCCTGGTCGAACCGGGTCTGCGCGTCGGCCATGATCGGACCCCCTTCTCTGTGCGGTCGAGCCGAGAGAAAGACTAGTCGCCGGCACCGACAGACCTTCCTTCGCTCGGTCGCACGAGCGACGGCTCGCCGGAACGCATGGTTCTCGCCCGGCGACGGCTCCCCGGAGTGTTCCGATCTCGGCGAGCGAAACCGTGTCGGTCCGTCCGGTGGTGGTCGAGCATCGACGCATGATCGACGCCGTCATCCGTCTCGTGCGGACACTGCCGGCCCGTCTCCCGGGAGTCCGGTCGGTGGATCCGTCCGCGTGGGACGCCGCAGCTCCGATCGGCGTGCCGGTATGCACTTCGGATGCGCTGGCGGACTACGCGATCCGGGTCTCGATATGAACGGTACGGACGGGACGGAGATCGACACCGACGTTCTCGTGCTCGGTGGGGGACCGGCCGGCACGTGGGCAGCGCTGGCGGCCGCCCGGGCCGGGAGCCGCGTGGTCCTCGCCGACAAGGGTTACTGCGGGACGAGTGGTCCGACCGCGTCCGGCGGCAACAACCTCTGGTACCTGCCCCCCGGACCCGAGCGTGCCGCGGCCGTCGACCGCCGCCACGCCGAAGGGGGACTGCTCTCCGAACCCGCCTGGATGCACCGGGTGCTCGACGAGACCTACCGGCGTGTCGACGACCTGGCCGTGAACGGGCGTTATCCCTTCGGCGTGGATCCGGAGACCGGACGGCGCCGGGGCAGCAGCCTGCAAGGGCCCGAGTACATGCGGCGGATGCGCCGCATGGTCCACCGCGCCGGGGTGCGCATCCTGGACCAGTCGCCGGCCCTGCAGTTGCTCGTCGACGCCGACGGGGTGGTGGCCGGGGCGACCGGGGTTCACCGCCGGCAGGGATACGAGTCGTGGACGGTACGTGCCGGCGCCGTCGTACTGGCCACCGGAGGATGCGCCTTCCTCTCCGGCAGCTTCGGTACCGACGTCGACACGGGCGACGGCCATCTGATGGCCGCCGAGGCCGGTGCCGAGTTCTCGGGCATGGAGTTCTCATCGGCCTACGCGCTCGCACCGTCCTGGAGCGGGCACACGAAGGGCCTGTTCATGCAGTTCGCGACGTTCTACGACGATCAGGGTGCGCGGCTCGGGGACGACCGCGCGACCGCCATGCGGTACCTGCTCGACGGCGTCCCGGTCCACGCCCGGCTCGACCGGGCGCATCCCGACCACCGCGACCTGATGCGACGCTCTCAACCCAATTACTTCCTACCCCTCGACAAGGCCGGGATCGATCCGTTCACCGAGATGTACCCGGTGCGGGCGGTGCTCGAGGGAACGGTGCGCGGTACCGGTGGCCTGCGGATCACCGGCACGGACTGTGGCACGTCGGTGCCGGGTCTGTTCGCCGCCGGCGACGTGGCCACGCGCGAGCTGATCACCGGTGGACGCAGCGGCGGAGGCAGTCACAACGGGGCCTGGGCGATGTCGTCGGGCTCGTGGTCGGGGGCGGCCGCCGCGGGGTTCGCCCGTCGACGCGGTGTCGCCGACGTCGCGCCACCGATCGGCGGGGTCGGCCTCGTGGGCGACCCGGATCGCGCCGCCACCCGGTCGATCATAGGTCTGGTGCAGGAGCACACGCTGCCGCTCGAGCGCAGCTTCCGGCGGACGGCGCGGAGTCTCGAGGACAGCATCGCCGCACTCGACGACGCGTGGACTGCGGCACCGGTGGTGCTGGGCGGCCGGGGCCGCGAATTGGTGCGGGCCCGGTCCGGTGCCGCGCTTCTCGCCGTGGCTCGATGGGTGAGCCACACCGCCCTCGCCCGTGCGGAGACGAGAGGCATGCACGTGCGCGCCGATCACGCGGACACCGATCCCGGCTTCCGGTACCGCCTGGTGACGAGCGGTCTGGACCGGGTGGACGTCCGTGCCGAAAGTGACCCTGCGGGCCGTGCCGAAAGTGACCCTGCGGGCCGTGCCGAAAGTGACCCTGCGGGCCGTGCCGAAAGTGACCCTGCGGGCCGTGCCGAGGGCCGGCCCGCACGACGAGGAGCGAGCCGATGATCGAGGTGATCGTCGCCGACCGGTGCATCTCGTGCGACATCTGCATCGCAGTATGTCCGACCGACGTCTTCGATCGTGGACCCGACGGGTTTCCCGTCGTCGCCCATCAGGAGGACTGCCAGACCTGTTTCATGTGCGAGGTCCACTGTCCCGTCGACGCCCTCTATGTGGCTCCGTACTCGACCGCAGTGGAAGAGAACTCATCACACCGCGATGTCGATGCGCTCACTGCCTCCGGCGAGTTCGGACGCTATCGGGCCGTCGTCGGATGGGGCCGGGGGAGACGCGCGGGGGCCCGGCAGGACCGTAACGACCTGTTCACCGGCCGGCCCTGAGGGCGGGTGCTGCGCGTGTGCAGCGCCGAATTCGAGGGCGGCCGAGGGAGCGGATCACCGTAGTTCACGCACGAAGCGGCCGATCTCGGCGATCGCCCGTCCGCTCTCCGGCACGACGCCCGCCGCTGCCTGGAAGACGTGCACCTGCTTCTCCCATACTTGGAGTTCCGCGGCCACACCGGCGAATTGCAGACGCCGGGCCATCAGCTCGGCGTCGACATAGGTCATCTCTTCGGATCCGGTCTGGATGAGCGCCGGGGGCATCTCCGACAGGTCGAGGTCGACGGGGGAGGCGACCGGTTCGGCACCTTCGCCGCCGAGCCGCTCGGCGCGCTCGACGAGGGTGGACAGCACGCCGACAGCGCGTCGCGGGAAGACTGCGCACTGGTGGGAGTTGGGATGGTCGAGCTTGCCCTGCGGATCGAGATCGGTGAGAGGTGAGAGCGCGACGGTGCCGGCCGGACGGCCGATGCCGAGGCGCACGGCCTCGTGGGCGACGGCGAAGGTGAGGAAACCACCGGCGGAGTCCCCGGCGATCACGACACGCTCGGCCGGGCAGCCGTGCGCCACCAGCCAGCGCAACCCGTCGAGTCCGTCCTCGACCGCGCGGCGGATCGGATGGCGGGGCAGCATGCGGTAACCGACCGCCAGGGCCGGTGCTCCGGTGGCGGCGGAGATGCGCGAGACCAGATGGCGGTGCGTGGAGAGACCGCAGCACAGGAACGCGCCGCCGTGCAGGTACAGGAGTGCGGTGCCGTGCAGGCCCCCTCGACCGACCGGGGCCGTGGCACCCGGCGCCCACACCAGTTCCGCCGGGCACGTCGGGAGATCGACGTGCCGGCGATGCGTGCCGGGCACCGGGACGAGCGGGAACGCCAGGCGGTCGATCATGGTCGTCGGCCAGGGAAGGGCCGGGGTGTAGGACCACGCCTCGATGAAGGGCCGTACGGTACGGCGCACGGAGAAGGACAGGGCGCGGGACTGTGTGCTCACACCCGCGAATTCGCGCGTGGGTGCGCGATGCGCGGGCGGAGGGAGCAACTCGGCGCGGGCGACGCTCACGACCGGCACCTCCTCGGTCGGCGCGGAGTCGTGGTCGGACCCGGTCGGTGGCTGCACGTACTCCGGATTTACGAGGATACGCCCGTTCATCCAGGTCGCGAGGGTCTGTCGAGCAATCGTTGTGGTCCTGATCTCAGGGTGATGATTCCGGGCGGAGGCGGGTTCTCGGCGATGTACCTTCTGTCAGGTACCGGCAGTGCAAAAAGTTTTCCGGACCTTCTGCACATTCCATACTTTTCGGGCCACACTGACTGTATGTTTCGACGTGCGGCGCGCGGCCCGGCGCCGCTCCGGGGGACGAGCGAAGGCGAGATGTTGCGGAAATTCGACGTTGCAGGCACGAGTGCCGACGAGATCACAGCGGAAGATCTGCCCCGGATGGTGGCGGATGCAGCGGCATGCGAACCCGGCCGGATCGCGGTGACCCACGGCGCGGACACCGTCACCTACGCCCGACTGAACAGCGAGGTCGTGAAGCTCGATGCGGCCATGGGGATCCTGCTCGGCCAGGCCTCGCTCGTGCCGATCGCGCTCGCGACCGTCTTCCCGGCGCTGGCCGACACGGCGCGTGGCGACCTGCGCGACGTGCTCGACGCGCTCGTGATCGATCTCGTCGAGTGTGTGGCACCCGAACCGCTCTCTGCAGCCGGCTGACGGACGGCCTCGCCATCCCTCATCATTGGTAGGTCGACGAACGACGAGATCTGTGCTGCACCGCGGCACCGGCTCGGGTGGGAGGCCCCGTGAAGGACGACACGCTCACCGTCGCCTGCAAGTACGGCGAGGTCCGCGGATATCGCGACGGAGAAGTCTACGTCTGGAAGGGCGTCCCGTACGCGGCTCCGACCGGACCTCGGCGGTTCCGGTCACCTCTGCCGCCCGAGCCGTGGGACGGAGTCCTCGACGGCGCGCGGTACGGACCCATCGCTCCGCAGAGCCGGCAGAGCCCGATCGGAATCGATCCCGAGATGACGTTGAGCGAGGACTGTCTCTCGCTCAACATCTGGGCACCACCGCCGGACGGGCACCGACGTCCGGTCATGGTGTGGATACACGGTGGCGCCTACGTGCTCGGGTACTCGGGGCAGAAGATCTACGACAGCCGAATGCTGTGCGAGAGCGGCGATGTCGTAGTAGTGACCATCAACTACCGGCTCGGTGCGCTCGGCTTCCTCGATCTGTCGTCGTTCTCCACCCCCGAAGCCGGATTCGAATCCAATGTCGGCCTCCGCGACCAGATCGCCGCCCTCGAATGGGTACGCGACTGCATCGCCGACTTCGGCGGCGACCCGGACTGCGTGACGCTCTTCGGCGAATCGTCGGGTGCCGGGTCGATCACCACGCTCATGACCGTCCCGCGGGCCGAAGGTCTGTTCCACCGCGCGATCGCCCAGTCGCCGCCCGCGACGTCCGTGTACGGCCGCGAACGCGCCGCGACGGTCGCCGAGCGTTTCCTCGAGATCCTCGCCCTGCCGCCGTCCCGGGCCGCCGAACTGCTCACCATGCCGGCCGACAGGCTGGTCGAGGCCTCGGAGGTACTCGTCGCCGAGACTCCGACGAAGGTGCCGGGCACACTCGCCATGACCCCGGTCGTCGACCGCGACCTCGTGCCGAAATATCCGGTCGCGGCCTTCAAGAAGGGTCTGTCGCATCGGATCCCGCTGATCATCGGCTCGAACAAGGACGAGCCGTCGATCTTCCGTTTCATGAAGTCACCGTTGATGCCCGTGGACGACACGGCGGTGCAGGCGATGTTCGCCGCCCTGGCCGACGACCGGACGGATCTGCTTCCCGAGCGTCTCGCCGAGATCGTCGCGGCGTATCCCGACCTGCCCAAGCCTGCCGGGGCGATGGCGCTCTCGCGCGACGCCGGTTTCCGCATGCCGGTGCTCTGGGTCGCCGAAGCGCACAGCGCGCATTCGCCGACCTGGGTGTACCGCTTCGACCACGCCACCCCGATGCTGAAGGCCGCCCGGATCGGTGCCGGTCACGCGACCGAGTTGCCGTATGTATTCGGTAATTTCGGCACGCTCGGCCGGGATCCGAGCTTCTGGCTCGGGGGTCGCAAGGCTGCCGGCGAGGTCTCCGGACGTGTGCAGCGGCGCTGGCTGGCGTTCGCGCATCACGGCGTGCCTGCGGCGCTGGACGGTTCGAAGCACTGGCCGCAGTACGAGGTGGAGGAACGCTCGACCCTGCTCATCGACTCCCCGGACAGGGTGGAATCGGATCCGGACGGTGAGATGCGCCGGATCTGGGGCACCGAGGTGATGGCGTTCACCTGAGGACCCCGGCTCGGGAGAACCCGGCTCAGTTGCGGTATTCGGGATGTTCGGAGACGAACTTCTCGACGTACGAGCAGGACGTGCCGATCTTCAGTCCCTGCTTCTCGGTCTCGTCGAGGGCGTACTTCACCACGATCCCGGCCAGACCCCGGCCGCGGAACTGCGGATCGGTGACGGTGTGGTCGAAGTCCCGCAGGTCGCCGTGCTGCGTGTAGTCGGCGTACGCCGCGAGATCGTCGCCGAGATAGAGCGCGAACCGGGACTTGTCGGCGTCGTGCTCGATCCGGGGTTCGGTGCCGTCGATGTTCTGCGTCATGATGTCACCGTACTCGGGGACCGTCCGGGAGGGGTGCCGACGACGATCGCGTCGTCGTCGGTCAATGCCACATGCTCGACTCTGTGCTCGCGCAGGTAGCTCAGGCACTGCCGGATTCCCTCGTCGGCGAGAGCCGATTCTCCGGCGTGCGGCACGATCGCGTGGCCGACCCAGCCGAGACCGTCCCATATCACCGGAATGCCGCACGTCGAGGCGACCTCACCGGGATCGTCGGAGAACTCGATGCCGCGCAGCGACGGCGTCGCGACGCAGGCCCCGGCGCTGTATCCGCCGTACACGAGACGGTTGCTACGTACCAGATCCGTGAGCACGGCGTCGCCGCCACTGCGGGCCAACTGCGCTCGCAGGACGAAGGTGTTGCCGCCGCGCACCCACACGGACGTGAAGCCCGACAGTCGCTGCCGCAACGAGCCGGGGTCGTCGAGGTGATCGCGCAGATCCACCTCCTCCGGAGCGAAGCCGAGCGAGCGCAACGGGCCCATCTCGCTCGTGACCGCCGCCGCCCGGGCCGTGGACGGCCACGCGTCGGCGGCGTTCGCGACGACCGCGATGCGTCCGGGTTCGCCCACCAGCCGGACGAAGGGCGCGGGATCGCTACCGAACCGGTAGGAGGACAGGAACAGTCGCACGACGTCAGATCGTGAACGCGAGGTTGTCGACGATGCGGCGTCCGACCTCGACGTCGCCGCCGAGGCAGATCTCGTCGATCCGGTCCTGCGCCCGCACGCGTCCGCCGGCGAGGCGCACGAACAGTCCCGAGTCCATCGTGATCGTCGTCGTGGCCGGAGCCGAGAGGGCCGGTACCTCGGTGGCCCGGCCGTGCACCTCGATATGGACGGTGCGCGCGAGGGGACCGGAGAGCTCGATCGTGATCCGCGCTCCCTCCGGAGCCTTGCCGCGCTTGCCCACGATGAACGGAACCGCGCCGAAGACCTCCGCCGACCCGAGTTCGGCGCGCGGACCGCCCTCGGTGCCCGTCCTGCCGAGCGCGTCGCAGATGTCGAGTTCGTGCAGCCAGCAGTCGAACACGCGGATCCGCATGAAGCGCCCGTAGGGCGCCGGTCCGACCGGGGTGTTCGACTGCTTCCCGAAGTCCTCCTGCGTCATCGCGTCGAGCTGGTCCGTGCGACGGGCGACGATCTGCCGGTAACGCTCGAGCACGTCCGCGCCGGGGACGGGACGCAGCGACTCCACCCACAACTCGTTGAAGGCCGCGATGTCGTTGCGCACGTGGGGAAGCGACCGCACGTCGCGTTCGACGCGCGGAGCCTCGACGCCCGCGAGCATCGACTCGGTGCCGATGAGATGCGCGGCGATGTCCTTGACGGTCCATCCCGGTAGGCAGGTGGCGGTGTTCCACGCGTCCTCGGTCGCTCCCGAGAGCAGTTCGTCGAGCGCGGCGAACTGCTCGAGCAGCAGCGGCCGGATCGTGTCGATCGGGAACTCGGCAGCGGAGCTGTCGGGGGAGGTGTCGGGCTGCGATGTCACTGGTGCTCCTCGGCGGTCAGGCGTTCGAGGCCGGCGCGGACGAGTGCCGCGGTGGTCTCCGGATCGTGGAGTCGACGGCGAACCAGACCGATACCCATCCGGACACGGTCGCCGTCCCAGCGGGGCAGCACGTGCAGATGCGTGTGGAAGACGGTCTGGAAGGCTGCTCGTCCGTCGTTCAGGACGAGATTGGTTCCGTCGGTGGCAAGTTCGGAACGGGCCATCGCCCGGGCGATCCGCTGTCCGGCGCGGAAGACGGCCGCACCCGACACCGGATCGAGATCCTCGAGCCGCGCCGCGTGCACGCGCGGGACCACGAGGAGGTGTCCGCGCGCGATCGGTCGGATGTCGAGGAAGGCCACGACCTCGTCGTCCTCGTACACCCGTGTTGCCGGGCCGCTGCCGTCGGCTATGGCGCAGAACACACAAGAACTCACCGGCTCACCTTAACGCGGTGTGCGGGTCCGGATCTTCAGCGCGTCGACGAGGGCCGGGAGTCCCACGGCTGCCGTCGTCCGCCAGGTGTGGTCGACCTGATCGCTGAGGCCGGTCTCGCGCGGATCGATCTCCACCACCGGCACGCCGTGGCTGCGCGCGAGCGACGGCAGGCCGGCGGCCGGATGGACGACTCCCGACGTGCCGACCACCAGGAGCAGATCGGCGTCTCGCAGGGACTCGGTCGCGGTCTCCCACGGTTCCTGCGGCAGCATCTCACCGAACCACACGACGCCGGGCCGCCCGGGGCCTCCACACGCGGGGCACGCAGGCGGATCGAGACGGGCGACGGGCTCCTCCGGCGGATCGGGAAGATCGACGGCCCGCTCGCACCGGCTGCACCGTGGGGTGAACAGGCTTCCGTGCAGATGGGTGACGTCACGGCTTCCCGCCCGTTCGTGGAGGTCGTCGACGTTCTGCGTCACGATCCGCAGGCGGACGGAGTGTGCCCAGTCGGCGAGGGCGCGATGTCCGGCATTGGGTTGCACGCCCCGGACGAGCGCGACCCGCCACTGGTACCAGGCCCAGACCGTCGCGGGATCGTCCGCCCAGGCCTCCGGTGTGGCGAGGGCGGTCGCGTCGAATTTCTCCCACAGTCCGGTCTGCGCATCGCGGAAGGTGGGCACGCCGCTCTCGGCGGACATCCCGGCGCCGGTCAGGACGGCGACGCGGCGGGCCGAGCGGGCGAGGTCGAGGACGGGGTCCGGCACGTTCATGGGGCTCAGGCTAAAGGCTCAGGTGGGGAAGGGACCGGGCTCGGGGTGCTCTCTGCCGCACCGCGGGCACGGCTCGTCGGTGGCGGTGAGCATCGCTCCACAGTCGGGGCACAGAAGGTGGAGCCAGCAGACCGGGTCGCCGCCCGTGTCGTCGGTGGTGCGCTCGTCGGCGGTCCCGTTCGCGGGTTTCTTTCCAGGTCCGGGACTCATCCGCGGCCTCCTACGCTTCCTGTCGCACGAGCGCAAAGCAGAGGTCCGGCGACCGGGTTCTGAATCGATTCCGAAGCATTCTGAATCGGTACACCGCTCCGTTCGGTATGCGTGTAGCGAATCTTTTTGCAATCGGTGCCCTTTCGCTCCGAAGGACGTTCCCGGAATTGTTCCGGGGCTCGACCCCGATAGTCCTCCACGGTCTTGCTCACCGGAGGAAAATGGCATTTGTGAGGTGAGCTGCCTCACAAACTTTCGTCATCTTGCTGTTCGGACTCGATTCAGATGATCCGACCAGGTTGCGGCCTCACAGGAGGGCACGGTAGGTCTGCTTAAGCCTTTCAGTGCATGACAGGCCGTCACATGGCCTTCGATAACGCATCTTTCGCCGCCGACCGCGGCACGACGCGCACTTTCATCGACGCAGGAGTCAAGAATTGAGTACCGAAGGATCGAACACGGGGAGCGGAGCGCACCGCCGTCCGACCGTCGGCGTGGTCCGTGAGACGAACGACGGGGAACGGCGGGTCGCGCTCGTACCGAAGATCGTGCCCTCGCTGATCGGTAAGGGACTCGACGTCATCGTCGAATCCGGTGCCGGTCAGGGCGCGCTGATTCCGGACGGGGCGTACAAGGAGACCGGCGCGACCGTCGGTGACGCCTGGTCCGCCGACATCGTCGTCAAGGTCGCCCCGCCGAGCGACGCCGAGATCGCCCGCCTGACCTCCGGTCAGCGCCTGATCGGTTTCCTCGCCCCGCGCAACGCCGACAATCAGATCGGCGCCCTGACGCAGGCCGGAGTCGAGGCGTACGCCGTCGAGGCCATTCCGCGCATCTCCCGCGCGCAGGTCATGGATGCCCTGTCGTCGCAGGCGAACGTCGCCGGTTACAAGGCCGTGCTGGTCGCGGCGAGCGAATCCACACGCTTCTTCCCGATGCTCACCACCGCCGCCGGCACCGTGAAGCCGGCGACCGTGCTGGTGCTCGGCGTGGGCGTCGCGGGTCTGCAGGCGCTGGCCACGGCGAAGCGTCTCGGTGGCCGCACCACCGGATACGACGTGCGTCCCGAGGTCGCCGACCAGGTGCGCTCGGTCGGCGCCCAGTGGCTCGACCTCGGCATCGACGCCGCCGGTGAGGGCGGCTACGCACGCGAGCTCACCGAGGCCGAGCGGGCCCAGCAGCAGCAGGCGCTCGAAGACGCCATCAAGGGCTTCGACGTCGTCATCACCACCGCGCTCGTGCCGGGTCGCCCGGCGCCGCGCCTGGTGACCGCCGCCGCAGTCGAGGGGATGAAGCCGGGTTCGGTGATCGTCGACCTCGCCGGCGAGACCGGTGGCAACTGCGAACTCACCGAGCCGGGGCAGACCGTCGTCAAGCACGACGTCACCATCTGCTCGCCGCTCAACCTGCCCGCGACGATGCCGGAGCATGCCTCCGAGCTCTACTCGAAGAACGTGTACGCGCTGATCGAGCTGCTCCTCGACGAGTCCGGTGCCCTGGCCCCGGATTTCTCGGACGAGATCCTCGCGGCTGCCTGCGTGACGCGGTCGAAGGAGAACTCCTAGATGTACAACGAACTACTCGCGAACATCGCGATTCTGGTCCTGGCCGGATTCGTCGGTTTCGCCGTCATCTCCAAGGTGCCGAACACGCTGCACACGCCGCTGATGTCGGGCACCAACGCGATCCACGGCATCGTCGTGCTCGGCGCGCTCGTCGTGCTCGGTCACCTCCCCGGCGATGCCCACTGGGGCATCAAGATCATCCTGTTCGTCGCTCTGGTCTTCGGCACCCTGAACGTCGTCGGTGGCTTCGTCGTCACCGACCGCATGCTCGGGATGTTCAAGCAGCGCAAGGACTCCCCGGCTGCTCAGAAGAAGGGGGCTGACGCCTGATGAGCTACCTCGTCTCGGTCCTGTACATCATCGCCTTCGCGATGTTCATCTACGGTCTGTCGGGTCTGACCGGCCCGAAGACCGCCGTGCGCGGCAACTACATCGCTGCGGCCGGTATGGCCCTGGCGGTCGTCGCCGTGCTCATCGACATCCGCGACACGGAGAACTGGGGCCTGATCATCGGCGGTCTGGCCGTCGGCATCATCCTCGGCGTCCCGCCGGCCCTGAAGACCAAGATGACGGCCATGCCGCAGCTGGTCGCGCTGTTCAACGGCGTCGGTGGTGGCACCGTCGCGCTCATCGCGTGGGCCGAATACCTCGAGTCCACCAGCTTCACCACACTCGACGACCAGCCCACCGTGGTCATGATCGTCGGTTCGCTGTTCGCCGCGATCATCGGTTCGATCTCGTTCTGGGGTTCGCTCGTCGCCTTCGCCAAGCTGCAGGAACTGCTGAACAAGAATCTCGAGCGCAAACTGGTCGCGTCGGCGAAGCTCTTCCAGCTGGCCAATATCGTGCTGGTGCTCGCATCGATCGCGATCGCCGTCTACATCGGCATCAGTGCCGACGGTGAGCCGCTGGCCTCGTGGTGGATCCTCGCCCTGCTCGTCGTGGCCGGCCTGATGGGTCTGTTCGTGGTGTTCCCGATCGGCGGCGCCGACATGCCCGTCGTCATCTCGCTGCTCAACGCACTGACCGGTCTGTCGGCCGCCGCCGCAGGTCTCGCGCTGAACAACCAGGCCATGATCGTCGCGGGCATGATCGTCGGTGCCTCCGGCACGATCCTGACCAACCTCATGGCCAAGGCCATGAACCGGTCGATCCCCGCGATCGTCTTCGGCGCCTTCGGTGGCGGCGAAGCGGCCGGCGGCGTGGCCTCGGCCTCCGGTGGCACGGTCAAGGCCACCTCGGCTTCCGACGCCGCCATCCAGATGGCGTACGCCAACCAGGTCATCGTCGTGCCCGGCTACGGCCTGGCCGTCGCGCAGGCCCAGCACGCCGTCAAGGAGATGGCGGCACTGCTCGAGGACCGCGGCGTCGAGGTCAAGTACGCGATCCACCCGGTCGCCGGTCGTATGCCCGGCCATATGAACGTCCTGCTCGCCGAAGCCGACGTCGAGTACGACGCGATGAAGGAGATGGACGACATCAACGGCGAGTTCGGCCGCACCGATGTCACCATCGTCATCGGCGCCAACGACGTCACCAACCCGGCGGCCCGCCTCGACTCGACGAGCCCGATCTACGGCATGCCGATCCTCAACGTCGACCAGTCGAAGTCGGTCATCGTGCTCAAGCGCTCGATGAGCTCCGGCTATGCCGGCATCGACAACCCGCTGTTCACCGCCGACAACACGTCGATGCTGTTCGGTGACGCGAAGAAGATGGTCTCGGAGGTCACCGAGGAACTGAAGGCCCTGTAGGCCCTCGGGACCGTCGCTGCCCGTCACGGCGCCCACGCGGATCACCGCGTGGGCGCCGTCGGCGTCAGCGTGGGGGCGAGAAGCGCAGCGAGGAGCACACACGCGAGCGGGACCGCCATCGCCGTCGTGAGCGAGGTGGCTTCGGAGATCCAGCCGATGCACGCCGGGCCGGCCAGGAAACCCAGATAGCCCAGCCCGACGACGCGAGACATGTTCGCCCCGGGGGATCCGGTGCCGAGATTGCCCGCGGCGGTGAACAGTTGTGGTACGGCGCCGGACAAGCCGAGGCCGAACAACGCCCACCCGGCGAGAGTGAGGACCAGCCACGGCGACAGTGCCACCGTGCCCATCCCGGCCGCGGCCACCAGCGTTCCGTACCGGATGACGGCGGCACTGCCGAATCGGGCGGTGACCCGGTCGGCGACGAAGCGCCCGATCGTCATGGTCGCCGAGAACGCGCCGAACGCGAGCGCGGCCACAGACTCCGGACTGCCGAGACGTTCCTGCACCTGCAGCGCACTCCAGTCGTTCGCGACCCCTTCGCACAGCATCAGCGCGAACGCCACCCCTCCGAGCAGCACCACCCGCCGCGAGTAGCCACCCCGGGAGACCGGTGACGACGAGCGGGGCGGCGCTTCCGTCCGGACGAGGCGCGGTGCCGCCCAGCACGTCGCCGCAGCCGCCACGACCCCGGCCGCCGCGAGCGTCATCGCAGGGTGGACATCGGCGGCCAGGACGGCCGCACCGACCAGCGACCCCGCGATCCCACCTGCGGAGAACAACCCGTGGAAAGCCGACATGATCGGTCGCCGGTATCGCTGTTCGACCACCACCGCCTGGAAGTTCATCGACACGTCCAGGGCGCCGTTCGCGAAACCGAACAGCGCGAGAGCGAGCCCGAGCTGCCACGGCGCCGTGGCCAGACCCGGTCCCACCACCGTCAATGCCAGCGCCACGGCGAAGACGACGGTGGTGCGGTGGCTGCCGAGGAGATCGGCGAGTCTGCCCGTCACGTGCATGCCGCCGAGCGCCCCGAGGGCGAGCAGCAACAGCAACGATCCGAGCGCTGCATGATCGACTCCCACTCGCTCCCGGATCGTCGGGATGTGGACGACCCACAGGGCGAGCAGGAAACCGTTGAGCCCGAAGATCGCGAACACCGCGGCCCGGGCGTGCGTGAGCCGGTCCGCCGTCCGTCGTGTATCCACCACGTGGATGCACGCTACCGAGGCCGCACAGCTCTCACATGCCGGCGAGCAGTGCGGGCACGGGATCGCCGAGGACGGCACCGATCGTCGCGAGGGCCCGTCCTGCCTGCTCCCCGTCGACGAGCCGATGGTCGAACGACAGCGACAACGTGACGATCTTCCGGATCGCGAGGGCGCCGTCGACCACCCACGGGCGGTCGGAGATCGCTCCCACGGCGAGGATGGCCGACTCGCCGGGATTGAGGATCGGGGTTCCCGCATCCACCCCGAACACCCCTACGTTCGTCACCGAGACCGTCGAACCGGTCAGCTCGGCCGGCGTTACCCGGCCCGTCCGCGCACGGTCGGCGACCTCGGCGATCGAGCTCGCCAATCGCGGTAACGACAGTCGCTGGGCCTCACGGACGACGGGGACCTTCAGGCCGTCGGACGTCGCGGTGGCGATGCCGAGGTGCACGTCGTGGTGGAGGACGATCTCGTCCGCATCGTCGTCCCAGTGCGCATTGAGCGACGGTTCGTCGGCGATCGCGCACAGCAGTGCGCGCGAGACGATGCTCAGTGCGGTCGGGTGGACACCCTCGAAGGCCGGCGACGCGCGCAGTGTGGATACGAGAGCGACGGTGGCGGTCGCGTCGCACGTGAGGAAGACCGTGGCGTGCGGCGCGGTGAAGGCGCTGCGTGAGACGGCCTCGGCGGTCCGCTTGCGGACTCCTCCGACAGGTATTCGCGTGGTCCGCTCGACGGAGGGCCCGGGTGTGCGCGGAAGCGGAGACGCCGCCGCGGGTTCGTCGCCGGGACCGGCAGCCGGCCCCTCGCCGTGAGCGGCGGTGCGTCTCACGTCGTCACGCGTGATCACGCCACCCCGTCCGGTGCCCGTCACCGTGTCCAGGTCGATCTCGAGAAGGGCTGCGAGTTTGCGTGCACCGGGCTTCGCGTCGGGTCGTGCGGTCGGTGGATCGACTTCACGGGCACGAGCGGTGTCGGCCGATGCGCGGCGGGCCGCGCGCCTGCTCTGCGGGGCATCGCCGGGTCCGTAGCCCACCAGCACCGACGGACGGGACGCGCTGCCGCCCCCGGACGCCTCGGCGGGTCCGTCCTCCGTGGCGATCCGCAGCAACGGTGCCCCGACCGGAACCGTCTGCCCCGGTTCGACCAGCAGTTCGGTGACGATGCCCGCATACGGAGAGGGCAGTTCCACCGTGGCCTTGGCGGTCTCGACCTCCCCGATGGTCTGGTTGAGTTCGATCCGGTCGCCGACCTCGACCGCCCACTGCACCCAATCCGCTTCGGTGAGTCCCTCACCCAGATCGGGGAGCCGGAATTCCTGTACTACGCGTGTGGGATTCGTCATCGGTGCACCTCACGCCGCGAGTGCGCGGTCGACCGCGTCGAGGATGCGATCCGGATCGGGACGGTGATGGGATTCGAGTTTGGCGGGCGGATAGGGGATGTCGAATCCGCCGACCCGCAGCACCGGCGCCTCGAGTTGATAGAAGCACCGCTCGCTCGTGCGGGCGGCGATCTCCGCGCCGATACCGCAGAAGACCGGCGCTTCCTGCACGACGACGAGCCGACCGGTCCGTCGTACCGAGGCCTCGATCGTGTCGAAGTCGATGGGGGACAGCGACCTCAGATCGACGACCTCGAGCGAATGTCCTTCCGCCTCCGCGATCTCCGCCGCACGGAGCGCGGTGGCGACCAACGCACCGAAGGTCACGATCGTTGCTTCGGTGCCGGACCGGGTGACCCGCGCGGAGGTGAGGGCGAGGTCGGGTGCGGTGTTCGTATCCACCTCTCCGCGTTCCCAGTAACGGTGTTTGGGCTCGAGGAAGATCACCGGGTCGTCGAGGGCGACGGCCTGCTGGATCATCCAGTACGCATCGGACGGAGTGCTCGGACTCACGACACGCAGACCCGCGGTATGGGTGAAGTACACCTCCGGTGACTCCGAGTGGTGTTCGACCGCACCGATACCGCCGCCGTAGGGGATACGGACGGTCAGCGGCGCCGTCACGGTGCCCGCCGTGCGGTAGTGGATCTTCGCGACCTGCGAGACGATCTGGTCGAAGGCGGGGTAGACGAAACCGTCGAACTGGATCTCGCACACCGGCCGGTAGCCGCGCAGCGCCATCCCGAAGGCCGTTCCCACGATCCCGGATTCGGCGAGGGGCGTGTCGATCACGCGTCCCTCACCGAAATCCTTCTGCAAGGTGTCGGTGATGCGGAAGACGCCACCGAGGGTGCCGACGTCCTCGCCCATGACGACGACCTTGGGATCGTGTTCGAGCGCGCGGCGGAGTCCGGCGTTGAGGGCACCGCCGAGTGTCATCGTCGTGGTGGTCATCGTCGCGCCTCCTCGTCCGTGGTACCGAAACTCGCCAGATACCGGGCGTGATCGGCACGTTCCTGCTCGATGAGCGGATGCTCGGTCGCGTAGACGTGGTCGAACAGTGCGGCGGGTTCGGGGTCGGGCATCCCGAGTGTTCCCCGCCGCAGCCGCACAGCGGTCTCGTCGGCGACCGTCCGGACCTCGTCGAAGAAGGTCTCGTCGACGAGCTCTTCGCGTTCGAGCAACCGGCGCAACCGGTCGATGGGGTCGCGCGCCTTCCATTCCTCGAGATCGGCGGGCGTGCGGTAGCGAGTGGGGTCGTCGGAGGTCGTGTGGGGACCCATGCGGTAGGTGAGGGCTTCGACGAAGAACGGTCCGGCTCCGTCGCGGGCATGGCGGACGGCGCGACGGGTCACCGCGAGGACTGCAAGGACGTCGTTACCGTCGACCTGCACGGCCGGCATCCCGAATCCGGCGGCGCGCCGGGCCAGGGGCACAGGACTCTGCACTCGGGTGGGCACGCTGATCGCCCAATGGTTGTTCTGGCAGATGAACACCACGCCGACTCCCCAGCTGACGGAGAACACGAGGGCCTCCGAGAGATCGCCCTGGCTCGTGGCACCGTCGCCGAAGTACACGACGGTGGCGATCTCGGCTCCGTCGAGTTTCGCGCCCATCGCGTACCCGGTGGCATGCAGGCCCTGGGCGCCGACGACGATGGCCGGGTTGGTGGTGGCCACCGAGTGCGGATCCCAACCGGACAACCCGCACCCGCGCCACAGGCGGGTCATGTCGGCGGGATCGACGCCGCGACACCACGCGACGGCGTGCTCGCGGTAGCTGGTGAAGACGTAATCGTCGGGCGCGAGGGCCCGGGCGGAGCCGACCTGCGCGGCTTCCTGGCCCTGGAGCGGTGCCCAGAGGCCGAGCTCACCCTGTCGCTGCAGGGCCGTCGCCTCCGAGTCGAGGCGTCGTGCGACGACCATGTCGCGATAGAGCCCGCGCAGTTCGTCGGGGCCGATGTCGGCGACGAGTGGGCCGTACTCGGTGTCGAGGACGCGTCGCCCGTCGGGCTGGATCAACTGGACCGGATAGGCGGTCGGTACATCCATCGGATCACCTCGTCGGTGCGGATCCGGCGTGCCCTCGTGAGGCACGAACGGATGATGTGTGCCGTACCTCACATCATCCGGGTGCGTCGCGTATGCGCAATCGATTCGGCCGGGACCGTGCAGAAAGCACGGTTTTCGGGTGCCCGATGCTGGCAGACTGCGAAGAATGACCAGTCTGGATGCGACCGACGCGCGTCTGCTGCTCGAACTCGCACGCACACCCCGGGCCACGGGCGTGGAGTTGGCGCATCGTCTCGGGCTGTCGCGCAACACCGTCCAGGCGCGCCTGGCCCGATGGGAAGCCGAAGGTGTGCTCGCATCGTTCGAGCGGCGGGTCGATCCCGTGAGCCTGGGCTACCCGCTCGCCGCCTACGTGGCCACCCGCGTCGATCAGCACCGTCTCGACGAGGTCGTCGACGAGCTCGCCCAGATCCCCGAGGTCACCGAGGTCTACGGTTTGACCGGGCAGATCGACCTGTCGGTCAAGGTGGTCGCTCGCGACGCCGACGACCTGTATCGGCTGGCCGGCCGGATCCTGAGGATCCGCGGCGTCGAGCGCACGGACATGTCGCTGGTCATGCAGGAACTCGTCCCGCAGCGCACGGCTCCGCTGCTGGCCCGGGCCGCCGGACGCAGCGGAGGCGAGACGGACTAGACCGCTACCGGCCGGCGCTCGGGGTGGCCAGCTGAGCGGCGGCCTTGCGGATCTGGTCAGGGACGGGGACGGGACGGCGCGTCTGCGGATCGACGTAGACGTGGACGAAACGGCCGGTCGCGGCGGCGATCAGCGCGTCGTCGGATTCCCGGAAGATTGCGAGCGAATACGTGATCGACTGTGTCCCCAGACGTTCGACCGCCAATCCGACCTGGAGGCGGTCGGGGAAGGACAGTTCGGCGAGATATCGGCAGGAGGTCTCGGCCACGACCCCGATCGCGTCGAGTTCGCGGATGTCGACACCGGTGGTGGAGATGAGCCACCCGTTGACCGCCGAGTCGAAGTACGAGTAGTACGTGACGTTGTTGACGTGGCCGTAATGGTCGTTGTCGGCCCAACGTGTCTGCATGGGCCACAACACCGGGAACTGCTCCGGCTCAGGCGGGGCGGCTGGGCTCGTCGGTTGGCGGTTGCTCACGTCTCGACGATAGTGCTCTCGGCACGGCAAATCAGACCAACCCTCACGACAATCCCGAACCGAGACGCAAAACCCTCGAATCGGACGTGTACGGGGCGTGTTCGCCGAGGGGGTCGTCGCAGCATGCACGGCGTGTCGCCCCAAAGCCGGAACGCCGTCTGCGGTTCGTGTCAGGATCGGGTCATGTCCGATACCGCCGTTCTCCTCACCACCGTCGAGCTCGCCCAGATGATCGAGCAGGGTCGATCTCCGGTGATACTCGACGTCCGCTGGGCACTCGGCGACAAGCACGGACGGGACCGATTCCACGAAGGTCACATCAGCGGCGCGGTCTACGTCGACCTGGACGAGGAACTCGCCGCCCCGCCCGCACCCGAGCTCGGCCGTCATCCGCTGCCCGACATCGATCGCTTCCAGGCCGCCGCGCGCCGATGGGGGATCGACGACGGAACGCCCGTCGTCGCGTACGACGACACCGGTGATCTCGCCGCTGCCCGCGCGTGGTGGTTGTTGCGCTGGGCCGGGCATTCCGAGGTGCGGTTGCTCGACGGCGGGCTGCAGGCGTGGATCGCCGGCGGACACCCGCTCGCCGCGGGCCCGGGCGGTGAGCGGAAGCCGGGCCACGTGACGTTGAGTCCCGGTCACATGCCGACGATCGGCCCGGACGAGGCCGCGGCCTTCGCCACTCACGGGGTTCTGCTCGACGCGCGGGCCTACGCGCGCTACAGCGGCGCCGAGGAACCGGTGGACCGCCGCGCGGGCCACATTCCCGGTGCGGTCAGTGCGCCGACCGGTGAGAACCTTCGGCAGGACGGCTCGTTCCTGCCTGCGGATCAGCTCGCGCACCGCTTCTCGAAGCTCGGCGTGAAGCGCACCGACGTCGCCGTGTACTGCGGGTCGGGTATCAACGCCGCACACGAGATCGCCGCACTCGGGATCGCGGGCATCGACGCCGCCCTGTATCCGGGCTCGTGGTCGCAGTGGTCGGCCGATCCGGCACGGGAGGTCGCCACCGGCGGCTGACCGGTGTCCGGCCGGAAACGGGACGCGCAGACGTGTTCCGGAGAAGAGACCACGGTCGTGCTCGACGGCCTCGAACAGAGTGGGATCGTCCGACGACGGGCCGTCCCCGGGGCACCGATCGATCAGGAGCGGGAGTACTCCGACGCGCGGCGCACCTGCTCGCGCGTCGGGGTCACGCCCGTGTAGAGCTCGAACTGGAGCGCGGCCTGCAACGCGATGACCTCGTCGCCCGTGATCACCGGGATGCCGTGCTCGCGGGCGAACCGGACGAGCGGGGTGTCCGGCGGGACGGCCACGACGTCGAAGACCGTGGACGCCGCCGCGACGAAATCGTGGGGGAGGGGCAGGTCGCCCGATTCGGCCCCGCCGGCCATCCCGATCGGGGTTGCGTTGACGATCAGACCGGGCGCGACGTCGCGTGTGTCGGCGCGCCACTCGTAGCCGTACTTGCGCGCGAGGGGCCGTCCGGTGTCCTCGTTGCGGGCGACGATCGTTCCGTCGGTGAATCCGTTGTGGCGCAGCGCCGCTGTCACGGCCTTCGCCATTCCACCGCTGCCCACCACCGTGACCGGCAGGGCGGAATCGGCACCGTGCTCGACGAGCAGATCGCTCACCGCCTGGTAGTCGGTGTTGTAGGCGTGCAGGACTCCGTCGTCGTTGACGATCGTGTTCACGGACTCGATGGCGCGCGCGGAATCGTGCAGCACGTCGACGAGGGGCAACACCGCTTCCTTGAACGGCATGGATACACCGGCTCCGCGAATACCCAGGCCGCGAATCCCGGCCACCGCGTCCTCGATGTTCACGGGCGCGAACGCCTTGTAGACGAAGTCGAGATCGAGTTCCTCGTAGAGGTAGTTGTG
The DNA here is from genome assembly GCF_001646655.1 of Rhodococcus gordoniae. Classification (GTDB taxonomy): domain Bacteria; phylum Actinomycetota; class Actinomycetes; order Mycobacteriales; family Mycobacteriaceae; genus Rhodococcus; species Rhodococcus gordoniae. The sequence goes on along the minus strand of NZ_LPZN01000016.1, from coordinate 48,819 downwards.
GAAGCGGGTGCCGATGTTGCTGGGGCGGCCGGACATCGAGATGCACAGCCGGGTGTCCTTGGAGATGCGCTCGAGCATTTCCTCACCGTAGCCCCACGGCATACGAAGACATCGATGTTCTCGCTCGAGCATCCCGACCGGATCCCGCGCGACCTTCCTGCCCGACAGGCCTGGCGAACCGCGCGAGAGGTCACGGGCACGATTCCGCCGCGCCCATCAGGGCGCGGTGGTCGCCGATCGTGATCGGTAGTGCGTAGCGCACCGCCACGGTCAGGTACCGTCCCGCGAACCAGCAGCGGTAACCCGGCGCCGGCGGTAACCACCGCGCCGGCGTGCCGTCGCGCTTGTCGAGGTTCGCCTGCCCGTCGACGGCGACGAGGTTGTAGGTGATGTCGTTCGCGAACTGGCGCCGGCGGTCGGCGGGCCATCCGGCGGCACCGAGATCCCATGCCGCGGCGAGAGGATAGATGTGGTCGATGTGCACGGCGTTCGCCTCGGCACGCCGGAACTCCACGCGCGCCCCGGTGTACGGATCGTTCAGGACCCCGGACATCACGACACAGTCGTCGCTGCCCGCCCGGAAGGTGGGTGAGACGAGGTCGCGGGCGAGGACGTTGTTGCGAGTGTCGCATCCGTCGTGCCCGCCGGCGCCGGGATGGTCGTCGGACCAGGCCGGCCCGAACACGCATCGCTCCCCGGCGCCGCATCCCCGCTGATAACCGGGCACCTTCTGCCGCTCCTCGACCACCGTCACCTGCGCCAGCAGGGCGTGCACCTCGGCTCGGGCGGGGCTGCCCGGCACCGTCCCGGATCCCGGTCCGGTGCGATCCCACAGCCAGGACAGCACCACCGCGACGATCACGGCCACCACCCACCACATCGCGTTCCCCCCACGCACGCGGCGATCCTGGCATACCGCGCCGACAGGGCGCTCGCGGCAGAGCGATTCAGGGCACAGTGACGACGACCTTCCCGTCCGCATGCCCGGATTCGACGAGTTCGAGCGCGCGACCGGCTTCGCCGAGAGGGAAGGTCCGCTCGATGCGAGGCGTGAGGACGCCACGCTCGACGAGCTCCGCGACCTGCTCGAACACTGCCCGGGTCCGTCGCCGGGTGATCCCCGAACCGCCCAGGACCTGTGCGCGGGAAGGATCGGCGACACTCACGACCCGTTCCGGCGCCCGGGTCAGCGCGACCGCCCGTTCCAGCACGTCGCCGCCGACGAGATCGACGACCGCGGTCACCGCCCCGCACCGCTCCGCGGCGGCCGCGACCCGCTCGCCGAAGCCCGCACCGGATTCGATCCACAGCCCGCCGCACGATTCGACGAGATCGCGTTTCCCCGCACTCGCCACGCCGAGCACGGCGGCGCCCGCGGCGTGCGCGAGTTGCGTGGTCGCCGTTCCCACACCGCCACCGGCACCGAGGACGAGCACGGTGTCCGCGTCCACGATGTCGAGGTGCTCGACGATGTCGAAGGCCGTTCCGGCCGCGACCGGAAGAGTGGCCGCCACCTCGAACGGCACGGACCCGGGCTTGTGCGCGGCAGCGCGCGCATCGACGAGTGTGTACTCGGCGTAGCCGCCATGACCCTCCGCGGTGGCTCCGAAGACGGCGTCGCCCGCCGTGAAGCCGGCGTCCGGACCGGCCGCCTCCACCACGCCCGCGACCTCCCGGCCGAGCACGGCCGGAAAGCGCACCGTGACACTGTTCCTGCGCTGTCCGGACCGCACCTTCCAGTCGGCGGGATTCACACCCGCGGCCCGGACCGCCACGAGGAGTTGCCCCGGGCCGGGTGAGGGGACGGGAGTGTCGAACAGCTGCTGTGTCTCCGGACCGCCGTACTCCACGAAGCCGTATGCGCGTGCCATGGGACCCAGCCTGCCATCGGGGTCGGGTGCGGCTGGCACGATAGTGGGCATGTTGCACGGGCTGTGGTCACCGGGATCCGGCCTGATGCTGTGGTGGGACCCCGCCGCAGAGCCCGATCCCGACGCGCTGCCGTCTGCGCTGCGCCGGCGGATCGACCGCCCGTTCCGCCACCGCGTCACCCTCACCTTCCCCACGGAGACCGAGCCGAGCACGGTGCCCGCCGTCGCCGTGGCACCACCGGACGCGGCCGAACTGCTGCTGGACATACCCCGGCGTCCCGGAGGCGTGGGCGGCGACCTGCGGTATCTCGCGCACGTCGCCCGCGGCATCGAGAGGTGGGCGCAGGCCGGTCGCGTCGCACCGGAGCTGGTGCGGGTCGAGAAGCAGTGGTGGGCGCGGTGGCGTCTGCTCGGTGGCGAGAAGACGCGGGCCTGGTCCGCGGAACTGGCGGCCGCGATGTCTCCTGCGCAGCGACAGCTCGGACGACCGGTCGATCTGCTCGACGATCTGTGCCGCGAACTGACCGACCCGATCGTGCGCACGCTCCACGGCGCCTCCACCTCGCTGCATCCGCTCGTCGCCGCCCTGGCGGAGGGCAACCCCCACCCCCGGGGCACCCAGCGCATGGCCGACGCGCTCGAGGAATGGCGTGCGAGCCTGGCCGGATACGAACCCGATCTGGTACTGCGTCTCGTCGAGCCCGACGACGTCGACGACGGTGTCGGTGCCGATTCCCTCTGGCGTCTCGAGGTGTGCCTGCGCGCGGAGGGCCAGGCACCGATGCCCCTGCCCGTCGCGGACACCGATCCGCACCTGCTGCAGATCGGCGTGCGCAAGCTCGGGATCGCGCTCCAGTCCTATCCGCGCCTGCAGGACGTACCCCGCGACCCCGACAGCCTCGACCTGCTGCTGCCCACCCCGGTCGTCGTGGACCTCGTCGAGCACGGTGCCCGGGCGCTCGACGCCGCCGGGATCGCGGTGCTGCTGCCGCGCGCCTGGACGAGGGTCGATCCGTCCCTGCGCCTGCAGGTCGAGTCGCCCGTGACACCCGTGAGCGCCGACGACAGCGTCGTCGGGATGAGCGCGATCGTCTCGTACGAATGGCAGCTCGCCGTCGGCGACATGCTGCTCACCCCGTCGGAGATGGAAGAGCTCGTCGCGGCGAACAGCGACCTGGTCAAGCTGCGCGGCAAGTGGGTACGGGCCGACGCCGAGGCACTGGCCCGCGCCGCGCGCTACGTGACGGCGCATTCCGCCGAGAACGCCACCCTCGGATCGTTGTTCGCCCAGTTCACCGGCGACGACGCGCCGCCCGCGGAGGTCACCGAGGTCTCCGCCTCCGGCTGGGTCGAGATGCTGCTCGACGGACAGGCGCGTCCCGAGCCGGTTCCCGTGCCGGCGGGCCTGAACGCCGAACTGCGGCCGTACCAGCAGCGCGGCCTCGACTGGCTCGCGTTCATGAGCCGGATCGGCCTCGGCGCCGTGCTCGCCGACGACATGGGCCTGGGCAAGACCATCCAGGTGCTCGCGCTGCTCGCCCACGAACGCGAGTCGGGCCTGCGGCACGCACCGACACTGCTCGTGTGCCCGATGTCGGTCGTGGGCAACTGGCAACGCGAGGCCGAGCGGTTCGTGCCCGATCTGAGGGTGCACGTCCACCACGGCGCACAGCGACTGAGCGGACCGATGCTCGCCGCGGCTGCCGCCGACCACGATCTCGTGGTGACGACCTACGCCATCGCCGCCCGCGACGTCGCGCAACTCGCGGCGTTGTCGTGGCAACGCGTGGTCCTCGACGAGGCACAACACGTGAAGAACACCGCGACCGCGCAGTCCCGCGCCACGCGCGCGCTGCCCGCGGCGCACCGGATCGCGCTCACCGGCACACCCGTGGAGAACCGCCTCGAGGAACTGCGCGCGATCCTGGACTTCGCGAATCCGTCCCTGCTGGGCAGCGCAGCGTCCTTCCGGGCCCGCTTCGCGGTGCCGATCGAACGCGACCACGACGCCGTCGCCGCGGCGCGGCTGCGGTCCCTGTCGGCGCCGTTCGTGATGCGCCGGGTGAAGACCGACCCCGACGTGATCTCCGATCTGCCCGAGAAGTTCGAGCAGACCGTACGGGCCAACCTCACCGCCGAACAGGCCGCCCTGTACCGGGCGGTGGTCGACGACATGATGCGCCGGATCCGCGACAAGGAGGGCATGGCCCGCAAGGGAGCGGTGCTCGCGGCGCTGACCCGGCTCAAGCAGGTGTGCAACCATCCCGCGCACTATCTGAGCGACGGCTCGCCCGTCCTGCGCCGCGGCCGGCATCGCTCGGGCAAGCTCGGTCTGGTCGAGGACATCGTCGAGTCCGTGCTGGCCGACGGCGAGAAGGTGTTGCTGTTCACGCAGTTCCGCGAATTCGGCGAACTCGTCGTCCCGTATCTCGAGGAGCGGTTCGCGGCGACGGTGCCCTTCCTGCACGGGGGAGTGTCCAAGGGCCGGCGCGACGCGATGGTCACGGCGTTCCAGGGTGAGGCCGGCCCGCCGATCATGGTGCTCTCCCTCAAGGCGGGTGGTACCGGACTGAATCTCACCGCCGCCAACCACGTCGTCCATCTCGACCGGTGGTGGAATCCCGCGGTGGAGAACCAGGCGACCGACCGCGCGTTCCGGATCGGGCAACGCCGCGACGTCCAGGTCCGCAAGCTCGTCTGTGTGGGAACGGTGGAGGAGCGTATCGACGAGATGCTCACCGGCAAGCAGGAACTGGCCGAGATCGCGGTCGGCGCGGGGGAGAACTGGATCACCGAGTTGTCCACCGATCAGCTGCAGTCCCTGCTCACCCTCGGCGACGACGCGGTGGGGGACTAGATGGCGCGGGGCGATGTACGCCGCTACGGCACGGCACGTCGGATCGACGGTGGCATCGAGGCACGCACCAAGCGTGGCGCGATCGGCCGGAGCTGGTGGTCGAAGGAACTGATCTCCGTCATGGAGGAGCTCGCCGAGAAGGGACGCCTGACACGGGGACGCGCGTACGCGCGCGCCGGTCAGGTGATCTCCATGCGACTCGAACCGGGCGCGGCCGTGGGAGACGTGCAGGGCAGTCGGCTCACCCCGTTCACCTCGGTGGTACGTGTGCGCACGCTCGACGAGGATGCGGTGCGCGAACTCGTGACGCTGGTCCGCTCGTCGCCGGGCATGCTGGCCCGGCTGGCCGCGGGCATCCTCCCCGAGGAACTCGGATCCTCCCTCCTTCCGCGACGCGCGGGTGAGCTCGACTTCGAGTGCACGTGCCCCGACGACGGGTGGCCCTGCAAGCACGCCGCGGCCGTCGGCTATCTGCTCGCGGAGCACGTCGACGATCAACCGCTCGCCGTGCTGACGCTTCGGGGGGTCGACCTCGCGACGCTGATCGGCGGCATCGACGAGGCCGAGCCCGACGACGACGCGGCCGCGGTGCAGGACTTCTACGGCGACGACACCGAGCTGCCCGACCTGCCGGCGGAGCGGTTCCGGCCCGCGCTCGAGGATCTCGACCCGATGCTCCTGCGCCGCGCGTTGCGGGCCGGCGGAACGGACGAAGCCGTGGTGATCCGCGGTATCACCGATCTCGGGGACCTGTACCGCCGCATGCGCTGACCCTCGGCCCTCCGATCCGGGTTGCGACAGGGGGCGCGGGGGTATGCCTGCCCGGGTGAGGATGCGGGTGGCCTTCGTGCACCGGCACGCGAACCGCTCGAGTGGAGGATTCATGGGAACATCCGAGAAGCCGTCGGCCAAGGAGCACGCGGAACGCGCGGTTCATGCCGTGAAGGAGGAAGTCGAGACCTATCGGGGCGACGAGGATCGTCCGCTCGGGGGCTACGCGGTCCTGATGTCGATCTATCTCACCCTCGTCGGCGCACTCTCGGCGGTCGCGGCGAAGAGGGGCCGACCGCTGCCCAGGCCCGATGCCGGTGACCTCGTCGTCACTGCGCTGGCCGGCCACAAGATCTCCCGGATCGTGAGCAAGGCGGCGGTGACCAGCCCGGTCCGGGCGCCGTTCACGAAGTTCGACGGGCCGGGTGGTCCGGCCGAGGTGATGGAGCAGCCCCGTACGTCGTCGCGGGTCCGTCACGCGGTCGGGGAACTGCTGGCGTGCCCGTTCTGCCTGGACCTGTGGACGGTGACGGCCCTCGTCGTCGGCCGGGTCTATGCTCCGGGTTTCACGCGTCTGGTGGCGGGGTCGTTCGCTGCGCTCACCGGTGCGGATTTCCTGCATCTCGCCTACGCGAAGGCACAGCAGATCGCAGAAGGCTAACATACAGCCCCCATGAAGTGCGCCGGCCGCTCCGGTGCGGTGTGACGGTAGACATACGTGGACTTCCAACTATAGGATGGGCGAAGACTTCGGGCCTGAGCCCGTTCGCGCCGAAAATCGCACATCCCACGTCATCGCACACCAGTAAAGGACGGGATCGGACATGAGCGTTCGAGAACTGACCCACTTCGTCGGCGGACAGCACGTCAGCGGCACCTCCGGCCGCTACGCCGACGTCTTCGACCCCAACACCGGCGACGTCCAGGCACGCGTACCCCTCGCCGCCGTGAGCGAGGTCGAGGCTGCGATCGCCGATGCCGAAGTGGCCCAGAAGGAATGGGCGGCGTGGAACCCGCAGAAGCGGGCCCGCGTGCTCATGAGGTTCCTCCAGCTCGCCCAGGACAACATGGACGAACTCGCCCGCATGCTCTCGAGCGAGCACGGTAAGACGATTCCCGACGCGAAGGGCGACATCCAGCGCGGACTCGAGGTCGTCGAGGTCGCGCTCGGCGCTCCCCACCTGCTCAAGGGCGAATACACCGAATCCGCCGGCACCGGCATCGACGTGTACTCGATGCGTCAGCCCCTCGGTGTCGTCGCGGGCATCACCCCGTTCAACTTCCCGGCCATGATCCCGCTGTGGAAGGCCGCTCCCGCCCTCGTCTCCGGCAACGCCTTCGTGCTCAAGCCCTCCGAGCGCGACCCCTCGGTGCCGCTGCGCCTGGCCGAGCTGTTCCTCGAAGCAGGCCTGCCCGCCGGGGTGTTCAACGTCGTCAACGGCGACAAGGAAGCCGTCGACGTCCTGCTGAACGACAAGCGCATCAAGGCCGTCGGCTTCGTCGGCTCCACCCCGATCGCGCAGTACATCTACGAGACGGCCGCCAAGAACGGCAAGCGCGCACAGTGCTTCGGCGGCGCGAAGAACCACGCGATCATCATGCCCGACGCCGACCTCGACCAGGTCGCCGACGCACTCGTCGGTGCCGCCTACGGATCGGCCGGCGAGCGCTGCATGGCACTGTCGGTGGCCGTTCCCGTCGGTGAGGAGACCGCCGACCGGCTCGTCGCCAAGCTCACCGAGCGCATCGCCGACCTGCGGATCGGTACCAGCTTCGACGAGAAGGCCGACTTCGGTCCGCTCGTGACCGCCGCCGCCCGCGAGCGCGTCCACGGTTACATCGCCCAGGGCGTGGACGAAGGTGCCGAACTCGTCGTCGACGGGCGTGATTTCGTTCTCGAGGGCCACGAGAACGGTTTCTTCTCCGGTGCGACCCTGTTCGACAAGGTCACCACCGACATGTCGATCTACAAGGAAGAGATCTTCGGACCGGTGCTCACGGTCGTGCGTGCCCGTGACTACGAGCACGCCCTGGCCCTGCCCACCGAGCACGAGTACGGCAACGGCGTGGCGATCTTCACCCGCGACGGCGACACCGCCCGCGACTTCACCAACCGCGTCCAGGTCGGCATGGTGGGCGTCAACGTCCCGATCCCGGTGCCGATCGCCTACTACACCTTCGGCGGCTGGAAGGCCTCCGGCTTCGGCGACCTCAACCAGCACGGCCCCGACGCCTTCCGCTTCTACACCAAGACGAAGACGGTCACGCAGCGCTGGCCTTCCGGTGTCAAGGAAGGCGACATCGAGGGTGCTCACGTCGCCGACACCGACCACTTCGTCATCCCGACGATGGACTAGGCGGCCGGCATGTTTCTCCTCACCGACGACGACCGGGCGATCCGCGACACCGCCCGGGACTTCGCCACCGAGTATCTGGCCCCGAACGCGGTCGACTGGGACCAGAACAAGCACTTTCCCGTGGACGTACTGCGCAAGGCGGCCGAGCTGGGCATGGGCGGCATCTACGTCCGCGAGGACGTGGGCGGATCGGGGCTGCGCCGCCTCGATTCCGTCCGGATCTTCGAGGAGCTGGCGAAGGGCTGCCCGTCCGTCGCGGCGTACATCTCCATCCACAACATGGTCACGTGGATGATCGACAAGTTCGGCAACGACGAACAGCGTCACCAGTGGGTGCCGAAGCTGTGCTCGATGGAGCATCTGGGCAGCTACTGCCTCACCGAGCCGGGTGCCGGCTCCGATGCGGCGGCCCTGAGCACCAAGGCCGTTCGTGACGGTGACGAGTACGTGCTCACCGGGGTCAAACAGTTCATCTCGGGAGCCGGCACGTCCGACGTGTACGTGGTCATGGCCCGCACCGGCGACACCGGCGCCCGCGGCATCTCCGCGTTCATCGTCCCGAAGGACACCCCCGGACTCTCCTTCGGCGCCAACGAGAAGAAGATGGGCTGGAACGCCCAGCCCACCCGGCAGGTCATCCTCGACGGTGCCCGGGTGCCCGCCGAAAACCTCCTCGGTACCGAGGGCGGCGGCTTCCGAATCGCCATGCAGGGGCTCAACGGCGGTCGCATCAACATCGCCGCGTGCTCCGTCGGTGGCGGTCAGACCGCTCTCGACCGGGCGGTCGCCTATCTCGCCGAGCGCAAGGCCTTCGGGGAGCGTCTGCTCGACTCGCAGGCCCTGCAGTTCCGCCTCGCCGACATGCGGATCGAACTCGAGGCCGCGCGCACGCTGCTGTGGCGCGCCGCCGACGCGCTCGACCGCGGCGCCGACGACGTCGTGGAGCTGTGCGCGATGGCGAAACGGTTCGCGACCGATACCGGCTTCGAGGTCGCGAACGAGGCGCTGCAGTTGCACGGTGGCTACGGTTACCTTGCCGAGTACGGGATCGAGAAGATCGTGCGCGATCTGCGCGTGCATCAGATCCTGGAAGGAACCAACGAGATCATGCGGGTGGTCGTCGCGCGGAGCGTGGTGGCCGCAGCGCAGAACGGAGCGGCATGACCGGGCAGGAACCCGAGATCCTCATCGACGTGAAGGACGGCATCGGCCGTATCACGCTCAACCGGCCCAAGGCCATCAACGCCCTCAACCACGCCATGGTCCTCGAGATGTCGAAGGCCCTGAACGCCTGGGAGAACGACGACTCGGTGCGTGCCGTGCTGGTACGCGGTGCCGGTGAACGCGGCCTGTGCGCCGGCGGCGACATCGTCTCGATCTACCACGACGCCAAGGACGGCGGCACGGGATCGCAGGACTTCTGGCGCGACGAGTACATCCTCAACGCCGCCATCGGCCGCTACCCGAAGCCGTACATCGCGATCATGGACGGCATCGTCATGGGCGGCGGCGTCGGGATCTCGGCGCACGGCAACGTCCGGATCGTCACCGAACGTTCGAGCATCGCCATGCCCGAGACCGGAATCGGATTCGTCCCCGACGTCGGCGGCACCTACCTGCTCTCGCGCACACCCGGCGAGATCGGTACCCACATCGCGCTGACCACCGGGCGGATGAAGGCCGGCGACGCCATCGCCCTGGGTTTCGCCGACCACTACCTGCCGTCCGAGGCGCTCGACAAGTTCGTCGCCGCACTCGAGTCCGGCTCGGTGGAGGACGCACTCGCCGAATACTCGCAGCCCGCACCCGAATCGGCGCTGCTCGCTCAGCGTGAGTGGATCGACGCGGCGTACTCCGCCGACACCGTCGACGAGATCGTCGAGCGCCTCCGGGCCTCGGACGTGCCGGAGGCACGCGAGACCGCCGATCAGGTGCTCTCGAAATCGCCTGTCGCGCTGAAGGTGACCCTGCGGTCGCTGCGGCACGCCCGGCAGCTCGGCAGCCTCGAAGAGGTGCTGAACGAGGAGTTCCGGGTCTCGGCCGCCTCGCTGAAGTCGCACGACCTCGTCGAGGGCATCCGCGCGCAGGTCGTCGACAAGGACCGCAACCCGCAGTGGTCGCCGGCCACCCTCGCCGATGTCACCGAGGCCGACGTCGACGCCTACTTCCAGCCGCTCGGCGATCTCGAACTCGGGCTCGCCGCTCCCAAGGAGAACGACCGATGAGTGCACTTCCCGCCGTCGCCTTCCTCGGCCTCGGACACATGGGCGGACCGATGGCCGCGAACCTGGTCCGCGCCGGGTACACCGTCACGGGTTACGACCCGGTTCCCGCTGCGCAGGAAGAGGCCACGAAGAACGGCATCACCGTCGCCGAGGCCGCTGTCGACGCGGTGCGTGGCGCCGAGGTCGTGATCACCATGCTGCCGAACGGCAAACTCGTCCTCGACCTGTACGACGAGATCCTGCCCGCCGCCGAGCCGGACACGCTGTTCGTCGACAGCTCGACCATCGACGTCGCCGACGCCCGCGCCGCCGCGGAAAAGGCGCACGAGGCCGGCCACCGCGCCGTCGACGCACCGGTCTCCGGGGGTGTCGCCGGAGCCACGGCAGGGACGCTCGCCTTCATGGTCGGCGGCAGCGAGGACGACTTCGCCACCGCGCAACCCCTGCTCGAGGCGATGGGACGCAAGATCGTCCACTGCGGTGGATCGGGCAACGGCCAGGCCGCGAAGATCTGCAACAACATGATCCTGGGCATCTCGATGATCGCCATCAGCGAGGCCTTCGTCCTCGGCGAGAAGCTCGGCCTCGACAACCAGGCACTGTTCGACGTCGCGTCCAACGCGTCCGGGCAGTGCTGGGCGCTGACGAGCAACTGCCCGGTGCCGGGGCCGGTCCCGACCACGCCCGCGAACAACGACTACCAGCCGGGTTTCGCGGCCGCGCTCATGGACAAGGATCTCGGACTGGCCGCGAACGCGGTGCGGTCCAACGGTGTCGAAGCCGAACTCGGGTTGCGGGCAGCCGAGCTCTACCATCGTTTCAATACCGAGGGTGGTGGAGGACTCGACTTCTCCGCCATCATCACCGATATCCGAGACCGCTCGACCGCGAAGGACAGCAAGTGACAGATTTCGAGACCATCCTGCTCGACCGCAAGGGCCGCGTCGGCATCGTCACCCTCAACCGGCCGAAGGCGCTCAACGCGCTCAACAGCCAGTTGATGCGCGAGGTCGTTGCTGCCGTCGAGGAACTCGACGCGGACAGCGAGATCGGTGCGATCCTGCTCACCGGGTCGGAGAAGGCGTTCGCCGCCGGCGCCGACATCAAGGAGATGGCGCCGAAGACCTTTGCCGAGGCGTACGCGGAAGATCTGTTCTCGCAGTGGGATCGGCTCTCGTCCGTCCGCAAGCCGATCGTCGCCGCGGTGTCGGGTTACGCGCTCGGCGGCGGCTGCGAGCTGGCGATGCTGTGCGACTTCATCATCGCGTCCGACACCGCCAAGTTCGGTCAGCCCGAGATCAAGCTCGGCGTCATCCCCGGTATCGGCGGATCGCAGCGCCTCACCCGCGCGGTGGGCAAGGCCAAAGCCATGGACATGTGTCTGACCGGACGCAACATGGACGCCGAGGAGGCCGAGCGCGCCGGACTCGTCTCGCGCATCGTTCCCGCCGCGGAACTGTTCGACGTGGCTCTCGAGACGGCGACGACCATCGCGTCGATGTCGCTGCCTGTCGCGATCATGGCGAAGGAGGCCGTCAACCGGTCCTTCGAGACGACGCTGGCCGAGGGCGTGAAGTTCGAGCGCCGCGTGTTCCATTCGACGTTCGCCACCGCCGACCAGAAGGAAGGCATGGCGGCCTTCGTCGAGAAGCGCGCGCCGGAGTTCAAGCACGCCTGACAGGCATCACCCCGCATGCGACGAAGGGCCGCCCCGAACGGGGCGGCCCTTCTCGTTTTCGGCATTCGACCGTTCTCGCGCCTCACCACTTGGAAGGCGCACCGCCGGTGTCGAAGTCGCCGGCGTCGTGCCGCATCGTCGCGAGGATGCGCAACAACGTGTCGATGTGCCCCTCGGGAATGCCGGGCCGGGCGAAGACCTCCGTGTTGAGCTTCTCGGTCGCCTGGATCGCCGATGCCCGTCCCTCGTCGGTGAGTTCGATGAGAGTGGCCCGTCGATCGCTCGGATGCGGGGTGCGCCGGACCAGCCCGGCCTTCTCGAGGCGGTCGACGGCGTTGGTGACGCTGGTGGGGTGCACCTGCAGGCGCGCGCTGGCCTTCGCCATCGGCAACGCTCCGGACCTGGTGAAATGCAGCAGCGTGAGCAGTTCGTAACGGGCGAAGGTCAGGCCGAAGGGTTTGAGCACCTCCTCGACCCGCGCCATCATGATCTGCTGCGCCCGCATCACCGAGGTGACCGCGGCCATGCCGTCGGCGACTTCGCCCCAGCCGTGGGCGGTCCACTGGCGGTGGGCTTCGGCGATGGGGTCGAGGGGGAGTGGTGCGGGCATGTCTCCATCATCCCACGGACGAACGCGCAGGTAGCCAGGGCACACCGGTTTCCGGTGCCGTTCCTGCCGGGTTCAGCGGTATGCGTAGTCGCGGAAACGCTCGTCGACCTCGCCCACACTCAGCCCGAACTCCTCGAGGGTGTACCGGTGTGCGGGTTTCCTTGCCCCGCTGCGGCTTTCTTCGTGCAGTGCGGTCATCGCGTGTTCGGCCTCCGCAGTGAACGGCAGACCGAACCGGTCGTACAGGCCCCCGACGGTGCCGAGCGGATCGGCGACGAAATCCCGGTAGTCCACGTCGACGAAACGGGCAGGATCGTGTCGGCGGCGCGCCTCGGTGAAATCGTCGAAACCCCGTGCCCAGAGATCGAGCTGACTGCGACCGATCGTCTCTCCGACGAACGCCTCGGACCACCCCTCTGTGGCCTGCGCCGCGAGGCTGCACACCGACGGGATGACGGTACGCGGATCGCGATGGGTGACGACGACGAGCGCGTCCGGGTACACCTCGAGCAGTTCGTCCAGTGCGAACAGGTGACTGGGATTCTTCAGCACCCACCGCTTGCCGGCATCGGGAAGCCCGATGAGCTGCAGGTTCCTCCGATGCCGGGCATACGCCGCGGTCCAGTCCTGCCCGGCAAGCCATTGCGAGTAGGTGGGCAGGTGGGCCAGGCACTCGTAGGAGATCGACCGGAACGACTGGCGCAGCAACTGCCAGCATTCCTCGACCTCGGCGGCGGACATGTAGTGCACACCCATGAACTCGGGGTGCTCGACGTGGTGCTGCGCGAATCCGGCCTCGATACCGGCGAACACCGGGTTCTCCGCCCAGGTCTCGCGGGGCGGCCGGGGCTGCGGCATCTCCGTCAGCCACATCTCGAGCCCCTGGTGGGCGGGATCCGCGGCGAGCAGGCGGTGCAGTGCCGTCGTTCCGGTGCGGGGCAGGCCGGTGACGAAGATCGGCCGGGTGATCGGGACGTCCGTGTGCTCGGGATGGGCGGCCCAGGCAGATTCCGACAGCAACCGCGCCACGAGGGCGCCGCGCAGGAAGACCCGCGACATCTTGCTGCCGAGCGGGGTGAGCTTCTCGTCCCGCGCATACGATTCGAGCAGCACCTCGAGTCCGTCGAGGTAGGCGTCGTCGCCGAAATCGGTCAGGCCCGTCAGGCGGGTCGCGGAGGCATGCAGATCCGGGGCGGTGCCGACGGTGGTGCGTTCGCTCATGTGCTGTCCCGTTCAGTGGTGGTATTCGCCGCAGTTGACGTCGAGGCACTGGCCGGTGATCGCCGACGCCATCGGCGAGGCCAGGAAGATCACCGCATCCGCGATCTCCTCGGTGGTCGGGAGACGCTTCAGATCGGAGGCGGCGGCGGTGTGCTCGTAGATCTGTTCGACGGTGGTACCGTATTTGTCCGCCTGGTGTTCGAAGTACCCTTGCAGGATCGGACCCCAGATATAGCCCGGCGCAACAGAGTTCACCCGGATGCCCTGGACTCCGAGTTCGGTCGCGAGGGATCGGGACATCGCCAGCAGTGCCGACTTCGCGAGTTTGTAACTGCCGTAACGTTCCTGGGAGTGCCGCAGCACCATCGAATTGATGTTGATCACCGCACCGGCCGATTCGGCGAGGGCGGGGGCGAACAACTGGGTGAGTCGCAATGCGCCGAGGACGGTGAGCTCCACACTGTCCCGGATCTGCTGGAAATCGGTGCGAGCCAACGGCTTCATCGACGGAACGGAGAAAGCGTTGTTCACGAGCACGTCGGCCCGTCCGAATTCCGAGACCACCCTCTCGACGAGTGCGGCGGCGGATTCGTCGTCGGTGATGTCGGTGGGTACGACCAGTGCCCGGCGGCCCGTGCCCTCGACTTCCGCTGCAACCTTCTCGAGCCGCTCCCGGGTCCGGGCGGCGAGCACCACGTCGGCGCCGTGCTCGGCGCACCGCAGCGCGAGCGTGCGTCCCAGTCCCGGGCCGACCCCGGAGATCACGACGACTCGGTCGCGGAGCAGTCCCGCTGTCGCGCTCATCCGAGCATCCGATCGGCGACGCCCCGCTGGCGGTCCGCGATGCGCTGCGCCCAGGCGTCGGGGGTGATGCGGTTCGACTCGTGGAAGGGCAGGACCTCGGAGAGCCGATCGACCGGCACCACCTCGGCGGTCGGGCCGTCGGCCGCGGTCAGTTCGCGATCGAGGCGCTGCCAGCGGAACTGCAGGATCCCGCGGCTGCGGCCGAGGGTCTCGACCCAGTTCGTCAGTCCCGGATTGCGGGCCGAGACCACGATCCGGACCATCCCGTCGGGATCGACCTGCGCCTGGCTGTTGTTCAGGGAGGTCTGGTGATGGATGTAGTCCAGGGAGATGTACCAGAGGCTGCCGATCTGGAAGCCCAGATAGGGCGCGTCGCTCGCGGGGAGGGTCAGGACCATCGCCTCGTCGTCGCCGAGTTCGTAGTGCCCGACGGACGAGTACTGCGTGTCCAGACCGCCGGGGGTGCGGCGTGGTTCCGTCACCGTGTTCACCGGCAGCTTCAGGTAGAACCACTCGGGGAACTGCAGCCAGGTCTTCACCCGCGAGACCAGCGCGCGACCGGCACGTTCGTAACGGGTGACCACGTCCTGGTGGGTGGGTTCGGGGGCCGGGACGCCGAGGCTGTCGAGCCGGTGGATGCCCAGCGTGCCGCGGCGTTGCGTCCAGTCGCTGTAGACCTCGCGGACGACGAGCTGCGACGAGCCGGGCGCGAGCGGGAAGTAGTTCCGATCCGGGTCGCGGGGGCCGGGACCGAACCGCACCTCGAAGGTGCCGTCGTCGGCGATGGTCAGTGCGCGGTCGTCGAAGGCCGTGACGTTGCCGGGTACCTCGGCGTCCGTGTAGTTGCCGGCCAGCACCTGGAAGCTGAGGTCGCAGGTCGTGCCGCGGCGCCCGGTGACGACGTACTCGGCGTCGTCTCGGATCGACGCGCCCCAGTACAGGGTGTCGGGATTGTCGAGGCCCATCTTCGTGTAGGGGCCGGTGCCGGTGACGAAGACCGGATGGGAGCGGCTGTACGCGAACGTGGCGTGGACGCACGCGGAGATCCCACCGGCCAGATAGCCGTATCCCTCGACGAGGTCCTGCTCGGTGCGGATGTGGGGGGCGGTGGCGACGAGTTTCTCGGCCTCGGCTATCGCCGCGGTGAGCGGATCGGTGAGCACTGCGAACTCCTGTGGTCCAAATATGTACCGCTGCGGTAGTCTTCCGTTGCGCCGAGAGTAGAACGTGTTCCAGGGAGGGTCAATGGGTCGTCGCGAGACCGAGGCGCTCGCGGAGTCGGCTGCCGGGGCGGGGACCGCCCGCCGGTCGCCGCCCACGGAGCGCGTCGTACAGGTCCTCGACCACCTCGTCGCGCGACCCGGCGTCCGGTTCGGATTGTCGGAACTGGCGCGCGAACTCGACCTGAGCAAGCCCACCTGCCTGGGCATCCTCACGGCGCTCACCGACGCCGGTTATCTGATCCGCGACCCCGTCGACAAGACCTACGGGCTCGGGCCGGCGCTGATCGTCGCGGGACGCGCCGCGCAGCGCGGATTCGCGTCCGGGCCGGTCGCGCGCCGGCATCTCGCCGCACTCGTCGAGGAGTTCGGCGTGATGTGCTCCGCGTCGGCGGTCGTCGGCGACCGCATCGCGGTGCTCGACGTCGTCGGTGGGCACGGCACGGCTGCGGCGGCGCGGGTGGGGGAGGTGTATCCCTTCGCACCGCCGGTGGGGTTGATGTACGTGTTGTGGGACACCGACGAGCGCATCGAGCAGTGGCTGCGGCGGGAGCCGACCCTGCCCGTGTCCGTCGACCGCGACGACCTGTGGCGGATCGTCACCGACTGTCGCCGCGCGGGCTATCTCGCCGAATCCCTCACGCCCGGAGGTCGCCGCCTGTATGCGCTCATGGCGGGGGTGGTCTCGCACGACCTGGCACCCGAGATGCGGGAGATGCTGGCGGAACTCGTGACCAGTCCCGGTGAGCGCGTGCTGACGCCCGACGCCTTCGCCGCGGGGGAGAAGCGGGCGGTCAACCTCGTGGCGGCCCCCGCCTACGATCCGGACGGTCACCAGTCGCTCGTGCTCACACTCCACCTCGAGCGGGAGGTGGACGCCGCCGGGATCGAGCGGTGCGGCGCGGCGCTGGTGGCGGTCGCCGATGCGATCACCGTCGATCTCGGTGGACGCCGGCCGGGGCGCTGACGGACGGTCACCGCGGTCACCCGTTGACCTGGAATTGAAACTCGTTCTACTGTTGCGGGGTAATCTTCGACCGCGTCGGTACACATGTGTACCGCACCGGGTGAGAGGGGCGCGAGTGACCACGGTGCCGCCGCAACGACCACCGATCTACGAACTGCCGCTGCTCGGTGCGCTCGAGGCCGAGTCCGTGCACATCTTCCGCGAGGTCGCCGCGACCTTCTCGCGGCCCGTCCTGCTGTTCTCCGGCGGTAAGGACTCCGCGGTGATGCTGCACGTGGCCACCAAGGCGTTCTGGCCCGCGCCGCTTCCGTTCCCCGTGTTGCACATCGACACCGGACACAACTTCGACGAGGTGATCGACTTCCGCGACCACACCGTCGAACGCCTCGGGCTCCGGCTGATCGTCGCCTCGGTGCAGGACGACCTCGACGCCGGGCGTGCCGTCGAGGACGACGGGCCGCACGCCACCCGCAACCGGCTGCAGACCGGTACCCTCCTGCGCGCTCTGCGGGAAGGGGGATTCGACGCCGTCTTCGGTGGCGCCCGTCGCGACGAGGAGAAGGCTCGCGCCAAGGAACGAATCTTCAGCCTGCGCGACGAATTCGGGCAGTGGGACCCGAAGGCACAGCGCCCCGAACTGTGGCACCTGTACAACGGCCGGCACCGCCGCGGCGAGCACATGCGGGTCTTCCCGCTGTCCAACTGGACCGAACTCGACATCTGGCGCTACATCCGCGACGAGGGCGTCGAGCTCCCCTCCCTGTACTACGCCCACCGGCGTTCCGTCGTCGAACGTGACGGAATGCTGCTCGCGCACAACCCGTTTCTCACCCTGCACGGCGGAGAGGTGCCGCGCGAAAGTCTCGTGCGCTTCCGCACGGTCGGCGACGCGACGTGTACCGGCTGCGTCGAATCTGCCGCCGCCACCGCGGACGAGGTGGTCGCCGAGGTCGCCGCGAGCCGTGTCACCGAGCGCGGCGCTACCCGGGCGGACGACCGGATCTCCGACGCCGGAATGGAAGACCGCAAAAAGGAAGGATATTTCTGATGTCCCGCCTCCTGCGCATCGCGACCGCCGGCAGCGTCGACGACGGCAAGTCCACGCTCATCGGCCGGCTGTTGTTCGACTCGAAGGCGGTCTTCGAGGACCAGCTCGAGGCGGTGACCCGCACGAGCCTCGACCGCGGGTCCGACCGCGCCGACCTCGCGCTGCTCACCGACGGCCTGCGCGCCGAACGTGAGCAGGGCATCACGATCGACGTCGCCTATCGTTATTTCGCTACGGCGCACAGAACATTCGTCATCGCCGACACTCCCGGTCACGAGCAGTACACGCGCAACATGGTCACCGGGGCGTCCACCGCCGACCTGGCGCTCGTCCTCGTCGACGCCCGCAAGGGCATCGTCGAACAGACCCGCCGGCACGCCTTCCTCGCGTCGCTGCTCGGGGTGCGGCACGTGGTGCTGTGCATCAACAAGATGGACCTGGTGGACTGGTCACAGTGCCGCTTCGACGAGATCTGCGACGAATTCCGGAATTTCGCGGCGAAACTCGACATGCCCGACCTCGCCTTCGTTCCCGTCTCCGCGCTGCACGGCGACAACGTCGTCTCCCGCACCGCGAACATGCCGTGGTACGAGGGCACTTCGCTGCTGCACCATCTCGAACAGGTGCACATCGCCTCGGACGTCAACCTCATCGACGCGCGACTGCCCGTGCAGTACGTCATCCGGCCCGGCGAGGGTGAGCACCGCGACTTCCGCGGCTACGCCGGAACGGTCGCGGCCGGCGGATTCGCGCCCGGCGACGACGTGGTCGTTCTCCCTTCCGGTTTCGGAACGCGGGTGCGGACGTTGTGGGGGCCGGGTGGAACGGAACTCGAGCACGCCTTCGCCGGTGCGGCGGTGTGCGTCGAACTCGAGGACGACCTCGACGTCGGACGCGGCGACATGCTGTGCCGACCCAACAATCGTCCTCTCGTCGGGCACGAGATCGACGCCATGGTGTGCTGGTTCGACGAACGCTCCGCACTCGACCCCGACGCCCGCTACGCCCTCCTGCACACCACGCGCTCGACCACCGCGCGGGTGGCACGCCTGGACTACCGTCTCGACGTCAACACCCTGCACCGCGACGAGGCCGCGACGACGCTCGGTCTCAACGAGATCGGCCGCGTGCACCTGCGCACACAACAGCCGCTGCTGTTCGATCCCTATCGGCGCAACCGCACCACCGGAAGCTTCGTGCTCGTCGACGAACGCACCGGCAACACCGTCGCGGCCGGAATGATCACCGGGCCGACACTGGCGGACAGCCGGGTGGTCTGGCACTCGGCGGCGGTCTCGCGGGCCGAGCGGGGAAGGGCCGGGACGACGGTGTGGCTCACCGGGCTGTCCGCCTCCGGCAAGTCCACCCTCGCCGTCGAACTCGAACGACGGCTGCTCGCCGAGGGCATCCCCGCCTACCGCCTCGACGGCGACAACCTCAGGCACGGACTCAACGCCGATCTCGGATTCGGTCCGGAGGACCGCGCGGAGAACGTCCGCCGCGTCGGCGCGGTCGCACACTTGATGGCCGACGCCGGACTCGTCGCGATCTGCGCGCTCATCAGTCCCTACCGACAGGACCGCGACCGCATCCGCCGGCAACACGAGGAGGCCGGGATCCGCTTTGTCGAGGTCTTCGTCGATACTCCGCTCGCCGACTGCGAGGCCCGCGATCCGAAAGGCATGTACGCGCGGGCACGGGCCGGTGAGATCACCGGCTTCACCGGCGTCGACGATCCCTACGAACCACCGTCCGATCCCGACCTGGTCGTGCGCCCCCACGACGGCACGCCTGCCGTGCAGGCCGGCCTTGTCGTGGAATTGTTGAGAACATGACGCACGACAACGGTGACACGGCCCGGCTCGCGGCCGAGGGTGACACGGCCCGGCTCGCGGCCGAGGGTGACACGGCCCGGCTCGCAGCCGAGGGCGACACGGCCCGGCTCGCAGCCGAGGGCGACGACGCCCGACTCGCAGCCGAGACGGCCTCCGGCGCAGGTGAACTGCTGCTCACGGTCCGTGCCATCGAATCGGATGCTCTCACCGGGCGCGAGCTGGGCCGGCGCGGCGACCACGCCGCCAACACGTACATCCTCGAACGGCTGGCGGCCGCACGACCCGGTGACGCGGTGCTCTCGGAGGAATCCGCGGACGATCCGGCCCGGGTCGGCGCAGACCGCGTCTGGATCATCGACCCCCTCGACGGGTCGAAGGAGTACGGGATGCCCGACCACGTCGACTGGGCGGTCCACATCGCGCTCTGGGAGGCAGGACGAGGACTCACCGCCGCCGCGGTCGCGCAACCGGCGATCGGCGTCGTTCACAGCACCGCCGATCCGGTTCCGGCACCGCAACCGGCCCGGCGCCGCCCCCGCATCGTCATCAGCGGGAGCAGGCCGCCCGCCTTCGTGTTCGATCTGGCCCGCGATCTCGGTGCCGATCTGATCCGGATGGGTTCGGCCGGTGCCAAGGCGATGGCGGTGGTGCGCGGGGAGGCCGACGCCTACATCCACGCCGGCGGTCAGTGGGAGTGGGATTCGGCGGCGCCGGTCGCGGTCGCGCGTGCCGCGGGTCTGCACTGCGCCCGGATCGACGGCAGCGAACTCGAATACAACCGGCCGCATCCGTATCTGCCCGACCTGGTGATCTGCCGTGCCGATTGGGCACCGGACGTGATGTCCGCGCTGGCCGTGTACGCCACGGGACCGACCGACAGCCCCCGCGTCGCGATGGCACGCGCGTACATCCGGTCCCTGGTCAGCCACGACGCGTCTCATGTGCGGCTCGCCGAGGACGCCTGGCGGGTCGAGAACGGGGAGCGCACCGGCGACAGCGGCATCGAGATCCGCGATCGCCTCGAGAACGGCCCCGAGTACCGGCCCATCCGCCGCATCCGCGACCTGCAGTTCCGTGAATGGCACCACAGCGTCGTCGCGCGGTTCGTCCTGGACATCGCAGCGGGTCCGAGCGCCGAGACATCGGTCGTGGTGACGGAGCACTTCGACATCCCGGCGGGGGAGATCAGGTCGATCGTCGCGATCATCGAGCCCGTGCAGGGTAATAGTTGAAGTCATTGTTGTAGCTTTCGAACGAAAGTAACCATGATCGAGAGGCATCACCATGGCCGAAGCGCGTGATATCGGGGACGGCATCCATGTCGTCCCTGTCCCGGTGGGGGACCTGCCCGTCGGCGATACTCAGGTCTACGTGATGGAATCCCCACGCGGCGTCGTCCTCGTCGACGTCGGCTGGAACGACGACCGGTCGTGGGCGGCGTTGCAGAACGGCCTGGCCACGGCGGGTCTGTCGGTCACCGACGTCGAAGGAGTGGTCGTCACCCATTTCCACCCCGATCATGTCGGTCTGACCGGGCGGATCCAGGAAGCCTCCGGATGCTGGGTGGCGATGAACGAGGCCGACTTCGCCCACCTCGAAGTCATGCTCTCCGATGTCGATCGACGTCCCCGGGAGGCCGAACTGCTGCGCCGCGCCGGAGCGCCGGAGGATGCGATCGACGAAGTGCTCACCACCGCCGTGCCGGCCGTCGGTCGTCCCGACGTGCTCCCCGACCGCAAACTCGGCGCCGACGAGACGATCCCGCTGTCGGGGCGTTCCCTGCGCACCGTGCTCACCCCGGGTCACACGCCCGGCCACGCCTGTTTCCTTCTCGAAGAACACGGTGTGCTGTTCACCGGCGACCACGTCCTGGCCACCACGACTCCGCATGTCGGAGAGTTCGATTTTCCCCTGCCGCAACGTGATGCGCTCGGCGAGTACTTCGACTCACTGCGCGCGGTCGCGGATCTGCCCGTGCGACGAGCTCTTCCCGCACACCGACAGCAGATCGACGACCTGCCGCATCGCGCGGGCGAACTGATCGCCCACCACGACCGGCGCCTCGACGATCTCTACGACGCGTTCGGCGACGAGGAACTCACCTTGTGGGAGGCCACCGCTCGCATGCGCTGGTACCGGCCGTGGACCGAGACTCCCGTGCACGGTAAGAGGATGGCGCTCGCGGAAGGGTCTGCGCACGTGCGCCAGCTCATCGAACGAGGACGGGTCCGTCGCGTGCCGGGCACCGAACCTGCCCGCTTCGCGCGTATCGCGGTGAACGAATGAGGCCCGACGAGATCGTCACCGACTTCTGCCGGCGGTGGGCCGATCCCGACCCGGCCGAGCTCGCGGCCTTCTTCACCGACGATGCTGTCTTCCACAACATCCCGATGGAACCGATCCGCGGCCGCGCGGCGATCGAGGAGTACATCGCGGGTTTCGTGACGTCCTTCGGTGCCATCGACTACCGCATCCACCACCAGGCGGTCTCCGGCACCGTCGTGCTCAACGAACGCACCGACGTGTTCACCATGAACGGCCGGACGATCGAACTTCCCGTCACGGGCGTGTTCGAGATCGTCGACGGGAAGATCGCGGCCTGCCGGGACTACTTCGACCCCACGTCGTTCACCGGCACCTGACCGACACCGGACACCGAACCGACCGGACGAACACCGAAGGCCCCGCTTCGTGAGAAGCGGGGCCTTCGTGGTGCCCTCGGCAGGATTCGAACCTGCGACTTCTTGCTCCGGAGGCAAGCGCTCTATCCCCTGAGCTACGAGGGCATCCGGACCACCGGATGACCGGAGGCGCGGGAGTTAGCCTAGCGCATCGAGCGCTCAACTCCACATCGCCAGGTCAGAGCCGGTTCTCGGCCCGAAATCGGGGGTCGGCCCGAGCGAATGGCTCAGTTCGGAGGCAGGGCTTCGGCGCCGCGCTCGGCGAGCAGAGACCTCATCAGATCCGATTCTCCCTGCTGCGTTGCGACCATGGTGCCCGCCAGGTTGCGGACCGCCGAGGTGCTCGCGTACTGCTCGCCGTACTCCATCATCGGCAGGCCACCCTCGTGATGGCGCAGCATCAGCTGGAGGAAGAGCACGTCCAGGGCGGGACCACGAGCGGCTCGGAGATTCGCGAGATCCTCGGAGGTCGCCATACCCGGCATCAGATGTGAACCACCGGAATCCGCGGAGTTCGCGGTCGTGCCGTGATCACCGTGGCCGTGACCCGGTTCGGTCATCCACGCCATGTAGTCACCTGCCGGCAGCGCCGGCTGTCCCCACAGCGACAACCAGCCCTGCATCCGACCGATCTGGTTCTGCTGGGTGGTGAGGATGTCGTACGCGAGGTTGCGGATCCGATCGTCCTCCGAATTGGAGACCACGACGGCGGCCATCTCGACGGCCTGGTCGTGGTGCACGATCATGTCCTGCGCGAATCCGACATCGACCGAGCCTGCGCCCGGCGCGGCCGGGGCGGAATCCTCGAACGGGATCCGGGACAGGAACCCCGCGAGGAAGCCGACCGCGACCGCGGTGGCGGTGAGCAGCACCAGCAGCAGCCGGTTGTGCCCACCGCGCTCGGAGGTGGAGATGGTGGGGGAGGTTTCGCTCATCGTCAGCTCCCGGCCGGTGCCTGCTGCATGTCGCCGATGGATTCCCCGTTCATCGGCACCGCGTCGGGGCCGGGCTCGGAGGCGTCGAAGGGCGGCGGGTTCGCCGGATCGAACGAGCCGGGGATCGTCGAGCAGCTCGCACCCACCTCGGGATAGGTGTACTGGTTCAGGCGCAGCGCACTGATGAACTGGTCGATGCGTTCGTCGTCGACGCTGTCGACCTCGAGCCGGTGACCCCACGACTGCAGTGAGACGGGAGCCTCGAGTCCCGGATAGGGTGACATCACCATGTAGGTGCGGCCGTCGACCTTCGCGCGGAGCGTGTCGACCCCGGCGTCGTCGAGCAGATCGGGGTTGTAGGCCACCCACACCGCACCGTGCTCGAGCGAATGCACCATGTTCTCGTTCCGCACCGGCTGCTCGTACACCGTTCCGGTGCAGGTCGCCCAGACGGAGTCGTGAGGGCCACCGAACGGCGGCGACTGGTCGTAGGCGACACGCTGGTTCGCTGCGACGTGCACACCGGCGGGGTACTCGAGCTTCAGGACACCCTCGATGTCGTCCGACGGATCCTGGTTGGACTCCGACGGCGTCCACGCCGACAGCTCCTGCTGGTTCTGATACTTGGGGATCAGGCTCACAGCGATCACGGCGACCAGGACGACGACCAGGGCCACGCCGCCGATCGTGAGCCACGGGATCTGGCGCCGGGAGGGGACCCCGCGAGCGCCGCCGCTCTTCTTCTTGGCGGCCTGGATGGCCTTCGACGACTTGGCTCCGGTCTTCTTGTTACCGGAGCCGCCACTAACCGAACCGCTGGGCATCGCTGTGTGCTCTTTCGACGGGGTGGACAGGCGGACGCGCGCCCATCGGGCGCACAAACACCCACAACTTTACGGGCGTGCCCGCGCGCGGCGGTGGGAGCTGCCGGTAGGGGGAGCGTCGGCGCCACGATCGACCAGCCAATAGGATGGATACCTGTGACTCCCTCCGACCTTGCTCAGCTGCTCCGCGGAACCGCCGCCGGTGTCCTCACCGACCGTGGTCTCGACGCGTCCGTTCTTCCCGAGACCCTCACCGTCGAGCGCCCGCGCAACCCGGAGCACGGCGATTATGCGACCAACGTCGCGATGCAGGTCGCGAAGAAGGTCGGTGCCGATCCCCGCGCACTCGCCACCTGGCTCGCCGAGGCCCTGACCGCTGCCGAGGGCATCGACTCGGCCGAGGTCGCAGGTCCCGGCTTCCTGAACA
Source organism: Rhodococcus gordoniae (assembly GCF_001646655.1). GTDB lineage: Bacteria > Actinomycetota > Actinomycetes > Mycobacteriales > Mycobacteriaceae > Rhodococcus > Rhodococcus gordoniae. The sequence goes on along the minus strand of NZ_LPZN01000016.1, from coordinate 24,488 downwards.
TCCGGCTCGCCGCCGACGCCCAGGGAGCGATCGTGGCGAAGGTGCTCGCCGAGGGCGACGCCTACGGCAACGGCACCGATCTCGCGAACACGAGGATCAACCTCGAGTTCGTCTCCGCCAACCCCACCGGTCCGATCCACCTCGGTGGCACCCGCTGGGCCGCGGTCGGCGATGCGCTCGGACGCATCCTCACCGCTCAGGGCGGTGAGGTCACCCGCGAGTACTACTTCAACGACCACGGCGCGCAGATCGACCGCTTCACCCGGTCGCTCATCGCCTCCGCGCTCGGACAGCCCGCCCCCGAGGACGGCTACGCCGGCGCCTACATCGTCGACATCGCCTCCTCCGTGCTCGAGCAGCGCCCCGACGCTCTCGAACTCCCCGAGGACGAGCGGAACGAGACGTTCCGCTCGATCGGCGTGGAGCTGATGTTCGCGCACATCACGCGCACCCTCCACGAGTTCGGTGTCGACTTCGACGTGTACTTCCACGAGAACTCCCTCTTCGAGAGCGGAGCCGTCGAGAAGGCCGTCGAGACCCTGAAGGCGTCCGGCAATCTGTACTTCGAAGACGGCGCCTGGTGGCTCAAGAGCACCGACTACGGCGACGACAAGGACCGCGTCGTCATCAAATCCGACGGCAACGCCGCCTACATCGCCGGCGACATCGCCTACTTCCAGGACAAGCGCTCGCGCGGCTTCGACCTGTGCATCTACATGCTCGGAGCCGACCACCACGGATATATCGCGCGCCTGAAGGCCGCCGCAGCGGCGTTCGGCGACGATCCCGACACCGTCGAGGTGATGATCGGCCAGATGGTCAACCTCGTCCGCGGCGGCGAGGCCGTGAAGATGAGCAAGCGGGCCGGTACCGTGATCACCCTCGACGACCTCGTCGAGGCGATCGGCGTCGACGCCGCGCGCTACTCGCTCGTGAGGTCCTCGGTCGACCAGAGCATCGACATCGATCTCGAACTGTGGGCGAGCACCACGAACGAGAACCCGGTCTACTACGTGCAGTACGCCCACGCGCGACTGTCGTCGATCGCGCGCAACGCCGCCGATCTCGGTCTGAGCACCGAGGGCGCCGACTTCTCGCTGCTCACCCATGAGCGCGAGGGCGACCTGATCCGCACCCTCGGCGAGTACCCCCGGGTGCTCGCGAAGGCGGCCGAACTGCGCGAACCGCACCGCGTCGCCCGCTACCTCGAGGAACTCGCGGGCACTTACCACCGCTTCTACGACGCCTGCCGGATCCTGCCGCAGGGCGACGAGGAGGCCGGCCCGCTGCACACCGCGCGACTCGCGCTGTGCGCGGCCGCACGGCAGGTCCTCGCCAACGGCCTCGGCCTGCTCGGCGTCGGCGCTCCGGAGCGGATGTGAACGCGCACCCCGCGGGACCGCGTCACGCCCAGATCCCGCACGCCCCGAACCTGCCCGACCGTCCGGCCGACACCGCGGCGCTCAACACGCTGGCCCCGCACGTGTGGCCCCGCAACGCCGCGCGCGGCGAGGACGGCGTCATGCGCATCGCCGGTATCCCGGTGACCGAGCTCGCCGAGAAGTACGGCACGCCGCTGTTCGTCGTCGACGAGGACGACTTCCGCTCCCGCTGCCGGGAGATCGCGGAAGCCTTCGGTCCGACGGCGAAGGTGCACTACGCGTCGAAGGCGTTCCTGTGCAGCGAGATCGCGCGGTGGGTCCACCAGGAGGGACTCTCGCTCGACGTCGCGTCCGGCGGTGAGCTCGCCGTCGCCCTGCACGCCGGCTTCCCCGCCGAGAAGATCGCGATGCACGGCAACAACAAGTCCGTCCGCGAACTGCAGGCCGCCGTGAGCGCCGGGGTCGGGCACATCGTGCTCGACTCGCTCGCCGAGATCGACCGGCTCGATGCGGTCGCCGGTGAGGCCGGTGTCGTCCAGGACGTGCTGATCCGGGTGACCGTGGGCGTCGAGGCCCACACCCACGAGTTCATCTCCACCGCGCACGAGGACCAGAAGTTCGGGCTCTCACTCGCCGGTGGCCATGCCATGCAGGCCGTGCGCCGGGTCTTCGGCGCCGACAACCTCCGACTCGTCGGCCTGCACAGCCACATCGGCTCGCAGATCTTCGACGTCGACGGCTTCGAACTCGCCGCGCACCGCGTCATCGGTCTGCTGCGCGACATCGTCGCCGAGTTCGGTGTCGACAAGACCGCGCAGATGAGCATCGTCGACCTCGGCGGTGGCCTGGGCATCTCGTACGTGCCGAGCGACGATCCGCCGCCGGTCGCCGATCTCGCCGCCAAGCTGGGCGACATCGTCCGGAACGAGTCCGCACTCGCCGGGCTCCCGGCTCCGACCCTCGCGGTCGAACCCGGGCGGGCCATCGCCGGACCGGGCACCGTCACCCTCTACGAGGTGGGAACCCTCAAGGACGTCGAGGTCGGCTCCGGACACGTCCGCCGCTACATCAGCGTCGACGGCGGCATGAGCGACAACATCCGCACATCGCTGTACCAGGCGGAGTACGAATCGCGCCTCGTCTCCCGCGTGAGCGAGGCCGAACCGGTGGTCTCGCGGGTCGTCGGCAAGCACTGCGAGAGCGGCGACATCGTCATCCGCGACGCCTGGATGCCCGCCGACGTCGCACCCGGTGATTTACTGGCGGTCGCGGCGACGGGTGCATACTGCTACTCGATGTCGAGCAGGTACAACCTGCTGCCTCGCCCCGCCGTCGTGGCGGTCAAGGACGGTGTCTCGCGCGTTCTGCTGCGCCGCGAGACCGTGGAAGATCTGCTCAACTTGGAGGTTTCGGAGTGACCAGTGCAACGGCGACCGATGCTTCGGGCCGGCGTCCGGTGGGTGTGGCGGTTCTCGGGCACGGCACCGTCGGTGCCGAGGTCGCGCGGATCATCCGCGAGGACGCCGCGGATCTCGAGGCGCGCATCGGTGCGCCCCTCGAGTTGCGGGGGGTCGCGGTCCGCGACGTCTCCCGCGACAGGGGACTTCCCGCGGAGTTGCTCACGACGAACGCCGAGGCGCTGATCCGTCGTGACGACGTCGACATCGTCGTCGAGCTCATCGGTGGCATCGAACTGCCCCGCAAGCTCGTGCGTACGGCGCTCGACGCAGGCAAGTCCGTCGTCACCGCGAACAAGGCGCTGCTCGCCGCCTACACCGGTGAACTGGCCGAGGCCGCAGAGTCCCGCAACGTCGACCTGTACTTCGAGGCCTCTGTGGCCGGCGCGATTCCGGTGATCCGCCCGCTCACCCAGTCGCTCGCGGGCGACAAGGTCAACCGGGTCGTCGGCATCGTCAACGGCACCACGAACTACATCCTTTCGGCCATGGACGAGACGGGCGCCGACTACGACGAGACGCTCGCCGAGGCGAGTCGCCTCGGGTACGCCGAAGCCGATCCCACCGCCGACGTCGAAGGCTTCGACGCCGCCTCCAAGGCGGCGATCCTCGCGTCGATCGCCTTCCACACCCGTGTGACGGCGGCCGACGTCTACCGCGAGGGCATCTCCTCGATCACCGCCGCCGATCTCACCTCGGCGCGTGCGCTCAACTGCACGATCAAGTTGCTCGCGCTGTGCGAGCGCGTCCCGTCCGCCGACGGCAAGGACCGTGTGTCCGCCCGCGTCTACCCGGCGCTCGTGCCCCGCGAGCATCCGCTGGCTTCGGTCAACGGCGCGTTCAACGCCGTCGTCGTCGAAGCGGAATCCTCGGGCCGGCTCATGTTCTACGGCCAGGGTGCAGGTGGCGCCCCCACCGCCTCCGCGGTGATGGGCGACCTCGTGATGGCCGCCCGCAACCGGGTTCAGGGTGGGCGTGGTCCGCGCGAGTCGAAGTATGCGCAACTGGAGATCGCACCCATGAGCGACATCCTCACGCGCTACTACGTCAACCTCAAGGTCGCCGATCGCGCCGGTGTGCTCTCGGCGGTCGCCGCCGAGTTCGCCACGCGGGACGTGAGCATCGCAGCGGTCCGCCAGGAAGGCGCCGGCGACGCTGCCCGTCTGGTGGTACTCACCCACCAGGCCACCGACCGTGCGCTGGCGGATACCGTCGCAGCGCTCGACAAACTCGAATCCGTGATCGCTGTGACCAGCGTCCTGAGACTGGAGGGATCCGCCGAATGAGCGCGGCCGAGAAGAACACCACCCCCGTGCACACGCCGTGGCCGGGCCTGATCGAGGCGTACCGTTCGCGCCTGCCGATCGGTGACGACTGGAAGACGGTCACGCTGCGTGAGGGTGGCACGCCGCTGCTCCCGGCTCCGCGCCTGTCGGAGATCACCGGCTGCGAGGTCCACGTCAAGGTCGAGGGTCTCAACCCCACCGGTTCGTTCAAGGACCGCGGTATGACCATGGCGGTCACCGAGGCTCTCGCGACCGGCAAGCAGGCCGTGCTGTGCGCGTCCACCGGCAACACCTCTGCCTCGGCCGCCGCCTACGCCGCACGCGCCGGCATCGGCTGCGCGGTGCTCGTGCCGCAGGGCAAGATCGCGATGGGCAAGCTCGCCCAGGCCGTCATGCACGGCGCGAAGATCGTGCAGGTCGAGGGCAACTTCGACGACTGCCTCGAGCTGGCACGCAAGACCACCGCGGAGTTCTCCACCATCGGGCTGGTCAACTCCGTGAACCCGGTGCGCATCGAGGGCCAGAAGACCGCGGCCTTCGAGATCGTCGACGCGCTCGGCGACGCGCCCGACGTGCACGTGCTGCCCGTGGGCAACGCCGGCAACATCACCGCCTACTGGAAGGGCTACAGCGAGTACGCCGCCGACGGCCTCGGCACGCGCCGCCCGCGCATGCTCGGCGTCCAGGCCGCCGGTGCCGCACCGCTCGTCCTCGGCCATCCGGTGAAGGATCCCGAGACCATCGCGACCGCCATCCGCATCGGTGCTCCCGCATCGTGGAACGGCGCGGTGGCCGCCAAGGAGGAATCGAACGGCGCGTTCCGCGCGGCGACCGACGAGGAGATCCTCGAGGCGTACCGGCTGCTCGCGAAGTCCGAGTCGATCTTCGTCGAGCCGGCGTCGGCCGCGTCCATCGCCGGTCTGCTCGCGGCGAGCAAGGAAGGCTGGCTCGAACGCGGCCTGAAGGTCGTGTGCACCGTGACCGGCAACGGCCTCAAGGACCCCGACACGGCCCTGCGCGATGTGCCCGTGGTCGAGCCGATCCCGGTCGACCCGGTCGCGGTCGCCTCCGCGCTCGAGTTGGCCTGAGTTGACCGCCACGCCTTCCTCCGTTGGGAATCAGGACATGACGCAGACGTTGCCCGTGGGGCTCTCGGTGACGGCACGGGTTCCGGCCTCGAGCGCGAACCTCGGTCCCGGCTTCGACTGCCTGGGCCTCGCCCTCGGCCTGTACGACGAGATCACCGTCACGACAACGGCTTCCGGCCTCGACGTGCGGGTGGAGGGGGAAGGCGCGCAAGAGGTTCCGTGGGGACCTTCCCACCTCGTCGTCCGCGCCGTCGAGCGCGGACTCGAGGCCGCCGGTGTGTGGGCCGACGGATTGGACGTCGTGTGCCACAACGTCATCCCGCACTCCCGCGGGCTCGGGTCCTCGGCCTCCGCGGCGGTGGGAGGGCTGGCGGCGGCCAACGGGCTGGTCCGCAAGATCGCGCCGGAGCGTGTCCTCGACGACGAGCAGCTCGTGCAACTGGCGTCCGAGTTCGAGGGACATCCCGACAACGCCTCCGCCAGCGTGCTCGGCGGAGCCGTGGTGTCGTGGACCGAGGTCGAGGTCGACTCCCAGCAGCGGACCTACCGCGCGGTGAACCTGCGCGTGCACCCCGACATCAAGGCGTACGCCTTCGTCCCGTCGGTCCGTTCCTCCACGGCCCACACCCGGGGACTGCTGCCCGAGCTCGTGCCGCATCGGGACGCGGCGTTCAACGTCAGCCGCGCGGCTCTTGCGGTCGTCGCGCTCACCGAGCGACCCGAACTGCTGATGCCGGCGACGCAGGATCTGCTCCACCAGGCCCAACGGGCCCCTGCCCTTCCGCTCACCACCAAATGGGTGGCCGCACTGCGCGAAGCGGGTATCTCCGCCGTCGTCTCCGGTGCAGGGCCGACGGTGCTGGCGCTGACGACCTCCGCGCTGCCCGACGAGCTGCGAGCCGCGGCCGAGGCCGACGATCTGACGGTGCTGGACCTCGAGATCGCCGAGGGCGTCCAGGTCGACTGAGACCGGCGCGCGGTGCCGGATGCGGGAGTGGACGGTGGTGCAACACACACGTCCCGTCCGGCACGGCGATTCTTGCCCTACGTACAGATCGTCGCTATTCTGTGGGGTGTCCGCACGTCGTGCGTATCAGTCGCCGGATTCTCCAGGGCAATCACTCCAGCTCCATCGGGGCGTCGAACCTGGATCGATCCTCACCTGCTCCCGGATCCGGGAGGGGGACAGACCGCACCTACCGGATTTCGGTGTGGTGGCGGACGTGCCGACCGTTCGTTTTCCCTGAACTCGTACGGCAAATCCCAGCTCAGTGGACGAACTGATCTGCGGGACGAACCCTCTGCTGCGCATGAAGCGAGCGAGGGAAGGAAGGATCTCCGTGACAGATACGGACCTGATCGCTACACCTGCGCTCGACATTCCCGAGGCCGGTAGCCGGACGACCACGCGCGGTCGCCGCGGAGCAGGCCTTTCGGGCATGGTGCTTGCCGAGTTGCGGACACTTGCCGCCGAGCTCGGAATCAAGGGCACCTCCGGGATGCGCAAGGGCGATCTCATCGCTGCCATCAAGGAGCGGCAGGGAGGCGGCGGCGCCGCACCTGCCACCGAGCAGCCTGCAGCCGCGTCGGACACCGGCGCCGACAAGACCGCGTCCGCCGAGAAGGCCGAAGCGGCAGCGAAGACCGAGACGGCAGACAAGCCCGAGGGAGCGCCCTCGCGTGGCACCCGCGGTCGCCGTGGCCGTGCCGCCTCCGACGAGACCGCCGCGCCCGAGCAGAAGGCCGACGCGAACCCGGCCGACGCGAAGTCGGCCGAGCAGAAGGCCGACGCGAAGTCGGCCGTGGACGGCTCGCAGGAGAAGCAGCAGGGTGGCCAGACCCCCAGCGGCGACAACGAATCCGACGGAAACCGTCGCGGCCGTGGCCGTCGCGGACGTCGTGGTGGCGACAACGCCGACCAGAACCAGCAGACCGAAGGTGCCGAGTCGTCCGAGGACGGCCGCCAGGACCGCGACTCGCAGCGCGAGAAGGGCCAGGACCGCAACTCCGGCGACGGCTCCTCGCGGCGCGATCGCAACCAGGGTGACCGCAACCAGGGTGACCGTAACCAGGGTGATCGCGGTCAGGACGGCGGCGATCGTGACGGCGGAAACCAGGGCCCGCGTCAGAGCCAGGACAGCCGTGGGGGAGACGACGAGGAAGGCGGCCGCGGCCGCCGGGGCCGTCGCTTCCGTGAGCGTCGCCGTGGACGTGACCGCAACGAAGGCGGTTCGGACTCGCGCGAGCCCGAGATCCGCGAGGACGACGTCCTGCAGCCGGTCGCCGGCATCCTCGACGTCCTCGACAACTACGCGTTCGTGCGCACGTCCGGCTACCTCGCCGGCCCGAACGACGTCTACGTGTCGATGAACATGGTGCGTAAGAACGGCCTGCGCCGCGGCGACGCCATCACCGGTGCCGTGCGGGTTCCCCGCGAGGGCGAGCAGAGCAACCAGCGCCAGAAGTTCAACCCGCTGGTCCGCCTCGACACGGTCAACGGCCGCGACGTCGACTCGGCCAAGCGCCGCCCCGAGTTCAACAAGCTCACGCCGCTGTACCCGAACCAGCGTCTGCGGCTCGAGACCCAGCCGAACATCCTCACCACGCGCGTGATCGACCTGGTCATGCCGATCGGTAAGGGGCAGCGCGCGCTCATCGTGTCGCCGCCGAAGGCCGGCAAGACCACGGTCCTCCAGGACATCGCGAACGCGATCGCCGTCAACAACCCCGAGTGCTACCTCATGGTCGTGCTCGTCGACGAGCGTCCCGAAGAGGTCACCGACATGCAGCGTTCGGTGAAGGGCGAGGTCATCGCCTCGACCTTCGACCGGCCGCCGTCAGACCACACCTCGGTCGCCGAGCTCGCCATCGAGCGTGCCAAGCGTCTCGTGGAGATGGGCCAGGACGTCGTGGTGCTCCTCGACTCCATCACCCGTCTCGGCCGCGCGTACAACAACTCGTCGCCGGCATCCGGACGCATCCTCTCCGGTGGTGTCGACTCGACCGCGCTGTACCCGCCGAAGCGTTTCCTCGGTGCTGCCCGCAACATCGAGAACGGCGGGTCGCTCACGATCATCGCCACCGCGATGGTCGAGACCGGCTCCACCGGCGACACCGTCATCTTCGAGGAGTTCAAGGGCACCGGCAACGCCGAGCTCAAGCTCGACCGGAAGATCGCCGAGCGTCGCGTGTTCCCGGCGGTCGACGTCAACCCGTCCGGTACGCGCAAGGACGAGCTGCTCATGAGCCCGGACGAGTTCGCCGTGGTGCACAAGCTGCGCCGCGTGCTCTCGGGTCTCGATTCGCACCAGGCGATCGATCTGCTCATCGACCGGCTCAAGAAGTCCAAGACGAACATCGAGTTCCTCATGAATGTGGCGAAGACCGCACCGGGGGCACTCGACGACTGACGTCGGCGCCCCGGGAATTTCTTCCCGGGGCCCTACGTTTGGCATAATCGACAGGCTCAGTCCGGCTCCGGTTCACGTCTTCGATCCGCGAAGGCGACCCGGCGGCCACGAAAGGGACACCATGAAGGCAGGAATCCACCCCAACTACGTGACGACGACCGTCGTCTGCGGTTGCGGCAACACGTTCGAGACCCGCAGCACGTCGGAGGCCGGACGGATCACCGTCGAAGTCTGCTCCAACTGCCACCCGTTCTACACCGGCAAGCAGAAGATCCTCGACACCGGCGGTCGTGTCGCGCGCTTCGAGGCTCGCTACGGCAAGCGTGCATCGAAGAAGGCCGATTCCGACAGCTAGCTGTCACGCCGACGCCCGGTACTGCCCCCGTGCAGGCCGGGCGTCGGCATTTTCGTTGCACGGACCGAATCAGAGCGGAGCACATCATGGCGGGGCAGACCAAGCCGTCGGCCATCGACGACATCCTGGCCGAATACGCGGGTCTGGAGCAGCAGTTGTCCGACCCGTCGCTGCACGACGATCCCGCGGCGGCCCGCCGGGTGGGCAAGCGGTTCGCCGAACTCGCCCCGGTGATGTCGACCTACAACGCTCTGAAGCAGGCCCGCGACGATCTCGAAGCGGCGCGCGAACTCGCCACCGACGACTCGTCGTTCGCGTCGGAGGTCGACGACCTCGAATCGCAGGTCGCCGAGCTCGACCGGTCCCTCACCGACCTGCTCGCTCCTCGTGATCCGCACGACAGCGACGACGTGGTCCTCGAGGTCAAGTCCGGTGAGGGCGGTGAGGAGTCCGCTCTGTTCGCCTCCGACCTCGCCAGGATGTACACCCGCTATGCCGAACGCGCCGGGTGGCGCGTCGAAGTTCTCGGCGCCACCTACTCCGATCTCGGCGGTTACAAGGACATCACCCTGTCGGTCAAGTCGAAGACCGATGTGCGCGACGGCGTGTGGTCCCGCCTCAAGTTCGAGGGTGGCGTGCACCGCGTCCAGCGGGTGCCCGTCACCGAATCGCAGGGCCGCGTGCACACCTCCGCGGCCGGCGTCTTCGTCTACCCCGAGCCCGACGAGGTCGAGCAGGTGCAGATCGACGAGAGCGACCTGCGCATCGACGTCTACCGGTCGTCCGGCAAGGGCGGTCAGGGCGTCAACACCACCGACTCGGCCGTGCGCATCACACACCTTCCCACCGGCATCGTGGTGACCTGCCAGAACGAACGCTCCCAGCTGCAGAACAAGGCCCGCGCGATGCAGGTGCTCGCGGCGCGCCTGCAGGCGGCGGCCGAAGAGGCAGCCGACGCGGAAGCATCGGCAGGTCGGGCCAGCCAGGTGCGCACCGTCGACCGGTCGGAGCGCATCCGCACCTACAACTTCCCGGAGAACCGGATCACCGATCACCGCATCGGTTTCAAGGCCCACAACCTCGACGCGGTGCTCGACGGCGAACTCGATGCGTTGCTCGACGCCCTGGGCGCTGCAGACCGAGAAGCCCGGCTCGCGGCCGAGTAACCGCAGGAGCCGGGCCTCGACGGGGGAGCAGGGCTACTCGTTGCCTGCAGGGTCGGTTACTGCGGGTACCTCCGGATCGGCCGGCGGGACGTCGGTGAGATCGACGCCCGGCAGCAGGAAGCAACCCTGACCGTCGGAGTTCTCATGGGCACCCCAGACTGCGCTGACGACGAGGCCCTCACCGGTCTCGAGGACCACCGCGGGCTCCTCACCTTCCAGCGGTCCCGGCAGCGCACCCGTCCCCAGCTGGAGCGTCCTCAGGTTCACCCAGCCGATCCGGCCTCCGCCGCTGCCCTCCTGCTCGATCTCGTACTCGATCGAGCCGGGTTCCGCATCCTCCTCGGCGACGGCGGTCTCCGTATCGACCGGACCGATCCCCGCCGGGCATCCGACGGGGATCGGCTGGAAATCGATAGGGTCCGCGCTCGCGAGGGCGGGGGCCGCGAAAGCGGCCGCGCCCGCTGCGGCGAGAACGGTGATTCCACGCACAGTCCGTGACTTCATGGGCAATCCCTTTCTGTCGATGAAACCGACCGCAAGGTATCGGTCCCTGTTCGGGTGCCCGCCCCACCGTGCCGTCAATCACGTCGCCGGAAACACATCGGATGTCCGGTCCGCGGCGTATGCGTGCAATGTGAGGGCTACCTCCGCGTAGCGCAGGACCGGAGTCGTGGCACGCTGTAAGGCGTGAGCCGTCAACCTCTGCGCCTGGCCGTCATCGAAGCGGCATCGGTCCTCGAGGAAGCAGGAGTCCCGAGTCCCCGGGTCGACGCCGAACTTCTCGCCGCGCACCTGCTCGGCATCGAGCGCGGCCGACTCGGCCTGGTCCCGCTCGTCGACGCGGCGACCATCGACGCCTATCGATCCATGGTCGAACAGCGAGCGAAACGGATACCGCTGCAGTACATCACCGGCACCTCGCCGATGGGGGAGATCGACCTCGCGGTGGGACCGGGTGTCTTCGTGCCCCGACCCGAGACCGAACTGCTTCTCGGATGGGCCCTGGCCTTCCTCGAACGTCACGGAAGCCGCAATCCGATCGTGCTCGATCTGTGCACCGGATCCGGCGCACTCGCACTGGCGATCGCGCACGCCCGGCCCGACGCCGAGGTCCACGCCGTCGAACTCGAAGCGAAGGCCCTCGGGTGGGCCCGACGCAACGCCGAGACCCGCGCGCAGGAAGGCGACACCCCGATCCGGCTGTATCAGGGCGATGTCACCGACCGCACCCTGCTCAGCAACCTCGAAGGCACCGTCGACCTGGTGGTCGCCAATCCGCCCTACATCCCGGAAGGCGCCGAACTGGAACCCGAGGTGATCGAGCACGACCCGCACTCGGCGCTCTTCGGAGGGGTCGACGGTCTGTCCGTCATCCGCCCGATGGTGTCGAACATCGCGCGATGGCTGCGGATCGGGGGAGCGGCCGCGGTCGAGCACGACGACACACACAGTCTGCTCGTCGCCGAACTGTTCGAACAGCGTCGCGTCTTCGGCGATGTCGTCCGGCACCCCGACCTCGCCGGTAAGGCCCGGTTCGTCACCGCCCACCGGGTTCCCACCGCGGTGGAGGCCGACCGCATGAAGTCGGTACGGTCTGCTGCGGACGGCTGACGGGCAGGACCCGTCCGGTGCCGACTCCGGCCGAAGTGGAAGGATGAGCGCGTGAGCACCGTGTACGACTGCAACAACGAAGCTTCGCGCGCCGCCGGACTCAACGCGGCGCGTGGTGCACTCAAGGCCGGACGACTCGTCGTCGTACCTACCGACACGGTGTACGGCATCGCGGCAGATGCGTTCGACTCCGACGCCGTGACCTCGCTCCTGCGCGCGAAGGGCCGCGGACGCGACATGCCGGTGCCGGTCCTCGTCGGCTCCTGGACGACCATCGACGGCCTCGTCGCCTCGGTACGTCCCGAGGCGCGGGAATTGATCCGTGCCTTCTGGCCGGGTGGGCTCAGCCTCGTGGTGCATCAGGCACCCTCCCTGGCCTGGGACCTCGGGGACACGCGCGGCACGGTCATGCTCCGCATGCCGCTGCACCCCGTGATCCTGGAACTGCTGCGCGAGGTCGGCCCGCTCGCGGTGTCCAGCGCGAACGTCTCCGGCCGGCCGCCGGCGACGAACGTCACCGAGGCGCGCGAGCAACTCGGAGCGTCGGCGAGTGTCTATCTCGACGGTGGTCCCGCCGAACACGGCATCGCCTCGACGATCGTCGATCTCACGGGTGACCGTCCGCGCATCCTGCGCGAAGGCGCCGTGACGGCCGAAGCGCTCGCGGAGGTGCTCGGCGACGATCCCGAGCGTCTTCGTTCCGGCGGGGAGTAGCGGCGGAGGAACGGAGCACGTGACTGCAGCCGACACCACCGCCGTACTGCTCGCTCAGGCCGGGCGCGGCGCCGGCGTTCCCATCCGGGAGCTTCTCCTCGTCCTGCTCACCTCCGCGGTGGTGACCTTCCTCGCGACCGGCGTGGTGCGGATCCTCGCACTGAAGTTCGGGGCGGTCGCGGTGCCCCGTGATCGCGACGTGCACGTGACACCGACACCCCGGATGGGTGGGGTCGGCATGTACATCGGTCTCGTTGCGGGGATCATCTTCGCTCAGCAGTTGCCAGCTCTGACAAGGGGTTTCGAATACACCCCGGACATGGGAGCGGCGCTCGTCGCAGCTTCGATCATCGTCGTCGTCGGGATCGTCGACGACCGGTGGGGTCTCGACGCGCTCACCAAGTTCGTCGGGCAGGTCACCGCGGCCGGCGTGCTCGTGGTCATGGGCGTGAGCTGGATCGTCATCTACGACCCCTTCAGCGCGTCGACGCTCGTGCTCGACCAACTTCAGGGCGGGCTCATCACCGTCGTCGTCGCCGCCGTGATGATCAACGCGATGAACTTCGTCGACGGGCTCGACGGACTCGCGGCCGGGCTGGGTCTCATCGCCGCGCTGGCGATCTGTGCGTTCTCCGTCGGCCTGCTGCTCGATCAGGGTGGCGACGTCTCCGCCTACCCGCCGGCCCTCATGGCTGCGGCCCTCGCGGGTGCGTGCCTCGGCTTCCTGCCGCACAACTTCCAGCCCGCCAAGATCTTCATGGGCGACTCCGGATCGATGCTCATCGGCCTGATGCTCGCCGCGATCTCCACGAGCGCCTCGGGGCTCATCCCGTTGAGCGCATACGGCTCGCGCGACCTGCTGGGTCTGCTCTCACCGCTCATTCTGATGGGTGCGGTGATGTTCATCCCGATCCTCGACCTGCTCCTCGCGATCGTGCGCCGCACGCGGGCCGGTGTCAGCCCGTTCAGCCCGGACAAGATGCACCTCCATCACCGCCTCCTGCAGATCGGGCACTCCCACCGTCGCGTGGTGCTCCTGCTCTACCTGTGGGTCGGCATCCTCGCGTTCGGGGCCGTCGGTTCCTCGCTGCTCGATCGGAGGGCCGTGGTGCTGATTCTCGCGGGCGGTCTCGTGTTCGCTCTCGTCGTGACCGCGGTGCCGTCGCTGCGGCGGCACGACGAGTCGGGGGAGACACCACCGGAGCACTCCCGAGAGGTCGGTTAGGCTCGGATATCGTGACGAACCCGGATCATCCCGAACCCGACCACGGTCTGCCCTCGCTGCCCGACCCGATCGCACCCATGCGCGCGGCGGTGCGCTACGGCGTCCTCGGTCTTCTCGCGCTCGCCGTGGTGGCATCGGTGGTCTCGGTGCTCGTCGCCGGGATGCCGGGACTGTGGGGCGCGCTGATCGGCGCGGCCGTCGGCGGAGGATTCATCCTTTTCACCGCGCTCGGTGTGCTCCTGACGTCGAAGATGCCGGCGATGACCGCCGGTGCCGTTCTTCTCGGCACCTGGTTGCTGAAGTTGATCCTCGCCATCGTCGTGATGGGTTCGCTCGACTCGCTCGACTTCTACAACCGCAACGCGCTGGTGCTCACGATCGTTTTCGCGCTGGTCATCGTTCTGGGAGCGGAGACCTACGGGGTGCTCTCGCAGCGCGCCCTGTACGTCGATCCCCGCCCGTCGCCCGAGGTGAACAACGACGATCGGTAGTAGCGCCGGATGTCCATAACCCCCCACGTAGGAACCCACCTACGCGCTGTCGTAGAGCAGTTGGTAGGGTGAGTTCTGCGAGAGTGACACTGGCCGCATCCGGTTTGGAAACGGTGCGCAGTTGTGACTTCGTAGGCGGCCGTGTTCAAATGGCCGCCGAGTCGACGAGAGTCGCCGACACCGGCAGGAAGCAGGACCGTTCACGCGGTTCGGAACACTGGCGAATACGCGAGCCGACCTGGTCGACTTCTGGATCGTCAATGTCCGATCGAACCGCAGACGGCATGCCTGCGGCCGACTACGGGAGAGAGCGCTGAGCGTCACCACCTTGGCAGCCGGAGAATTCCACGCGCCGTCACTAGCTGATTTTTTCCCACCGGCAGTCCTGTTCGAAGGCACCCCCTTCGAGATGGACCGGTTGATGCTCATCCGCGTCGCCGTCGCCCTGATCGTCGCTCTGTTCTTCTTCTTCGCGCTGCGGAGTCCGAAGATCGTGCCGCGGGGTGTGCAGAACGTCGCCGAGATCATGCTCGACTTCGTCCGGATCCATATCGCCGAGGACATCCTCGGTAAGGAACAGGGACGCCGGTTCCTTCCGGTGATCGTCACCATCTTCTTCCTGGTGGTCGGTCTGAACCTCACATCGGTCATCCCGTTCCTCAACATCTCGTCCAACGCACGAATCGGTATGCCGATCGTGCTCGCGGCACTCGCCTACATCGTCTTCAACTATGTGGGCATCAAGAAGTACGGATTCTTCCGCTACGTCAAGAGCAGCATCGTCATTCCGAACCTGCCGCCCGCTCTCCACGTGCTGGTGATCCCGATCGAGTTCGTCTCGACGTTCATTCTGCGGCCGTTCACGCTGACCATTCGTCTCATGGCCAACATGCTGGCCGGTCACATCATGCTCGTGCTGTTCTTCAGTGCCACCCAGTTCTTCTTCTTCGATTCCGACGGCTTCATGAAGGTGTTCGGCATCGGTTCTCTCATCGGCGGAATCGCGTTCACCTTCTTCGAGCTCCTGGTGATCGTCCTGCAGGCCTACATCTTCGCGCTGCTCACCGCGGTGTACATCGATCTGGCGCTGCACGCCGAAGAGCACTAGCTCGACGAACGGCACGACCCACATCTACACACAGACTGACTCGGTTGCCGACTCCCGGGGCCGAGCCACAAGAAAGGGAATGGAACACCAATGAGCGTTGCGCTTCAGGCAGCAGACGTCCTCGCCCAGGACACCACGATCTCGGGTGCAGGCGCCATCGGCTACGGCCTCGCCGCCATCGGCCCCGGCATCGGCATCGGCATCGTCGTCGGCAAGGCGATCGAGGGCATGGCTCGTCAGCCCGAGATGGCCGGCCAGCTGCGCACCACGATGTTCCTCGGTATCGCGTTCACCGAGGCCCTGGCGCTGATCGGCATCGTCGCCGGCTTCATCTTCTGATCCGACGATCACCATGGCTGACAGCATCCTGATTCTCGCGGCCGAGGAAGGGGAGACTCCCAACCCCCTCCTTCCCGCGACATACGACATCGTCTGGTCGCTGGTCGCCCTGATTCTCGTCGGATTCGTCTTCTGGAAGTTCGTGCTTCCGATGTTCCAGAAGGTGCTCGACGAGCGTTCGGAGCTGATCGAAGGCGGCATCAAGAAGGCAGAGGAAGCTCAGGCGGAGGCTGCGGCCGCGCTCGAGCAGTACCGTAGCCAGCTCGCCGAGGCCCGCACCGAGGCGGCGCAGATCCGTGAAGAGGCCCGTGCACAGGGCCAGCAGATCATCGCCGACATGAAGGCGCAGGCCCAGGAGGAGAGCGACCGTATCGTCTCCGCCGGTCACAACCAGCTGCAGGCCCAGCGCCAGCAGATCGTGGCCGAGCTGCGTAGCGATCTCGGACGCAGCTCCGTGGATCTCGCCGAGAAGATCCTCGGCGAAGCGCTCGCGGACGACGTGAAGCGTGCCGGCTCGATCGATCGATTCCTCGACGAACTCGACTCCCTCAGCGCTGACTCTGCATCCGGAAAGTGAGCACCATGTACGCAGCAAGCCGTGAGGCACTCGCTCATACGCGTTCCGCGTTGCAGTCCGCCCTGGGCTCGGGTGCCGCGACTGCCGCTGCGGCTCAGGCCGGTTCCGAACTCTTCTCGGTGGTCGAGGCGCTCGACAGCCAGCGGGCTCTTCGGACCGCGCTGGCCGACGCCTCGGCCCCGGCTGCCGTTCGTGAGCGGCTGGCCGAGCAGGTCTTCGGCGGCAAGGTTTCGGCTCAGACCCTCGCGACCGTCAAGGCAGCAGCGGGGCAGGACTGGTCGGCCCAGTCCGATCTGACGAACTCTCTCGTCCAGCTCGGTCGGGAGGCGCTGCTGAAGGCTGCAGCGGACCAGGACCAGCTCGACACCGTCGAGGACGAACTGTTCCGCCTCGGTCGCATCGTGGCCGGCAACCCCGACCTCGAGCAGACGCTCTCCGATCGCGGCACGCCGGCTTCGGCCAAGCGCGATCTGCTGACGCGCCTGCTCTACGGGAAGGTGACCGCGGTCACCGAAACGCTGGCCGTCCATGCGGTCGGTCGGCTGAGCGAGTCTCCGGCCGGCACGTTCGACGAGTTGTCGGCACTCGCAGCAGCCCAGCGGGACCGTGCCGTTGCGCATGTCCGTAGCGCGGCACCGCTCGATGCGCGGCAGGAGGAGCGGCTCTCCGCGACCCTGACCCGCATCTACGGGAAGCCTGTGACGGTGCACGTCGAGGTCGATCCCGAGCTTCTCAGTGGATTGGTCGTCCGGGTGGGCGACGAGGTCATCGACGGTAGTGCCGCGGGTCGACTCGCTGCAGTGCGCAAGAGCCTCACGTAGTCCACTACCGAACACACACATAGATCTTTTCGAAGACCAGATACCGAGAGCAGGAAGAACATGGCGGAGCTGACGATCTCCTCCGACGAGATCCGTAGCGCGATTGACAATTACACCGCGAGCTACTCCCCGGAGGCCTCCCGCGAGGAGGTCGGCGTGGTCGTCGACACCAGTGACGGCATCGCGCACATCAGCGGTCTGCCGTCGGCGATGGCCAACGAGCTGCTGGAGTTCCCCGGCGGCGTCCTCGGCGTGGCCCTCAACCTCGAGGCCACCGAGATCGGTGCCGTTATCCTGGGCGACTTCCAGACCATCGAGGAGGGCCAGGAAGTCAAGCGGACCGGCGACGTTCTGTCGGTGCCGGTGAGCGACAACTTCCTGGGCCGCGTCGTGAACCCGCTCGGTCAGCCGATCGACGGTCTCGGCGACATCGAAGCCGGTGAGACCCGCGCCCTCGAGCTGCAGGCCGCGACCGTGCTGGAGCGCCAGCCGGTCGAGGAGCCGCTGCAGACCGGCATCAAGGCCATCGACGCGATGACCCCGATCGGCCGTGGCCAGCGTCAGCTCGTGATCGGCGACCGCAAGACCGGCAAGACCGCGGTCTGCATCGACGCGATCCTGAACCAGAAGGCGAACTGGGAGACCGGCGACCCGAAGCAGCAGGTCCGCTGCATCTACGTCGCGATCGGCCAGAAGGGCTCGACCATCGCGGGTGTCAAGCAGGCACTCGAGGAGAACGGCGCGATGGAGTACACCACCATCGTCGCGGCTCCCGCCTCCGACTCCGCCGGCTTCAAGTGGCTCGCCCCCTACACCGGTTCGGCCCTCGGCCAGCACTGGATGTACCAGGGCAAGCACGTCCTCATCGTGTTCGACGACCTCACCAAGCAGGCCGAGGCGTACCGCGCCATCTCCCTGCTGCTGCGTCGTCCGCCGGGCCGCGAGGCATACCCCGGCGACGTCTTCTACCTGCACTCGCGTCTGCTGGAGCGCTCCGCCAAGCTCTCCGACGAGCTCGGTGGCGGTTCGCTGACGGCCCTGCCGATCATCGAGACCAAGGCGAACGACGTGTCGGCGTACATCCCGACCAACGTCATCTCCATCACCGACGGCCAGGTCTTCCTCGAGTCCGACCTGTTCAACAAGGGTGTCCGCCCCGCCATCAACGTGGGTATCTCGGTTTCCCGAGTCGGTGGCGCCGCCCAGACCAAGGGCATGAAGAAGGTGTCCGGCTCGCTGCGTCTGGAGCTCGCCCAGTTCCGTGAGCTCGAAGGCTTCGCCGCTTTCGCCTCCGACCTCGACGCCGCGTCGAAGGCTCAGCTCGAGCGCGGTCAGCGTCTCGTCGAGCTGCTCAAGCAGGACCAGTACGCTCCCATCGCGGTCGAGGACCAGATCGTGTCGATCTACCTCGCCGGCGAAGGTGTCTTCGACTCGGTTCCGGTCGGAGACGTGCGTCGCTTCGAGGCCGAGCTCCTCGAGGATCTGCACCGCAACGCCTCAGGCGTCTACGAGCAGATCGCCGGTGGCAAGGCCCTGTCCGACGAGTCGATCGAGGCTCTCCACGCCGCGACCGCCAAGTTCAAGGAGGGTTTCATCGCCTCCGACGGCAGCCGTGTCGTGAACGAGGCGGAGGCCGAGGCTCTCGGTGCCGACGAGGTCGAGCAGGAGCAGGTCTCCGTCAAGCGCACCACCGTTCGCAAGTGAGCGGGGAGTCCATGACCCAGCGTCCAGTGAAGGGAGTGTGATCGACGAATGGCGAACTTGCGCGAACTGCGCTCGCGGATCAAGTCGGTCAACTCGACCAAGAAGATCACCAAGGCGCAGGAACTGATCGCGACGTCGCGTATCACGAAGGCCCAGGCCCGAGTGGCAGCGTCCAAGCCGTACGCCGAGGAGATCACCAAGGTGCTCTCCGAGCTGGCGAGTGCGTCGGCCTCGTTGGATCACCCCCTGCTCAACGAGCGTGAGAACCCCAAGCGTGCCGCAGTGCTGGTCGTGACCAGCGACCGCGGTATGGCCGGCGGTTACAACTCCAACGTCCTCAAGGAAGCCGAGGAGCTGCGTCAGCTGCTCCTCAGCGAGGGCAAGGAGCCTGTGCTGTACGTGATGGGCGGCAAGGGCCTCGGTTACTACACGTTCCGTGAGCGTGAAGTGGTCGCTGCCTGGACGGGCTTCTCGCAGGATCCTCGTTACACGGACGCCGCGAAGGCGAGCCGCCACCTGGTCGAGCTGTTCATGGCGGGTTCGGGCACCGAGGTGCCCGCCCCGAACGGCGAAGGCACCGTCGAGGGCGTCGACGAACTGCACATCGTCTACACCCGCTTCGTGTCGATGCTGACGCAGACCCCCCAGGTCCGCAGAATGGCTCCGCTCGAGGTGAGCATCACCGAGGACGAGATCGACCTCGGCGAGGACATGCTCACCGACGGGCACCGTGGCACGGGCACCGAGGGGCCTCAGGCGGTGTACAACTTCGAGCCCGAGGCCGGAGTCCTGCTCGAAGCTCTCCTGCCGAAGTACATCAGCACGCGTATCTACGCGTCGCTGCTGGACGCGGCGGCCTCCGAGTCGGCGGCCCGTCGTACCGCCATGAAGGCCGCGACGGACAATGCCACGGAACTGGTGAACACCCTCAGCCGTCAGGCGAACCAGGCCCGCCAGGCCCAGATCACCCAGGAAATCAGCGAGATCGTCGGCGGTGCCGGTGCGCTCGCCTCGAGTGCAGGAAGTGACTGAACCACAATGACCGCAGCAGTAACCGACAACAACGCCGGTGCGGCGTCGGCCCTTGCCGGGCGCGTCGTCCGCGTCATCGGCGCCGTCGTCGACGTGGAGTTCCCGCGTGGCGCCGTGCCCGAGCTGTTCAACGCCCTGCACGCAGAGGTCACTCTGCCGTCCGTGGCGAAGACCCTGACCCTCGAGGTCGCGCAGCACCTGGGTGACAACCTGGTCCGCACGATCTCCATGCAGCCGACCGACGGACTGGTCCGCGGTGCCCCGGTGTCCGACACGGGCAAGCCGATCTCGGTTCCCGTCGGCGACGTCGTCAAGGGCCACGTGTTCAACGCGCTGGGCGACTGCCTCGACGCGCCGGGCACCGGCCGCGACGGCGAGCAGTGGGGCATCCACCGCAAGCCCCCGGCCTTCGACCAGCTCGAGGGCAAGACCGAGATCCTCGAGACCGGCATCAAGGTCATCGACCTGCTGACCCCGTACGTCAAGGGCGGCAAGATCGGCCTGTTCGGTGGCGCCGGTGTCGGCAAGACCGTTCTGATCCAGGAGATGATCACCCGTATCGCGCGTGAGTTCTCCGGCACGTCGGTGTTCGCCGGCGTCGGTGAGCGCACCCGTGAGGGCACCGACCTCCACCTCGAGATGGAAGAGATGGGCGTCCTCCAGGACACCGCCCTTGTCTTCGGTCAGATGGACGAGCCGCCGGGAACGCGTATGCGCGTCGCTCTGTCGGCCCTGACGATGGCGGAGTACTTCCGCGACGTCCAGGGACAGGACGTGCTCCTGTTCATCGACAACATCTTCCGCTTCACGCAGGCAGGCTCGGAGGTTTCGACCCTCCTCGGCCGTATGCCGTCGGCCGTGGGATACCAGCCCACGCTCGCGGACGAGATGGGTGAGCTCCAGGAGCGCATCACCTCGACGCGTGGTCGCTCGATCACCTCGCTGCAGGCGATCTACGTGCCCGCCGACGACTACACCGATCCCGCGCCGGCCACGACGTTCGCCCACCTCGATGCGACCACCGAGCTTTCGCGTCCGATCTCGCAGATGGGTATCTACCCCGCTGTGGACCCGCTGACGTCGACCTCGCGAATCCTCGAGCCGGGCATCGTCGGTGCCGACCACTTCCGGGTGGCCAACGAGGTCAAGCGCATCCTGCAGAAGTACAAGGAACTGCAGGACATCATCGCCATCCTCGGTATGGACGAGCTCTCCGAAGAGGACAAGGTCACGGTCGCCCGTGCCCGTCGTCTCCAGAAGTTCCTCGGCCAGAACTTCATCGTCGCCGAGAAGTTCACGGGTCAGCCGGGTTCGGTCGTGCCGCTCGCCGACACCATCGAGGCCTTCGACCGCGTGTGCAAGGGTGAGTTCGACCACCTGCCCGAGCAGGCGTTCAACAGCTGCGGTGGACTCGACGACGTCGAGGCTGCAGCCAAGAAGATCGCCGGAAAGTAGGCCACCGTGGCTGAGATGAGCGTGGACATCGTTGCCGTCGAGGAGCGTGTGTGGTCCGGATCGGCGACTCTCGTCACCGCCCAGACCACCGAGGGCGAGATCGGCATCATGCCCGGTCACGAGCCCGTGCTCGGCCAGCTCGTCGAGGGTGGCGTCGTGTCCGTCAGGACCGCGGACGGTCAGCGGATCGTCATGGCCGTCCACGGCGGATTCCTCTCGGTGACCGCGACGACGGTGACGGTGCTCGCCGAAGCCGCCGACCGCGTGGAGGACATCGACGTCGAGGCAGCCAAGTCGGCTCTGAACGATGAGAATCGCGACGAGTCGGAGATCGCAGCGGCCCGAGGCCGCCTGCGGGCTGTCGAACGAGCCTGATCGTCGAACAACGAGAAGCCGCGACGGAGCCGACGAGCAGTGTCACTCGGATTTCTGATTCTCACTATCCTTGTGGTGCTGCTCGCGGTCTCCGTCGCGGCTTTGTTGTACCGACTGTTCACCCTGCGCGGCGGGGGTACTGCCGCGATCCTGCGAGTGATGCCTCAGAACGAGGGTTCCGGCTGGAGGCACGGAATCGTCCGTTACGGCGACGAGACACTCGCGTTCTACAGGCTTTCGAGCCTTCGGCCCGGACCCGACCTGCGCTTGGCCCGTCAGGGCATCGACGTGCGGTCGCGGCGGTCGCCGAAGAACACCGAATTCGACATCATGACCGAGGACATCGTGATCCTCGATGTGGTCGACCGCGACGACTCGTACGAGATCGCGCTCGACAGCGGCGCTTTGATGGCCTTCATGTCCTGGGTCGAATCCAGGCCCGACGGCCGGTCGCAGCGCCGCCGCCCCCTCTAGAGAGACTTCGTCACGCTCCTGCTCCGGGCTTCCACAGCACGTCTCCGTCCGGGTTCGCGATCCGGCACAGGATGAAGAGAAGATCCGAGAGCCGGTTCAGGTACTTCGCCGGCAAGACGTCGGTGTCGTCCGGAGCAGCATCCACCGCCGCCCACGCCGACCGTTCGGCGCGTCGCGCGACCGTCCTGGCGGTGTGCAGCAGAGCAGCGCCCGGCGTGCCACCCGGAAGAATGAACGAATCGAGCGGTTCCAGCTCTTCGTTGAACTCGTCGCACCAGCCCTCGAGTCGATCGATGTACTGCTGCGTGATGCGCAGCGGCGGGTACTTCGGGTTCTCCACAACGGGAGTCGACAGGTCGGCGCCGGCATCGAAGAGATCGTTCTGGATCTGCCGAAGGACCGAGACGAGCCGTTCCGGCAGCGCGCCCAGTGCGAGCGCCACACCGATCGCCGCGTTGGTCTCGTCGCAATCGGCGTAGGCGATCAGACGAGGGTCGTTCTTCGAGACGCGGGAGAAGTCGCTGAGCCCCGTCGTTCCGTCGTCTCCGGTGCGCGTATAGATCCGTGTGAGGTGGACTGCCATGGGCGTCACGGTACCGGCTCTGCTCTTCCGGCGGACACGCCGTTACGCTGTGTCGTTGTGAGTGAACGCTTTCTTGTCACAGGTGGGAGCCGCCTTTCCGGCGACGTCGTCGTCGGGGGTGCCAAGAACAGTGTCCTCAAGTTGATGGCCGCAGCTCTGCTGGCCGAAGGCACGACCACGATCACCAACTGCCCCGACATCCTCGACGTGCCCTTGATGGCCGACGTCCTGCGCGGACTCGGGTGCGAGGTCGAACTCGACGGCGACGCGGTCCGCATCACGACACCTGCCGAACCGGAGTACCGCGCCGACTTCGCGGCCGTGCGCCAGTTCCGGGCATCGGTCTGCGTGCTGGGTCCGCTGGTTGCCCGATGCCGCAAGGCGATCGTGGCCCTGCCCGGGGGTGACGCCATCGGTTCTCGCCCCCTCGACATGCACCAGGCGGGTCTGCGTCTGCTCGGCGCGCATTCGACGATCGAACACGGATGCGTCGTCGCCGAAGCGGACGATCTGCACGGCGCCACCATCCGCCTGGCGTTCCCCTCGGTGGGAGCGACGGAGAACATCCTGATGGCAGCAGTCCTCGCGAAGGGCGACACAACGATCGACAACGCTGCCCGCGAACCCGAGATCGTCGACCTGTGCACCATGCTCGTCCGGATGGGCGCGCGGATCACCGGGGCGGGTAGTACGACGCTCCGGGTCTCGGGCGTCGCCTCGCTCCGGCCCACCGAACACCGCTGCATCGGCGACCGGATCGTCGCGGCGACGTGGGGGATCGCGGCAGTGATGACGCGAGGCGAGCTCAGCGTTCATGGGGTGAACCCGAAGCACCTGGCGTTGGTGCTGGACAAGTTGCGCAGCGCCGGTGCCGAGGTCACGCCCCTGGCCGACGGGTTCCACGTCGTGCAGAAGGAACGCCCCCGTGCCGTCAACTTCGCGACGTTGCCGTACCCGGGATTTCCGACCGACCTGCAGCCCATGGCCATCGGTCTCGCTGCCGTCGCGGACGGGACATCGATGATCACCGAGAACGTCTTCGAAGCCAGATTCCGATTCGTCGAGGAGATGGTGCGTCTCGGAGCGGACGCCCGCACCGACGGACACCACGCGGTCGTGCGCGGAGTGGAGCAGTTGTCGAGTGCTCCTGTGTGGGCGTCGGACATCCGTGCGGGCGCCGGATTGGTGCTCGCCGGCCTGTGCGCCGACGGGGTCACGGAAGTGCACGACGTGTACCACATCGATCGTGGTTATCCGCGATTCGTCGAGATCCTCCAGGAGCTCGGGGGAACCATCGAGCGGGTGGGTGTCGACGAAGACCGGCTCCTGTCGCGCTAGGCGTACATCCCTGTTCGAACGCCTGTGGCGGGCGTCACGAGAAGGGATGTCGGGCCGGCAGACGGTTCTCGGACCTGCCCACCTGGGGATTCCTCGCGACTCACCCACTCTGACCAGGCGATTTGGCGGGCAGTTGATCCTCGCGTAACTTAATCCAGGTCAGAGCGACACGGACACCGACCCGGGCCGAAAGGAACGGGACAACGAGGTTGGACGAAGGCGCCTGAACGTGTTTACGAGTCCCCGATTCTTCTGGTAAGGTCGGTGGCCGCCCCGGAAGTTGAAAAGACTTCCGGATGGAACTTCTCACCCCGGAGTGAACGAACCGGAAGGTTCGGGATCGATGGTGTGTGCGTGTTCTTTGAGAACTCAACAGTGTGCCGATGAATGTCAGTGCCAATATTATTTGGTACTCCGCTCCATCGTTTCGATGGGGTGGGTATTTGCTGATCGTCTCATTCTTCCGTCTGGGATGGTCAGTGTTGTATAGCTAGTTT
>NZ_LPZN01000107.1 GCF_001646655.1 Rhodococcus gordoniae | reverse complement strand
GCGGCCGGAGCCCCGCCCCGTCGGGGAGGGGGCCGGCGGTGCTGGGCGCGACGGGCAACGGGATGTCGAGGGTCTCCCCGATGCCGAGCTTCTCCGCCTGGCCGACGAGGGCCTCACGTCCGTCGTCGATCCCCATCTCGACGAAGGCCGTGTTGCACGACCGCGCGAACGCCTCCCGCAACGTCACCGTCGGTGCGCCACCGCACGCCGCCCCGCCGTAGTTCTCGAGGGTGGTCGCGGTGTCGGGCAGGGTGATCTGCGGTGCCGCGGTGAACTGCGTGTCGGGGGTGACCCCGTTCTCGAGCGCGGCCGCGGTCACCACGACCTTGAACGTCGAGCCCGGAGGATAGGTCTGGGAGATCGCGCGGTTGAGCATCGGCTTGTCGGGATCGGCGTTCAGCTCGTCCCAGGCCTGGGAGGTCGCGGCGCCGTCGTGCCCCGACAGGCGGTTGGGGTCGTAGCTCGGGGTGCTCACCATCGCGAGGATCCTGCCGGTGCTCGGCTCGATCGCGACCACCGAACCCGTGTAACCCTTCGCGGTCAGCTCGTCGTAGGCCACCTGCTGCACGACCGGATCGATCGTCGACACGACGTTGCCGCCGCGCGGGTTGCGACCCGACACCAGGTCGAACAGGCGACGGCCGAACAGCAGGCTGTCGGAACCGTTGAGCAGCGAGTCCTCGGACCGCTCGAGTCCGGTGCTGCCGTACTGCATCGAGTAGAAGCCCGTCACGGGCGCGTAGGCCAGCGGACTCATCGGCTGGGTCGGCGGTGCCGGGTATTCGCGCAGGTACTTGTAGCGGCTGTCGGTGGGCACCGACACCGCGAGAGCCTGCCCGGCCGCGGCGATCTGTCCGCGCTGACGGGAGTACTCGTCGATCAGCACACGCGAGTTGCGCGGATCGGTGCGGAGATCGTCGGCCTTGATGACCTGTACGTAGGTGGCGTTTGCGAGCAACGCGACGACCATGAACATCACGGCCATCGCGACCTTGCGGAGCGGACCGTTCATTCGCGCCCCATCATTTCGGTCCGGGCCTCGGCGATGGGCGTGGGCGCCTTCTTACGGGGGATCGCGGGTTGGCGGGCAGCGTGCGAGATCTTCATCAGCAGAGCCAGGAGCAGATAGTTTGCGAGCAGAGACGAGCCACCGTAGGACACGAACGGTGTGGTCAGACCGGTCAGGGGAATCAACTTCGTGACCCCGCCGACCACCACGAACAGCTGGACGGCGAGGGTGAACGACAGGCCGGCGGCGAGCAGCTTGCCGAAGCTGTCGCGCACCGCCAGCGCCGTACGCATGCCGCGGACGACGAGGATCAGGAACAGCAGCAGGATGGCGGCGAGACCGATCAGGCCCAGCTCCTCACCGATCGCCGCGACGACGAAGTCGGTCTTCGCGAACGGCACCTGCCCCGGCCGTCCGCTGCCCAGGCCGGTGCCGGCGACTCCGCCGGTTGCGAGACCGAACAGGGACTGGGAGATCTGGTAGCCGGTGTTGTTGTAGTCGGCGAGCGGATCGAGCCACGTCTCCACACGCACCCGCACGTGGCCGAACATCTGGTACGCCGCGTAGAAGCCGACGGCGAGCAGCGAGAACCCGATGATCAGCCAGCCGACGCGTTCGGTCGCGATGTAGAGCATCACCAGCACGGTGGTGAACAGCAGCAACGACGTGCCGAGATCCTTCTCGAAGACCATCACGCCGATCGAGATGATCCAGGCCGCCAGGATCGGACCGAGATCGCGGGCCCGGGGGAAATCCATGCCGAGGAAGTGCTTGCCCGCCGTGGTGAACAGATCGCGTTTCGCCACGAGGACCGACGCGAAGAAGATGATCAGCAGAATCTTCGCGAACTCACCGGGCTGGATGCTGAAACCTGGCAGCCGGATCCAGATCTTCGCGCCGTTGACCTCGGAGAAGCGGCTCGGCAGCAGGGCCGGGATCGCGAGTGCCACCAGCCCGACGAGGCCGAGCGTGTAGCTGAAGCGCGCGAGCAACCGGTAGTCGTGCAGGAACACGAGTACGACGATGAACAACCCGATACCGAGCGCCGTCCACAGCACCTGCTGCGTCGCATCGGGCGACGGTGGCGGAAGGCCCATGTAGCGGGCGTTCTCCTGATCGGACAGATCGAGCCGGTGGATGAGCACGAGCCCGAGACCGTTGAGCAGCGCGACGATCGGCAGCAGCAGAGGATCGGCGTACTTCGCGAAGCGCCGGACCGCGAGGTGCGCGGCGAGGAACAGCGCCGCGAACGTCACCCCGTACTTGAGCAGGTCGAGGGTGAGCGCCTGCTCCATCGAGACCTCGACGAGCATCAGCGACACCGTCGTCACACCGATGGCCGCGACGATCAGGGCCAGTTCGGTGTTGCGCCGGGTCGACTGGACCGGAGCCGGGGCGAAACCTCCCGGAGGACTCGGGAAGGCCCCCACACCATGGGACACCGACATCAGGCGCCCACCCTGCAGTTCTGACCGGGGATCTGGGGCGCGGGTTCGGGAGCCGGTTCCGTGTTCGGAGCGGGTTCGCCGGGGGCCGGCTCCCCCGGGAGCGGCGCCCCGGGTTGCGACGCCGGTGCGGGCTCACCCGGTTGCGGTGCGGGCTCGCCGGGCGCCGGAGGCTGCACCGCAGGTGTCTCGGTGGGCGGAGTGCCGTTCGGTCCGGGCGCCGGCGTCGGCTCTCCCGGGCCCGGGGCGGGCGGCACTC
>NZ_LPZN01000015.1 GCF_001646655.1 Rhodococcus gordoniae | reverse complement strand
ACCGCGATCACCGCCCTCATCCCCACCGGGCAGTTCGCGCGCGGGTTCCTCGCCTCCGCGCTGCGGGTGGGGCTGTCGGGTTTGTTGCTTCCGCGGTGCCTGTGGCGGAAGGCGGTCACACACACCCCGACCACGCGGTAACCCTCCCCGTCCTTACGGGAGAAGGTGCGCGTCATATGCCGCACCGCCCGCGCACCACCGACCACCAGCACCGACGTCTGGAACTCACCCCGAGCCCGCTTGCGCGCGATCACCTTCCGCCACAACCACCGCGTAAGCAACAAACCCGTGAGCCCCACCGGCAGCGCGATGGCGAGGAACCCGCGCGCGATCTGCTCGTTGGAGATGAGCGCGATGATCGCGATCGCACCGAACATGCCGATGGTCGCGGAGACGACCCGCTGATACTCGTCGTAGCCGGCACCGATGACGCGACGCGACCGCGTACGGAAGACGCTCAGCGCGCCCAGCCAGGCCACGATGATGGTCGCGGATGTCAACGAGTACTCGAATTCTGCGCCCTCCCCGGCGCGCAAGAGTTCCTCGGATCCGAACCGCACCCACTGCGCGAGCAATACGGACAGCACCACGACGAGCGCGTCCGTGACGTGAAGCCGCTTGACGTAGGCGTTCTGCCACTTCCACCGATTCACGCCGGTGCCGGGCGACGCATCCGCGGGGGCACGGTTCTGTGCACCCCGCGGAGTGTCGGACGGTTCGAGCCCTCGATCGTCGACCGTCGTCATCCCGCAGTTCTCCCCCATATGTGTCTCCTCCCCGAGACAGAACTTTCCCCGAGCGAGTCCCGGCCCGGCTTTGGAACAGGACTCGTGCGAGCGTTACCCGAGCTATCACTGAGAAATAGCTGAGCGTTACGTGTGAATTGAAGTCTTGTCGCAGATCAGCGGGTAAATCCAGACCCGATGTCGGACACGCGAAAGCTGTCGTCTCGTGTGTTCGGTTGAATCCCTTGGATTTCGGGCGCGCCCACCTGGGAGTAGTCCGAACGGCCGGAAAACCGAAAGTGACGATAATCACTTTTACGTACGGTCTGCGCCCGGATTCACGAACCGGCCGATTCCTCCCTCACCTACGCCGATCCCGTCGAGACGAAGTGCGGGCGGCGAATACTGTTACCGCGAGTTTCCGAAATATCGAGCGCCTGCCCGTAGTCGGTGAAAACATCATGCGGCGCGCCCACCCACTCACGCCGATACCCGGAGATACGGTCGGGATAGGCTTCGGTATCCCCTAGTGAGAGCCCGAGGAGAACCGTTGAGCACCCTCCAGACCCTGGATCGCGGTCTACGCGCGCTGGACATCGTGTCCCAACGCCCGGGGGGAATCTCGATCGCCGAACTCGCAGCCGAGCTGGAAGTGGCTCGTGCCATCGGCTACCGGATCGTGGCGACACTGGAGGCCCATTCGCTCGTCGCGCGCATGCAGGACGGCCGGATCAGGCTGGCCGCAGGAGCAGCACTACTCGGTTCGCGATTCCGCCCCCGATTGCGCGAGGTGACGCAGCCGCTACTGCGCGACCTGGCTCGACAGACGTCGGCCACCGCATTCCTGTCGACGCTCGAGGGCGACGAGTGCGTGGTGATCGCAGTAGCAGAGCCCGATACGGGGATCCTGCGCGTGGGCTACCGAATAGGTACGCGACATCCTGTGTCGCGGGGCGCGGCGGGTATTGCGATCCTCGCCGGCCGCCCCCCATCGGATGCCGACACCGAGGCGATCCGCCGGGCCCGCGAGGACGGTTTCAGCATCACGGCAGGCGAACTCGAACACGGAGCCGTCGGCGTGGCAGCCAGCGTGCGCTCCCCGCTCGACCACGAGGGCGTGGGTTTCGAATCGAGCGTCGGGGTCGTCGCGATCGAAGGACTCGACACCGATGTTGCAGCGTCGGCGGTTGTGGCGACCGCAGCACGGATCAACAGCCTGCTCGACACCTGACCGGTACCGCTCGACCGAGGACGCCCGCTGAGGCGTCCTTTTTTGTGCTCTCGACACGGAGATCGGACCCGACGTTGACGTCGGATGTGACCACGGTTACTGTCTGCATGTGCGTTCAACGAACACATGTGTTCGTTATTAGTAAATCAGCAGTGCGTAGCTTGGAGAGCATCATGACGAGTCAGTCGACCGGCACCGTCCTCGAAACCCCTCGAACCGGCCCCGAGAGCCGTTGCCCCATCGACCACACCGCCTTCACCTCCCCGACCGGCTGCCCTGTCTCCCCGCGCGCCGCAGCGTTCGATCCCTTCACCGGGCCGTACCAGGTGGATCCGGCCGCATCTCTGCGATGGTCCCGGGACGAAGAGCCGGTCTTCTACAGTCCCGAACTCGACTACTGGGTCGTCACGCGCTACGAAGACGTCAAAGCCGTCTTCCGCGACAACGAACTGTTCTCCCCCTCCATCGCCCTGGAGAAGATCACCCCGACCTCCGACGAAGCGAACGCTGTTCTGGCCCGGTACGGCTATGCCATGAACCGCACCCTCGTCAACGAGGACGAACCGGCGCACATGCCGCGACGCCGCGCGCTGATGGAACCCTTCACTCCCGCCGCGCTCGCCCACCACGAACCGATGGTGCGCCGCTTGACCCGCGAATACGTCGATCGTTTCATCGATACCGGCCACGTCGACCTCGTCGACGAGATGCTGTGGGAGGTCCCGCTCACCGTCGCCCTGCACTTCCTCGGCGTGCCCGAGGAAGACATGGACACCCTGCGCGAGTACTCGATCGCGCACACCGTCAACACGTGGGGACGACCTGCTCCCGAGCAACAGGTCGCCGTCGCCGACGCGGTCGGCAAGTTCTGGCAGTTCGCCGGCACCGTCCTCGACAAGATGCGCAAGGATCCCGACGGGCACGGCTGGATGCCCTTCGGCATCCGCGTTCAGCAGGAACAACCGGATGTCGTCACCGACTCCTACCTGCACTCGATGATGATGGCCGGCATCGTCGCCGCGCACGAGACGACGGCCAACGCCTCCGCGAATGCCTTACGGCTGCTGCTCGAGCACCGCGACGTATGGGAGGAGATCTGCGCCGACCCGAGCCTGATCCCCAACGCAGTCGAGGAATGCCTGCGTCACTCCGGATCGGTTGCCGCGTGGCGACGCCTCGTCACTGCCGACACCACGATCAACGGGGTCGAGGTTCCGGCCGGGGCGAAGTTGCTGATCGTCAACTCGTCCGCCAATCACGACGAACGTCACTTCGATCAGGCCGACGACTTCGACATCCGACGCGACAACGCCAGCGACCACCTCACCTTCGGTTACGGCAGCCATCAGTGCATGGGAAAGAACCTCGCACGCATGGAGATCCAGATCTTCCTCGAAGAGCTGACCCGGCGCCTGCCCCACATGGAGCTGGTGCCCGACCAGGAATTCACCTACCTGCCCAACACCTCGTTCCGCGGACCCGATCACGTATGGGTTCGTTGGGATCCGGCGCGCAACCCCGAACGAGCCGATCCGGAACTGCTGTCCCGGCGACAGCCGGTGAAGATCGGCGAACCGTCGAAGAACACGATCGCACGCACGATGGCGGTGTCCGGGCTGGAAAGCATCGCCGACGACATCCTGCTGATCACCCTGCGCGACACCTCCGGGCGGCCGCTCCCGAAGTGGTCGGCGGGATCGCACATCGACGTCGACTGCGGTGCGGTGTCGCGGCAGTACTCACTGTGCGGTGATCCGCACGACCGCACCACTTTCCAGGTGGCCGTCCTCCACGATCGGGAGAGCCGGGGCGGGTCGCGCTGGATCCACACGGAACTCGCCGTCGGCGCCACGCTGCGTGTACGCGGTCCCCGCAACCACTTCAAACTCGACCCCGACGCGAAGCGGTACGTCTTCGTCGCCGGCGGCATCGGCATCACCCCGGTGATCGCGATGGCCGACCAGGTCAAGGCCACCGGCGGCGACTACGAGATCCACTACGCCGGGCGCTCGCGTACCTCGATGGCGTTCCTCGACCGGCTCGCCCGCGACCACGGCGAGAGTGTCCGGGTCTATCCCGGCGACGAAGGCATCCGCATGGATCTCCCTTCGCTCTTCGCCGACCCGGAGGACGGCACACAGGTGTACTCGTGCGGTCCCGAACGTCTGCTCTCCGCACTGAGCGAGGCCACCGCCCATTGGCCCGACGACACCCTGCACGTCGAGCACTTCTCCTCCACGCTCGAAGAACTCGACCCGTCCAAGGAACACGGATTCGACGTAGTGCTGAAGGATTCCGGCATCACCGTCCCGGTCGCCGCCGATCAGACAGTGCTCCAGGCACTTCGAGCCGCCAACATCGACGCGCAGAGCGATTGCGAGGAAGGCATCTGCGGTGCGTGCGAGGTACCTGTCCTCGACGGCGAGGTCGACCACCGCGACCTGGTCCTCACCAAGGCCGAGCGCGCAGCCGGAAAAACCATGATGACCTGCTGCTCCCGCGCATGCGGCGACAAGCTGACCCTCCAGCTGTGACACACAGCAGCCCCCGAAACTGATCCGAAAGGCACGACATGACCACCATCGAGCAGTCGGGTACGCCGCCGGTTCCACCGGACTCCGGCACACCGACCACCAGAACCCCCTTCAAGCGGGTTCTGGCCGGCAGCATGGCCGGCGCCGTCCTCGAGTGGTACGACTTCGCGATCTACGGCATCCTTGCCGCGACCGTCCTCGGCCCTCTGTTCTTCCCCAGCGGCAACGCCGTAGCGTCCTTGCTGATGGCACTCGCCACACAGGGACTCGGGTTCGTCGCCCGGCCCCTCGGCGGCATCGTCTTCGGCCATCTCGGTGACAAGTTCGGACGCAAACCCATCCTGGTGGCGACGTTCCTCATGCTCGGCGGTGCCACCGCCGCGATCGGATTGCTGCCGACCTACGGCCAGATCGGTATCTGGGCCACCGTCGCCCTCGTGGTCCTGCGCATGATCCAGGGTTTCGCTCTCGGTGGTGAGTTCGGCGCCGCGGTGATCCTCGTCAGCGAATACGGCGAACCCAAGCGTCGCGGCTTCTGGGCGGCATGGCCCCAGTCCGGGGCTCCGGCCGGCACCGTCCTGGCCACGGTCACGGTCGGCATCCTCGCGGTCGTCTTCCCCGGAGACGCATTCGACGAATGGGGTTGGCGCGTGGCCTTCCTCCTCGCCGTCCCCCTTCTCGTCATCGGGTTCCTGATCCGTCGGGGTGTCGAAGAATCGCCGGTCTATCAGGCCGCGCAGGCGAAGGCCGAATCGGCCGGGGAACAGGCGGCGCCCAAGGAGTCGTCCAGCATCATCGAAGCTCTGCGCAAGCCTCGTCCTCTGCTCCACGGCCTCGGCATGCGTCTGGGTGAGAACATCGCGTTCTACGTCTACACGATCTTCGTCATCGCCTACGCCACGACCTATTTCGACTACACCCGCGGCGCGATCGTCACCACCGTCGCCTTCGCGTCGGTCTGCCAGTTCCTCGGAATGATCGGCGGCGGATGGTGGTCCGACCGGGTGGGACGCAAGATCGCCATGCTCGTCCCGGCCGTCTCGCTCATCATCTGGGCACCGATCTTCTTCTCCCTGGTGCACACCGAGAACATGACCGCACTCGGTGTCGGTGTCTGCGTGGGCGCACTGCTGCACGGCATGCTCGCCGGTCCCGAAGCCGCCTGGATCACCGAGTTGTTCCCCACCAAGTACCGCTTCGCCGGTTCGTCACTGGTGTTCCAGGGCTCGTCGATCATCGCCGGAGCTCCGGCCCCGTTCATCGCGGTGTGGCTGGTCGACCGCTTCAGCGCCACAGCAGTCATCGTCTACCTGGTGATCACCATGTCGATCACGGTGATCGCCGTGGCCACCAGTCGCGAGACCAAGGGTGTAGATCTCGACAAGCTCGAGAAGCTCTACTGAGAACACGACGACTCGAACCCCACCGAGGCCGTCTCCGGCACCGGTGGGGTTCGGCTGTTGCGAAACAACTTCGCGCGGTGAAGCGGGGCTCGCCCGGCGTGTTGCAGGGGCGAACCCCGTTTCAGCGCGTCAGTATGGGGGGTCGGACGCCCGCGGAGGCGAGCACGATGTCGAACCGGGCATCAGCCCAGGAGCGGTCCCCGAGATCGCGTCCGTCCGGCGTCGTTCAGAGTCGCTTCAGGAAGCTGAAGAAACCGGGGGTGTGCACCTCGCGCAGGCGGGTGAGCTTGCGGTAGGAGATCAGCCAGACGTCGTCGACCTTGCGGTATTCCTCGTGGTAGTGGCCCCACCCGTGCAGCGATTCCTCGACGCCGTCGTTGTCCCACCACAGCTGATCCTCCATCGCCCAGATACCGCGGGCGGTGGTGTCGGATTCGAGGACGATCTCCGGGCAGTGGCCGTGATGGGCCGAGGTGACCGACACCGGACCGTCGAGGAGGTTGCTGATGGCGCGGGTCAATGCCTCGCGACCCACCACGCGACCGGCTTCCTCACCGGTGCGGGGCTGCTTGTCGCTGGGCAGTCCACCCCACGTTTCGCTCACCACGTCCTCGGTGTGCAGGGTCGGGTACAGATCCCATTGCTTGGTGTCCATCACCCGCAGGCGAGCCGAGAAGAGCTGCTGGATCTCGTGAATTGCCAGAAGTTGTTCGGCAGCAGACAGTTCGATCACCGGGAAGCCCTCGCGAGAAGCTCGCGCGCCTCGGCACTGCCATTGAGCACGCGGGCGATGCGAAGCTTGATCTTCCAGCGTCCGTCGATGCGCGCGAGCTCGAAGCGGTTGGCCGTCACCCGCCACACGCGGAACGAATCGGCATCGACGTTACGTCGCAACAACAGCGAATGGCAGGTCGCGACGGCGGTGTCGCCGTCGACGCGGATGTGGACCGGGTCGAGCAGGTGACCGCATCCTTCGTTGATGTAGTCCTGATGAGGCCGGGTGCGGACCATCTCGGTGATGGCGTCGCGACCCTCCATCACCCGGACGTCGACGTCGTAGACCGCATCCTCCGCCCACAACTCCCCCACGGCGTCGGCGTCGCCGGCGTCCACGGCCGGGCCGTAGGCGGTGAGTACCTCGTGGATGGCGGCCTTGTCCTCGAGGAGCTGCACGCGCTCGACGAGCGAAGCCACCAGGTCTGCAGTGTCGGTCATGAGGATCCTTCCGGAGCGACGGTCAGCTGCGACGGCAGCACGCTGCCGTCTCGCGCCTGTCTACCGGGTCTCCCATCGAGACCGCCCGGAACGTCCCGCTCAACGGAAAAACCGGTGCGCGCTCATAGTGCGGCTGGAACCGTTCGGAATGTCACACCTGCACAGCGCAGATCGCTCCGTTCCGCGGGGCACCCCTCCCACGCAGTCCCGGCTCGTCAGCAGCCGATTCCCAGGAAGAGTCACCGTCATGGGTCAGGTATTGGACAGGATCATGCAGCACGCGGAGGAGATCCGCGCCGAAGGCGTCGTCGGCGACGAGCAGATGCGACTGTCGGACATCTCCGCGAAGCACCTGCGCGATTCCGGCATCGTCCGCATGTTGCAGCCGAAGCAGTTCGGCGGCATGGAAGTTCATCCTCGCGAATTCGCCGAGACCGTCATGGCCGTCGGCGCACTCGACGGTGCGACCGGCTGGGTGTCGGGCATCGTCGGCGTACACCCGTGGGAGCTCACCTTCTTCGACCCCAAGGCCCAGGAAGAGGTCTGGGGCGAGGACAACGACATGTGGATGGCGTCGCCGTACGCCCCCATGGGGGTCGCGGTGCCCGTCGACGGCGGGTACATCCTCAACGGCCGCTGGTCGTTCTCGTCGGGCACCGACCACTGCGGCTGGGTCATGATCGGTGCTGCCGTGGGCGACAAGGACGGCAACCGCACCGACAAGGTCCTGCACGTGCTGCTCCCCCGCTCCGACTACGACATCGACGCGGACAGCTGGAACGTCATCGGCCTACGCGGCACGGGCTCGAAGGACCTGATCGTCAAGGACGCCTTCCTCCCCGAATACCGCACGCTCGACGCCGACATCGTCCTGAGCGGCAACGGCTGGCGGCATGCGGGTCGCGACGAGACGCTGTACAAGTTCCCCTTCTCGTACATCTTCCCGCTGGGCATCACCTCGTCGCTGATCGGCATGACCGAGGGTGCGCTGGCCTGCTACGTCGCCGCGCAGAAGGAGCGCGTGCAGGTCACCGGCGTCCCGATCAAGGAGGACCCCTACGTCCTGTTCGCGATCAGCGAGGCCGCCTCCGAGATCTCCGCGTCGCGGCTCGCGTTGCTCGAGACCGTCGACCGGTTCTGGGACAAGACCGACCGCGGTGAGGAGATCAGCTTCGAGGAGCGCGCCATCGGGCGTCGCACCCAGATCTCGGCCGCGTGGCGCGCCGTGCGGGCGATGGACGAGATCTTCGCGCGCGCCGGCGGTGCGGCGGTGCACCTGAAGACGCCGATGCAGCGTTTCTGGCGCGACGCGCACGTCGGCCTGACCCACGCCATCCACGTGCCCGGAATGATCTACCACTCCGCGGCCCTCACGCAACTCGGTGGCGACCCGCAGGGTCCCTACCGCGCAATGATCTGATTCCCCTTCACTTTCGAGGACACGACATGACTGAACTGAGAGGTCTGGGATACCTTCGCGTCCAGACCCAGGATGTACCCCGTTGGCGCGCACTGCTCCTCGACGGACTCGGTATGGCCGAGGGTTCGGGCCCGGAACCGGACGGCTTCTATGCCCGCGTCGACGAGCGCCGCTCGCGCATCCAGGTGCTGCCCGGCGAGTCCGACAAGGCACTGGCCGTGGGCTGGGAGGTGCGTGACGAGTTCGCGCTCCAGCGGGTGCGGGAGGCCGTCGAGAAGTCGGGTCGCGCCGTCGAAGTGCTCTCGCACAAGGAAGCGACGTACATCGACGCCGAGGCCGCGATCGCGTTCGAGGATCCGGCCGGAACCCGGCTCGAGGTGTTCTTCGGTCCGGTGCTCGACCACAGCCCGATCGTGACGCCGTTCGGCGGGCGCTGGGTGACCGGCGGCCTGGGCCTCGGCCACGTGGTGCTGCCCACGGCGAACTTCGCCGAGACGTACGAGTTCTACACGCAGGTGCTGGGTTTCCTGCCGCGCGGATCGATCCGTCTCGACGAGGACGGTCTCGTGCGGGTGCGTTTCCTCGGCATCAACGAGCGTCACCACAGTCTCGCTCTGTGCCCGGCTCCGCCGAACGAGGAGCCCGGCATGGTGCACCTGATGACCGAGGTCGACACCCTCGACGCGGTCGGCCAGGCGCTCGATCGCGTGAACCGGCTGGACTTCTCGATCTCGTCGACGCTCGGCCGGCACACCAACGACAAGATGGTCTCGTTCTACGTCCGGGCACCCGGCGGTTGGGATCTCGAGTTCGGCACCGAGGGCATGCTCGTCGACGAGCGCTTCTACACGTCCGAGGAGATCACCGCGGATGCGTACTGGGGCCACGATCAGTCGGGTTCCGAGCCGCTGAAGGCGTTCCTGCCGCCGACCGCCTGACATCGGACCGTTCCACCCCGTTCGAGAAATGCACCGCGACGCTGGTCGCGGTGCATTTTTCGTTTCTTCCTGGAATTCGTTCTTCCCTGGAGCGCCGTGCACCGCTACAGTCGTAGGCATTCATTGATCGCTCGATCAATCAACGCCGAATCACGCCTCGGAGAAGACCATGTCCGAAGTTCTCGACAACCCCTCGTCCGTCATGGCCCGCGTCGGCCTGCTGCTCGAACCGTTCCGCGACGCCGACGGACTGACCCTCACCGAACTGTGCCGACGCACGGGCTTTCCCCGCTCATCGGCACATCGCATGCTTCTCCAGCTCGTGCGGGTCGGATGGATGCGACGCACCGGCACCACCTACCGTCTGGGCCCGAAGATCGTCGAACTCGGTGCTCTCGCGCAGGCCCACGATCGCATCCACAGCGCCGCACTGCCTGCCATGTACGACCTGCACCGCGAGACCGGACTGGTCGTCCACCTGACGGTTCTCGACGGCGATCAGCTCGTCTACCTGGAGAAGGTGAGCGGAATCCGGGTGGCGGACAGTTCGTGGGCCGGCCAACGGCGACCCGCCGAGGAAACCGTCGCGGGGTTGGCGCTGCTGGCCCGCCGCGACGGAACGCACCCCCAGGCCGGGAGCGGATGCTCACTCGCCGACGGGATTGTGCACGGCGGCACCTGCTTCCGCCACATGGTGGCGACGTTCGCGGCCGGAGACGGGGAGATCGCCGCACTGTCGCTGGCCGGCCCCACCGAGGCGATCCCCGAGGACGCGGCCCGCAGGCTCCGCCGCGCGACCGATCGTCTCGAAGTGACACTGGCCACGTAAGCCCTCCTCCTGTTACAGTCGCACCCATCGATTGATTGATCGATTGATCAATGAGTGAGCCGGCACTGTCCGCCCTGTTGAAGGAGGATTTCGTGACACGCACCGACGATTTTCCCGATGCCGTCATCGCCCGCATAGCCGGGCTCCTGGACGAGTTCCACACCGGTGACCACCTCACGCTGTCCGAGTTGTCGACACGCACGGGCCTGCCGCGTTCGTCCGCTCACCGCTTGCTCTCCCAGCTCGCCGAATACGGCTGGGTGAGCAAGCGCGGCAAGGCCTACGCCCTCGGGCGGACGCCCCTCGAGTGGGGCGCGCTGGCACGGAAGCACGACCGCCTGCATCGTGCGGCCAATCCCGTCCTGCACGAACTGCATTCGGCGACCGGTCTCGTCGTCCACCTCGCGGTACTCGACGGTGGCGACGTGCGCTACGTCGACAAGGTCGGCCGTGGACCGCTCGCGCTACCCTCGCGCATCGGCGGTCGGCAGCCGGCCCATCGCACCGCGCTCGGCAAAGCGCTCCTTGCCCATACCCGATTCGACGTCGTCCGACCGGCGCCAGGAGGTGTACCAACCGTTGAAAACCTGTTGCCCCGCAACGAGATCGCGCGTATCCGCGAGCGGCACATCGCCCACGAGCGGGAGGAATCCACGCCGGGGGCCGCGTGTGTGGCGGCACCCATCGGCAACGGCCGGACCTACGTGGCAGCGTTGTCCGTGACCGGCCCCGTGAACACGGTGGACACCGTCGGCCTGGCCACCCCGGTCCGGCTCGCCGCACGGGCGGTGTGGCGCGCGTTGTCCCCGAACGAATCGCAGCACGCGAGCGGACCGGCGTCTCAGCGCACCAGCGCCTGACCACCGTCCACCGGCAGCGAATGGCCGGTGATGTACCGGGCCGCCTCGCTGCACAGGAAGACCACGGCAGGACCGATGTCGGTTTCGGGGTCGCCGAGGCGCCCGAGCGGAATCGAAGCAGCGTACGCCGCGGCCTCCTCCGGTTCGCGTTCGGCCCACTCCTGCATGGCCATCGAATCGGCCAGCGGAAGAATGGAATTGACCCGAATGCCGTCGGCCGCCCACTCACAGGCGGCAGTGCGGGTGAACACTCGGATCGCCTCTTTCGCTGCCGCATATCCGCCCGTCCCCGAGGGGTTCCACCGGATACCGGCCGCCGATCCGAGATTGACGATCGAGCCACCGCCACGCAGATGCGGGTGACACGCCCGCATCATCCGCCAGGTGGCGGCCGGGCCGGACTCCATACCGTCGCGGTACACGGCTTCGTCGAGTTCGAGCAGCGTTCCCGGAGCCGGTGATTGCGCGTTGTTGACCAGGATCGTGAGTCCGCCGAACTCCGCCACCACGTCCGCTACGGTCGCATCCACTGCTTCCAGGTCGGTCACGTCGCACACGTACGGCACCGCGCGACCGCCTCGGGCTTCGATCTCGATCGCGGTGGCACCGATGGTCTCCGGGGTGCGGCCCACCGCGGCCACCGAGGCACCGGCAGCGGCGAGCGCAAGGGCGATACCCCGCCCGATGCCCTGACCGGCTCCGGTCACGAGGGCGGTACCACCCGCGAGGGGCAGCGTGGGAACGATCGGGTCCATACGGGATACGGCCATGCATACTCCTGAAGAGATCGGGACGGGACTCCATTGATCGATTGATCAATGGATGTGGCACAATGTTGCCCGGAACAGGCCTCGACCAGGCTTTACGAGAGGACGACGGTGGATCCGCAGGAGCGCAGGAGACAGATACTCGACAGATCTGCGGAGATCTTCGCTCGCAAGGGCGTCACCGCTACGACCATCCGCGAGATCGCCGATGCGGTCGGCGTCTACTCCGGAGCGCTCTACCACTACTTCCCGTCCAAGGAAGCGATCGTCACCGAGCTCATCCGCGAGTACATCACCGACCTCAACGAACGCTGCCGCGAGGTACTCAGGCGCAACCTGCCGCCCGTCGAGCGGCTCGAAGCGCTCACCCGGATAGCGCTGGAGACCTCCGAGGACTACCACGGGGCGACATCCATCTGGCGGCGCGAAGGCGAATACATGCGCGAACGCGTCGTCGAAGCCGACATGGTCGCCTCCGCGGACGCCATGCAGGTCGCCTGGCGCGACACCATCCGGGAAGGCACCGAAGACGGCCTCTTCCGCACCGACATCGACCCCGAGACGTTCCGGGAACTTCTCTACGACGCGGTCTGGCATGCCTCCCGCTGGTACCGGCCGGGACCGAACCGCACCCTGGCCGATCTCGCCCGCGCCATCGTGTCGCTGGCCGTCGACGGATTCCGCCGCCGAGAGGCCTGATCCGTCCCGCCGCAGGCGACGGGACGGATCATCGGATCACTCCGCAGAACCGGCGAGATTCTCCTCGACCTCCTGCTGCCACGACTCGAGCGCACGAGAGGTGTCCACCTCGAATTCGAAACGCTGCGTCATGTCCGGCGTGACGTCCTCGAGGTCGACGTAGAACTGGTTGTACCAGCGACGCAGCTGGTAGACCGGGCCGTCCTCCTCGGTGAGGAGCGGATTCTCGATGCGGGACTTGTGCTTCCAGATCTCGATGTCCTGGGCGAACTGCTCTTCGAGACCGTCGGTGAACATCGTCGCCATCTCGGCGGCCTGCTCCTCGGACATGCCCTCGATCTTCTTGACGATGGTGCCGAACTGCAGCACGAACGAATTGTTCGTCACCGGGTAATGGCAGTTGATCAGCTTCGACTCGATGGTCGTGCCCTCGGCGACCGTGTAGATCGTATCGAGCATGAAGGACGGGCCGTAGTAGAAGGCATCCGAAATAGTCTGCGCCTCCGGCAGATCCATCTGCACGCCGGTCTTGATGTCGTCACGGCCGTAGGAGCGCATGTGCTGGCCGGCGATGTGCCCGTCGAAGACGTTCTTGAAGTACTCGGGCATCTGGTAGTGCACGTAGAAGAAGTGCGCCATGTCGACGACGTTGTCGACGATCTCGCGGCAGTGCGAGCCCTCGACGTGGATGGTCGTCCACGTCCACTCGCTCCACTGCCCGTCCTCGTAGCCCTCGATCTCGGGGATCGCGAGTTCGGGAGTGGGCTCACTACCCTGCGGGCAGTGCCAGACGAAGAGAACGCCGTTGCGCTCCATCGTCGTCCACGCCTTGGTGCGGCCCAGCTTCGGCGTGCGGCGCGCGTACGGAACCGCTTCGCAACGGCCCTGGCCGTTCCAGCGCCAGTCGTGGAACGGGCACGCGATGGTGTCGCCCTTGATCTCCCCGCGCGCGAGATTGCCACCCATGTGCCGGCAGAAGGCGTCGAGCACGTGCAGCTTTCCTGCCGTGTCGGCGAAGACCACCAGGTCGGTGCCGAACACCTTGACCTGGTGCGGCTTTCCGTCACGGAAATTCTTGGCGAGGCCGATGCAATGCCATCCGCGCGCGAAGCGGGTGGGATTGGTACCGGGATCGATGTTGCGGATCTCGATCCGCTCCTGGGGGACGGTCATGGTTTCTCCTGCGCTGACGAGAAGTGAAGGGGCTGAAGAGTGGTGAAGACGAACGGCGGTCACCGGGCCGGGGTGGCCGCCTCCGTGGAAGCGAGAGGAGCGATGGCGGGGTCGACCCGGTGGCCGGTCCGGATCACACCGTCGGACACGGCCTCGTCCACCGTGCGGTCGAGTGCCTCGCACCGCATCACGTAAGCACCGGGACCGACCGCGGAGGCGGCCGCGATCTCACGGCACGACTGCCGGGCCTCGTCGGACCACTGGATGCTGGTATGAGCGGGGCTGTACTTCGCGACGAGCACGCGAGCGTCACAGGTGTGACAGGCGAGCGACTGCATTGTTGCCGGTTCCCTTCCTCGGATGAGCCGAGACTAGGAACCGCACTGTGTCCGGCGACACAGCTTTTCAGCCCAGCGGGACAATCGGCGTTCCACCGATCTCCCGGTCACCTTTCGCGCGGTGAAACGGGGCTCGCCCCGCGTGTTGCAGGGGCGAACCTCGTTTCGGCGCGTCGGCCCGGGGTCGGACGTGGAATGCGGATCACGTTCCGGCGCATCCGCTCAGCGGTGCGCATCCACGGTGCACTCGGTGAACGAGCGGGGTCGGATCCACCGAGGTTGCGGATACTGTCGGGCCATGACTTCCGAAGAGATCCTGCTCGTCGAGCAGCGCGACGCCGTCCGCATCCTCACCTTCAACCGGCCGCAGGCGCGGAACGCGCTGAGCTCGGCGCTCATCGACGCACTGCGCACCGAGGTCGCCGCAGCGGATACGGACGACGATACGAACGTCGTGATCCTCACCGGCACCGATCCGGCCTTCTGCGCCGGACTCGACCTGCAGGAACTCGGAGAGAGCGGCGGCAACCTCTCGCTGGTCTCGGGCGCCGGCCTCCCGGTCGGTCACCCGTGGACGCCGATCTCCAAGCCGATCATCGGCGCGGTGAACGGCGCTGCCATCACCGGCGGCCTCGAGATGGCGCTCGCGTGCGACTTCCTCATCGCGTCCGAGCGCGCCCGGTTCGCCGACACCCACGCGCGCGTCGGTGTCCTGCCGGGCTGGGGACTCACCCAGCGCCTGCCCGCAGCCGTGGGTCCGGGCTTCGCGCGTCGCATGAGCCTGTCCGGCAACTTCGTGAGTGCCGACGAGGCACTACGCGTCGGTCTGGTGACGCAGGTCGTCGCGCACGACGAACTCCTCGATACGGCACTGGAGGTCGCGCGGACGGTCGCCGGCAACGACCAGCCCGGTGTGCGGGCACTGCTCGCGTCGTATCGACGCGCGGAAGAGCACGTCGTCGAACCCGCTCTGCGCGTGGAGCAGCAGACGTCGGAGGCGTGGATGCAGGAGTTCTCCCCGTCGCTGGTCGCGGAGCGGCGAGCTTCCGTGATCGAACGAGGAAAGGCTCAAAACGCCCATAAGTGACGATATTTCGGGCGAATCGGACTTCAAGATCACAAAACAATCACAGCTGTTGATGCGGGGTAACAACAAATGGGACGGTTGCGACGTATGAGAAGGAAGTGAACGGAAACGTCTTCGGACACGTCCACTTCCGCACAGTCCCTCGTGGACATGCCAGTGTACGAACAACAATGGAGGTACTCATGCTGCTCGGATCCCTCGGTCTCACCCTCGTCGGCCTGCTCGCTGCCCTGGGCGTCATTCTCTGACAGCCGTAGATCGACTCCGCGCCCGCACTCTGTGCGGGCGCGGTTCGGTCATCGCCCGGATGAATCCGGATGCACCTCGGGAGCTCGGAAAACCGGTTTCTCGCGGCGCTTCTCGGACATTCGCTTCTCGAATTCTTCTTTCTCCCGTTCCGCCATCTCGGGGTCGACCTGCTCGCCCGAAGGCATAGGTCCGGGATCGCTGCCGGGCGCACCCGGACCCGGATCGGCCGCGTCGATCTCGTTCGAGCCGGTGTGCTTGATCGGGAGAAACGGTTCCATGCTTGCCATGGATACGGATTCCCGGCACCCATGCGCGCAAACGCCCACTCCGGCAGCGGAATGTTCTGCAGTCGCAGGTGACCGATGCGCGGCATCCCGTGGTCGAGCGAGTCGCAGACCCCGACCCTGCCCCACCGCGCAGAACCTTCCCGAGGGCACGAAAACGTAACGAAGTGAGTTCTCGACCGCCGGCAGGGTTTCACGGCGCAGCGGCGGGTACTCCTCCCTCAGCGTCCCGGTGCGGACGCAGTCCGGATTCCCGAACGACAGGAGGAACACATATGCACTTCGGATCTCTTGCGCTCCCCCTCGGCGGACTGCCCACAACACCGGACAGCATCCACTGAGCCAGCGCACGCCGCGTCCGAACGTGCGGACGCGGTCGTGTGTGCGATGAATTTTCCGGTCGGCGCGGGTCGGTATGGTCACCGAACTCGAAGGAGCCGACATGCCCGAACTCGTCACCCGCACGATCGACCTTCCCGGCGCGACCCTCGTCTACGACGTCCGCCCCGTCCCCGGCGGCGCCACGCCGCTGCTTCTCGCAGGATCCCCGATGGACGCGAGCGGCTTCGCAGGCCTCGCCTCCTGCTTCGACGACCGGACGGTGATCACCTACGACCCGCGCGGCACGGGTCGCGGTACGCGCACCGACACGTCGCTGCAGTCCACACCCGCCCTGCACGCCGACGACCTGCACCGGATCCTCGTCGAACTCGATCTCGGCCCCGTCGACGTCTTCGCCAGCAGCGGCGGGGCTGTCAACGCGCTCGAACTCGTCTCGCGGCATCCCGAGCAGGTGCGCACGCTGGTCGCCCACGAACCGCCGATCCTCGAACTGCTGCCCGATCGCGCCTCGGCCGAAGCGGTGCGCGACGACATCCACGACACCTATCAGCGCAGCGGCCTCGGACCGGCCATGGCGAAGTTCATCGCCCTGATCAGTTATGAGGGCGAGCTGACCTCCGACCATCTCGGTCGCCCGTCGCCGAACCCTTCCGACTTCGGGCTGCCCACCGAGGACGACGGGACCCGCGACGACGTACTGCTGAGCCAGAACTGGATGTCGTGCACGGGCTATCACCCGGATCTCGACGCTCTCGCGAGCGCGTCGACGCGCATCGTCGTCGCGAGTGGCCGCGAGTCGGCCCGTCAATTGTGCGGGCGGACCGCCGCAGCGCTCGCCGACCGGCTCGGCACCACCCCGACCCTGTTCCCCGGTGACCACGGTGGCTTCATGGGCGCCGAGCAGGGCATGCCCGGCGACCCGGAAGCGTTCGCCGCCGTGCTCCGCGACGTGC
Organism: Rhodococcus gordoniae; assembly: GCF_001646655.1. Taxonomy (GTDB): domain Bacteria; phylum Actinomycetota; class Actinomycetes; order Mycobacteriales; family Mycobacteriaceae; genus Rhodococcus; species Rhodococcus gordoniae. The sequence goes on along the minus strand of NZ_LPZN01000015.1, from coordinate 108,952 downwards.
TGCAACCGAGCCGCGTGTAATCCGTCCGATCATCCGGGAGCTCACCATGACCACACCGCGATCCGGCCGCCCACCCGTGGTCGACCTCGCCACCTGGCAGGCCGCACGCGACGAGCTCCTGCTCCGGGAGAAGGCCCACACGAAAGAAGGCGACGCCATCGCCGCGGCTCGCCGCCGACTGCCGATGGTGGAGTTCGACGGCACGGTCGAGGTGGCAGGACCTGGCGGCCCGGTCCCCTTCCTCGACCTCTTCCAGGGCCGCAACGAACTCGTCGTCTACAAACACATGTGGTACGACGGTGCACCCCCGCAAGGACAGTGCGAGGGGTGCACCACCACGGCCTGGCATGTCCGCGACGCCGTCTACCTCGAGGCCCGCGGCGTCTCGCTCGCGTTCGTGACCACGGGTACCTGGGAGGAAGTGGCCGCGTTCGTCGAGTTCATGGGATACACCCAACCCTGGTATTCGGTGCGCGACATCGACGAACCCGTGGGCGGAGCGATGGGTTGTCTCACCTCCTATCTCCGGGACGGCGACCGGACCTTCCTCACCTACTCCACGACGGGTCGCGGCACCGAACGGGCCAACAGTTCCGTCGGCCTGCTCGACATGACCCCGTACGGGCGCGGCGAGAGGTGGGAGGACAAGCCCGAGGGCCGGCCGGAGGGAGACGACCCGTGCTGGTTCTGGCGTACGGACGCCGAGGGGCACGCGACATGGGGTGAGACGAGCCGCCCGGCGCCGCAATGGACCCGACCCGGCGCGACTCCCGTCGAGACCCTCGGGCGGCAGGGCGACTGGCACTGACCTCAGCGACTGCACCGACAACGACGAGCGCGCCTACCGTGGAAACGCAGTGTTTCCGACGAAGGAGATGTGCGTGGCGGATCGTCCCGAGTCCGAATGGAACGGCCGGGATCGGTATGTGAACTTCGGTGAGCGCAGCCCGTCGCGCTCGGTTACTTCGCTTCCGAAGAATGCAACCGCCACGGCACGCTCGTCACCATCACGCCGGGCTGGAACAACAGGCGACTCTTGAGCCTCAGCGCGCTCTGGTTGTGGAGCAGGTTCTCCCACCAGTGCCCCACGACGTATTCGGGGACGAAGACGGTGACCACATCGCGGGGTGAGTTGCCCCGTACCCGCCTGACGTACTCGAGCACCGGTCGTGTGATCTCCCGGTACGGCGACTCCAGCACCTTCAAGGGAATCGTGATGTCGCTGGACTCCCATTCGCGCACGAGATTCCGGGTGTCCTCCTCGTCGACGTCGACGGTGATCGCCTCGAGCGTGTCGGGATGGGTGGCCGAGGCGTACGCGAGCGCGCGACGCGTGGGGTGATGCAGCTTGGCTACGAGCACGATCGAATACGTGCGACTGGGCAACAGACCGTCCCAGTTGGCCGGGTCGAGTTCGACCGCCACGCGTCGGTAGTGGCGGTTGACGGCCCGCATCATCACGAACACGCTCACCATGGCGAGGATGGCAATCCACGCGCCGGCGAGGAATTTCGTGATGAGCACGATGATCAGGACGGTCCCCGTCATCGCGAGCCCGACACCGTTGATGACGCGCGAGCGTTGCATCCTCCGGCGGTGACGCGAGTCGGTCTCGGTGGCCAGCAGTCGCGTCCAGTGACGAACCATGCCGGTCTGGCTCAACGTGAAGGAGACGAACACACCGACGATGTAGAGCTGGATGAGATGCGTGACCTCGGCGTCGAACATCCATACCAGCACGATCGCTCCGAGGGCCAGGAAGACGATGCCGTTGCTGAACGCGAGCCGATCGCCTCTGGTGCGCAGCTGAGTCGGCAGGTGTTTGTCCTGCGCGAGCACCGACGCGAGAACCGGGAACCCGTTGAATGCCGTATTGGCGGCGAGGACGAGGATCAGCGCGGTGACGGCGGTGACGAGGTAGAAGCCGAGCGGGAAACCGGTGAAGACCGTTTCGGCGACCTGCGCGATCAGTGTCTTCTGGTGATATCCGGCCGGTGCTCCGCTCAACTGCGTGGCGGGATCTGCGGCGACGAGGACCCCCAGTCGCTCGGCGAGGACGATGATGCCCATCAGCAGCGTGATCGCGATGGCGCCCAGCATGAGCAGGGTGGTGGCGGCGTTGTGTGATTTCGGTTTCCGGAAGGCCGGTACCCCGTTGCTGATGGCCTCCACTCCGGTCAGGGCCGCGCATCCCGACGAGAAGGCGCGGGCGAGGAGGAAGGCGAAGGCCAGTCCGGCGAGGTGGGATTGTTCGGCGGCGAGTTCGTAGTGCGACGACTCGGCGCGTAGAGGGACATCGGACACGACGAGACGCACGAAACCCCAGACGAGCATCACCCCGACACAGAACATGAAGGCGTAGGTGGGCACGGCGAAAGCTGTTCCGGCTTCGCGCAGTCCGCGCAGGTTGACCGCGGTGAGGAGTGTGATCGCGGTGATGGCGAACAGCACTTTGTGGTGTTCGACGAAGGGGACGGCCGACCCGATGTTCTGGGCGGCCGACGAGATCGACACGGCGACCGTCAGCACGTAGTCGACGATCAGCGCGCTGCCCACCGTCAGGCCGGCCATCGCACCGAGGTTCTTCGTCGCCACTTCGTAGTCGCCGCCCCCGGACGGGTAGGCATGCACGTTCTGCCGGTAGCTCGCGACCACCACGACGAGAACGACGGCGACCGCGAGACCGATCCAACCGGAGAATGCGTAGGCGGACAGGCCCGCCACCGACAATACGAGGAAGATCTCCTCCGGCGCATAGGCGACGGACGACAGGGCGTCGGATGCGAAGACCGGCAGGGCTATCCGTTTCGGCAGCAGTGTGTGGCCGAGTGTGTCGCTGCGCAGCGGCCTTCCCAGCAGCACTCGCTTGGTGATGCTGTCACGGCCTTTGCGGATGGTTACGGCCACGACCACCGACTCCTGTCCGGCGCATACCCGCGCACGCAGAAGCGAACGGTACGCTTGTCTTACGACGCTCGCCAGGGGTGCGGATCGGGCGAATTTCACCCCGTCGATCACCCATTGGCGAGGTTGGCAGATGACACAATCGTCGATAACGTAAAGACGTTGTTGCTCCTCGCAACAAAGCGTGTCGGGTCTCCTCCCCTTTTGACTCGGCACGGACGGACCCCGTCGGCCCCTCCCCTCGTTGGCCGACGGGGTTCTCTCATCCTGTTCCCGCCCATGGCGGGTTCACCCACTTCCGTACCGAGCGGTCCGTTCACGCAATCTGCGGAGTTCCCGTGCAGCGGCAGCGGAGCTTGACTCACCGACAGTGCGCGCGGTCGACTGATTTCCTTCACCACGCTCACGATCCCGGAGACCCTGATGACCGATTCCATGCTCGAGCTCTACGTCCATGACGGATTGTCCGACGAGGAAATCGACCGGCAGAAGGCCACCTACGGCCCGCTCACCAAGGACGTGCGTGAGCTGATCCAGCTCGCACTGCAGACGCGCGCGGACGCCGACGACGTCGCGCGGGCACGCGAGCACCTCGCTGCCGCCCGCGAGATCCTCGGATGCGACCGGGAGGACGGCCCGTACGGCACCCGCTTCAACGACTCCGGCCGCTTCCGCAATTGGGGCAACGCCGCAATCGGTCTGCGCAACGCGATCGCGCCGATCGGCGAACTCCACGAGGACGCCGACGGCCGCGTATGGGCGGACATCCACCTCGGTCCGATCTACGAGGGACCGGCCGGGCACGTCCACGGCGGAGTCTCCGCATTGCTGCTCGACCAGATCCTCGGTGACGCCGCGCGCCTCTCGGGACACCCCGGGATGACGGGCACGCTCACCGTTCGTTACCGCAAACGCACTCCACTCGGCGCTGTGCACGTGGAGGCGAAACTCGACCGCGTCGAGGGGCGTAAGGCGTTCGTCGTCGGGCACGTCGCCGACGCCGAGGGAATCTGCGTGGAGGCGGAAGGCATCTTCATCGCCCCGGTGTGGATGGTCGAGCAGCGCGACTCGTTCGCGGAGACACCACGCCCGGAGTAGGGCGTCTCCCGACCGGCCACTCGCCCCGACGACGGTCACCCTGCAACTCCTGCCGTTGCGCTGATACTCCTGTTGCGAGAGTCACCACCTGCGACTCGGTATCCCCGGCTCCTCCGCCAGTACAGTGGATCGATATCCGGCTGGAGCGAGAGGAGTCGACCGTGCAGAATGCGGTGTTCTACTCGCTCGTCGCCATGTGCTCGCTGTTCGCCGCGTCGACCTGGTGCCTGTCGCGCCCGCATCTGCTGTCGAGCTCGGCTGCGCTCGTCGCCTCCGGACTCTGGGTACTGATGAACGCCCCCCTCGAGGGTCGCGTGCTGTACTCGGTGACGCCGAATCACGGATTGACCGAGGCAGACCTGCTCTCCGGAGTGGGTGTGTGCATCGCAGCCTGGGGATTCTGGACGTTGCGGAACCGTCGACGACGTCGGCGCGCGCCGCGACCGTCGTCGTACCGTGGGCATCCGGACGGGTCCCGCGCCATGCCCACCGCCGTCTTTCCGGCCAGGAGCGACGCCGAGACGGACTCGTTCCGCCGCAAAGCAGGATGAGCATCTCGGTTCGAGCCCGAGAAAATTTCTCAGGTCTCGTTTCAGTATCGACTCTGGACGACCGCCCAGGTCGTCACCTAAGCTCCAAGACGGCCACGGCGTAGGTGGCCGTGTCTCCCGAAAGTCCTCCCCGACACAGGAGATACAGCGCGAGGCCCCGCCGGCTCCTCCCCTCGAATCGCTGGCGGGGCCTTCCCCTGTCGGCCTCCCCGACGACAAGGGCAGATCGAAGGGTAGTCGGTGCCGGACACCGAGTTCGTCCTGTATTCGAACGAAACGTCCGGCGAGCCCTGTGACCCTCGTCTCTGCGGCGCCGATCACAGCATAGATCAATCTGCTCACCCGCGTGCATAGATCTCACTTCGGTTCCGTCCTCCGTTCGGTGTCGCGACCGGACGGCGTCCGGTCTCCTCCTCGCCGATACCCGCAACCTCCCGAACACACGAGCCCGCCCGCACCTGTTCGGCGCGGGCGGGCTCGGGGGCAACCGATCTACACCGGTTCCGGTTCCTTCGTCTCGTGCTGCGCGGCTTCCCGCTGGGCCGCTTCGAGCTTCAGCCGCTGCCCGAGCACCGACTTGCGCCGGCCGTAGGCGAAGTAGACCGCCACGCCGAGGACCATCCAGACGGTGAACCGGATCCACGTCTCGACCGAGAGGTTGAGCATGAGCCAGCCGCAGGCGAGCACCGCGAGGATCGGGACCAGCGGCACGAGCGGCACCCGGAATCCACGAGGCAGGTCGGGGCGGGTGCGACGGAGCACCATCACGCCGACGCACACGAGGACGAAGGCGAACAGCGTGCCGATGTTGACCATCTCCTCGAGCACACCCATCGGGAACACCGCGGCGAGGACGGCCACGACACCACCGACCATCAGGGTGATGCGCACGGGCACACCCTTGTGGTTCGTGACGGCGAGCTTGCGGGTGACCAGCCCGTCCCGGGACATCGCGAACAGCACGCGGGTCTGGCCGAGCATCATCACCATCACGACGGTGGTGAGGCCGGCGAGGCCGCCGATGTTGATGGCCATCTGCGCCCAGGTGATGCCGTGCGCCTCGAAGGCCGTGGCCAGCGTGGCACTGCCGTCACCGACCAGTTCGCTGCCGGTACGCAGATCGGTGTACTTCACCATGCCGGTGAGCACGAGCGTGACGCCGACGTAGAGGACCGTGACGATCGCCAGCGAACCGAAGATGCCGCGAGGCAATGCCTTCTGTGGGTTCTTCGTCTCCTCCGCGGTGGTGGCGACGACGTCGAAACCGATGAAGGCGAAGAAGACCAGGCTCGCCGCGGCGAGGAGTCCGTACCAGCCGTAGGTGCTGCCACCGGCGCCGGTGAGCGCCGAGAACAGCGACTGGTGCATGCCGGCCGCAGCGCTCTGCGATTCCTCGGCCGGCGGAACGTACGGCGAGTAGTTGGACTTGTCGATGTAGAAGATGCCGACGACGATGACGAGCAGGACCACCGCGACCTTGATGGCGGTGACGACGGCGGAGACCCGCGACGACACCTTGGTGCCGATCGCCAGGATGATCGTGATGGCGCCGACGATGAGCAGCGATCCCCAGTCCACCGTGATCGGCCCCAGGTCGATCGATGCGTCGCCGCCGAACATGCCCCCGAGGTACATCGACCATCCCTTGGCGACGACCGCGGAGGCCAGTGCGAATTCGAGGATCAGATCCCACCCGATGATCCAGGCGACGAATTCACCGAAGGTGGCGTAGGAGAAGGTGTAGGCGCTGCCGGCGACCGGTACGGCGGACGCGAACTCGGCGTAACACAGCGCAGCGAGGCCGCAGGCGATCGCGGCGAGGACGAACGCCAGCGAGATGGACGGTCCGGCGAGGTTGCCGGCGGTGCGGGCGGTGAGGGTGAAGATTCCGGCGCCGACCACGACGGCGACGCCGAACACGGTCAGATCCTTGGCGGTGAGTTCTCGTCGTAGCCGCGAACCGGGTTCATCGGTATCCGCGATCGACTGTTCGACGGATTTGGTCCGCCAGATGCCGACTCCGGGCATTGTGTGCTCCTCGGGGTGATTGCGGCGCCCGCCACGCCCGGTCCGGGCAGGGAAGGCATGTCGCTCACGTCGCGCGATGCATTACGTTGCAGCAGTGCGTGTTTGCATGAGCATTTGATTCAGCAATCATGGCACTGGCTGATGAAGTGTCAATATCTTTCTGCTCGGCTGAGCATTATGCTCGAGCAGTGACGCGCATCACAACAGAAAGGGTGTCATCGTGTTCAGTCTCGACCGGCTCGACGCAGCTCTCCTCGGAGAGCTCACTCGCAACCCCCGCGCAGGGATCGTCGACCTGTCGGCGAAACTCGGCGTCGCCCGTAACACCGTGCAGTCGCGGATCAAGAAACTCGAGGAGTCCGGTGCCGTCACCGGATACCGGCCGGTCGTCGACCTGCCGAAGCTGGGCGTACCGCTGCAGGCGTTCATCGGTGCCGAGCTCGTGCAGGCCCGCATGGGTCACGTGATCGCCCAGCTGGGGCGCTTTCCGGAGGTCCTGGAGGTACATGCGACGACGGGCCGGGAGGACCTCCTGATCCGGATGGCCGCGCAATCCCAGGAAGATCTGCTGCTGGTACTCGAACGCATCCACGCCATCGAGGGCGTCGCCCACACCACCACGACCCTCGCCCTCACCACGCCGATCCCGTACCGGACTCAGCCGCTCGTCGAACACATCACCCGCGACGCCGGACACGGCCGCTCGTCCTCGCCCGGCAACCCCTGACGGCACGACCGACACCGACAGCCCGGCCGACACCGACAGCACGGCCCGAAGACACGACAAGGGGAGGCACCGCGCGGCGCCTCCCCTTGTTCCCCTGTGCGGATCAGGCAGTATCGATGCGACGCTCGGCGATCCGATTCGCGGCGGCACCCGGCGTGACGCCGAGAGTGCCGGAGACGTCGAAGATCTCGGTGGTGCGGTCGAAGATCGACTCCACGCGTCCGCGGACGACCTCGGCGTCCGATCCGTCGACCTCACCGGCGACCTGGATCAGGCCGCCCGCGTTCGCGACATAGTCGGGCACCCAGACGATTCCGCGCTCGCCGAGGATGTTCTCCACCTCCGGCACGGCGAGCTGGTTGTTGGCCGCACCGCACACGAGCCGCGCGTCGAGGAGGGACGCCGTCGACGGGGTGAGCGTGCCGCCGAGCGCGCACGGCGCGTACACCTCGGCGGAGGAGGCGACGACACTGTCGGCGACCTGCGCCGGGAACTCGTCGAGCACCCGGGCGACGGCGGCGGGGTTGACGTCGGAGACGATCACCTCGGCCCCGTCGGCGACGAGCAGCTTCACGAGCTCGTATCCGACCTTCCCGAGCCCCTCGACGCCGACCGTGCGACCCGCGAGAGTCGTTTCGCCCCAGACGGTCCGGGCTCCCGCCCGCATGGCCTGGAAGACACCGAGGGCCGTGAGCGGTGAGCTGTCGCCGGATCCACCGGCCGCGACGGTGCGCCCCACCGCGTGGGCGGTGTGCCGGCCCACCACGTCGAGGTCCTCCGCGCGGGTTCCGACATCGGCGGCGGTGATGTAGCGACCACCGAGGGATTCGACGAATCGCCCGTAGGCGGCGAGCAGTTCGTCGTTCTTGTCCGTCTTCGGATCGCCGATGATGACGGCCTTGCCACCACCGAGATCCACACCCGACACCGCCGCCTTGTAGGTCATGCCCCACGACAGGCGCAGCACGTCCTCGAGGGCCGTGGCCTCGTCTGCGTACGGGTAGAAGCGGGTTCCACCGAGGGCCGGGCCGAGGGCCGTGGAATGGATCGCGACGATCGCTCGCAGTCCGGTTTCGGCGTCCTGATGGAAGACGACCTGCTCGTGCGGACGGTCGGTGAGGCGGCGGGATCGGCCGAAGACCCCCGAGGCGGGTCCGGTGTCGGGGTGGGCGGCAATCGAGGTGGTCACGCGTGTGTTCCTTTCCAGCAGAAGACTTGTACGAATCGGAAGTCGGTGTCGGCTCAGAACTCGGTGTCGACGCCGAGTTCGGCGAGACGGGTCCGGTACTGCTCCACGGAGCGGAGCTTGACGTCCTCGTAACCGCGCACCGTGTCGGGCAGTGCCGCGATCTCCACGGCGCGGTCGTAGGAATCGACGTCCAGGTCGGCGGCGAGCCGCCGGATGGTGGCGGTGTAGTGGGCGAGCAGGGCACGCTCGACGCGCCGGACGTGGGCGTAGCCGAAGGGATCGAGCTTGGTACCGCGCAGACCCTTGGCCTTGGCCAGGGCCTTCAGCGCGACATGCGATTTCGGTCCGAAGCCGACCTTCTTGTCCCGGCCGAGTGCACGCAGCACGGGCGGGTGCAGACGATAGGTGAGCTTGTGGCCGCCGGGGACCTGGCCCTGGACCTCGTCGAGGAAGACCGGGTCGACGAGCATCCGGGCGACCTCGTATTCGTCCTTGTAGGCGGTGAACTTGAAGAGCCCGCGGGCGACGGCCTCGCTGAACTCGGTGCGCTCGGTGACGCGCCGTTCCGCCTCCCACACCGACTGCACCTGCTCGATGTAGCGCGCGGCCAGGGCCTCGCTCTGGAAGTCGATCAGGGACGCGGCGCGGATCCGCACGAGCCGCTCCACCTCACCGGTGAAGGTGGTGCCGGCGAACAGATGCTCCGGCGCGACGGTGGCGGCACGCTCCGCGCGGGCCGGTTCGGTCGCGGCGGCGAAGGAGGCCGGATCGGCGACGGCCACCCGGCCCCAGCGGAAGGCGGCGAGGTTCGTCGCGACTGCGACTCCGTTGATCTCGATCGCTTCCTCGATCGCGGCGGCCGGGATCCGCAGTCCGCCGAGCTGGTGGGCGGCGCCCACGACGAGGAAGTTCGCGGCCGAGGTTTCGCCGAACAGTTCCTGCGCCGCGGCGAGCGCGTCGAACGCGACGGTCGTGCGGGTCGCGGTGTCGAGGCGGGCGAGCAGGTCCTGTTCGTCCGGGTGCCGGACCGAGCGGTCGTACACCATGTCGCCGGTGGGGACGCGACTCGTCGACGCGACCGCGACGGTCCGGGCGGGATCGGCGTACGCGAGGTTCTTCGGCTCGGTCGCGGTGAGCAGGTCGAGCGCGAGCAGAGCGGAGGCACCGCCCGGTCCGACCCGGTTGCCGGGTTCGAGGCCGTCGGCAGCGAACCGCAGGTGGGAGACCACCGGACCGGCCTTCTGGCTCATGCCGATCTGGTCGAGCGACTCCACCTCGAAGCCGGCGCGCAGCGCGGCCGTCGCGAGTACCTGGTTGACGGTGACGATGCCGGTGCCGCCGATGCCCGCGAGGAAGACGTTGCTCGTCCCGGTGGGGGTGTCGACGGCGGCGTCCGGAACCCGCGGTGGGGTCGGCGCCGTGCGGCGCTCGGGCTTGCCGGGCGAGGTCTCGACTGTCACGAACGACGGGCAGTCGCCGTCGAGGCACGAGTAGTCGGTGTTGCAGGAGGTCTGGTCGATGCGGGTCTTGGAACCGAACTCGGTGTCCACCGGCTGCACCGACAGGCAGTTGCTCTTGACGCCGCAGTCGCCGCAGCCCTCGCACACCGCTTCGTTGATGACGACGCGGGTGGTGCGGGCGGGCAGGGTGCCGCGTTTGCGCTGGCGGCGGGCGTCGGCGGCGCAGTGCTGGTCGTAGATGAGCACGGTGACGCCCTCGATCTCGCGCAGCAGCTTCTGTGCCTCGTCGAGCCGGTCGCGGTGCCAGACCTCTGTTCCGCGGGCGAGGGTGCGCTTGCGCAGACGCTTCGGCTCGTCGGAGCAGACGATGATCTTGCGGACGCCCTCGGTGGTGAGCTTGTGGGTCAGCGCCGGGATCTTCAGGGCGCCTTCGGCGTCCTGTGCGCCGGTCATCGCGACGACGTCGTTGTAGAGCAGCTTGAAGGTGATGTTCACCCCGGCGGCGACGCATGCCTGCACGGCGAGCTGGCCGGAGTGGAAATACGTTCCGTCGCCGAGGTTCTGGAACATGTGACCGATGTCGGTGAACGGTGCCTGGCCGATCCACTGCGCACCTTCGCCACCCATCTGGGTCAGGCCGGTGACAGCGCTGTCCTTGCGGCCGGACAGGGTGACCAGGGTGTGGCAGCCGATGCCCCCACCGCCGATCGACCCCTCGGGAAGGGCGGTGGAGCGGTTGTGCGGGCAGCCGCTGCAGAAGTACGGGGTGCGCGCGGTCGACAGCACCTCGAGCGACAGCTGCGGCAGGGGTGCGGGACCGAGTTCGACGTGGCCGCGCAGCACGCGGCGCAGCGGGCCGCGCAGACGACCGGCGGTGAGCTCACCGTCGACGGGCACGAGCGGCCGGCCGTCGGCATCCTTCTTGCCGACGATCCGCGGGGCGCCGGCGGTGCCGTAGAGGATCTCGCGGATCTGGGTCTCGACGAAGGCGGTCTTGTCCTCGACCACGATGAGTTCGTCCAGGCCGCGGGCGAATTCGCGGACGATCTCGGGTCCGATCGGGTACGGCATGCCGATGCGCAGCAGACGGATGCCGGCGCGGTGCAGCGCGGCGTCGTCGACGCCGAGGTCGAGCAGGGCTTGACGCAGGGCGTCGAAGGCGGTGCCGGTGGCGACGAGGCCGACGCGGGCCTGCGGCGGGTCGACCTCGATCACGTCGAGGCCGTTGAGACGGCCGTACTCCTGCACGATCTTCCACCGCGGGCCGTAGAGGTCGGCCTCGGCGATGACGCTGTCGCCGGGTGCGGCCATGGGGCGCTGCTTGTAGACGAAGGGCTTTCCTTCCCATTCGATCGCGGGAACCGTGATGGGCAGATCGGAGATGGAGCCGTCGACGGACCACGCGCCGTCGGCGACGTCCGCGACGATCTTGAGGGCGACGAGACATCCCGAGGCGCGCGAGAGCGCGACGCCGTGCAGGCCCATCGTGACGATCTCGGCGGCGTTGCGCGGGAACAGCACCGGGATGCCCAGCGCGGCGAGGGACCGCTCGCTGACGGCGGGGACGGTCGACGACTTCGACGCCGGGTCGTCGCCCACCATGAGCAGCACGCCACCGTTCGGGTTCACCCCGTACATGTTGGCGTGGCGCAGGGCATCGGTGGCGCGGTCGAGTCCGGGGCCCTTGCCGTACCAGACGCCGACGACACCGTCGTGGGTCGGTGTGCCGGCGCCGAGCTGCCCCTGGCTTCCCCACACGGAGGTGGCGGCGAGTTCTTCGTTGAATCCGGGCACGAAGGTGATGTCGTGCTCGGCGAGGACCTTCGGCATGCCGTGGAGCATCTTGTCGAGACCGCCGAGGGGGCTGCCCTGGTATCCGGAGACGAAGGTCGCCACCCGGCGGCCCTCCCGCATGGCACGCACCTGTTGTTCGACGAACAGCCGGGCGATCGCCTGGACACCGGTGAGCAGCACGGTGCCGGACCCCGAGCGGTATCGGTCGTCGAGGTCGTACGGGACTCGTTCGCTCTCGCGGATCACGGTCTCGGTCATTGCGTACCACCGTCCTTCGTCGCGGCGTCCGATTGTGTCTGCGCCGCTTCGATCGCGTCATTTGGTACAGCAATAGTCGATTGGGCTAGGCGAACTCGTCAACAGAAGATTTCTCAGTGCTTCATTTCGATCAGATGTGACCCACGGCACACGCGATGAATGCGCACGGTGCTCAGTTCCGGACCTCCTGGCGCATCGCCCCCTGTTCGGTAGAGGCGGACGCCACGGCCTTCACCGCTGCGCAATACGGGGTTGCAGCGTTCGAGCGAGGGGTATTGCCCTCGGTAGCCGGAAGCGGCGTCCGGACGCCGCACCCGGCCAGGTGCTGCCGGTTCAGAATCGCAGCCGGCAGCACCGCACGGGGCTACTGCGCCGAACCGGTCAGCGTGAACGGTCCATCAGACCGGTTCCCATCGCGGCCGTGGCCACGCCCAGGACGAATACGATCACACCCACGATGACGTGGGACCAGATCATGGAGGTCGTGGTATCGACACCGCTGACCAGCCACGGCGAAACGACCAGCCACAGACCGAGCAGAGGCGCGATGAACGCCAGGCCGTGGGTGCGGCCGTAGGCCGAACCGAGTGCCATGGCGAGCAGTGCGACCGCGAGCCCGCAGATCAGATTGGTGGTGGCGAGTGCCGTCTGATCGGCGAATCCGATGATCCACGCGGATGCCGCCGCATACAGCCCGGCGACCATCATCAATCCGTCGGTGACCTGGACTGTGGGCTGTTCGCCCATCCGGTCGTAGTGTTCGCGCATCTCGACGATGTCGGGATGGGTGTGTATTGCAGAGTGAGCCGATGATGTCGACATTGTCCTCATCTCCTCGTGAGTGAGAAGTCCGAGGGGCCCTCCTGGGTCCGACACCATTATCGTCGTCCCGGACAGGATTCTGCCGTAGGGTAGAAAGTCCCGACTTGGTGATCTCGGGCGTATCCGAGCAGTATCGATCTCCGAACTCTCAGGGGACGAGGACGGCAGCGCCTCGTACGCGGTCGCCTGCGAGATCCTTCAGTGCACGGTCGGCGTCGGGGAGCCCGTACCGCATCGTCGCGACCCTGATTCGGTGTTTCCCGGCGAAGCCGAGGAACTCCCGGGAGTCCTCGCGGGTGTTGGCCGTGACCGACCGGATCTCGCGTTCCTGGAAAAGGTGCCTTCGATAGTTCAATTGCGGGATGTCGGTGAGATGGATACCGGCGATCGAGAGGACGCCGCCGCGGTCGAGCGCCTCCAGCGCGGGCAGCACGAGGTCTCCGACGGGCGCGAAGAGGATGGCGGCGTCGAGAGGCGCCGGTGGCGCGTCCGCAGCACCCTGCACGGACGCGGCCCCGAGCTCGCGGGCGAGGGTCCTCGCGTCCTCGCTCCGCGTCATGACGTGGACCTCGGCACCTCTCGCCATGGCGACCTGCGCGGCGATATGCGCGCTGCCGCCGAAGCCGTAGATGCCGAGCCTGCCCCCGTCCGGGACGGATGCGCGCTTCAGAGCGCGGTAGCCGATGATGCCGGCGCAGAGCAGCGGAGCGAGTTCGACGTCGTCGTATCCGCCGGGGAGCGGTAGCGCGAACGCCGCCGGCACGGCGACGAACTCGGCATATCCACCGTCGTCGTCCCAACCGGTGTATCTCGAATTCGGGCAGAGGTTCTCGTCGCCCCGTCGGCAGTAACGGCACCGCCCGCATGTCGACCGCAACCATGCCACCCCGACGCGGTCGCCGGGGGCGAACCCCTCCACCGCCTCGCCCACCCGATGGACGACCCCGACGACCTCGTGCCCGGGGACGACCCCCGCCCGGTGGACGGGGAGATCACCTTCGGCGACGTGCAGGTCGGTGCGGCATACACCGCACGCCAGCACGCGCACCAGCAGATCGTTCGCGCCCGCTTCCGGAAGCGGGACGGATTCGAAGCTCATCGGGTGACCGGCGACGGGGCCGGGCTCGGTCACTCGCCACGCTCTCATCGATCGGGGTTCGTCCACGGCTCCCGCCTCCCCTGCGTTTCGCCGATATCCCTGTGTTTGCCGGTATCGGCACCGGTGAACCCCTTCATACATGAGCAGCACAGAAGGTTCCGCCGATTCGTACGATCCGGCCCAGGATCCCGATGCCGATCCCGACAACCTCCTCTCGAAGGCCCCGCGGCAGCCGGACCAGGCGGAAGGCGAGGACGAGCCGGCCGAGACCGGCGATACCGAACAATCCTGACCATTCGAAGGAGACCGCGATGAACGAACCCGCTCACGAGAACACGGATGTCGTCACCATCCTCACCGACGACCATCGAGAAATGCTCGAACTTCTGGGGCGAGCAGAGACCACTCTCGATGCGGACGAGCGCCGGGATCTCACCGACGCCGCGATCGCCGAGGTGATGAGACACTCGGTCGCCGAGGAGATGTTCGTCTATCCGGAAATGGAGAAACACCTACCCGGGGGGACGGAAGCCGTCGAACACGACAAGCAGGAGCACGACGAGATCGTGCAGGTGATGAAGCAACTCGAGGGTGCAGATGCGTCGAGTGCCGACTTCACGTCTCTGGTGAAGAAACTCGAGGATCTGTTACGCCACCACGCGAACAATGAAGAGTCCGAGCAGTTTCCGGCACTGAGGGCACACCTCGGGCACGACACGCTCGTGGAGGTGGGCGCCAAGGTACAGGCCGCCAAGAAGCTGGCGCCGACCCGACCGCATCCGTCCGCGCCTCATTCCGAACTGTTCCACAAGACGGTAGGCCCGGGGATCGGCATGGTGGACCGTCTTCGTGATGCCCTGACGGGACGTCGCACCGACTGACAGCCGATCGGATCGCCGCCGTCCTCATGCCGGGTCCGGTTCCTCCGGCGCGCCGTCCTGGGCGCGCCTGCGGGTGAAGAAGGAGACCCGGCCGTTCGTCTCGAGCACTGCGAGTTCGATGTCGGAAAACCGGCGGATCCCTTCCTGCCGCGCTGCGGCCAGAAGGTCGTCGAGGGACAGGCGTTCCCGCTTCAGGTTCTGCATGTCCGGTTCGCCGTCCTCGACGATCACGACCGGGACACCATGGGTGATCCCGCGCATCCTGGGGTACCGGGCGTTGATCGTCGCCAGACCCAAGGTCAGGACGGCGAAGACGCCGATGGTGAGGACCGCGGTCGTCACGGACACGTCGTCCTGGGTGATCCCCTGCTGTACGAGATCACCCATGGCCACGAAGAGCACGAGCTGGAATGTACTCAGTTCGCCGACGGTGGAACGACCGACGAGACGGGTGATTCCCCACAGGAACAGGAACAGGACGAGCGCGCGGATCACGATCTCCATCAGGGCACCAACCAGGTATCGAAATAAATTGTCACTGCCGAGTTCTCACCGTCCATCACCGAGACGGAGCCCGATTCGCCCCACTGCTTCCCGGCGCGGATCCGCACGTCGAGCGCAAAAGTGAACTCGTCACCCGGAGGCGGATCGAAGGTCAGATGCACCAATCCGTTGCCCGCGGTCTCGGACGCCGGTTCGGGCAGGCGGCCCCGCATCTCTAGGATCTCGAAATACGACGTGTCGATCGCGAGGACGATCTCCCCTTCGAACCCCCCGTCGCGATGCAACTTCACGGACCACGGAACATCGAGCCCGGGACGCGCGATCCGCGGGTAGGTCACTTCGAGGCCGTAGCCACCACCCTCGGCGGACGCGGTGGAACTGCGCACACCGAGCAGCCCGACACCGCCGGCCACCAGGACCACGGTGAGCAGAACTGCCGCAGCTGTGCGCAACCGTCCTACAGCTCTGCTGCGGGCTACCGCCCCGACATCTGCGAATGTCGAATCCGACCAACCTTCCATACCTCCACGTTGGCACAAAACGGAACGAGTACGGGGAGATACCGGATCGTGTTTGGAGCGCCCCGAGATGGGTAGCCGCTTCGTAGCCCACGGGCTTCCCGATACGGCGTCGAGAGCACGGCGCCGCCGGTGACTCTCACACGACAATCGGCATTCGAGGGGACACACCCATGTTTCGTCATACCGACCATCTGCAATTCGACGTCAAGCCCGAAAAGCCGGACCCGGTCTACGCCCGAAAGCTCCAGGAGCTGATCGGCGGTGCGTACGGCGAGATGACCGTGACCATGCAGTACCTGTTCCAGGGCTGGAACTGTCGAATGCCCGGCAAGTACAAGGACATGATCATGGACGTCGCCACCGAGGAGATCGGGCACGTCGAGATGATCGCCACCATGGTGGCGCGTCTCCTCGAAGGCGCACCCGCAACCGAGTCGACCAAGAACGCCGCCGCCGACCCGGTGGTCGCAGCGGTACTCGGCGGCATGGATCCGCAGCAGGCCATCATCTCCGGTGGCGGACCGACCCTCTCGGACAGCAACGGTGTGCCGTGGAACGGCCGTTTCATCGTGGCCAGCGGTAACCTGCTCGCCGACTTCCACGCCAACGTCGCCGCCGAAGCGCAGGGACGGGTGCAGACCGCACGGCTGTACAACATGACGGACGATCCGGGCGTCAAGGACATGCTCCGGTTCAACCTCGCCCGCGACACCTACCACCAGAACCTGTGGCTGGCCGCCATCGAGGAATTGAAGGCCGACGGCATCGAACCGAGCCCGATCGCACCCAACGCGCTGTTCGACGAGGAACATTCCGAACATGCGTCGAGCCTGTGGCATCTGTCGGACGGAGCAGCCGCCGATCAGGGACGCTGGGCGCACGGCACCGGACCCGACGGCACGACACCCATGTCGTTCCTCGCCGACCCTGTCCCGCTGGGCGACGTCGCGAGCGCACCGCCGCCGGACCCGAAGCTGTACGCGACCTACGACGGTTCCCAGGGCAAGCCTCGTTCCGCCGCACTGGGAACGGAGAAAGGACTCGTGGGCAAGGTCAAGGACGCCCTCGACCCCGACACTCCCTGATTCTCCCTTTCGATGCAACCGCCCCGGCTCCTGCGAGCCGGGGCGGTTGCGCGTGAAAGTACCTTCCCGACGGTTCGTTTCGTTATCCGATTGTTTCGTGCCGCGAGGGAGCGGGAAGGCTTCTTCCATGAGCACCAACATCTTCGTCCTCGGACTCACCGACATCCAGCGCAAGGAACTGGAGACCGTACGCGGTGCCGACCAGCTGAGCTTCTACGGGTTGCTCGACTACGAAAGCCTGGTGGAGCCCGACGAATACGTGTTCGACGACCTTCTCGACGCATGTCGGCGCGAACTGGACGCCTTCCCCGGTACCGTCGACGGGATCATCGCCCACTGGGACTTCCCCACCAGCGTGCTCGCTCCGATCCTGGCCGCCGAACGCAACATCCCCTCGCCGTCGCTGCGCAGCATCGTCGCCACCGAGCACAAGTACTGGAGCCGCCTGGCCCAGAAGGAATCCGTTCCCGAGTGCGTCCCGCAGTTCAGCTCGTTCGATCCCTTCGACGACAACGCACTCGACAGCATCGAGCTCGATTTCCCGTTCTGGGTCAAGCCCGTGAAATCGCATTCCTCGCAGCTGGGATTCGAGATTCGCAACGAGCAGGAGTTCGCCGAGGCCCTCGTCGAGATCCGGGAGAAGATCGGACTGGTCGGCAACGCATTCGACGAAGTGCTGCGCCGCGTCGACCTTCCGGACGAGATCGGGGAGAGCTCCGGCACCACCTGCCTCGCCGAGCAGGTCGTCAGCGGGATCCAGGCCGCCCCCGAGGGCACGATGTTCCAGGGGCAGTTCGGCATTCACGGTGTCTTCGACATGCGCAAGGACGCGGCGGGGCACAGTTTCGAGCGCCTCGACTACCCGGCGAGCACCGTGCCCGACGAGGTACAGGCACGCATGATCGACATCACCGAGCGTTACCTGCGGCACGTCGGCTTCGACAACGGCTGCTTCAACTCCGAATTCATGTGGGACGAGGAGAACGACGAACTCTGGCTGATCGAGGTCAACACGCGAATCTCCCAGTCGCACAGCGAATTGTTCGCCAAGGTCGACGGGAGTTCCAACCACGAGGTGGCCATCGACATCGCGCTCGGCCGGCCGCCCCGGATGCCGTACCGGCAGGGCGAATCCGCCGTCGCGGCGAAGTGCATCATCCCGCGCTACGAGGACGGCATCGTCACGTCGGTGCCCACGGAAGCGGACATCGCCCGCCTGCGTGAAACGATCCCCGGCGCCCTGGTGTGCATCGACGTCGCTCCCGGCGACCGGCTCGCCGACCTGCCCAACCAGGATGCCTATCGCTACGAGCTGGGCACCATGTACATCGGCGCCGACAGCGTCGAACAGCTCGGGCAGCGCTATCGGCAAGGACTCCAGGCACTTCCGTTCACCTTCGATCCGGTGCCGGAGAACTGAGAGGAGGTCGGCATGCGCACGATCACAGACCTCCCGAACGAGGTCCGTGTCATCGAGAACGTCTTCATCACGATGCGTGACGGTGCGCGGCTCGCGGCAAGGATCTGGCTGCCCGTCGACGCCGAACAACACCCCGTGCCCGCGGTATTCGAGTACATCCCCTACCGTAAGCGCGATACCACCCGCGGACGGGACGCACTGAACCATCCCTACGTGGCCGGCCACGGCTACGCCTGTGTACGAGTGGACATGCGCGGAAGCGGGGACTCCGACGGGGTGCTGCGCGACGAGTACCTCGCCGACGAGCACGACGATGCCTGTGAGGTCATCGAATGGCTGGCGTCGCAACCGTGGTGCGACGGCTCCGTCGGCATGATGGGCATCTCGTGGGGTGGCTTCAACAGTCTGCAGGTCGCCGCGCGCCGGCCGCCGGCCCTGAAGGCGATCGTCAGCGCGTCCGCCACCGAGGATCTGTACGTCGACAACATGCACTACATGGGTGGTTGTCTGTTGTCCGACAACCTGTCCGAGGCGACGGTGATGTTCGCCTTCAACAGCCTGCCCCCCGACCCCGCGATCGTCGGCGACCGGTGGCGCGAGATGTGGCACGAACGGCTCGAGGGCAGTGGACTGTGGATCGAGAAGTGGCTCGAACACCAGCACCGGGACGACTACTGGAAGCGGGCCTCCGTCAACGAGGACTACTCTGCCGTGCAGTGCCCGGTCCTCGCCGTCGGCGGCTGGGCCGACGGGTACACCAATGCCATCTTCCGGTTGATGGAACATCTCGACGTCCCCCGGAAGGGACTGATCGGGCCGTGGGGCCACAAGTATCCGCATCTCGGCGTCCCCGGCCCGGCGATCGGTTTCCTGCAGGAGGTCGTGCGGTGGTGGGACCACTGGCTCAAGGGCATCGACACCGGGGTGATGGACGAACCGATGGTGCGGGCCTGGATGCAGGACGCCATCGAACCGAACCCGTCCTACGCGGAGCGTCCGGGCCGGTGGGTGGCCGAACCGTCGTGGCCGTCACCGAACATCGAGAACCGCCGCTTCACCTTCGATCGGCATGCGCTGCATCCCGACGACGACGGCACCCTCGCGGTCGACGAGAGGCCGCTGCCGCTCCGATCTCCGTTGAGTGTGGGCATGTTCGCCGGCAAGTGGGCCTCCTACGCTGCGACGCCCGACCTGCCGTCGGACCAGCGTGAGGAGGACGGCGGTGCGCTCGTCTTCGAGACCGAGGCGCTCGACACCACGACGGAGATCCTCGGTCGCCCCGAGGTGGAACTCGAGGTCTCGTCGGACAGCCCGGTGTCGATGCTCGCCGCCCGGTTGTCCGACGTCGCGCCGAACGGCGAGGCGACACGCGTGACCTACGGGTTGCTGAATCTCACCCACCGCGACAGCAGCGAGAAACCGGAAGCTCTCGAACCGGGCCGGCGTTATCGGATCCGGATCGAGCTCAACGGGATGGCCCACGTGTTCCCGGCCGGGCACCGCCTCCGGTTGTCGCTGTCCACCTCCTACTTCCCCCTGGCGTGGCCGTCCCCGACACCCGCCGAGGTCACGGTGTACACCGGTGGACATCTGCATCTGCCGGTGCGGCCACCGCGACCGGAGGACGCACACCTACGCGAGTTCGGGGAGCCGGAGACGGCTCCGGAACTCGGGATCACGCTCCTGCATCCGGGTGAACACCACTGGCGGACCACCCGCGACCTCGCGACCGGCGTGTCGACTCTCGACATCCTCGACGACCAGGGGTCGTTCCGGATCGACGAGACCGGCACCGTGATCCGGCGCCGCACCCAGGAGTGGTTCAGCTTCGGCGGCAACGACCCGAATTCGGTGCGCGGTGAGACCCGCACCCTGCGCCGCTACGAACGGGACGACTGGCGCACCGAGGTCCGCACCCGCACGATCCTCACCTCCACTCCCGAGGAGTTCGTGATCAACGCCGAGCTCGATGCCTTCGAACTCGACGACGATCACGGCGATCGACGGGTCCATGCGCAGAACTGGCAGCGCCGGATCCCACGGGACCTCGTGTGACACGCACATCGGCAGCCCACCCCGCGCCGCGCCGGGTGGGCTGCCGATGTTCTGCGCGAACGATACTCACGCACTCCTGCGTGAATCGTTGCCGACGTCGAAATGCTCGTCGTACCAGCGTCTCGCCTCGTCCAGGACACCCTTGCTCAGCCGCGCATGGGGACGGACGTCGACGAGCAACGGTTCGTGATCGGGACCGCGTCCGACCATCCTTCCGGTGAGGATCCACGCGAAGCGTCCGTCCTCCTCGTCGAGCTCGGTGTACTTGCAGAGACGTCGGGCGACCCAGTCCTTGACGGGGCGCCGCCACCACGGCTCGGGGGCGAGGGTGGTGACCGAGAGCCCCGGCAGCGTCAGGTTCGCCTCGTGGTCGCGGCTCGGTCCGTCCTCGGCGTCCGCTGCCGGTCCCCTCGAATATCTCAGGTACAGCAGCGGATCCGTCGCGAGATCGGCGATCTGGTCGAGTGACGTGACGAGTGGGATGTCGTCGGGGTCGGGATGGAATCTTCGGACGGACGTGTTCACCTTCTCCTCCTCCTGCCGACACTCCAGGACGAATTCGAAGAGTTCCCCGCTCCCCGACCGCGAAACCCCGCCACCCGGCCGGGTCAGTAGGCGCCGTCGCTCGCCAGCACCGCCCGCACCGTCTTCACGACGATGAGCAGGTCCTGCACCATCGACCAGTTCGCCACGTAGAACAGGTCGAGCCGGATACGGTCGGCTTCGGCCAGATCGGATCGGCCGGAGACCTGCCACAGTCCCGTCATGCCGGGACGCACCAGGATGCGGCGGGGAACGAAGCCCGGGATCTTCTCCCCCTCACCGACCGCGAGGGGACGTGGGCCGACGAGACTCATGTCGCGGGCGAGGACGTTGAACAGCTGGGGCAGTTCGTCGATGCTGGTGCGGCGGATGAACCGTCCCACGGGCGTGATCCGCGGATCGCGGGCGGACTTGTAGAAGGTCGCGTCGTCCTGCCCGGTCTGCGTGCGAACTGTATCGACCATCCGGTCGGCGTCGACGACCATGGACCGGAACTTCCACATCCGGAAGACCGTGCCGCCCAGTCCGACGCGTTCCTGCCGGTAGAAGACCGGGCCGCCGTCCTGGAGTTTGATCAGCGCGGCGACCACGAGCATGCCCGGCGCCGCGACCGTCAGGGCAAGGACCGCACACGCGAGGTCGAAGGTCGTCTTGGCCAGCCGGTGCGATCCGCGGTACTGCGGCTCCTCGACGTGCACGAACGGCAGTCCGCCCACGGGGTGCATCGACAGTCGCGGCAGAGCGATGTCGGTGACGCCGGGAGCCACCACGAGATCGACGCGGTAGGGCTCGAGCTCCCAGGCCAGATCGCCGATGTCGCCGTTGCCCCAGTGGGTTCCGGCCGCGATCGCGACGGTGTCGGCGCCGGAGAGCTTGACGGCGTTGATCACGTCCGTCTCCGCTCCGAGCACCGGGATCTCCTGACCGGCGACGGTGATGACGCGGTCGGTGTCGCCCGTGTGCCCGGTGGTGCACACGCCGACGACGCGGTATCCGGCCGAGGTGTCGCGGACGAACGATCCGACCATCGCATCCACCGCGTGTTCGGAACCGACGACGAGCACCGACGTCCTGAATTCGCCCCGGACGCGGCGCCGCTCGATCACTCGACGGCACCACCGCCGACCGAGAGGCAACGTGACCAGTCCGACGGGAAGAGCCACCAGCAGATAGGCCCGAATCGTGTTCAGGTCGGTGGCGAACGAGTCGACGACGAACGATGCGATGGCGAGCAAGCCGAAGGTCTGCACAGTGGCCCTCGTGACGAGCCGGTATTCCTCCTCGCCACTGCCGACGATCGGATCCTTGCGAGATCCGTTGAGCGCGAGCACCGCAAGCCACATACCCGCCACCACGGCAGCCGATCCGATACTGTGGGCCACCCCATCGATGGTCCAGCCGGCCTGCTGTGCCAGAGCTACGGTCACGATCACGATCGCCGTATCGGTAACCGTCAACGACCTCCGGTAACTCCGCTGCCAGCGCCGGCGCGGGACACTCCCGCGACCGTCGCTCGTATCGCGGGCCGGCACACTGCTGCGCGCCAACTCGGGTCCGATCCCCATGCTTCTCCTGCTTGCCTACTCCACCCAACAGCGTGGCCCCGACAGCCCGATAGTCGTTTTGGTGCTTTTGTCCGTTTGATCGGACGACGTGCGAGTTTCGTTTCAGTGCAAACGACCACAGTGTCGCAGGCAACATTCGCCCGCGAGCGGATACCGAAACGGTCCGAACAGAGTGCGAGTCGGTCTATTTCGCGGGACCACGCACGAGGGAGCAGCATCGAACGGAGTTCGGTCGGCGGCATCGAGACATGGCAATCCCCCATCCCAACCTACGGCTCCCGACCCGGGAGAACCGTACAACAGGGACGAACCACCGACAAGAGTAGAGCTACTCGTCGGTAGCATGATCTGAGTCACCCCGGTCCGACCCTCTCGCCCACCCAGTCTCGGATACGCCGGCGAAAGTTCTCCGAGGAGAGCCGCGCCACCGATCCGTCACCCCCCTTCGGCACCGCGTCGATCGCCGCGATGCACTCGGCGACGGCCTCGACCGTGTCCTCGTGGAAGCGCAGGCCGTCGACACCCTCCGCAACCGTCTCACCAGCACCTCCGAGCGCATTGACGATCACACGCGCTCCCGCTGCCCGCGCCTCGACGGGCATGATCCCGAAATCCTCCACCGCAGGGAAGACATAGACGTGCGCCTGCTGGTAGAGCGCGTAGAGGAGAGCATCGGACGGCCGTGCGAGGACGTGAACCGGCACCGCCGCTTCGGCGGCGAGCTGCCGCAGCCGGCCCTCCTCCGGTCCGGATCCCGCGATCACCGAGGGCACCCCGGCGAGGTCGGCGGCCCGGATCACCCAATCCAGTCGCTTGTACGGTACGAACCTCGATGCTCCCAGCACGAAGATCTCGGGAAGCCTCTCCAGCAGGGCGGATTCGACCGAGGGCAGTTCATCACGCCAGTCGGGCACCGACGAGATGCGGGTCGTCTCGACGGGAGGAAAGATCACACGCGCCTCGACATCCCAGGCCCGCTCGATGCGCCGGCGCACGAAATCGCTGTTCGCAGCGAAGTGCGCACCCTCCCGCGCGCGGAGCCGATCGAGGGCCCGCAGCGGGGGCGCGGCGCACCGCACCGCGAGCGAGGCACCCCGATCGTCCAGCTCAGGATTCCACAGATAGCGCGCGGGGGTGTGCACGTAGACGAACTTCTCGAACCCGCTCGGGGCGCTCCGGAAGGTGACGTGATGAGCGAAGCAATGCGAGCTGACCAGCGCGAAGTCGTACGAGCCGGGTCGCCGCCGCCAGACGTACGGCATGGCGGACAGGGCAAGCGCCTTGTTCCGTCGCAGGGGTGTGCGCGCCAGGCCGCTCTCGTGGACCGTCCGATCCGGATACCGATCGGCGTCGTCCCAGAGGCACAGCACGTCGGAGTCGGGGAAGGTGCGGACGAACTCGTCGAGAACCTTCTCCGAACCTCCGTCGCGTGCGATCCATTCGTGCACCAGGATTCCAGGCACAACCATCCCTTCGAAAACCCCGAATCGTCCGAGGGGTACTTTATGACCCTGCCGGGAGTGAGCGGTAACGGGCCGGAGTGGTGCCTCGATCCGAATGCGTCCGAACGACAAGAAGATTCAGGGTTGAACCACGGGTCGAGAAATCACCCCGTCTTTCACCCCCTCGACAGTGGAGGTCACGGAGTGGATGTGCAATACGCATCGTGGTTCGGTGACGCCGAGTCTCCCCTCCTCGGCCACGTCCACCTTCCCTCCGGCGGCCGCGCACGCGGCGCGGTGGTGCTGTGCCCGCCTCTCGGCAAGGAACATCTCGACACCTATCGGGGGGTCAAGGCCCTCGCCGAACAACTCACCGAGCGCGGACTCGCGGCATTGCGTTTCGACTACGAGGGCACCGGCGACTCCGCGGGCGATCAGGATTCACCCGATGCGGTCGAGGCATGGCAACGCAGTGTCGCCGCGGCGGTCGCGACCGCACGTGCCGGCGGCGCCGCACACGTCACCGTCGTGGGATTGCGCGCGGGAGCACTGATCGCAGCCACCTCGCTACCGCAGTGCGGTCCGGTCGATGCCGCAGTCCTGTGGGATCCGATCGTTTCGGGACGCGCATTCCTACGCGAACAACGCGTTCTCTATCGCCTCGCCCTCGGCATGGACCACCCCGACGATCCACGGGTGTCGATGATCGGTGGAGTGCTCGCCCCCGAGGCCGCCGAGGCGCTCGGCGCTCTGAGGATCGATCCACGCTCTCTGGCCGGCGCACGAACCCTGCTTGCCACCCGGCCCGCGGCCCGTGAAACCACAGCGGTCGCCCGGCTCGCCGCAGCACTCGAGGCAGATGAGCTCTCCTTGCACGGCCATGAGTCCTTCACCACACCCAGCACCCTCCACCCGGCGATCCCGACCGGTCACCTCGGCCGCATCGCCGACTGGATCGGTGCTGCCGCACCGAGCTCGACCACGGAAATCCGCTTCCCCGACCGGAAACATGCGGTGGTCGCGA
Source organism: Rhodococcus gordoniae (assembly GCF_001646655.1). Taxonomy (GTDB): domain Bacteria; phylum Actinomycetota; class Actinomycetes; order Mycobacteriales; family Mycobacteriaceae; genus Rhodococcus; species Rhodococcus gordoniae. The sequence continues at coordinate 83,982 of NZ_LPZN01000015.1, read as the reverse complement.
CGACCGACACCGGAGTTCCGATCACGGAAAGCGCGGAGTACCTCGGCCCGAACTCGATGTTCGCTCTTCGGACCCAGGGGGTGAGAGGCGCGGGCTCCGCCGGTTCGACGGTGTTGTTCTTCGGGACCGCGTACGAACACCGGGTAGGGCCGAGCCGACTGTGGGTCGAACTCGCGCGCAGTCTCGCCGCGCACGGCGTCTCCTCGATACGTTTCGACAGGACCGGCGTGGGCGACACCGGCACGGCGCACAGAGCGGCCCCCACTCCGCTGTACTCGGACACGTCCGATCGCGACGCAGAAGATGCCGTCGCCTCCCTCGGCGTCGCCCCACGGGATCTCGTCGTGACGGGACTGTGCTCCGGAGCATGGTACGCGGCATGGGTCGGCATCCGAGGGCACGCGCGCACCGCTGTACTCGTGAACATGATCCTGTGGTCGACCCATCGACGGAAGTCACTGCGGAACATGCTCGCTCCCCCTGCACCCGAAGCGCCCGGAAAGGTCGACAACAGTTCCGTTCCTCTTCGCGCCCGCATCAAACCGTGGGCGCAGAAACATCTCCCGTACCGGCTGTGGCTGTTGCTCGGGTGGTTCGGCGTCACACAGGTGCCCGAAGTCGTACTCGAAGCGCTGCGACGTGCAGACGTTTCGACCACGGTCGTGCTGTCGGCCCAGGATCATCGTTCCTTCGAATCCCAGCGCGGAGGGGAGGGCCTGATGCGGTTGCGACGCCGCGGATTCACCGGTCACATCATCGCCGGACCGGTGGGCGACCACGGCGGCTATCACCGCGACGGCCGTGAATTCCTCAGGTCTGCTGTCACTTCCACCATCCTCGGCGAGTTCGGGACAGTGCCGGTCGAGCCGATGAACAGTGAGCGCGCCTCGTGACGACGCCTGTCCTGCTGCTCGCCCTTCCGGCAGTGATCGCGCTGTTCGCGCTCTTGTATCTACGAGCGCAGAACGGTCTGCTGATCGTCGCGGCCCTCACTCCGCTGCACGGTCTGCTGACGATCGTGCCCGGCGGGCAGGCACTCGCGCCATGGAAGGAAGGCGTTCTCCTCCTCACTCTCGCAGCCACATTCGTCAGTCCGTACCGTCGCCGACTTCCCGCTCCGTCGTATCCGTGGTGGCCGGCTGTGGCCGCCTGGGTGGCGATGGGCGTACTGTCCGCTCTTGCCGTCTCCGGACTCGCCGGCATCACGGCGCTCAAGATCACGTATTTCTATCTGGTCATCCCTGTCATCCTGTGGCGTGCGCCCTTCGACGCCCGCGACCGCGATCGCCTCGTCACGATCGTCATGGGTATGGGGGTACTGACCGCGGTGGTCGGTCTCGCACAGCAGGTCATCGGCGGAGAGCGACTCGCCGAACTCGGCTATCGCTGGGACGAGCATCTCCGCACCACCGGTGGGATCCTGCGCAGTTTCAGCACCTTCACCACGCCGTTCGCCTTCGGGTTGTTCGTCATGATCTCCCTGATCGTCGGTTGCGCAGTAGCGTTCGCCGACCCGCATCGACTCCGCAACAAGGTGTTCCTGTGCGCAACGCCGATCATGCTGCTCGGCATGGGTGTGACCATCGTGCGCGCCAGCTATATCGGGCTGGCGGTCGCCCTGTTGTGGTTCGCGATCCACCGCTACCGGGCGTTGTTCCTCGCCTTCGGCAGCATCGCGGCGCTCGTGCCGATCGTCCTCGTCGCTGCGCCGAGTTCGGTTCTCGCAACGCTGTTCTCCTCGTCGAGTCTCGGCGAACGCGGCGACGGATGGTCGCAGACCATGTCGTCACTGTGGGTGCACCCCTTCGGCCAGGGACTCGGCGCGACCGGCTCGGCCGCGTCCAAGAATCTCGGTGACGGCAACCCCATGCTGTCGGATCTGTCGTTGCACGCCGCAGTGCAGTTCGGGTTCATGCCCTATCAGCCCGACAACTACTACATGAAGCTCGCCGTGGAACTGGGCCCCTTGGGCGTGTGGTTGTTCGTTCTCGTGCTCGTGTGCGCCGCGGTCTCGACACTGCGCGCATCGCGGATCATGAGCGGGCAGGATGCCGCCCTCGCACTCGGTGTCAGCGGCACGATCGTCGCGGCAGCGATCGCCTCCACGGTGGCGACCTATCTCGAGATCTTCCCTCTCGACGTCTATTTCTGGCTACTGTTAGGAACTGTCGGATGCGCACTGACCCAACGCTGGTCACTTCACCGAAACTTGCCCCCCACATCGGATTCGGCGCCCTCGCACTCCGTCCGTCCGGTAGTGGCGTCCAGACCTACGTCCGGGAACTCCTGAACGCGCTCGACCTCCTGCTCCCCGCAGCGGCGCTGCGAGCCTCCGTGCAACATGACGCGACGGGCGAGTTGCCGTTTCGCGTGGCCCCGCACGTGCGGCCGGTCGCCGGTGGAGTGCGACGGATGCTCTACGCCAAGATGCCCGTGTGGGGCGTCGACTTGTTCCACAGTCTCGACGTCGACGTCCCTGTTCGGTGTTCCGGCGTCACCGTCTCGACGTTCCACGATCTGGCCGTCTTCGACACCCCGTGGGCATTCGGCAAGTATCGTGCGGCCGGTGAGCGCGCCCTGTTGCGAGATGCCATGAGGCGAGCGGACGTGCTCGTCGCGGTCTCGAACTTCACCGCCGAACGTCTGCACGCCCTGTGCGGTCGCGAGGCCGTGGTCACCCCGCTCGCACCCGCGGTGTGGGCGAAACCTCCCACCCCCGAGAAGGTACGGGGTATCCGCAGGGCCTACCGGCTGCCCGAACGGTTCGTCCTGCAGGTCGGCACCGTCGAACCCCGCAAGGACGTCGCGCTCGTCGCCGACGCGTGCCGCATCCTCGACATCCCCCTGGTGCTGGCCGGGGCCGGGTCCACCGGCCCCGACGCGCCGGCCGGTTCGATCGGTCTCGGTTACGTTCCCACCGCACACCTCCCGGCACTGTATGCCGCGGCGAGCGCCGTCGCGTACGCCTCGCGCTACGAAGGTTTCGGGTTGCCGCCGCTCGAAGCGATGGCGTGCGGGGGCGCGGTGGTGACGAGCGCCGTCGGTGCCCTGCCCGACATCGTCGACGACGGAGCACTGCTCGTCACCGAACACACGGAGACATCGTGGACCGCGGCGTTGCGGGTGGTCGTCCACGACACCGATACCGCCGATGCGCTGCGCGCACGCGGACGCGAGGTCGCCGCGACCTCGACCTGGAGGCGCACCGCCGAGCTCACGCGCGACGCTTACCGCATCGCAGGCCTGAGAATCTGAGAAGGCCGCCGCCGTGGGCAGACATTCGCTGGCCGACCGCATGGCCGAGACCGTCGTGATGGAACGGATCGCCGCGGCGCACGACCCCGGGGGCACTCTCCACGAACCCCGGACACCCCGGCTCGACGGGCGTGCCGCGCGGCGCAACACCGTCGTGATGCTCGGCAGCCGGCTCGCCGTCGCGTCGATGGGCTGGGCCGGTTCGATGATCGTCGCCCGCGCGCTGGCACCGGACGACTTCGGCAAGTTCTCCTTCGTCTTCGGTCTGCTCGGGTTGCTGTCCGTCGTCACCGATCTCGGCGTGGGCCGCGTGGTGCTCGCCAAGCTCGTCGAATGCAATCCGTGGGAGGTCTCCTACGTCACCACCGCGTTCATCGCGTTGCGTGGCGTGCTCGGTCTGCTCGGTTACGCACTGGCCATCGGGTACGTACTACTCCTCGGATACTCCTCCGATGTCGTCTGGGCGACGGTGATCGCGGGGCTCGTCGTGGTGATCGCGACTCCCAACAACGCCCTGTCCGTCATGTATCAGAGCCGGTTGCGGATGGCATCGGTGGCTGTAGCCGAGACCTTCGGCCAACTCGCCCAACTGATCGCCACCATCGCTGCCGTGCTGTGGAATCCGGTGCTGCTCGTACTCGTGGTGCCGGCCGTGATCAACGAAATCGCCGGGGCGGGCATTCTCGTGCGCGGCGTACGTGCGGGGAAGGCCGGCCCCCTGCCCGCCGCGCGCGCCCAGTTGTGGCGCTGGCGGGAGATGCTCGTCGAAGCGATCCCGCTCAGCATCGGTTTCGCTCTGCTCACGGTGCTGTCCAAAGTCGACATCCTCATGCTCGGCCGCATGGACACCTTCGACTCGGTAGGTCTGTACACCGTCGGCTACAAGTTCGCCGATCTTCTGTCGATGGTCTCGTCGACGGTCGTCGGTCCCGTGACCACGCTGCTGGTCGCGACCTGGCCGGCGCAGAGCGAACAGTTCCGCCACCGCACACGTGAGGCGGCGATGCTCCTCGCGGTGCTGGGTGCAACAGCTGCTGCCGCCTTCTGGCCTTCGGCCGACGGCGTCCTCTCTCTCCTCTACGGCGATCGGTTCGCCGACGCCGCCGACGCCTCGCGCTTACTGGTACTGGGCAGTGCCCTGTCGATGCTCACCCAACTCGGTCTCACCGTGCTCATCGCGACCGCTCGACACCGGGTGTATCCCTGGGTCGCAGCGGCCGCGCTCGTCGGGAACGTCTGCGCGAACCTCGTGCTCATCCCCCGCATGTCGTTCGACGGGGCAGCTCTGGCGACCGCGCTCACCGAGGCCGCGATGCTCGTTGCGATCTGGATCGTCGTGGCCCGTACGGTGCGGATCGGGCGCTTGTTCCCCTTCGCAGAGACCTGCGCGATCGCACTGCTGGGTGTTGCGGTGGCCGTGTGGATGTCGCTGTTCGCGGAGCGCTACGATCTCCCCTGGCCCGTCACCGCCGTCATCTCGGCAGTCTGTGTTCTGGCCGGAACCCACGTCCTTCCCATCACCGGCGGGCTCGGCCTCGTCGGTCTCGTCAAGTCCCGTTGAGGTTGCAGTGTCCCTTCCGCGGTCCATGCCACTCCGCGCCGTCGTCACCCTCGTCGGTGTGTTCGCTCTGTCGTGCACCCAGAGCACCGAGGCACGCGACTGCCGGACCGATCTGACGGGCGGAAGCCTGGGAATTGCGACCGGCTCCGGCCTGGATACCCTCGACGACACCGATCTCGGGGCGTACATGTCGGCGGTCGCCGACAGCGGTGCCGGCTGGATCCGGTTCGACATGGACTGGTCGATCATCGAACCGGCGCGTGGTCGCTTCGACTGGAGCGGCACCGACCGCGTCGTCGCCGCGGCCGAGTCGCACGACTTGCAGGTGCTGGGCCTGCTCACCCACACCCCGCGCTGGGCGCGGACATCCGAGGTCGAGCCCGAGGACACGCACGGCATGCCCGCCGACCCCGGCGAGTTCGGACGCTTCGCGGGCGACGTCGCCGATCGTTATTCCGACACCGTCACGCACTGGGAGATCTGGAACGAGCCGAACCTGACGGCCTTCTTCACCCCGCAACCCGATGTCGGCGCGTACGCGGAGATGCTCGTTGCGGCGTCGGATGCCATCCGCAACGTCGACCCCGGAGCAGTGGTGGTCACCGGCGGCTTGTCCCCCGCCACCGACAACGGATCGGACATCGCGCCCACGACGTTTCTCACCGAACTGTACGACCAGGGTGTTTCATGGACCTTCGACGTGGTGGGCATGCATCCTTACAGCTACCCGGCCCTGCCGTCCGACGCGTCGACGTCCGACTGGAACTCCTTCTACCGCATGCGCGAGATGCGCACCGTCATGGTCGAAAGGGGAGACTCCGACAAGCCGATCTGGGCGACGGAGATCGGGGCGCCCACCGGAACGGGCACCGACGCTGTCGGGTTCGCGGAGCAAGCGGAGATTCTGCGCGACGGGATCACCGAACAGCGCGCGCTGGGATTCGTCGACAAGCTGTTCGTCTACAGCCTCCTCGACCGGGGCACCGACGTGTCCGATCGCGAGCAGAACTTCGGGGTCCTCGCGCATGACGGGTCGCCCAAACCGGCCTGGGACGTGCTGCGCACGGCGGCGGTCACTCCCGGTTGCCTCTGATCACGAACGGTTCGACGTGAGGGCGTCGCGCGCGGCCAGGCGCAGGGGACGGACGAGACCGGCTCCGAGGTCCGCGGCGCGCAGGGTCCACCGGTGGTGCGGTCGCGAAGTGGGAACGGCGACGATCCGCCCCACCCGGTAATCACCGTTCGCCCACTGCTCCTTGAATTCCGATGTGCCGAGCAGATAGTCGAAGCGGTTGATGCCCAGTTCGTCGTGCCGATCGGTCAGCCGTCGCTGCAGCAACTGTCCGGGCTGGTGACGGCGCACCTCGGGATGGAAACGGCCGATCCACATCTCCGCCGTCGTGCCGGTGCGGAACATGATCTCGTGGGCCATCCACCGGTCGCCGACGAGTAGACCTACGACGAGCAGCCTTCCGGCACGGGCCTCGGCGTCGAGCAACGGCCGGGTGAAAGCGGTGAACGGAGGCGCACAGAAATCGTCGCGTCCGCTGTGCTCGTCGGCGGCCGCAGCGACCGCGGTGATGTCGGACCATCTCTGCGCGAGATGGTCCGGATCGCACACCACGTCGACGGAGGCCGGGGTGCCCTCCCTTGCCAGCGAACGTTCCAGTCGGGACAGCGTCTTCAGTGTGCGTCGACCGCGCAATGATTCGGCGCCGGCACCGGTGGCGAGATCGATGGTCAGGCATCGTTCGGTTCCGACGATGTCGACGCTCCACCGAGGCGACGCCTGCAGCATCTCCACAAGAGGGTCGGTGAGATCGACGTGGTCGAGTTGCAATGCCATGTTCCGGTCGGCGATGCCGTCGAGCAGATCGGCGAGTGCCGCCTCGTCGGTCGCGAGGAAGGTTCCTATCGTCGCGAGGCCGTGGGCCGGCAGCCGGAGCGCGGTGACCCCGAGTCGGGTGCGGGCGTGCAGGGGCGCGAGTCCGACGAGTCGGCCACCGCGCCGGACGGTGCACACCGCCGATCGTCCGCGTCCCATTCGGTTCCAGGCCAGCGCGTACGAAGGCCGGGTCGCGACACGCTGTCCCAGCTCCTGCGCGAGGTCGTCCCATTCCGTGAAGAGCCGGGTGGCCGATGCCTCATCGTGGATCTCGAAACTCACGGTGCGCATGCACCGGATTCTTCAGTCCACGAATCCTGCATCTTTCGGTCCTCTCCTCGTTACAGTGAATTCGCGGCATCGGTCTGCCGCTCGCTCCACGAGAAGAATCGTAGATCGGTGGCGCGACGTTACGACCGATGCCCGAATTGTCCGTTCTACCACAGGAGAGTCGATGGGTCGTCCAGCACGCGCCATACTTACCGCAGTCCTCGCGTGCTCCCTCGCAGCACTCGCAGCGTGCGCCCCACCGATCCAACCGACTCCACCGACGACCTGCGGGAGTGATGACATCGGCATCGCGGCCGGCGCCCCGCTGATGTACCTGCCGGACACCGAACTCGACCGCGAACTCGATGCGATCCGTGCGGTGGGCGCTCGGTGGCTGCGCGTGGACATCGACTGGTCGGTGATCGAACCGAACCGCGGGCAACAGAATTGGTCGATCCCGGACCGCGTGGTGGACCGCGCTCGCACACGCGGACTCGAAGTGGTCGGCATCATCGCGTACACGCCGGCCTGGGCGCGCGTCGCGGGCGGAGCCGACACCCACGGATATCCCGCCGATCCGGCGGCGTTCGCCACCTTCTCCCGCCAGGTCGCGCAACGTTATTCGACCCGTGTGAGCCATTGGGAGATCTGGAACGAACCGAATCTGACCGGTTTCTTCCGGCCCCGGGCCGACATCGGGAAATATGTCGAACTGCTCGCGGCGGCGGCACCGGCCATCAAGTCCGTGCAACCCGGCGCGCGCATCCTCAACGGTGGCCTCGCCCCCGCTGTGGACGACGGCACCAACATCTCACCGGTCACCTATGTGCAACAGCTCTACGCACGAGGTGCACAGCAGTACTTCGACATCCTGTCGATCCATCCCTACAGCTATCCGGCGCTGCCGAACGACGCGAGCACACAGAGCTGGAACACCTTCTATCGCATGCGCCTGATGCGCGACACCATGGTGCAGTACGGCGACGCGGCCACCCCGATCTGGGCGACGGAGTTCGGCGCCCCGACCGGAACCGCCTCGAACGCAGTGAGCGCACAACGGCAGGCGGACATCATCGCAGCCGGCATCGCAGAGGCACGCCGGCTGGGCTGGGTGCAGAAGGTGTTCGTCTACTCGATGCGCGACCGCGGGACGAACCAAGCCGATGTAGAGCAGAACTTCGGCTTGCTCTACCAGAACTTCACGGCGAAACCTTCACGCGCCGTTGTCGCTTCGGCCGCACAAGCATGCACGACCGTGAGCGATTCGCTCGAGATCACGACCCCGCCCGCAGTGGATCCGGTCTGGTGATCATCAGGAGCCGAACGCGTCGGTGACCCCGTCGAGGATCCGATCGAGAATCGGCGCCGACGTCGCGAAGTTGATGCGCAGAAAGTTGCGCGCTCCGGAGCCGAACCGCACCCCGCCGTCGGCGAGGACGCGTCCTCGATCGCGCACCGTCGACACCGGATCGTCGATGCCGAGCGGTCCGGTGTTCAACCACGTCAGGTAGGTGCCCTGCGGCAGGTGATGCCGCAAGGCCGGGATCCGTTCGCGCAGAACCTCGTCCACCCGCCGGCGATTCCGGTCGAGGACGCGCAGCAGATCGCGCTGCCACGCGTCGCCCTCACGCCACGCCGCGAGCGTGGCGGCCACTCCCGGAACCGAGACCGTCCCGTACAGGTCGAAGGGTTCCGCGTCCCGGCGCTTCAGCAGGGTCTCGGACCCGTAGTGCACCACCGCGCACCGCATCCCTGCGAGATTGAACGCCTTGCTCGCAGAGGTGAGCGTGACGGTGCGCGCAGCGACCTGCGGCCCGAGCGACGCGAACGGGATGTGCCGATGCGGTTCGTAGATCAGCTCGGCGTGGATCTCGTCGCTGACGACGAGCATGTCGAACCGTTCGGCGAGGTCGGCTATCCGCTCGAGTTCCTCACGTGTGAGCACCCGCCCGGTGGGGTTGTGCGGATCGACGAGCACCAGCACCCGCGGACGACGCCGCGCCACCAACGGCTCGAACGTCTCGAAGTCGAGCACCCACCCGTCTCCTCGATCGACGAACGGAAAGTCGATCTGCTGCAGTCCCATCCGCCGCAGCGACGCCAGGAACGGCGGATAGCTCGGTGTCTGGATCGCCACCGCGTCCCCGCGCGTGGTGCTCAGATGCAGCACGAGCTGTAGTGCCTGGATGAGATCCGTCTGTTCACGGACGGCACCGGGATCGGGTGCCCAGCCGTAGCGCGTGCGCATGCGCTGCGCGAACTCCTCGCGCAGCGGCGTGCCGTGGAACCAGTCGGGATAGCCGAGATCGCTACGGTCGACCAACTCGTGCAGCGCACGCGCGATCGGCGGTGCGACCGGGAAATCCATGTCGGCGACCCATGCGGGAGTCAGCCCACCGGCTGCCGCCCGTGCCCACTTGGCACCGGACCGCGCCGCCAGGGCGTCGAAGTCGAGGTCGTCGAACCCGGGCACGCCAGGACCGCCGACCGAGAGGCGCTCGTCGCTGGTCACGGGGAAAGAATCGCATGGTTCCCGGCGCTCCGCGCGCCGAAGTCAGGCCGCCGGTCGCTGGCCGGTGACGAAGAAGATCAACCGATCGGCGACGTCGACGGCCTGGTCGCCGAAACGCCCGTAGAAACGCGCGAGGAGTGCAGTGTCGACCGCCGTCCGGATATCCCCGTCCCACTCGGGGCTCTCGAGCAGGGCGAGCAGTCGCGAGTGCACCGCATCGAGTTCGGTCTCGATGGCATGGGTGCCCTTGATCGTCTCGAGGTCGAAGTCGGTGAATGCGTCGCGCAGGATCGCAACGATCTCCGCCGCGAGCTCGGCCATCCGGCGAAGATCCTCGCGCAGAAGGTCGGAGACCAGCGACTCGGGATGGCGGCGCCGTACGACCCGCGCGATGTGCAGGCTCAGCTCACCCATCCGGGTGAGATCGCCGGTGATACGAACCGCGGAGAACACCAACCGCAGGTCGGCGGCCACGGGACCCTGCAGGGCGAGGATCCGTACCGCTCGCTCGGAACAGTCGGTGTCGAGTTCGGCGATCCGCGCGTCGAGATCGAGGGCGGCCTGAGCTGCGTCGAGATCGGTGTCGAACAACGCGTGCGTGGCCAGGTCGAGCCCTTCGGCGGCAACCGCTGCAAGCTCGCCGAGGCGTCCGACCAGGTCGTCGAGCTGCCCTCGGAACAATTCCCTCATGTCTCGCTCCCTCCTCGTCGCAGTCGTCGACCAGGAGCCTAACGACGCGCGTCGACGACGCTCTCTGCGGCGACGTCCTCGGTGGACGATACAGAGCTCACGTCGTCGTCCATGCGGGCGAGATGAGCCTTGATCCATTCGGTGCTTCCCGGCGTCGCGGTGCTGTGCTGCGGGGTGCCGGCAATGCAGATAGACAAATCGATTCCCTCGTCGTGACGCCGATGTGCTCGGCTGCGCAGGCCACACCCATCCCCTGGAGTGACCGTCATCACTATAGCGTGTCGGGGTAGGGATTCAACTCGAGCGGAAACCGGGTCAGGGACGTGGCGACGTCTCCCAGTGCTTGCCGTAGCCCTGCTGTTCCGCGTAGCCCTGCTGTTCCGCGCTCCGGCCCGGGCCGGAGCGGACGGTACGGGTGCCGGGTCGTAGGGAGCGGTCTCCACGGCCGGGCCGCGACGGCGAGCCGGGAGCAGGGGCATCCACTCGCGTCCGGCACCGAGCACGACGAGACGCGTGGGCACCTCGATCTCCGCCAGCGCACGGAGGGTGTCCTCTGTCTCCGCACGCTCCTCCGCCCCGGCCTGCAGCACGACCACGGCGAGCGCGAGCCCTTCGGTGGGCACTCGTGTCCACCACTGATCGCCGATCCCGCAACTCACGAACCGATCGTCGACGTCGGCGAATGCATCGGTCTCGATGGTCACGCCGCCCCCGTGCAGAAGCAGTACGGAGTCGCCCAGCGACACACGTTGCCGAAGCATGACGACAGTGTCGAGCGGCAGAGTCGTCCGGGCGTCTCTCTCCACCTGCACGGCCGAGCGGTAGCGACGCGCGACGCGCCGGGCCCATGCCGCATTGTTCGTCGCGCCGAAGCGCCCGTTCAGCGCGACCAGCAACTCGGCGACGAGGACGAATACGGCGAGGAACGCCACCGCGGCTTCGGCCCGAGGTTGAGGCGACACCTTCGCCCCACTGCCTGCCGGCACCGACAGCACCTGGAGGTATTCGAGGCTTGCGCCCGAGCGTGCCTGGCGGAGTTGTTCGAGGCGGGCATCGAGGTCGGCCTGCACCGCCGGGTCGGCCGTACCCTCCTCGCCGGCCGCGGTGCTCGCGGCGAGGTCGGTACGCAGTCCGCCGACGATGGCGTCGAGTTCGGCGATGCGTGCATCGAGCGCTGCCCGGTTCCGATCGGTCTGCGCGCGGTCGAGCTGGGTGACGACGACCTGTGCGAGATGATCTGCAGAGGCCTGGGACTCGGCTCGGGCGGTCACGGTGAGCAAGGTCGGTGACGAGCCGTACCCCACGTCGATCCTCGATGAAAGTCCCGCAGGGTCGTCGTTCGCCTCGGTCGCGATCGCGGCCACGACCGCCGAGTCCTGAGACAGTGCGACGTACGGCGCGATGAGCTGCCCGAGCGTCGCGTCGGATCCGGACACCGCGGACGCCGAGCGGATCTCCGCGACGAGCGATGATTCGTACACACCGGGACCGTTGTCACGAACGAAGAACACCGCGACCGCGGCGAGGGCGGCAACGAGTGCGGCGGGCACGGCCACACGGGCGAGATCGCGGGCATGACCCACGAGATCGACGGTCGGTGGGACACCGAGTTCGCGACGCAGTTCGGCGTCGCGGATGCTTCGTTCGGACACGATGCACTGGCCTTTCGCTGTCGCCCTTCACTGGGCAGGTCGACAGTGTGTCGCACCGAATCGGGCAAACGTTACTCGTCCGTACAGTCCGTCAACTGCCGAGCAGCCAACGCGGACGCGACCACATCTGCCAGGTCTCCGCGACGCGTGCTCCGGCGGCGAGATACAGCGGTGTGACGCGCGGCCTGGTGAGCCCGCACATCGCGACCGGGCCGCGCTGCGCGTAGGTGTGGGCGGCGCCCGCTCTGATCAACCGGTTCGCGAACCCGCGCCGTTGGCGTCCCGGGTGAGTTCCGAGCGACCACACCGTCCGGATCGCCCCACTGTCCACGAGCAGCGCACAGCACTGCAGATCCCCGTCCTCGACGATGCCGACCACCTCGACGCCGGGGGTCCGTGCCATGGCATCGGCGTAGGCGACGGCAGCAGTCCCGGGCGCGATCCCGAACGTCCCGGCGGCGAGTTCGCGGGCATCCGCCATATCGGCTTCACCGAGCGTTCGGAAGCCCGGGTCGACGGGAGCGTCATGAGCCACGAGACAGGTCAGATCCAACGATCCGGCACACACCCAACTGTGGTCGGCAAGGACCTGCGCAGCACCGAGTCCGTCTCCGGCGAGCAGGACGATCGACGGGTTGCCGGCTTTCGTCAGGGTCTCGTAGACGTGTTGTACCCGGGTGGTGACATCGCCACCGTGGACGAGAGCGAGGTTGTAGTCGGGGTCGGGGGCACCGGTGATGCCCACCCACCAGCCGTCACCGGCGGACCAGCCCCCGCCGGACGTCAGTGGACGCAGACTCTCACCGTAGGAACGACGCAGCTGCGGCAACGATGTGAGACCCGACGCGGTCGAAGCGGCCTCCACACATTCTCCCTTCCACGGCTCACGCACTCTCGGACTGCCTTCTCCGGGCCACTACAGAAACAGCATCGGCGGCACCCCTGGGGGTGCCGCCGATACGGACGTGCTCGAGGATCAGGACTGGTTGCCGATCAGATCGCGCAGGAACTTGATCACGAACTGGAGAGGATCCACGGGCTCCTGCTCCGATTCGGGAGTCTGAGGCACCTGGCCGGACTCGGGAGCGACCTGGGTCTGCGGTGCCGACTTCGCCTGCGGAGCAGGAGCCGACTCGCCCTGCGGGGCGGACTCGCCGCCGCCGACCGTCACGGGGATCCCCCCGGTGAAGGGGCGACCGGACGCGTCGAAGATGTTCTCGTACTGCGTACCCGAGGCGTCCTGGCAGCCCCAGAAGACGTTGTAGGTGCCGTCGGTGATCGCCTCCGGGCCGGCCTGCGCGGGTGCGCCGTCCCTGATGTACAGCGCGCTCGAGGTGCTGGTGTTGGTCACCGAGAAGCTCGTGCCGGCGGGCTGCGCATCGATGCGGCCCGACGGATCGGCCGTGTCGACGGTGCCCGGCTTCAGGACGTAGGTGACGCAGGTGACGCCGCGATCGACGTCCGCCCGGCTCAGATCGAAGTCGACGACGATGGCGCCGTTCTCCACATTCGCCGATACGTTCGGCCCCGCAGCGGACGAGATGCCCGGCACTGCCAGTGCCAGCAGTGCGGCACCCGACGCTGCGACGGCAGCCTTCTTCGCAACAGAATTCATCGATTTTCCTCCCCGTATTTTCGATGTCGGCGACCGCTTCGTGAACGGCACGCCGTCGACCGTGCCCGACGCGCGTAGAACGCGGGCACATATACCGGAACGTTACCGCGAGATGTCGGTACTGTCGCGACGAGGGGCATCGTCGGTCCGGGCGGCACGAGCGACGTGCCCGAGAGCACGAGCCGGATCCACGAGCTCGCGCACCCACTGCCCGAGCGTAGCGATTTCCGGAAAACCGTTGACCCCCTTACGGTCCCGAACAACCGCACCGAGCGCGGTACCGAAAATGTCCGGCAGCTCCTGCGCCATCCGCCCGGCACGCAGCAGCCATCGGTACCGTGCGCAGGCGATCGCAGAGCGGGGAGTCCGCTCGGTCAGGAGCGACAGAATATCCCCGCCGGAAATAGGTGAAGCCCCGGCAATCGTGGTGGTGGATCGGCCGGGGCTTCGGCACGGACCGGTGATGGGGGTAACCGACCCGTGCGGTCGTCCTCACATGGGGGGACAGGAGGACGACGCGGAACCGAGTCTAGACACGAAAAATTGTTACTCGCGAGTACCGCGTCGGCGGTGATGCGGCGTGTCAGGAACTCACGGGAGGATTCGCAGAATCACGCTGCTCGCGCTGCATCTCGACGAGTTGTTCCTCCCTCTCGGAGACGAACAGGAACCGACCGACCGCGAGCGCGCCGAGAGCCGAAAGGCTCAACCACGCCGCCAGCGCCGATGCGATCCACACCCACATGGCTCACAGTGTGCGCGAATCCGCCGCCAACACCAAACACCGGAGATCACAACATGGTTGCAAAAGCAATACTCGAGGATGGCTCACAACGTGACGCCGGTCGCCCAGAGCGCGTTCGCCATGGCCGGCAGCGTCACCTCGATATCGTGATGGTCCTCCACCCTGCGACGCGCGGTGACGACGAGCTCGGTTCGTAGTTCGGGTTCGGCGACGATCCGGCGCAACACCGCGGCCAGGGTGTTCGCGTCACCGGGCGGCACCAGCAGTCCCGCGCCGTCGGACAGATATTCGGCGGTGCCTCCGTGATCGGTACCGACGACGGGCACACCGTACGCCATCGCCTCGAGCACTCCCAGCGGCCCGGCCTCCGGTGCAATACTGGCCGAGACCAACGCGTCCCAGACCGCGAATACCTCTGCCGGGTCGACCTGCCCCAGGAACGACACGCGTCCACGCAGGTCGGAGCGCTCTGCGCGGCGGCGCAACTCGTGGAGGAACGCTTCGTCGCCAGGAAACGGCGTACCTGCCACGTCGAGGCAGATTTCGGGCACCTCGGCGACCGCATCCAGAAGAACCCGATGCCCCTTCCACTCCGTCACCGACGCCAGGATGCCCACCCGCACGGCCGAGTCGGCACGACGGGCCGTGAGGGACGGTGCAGCCGGCACCGGAACGCCGTTCGGCGCAACGACGACCGGATATCCGCATTCGCGGACCGGAGCCGCGGTGGCGCGGGAGACCGCTACGGCCCCCGCCACCGCTGCTCTGCCGAGGCGGGCGACGAGGCGTTGCTTCCGTGACGACAGAGTGTCGTGCACCAGCCACCTCGCACGTTCGCGATGGGATGTACCTGCGACAGCGAATCGCAGGGATGGCAACGCGAACAACGAGTTGCACACCACCTGTGGTCGCTCGGCGGCGAGCACGCGCCGGAGCCGGAGCGCGCCCCCCAGCCACCGCACCGGAAGACTCGCCAGGCCCGTGATCCGCCCGGTTCCCGTCTGACCCCACATGCCCAGGCGTGGCAACCCGACGTGCACGCACCCGGCCGGGAGCGCCTCGGCCAGGGGTCCATCGGGGCACGCCACGGTGACTCGCAGGCCTTGTGCGAGGGCGACGTCGACGAGCGCCAGCATCACCTTCTCGGCACCCGACCGCTCACCGGTGTGCGCGACGAACAGCAGCGAAGCGCTCACCGCGCCACGACCCTCCTGTGCACCCGGCCGAGCAGCTCCGTCAGTCGCGCGGCGGTCGTGCGGATATCGAACAGTTCGGCGATCCGCGCGTGCGCTGCCGCGCCCATGCTGCGTCGTCGCACCCCGTCGGCGAGCAACATCCGGAGTGCCGCGAGGAGCGCCTCGTCGTCGGTGTGTTCGACGAGAAGCCCGGTCTCGCCGTCGACGACCATCTCGGGGATCGACCCCACCGTCGACGCGACGACCGGAAGTCCGGCCGCACCTGCTTCGAGAATCACGTTGGGTGCCTGGTCCATTCCGGACGGGAAGCACATCAGGTCCGCTTCGGCGAGGATGTCCCACAATCGGTCGTCACCGCTCACGAGATCACCCACCACCCGCACACCCGGCAGATCCGGAACAGGATCACGTGTGACGAGCACCAGATCACACGTCTCCCTCAGGTACTGCTGGTGCAGCCGCAGGAGAGTGCTGCCGCCCTTGCGTTCCATGCTGGTGCCGATGAAGACGACGGTGGGACGCCGGTGCCGCGAACGATCGGGCAATGCCCGTTCCCCGGTGAGAAAGGGCGACCAGATCCCGGGTGCCATCGTCAGCACCTTCTCGGCGGGCAATCCGTACGTCGCCCCGGTCAGCGACGAGGCGGTGCGCCGGCCGTTGGCAATCACCAGGTCCGCGGCATCCAGCACCGGACGCTCGAAGCGGACCGCTGCGCGCACCGCGAACGGAGTGAACCGGGTCGCCGTGCGATACGGGATCAGATAAGCGTTGAGTTCGTTGGTGCTGTCCGTCGTGACCACCGTGGGACGAGTCCGCATCAGGTCGGCCGAACCGAGCATGCAGTTCTGGGTGTAGACGTGGAGGACGTCGATGTCTCCCTGGGCAAGACGTTCCTGCAGCCGACGCCTCAGCCCCCGGGAATGCACGAGCTGCCCGCGCAGCGCCTGGAGGTCGAGATCGAGCCGATCGAGTCCGGGCACCGGCGCGCGGAACACCTTGCCCACGAATCCCGGACCGTGGGCGTCGAGGAACTCCACCTCGATGTCGTCGCGTTCGACGAACGCCCGCCGGAGCGAATGGTGCACCGTAGCGTGTCCACCGATGTTCTCGTTCACGAACAACGCCTTCAGCGGTTCCGCCACCGGTGCCTCCTGTTTCGTCCGGTTCGGGGTCGTCGGCTGAAATCGGGACCGGCCCTCGTTTCGTTACAACAGAGCAACGTCATAACGAATTGCCGACGCGCCTGCAATACTTTCGTGATCCGACACAATACGCTGTTCGGGTGACATTCCACCGAACCGGTCGCCGTTCCCGCCGTAGCCTGATGCTGGCACTTGCCGCCTCGATAGCGTTGTGCGCGAACCCGATTACTGCTTCAGCACAGGATCTCGAGCCGACGGAACCGGCCTCGCCGGGCGAGGTCGCATTCCCGACCCGCAATCTGGGGCTCGGCCCGAAGCTGGAATTCCGCGGCAATTCCGATGTCGTCACGCTCACAATTCCGGTCCCTCCCGGAAATACCCCCGCTCTCCTGGACACCACAGCCCAACTGCCCACGAACGTCGCGCGCGGATGGATCGACGTCACCTCGGACGGACGGTTGCTCACCCGCGTGGAACTGCCGGCCGGTGGCGACATCGTGCCCCTGTCGATTCCGCTCACCGGCGCGAAGGTGGAGAACGACGCCGCGGTGATCTCGCTGGGGCTGACCTTGACCGCAGTCGACAACATCTGCCCCGACGACTGGACCCTCGGTTCGGTACGACTGCACGACGGTGTGATCCGGTACGCCGGTACCCCTACGCTCCCGTCGGTGGTCGCCGACTATCTGCCGCCCGTCCTCGAACGCCTCGAGTTGTATCTGACAGAAGAACCGACGGACGCCGAGTCGACCGTCACCCTGGATCTCGCCGCCGGCGTGACCGCGCGCTATTCGGGACGTCAGGTGCCGGTGGACGTGCGTGAACTGCCGCCGAACGGCATTCCCCCGGCCGCCGACAGTCCGTTCGTCCGGCAGATCGTCGTCCGCGAAGGCGAGGAGACGGGTGTGGAGATCGGCACGATTCCCGATGGGCCTCCCGCCCTGTACGTCCGAGGCGATGCCGAGACCCTTCTCGACCAGGGGCGCCTGGTGAACAGCGTCCTGTCCGGCTTCGCCGTGGGCTCCGACGTGGCCGTCGGCACCTTCGACGTCCCGCCCATCCTTGCTCCGGACTCGACCACCCTGTACGACCTGCGGGTGTCCGATCTCGAGACGAGCGGTCTCGGCATCGCCGACGTACATCTGTTCCTCGATCAGGCCGAGTTCGGCCGACCCGTCCGGGATGTCGCCATCGATCTGAAGGGTTCCTACACCCCGCTTCCCGCCACCCAGGGTGGGCTGATCACCGTCTCGGCCGGTGACGTCCAGCTCGACGCATGGGCAGCCGACTCGAGCGGTGTCATCGACCGCATGGTCACGGTGCCGAACTCGTCCCTCGGGCGCCTCACCGACATCACCGTCGCGCTCCGCACGACCGGTTCCCAGGAGCAGTGCGGTCTCCAGCAACCCGTCACCCTCCGTATCGACGGCGACAGCCGCGTGTCGAGCACCGTCGCCGACCCGCCCGTTCCCGCCGGATTTCCGTCGCTGCCCCAGACCCTGATGCCGCAGCTGAACGTCGCCACCGCCGCTCGCACACTCGTCGACGTCGGACGTGCCGTCGAACTCGTCGCCGGGCTCCAGTCGCTCACCACGCGCCCGCTGGATCCGACCTGGGTGTCGATCGACGACGCGCTCGCCTCGTCGGCGCCCGCACTGGTCGTGGCGGCGAACGGCGTCATCCCCGACCGACTGCAGTCGGAGTTGCCGCTCGTCCGCACCGAGGACCGCCGGTTCGAGGTCCGCGACGCCACCGGCGAGAGCACCAGCCTCACCTTCGGCACCGAGGTGGACTTCGCCTCCGTGCAGGTCGTGCGCGAGGACGGACGCACCGTGCTGGTCGCCACGTCCACCGACGTCCCCGAAGAACTCGATCGGACGATCGACTGGCTCTCCGCCGAGCCCGGCCGCTGGTTCGAGCTCGAGGGCAGCGTGCTGTTCACCGCGCCCGACCGCGATCCGATCACCCTCATCGATCCCCGGACCCAGGACGACGGCGTGGACGCGGCGTCGTCGGGAACGAACAGCACGGTGACCGCGGTGGTCGTCGCGGGTGTCGTCCTGCTCGTCGCCGGTGCGGCAGGCGCCGCGGTGTGGGCGCTCTCCCGCCGGCGCCGCCCGCAGTCGCGGTGAACGCGATGACCACGACAGTCGAGCAACCGCCGTTCACCGAACGGTTCTTCACGAGCGCGCTGCGGCGCACCACCATCCGGTGGGTCGTGATAGTCGCCGCGACACTGATCGGCTTCCACTCCACCTGGCTGCAGCTGATCGCGGAGATCCGCACGGGCACCACGGGCGGTTACGTCCTGATCGTGCCACCGCTCGTCGCGGTCGTCGCGATCGGTGTCACGCGCAGGCGCCGGAACGAACTGCCCATCCACGACCGGCAGACCGACATCATCACGTCGGTGCTCCTGCTGCTGATCGCGCTCGCGATCAAGGGCCTGCTGATGCCGAGATATGCGACCACCTACCAGGTGATGCACCTCGACGTGCTCGCCGCATGGGTGTTCGTGTGCGGTGCGTGCATCGCGATGTTCGGCCTGCGGGTGACCGCGGCCTACTGGGAGGCATGGATGATGCTCTTCCTGAGCTCCCCTGTCGTGTACCGGATCGTGCTCGTCGAACTCGGCGGGACGAAGTTCGTCGCCGGTGTGGTCACCCTCGTCCTCGCCGCCTCGGCGATCGGACTGGCGACCCGGCGCACCTGGGCTCGTGGATTCTTCTACGGCTCCGCAACATTCGTGATCGGACTGATCGTGCTCGCCGTGATCGATCGGCGATGGCCGGACGCACCCATCGCCGTGGACCAGTACGTCCCGGCGGTGATCGCGACGGTGGTCGTCGGCTCCGGCGCCTACCTGTGGACCTTTCGCGGACTCGCACCGCGCACATTGCCTCCGAATCCGGTCTCGATCGCCCAGGCAGTACGCGGAGCGATGTGCATCGCGGTGGCCGCCCTGCTCGCCGCACTCCTGCCGCTTCCCGACCAGCGCCTGACACCCGTCTCGGTCGGACCACCCTATTCGGGCGCCGCCGCCCAGGTCGTCCCGTCCGGATGGGTGCAGTTGTCGTCCGTCGACTACGACTGGCCGCGCGCCTACTTCCGTCAGGGATCGGTGCTGCGCCGGCAGATGCTCCGGGCGGAGGAACCGAACCCGGAGTGGGATCGGCTGCTACGCCCCCGCACCGTCGCAGTGCAAACCCTGCAGGTGCGCAGCCCGAACCAGTTCGCGGTCTATCCCACCCAATCGATGTACGCACTGGGCAGATCACGGGTGAGCCCGAAGGAATACGTCGATCTGGGTCGCGGTGTGACCGCCGAATACTTCACCGTCGTCGACGACACACTGCTCCTGACGTGGAGCCTGCTCAGCTTCGTCTGGACCCGCAGCGACACCGTCGCCCAGCGGGTGAGCCTGCTGACGGTGGACAACCACGAACTCGATGCGCCGTTCCCGCAGCCCGAGCCGAACACTGTCGCCAACGCACGCACGCTGATGCGAGTGTTGCTGCGCGGCAACGGCACCGTCGAGGACACCGAACCCGAGTACAAGGACCGTTCCATGCTCATCGAGGTGGGTCGCGAACTCGTGGAGGCACAATGGCAGGACGCGTGAACGTCGGTTCCGGACACGATGTTCCGGCCGAGAACACCATCGAATTCGACGCCTACCGGAAGGCGGCCCTGCACGAGGCCGTACACGGACTCCGTGAACGCAGCCCCGTCTCGTCGGCGTCGGTCGCATTCGTGCCGTGGCAGAAGTATCTCGGATTCGCACTCGCCGCGGCCTTCGTGGCCTCGCTGGTCGTAGCGACGAAACCTACCCTGATCGTCTTCACCGTGCTGTGCACCTTCGGGTACATCGCGACCCTCGCCGACCGGCTGCTGCTCTTCACCCGGGGCATGGCCCGCGACGCGCAGTTCATCGTCGACGACGAGGAAGCGCTCGCCCTGACCGACGACCTGCTCCCGCCGTACACGGTGCTCGTCCCCGCCTACAACGAACCCGAGGTGGTCGGCGACCTGCTCGCTGCCATGGCCGCGCTCGACTATCCGGCCGACAAGCTCCAGGTGCTGTTGCTGCTCGAGGAGGACGACACCGTCACGATCGACGCCGCGGAGGAGGCCGGACTCGGCGAGAGCGTCGAGATCCTGCTCGTCCCGGCCGCCGACCCGCGCACGAAACCGAAGGCGTGCAATTACGGACTGCACTTCACGACGGGTGAGATCGTGACGATCTTCGACGCCGAGGATCTCCCGGAACCACTGCAGCTGCGCCGGGTGGTCGTCGTCTTCGACCGCCTCGGCGACGACGTGGCGTGCGTGCAGGCGAAGCTGGCCTTCCACAACGGAACCCAGAATCTGCTGACCGGCTGGTTCACCGCCGACTACGCGCTGTGGTTCAACTTCATCCTGCCCGGCCTGATGAAGTCGCACTCGCCGATCCCGCTCGGCGGGACGTCGAACCACATCCGCCGATCGGTGTTCGACGAGATCGGCGCGTGGGATCCGTACAACGTCACCGAAGATGCCGATCTCGGTGTCCGGATCGCCGAATCGGGTTACTCCACCGCGGTTCTCGACTCGACCACACTGGAAGAGGCGAACAGCGATCCGATCAACTGGGTGCGGCAGCGATCCCGGTGGTACAAGGGCTATCTGCAGACCTGGCTGGTCCACATGCGCCGTCCCGTCCGACTGTGGCGAGTCATCGGCACCGCGGGAATGCTGCGGTTCACCACCCTGCTGGCGGGTACACCGATCATCGCGTGCCTGAACATGGTGTTCTGGATGACGACGCTGTCGTGGCTGCTCGGACAGGCGGATCTCATCGAGGAGATCTTCCCGTGGTACGCCTACTTCCCCGCCTTGATCTCGCTCGTGTTCGGCAATGTCGCCGTGATGTACATGAACTTCGTCGCGTGTCGCGAGACCGGGCACGCGAACCTGTGGTGGCCGTGCCTGACCGTCCCGCTGTACTGGGTGCTCATGTCCATCGCGGCGATCAAGGGCACCTATCAGCTCATCCGCAATCCCTCCTACTGGGAGAAGACGTTCCACGGGTTGTCGTCGTGAAGGCCCGCAGCCGGTGGGTGTTCTGGACCTCGTGCCTGATCTATCTGGCGGCAGGTCTGTGGCTCGCGCTCGACGTGCAGTACTACCAAGGGGATTCGCTGAGCCGTGTGAGCGCTGCGCGGACGGTGCTGCTGAGCCGCGACCCGCATCTCGCCGCCATCGGATTCGTGTTCACGCCGCTCACCGCACTCGTCCAGGTGCCTCTCGCCGGTCTGTCGGCGTGGTTCCCCGGACTGACGGCCTATTCGGTGACGGCGGTGATCATGTCGGCACCGTTCATGGCCGGTGCAGCGGTGCAGATCCACAAGATCGCGTGCGATCGCGGATGTTCCCCGTGGTTCGTGTGGACGGTGACGGCGGCCTTCGCACTGAATCCGATGATCGTCTACTACGGCGCGAACGGGATGAGCGAGGCACCGTTCCTGTTCGCGTTGTGCTGGGCCGCTCGCCGGCTCATCCGGTGGTGCAGCACCGACGACATCCACGACCTCGCCCTGGCGGGCATCGCCCTGGCACTGGCGTATCTCGCGCGGTACGACGCGCTGGCCGTCGGTGGGGCGGTGACGGTCTTCGTCGCGCTGCTCGTCCGGTACCGCTCACGCCGATACGCTCCCGGCGCCGGATGGCAGCCGGCGATCATGGACGCCATTCTCGTCGCCTCTCCCCTCGCCCTGGCCTTCGTCGTGTTCGTCACCACGAGCTGGCTCGTCACCGGAGAAGGGCTCGCGCAGTTCACCTCCACCTACGGCAACGCCGCCATCCTCGAGCAGAGCGGTGGTGGGTCGTCGGGCGGACTCGGTGCGATCGCCTTCTCGCTCGCCGAGACCGTCGTGCTCGGACCGGCGCTTCCGCTCTTGATCCCGGTCGTGGCGGTGCTCGCGTGGCGGCGACGCGATCTCGAACCGCTCGTACCGTTCGTGGCCTTCGGCGCGGTTCTGGGCTTCGCGGCACTGTCCTACGCGCGCGGGATGACCTTCCCGTTCCTGCGCTTCTACATCTGCGCGATCCCGCTGCTCGCCGTGTGGGTCGTGCAACTGGCGCCGCGACGCGGGCGGTTCGCGGCCCGACGTCCCGGCCCGCACACCGTTCCGAGAGCCGAGGACGACAGCGGGGCGGCCCCATTGGGTGCGGTACTACTGGTGTGCAGTCTGCCCATCACGTTCGTCGCGATGGGCTCGCCCGCCCTGTCGCAGGAACAACACGCGCTGCGCACGGTTCTGTTCCCGGACGACGACGATCCGTCCGACGTGCGTGAGCAGCAGCGACGGGTGATCGCGGCGTTCTCCACCGAACGACGCATCGCCGAATACCTCGACGAGATGGACCTGCCACCGGGTTCGGTGCTGATGGACACGGTCTACGGGTTCGCGATCTTCTCGGCCACCGAACGCCCCGAGACGTTCGTCATCCCTTCGGATTCCGACTTCACGGCCGTGCTCAACCGCCCTTCGTCCTACGGAGTCGAATACATCCTGACCGTCCCCAACGAGGGTCGCGGAACATCCGATGCCGTGAACCGCCGCTATCCCACGATCTACGAGACCGGCAGCGACATCGCCGTACTCGAACTCGAGATCCCCAACGACGGGGCCGACCAACCCGATTGGAGGCTCTTCCGCGTGAGCGACCGCGCTTCATCCTGAGCGGTGGTGACGCCGTAGGACATACCGGACCGGGTCGTCGAGACCGATGTCGTAGGTGCACTCGTCCGCCCGCGGGTCGGGGACGAACGACCACAACAGCGCACCGTCGGCCCCGAGGTCGCGGTACCGCGTGAGCGTGCGGTCGACGATCTCGGCACGCTCGCGCAGGTCGAGACACGAGCCGGCCCGGACCCCGAGTTCGGCGACGAGCATCGGCTTCGACAACCGGGCGAGCCGCTGCTCGAGGAACTGCGCGTCGTCGTAGTCGTGGTACTGCACGACGTCGAGCTGCTCCGCGTCCGTCACGATCTCGAAATCGTCGCCCGCCGAACCGCACTGGTCGCCTCCGATGGTGCCGACCGTGACGAGCCGGTCCGGGTCGTGTGCGCGGACGATTCCTGCCGCCTCGTCGATCCAGTTGCGGAGCAGTCGCGCACCACCGGGAAAGCACTCGCGTCGTTCGAGGGTGCATTCGTCGTCGGTGCAGGTCGCGGTCTCGGGTTCGCCGATCAGCTCCCACATCGCCACCGAGGGCGACGATCCCCACCGTTCGACGGCCGTCGCGACCCAGTCGTCGTAGGCGAGCACATGACCGGGCAGCGGGTCGCGCCAACCGGTGTCGTACCAATCGGCCTGCTTGTATCCACCCGCGTCGCAATCACTGTCCTGCGGCGCGAGAACCGGGATCACGTACACCCGGTGCCGTTCGGCGGCGTCGAAGACGGCGTCGAGCGCGGAGAAGTCGAGCATGTCGCCGATCCGGTGCACGGCGTGGGACTGAAAGGCGTCGAAACGCACCACCGATCGGGGCGCCAGCGCACCGAAGAACTCGTCGAGATCCACCTCGGCACCGCATCCCCTGTTGATCTCCCAGCGCGTACCCAGCTGATAGGCGTTGAGCCCGGCGGGCCACCACGGACGGTCGTCGAGAACGAGCCGGTCGCCGTCCGTGCGGACCACCGGAAGATCCTCCGGAGGCGAGGGACGCGACGAAGTATCCTGCGCGCAGGCCGCGAGCAGGAGCAGAAGTGTGGTAGCAACCACAGCGACGCGCACGTTCAGAGACTAACCCGCGCGGTCGTGTGCACACGGGCCGGCCGGAAACATCGCGGCCTCCGTGGTGTATCCGGCCGTTCCGAGCGCAGGATCCGACGCGGACGTCAGCTGGGACGCGCGTCGGGGTGCTTGTGCACGAAGTTCAGGTACGCCTTCGACGGGGTGGGCCCGCGCTGGCCCTGGTACTTGGATCCGACCTTCGCGCTGCCGTAGGGGTGCTCGGCGGGGCTCGTCAGCCGGAACAGGCACAGCTGACCGATCTTCATTCCCGGCCACAGCGTGATCGGCAGGTTCGCGACGTTGGACAGCTCGAGGGTGATGTGCCCGTCGAAGCCCGGGTCGATGAAACCGGCCGTCGAGTGTGTGAGCAGGCCGAGCCGGCCCAGCGACGACTTGCCTTCGAGGCGACCGGCGAGGTCGGACGGCAAGGTGCACCGCTCCATCGTCGACCCGAGCACGAACTCGCCGGGATGCAGCACGAACGGCTCACCCTCGGGCACCTGCACCAGCGACGTCAGTTCGTCCTGCTGCTCCGCCGGGTCGATGTGGGTGTAGCGGGTGTTGTTGAAAACGCGGAACAGGCTGTCGAGCTTGACGTCGACACTCGACGGCTGCACGAGTTCCGGATCGAAGGGGTCGATGCCGAGATGGCCGGAAGCGATCTGGGCGCGGATGTCACGATCGGAGAGCAGCACGGATAGAGGTTAACAACCTGCTCGGGGCCGGCCGGACAGGTGCTCTACGTGGACTGATCCTTACGCAGTTGCTCCGAGATGATCAGCAGCAGCTCGGTGCACTCCTCGATCACGTCGTCGCGATCCATCGGGACCGTGCCGTCGAGCCACGCCGTCAGTGCCTGCGCAAGCCCTCCGACGACGTAGTGTGCCGCAAGGTCGAGGCGCGGGCTCGGGGCGACCGCGTAGATGTTCTCGGCCTGCGCCGTGACGAGACCGGCGAACATCCGGGTCGAATCCAGGCGCCGCCTGGACAGCTGCGGATTGGCCTGGCTGACGGAGAACATGATGCGGCCGAGCCGGGGGTCCTCCTCGATCTCGTGGACGATGTTCTCGACACCTGCGCGGACGATGACGCGGTCGTCGCCGGTCGGTGCGGCCGTCACCGCGGCCATCGTGCTCTCGGCGATGCGCTGGACCACGTGGTCGTAGACGGCTTCGGTCAGCTCGTCGCGGTCGGTGAAGCTCTCGTAGAAGTAACGCGACGCCAGGCCGGCGCGCTTGCAGACGCCGCGGACGGACAACGTGGGCTCGCCCTCGGCGGCGCCGAGGAGGTCGAGGCCGGCCTCGACGAGCTGGGCTCGTCGATCGGCCTGCCGTTCCTCACCTGCGCGTCCACCGTAGAGCCGTCCAGTCGTCATGAGTCCATCTTCGCAGCGTTCCACCGTCACGCCCTAACCCACTCCGAACACGAGCACGTTCACATGACGGCAGGTGAAGGGGACGCGACGCCATGTTTTGGCACGACATTGCAAGTGCCACAGGAAACTATCGAGCACTTCTTGCCGGCACCGGGCGGCGGAATCGGACGGGACGGTCGCTCGTCCACAGGCCCTGCGGGTCTGCTACAGTGTGCTCCGAAGCTTTGGGCGGGAGTCGACGAAAATTGGCGAACGCCCAGCGTGCCGATGTAGTTCAATGGTAGAACATCAGCTTCCCAAGCTGAATACGCGGGTTCGATTCCCGTCATCGGCTCTCATGAATACCGCGCATGACCAGCGCAAACATTACAGCCGAACATCGTGGCCGCAGTCCGCTGCAGCCGAACATGTAGCCACAGCCCGAATGGGTGAGTGGCTACAGCCTTCGGTGTCGACGTGACCGATTGTCGTACGCATCGTGAGCGACACGGAGCCGGAAGAGCAGCAAAGCAATGATGGATCGAGTGGTGGGAATCGATTGAGGACCTCCGGCCGGATCCACAGCGTGTCGCCGACGCCTGCTACGGCGACCCTTCCGCCTCCCGCAAGCCCTGACCGACCGCGACCCGGTCCACGGCGTCGTCGGCCGAATTCATGGGTGAGCAGGGAGCTTCGAGCGCGGCCACCGACATGTCGATTACGTGGTGCACGGTCTCGGCGAAACTTGCGTGCGCGACGGGGTTGTCGTCCGCGCAGCGTTGCTCGAAGACCGCGAGTGCCGACACGCCCATGTTGAGCATCAGGTCCACCCGGGCCACAGCCACCCGACGCGGCAGGTGGTCGAGGACGTCCATCAGTCGCCGGGATACTTCCCGGCTGCTGACGGAAATCGCGGCCAGATCCGGTGCGTCGAAGTCCAGAGACGGTGTCACCCGGACCAGGAACTGCGCGTAGTAGGAGCCGACGCCCCGTTCGGCGATGTAGTTCGCCAACGGCACCAGCACGGCCTCGACGAGCGCGCGCACGTCCTGACCTCGGCCCTCGTCGTCGATCATGGCGAGGAACTCCTCGCGGGCGGCGTTGACCACCGCCATGCGCCGACGGAAGACCTCGAGGATCAGCCCGTCCCGGCCGCCGAAGTGGTACTGCACGGCCGAGTTGTTCTTCTGCCCGGCCGCCGACGCGATGTCGCGCATGGATACTCCGTCGAGACCGCGTTCGGCGAACATCCGTTCGGCGACTTCGATCATGGCATCCTTGGCGCTGCCGCGATTCGACATCATTCTCCCGCCCTGCTGAATCGGTGTCTCGACTATCGCGAATTGTACGACCAGCTCCGCGCCGCCCTAGAGCTTGCCGGCGGTCGGGTCCCACATTCTTCGCGCGGTTTCCCCGATCCTGTTGAGTGAGAACACCGTCAGGAAGAGCGCGGCACCGGGAACCAGAACCAGGTACGGATACTCCTGGAACTCGCTCTGACCGGCGGCAATCATATTTCCCCACGTCGGTTCCGGGCGCGGAATGCTCAAGCCCAGGTAGCTGAGGGAGGCCTCGGCCACAATCAGCACGGCGACCACCATGAAGCTGTACGAGAGCACCGGCAGCACCAGGTTCGGCGCGATCTCCTTGACCATGATCCGGCGATTGCTCGCCCCCAGAGACCTTGCCGCCGTTACGAACTCGTGCGAACGCTGGCTCATCGTGTTGGCTCGCACCAGTCGGACATAGGTGGGCACGACCATGATGCCGAGCGCGATCGCGACGTTGCGCACGTTCGGCTCGAGGATGGTCACCAGCGCCATCAGCAGAATCAGCGGCGGGAACGCGAGCATCGTGTCGCTGAGCACCGAGACCACGGTGTCCGTGCGGCCGCGGAAGTAACCGGCGATGATCCCGATTGCCCCGCCGACCAGCACGCCGCACACCACCCCACCGATCCCGACGACCAGCGAGACCCGCGCCCCGTACATCAGGCCACCGAGGAGGTCGAGGCCTTGGCGGTCGGTTCCGAGGGGATTGGCGGACAGCAGGTTCGGCGGCTGCATCGACGGCGTGAGTAGAGCTTTCGCGGGGTCGCGGGACTCGCTCAGTGGTAGCCAGTCTGCGATGACCGCGGCGACGGCCACCAACGTCAGCCATGCCAGCGCCAGTGCGGTACCCAGGTCGAGCCGGGGGGACCTGCGGGTCTTGCGGACCGTGGTGTCGACGGTGGGGGCCGCAGGTCCGGCGGCCGGGACGGTTTCGGAGGTCAGGATGTCAGGCACGGCGGATCCTCGGGTCGATGGCGGCGTATCCGATGTCCACGAGCGCGTTGATCAGCACGTAGACGAGGGCGATGACGAGCACCCCGCCTTGGACGACGGGAAAGTTCTCGAGCTGGACGGCTTCTACGATCATCGTCCCCATGCCCGGGAGGTTGAAGATGGTCTCGACGACAACGGTGCCGCCGATGAGCCGGCCGAGGCTCACGCCGGCGATGGTGATGAGCGATACCGTCGACGGCCGCAACGCTTCCCGCACCAGAACGTGCCCGGCGGGCATGCCCTTGGCCTTGGCCGAGAGCACGAAGTCCTGCTGCAGTGTCGAGATCATGTCGGTGCGCAGCACCCGGGTGAAAATCGCGATCTCGGTCAATGCGAGGGTCAGGGCGGGCAGGAAGATCGTTCGCAGGTTCTCCGCCAGGCCCGCCGGGTCGGTGAGCCGGGAGAATCCCTGCCGCGGGAACTCCGGCAGGAAGTACCCGATTGCGCACAGCACGAGGGCAGCTCCCATACCGGTCACCAGCGCCCGGCCCCAGAGGGCCCCGAGTTCGCCGCCGGCACCGCGCCGGCGGAAGGGCCCGAGTGCCATGACCGCACCGATGAGGATTCCCGTACCGGCGATGATCTGCTGGGCCAGAGAGTGGTTGAAGACGAACAGATAGATCAGGAGCAGGCCCGCGAGGAAACTCGGCGTCGAGATCAGCGCGAAGGACGCCGCCGAGGAGACCCGGTCGAACGCCCGGCCCGCGCGGTAGGCGGACCAGACCCCGACCGGCACGGCGATGGCCAGGGACAGCACGATCGCCACCAACGCCAGTTCCAGGGTCACCGGCAGTCTGGACATGACGATGTCGACGACGTCCTGGCGTGGCGGCAGCAGCGAGGTGCCCAGATCGCCGGTCAGTGCCGACCCGGCCCAATCGAGAAACCGCTCGGTGACGGGTGCGTCGAGGGCCAGTTCGGCCCGCACGGCCTCGTACTGCTCGGCGGTGCCATTGGGTCCCACGACCGCGGCGGCAGGGTCACCCGGGGTGAGTTCGAGGATGAGGAAGGTCAGCGTGGAGACCAGCGCTACCACGATCGCGACATGGGCGAGTTTGCCCAGCATATAGCGAAGCAAGTAAGGGGCCCCTTCCGGGAGAAGTCGACGCGACGACGCATCAATGCAGTGCATTAAACAGAGCGGGAGTTTTCTTGACAACCCCCGATATGTCGGTGACACTCAACACGCTCTTTGGTTAAGAGTGTTTCTTAACACTGATGTGGCGGCGGCGTGGACGTCCGTCTCACCGAGCAATGATCTTCCGCCTCAGCAACGAGGAGAACTCGATGTCCGACCCCGCACCGTTGCTATCCGTCACGAATCTGCGCACCACCCTCGACACGCCGGCAGGCACTCTGGCCGCCGTCGCGGACGTCGACCTGACCCTCGAACGCGGCCAGAGCCTCGGCATCGTCGGCGAGTCCGGATCGGGCAAGTCGATGCTGGTCCGCTCGATCATGGGCATCGCACCGTCCGCCGCAACGGTGCACCCGGACAGCCTGGTCGTCTTCGACGGCCGGGACGTGACCCGCCTCGACCGCACGCAGGCCCGGCACTTCTGGGGCACGGAGATCGCGATGATCTTCCAGGACCCACTGACCTCCCTGAATCCGGTTCGCACGATCAACAGCCAGATCACCGATCCACTGCGATTCCACCTGGGCCTCAGCCGGAAGCAGGCCCGGGCCAGGGCACTCGAACTGCTCGACATGGTCCGCATCCCCTCGGCGGCCGGCCGACTCGA
The DNA here is from genome assembly GCF_001646655.1 of Rhodococcus gordoniae. Taxonomy (GTDB): domain Bacteria; phylum Actinomycetota; class Actinomycetes; order Mycobacteriales; family Mycobacteriaceae; genus Rhodococcus; species Rhodococcus gordoniae. Next base: position 54,255 of record NZ_LPZN01000015.1, on the reverse strand, counting down.
CGAGTATCCCCATCAGCTCTCCGGCGGCATGCGCCAGCGAATCGGCATCGCGATCGCGCTGGCGTGCGATCCCACCCTGCTGATCGCCGACGAGCCGACAACAGCTCTGGACGTGACCGTGCAGTACGAGATCCTCGAACTGCTCCACTCCATCCAGGTGGAGCGGAAGATGGCGATGATCCTGGTCAGTCACGATCTCGGCGTCGTCTCCCGGTACACCGACCGGATCGCAGTGATGTACGCCGGTCGGTTGATCGAGACCTCTGCCACAGCCGGTCTGCGCGGAGGGGCACGGCACCCGTACACCGAGGCACTGCTCGCCTCCATCCCCCGCATCGACCTGCCGCCGCACACCCGCCTGCAGGCCATCGACGGGCGACCGCCGGACCTGCGTCGCCTCGACCCGGGCTGCCGGTTCGCGCCGCGCTGCGGGTACGTCCGGGACCGCTGCCGCACCGAGGAACCGCTGCTGCATCACGACGACCGGATCGAACATCGCGCCGCGTGCCACTTTCCTCTCGGCTCGTCCGACACCGAACTGATCGGAGCGCACTGATGGCCGGCACCGGAACGGCGCACCTACGCGAGGACGCCGTGGTCACCCTCGACCGTATGGTCGTCGAGTACCCCACCGCGAAGGGTGTCGTACAGGCTGTCTCCGGCATCAGCCTCGACCTCGTACACGGGGAGACGCTCGGCCTGGTCGGCGAATCCGGCTGCGGCAAGTCCAGTCTCGGACGCGGCGTGCTGCAGCTGCCGGCGCCGACCTCCGGTTCGGTCCGGCTGCGGGGCATCGACCTGTGCACGCTCACCGGGGCCGCGCTCAAGGAGCAGCGCCGATACATGCAGATGGTGTTCCAGGACCCGATCTCTTCGCTGAATCCCCGCCGCAAGATCGGCGACATCGTCGCCGAGGGCCTACGGATCCAACGCCGCGAGATGTCGCCCGACGACGTCACCAAGGTTGTCGACGACATCCTCGAGGCGGTCGGTCTCGATCCTGCCGGTGCCCGCACCCGGCGCGCGTCGGAGTTCTCCGGAGGACAGTGCCAGCGCATCGCCATCGCGCGCGCCCTGATCCTCGAGCCGGAGTTGCTCGTGTGCGACGAACCGGTCTCCGCGCTCGATGTCTCGGTGCAGGCGCAGATCCTCAACCTGCTCGAGGACATGAAGGACCGCTACGGCCTGACCATGTTGTTCATCTCCCACGATCTCGCGGTGGTGCGCAACATCAGCGACCGGGTCGCGGTGATGTACCTGGGCAAACTGTGTGAGGTCGCGCCGACGCTCGATCTCTACGACCGGCCCGCGCACCCCTACACCCAGCTGTTGTTGTCGTCGATCCCCACGCTCGACGACGAGCCGATGACGCCCGTCCGCAAGGTCGACGCGGAACTGCCCTCCCCACTCGATCCCCCGTCGGGCTGCCGCTTTCGCACCCGCTGCCCCTCGGCCACCGACCAGTGCGCCGTCGTCGAACCGGAACTGCGCGAGGTGCGGCCCGGTCACTATGTCGCCTGCCACCACCCCCTGTTGGAGAACTGATGAAGTCGATCACCAAGACCACCACTGCGGCCGTCGCCGCGGCCCTACTGCTCGCCGGTTGCGGATCGGGCGGCGGCTCGACCTCCGCCTCCGGCACCGAGCGCGACGCCACCCCCGTCGACAACGGTGAGCGGTGCACCGCTGAACGGGTCGGCGGCACCATCTCGATGGGCGAGTACTTCATGCTCCCCACGTTCGCGCCCGGACAGGGCGGCTTCGGAGCCCGCGGCGGCGCCCAGTCCGCCGCCGTGTTCGACCGGCTGATGCGCTGGGATCCGGTCACCAACGACTACACCCCGAAGATGGCGGAGTCGATGACGGCCGACGAGACCAACACGGTGTGGACTCTCACGCTGCGGCCGAACGTGCGGTTCAGCAACGGCGACCCGGTCACCGCCGACGCCGTGAAGTTCAGCGTCGAGCTGCACCGCGACCCGGCCCTGCGCTCGAGCGCACTCCAGGACGTCTCATCGATCACCGGCATCGAGGTCGTCGACCCGACCACCGTGCGGTTCACCCTCGACGGTCCCTGGACCACCTTCCCCTACGTCCTCGCCGGCCCTGCCGGTGAGGTGGTCAATCCCGCCGTCTACCGGTCGATGCCGGCGGACCAGTACGCGCTGAACCCGGTCGGCGCGGGCGCCGGCGCCTATACCGTCAAGCGCAACGCCCCCGGTGAAGAGCTGCTGCTCGAGCCGAACCCCGACTACTACGGCGGCCCGGTCTGCACCTCCCTGCGGTTCGTGATGGTGCCCGGCGCCCAGGCCACCTACGATGCGCTGACCACCGGTGAGCTGCAGGTCGCGTTCCTGCGCGAGGCACCGATCATCGCGAAGGCCAAACAGGACGGCACCGAGGGATTTTCGGAGCTTGCCAACTCCGGTAAGATCCTCAACCTCAACAACGGCAACGGCGGGTACACCGGCATCACCACCAACGTGCGGGTACGCAAGGCTATCGCCGCGGCGATCGATCCCGCATTGATCGACAAGCGCATCAACGGCGGCACCGGCGATCCCGGGTCTTCCCTGCTCAGCGAGCGGTCCACCCTGTTCGACGGCACCGCAGGCCCCGCGTACGACCCGGAGCAGGCCGAGAAGCTGGTGGCGGAGGTCAAGGCCGAGACGGGTTGGGACGGCGGCCTCGAGATGCTCATGGCCTCGACCCCCGAGGGCACGGAGCAGGGCATCGTCCTCAAGGCCCTGCTCGACGCGGTCGGCTTCGATGTCACGATCAGCAACGTGCCCGTCGCCCAGGTCACCGCGCAGAGCTTCCAGGGCGACTTCGAGGTGGGCACCGCCGGCATGGCACTGCGGGATTCGCAGCCGTACGCGGCCCTGGCGAGCTTCCTGGGTACCGGCGGTTCGACCAACATGACCGGCTTCGGCCTCCCCGAGTTCGACGCGGCCGTGGCCGAACTCAAGGCTGCCTCCAGCGTCGACGAGCAGAAGCAGATCATGGGTGAGATCCAAACGATCATGAACGAGCACCAACCGATCGTCAGCTACGGCGCGGTCGAGGAGTTCGTCGCCGTCGACCCGACCGTCAAGGGGGTCGTCCCGACCCTGAACACGGTCATGTTCTTCGACGGCGCGTACCTCGAGAAGTAGTACACGCCTTCATTTTTCCCAGCTCGGGCGTGTTCCATAGTCCGCACTCGTAGAGAAAGCACCCGATGACCGCAGAGAACACCGAGTTTCCGGGCCGGATCACGTCGAGCCTGTCGACCTCCCAGCCGTGGTGGCCGCCGCGCACGCAGGCGCCGGCCGATGCACCGAACGTCGTCGTGATGATCGTCGACGACATGGGATATTCCGACATCGCTCCCTTCGGCTCGGAGATCCCCACCCCGCACCTCGATGCCGTCGCAGACGAGGGCGTCCGGATGTCGGACTTCCACGTCACTTCGATGTGTTCGCCCACCCGCGCCGCGCTGCTGACCGGGTGCAACGCGCATGCCGTCGGCGTCGGCGCCGTCTGCAACACCGACCCCGGGTTCCCCGGCTATGCGGGGGAGCTGCCGGCCGACCAGCCGACCCTCGCGGAGATGTTGCGGGGCAACGGATACAGCACGTTGATGATCGGTAAGTGGCACTTGTGCAAGGAAAGCGATCTCAACGCGGCCGGGGACCGGCATTCCTGGCCGCTTCAACGTGGATTCGACCAGTTCTACGGGTTCCTGGAAGCGCAGACCAACTTCCACCATCCGCACCAGCTGTACGAGGGCAACAACCCACTGCATGTCGACGAATACCCCGAGGGCTACTACCTCACCGACGACCTGACCCGGCGTGCGACCGAAATGATCTGCGACAGTCTCGCATCCGACCCGGACAAGCCGTTCCTGCTGTACTACGCGCACGGCGCGGTGCACACCCCGCTGCACGCCAAGGAGTCGTACATCGAGTCCTTCCGCGGAACGTACGAGGAAGGCTGGGAGGCGATCCGGGACCGCCGGTTCGCCCGTCAGCAGGAACTGGGCCTGATCCCTCGGTTCGCCGACCTGGCCCCACTCGACGATCCCACCGGACCCGACGTGCCCGCCTGGGCAGATCTCGGTCCGGACGGGCAGCGTCTGGCCGCTCGGTACATGGAGGTCTACGCCGCCATGGTCACCTCCATCGACGAGAGCGTCGGCCGGATCCGAGAAGTCCTGAGTCGGCTCGGCCAACTGGACAACACGGTCTTCGTGTTCCTCAGCGACAACGGCGCAGCCGGCGACGGCGGCACCGACATCGGTGTGTTCAACCACCTCGGCAACCTCGACCGATCCACCAAGCGCACTGTGGCCGAACGTATCCCGATCGAGCTGGCGCGGATCGACGAGATCGGCGGACCCACCTCCTGGCCCGCCGTCCCGACAGCCTGGGCGACGACCTCGAACACCCCGTTCCGGCGGCACAAGTTCAGCACTTTCCGCGGCGGCCACCAGGTACCGTTCCTGATCTCCTGGCCGCGCGGCCTGGACGGGGTGGGCGGCGAGATCCGGCACCAGTACGCGCACGTGACCGACGTGGTTCCCACCCTGATGGACCTGATCGGACTTCCGGTCACCGTCGAACGGCACGGCCGTCGCGGTCGCGACCTCGACGGGGTGAGCCTGGTCCCGGCCCTGCGTTCGGCCGACCACCCCTCCGATCACCGCGAGCAGTACTACGAGTCCTTCGGCGAGCGGGCCTACCTGCGGGAGGGCTGGGAGGCGGTCTCGATCCGCACCCCGCTGACCCCGTTCCGCGACGACCGGTGGGAATTGTTCGAACTGTCCGACGATCCGACCCAGTGTCGCGACCTGGCCGCCGAGCATCCGGATCGGGTGGCTGAGCTGGTGCGGGCCTGGGAGCAGGCCGCGGGCGAGAATCAGGTTCTACCGATGGCGGACGGCACCCCACTGCACTGGTTCCAACGCCCGCCTCACGAGCAGCGGTTCACCCGGCCGGTGACGCTGTTGCCGTGCACCCCCACCCTCGAGCGCTTCCGGTCCGGCCACCTGATCGACGGCCGCTCGTTCGAGATCGTGGTGGATCTCGAGGCCTTCAACCCGACCGACAGCGGTGTCCTCGTCTCGCACGGCGGCCAGGAGGGTGGCTACGTCCTGTACCTCGAGGATGGATACCTGCACTTCGTGGAGAACGCATTCAGCCGGATGATCGAGGCACCACCGGCACGACTGCCGGAGCGGTGCAGCCGCATCACCGTCGCCGTCACCGCACCCGGCAAAGCCCGCTGGTCGGTGGAGATCCGCATCGACGACCAGGTCGTGACGACATCCGACGACTTCATCCAGCTGTCCTGGCTGGTGCCCTACAACGGGATCAACGTCGGCATCGCCCGTCGCTCCCCGGTGTCCTGGGAACTGGCCCGCAAGTACGGCACCTTCCGCTACAGCGGACGAATTGCAGGCGTCACCTATACCCCGGGCGACCTGGCCCCCGACGCCTTCCCCATGATGATCGACCACTTCCGCACTCTGGGCATGGCCACCCAGTGACCGAGGCACCGGTGAACGGCTGAACAACACACCCGGTAGGACGCTCCCAGGTCGGGAAGTGTGGTGGCAGGTGGGGCAGGATGAGCGAGGCATCGAGACGTTCACCCCACCTGCCACCTACTCCCCTCAGCGGCGACCACTGTGGTGGCGACCATCGTGCACACGCGACTCGAGCGATTCGATGTCCCGAGGTTTCGCTCCCCAGAGTTCCGACCGGTCCACGAGATACGAGCAGGCGGTATCGACGAGCTCGGGTAGCGGCAGGGTGCCGTCCAGGGCGACGCCGTCCTCGTCGGCCCCGAGCGGCTCGAGCGTCTCGAACTGCGAAGCCACCAGCCTCTCGGAGAAGAAGTGGCCGCCGCGTTCGCGAATCCTCGACCTCACGACGTCCACGGGCACGTCCAGATGCAGGAAGACGCTCGGAGTGCCGGAACACAGAATGTCTCGATACGACCGCTTCAGTGCCGAGCACGCGACCACCGGAGTCCCGGTACTTGCGGCGGCGGCCGCCGCGACGGCGCGCAGCCACGGCTCACGATCCTCGTCGTCGAGCGCCCGGCCGGCGCGCATCTTCTCGATCGACGACGCGCTGTGGTAATCGTCCGCATCGATGAACACGCCGCCGATCCCGTCTGCAAGCTTCCGCGCGAATGTCGTTTTCCCGCATCCACTCACGCCCATCACCACAACGGCCATGCCACATCGTAACGACGGGGAGGTTGTGGTCGCTCCCGTCGACATTCTCGACCCCAACCTCAGAAGTTCACCCGAAGCAGCATGGCCGCCACCCCCGAAGGGAGTGACGGCCACGGGGCTGCGGTGACGTCTAGACGGTCGCGGCGACCGTTTCCTCGCCCTCGGCCGGGGCGCTCGTGCGGATCAGGTGGTCGAACGCGCCGAGCGCGGCCGTCGCACCCGCACCTGCGGAGACGATGATCTGCTTGTACGGGACGGTCGTGCAGTCGCCGGCGGCGAACACACCCGGCACCGAGGTGCGGCCGTGGTCGTCGACGACGATCTCGCCGCGCGGGCTGAGTTCGACGGTGCCGGACAGCCATTCGGTGTTCGGCAGCAGACCGATCTGGACGAACACGCCGTCCAGGTCGAGGGTGCGCGACTCGTCGGTGGTGCGGTCGGTGTAGGTCAGGCCGGTGACCTTCGAACCGTCGCCGAGAACCTCGGTGGTCAGGGCGCTGACGATGATGTCGACGTTGGGCAGGCTGCGGAGCTTGCGCTGCAGCACCTCGTCGGCGCGCAGCACCGAGTCGAACTCGATGAGGGTCACGTGGGCGACGACACCGGCGAGGTCGATGGCGGCCTCCACACCGGAGTTGCCGCCGCCGATGACCGCGACGCGCTTGCCCTTGAACAGCGGGCCGTCGCAGTGCGGGCAGTAGGTGACACCCTTGTTGCGGTACTCGTCCTCGCCGGGCACGTTCATCGCGCGCCAGCGAGCACCGGTGGAGAGGATGACGCTGCGCGAGAGCAACCGGGCGCCGCTCTCGAGCTCGACCTCGACCAGGCCGCCCTCGGTGGGGGCGGGGGTGAGCTTCGATGCCTTCTGGACGTTCATGATGTCGACGTCGTACTGCCGCACGTGGTTCTCGAGTTCGGCGGCGAACTTCGGGCCCTCGGTGTAGGGGACGGAGGGGAAGTTCTCGATGGCCATGGTGTCGAGCACCTGGCCGCCGAAGCGCTCGGCGAGAACGCCGGTGCGGATCCCCTTGCGGGAGGCGTAGATCGCGGCGGTCGCGCCGGCCGGTCCACCGCCGACCACGAGGACGTCGAAGGGGTCCTTCTCGCTGATCGCGGCGGCGGCGCGCTCGGCGGAGCCGGTGTCGAGCTTGCCGACGATCTGCTCGAGGTTCATGCGGCCGGAGCCGAACAGCTCCCCGTTGAGGAAGACGGTCGGCACGGCCATGACCTGGCGGGCGTCGACCTCGTCCTGGAAGAGGGAGCCTTCGATGGCGGTGTGCTTGATGCGCGGATTGGTCACGCACATCACGTTCAGGGCCTGCACCACGTCAGGGCAGTTCTGGCACGACAGCGAGAAGAAGGTCTCGAAGTGGAAGTCGCCCTCGAGATCGCGCACCTGCTCGAGCAGCTCCGCGGCCTCCTTCGACGGGTGGCCGCCGACCTGCAGCAGGGCGAGTACGAGGGAGGTGAACTCGTGGCCGAGCGGGATGCCCGCGAACTCGACCTCGATGTCGGTACCGACCCGGCGGATCAGGAAGGAGGGGCGACGGGTGGCTTCACCGTCGCGTACATGGGTGACCAGGTCGGACATGCCGGCGATCTGGTCGAGGAGGCCGGCGAGTTCCGTGGACTTCGGTCGGTCGTCGAGGGACGACACGAGCTCGATCGGCTGGGTGACCTTCTCGAGGAGGGACTTCAACTGGGCGGCAAGGGAGGCATCGAGCATGAGGATCTACTCCAGAGGTGGAAGAACTGTGACCGGAAGAGATGGGAGTCGGCGAACTTCTCAGCTCGAGCCGAGCGGACCCGGACGGTGCCCGGTGGCACGGGACATTCGATCCCGTGCCACCGGAACGGTTTCCGTCGACGAATCAGATCTTGCCGACGAGCTCCAGCGACGGAGCGAGGGTGTCGTCGCCCTCTTCCCACTTGGCCGGGCAGACCTCGCCCGGGTGGCTGCGGACGTACTGAGCGGCCTTGACCTTGCGGACGAGTTCGGCGGCGTTGCGGCCGATGCCCTCGGCGGTGACCTCGGTGAACTGGATGACGCCGTCCGGGTCGACCAGGAAGGTGCCGCGGTCGGCCAGGCCCTGCTCCTCGCGGAGCACCTCGAAGTCGGTGCTGATCTGCAGGGTCGGGTCACCGATCATGGCGTACTTGATCTTGCCGATGGTCTCGGACGAGCCGTGCCACGCCTTGTGCGTGAAGTGCGTGTCGGTCGAGACGGAGAAGACCTCGACGCCGAGCTTCTGCAGCTCCTCGTAGTGGTCTGCGAGGTCGCCGAGCTCGGTCGGGCAGACGAAGGTGAAGTCTGCGGGGTAGAAGAAGAAGATCGCCCACTTGTCCTTGATGTCCTCGTCGGACACGGTCACGAAGGCGCCGTCCTTGAAAGCCTCGGCCTTGAAGGGCTTGATCTTCTTGTTGATCAGCGACATGTAAGAACCTCACTCATCTCGATGGGGTTGACGACTCCGACGTTATCCGCGAACTATTGATTGTGCCAATCGATAGTTTCTAGAAATTCGATAAGCAAGGGCTATAAAACACTGTTCGACCAGCTCATCGCATGTCGCCCTTCGTAAATGTGACAGAACACACAACCTGTACGACAGGGCACTCCGGCCCGCCGTCGAGAGGACAATGGAACCGATGCACTCACGACCGACATACCGCCGCACCGGATCCGGTGAACCTCTCCTCCTCCTGCACGGCATCGGCGCCACGATGGACGACTTCTCCACACTCGTCCCGCGACTCGCCGAGCACTTCGACGTGCTGAATGTCGACCTGCCCGGCCACGGTTCGTCGCCGAAGCAGAAGGGCCGTCCCACGATCGCGGCCCTCACCGACACCCTCGTCGAGACTCTCGACGCGCACGGACTCGACCGGGTGCACGTGCTGGGCAACTCGCTCGGCGGCCGGCTCGCGATCGAACTTGCCGTGCGCAACCGTGCTCATTCGGTGGTGGCCCTGTCCCCTTCCGGTCTCGGACTGCCCCCGGAGCGGATCTTCCAGGGCGCGCTCATGACGACCGCCCGCCTGCTCAACAAGGCCCGCAGCCCGTTCATCGAACCGATGGCGCGCACTGTCGTGGGCCGTACGGCGCTCACAGCAGGACTCCGCGCGATGCCGTGGAAGACGTCGCACACCGAATCGCTGTCGGTCAAGGGCGGCTTCGCCGAGTCCGACGGCTTCTGGTCGATGCTGTGGGATGGCGTCCTGACCGACGTGCCCACAGGCCTCGGCCGCATCTCGTGCCCTGTCACCCTCGCGCAGGGCGTCCTCGACACGGTCGCGGCGGCGCAGACCGTGCGGTACGCACCGCTGATCCCCGGGGCACGGTTCGTACCGCTCCCCTGGGCCGGCCACGCACCGCAGTCCGACTGTCCCGAGACCATCGTCGACCTCGTGCGCCGGACCGCCGCGCGCGCCACCGACGCCTACTGCCGATAGGACTCGACCTCGTCGACCGGCCGTGCCTGCGCGCCGTCCGGATCGTCGCCGAACTCGGCCTTCGCGCGACGCTGCCGCAGCAGGTCCCAGCACTGGTCGAGCCTCTTCTCGACAGCGGCCAGCCGCTGCAGGTCCTCGTCGCTCGGACCGTCCGCGCCGGTTCGTGAGCGCAGCGTCTTCTCCTCGTCCACCAGCTTCTCGATGTGCTGGAAGAGGTCGTTCTCGTCCATGGGAAACTCCCTCGATGTGGTGTTCCGTCGGCATAGCCTCATCCGGCAGGAGTGAAACCGCCGCCGGTTTCGCACCCGACCGGCCGGGTATCTCCTCGACATGAGCATCGAAGACGGTCCCGGCGACACCCTCAGCCCCAGCGAAGGCCTCGACGCCGACGAAGTGCGGAACAACGACGGTGACGAGGTCGTCGACCCGCCCGAGGGCTGGAGCGGCGCCGACAAGTTCGGAACGACCCCGCGTGAAGAGCAGGAAGGCGAGTCGCTGGACCAGCGCCTCGCCGAGGAGGAACCCGACGTCGAACCCGCCGAACCGCTGGACACGCCCGTCGCGGCGACACCGGAGGACGAGCTCACCGAGGACGTCGACGAGGTGATCGACGACGCCACCACCGGCGCGCCCGAGGACTCGAAACTCGCCGACGAGGTCGACGGGGTGATCGTGCAGGATTCGCGTGTCGACCGCGGTCAGATCAGCGGCGCCCCCGAGGACGGGGAGTCGATCTTCCCGATCGTCGAATAGCAAGCGTGTCCGGGGCGGTCACCGTGCGGGCGTGAGTTCCGGCAGCGTCCAGCTGCCGTCGATGATCGCCGCCCTGGGCCGGTAGAGACGGACGAGGAAGTTCCAGCCCTCCGGAGTCGGAATCGCGTTCGGCGTGCCTTCGGGGAAATCGCCGAAGCGCACGGTGACCGAACCGTCCTCGTTCGGCTTTCCCGTGATGTTGTTGACGCTGTACGCCTCGCGTGGGTTGGGTGCGAAGAAACCTTCCGCGTCGTAGACGGACACCGACCAGAACCCGTCGACGGGAACGTCGTCGAGCGTCAGCTCGTAGTTCCCCGGCGGGAGCTGGGGTGCGACGCCGATGTAGGAGGCTTCGCTGCTCGGCAGGCCGCCCCACCCGGCCGCGGTGCCGATGAGGTGCCTCACCGGATCGACCTCGTCGGGACGACCGAACGTCGAATCGAAACCGGTGAGCCCGGAAGCGAGTCGGAGCAGCGCCGTGCGGGTCGCATCGAGACTCGCCGTGTCGTACTCGGGTGCGGTGAACGGCCGCGCCGACGCCGCGTCGATGCGTATTCCGTTCTGGATCGCGGCCGCCGCTTTCAGGTCGTCGGGGTCGGCCGGATCCGCCAGGGTGCGAACCGCGACGACCACATGGGGCGACTCGGCGTCGAGACGGTGACTGCCGGCCTCGTGGTGGATGGCGCGGACGAAATGATCCCGATCGAGGACCATCGCAGAGACGTAGCGGTCGCCGTGTTCGGGCAGGGTGAGCGTCGCGCCCTCCGAGACGTCGACGACTGCGAAACTGTACAGGGTGTCGCGGTTGAGGCGGATCACGGTCTGCCGGTCGATCGCCGCCGGTTCGCGGTTGTGCAGCAGCAGATTCACGCCCCCGGCATCGCGTTGCAGATCGGTGAACATCCGATCGGTCTCGGCCCGGACGAAGTTGTCGACGTTCACGTGCACGGTCATGCGGACTCCCTGTGTCGAAAGCGCCACTTCCTGCGCGACGACGATAGGCGAGAGGGAGGTTGCGTGCGCGTCGTTCGGACGAACACGCACACAGCCTCCCCCTCGATCGCTACAGGACCTTCGAGCCGTACATCTCGCCGAGCGGGTCGGCGATGAGTTCCAGCCGCGCGCCGTCGGGGTCGCGGAAGTACAGGGAGACCTCGCTGTGTTCGGCGAGGTCGACTCCCGCCTCGATCAGCTTGGTGCGCAGGCGTTCCCAGGTGGGGAGGGCGACGCTGATCGCGATGTGGTGCAGTCCGCCGAAGACCTCTCGATACGGACCGAGGTCGAGACCGGGGAAGTCGAAGAAGGCCAGCAGGTTGCCGTTACCGATGTCGAAGAAGAAGTGCGACGACCCCGGGTAGTCGCGGTTCTCGATCAACTCCGTCAGCGGGAACTCGAGAAGGTCCTGGTAGAAGCGCACGGTCCGCTCGACGTCACTGCTGATCAATGCGGTGTGGTGCAGTCCCCGCGCCGAGGACCGCGGACGTGATTCGGCCGGCTTCAGGTGTGCGTCGCGAACGACTGCACGCCGGCGCTCGAACTCGTCGGAGCGTTGGCGCTCGTCGGTGGTCATCGATCCACCCTTTCCCGGCGTAGTTGCATTCTCAACCACCAGGATCGCTCCGATTAGTTGCATTGTCAATTAGTTCGGGTGCGGCAACAGCACTTCGTGACCGCGGGGGTCACGGGCCGGGTACGACGATCTCGGCGCCGTCACGTCTTCTTCACAACCATCCGATTCATCCGCTCCTGCCGATGCCTGTGGAGACGATGAATGCGTCGGGGGCTCACCGGTCCCGAGGAGATCCCATGCACCATCGCAGAACCCTGCGCGCAACGGTCGCGCTGCTCGCACCACTGGCACTGCTCGCCGGTTTCGCACCCGGCGCGGGCGCAGCGGACACCGACACCCGAGGAATGTGGACGGTCAGCACCCGCGGAGACACCGTGGTGCTGAAACTGATCTATACGTCCCCACCGGACGAGGACCATCCCTTCCTCTGCGTCGCAGCGCTCGGCACCGGCGAGTCCGGAACCGCGGAGATCTACGGCGCGAACTACCAGACCCTCGAGTTCACGGGAATCTCCGCCGGACGCAATGTGGCGACCGCGAGTTGCGAGGACGACGACGGGGAGTTGCGGCCGGTGGGCGCGATCGAGTTCGACCTGCCGGGCCCACCGACCCTCCACTACGTCGCCACCGAATACTTCCGGTTCGACGACGGGGACGACTGAGCGTCACATCTTCGCGTCGCGCGCCATGACGAAGCTGTACAGGCCGTAGACCGCGATACCCAGACCCATGAGGACGAGCAGCACCGCACCGAAAGGCTGCGAACCCAACGTCTTCAGCGCCCCGTCGAGTCCCGCTGCCTTCTGCGGGTCGGCCTGGAAGACCGCGACGATCACCAGCACACCGACGAGACCGATCGCGAGTCCCTTCGCGACGTATCCGACGACCCCGAGGCGCTCGACGAACGTACTGGGACGACCCTTCAGGTCGTCGACGAAGTTCTTCGACACCCCCTTGTAGACGTGATAGGCACCCACACCGAGGATCACGAGTCCCGCGACGACGAGGACGAACTTGCCCGCGCCGGACTGCAACAGCTTCGCCGTGAGTCCCGCGTTCTGTTCACCGCTGGACTTGCCGCTGCCGCGGGCGAACCCGAACGCGGTGTAGGCGAACGCGAGGTAGACCACGCCGACACAGAACGCCTTGAACCGATCGAACACCTTGTCCTTCGTGTCGGCGTCGGGCCGTTCCGGTTCCGACGCCTTGCCGAAGGCCGCTTCCGCGAAGCGCCACAGACCCATCATCACGAACACGACGACGGCGATCCACAACGCGATCTTCCCGCCGGGCTGCGCGCCCAGCTCTGCCATCGCACCGGACTGCGAGGCCTCCTGCTCACCGCGGCCGAACGCGACCCGGATCGCAAGGTAACCGATGAGCAGGTGCACTATGCCACTGCCGACGTAGCCGGCACGGGCGAACTTCTCGAACACGCCGTTCTGCGCGACGCGGTCGGCGGATGCCGACGCGCCGTGCGACGCCGGGGCCTGACGGTTCACTCTCGTCTCCTCGATGGTCGGGACTGTCCCCTTCGCGCTGTATTCCCGAGACCGCGGACCGCAAACGCGAACCGCCTCCGATGGGTAGATTGGCGTCAGGTTCGTCAACGCCGTCGATCGGAGGCGCATCGTGCGGATCGTCGAGGATGCCGTCGCCCTGGCCCGCCGGTGGGCGGAGGAATCGGCGCATGTCGCCCCCGACCGTGCGGCCCGCCACCTGGCCGACGTCCTGAAAGACCCGCACGGACCCGAGTTCACCGTCCGCTTCGTCGACGAGGTGATCCGCCCCGAGGACCCCGCGGTGGCAGCGCATGCCCTGGCCGAATTGTCCCGGAACATACCGGATTTCCTGCCCGTTCACCTGCGGGCAGCCGTGAGGGCGGGCGGAACGATCGGCCCCCGTTTCCCGCACCTCGTCGTTCCCACCGCGCGCCGCGCTCTCCGCGCGATGGTGGGCCACCTCGTCGTCGACACCGATGAGGCCGCGCTCGGCCGGGCGATCGCACGACTGCGTCGTCCCGGCATCCGGCTCAACCTCAACCTGCTGGGCGAGGCCGTGCTCGGCGACGCCGAAGCCCGGCGCCGTTTCGACGGCACCCTCGCCCTGCTGGCACGCGAGGACGTCGACTACGTCTCGCTCAAGGTCTCGGCGGCGGTCGCGCCGCACTCGCCGTGGGCGTTCGACGAGACCGTCGCGGACATCGTCGACCGGCTCACCCCCCTCTATCGGCTCGCCGCGAACTCGCCGACACCGAAGTTCGTCAACCTCGACATGGAGGAGTACCACGATCTGGAGGTGACGGTCGCGGCGTTCACGAGCCTGCTGGACCGGCCCGAGTTCCTGCATCTCGAGGCCGGAATCGTGCTGCAGGCCTATCTCCCCGACGCGCTGCGCACGATGATGCGGCTGCAGGAGTGGGCGGCGGCGCGACGCGCACGTGGGGGCGCGGCGATCAAGGTGCGGGTGGTCAAGGGCGCCAACCTGCCGATGGAGCGGGTCGACGCGGCGCTGCACGGCTGGCCGCTCGCCACATGGCACACCAAGCAGGAGACCGACACGAACTACAAGCGCCTGCTGCACTACGCGTTCACCCCCGAGCGGATCGAGAACCTGCGGGTCGGCGTCGCCGGTCACAATCTCTTCGACATCGCCTACGCGTGGGTGCTCGCGGGTCGCCGGGGAGTGCGGCACGGGATCGACGTCGAGATGCTCCTCGGCATGGCGCAGAGTCAGGCCGAGGTGATCCGCCGACAGGTCGGCAGCCTGCTGCTCTACACACCCGTCGTGCGCCCCGACGAGTTCGACGTCGCCATCTCCTATCTGGTGCGCAGGCTCGACGAGGGGTCCGGGCAGGACAATTTCATGTCCGCCGTGTTCGATCTCGCCGACGACCCCGCGCTGTTCGGACGGGAGGAACAGAGATTCCGCGCGTCGGTGGCGGCGCTCGACGAGACGGTCCCCTCCCCCCATCGCACGCAGAACCGGCAGGAACCACCACCACCGACAGCGCCGCCGGCGGTGTTCGCGAATACGCCGGATACCGATCCCTCCCTGCCGCAGAACCGCGAGTGGGGTCGTCACATCCTCGAACGGGTACCGTCGTCGAAACTCGGCATCGACACGGTACGGGCGCACATGCTCTCCTCCGAGGACGAGCTCGAGCGTGTGCTGGCCGACGCGGCCGCCGCCGGGCGCTCGTGGGGTGCCCGCAGCGGCGCCGAGCGCGCGGAAATTCTCGAGCAGGTCGCCGACGTACTCGAAACGCGCCGCGCCGATCTGCTCGAGGTGATGGCGGCCGAGGGCGGCAAGACTCTCGACCAGTCCGATCCGGAGGTCTCGGAAGCAATCGACTTCGCGCGGTTCTACGCAGGGCGGGCCCGCGAACTCGACAGCATCGACGGTGCGCGGTTCGTGCCGTCGATCCTCACGGTGGTGACGCCGCCCTGGAACTTCCCGGTCGCGATCCCGGCGGGGTCGACGCTCGGGGCGCTGGCCTCCGGTTCGGCCGTGATCCTCAAACCCGCGACACTCACGGCGCGGTGCGGGTCGGTGCTCGCCGAGGCGATGTGGGATGCGGGTGTACCGCGCGATGTGTTGCATCTCGTCCACGCCGACGAACGGTCGCTGGGCTCGACGCTCGTTGCCGACCCCCGCGTCGACCGGGTGGTGCTCACCGGCGCCTACGAGACCGCGGAGCTGTTCCGCTCGCTGCGTCCCGGTATGCGGCTGCTCGCCGAGACCAGCGGCAAGAACGCGATCGTCGTGACGCCGAGCGCCGATCCGGATCCGGCGGTGCGCGACGTCGTGCAGTCGGCCTTCGGGCATGCCGGGCAGAAGTGCTCGGCGGCGTCGCTCGTGATCCTCGTCGGATCCGTGGCGACGTCGCGTCGATTCCGCGATCAGCTCGTCGACGCGGTGCGTTCGCTGCCGGTCGGTCCCGCACACGACCCGCGAACCCGCATGGGGCCGTTGATCGAACCGGCCCGGGACAAACTTCTCACCGCGCTCACCGAACTCGAGGACGGCGAGTCGTGGCTCGTCGAACCGCGACGCCTCGATGCGGAGGGGCGACTGTGGAGCCCCGGCGTGCGCACCGGCGTGCGACGCGGGTCGCGCACACATCTCGTCGAATTCTTCGGTCCGGTGCTGGGGGTGATGACCGCGGCCGATCTGGACGAGGCGATCGCGATCCAGAACGAGGTGGACTACGGACTCACAGCAGGTCTGCATTCGCTCGACTCCGACGAGATCGCCCGTTGGCTCGATCGCGTCGAGGCCGGAAATCTGTACGTGAATCGCGGTATCACCGGGGCCATCGTGCGACGGCAGCCGTTCGGGGGATGGAAGAAGTCGTCGGTGGGAGCAGGTTTCAAAGCGGGCGGCCCGAATTATCTCTTCGGTTTCGGGTCCTGGGAGGGCAGTGCGCCGGCCGAGGATGCGCTGCGCCGGGTGTTCGAGAACGACGAGCGGGTGTGGGCATCGGAATTCGCTGTGCCACACGACGTCACCGGCCTGTCGGCGGAGCGGAACTTGTTCCGGTACCGGCCCGTTCGCACACACGTACGCCTCGGGGAGAGTGGGCGGCCGGCCGAACTCGTGCGCGTGCTCGGCGCGGCCGCCCGGACGGGCGCACCGGTGGACATCTCTTCGGCTTTCGCCGTCGATCTCGTAAGGTGTTCGAATACAGCAGGTTTCGAAGGCAGCGTGCGTGTGGAGAGCGATGCGGAATGGGAGGAACGGATGGTCGACGTGGCACCGGCACGTGTCCGCCTGATCGGCACAGCGCCGCCCGTCGCGTGGAACACCCGATGCGACATCGCAGTGTTCGACCATCCGGTGACCGCAGCCGGGCGAATCGAAATGCTGCCGTTCCTGGCCGAGCAGGCCGTCTCGATCACCGCACACAGATTCGGCACACCGCATCGGCTCACCGACGAGATCATCTGAAAACAAACCCGGAATCGGTTCTCCCGAAGTCCTGTGAACCCCGGCACTGTGAGGTGGAATA
This sequence comes from Rhodococcus gordoniae, assembly GCF_001646655.1. Lineage (GTDB taxonomy): Bacteria > Actinomycetota > Actinomycetes > Mycobacteriales > Mycobacteriaceae > Rhodococcus > Rhodococcus gordoniae. The sequence goes on along the minus strand of NZ_LPZN01000015.1, from coordinate 37,239 downwards.
GGAAAATGGATATCGCCACGACACCCCCGACCGAACGTCGCAAGCTCGCACTGGCGGCGGTGAAAGAACTCGGGCCTCAGCGCACCGAGAAGGCCGTCGTCAAGGTGCGCTGCCCCAAGGGGCACACCCTCGCCGCGGTGTACAAGACTTCCGAGGGGCAGGTGGTGGTCTCCCGCAGTGGCCCGGGTGGACGCGGCAACCGCGACCGGGAAGCCACACCGCACAACGGCACATCACTCAATTCGGAATTCGTGGACACCCTCGAGGCAACACAGTTCGAGGACGACGAAATCCCCTCGGGCTGCGCGTGCGGTCCACGAACGCTCTCGCGTAAGAAGATGCAGGACGCCGTCGCATCGCACGAACACGTCGTCAACCTGACCTGATCTCTCACAGACCGAAACGCAACTGCACCCGGAACACGTCGAGCACCTCGTCGACCCAGCCCAGGATCGAGAGCGTCGAATCGATGTTCTGCGGTGGCGTGCACACCAGGGTGTCGTGCCGGATCAGACGCTCGAAATCCACGGCGACGGAACCGGTCCGCACCGTTCCGTTCGGCGTCCGGAATTCGACGCCGGCACGCACCATCACGTCGACGACCTCCTGGGCGAGGATCCCGTAGGCGACGGTCGTCGGGTGCACGCCGTCGAGGGAGAACAATCCCCCACTGTCACGACCACCGTGACCGTCGGCGGACAGGAAACGGGTGTCGGGCACCGGGTCGAGTGCGGCGAGCGCCGGCGGCAGGGGATACGGCTGCCACCACGCCGGCCGCGCTTCGAGGTCGTCGACGTAGCGGCGGGCGGCCAGACGGTCGAGGATGCCGGCGGTGTCGAGCAGATACCAGTCCAGTCCGGCGCGACGCGCATCGGCGACGGCCCGGGTGATCGTCTCGTCGAACAGGTCGATCGCAGCATCGACCATCCGGGCCTGCGCACCGGTGATGTGTTCGTCGCGGGCGGCATCGAAGCGGCGCTCGTCCACCCAGGGCCGGGTGTAGTAGGGGAAGTACGGTGAGCCGTTCTTCGTCCCGATTCCCCGGGCGATGGGTGCGATGGTGACGTGTGGGACGGTGCACAGCACCACGTGCCGCGCGTCGATGTCGCGGAGCTTCGCGACGACCTCGGCGAACTCGCTGTCGAAATGTTCGGGCTGCCAGATCGTGTAGGCCTGTTTCGCGTCGAGGTCGCGGAAGTCGTCGCCGCTCCAGACGATCCGCAGTTCGGTGATGGTCCGCAGTGCGTTGTTGGAACCGAGGAAGACGACGAGGGTCTCGATGCCCTCGCCGGTGTCGTCGCCGTGGTCGGTGCCGAGTTCGCGGGCGACGTCGAACAGGGTCATTCCGCGGCGCCGTTCGTCGGCGTTCGGATAGACGTACAGCGCCGCCCGTTCCCCGTTGTTCTCGACGAGTTGCCGCACGAGGTCGTCGCGGGGTGTGCCGATGCGGTCCGCGCAGTCGCGGGCGGTCTTCTGCAGCGCGTCGCGCAGATCCCAGCCGAAGCACGACAGATTGTGGAGATATCCGACGAGGGGTGGTCTCGCGCCGGGCCCGCGTTCCCAGTAGTCCTCGACCTCGTCCATGAAGCCGCGCGCCGTGAACAGTGCCGCCGGCAGTTCCCACGGGTCGAGCGTCGTCCCGTGCCGCTCCTCGATCCGGCGCAACAGCACTTCGGCGTTCAGCGGCAGCCCGCCCGGCCCGCCGAAGCGCGGATACCGCAGGCCGGTGCCGAGCTCGTAGGCGACGATCGCCGGGACGGAGACGTCGGTGTTGTAGATCGCGCCGCTCTGGAAGCCCTGCAGCAGGGAGTCGCCGAGAGCCACCAGACGGTGCGGGGGTGTGCCGCGGAAGGAGCGGGGGACGTCGATGCCGAGGGTGGGGTCGGCGACGGGCACCCTCGGCGGTTCGGCGGCACGCGCCACGACCGTATCCGGTGTGCCCTCCGGGATCTCGTCGGACGTCATCACGCCTCCTCAACCCCCTCATCGAGGGTAGGCACACGACACCGTCGTCGTTGCCGAAAACTCGGCACATCGTCGACGACACCCTCGGTCAGGGGCGACGCGTACCTTCGGAGCATGAGCGACGCCGACTTCGCCCACACCGATCGCGCCGAGAAGAACCGTCGCGACAAGGCCGTGACCCTGGCCCGGTATGCATGGAATCGCGGCATCTCGGGAGCCGAACTGCTCGCCATGACCGACGAGACGAGGCGCAAGCTGGCCCGGGCTGCGGACGCGCATCCGCCGCGCACGATGGAGACCTGGGAGCTCGCCGCGAGATTGATGGACGAGAAGACGGTGTGGGCGCAGAAGCACCCCGATCATCCGGCAGCGGTCCGCACCGACGAGGACGAGAAGATCATGTGGGTGAAGCCGCCCGCGCGGTCCTGGTTCGAGTGACCGGGAGGAAATTGCCTTGCAGCAGAAGTTACCGAGTGCAACAATTCCCGATCGCCTCACTCGTATGCAGGCCACCTTCACATAACAGCTCGATATTCCTATTCCGACAGGAACACCGTGACCACCACCTCGGAACCACTGGTTCTCACCCAGCGACGGATCTGGATCATCTTCTCCGCGCTCATCGCGGGCATGATGCTCGCCAGCCTGGACCAGACGATCGTCTCCACCGCCATGCCCACGATCGTCGGGCAGCTCGGCGGCGTCGAGCACCAGGCGTGGATCACCACCGCCTACCTGCTCGCGGTGACCATCGTGATGCCGATCTACGGCAAGTTCGGCGACATCTTCGGGCGCCGGCACCTGTTCCTCATCGCGATCGGCGTGTTCACCCTCGCGTCCGCGGCGTGCTCGACGACCGACGACTTCTGGACCTTCGTGATCTTCCGCGCGATCCAGGGCTTCGGCGGTGGCGGTCTGATGATCCTGTCGCAGGCGATCATCGCCGACATCGTGCCCGCCAGCGAGCGCGGTAAGTACATGGGCCCGCTCGGTGCGATCTTCGGACTGTCGGCCGTCGGTGGCCCCTTGCTCGGTGGCTTCTTCGTCGACCACCTGACGTGGGAGTGGTGCTTCTACATCAACGTGCCGGTCGGCATCATCGCGTTCGTCATCACCTGGTTCGCGCTGCGCCTGCCGACGAAGCGTCCGGCCAAGAGGATCGACATCCTCGGTGTCGTCACGCTCTCGCTCGCCACGACCTGCCTGATCTTCTTCACCGACTTCGGTGGCGACACCGACCGCGGCTGGGCCGATCCGCTGACCTGGTCGTTCGGCGCCGGTCTCGTGGTGTTCGTGTCCCTGTTCGTGCTGGTCGAGTCGCGGGCACAGGATCCGATCATCCCGCTGTCGCTGTTCCGCAACCCGATCTTCGTCAACGCCACCGCCATCGGTTTCGTGCTCGGCCTCGGCATGTTCGCCGCGATCGCGTTCATGCCGACCTTCCTGCAGATGTCGTCGGGCACGTCGGCCGCGGTCTCGGGTCTGCTGCTGCTCCCGATGATGGCCGGTCTGATGATCACCTCGATCGGGTCGGGTCTGGCCATCACCAAGACCCAGCGGTACAAGATCTATCCGATCGCGGGGTCGCTGATCACCGCCGCAGGCATGCTGTGGCTGACCACCCTCGAGGGCGACACCCCACTGTGGGTGATCTGCTCGATGCTGTTCGTCTTCGGTCTGGGTCTCGGCCTGATCATGCAGGTCGTGATCCTGATCGTGCAGAACGCCGTGCCCGCCGACGAGATCGGCACCGCGACGAGCTCGAACAACTACTTCCGCGAGGTCGGTGCGGCGCTCGGGGTGGCGATCTTCGGCACGATCTTCACCAACCGTCTCTCGGAGCAGCTCGTCGAGGTCTTCACCGCTGCCGGTGCGACACCCGAGCAGGCCGGGCAGGCCACCGCGACCGTCGATCCGGCAGCGATGAGACTGCTGCCCGATCCCGTCCGTGAAGGTGTCATCGACGCCTACGCCGACTCGCTGGCGCCGGTGTTCTGGTACCTCATCCCGTTCCTGCTCATCGCGTTCGTCCTCGCGTGCTTCATCAAGGAGATCCCGCTCTCCGACGAAGCGCTCATGGTGGCGCGCGGCGAGGCGGTCGCCGACCCCGCGAAATCGTCGAAGGACCACACCGTCGTGGTCGTCGAGGAGTCCGAGGACGCTGCGGAGAGCGGCTCGAAGCGCACGTGATCGAATAGGTCCGGCCAGCGGACGAGGGAACGGAGACGGCACGTGGGACGAACGATCACACCGGTTCGCGTCAAGGACGTGGTGATCGGTGACGGCGCACCCACGATCGTCGTCCCCGTCACCGGCCGGACCCCCGGGACGTTGCGCGAGCAGATCGCGGCCGTCGCCGGCCGGGCCGACGTCGTCGAATGGCGCGTGGACTTCTTCCACACCGTCGACGACGTCGCCTCGGTGATCGCGCAGGCCGGAGCCCTGGCCGAGCAGTTGCCGGGCACTCCCCTGCTCGCGACGTGCCGCACATCGAACGAGGGCGGGGAGATCGCGATCGGCGACGAGGCGTACGCCGATCTGACGGTCGCACTCGCCGAGAGCGGCAGCGTGGATCTCGTCGATGTGGAGTACCGGCGCGACCGCGCCGCCGTCGAGCGGATCGTCGCGGCGGCCCACGCCCGCGGTGTCGCGGTGGTGGCGTCGAACCACGATTTCGACGCCACTCCACCGAAGGACGAGATCGTCGCGCGGCTGCGGCAGATGCAGGATCTCGGCGCCGACATCTGCAAGATCGCCGTCATGCCCCGCTCGGCCGGCGACGTGCTGACCCTGCTCGACGCGACCCGCACGATGCACGAGGACCACGCCGACCGCCCGTTGATCACCATGTCGATGGGCGGTCTCGGTGTGGTGTCGCGGATCGCCGGTCAGGTCTTCGGATCGGCCGCGACGTTCGGGATGGTCGGCACCGCATCGGCGCCCGGCCAGGTCGACGCCGACGAGCTGCGCTCGGTGCTCGAGCTGATCGACCGCTCGCGTTGATCACCACACGGCGGCGAGACCGAGCCCGGCAGCGGCCGCGGCGATCGTGGTCGCGAGAGTGCCGAACGCGATCGCCGCAGCGCCCGCGTACCGGCCTTGCACGATCAGGCGTACCGAGTCGACGCTCGTCGTACTGAAGGTCGTGTAGCCGGCGCAGAAACCGGTCCCGGCGATCGTGAGCATCGTGGTCGGGGCGTCGTGGAACAGCGCGGCGCCGGCCAGGATGCCCAGCAGCAACGACCCGGTGATGTTGATCAGGACGGTCGGCCACGGCAGCGAGGCGGTGAACCGGGCGCGCAACGCGCTGTCGACGACGAACCGCGTCACGGCACCGACGCTGCCGGCCAGCGCCACCCACACCGCGATCACCGCGGTGCACCCCGACGGTTCCCGAACCACGCTCCCAGCGCGACACCGATGCCGGTCGCGACGAGGCCGGCCGACACCGTGCCCAGCGCATAGGTCGCTGCGGCGACGAACTCACCGTCGCGGAGCAGCAGGTCGGTGTCGACCGCGAGCGCGCTGTAGGTGGTGAACGAGCCCAGTGCGCCGGTGCCTGCGCCGAGCCGGACGACACGACGCCAGGATGTATCCGGACCCATCCGCACCAGCGACTCGAGCAGGATCCCCAGCAGCAGGGCGCCGACGACGTTGATCGCGAAGGTCGTCATCGGCCACGCGCCGTTCCCGGCCGGGAATGCCGTGCCGAGCCCGTGACGGGCTGCGGTGCCGATGAGCCCGCCGACCGCGACGGCTGCCCACGCGGTCGGCTGCAGATGTATCGCCTGTGCAGGCGAGTACCGTTGCGGCTCGACGGGATCGACCATTCGGCGTTCCTTCCGCAGGCACCTTCGAGTTGCATCGGTCCGGACATGCGGCGTCGTCGGACGACACCGAGAGCACCGTACGGTACGGTGGGCAGCGGTGTGCCGGGAAGTCTGGTCGGCGAGTCGTGTCCCGTGGTGTGCACCGGCCTCGTCGGTCGCATCTCTCTGCCCCCGAGGAATCCGTGATGCCCACCCCCTTCTCCGGTCTCCCCCTGCTGTCCCGAGGTTCCTGGGAGGAATCGCGCCGCGTGGCCGACATCCTCCGCAAGGAGACCGTCGGCGGGATCCTGCTCCTGATCGCCGCGCTCGCCGCGTTGATCTGGGCCAACACCGCGTGGTCGGACTCGTATCACGCACTGCGCGACACCACGATCGGTCCCGCCGCGCTGCACATGGACCTGTCGTTGGGCACGTGGGCGGCCGACGGGCTGCTGGCGGTGTTCTTCTTCGTGGTGGGAGTCGAACTCAAACGCGAATTCATCGAAGGCGACCTGCGTGACCTGCGCCGCGCCGCAATGCCCGTCACCGCCGCCCTCGGCGGAATGATCGTGCCCGCACTGATCTTCGCGGTGGTCAACATGCGCGGCGGTGCCGAGGCGTTGAACGGGTGGGCGGTACCGACTGCCACCGACATCGCTTTCGCCGTGGCGATCCTCGCCGTCATCGGTACCCATCTTCCTGCCGGCTTGCGCACCTTCCTGCTCACCCTCGCGGTGGTCGACGACCTGCTCGCGGTCACGGTGATCGCCGTCTTCTACACCGACGATCTGAACCTGCTCTACCTCGCCGGCGCGTTGCTGCCGCTGATGGCATTCGGATTCGCACTGCAGCGCGGTGTGCACGCCTGGTGGTTGCTGCTTCCTCTCGCCGCGGTCACCTGGTGGCTCGTTCACGAGTCGGGTGTGCACGCGACGATCGCCGGTGTGCTGCTCGGCTTCCTCGTGCCGATCTCCCGGACGGTCGCCGGCAAGAGGATTCCCGTCGCCGAACACATCGAGCACCGCATCAGGCCGATCTCGGCCGGACTCGCCGTGCCGATCTTCGCCTTCTTCGCCGCGGGCGTCACCGTCGGTGGCTTCGACGGGTTGGCGAACGCTCTCACCGACCCCATTTCGGCAGGGGTGATCGCCGGGCTGGTCGCCGGCAAGGTGATCGGGATCTTCGGCGTCGCGTATCTGGTCGCGCGGTTCACCGGCGCCCGTCTGGACGAGGATCTGAGCTGGACGGACGTACTCGGTGTCGCGCTGCTCGGCGGCATCGGATTCACGGTCTCGCTGCTGATCGGCGACCTGGCCTACGGAGCCGGCACAGTCGCCGCCGATCACGTGAAGGTCGCAGTGCTGTGCGGATCCCTGCTCAGCGCGGTCCTCGCGTCGATCGTCCTCACCACCCGCAACCGTGCGTACCGCCGTATCGCCGCGCGCGAGCAGATCGACGAGGACGGTGACGGTATCCCCGACGTCTTTCAGGACCGGAGATCGTGACGATCCGGACCGGGGTACCGGCAACACCTCGGGTTCGGTCACTGCTGATCACCGTCATCGCTGCGCGTCTCGCCGACCGCGCCTCGTCACCGTCTGCCAGGAGGGCAATGTGAACTGGACGATCTTCGCCGTCTTCATCACCGCGTGGGTGCTGATCGGGCTGGCAACCGGGGTGTGGATGGCGCGGCGGGGCCACGACCCGCGGTGGACGCTGATCGCCGTGATCCTCGGACCCTTGTTCGTTCCGGTCGCCTACGAGCGCGTCGAGCGTCGACCCCGGTCGGTGGCCTCCGCGCCGATCGCGATGTGGGGAACCGAACCGCCGGAAACCGGCAATCTCCGCGTCATGGTCGGCATCGACGGCTCGGTGGAGTCCGACCATGCACTGCGCGTCGCGCGTCGACTGTTCGGCCCCGGCGGGGGCGTGCTCGAACTCGTCGCGGTGGTGTCGTACGACGACGGCGGCACGGACGAGTCGGAAGCTCTCCATGTGGCGAGACAGCGACTCGCGGGCGCTGCCGACGCCGCGGAGGACGTCCCGGCGGGCATGGCGGTTCTGGCCGGCCCGGCGGGCGAATCCCTTCGCTGGTTCGCCGAGGAGCGCCGAGCCGACGTCCTCGTCGTCGGGCGGCGCGGTCGTGGCATGTCCACCAGGATCCTGGGCAGCGTCGCCGAACACCTGAGCGGCCATTGTGCGGTGCCCGTACTCGTGGTCGCCCCCGACGGCCGCCGACCTCGCAGCGTCAGTCGCCCCACAACTCCAGAACAGTAGTGAGGATCTCCTCCGACGCACCGAGACCACCGAGATGGCTTTCTCCGGGCAGGTGGTGGAACTGTGCGTCGGGCAGCAGATCCACCACGTGCAGACCGTGCTCGATCGGGATGATGTGGTCGGTGTCGCCGTGCCACCACCGCACGGGCACCTTCACGTCGGAGACGCGGAAACCCCAGTCGCGGGTGAACACGACGATGTCGGAGAACGGCGCGGAGATCTGACGTCGGCTGCCGTTGAGCAGGTCGTCGAGGAACATCGCCTTGAACTCGGGGCGGGCGAGCAGCCGACGGTCGGCCTCGGGTGACAGCCGCCCGTACAGGTCGATGATCGGTGACGCGAACGGGCGCACCACGCGGATCGCCGCGCTCACCGCCACGCCGATCGGGACGCTCGCGGTCTGCAGCGCCGGCGCGACGAAGGTGCCCAGCTTCATCAGGTTGCTGCCGATCGCCTCGGGACCGACGACCGGTGCCACACCGCCGAGGACCGCGGCCGCGACGACTCGTTCGCGCAACGCGTAGGCCGCGGCGAGGGTGTACGGCCCGCCGCCGGACAGGCCGACGAGGGCCATGCGGTCGACACCGAGAGTGTCGGCGACGATGCGCAGGTCGTCGCTGAACGCCAGGACGTTCTCGTAGATGTGCGGCGTCGACGAGCCGATCCCCGGGCGATCGATCCCGATGAGGCGGAGGTGGTTCCGTTCGGCGAAGGCGCGGGCCTCGATGGGCACCTGCCGGCGCGCGCCGGGTGTGCCGTGCAGCCAGAACACCGTCCGGCCTTGCGCCGAACCGAACTCGGCGAAACCGAGCCGCCGGCCCTCCCCGACCGCGACGGTGCCTTCGAGCTTGGGGCGTTCGACGTCCATGGCGTCAGCATGGCACGCACCCGCACGCCCGACCAGTGTCCGTTCCGTGGGACGAATCGATGCAACCGAGATGTGATGCACGCTACATCGGAATCCGACTACAGCCGGCGTCGGATCCGACCACCCGGAGATGCGCCCGTGACGAAGATGCTTGCTCCCCACCTCCCGGCCTCGCTCCCGCCGCGGGCGACAGTGGCCTCCCCTACGTCGGATACGCGCCGAGATACATGCGCGATCCCGTTGCGGCATATACGCATCGCGACCACGAGCACGGCCCGGCGTCCGACCCTCGGGCTCGCGACGGAGATCTTCATGGGCGGCGCCGAAGGCTCGCGATCAAGGAGTGCCGGCGGCTGGTGACCCCGGTGCCGGGTGGCGTGCGACGCGCGGCGAAGGACACCGAGACGGTGCTGCACGATCTGCTGCTGCGTTTCCGCCGGCACGCGCCGGCCGACGACGTCGCGCCGATGAACTTCACGTCGTTGCCGTTCCCGAACGACGGGGGTCCGATCCACCTCCTTCCGAGGTGATCGGGGCGTAGAAAGAAGGGGTGACCGCCGCCGACGAACTCGACGACCGTTTCGTCACCGCGGTGCGCGCTCTGCCCGGGCACGCACCGCCGTCACGGCCGGCCGACCGGCGGGTCGGCGACGACCTCCTGGTGCGGTACTTCGACGCCCAGGTGCAGTCGCGGCACCTCGATGCCGCGGCCCGCACCCTGCAAGGACGTGGCGAGGGTTTCTACACCATCGCGTCGGCGGGCCACGAATCGAACGCCGCACTGGGATTGTGCACCCGGGTGACGGATCCCGCTCTGCTGCACTACCGTTCGGGCGGTTTCTACGCGGCTCGCGCGTCGCTCGCCGAGGGCAGCACCCCGATCCGCGACGTGCTCGCCGGATGCGCGGCGTCCACGCTCGATCCGATCTCGGCCGGTCGACACAAGGTGTTCGGCAACGCCGCGCTGAACATCCTGCCGCAGACGTCGACGATCGCCTCGCACCTGCCGCGCGCCGTGGGCCTGGCCCTCGCATTGCCGCGGATGCGGCGTCTCGGGCTCGACGCGGCCTGGCCGTGGGATTCGGTGGTGGTGTGCAGTTTCGGCGACGCCTCGGCGAACCATTCGACGGCCGCCGGCGCTCTGAACGCGGCCGCCTACTGCCGTCATCGCGGGTTGCCGTTGCCGTTGCTGCTGGTGTGCGAGGACAACGGACTCGGCATCAGCGTGCCCACCCCGCCCGGTTGGCTCGAGCGGTCGCTGTCGTCGTATCCGGGGATCGAGTACCGATCGGCGGACGGAGCAGATCCGGTGGGGATGCTCACTGCCGCAACCGATGCCGTGGAGACGGTGCGTACGACCCGGGCTCCGCTCCTGCTGCACGTGCGGGCGGTGCGTTTCCTCGGTCATGCCGGTTCCGACGTCGAGTCGGCCTACCGCGATCCGTCGGATCTCGCCGCCGATCACGAACGGGACCCTGTGGTGGGCACGGCTCGCGAACTCGTCGCGCGTGGAGTGCTCGATGCTGCGGGGGTTCTCGACCGGTACGAGCGGATGCGGGTCGAGGTCGACTCAGTCGCGGCCTCGTTGCGCAGGCCGCCGCGCTTGGCATCGGCCGCCGAGGTGATGCGCCCGCTGGAATCCGGGCTCGTGCGCGTCGACGACGACCCGCATCCCACCGGTGAACCGCTCACCCTCGCCCGGGCCGTGACCCGCACGCTCGGGCAGCTCCTCGAGGAGGACCCCCACGCCTGCGTGTTCGGGGAGGACGTCGGCGCCAAGGGCGGGGTCTACGGCGTCACCCGAGGACTGCAGGAGCGCTTCGGACGCCTGCGCGTGTTCGACACCCTGCTCGACGAGCAGACGATCCTCGGCACCGCACTGGGCTTCGCCGTCGCGGGCATGTTGCCGATCCCGGAGATCCAGTACCTGGCCTATCTGCACAACGCCGAGGACCAACTGCGCGGCGAAGCGGCGAGCCTGGCGTTCTTCTCCGACGGGCGGTACCGCAATCCGATGGTCGTGCGCATCGCGGGCCTGCCCTACCAGCGCGGCTTCGGCGGGCACTTCCACAACGACGATTCCGTCGCCGTCCTCCGCGACATCCCGGGTCTGGTGCTGGCCGTGCCGAGCTCACCCGCCACGGCCGGCGCCCTGCTGCGTACGTGCGTCGAGCTGGCCCGTCAGGAGGGCCGGGTGTGCGTGTACCTGGAGCCGATCGCGCTGTACCACGGGCGCGACCTGTACGACGACGGCGACGGACTGTGGCAGCAGGTTCCCGACACCGCCGGGCTCCCACCGGGATCGGTGTGCACCTACGGCAACGGGCGCGACGTGCTGGTGGTGACCTTCGGGAACGGGGTGCCGATGAGTCTGCGTGCCGTCCGTCGCGCGGGAGTCGCGGCGACCGTCCTCGACCTGCAATGGTTGTCGCCGCTGCCGACGACCGCGCTGCTCGAACACGTCCGTCGCTTCGCGCGGGTGGTGGTCGCCGACGAGACACGTCGCAGCGGAGGTGTCGCCGAAGCGATCGTCGCGGCGCTCGTCGACGATGAGTGGCCGGGCAGAATCACCCGGGTCACCTCCCGGGACAGCTACGTACCGCTCGGCCCCGCGGCCGCGCATGTACTGATGTCGGAGGACGACATCGTCGCGGCACTGCGTCAGGGGTGATCAGCAGGAGGCGGGATCAACAGGAGGCAAGGATCCGCGCCATCGCGTCGTGTTCCGCCTGGGTGACCCACAGTTCGTAGGCGGTCTTCACCTCGATCTGCCGCACGACGTACTCGCAGTGGAAGGCGGTGTTCGGCGGCAGCCACTCCGACGCGTCGGAGTCGCCCTTGCCCTGGTTGGTGGGGCCGTCGACGGCGATCAGGTTGCGCGGATCGTTCGCGAGGTTCCGCTTCTCCTGATCGTCCAGATGGCGGGCGCCCTTCTTCCACGCATCGGACAGGGCGACGACGTGGTCGATCTGCACGGCGGACGAGGTGTCGATCCCGCGACGGAAGGAGATCGTCTTCCCCGTGTACGGGTCCTCGAGGGTGCCGGCGGTGACGGTGCACTGCTTCTTCCCGGACTCGAAGGAGACGTCGACGAGGTCGCGCCGGAGAATGTCGTTACGAGTGTCGCAGCCGTTGCGCCCCAGGTCGACGGTCACCTCGTCGGTCCAGGCCGAGCCGAACAGTGAGCGGTCGTAGCCACTCTGCGATTCGGCGGGCCGGACGGGCAGTGCCGCCAGCGCCTCGAGGGCTTCGGAGGGGTTCTCGACCGTGCCCCCGCCGGTACCGCCCGGCTCGTCGTCCCCCATCGGTTCGAGGAGGACGACGGCCACGGAGACCACGATGAAGCACAGGATCCAGACCCAACGGGGAACGGACGACGCGCGAATACTCGCCATATGTCGATACTGCTACCGAGTCGTACTGCTACCGCTGCTTCCTACTTCGCGAGCGGGGGCATCTTCACGACCTGGCCCGCATAGGACAGGCCGGCACCGAACGCGAGGAGCAGCGCGGTGGATCCGACCTCGACCTGGCCGGTGCGCAGCATCTTCTCCATCGCCAGCGGGATGGACGCGGCGGAGGTGTTGCCGGTCTCGATGATGTCGTCGGCGACGGCGACGGTCTCGGGCAGTTCGAGCTGTTTGACGATGACGTCGTTGATGCGCAGGTTGGCCTGGTGCGGGACGAAGGCGTCGAGGTCCTCGAGGGCCACGCCGGCCTTGTCGGCGATCTGCCGGGCGTACTTGCTCATCTCGAAGGCGGCCCAGCGGAAGACCGCGGTGCCCTCCATGATGATCCAGGGACGCTTCTGGTTCGGGTTGGTGGCGAAGTCGACCCAGTCGGGTTCCTGACGGATCGCGTTGGCCTGGGAGCCGTCGGAGCCCCAGACGGTGGGGCCGACACCGACCTCGTCGGACGGGCCGACGACCACGGCACCGGCACCGTCGCCGAAGATGAAGCGCACGGAGCGATCGGTGGGCTCGGTGGTGTCGCTCATGCGCTCGACACCGACGACGAGCACGTGCTCGGCCGTTCCGGCGCGCACGAGATCGGAAGCGACGCCGAGGGCGTAGCAGAAGCCCGCGCAGCCGGCCTGGATGTCGAGCGCCGCGGCACCGCCGGTGCCGATGCGGTCGGCGACGAGAGCCGCGGCCTGCGGGGTCTGGTAGGGGTAGGTGGAGGTCGCGACGATCACCGTGTCGATCTGCGCAGCGGTGAGGCCGGCAGCCGTGAGGGCCTGCTCGGCGGAGCTCGTCGCCATGTCGACGACCGATTCCTTCGGATGCTGCTCGGCGAAGCGGCGCTCCTTGATACCGGAGCGCGACTGGATCCATTCGTCGCTCGAGTCGATCTGCTCGCAGATCTCGTCGTTGGTGACGATGCGCTCGGGGCGGTGCACACCCAGACCGAGCAACGCGCTGTTCCTCAGCGGGGCGGGGACAGCGATCTGTGCACCCATCAGACGAACTCCTCCTCCTCGACGCACCGCGTGTCGGCACATCGCATCCGGTCCACGATATCGCAGGTCACGATTTCGTCACAGCGCTACCCCGACGATGTGCTTCCGTGACCCTCACCGCAAGTAGGGGTCCCGTTCACGACGCGGGGCTAGCGTCGCGGGCATGGATGCGCAGGCATGGAACGAGAAGTACGCGACGTCGGACATGATCTGGGGCACGCCGCCCAATCCGGTGATCGTCGAACACGTGGCGTCACTACCGCACGGGAGGGCCCTCGACCTCGGCTGCGGCGAAGGCCGCCACTCCTTGTGGTTGGCGACGCGCGGCTGGGAAGTCGTGGGTGTCGACTTCTCCGAGGTCGCCCTCGACAAGGCCCGCCGGATCGCCGCACAGGCACCGTCCCGCTCGCGCGACCGGCTCCACTACGTCCGGGGTGATGTGACGGCCGACTCGTTCGACGGCGAATATGACTTGATTCTCTCGGTCTTCCTTCATTTCCCTCCGCCACAGCGGAAGGCACTTCTCGACCGCGCCGTCGATGCGCTGAAACCTGAAGGAATGCTCATATTTCTCGGGCACGACGCAACAAATCCCGACGACGGCGTGGGCGGACCGCAGGACAAGGAAATTCTCTACACACCAACGGATCTCGTCGACGAAATCGACGGAGGACTGGACATCATGATTGCCGAACGGCGCTATCGGGAAACCGACGCGGGAACGGCGATCGACGCGCTCGTCGTGGCACGGAAACCGCCCCTTGGCAGTTAGTTGCCTGACGAGTAACATAGAGATGTTACCGACGAGTAATAACTTGGGCGGTACTTGAAGCCGGCTGGACCGCACCACACTGGGAGACACGGACGACATGGGCCACTACAAGAGCAACCTCCGCGACCTCGAGTTCAATCTGTTCGAGTTCCTGAAGATTCAGAAGGTCCTCGAAGCAGGCAAGTTCGGCGACCTGGACGAGGACACCGCGCGCGGCATCCTCGCCGAGGTCAAGGCACTGACCGAGGGGCCGGCGGCCGAAGGCTTCGCCGACGCCGACCGCAACCCGCCGGTCTTCGATCCCGAGACCCATTCGGTGTCGCTTCCCGAGCCGTTCAAGAAGTCGTTCCGCGCCTGGTGGGACGCCGGTTACTGGTCCATGGGCATCCCCGAGGAGCTCGGCGGCACCGACTCACCGCGCAGCCTCCTGTGGGCCGTCAACGAGATGATGCTCGGCGCCCAGCCCGCGGCCTTCATGTACGCGGCCGGCCCTGCCTTCGCAGGCGTGCTCTACGACAACGGCACCGATGAGCAGAAGAAGTGGGCCGCCACCTGCGTCGAGCGCGGCTGGGGCGCCACCATGGTCCTCACCGAGCCCGACGCCGGTTCCGACGTCGGCGCCGGTCGCACCAAGGCGATCAAGCAGGACGACGGCTCCTGGCACATCGAGGGCGTCAAGCGGTTCATCACCTCGGCCGACTCCGACGACCTGTTCGAGAACATCTTCCACCTCGTCCTCGCCCGCCCCGAGGGTGCCGGCCCCGGCACCAAGGGCCTGTCGCTGTTCTTCGTCCCGAAGTTCCACTTCGACTTCGAGAAGGACGAGATGGGCGAGCGCAACGGCGTGTTCGTCACCAACGTCGAACACAAGATGGGCCTCAATGCCTCCGCGACCTGCGAGGTCACCTTCGGTGGCCACGGCGTTCCGGCTCAGGGCTGGCTCGTCGGCGAGGTCCACAACGGCATCGCGCAGATGTTCGACGTCATCGAGCACGCCCGCATGATGGTCGGCACGAAGGCCATCGCGACCCTGTCGACCGGCTACCTCAATGCCCTCGACTACGCCAAGGAGCGCATCCAGGGCGCCGACCTCACACAGATGTCCGACAAGACCGCGCCGCGCGTGTCGATCATGCACCACCCCGACGTGCGGCGTTCGCTGGCGATGCAGAAGGCCTACTCCGAGGGCCTGCGCGCCGTGTACCTGTACACCGCGGCGCACCAGGACGACGTCGTCGCCGAGCAGGTCTCGGGTGCCGACGCCGCTCTCGCGCACCGCATCAACGACCTGCTGCTGCCGGTCGTCAAGGGTTGCGGCTCCGAGCGGGCCTACCAGTACCTGAAGGATTCGCTCCAGACCCTCGGCGGTTCGGGCTTCCTGCAGGACTACCCGATCGAGCAGTACATCCGCGACTCGAAGATCGACTCGCTGTACGAGGGCACCACGGCCATCCAGGCGCAGGACTTCTTCTTCCGCAAGATCGCTCGCGACCGTGGCGTGGCGCTCGCCCACATCGCCGGTGAGATCAAGAAGTTCGTCGAGCGCGACGATGCCGACCAGCGTCTGAAGAAGGAGCGCACGCTCCTGGCCACCGCGCTCGGCGAGACCCAGACGATGGTCGCGACGCTCACCCAGTACCTCATGGGTGCGCAGGAACAGCCCACCGAGCTGTACAAGGTCGGCCTCGGCTCCGTCCGATTCCTCGAGGCATTCGGCGACCTGATGATCGGCTGGCTGCTGCTCGAGCACGCCGAGATCGCCCTCGGTGCGCTCGATGCCGGCACCGACGCCGCGGACAAGGCGTTCTACGAGGGCAAGGTCGCGGCAGCGTCCTTCTTCGCCAAGAACGTGCTGCCCGAGCTGAGCGTCGCGCGTCAGATCATCACCGACGTCGACCTCGACATCATGGAACTCGACGAAGCCGCGTTCTGATCGAACCGCTCACCGCGGTAGCGCGAACGGCCGCTGCGACTCTCGGCAAGAGGGTCGCAGCGGCCGTCGTCATCGGCCGGGCCGACCTGCCCCGGCAGGCTCGGCCGTACCCGTTACCGTGCGCAGCCATCGATCCAGGCTGGACGGATCACCGGAGTCGTCGCGGTAGCCGATGTATCCGTCCGGTCTGACGGCGAGAATCCGGCGCGGCGGCCATGTGTCGATCGGATGACAGGTCACCGGCACCGTCCCGGATACCGGGTGCAGAAGTGTTGCCGGGCCGTGCAGTACGTGCATACCCGGTGAGCAGGTCAGGTCGTGCACCCGGCTCGCTCGTCCTCGGGTGACCACCTCGATGTCCGGAAGCGGGTCGCCCGCCTGCAGTCGGCCGGCCCCGCGGCACCGATGTCCTTCGGTGATCGGGCCGGCGCGGTACGAAACCCAGTCCTGCGACAGCGTCGCGCCCGCCGTCGCGGTGAGCAGATGAAGCCGCAAGAGGGTGGGCACGGCCGGGGCCACCGCCGGCAGCACGGCGGTACGGAGGAACCGGAACGGCAGTCGCGAATCCCCTTCCGCGTGCAGGATCAGCTCGGTAAGGGTGCCGACCTTGTCGGCGACAGGCCGTCGCTCCGCGTCGTACGATGCGAGCAGACGCTCCGGATCGGTCGAACCGCCGCACGCGACAGCAAGCTTCCATCCCAGATTGGCGGCATCCTGCAGCCCGGTGTTCACTCCCTGCGCGCCGGCAGGTGAGAACACGTGGGCCGCGTCCCCTGCAAGAAATACCGGACCCGACCGGAATCGGGCCGCCCGAGCGCGCTGCAACCGTACGCGTGTCGACCACGCTGCCGCGCCCACTCGCCCCGGAAGATTCGCTCCCTCGAGCACGGTTCGGATCTCGGACACGGAGACCGGCGGCCCGTCGCGTCCCGGCGGGACGTCGTCTCCGGTCGCGGCCCGGGTGGCGACGAGCCGCCAGCGCGCTTCGTGCTCCCCTTCCGGGAAGAGGAAGCCGATGCCGGCAGGGCCCGCCCCGATGTGAGCCGTGGTCGGGGACAGATCCTCGAGGTCCAGATCCGCGAGTACCGCCTCCTCGCGATAGGTGTGACCGTGCCACGGGATCCGAATCGAGCGGCGCACCGTGCTGTCCGCCCCGTCGCAACCGACCAGGAACCGGCAATGCACGTATCGGTGCCCGCCACGGGTACGCAACCGGGCGAGAACCCCGTCCCGGTCGTTCCACAATCCGTCGAGCTCGGCGCCCGTCAGCAAGGGAACTCCACTGTCGGCCACTGCCCTGTGCAGTGCCGATTCGAGGAGCGCCTGCCGAACCATCAGCGGTTGCCGGAACCGATCCGGTACCGCGAAATCGGCGAGCGCGACGTCGACCGTCCGCTCGCCGAGGTGCAGCTGTGTGCGCAGTCGCGCAAGGGACCGCGATTCGAGTTCGTGGACGACCCCCAGCCGGTGCAGTGATTCCAGCGTGCGCGACCACAACAGCATCGAGCGGGAGGGCCGCTGCAACTCGGTGCGACGCTCCGCCACGCAGACGCCGGCACCGTGCCTGTGGGCATGCAGCGCCACCGCGGCACCGACGGGACCGGCACCGACGACCAGGATGTCGACTCGGTTCAGCGCAGGCCGACCGGGGCCGTGGGCTGCCACCACGTCTTCGTCTTCTCTGCGTGCGAACCCGATAACAGTTCCGGGCGGCTCAGTGCCTCGTCGCGGTGCACTCCCGGCACGATGTGCGCCCTGATCGAGCCGGTGACACTGACCAACCCGAGTACCCAACTCAAGGCGCGCACGTAGGAAGCGGCCCGCTCGGCGCCGTCCCATTCGTAGATGCCCCGATAGCAGCCGTGCTCGTCGTGCGTCATCCACAGCTTCGAGCGGAATCCCGGGAACCCGACGAACATCGGAATGTTCAGCCAGCTCTCCAGCCGAAAGGCCCGATGACCGGGACCGCGGATGCCGCGCAGGACGAATCCGACCACCAGTAGGGCCGGGTCGTCTGCTCTGCCGTCGTCCACTCGGGTCTCGCGATACACCACAGCGCTACTGCCGTCGGCGAACCGCACCCGCTGCCCCACATTCCTACGGGGATTGTGCAGCCGTCGTGCGCGAAGCAGACGAACCATGCCGACGGCGCTCTCGAGCACTCGCGGGGCGGCTCGGCGAGCAGGTGGCGGAGTCACAGCATCGTGATCCGCCTCGGCCGGGTCCGAGCGTGGTCGAGGTGGCGGAACGTTTTCAGCCGACCGGGACATCGTGGTCTCCACAATCCGTCGCACGGTTGTCGTGCACCCAGAGTAGAAGCCCGAGTGGGGTTCGGGAAGAGCGAGAACCCCGACGCGGCGCAGCTCCCCGAGTGACGAAAAAAGGGGGAGGTTGTGTGCGAGTTCTTCACCGGAACCGCACACAACCTCCCCACATTTCGAGGACGTCCGCTATTCCTCCTCGGGGCCGCCCGTCGCGGGTTCCCCGGCCGCAGGCGATTGCGGTGCCGGCGCGGGTGCATCCGCCTCGGCGTCGCCGGAAGCCGCAGCGTCTTCACCGCCCGAGGGCTCGTCGCTCGGCTCCGGCTCGGGGCTGACGCACTTGACGACCGGGACCGGGTCGTAACGCACCGTGCGCGTCGTGTTCGAAATCTGCGCGCCCGTCCGGGCATCGGTGACGATCCGGGTATCGGTGACCGTGAAGCCCTGCGCGCCGCTCGAAGGAATGCACGAGGGGCCGGCGGGCAGCGTGATGGTGTTGGGCGAGGTGTAGTTCGTGCGGTTGCCGGTGACGGACTGGACGTCGACCGTCTTCGTTCCCCAGATGCGCACCGTGATGTCGGAGCTGGTGCCGATCGTCTGGATCAGCACACCCGTGTCGAACGGGTTGCGGAACTTCAGGTCGATCGCGCCGTCGTAGATCGTGGCCTCACGCGCGGCCGGGTACCGGGAGATGTAGTAGCTGTGCTCGGTGTGCTCGACGTCCTCCATGCCGGCGAAATAGGTCGCGTTGTAGAGGGTGGTCGCGAGCTGGCTGATGCCGCCGCCCACGGCCTTGCCGGGACGTCCGGCCTCGATGATGCCCGACTCGATGTAACCCTGCGCCGCACCACGTGGTCCGGTGTAGTCGTTGAAGGAGAAGGTCTCCCCGGGCTCGACGATGGCGCCGTTGATCTCCTGCGCCGCCAGGCGGATGTTCACACCGGACGCGTACTCGAACCCACCGGTGGTGTACTCCGCGACCACTTCCTTGATGCCGAGCTTCTCGGCACCTTCGGTGGTGAGTTTCGGCTCGGCCTTCTTGTACACCGCGTCGATGCTGCGGTCGCCCTCCTGCTTCAGCAGGTCGGGCAGTTTCTCCAGAGTGACGGGCCAGTCGACCATCTCACCGGTCTCGCTGGGCACGATCGTCGGACGACCGCCGTCGAGGACGATCCGCGCATCCTTCGGTTCGGTCTCCGACGGCGCGAGCTGCGGCGCGAGGATGCCGATCGCGGCCTCGGTGTCGTACTGCGGTTCGAGTCCCCCCGACCCGTCGGGCACGAACGACAGGACGGCGCCCACCGCATCACGCGGCAGCACACCGATGGCCCCGTCGAGTCCCCGGACGACCAGGTCCTGCGCCACAGCCGGGACGGCGACCTCCGCGAGCGCCCGGTCGAGGCCCTCGCGGGTGACGGTGACATCGACGCTCTCGACGGGCAGCGACACGTTGCCGGACGGCCAGCGCTCGGCAAAGACGTCGCCCGCGACAGCGACGTCGAGTTGCTGACCGGGCTGCGGCGTCACCGGGACGGGTGTGCCGTCCTCGAAGAGGATGTTGCCCTCGCGCGGTTCGTGCGCAGCGGCGGCGGCTGCCTTCTCGATGGCCGCCGAGAGGGCGGCCTCGTCGCGCGTGGAGACCACGCCTACCTCGTCGTTCCCGAAGAAGGACGCCAATCGCGTGAACGGATTGAGCGGCTGCGCACCCACATTGTCGAGGGTCGCCGGCCAATCGATACCGATGCCGGCCTCCGACGGCACGAGCTGTCCCCGAGTGTCGCCGGCGGTGACGTCCACAGGAGCGTCGAGCCGCGGCGTCAGTTGTTCGGTGAGCTCCGCCTCGGCCGCGTCGAGCGACATCCCGCCGATCTCGACCCCCGCGACGGTGACCCCACGCGGGACCTTGCCCGACGACATCGCGAGATCGGCCACGTACAGCACGGCGAGCAGCGCGACGACCCCGCCGACGACCAGTGCGATCGTCCGCCGAGGCAGATTCGACCCCCGCTTGCTCGGCTCGTCCCCGTCCCCGGACCCTGCCGGACCACCCGTGGGCGGAGGAGTGACGGGAGGCGGACCCTGTGGCGGCGGTTCCGCCTGCATCTGCCGGGTCGGCTGATCGCCCTGCGGCGGGTGCCCTTGTCCCTGGCTCTGCTCCGCCGGCGAGCGGTGGACGCGCTCGGTGGCGGCGGACGATCCGTCACCCGGTGCCCGGTTCGCGGGCGCGACGACGGGGATGACCGCGGTGGGCGCCTCCGAAGGAGGGACGTTCTCGGTCGCGGGTCCGTCTGCAACGTCGGTGCGGGCCTGATCCGCATTCTCGTTCTCGCTCCGGGAGTCGCCGGAAGCTTGTTGCTGTGCCTCAGCTTCTGCCGTCGGTTCCGGAACACTGCTCGCCTTCGGCTCCGGAACACTGCTCGCCGTCGGCTCCGGAACATCGCTCGCCGTCGGCTCCGGAACATCGCTCGCCGTCGGCTCCGTGCCATCACTCGCCGTCGGCTCGGCCACCTGCCGGTGAGGATCGACCGCTTCGAAACGCTCGGTAGGGGCCGACGCACCCCCGTCCTCACGAGCGGACTCCGACGACGGACCGAGATTCTCGGTTCGTGCGTCGTCGTGCTCGTGATGGGAGTCGTCGGTCCCGTTGCTGCCGCTCACCCAGATCCTTTCGCAAAGTCGGGCGCGCCGTCGAATCCGCGCGCCGAACTACCTGCTGTCAAGGGTAGTGCGCCTGTTCGGCACGGCTGCGGCCGGAATGCGAAGACCCCGCGTTGCTACCAGGTCGGGGGTCAGGCAGCAGCGCGGGGTCGCTGGGTCTATCGCTGTCCGTCGCAGAGCGTTACACACCGAACGGAACTTTTTTGCTCAACGATCTCCGAGGAGGTCGATCAGGCCTCCAGAATCGCCGTCACACCCTGTCCGCCTGCGGCGCAGATGGAGATCAGGCCGCGGACGGGCTTCCCGGTCTCCTGCTTCTTCTCGTGCAGCATCTTCGCCAGCGAGGCGACGATGCGGCCGCCGGTCGCGGCGAACGGGTGGCCGGCCGCCAGCGACGAGCCGTTGACGTTGAGCTTGCTGCGGTCGATCGATCCCAGCGGTGCGTCGAGGCCCAGCTTGCCCTTGCAGTACTCCTCCGACTCGAACGCCTGGAGCGTGGCGAGCACCACGGAGGCGAACGCCTCGTGGATCTCGTAGAAATCGAAGTCCTGCAGAGTCAGGCCGTTGCGCTGCAGTAGACGCGGGATGGCGTAGGTGGGGGCCATGAGCAGACCGTCGCCGCCGTGGATGTAGTCGACCGCGGCGGTCTCGGAGTCCACGAGGTAGGCGAGCACCGGCAGCTTGCGCTCGGCGGCCCACTCCTCGCTCGACAGCAGCGCAGCCGACGCGCCGTCGGTGAGCGGCGTCGAATTGCCGGCCGTCATGGTGGCGTCGCCGAGCTTGTTGCCGAAGACCGGCTTCAGCGTCGACAGCTTCTCCACCGACGAATCGGGACGCAGGTTGTCGTCGCGGGTCAGCCCGAGGAACGGGGTGACGAGGTCGTCGAAGAAGCCGCGGTCGTAGGCGGCAGCCATGTTGCGGTGGCTCGCGACGGCCAGTTCGTCCTGTGCCTCGCGGGCGATGCCGAACTCCTTCGCGGTGATCGCGGCGTGCTCCCCCATCGACAGGCCGGTGCGCGGCTCGCCGTTGCGCGGGATCTCGATGCCGAGCATCGACGGGCGGACGTTGCCGAGCAGCTTGACCCGGTCGGCCGTGGAGCGGGCCCGGTTCAGGGACAGCAGGAACTCACGCAGCTGGTTGTTCACGGCGATCGGGGCGTCGGAGGTGGTGTCGACGCCGCCGCCGATACCGACCTCGATCCGTCCCGCGGCGATGGCGTCGCCGACCGCGATGATCGACTGCAGACCGGTGCCGCATGCCTGCTGGAGATCCCAGGCCGGGGTGTAGGGGCTCAGCGCGCTGCCGAGCACGCTCTCGCGCACGAGGTTGAAGTCGCGGGCGTGCTTGAGGACCGCACCGCCGACGACGGCGCCGAGCCGCTCGCCCTGGAGATTGAAACGGCCGACGAGGCCGTCGAGGGTGGCGGTGAACATGTCCTGGTTGGACGCGCGCGCGTACGTGCGGTCGGACCGGGCGAACGGGATCCGGTTGCCTCCGAGAACGGCGACACGGCGCTGCTGCGTGGAACGGGCTTTGGTGGTCACTGGTGTCTCCCGGTTTCGGACGGATTCGAATTCTGGCTACTATTCTTACTCACGGGTAAGTTTGTTGTCGAACACGCTTGCTGTCGAACACTGCACCGACGACCGAATCGAAGAAGGTGGAATCGTGGCCGAAGCCAAGGGCGCACCCAAGCTCTACGCCCAGCTCATCTCGTCCGCACCCGGAGCATTCCTCGCCAAGCAGTTCGGTCTGCCACAGCCCGAGAAGCTCCGGCGCTACCAGCCCGGTGAGCCCGCGCTGCCCGGCCCTGTGCTGCTCGGCGGCAACGGCCGCCTGGTCGAACCGATCCGCACCCTCCTGAGCGACTACACGTTCGCCGAGCCGTCCGACACGAAGTTCGGCGCTCTCGTGTTCGACGCTACCGGCATCACCGATCCCGCGGGCCTCGAACAGCTCTTCACGTTCTTCCAGCCCGCCCTGCGCAATGTCGCCCCGAGCGGCCGCGTCGTCGTGCTGGGTACCACGCCCGAGGAAGCCGGATCGGTCGACGAGCGCATCGCCCAGCGCGCCCTCGAGGGCTTCACGCGCAGCGTCGGCAAGGAACTGCGTCGCGGCGCGACCGCGCAGCTCGTCTACGTCTCCCCCGAGGCGGCCACCGGCCTGGCCGGGGTGGAGTCGACGCTGCGCTTCCTGCTCTCGGCGAAGTCGGCCTTCGTCGACGCCCAGGTGATCCGTATCGGCGAGGGCGACGCCACCGCCCCCGAGTCCTGGGAGCGTCCACTCGCCGGCAAGGTCGCCGTCGTCACCGGCGCGGCCCGCGGTATCGGCGCGACGATCGCCGAGGTGCTCGCCCGCGACGGCGCGACCGTGGTCGTCGCCGACGTCCCGGCAGCCGGCGACGCCTTGACGCAGACCGCCAACAAGGTCGGCGGTACCGCCTTCGCCCTCGACGTCACCGCACCCGACGCCGGCGACAAGCTCGCCGCGCACCTGCTCGAGCGGCACGGCGGCGCCGACATCATCGTCCACAACGCCGGCATCACCCGCGACAAGCTGCTGGTGAACATGGACGCCGCCCGCTGGAACGCCGTGATGGCCGTCAACCTCATCGCCCCGCAGAAGATCACCGAGGTGCTCGTCGAGAAGGGTGCATTGAAGGAAGGCGGCCGGGTGATCGACGTGTCCTCGATCGCGGGTATCGCCGGTAACCGCGGCCAGACCAACTACGGCGCGTCCAAGGCCGGTGTCATCGGCCTCGTCCAGGCCACCTCCGAGGTCCTCGCCGACAAGAAGATCACCGTCAACGCCGTCGCCCCCGGTTTCATCGAGACCGCCATGACGGCCGCCATCCCGGTCGCCACCCGCGAGGCCGGCCGCCTGATGAGCTCGTTGCAGCAGGGCGGCGAGACCGTCGACGTCGCCGAGACCGTCGCGTGGTTCGCGAACCCGGCGTCGAGCGCCGTGACCGGGCAGGTCGTACGCGTGTGCGGCCAGTCCATGCTGGGGGCCTAGATGGCACGGATCGAACTGTCCTCGCTGCCGTCGACCTTCGACATCTACAGCCGGGCCGTGCTCGGAGCACTGCCCGTGGTGGGTGCGTCGGGCGACAGCCTGCCCGACGACGTCCTGGTACTGCGCTCGCTGAAGGTCGATCCCGACAATCTCGCCGAGTACACCAAGGTGTGCGGGCTGCGTTTCGGCGACACGCTGCCGGTGACCTATCCGTTCGTCCTCACGTTCCCGCTCGTGATGAAACTGATGGTGTCCAAGGGCTTCCCGTTCGCGGCCGTCGGTTCCGTCCACGCCGAGAACGTGATCGAACAGTTCCGGCCGGTCTCGGTCACCGAACCGCTCGACATCGCGGTGCACGCGGAGAACATGCGCGAACACCGCAAGGGCCTGCTGGCCGATCTCGTCAGCGAGGTGAACGTCGGGCGCGAACTCGTATGGCGGCAGACGTCGACCTTCCTGCACCAGCAGCGCACGTCGCTGTCGGGTCAGCCCAAGCCGGAGCCGAAGGAGGAGGAGATCCCACCGGTCCCCACCTCCACGCTGCGGGTCGATCAGAAGATCATCGACCGCTACGCGGCGGTTTCCGGCGACCGCAACCCGATCCACGTCTCGACGTTGGGCGCCAAGGTATTCGGATTTCCCACGTCCATCGCCCACGGCATGTGGAGTGCCGCGGCGGCCCTGTCGGCCGTCGAGGGACGCATCCCCGAGAAGGTCACCTACACCGTGCGATTCGGTAAGCCCGTCCTGCTGCCGTCGTCGCTGAGCCTGTACGCGCAGCACGCCGCGGGCGGATGGGATCTCGCGCTGCGGCATCCGAAGAAGCACTACCCGCATCTGACCGCCACCGTGCGGTAGGACGGGGAAGCACCGAGATTTCGGGTGGGGCGGGACGCGATGGGGGCGTTCCGTCCTGCCCGAATCCTCGAGTACCCGAACGTATTTCGCCCGGAAAGATCAGTGCAACCGGTCGGAACGCTTGCGGCCCGCGAGTCCGCGCCAGGCGAGATTCTCGAGCAGATCCGCGGCCTGCTGCACGTCGATCTCACCGCCGGCGATGCGATCGGCGACCGCCTCACCGGCCCCGACGAGCGCGACGGCCATGATCGTGTAGTTCGTGCCGGGTTCCGGATCGCGCGTGCTCGATTCGAGCAGGTGCGCGGTGAGTTCGATCAGCCGGTCGCGACTGCCCTGCACCTGGGGCGCGAAGGCCTGCTGCGACAGCGCCTGGCGGTACAGAACCATCCACGACGGCCGGTGCTCGTCGACGAAGCCGAGGAACGACTCTAGCGCGACCCGCAGTTGTTCGCGCGGCGCGAGCGTCGGATCGCCCGCCGGGGTCAATGCCTCGACGAACCGCTGCCCCTCGCGGGCGATGCACGCCGCGAACAACTCGTCCTTCGACCCGTAGTACAGATAGAGCATCGGCTTGGAGATCGATGCCCGCCCTGCGATCGCGTCCATGGACGTGTTGTGGAAACCGTGTTCGGAGAACACCTCGACGGCGGCGTCCAGCATCTGTTGCTCGCGCACTGCACGCGGCAGCCGCTTGGTTCCGCCCGCCATGACTCCTCCCGGACTCCTCGAATGAAGTTCTGACTCTACGGTAGGAAGCCTGCCGCCGAAGCAACCCGACTGTTTCAGCAGTCCAGAGCGCCTTTCGCGCGTGTCACCGTCCGCACCGATTCGTCGACCCATTCGGGCGAGAGGGTGCCGTCCGCCACGACCTGCTCGAGGTGGTCGAGCACGGCGGGCACCTCGGCGGTGGTCAGCCACAGCGCCTGGTTCACACCCGCCACCATCGCGGCCTCGACGGCCTCGGTGATGTCGTAGGTGTCGGTGATCGCACGCATTCCCGACAGGTCGTCGGTGAAGATCACGCCGCCGAAGGCGGGGCCGCCGTAAGCACCCGAGCGGAGCAGGTCCACCGCGGCCGGGCTGATGCTCGCGGGCAGCCCGTCGGTCAGCCCCGGCACGGCGAGGTGCCCGAGCATGACGCCCACCTCGGGCGAGACCAGGCTGCGGTACGGCACGAGGTCGCTCTGCTGGAGCTGCTCGATCGGCGGGGTGGTCACCGCACCGGTGTGCGAATCCCCGGAGGCGGAGCCGTGACCCGGAAAGTGCTTGAGCACCGGCATGATTCCGGCGTCGAGCAGTCCCCGCGCGTAGGCGCCGGCGTACTGCGTGACGATCTCGGGATCGTCGGAGAACGATCGGTCGCCGATGACGGAGTCGTCGGGCTGACTGCTCACGTCGACGTCCGGCGCGAAGTCGACCGTGATACCCAGCGACTTCAGTTCCTGTCCGCGTTCGAATGCCATCCGGTAGGTCTCGTCGACCGTCATCGTCTGCGCCGTCTCCCGCGCGGACGGATCGGGACCGAACAGCGCGCCCACGCGCGACACGCGGCCACCCTCCTCGTCGATCGTGACCATGAGCGGCAGCGCACTCTGCGCGGCCACCTGCGGCACGAGACGCTCGGAGAGCATCGACGCGTCGGTCCAGCTGCCGATGAAGATGCCGCCGATCTGCTCGGACTCGACGATCGCCTGCGCGTCGGCCGCCCCGGTGACCCCGACGTTGAGCAGCTGGGCGAGCTTCTGCCGCAGGGTCAGCCGGGCGAGCAACTCGTCGCCGCAGGTCGCCGACGTCGCGGTCGCGGTCGCCTCGGTGGTGGTCGCGGTAGTCGTGGACGAGGCCGTCGCCGAGCTCGGCGTCGCCTCGACCGGGTCGTCGCCCGAGTCGGACGAACCGCATCCCGCGGTGGTGAGGGCGACCGCGAGCACGGCGGCGACAGTGTGACGGATCCGCATGGTGCCGACGGTAGCGGACGAACCTCGAGGACCCACAGCTCGAACCTCCCCCACGGACGTCCCGGCAGGTTAAGGTGCACCCGAACATCCGAATCCGATCCAGGGGGTACGCGGTGGGCGCAGATCTGATCCTCATCGCCTACGACGGTTCCGAGAACTCGAAGCGCGCCGTGCAGTATGCGGGCCGCTTCCTCGAATCCTGCCGCGCCGTCGTCGTCACCGCCTGGGAACCGATGGTCCGGCAGGCCGCCCGCATGTCGGGCCTGTCCGGTGTCATGCAGCCCGACTGGGTGCCCGACGAGGACAGCGAGGACGTGGCACTGTCCGACGCGCGCATGACCAACGACGAGGGTCTCGAGTTGGCCCGCTCGACGGGTCTGCACGCCGAGGGCCGCACCGTCGAGGTCGTCAACGCGGTGTGGTCGGCGATCATCGAGACCGCCGACGAACTGGACGTCGACATCATCGTCACCGGCACCCGCGGCACCACCGGCCTGCGTTCGCTGCTGCAATCGTCGGTGGCCGACCACGTGCTCCGGCACAGTCACCGGCCGGTCCTGATCGTGCCGCCGGGGCGCTGACGCCCCGCACCGGGTCACCGGCGCCGGGTGCAGGCAGGGATATTGTCGATCCACCATGGACGGATTCCTGCTCTCGCGCGCCGAACGCTCGGTGCACGCCACCGGCACCCGCCGGTTCTTCGACGACGTCCACTCCGCCACGCGCGCACTCCGGAGCGGTAAGGCGACCCTCGTCGTCGGTGCACTGCCGTTCTCGCCGCACCGTCCGGTGGCCCTCGCGCAGCCCGACGACGTGGAGATCACCGAGGGTCCGTGGCAGGCCCCACCCGACCTGCCGGAACTGCCTCCGGTACGGGTGTCCGCCGAACTCCCCCTGCCCCGGGTGCACGTCGAACGGGTGCGCCGGCTCGTGGAGCGGTTGTCGCTCGGAGAATTGGAGAAGGTGGTCGCTGCCCGGCGGGTCGCGCTCGAGGCGGACGAACCTCTCGACCCGCTCGCTCTCGCCGCGCGCATGATCGAACGTCACCCCGATGCGACGACCTACGCACTGGACCTGAGTGCGGCGGGTGAACGTTATTGGGGGCACACACTGGTCGGCGCGACCCCCGAACTGCTCGTGAGCCGCCACGGTGAGACCGTCACGTGCCGTCCGCTCGCCGGCACCGCCGCGCGCCGGGCCGACCCGGACGAGGACCGCCGTGCCGGTGAGGAACTGCTGATGTCGAGCAAGAACCTCGCGGAGCACGGTTACGTCATCGACCGGATCCGCGAACGGCTGGCGCCGCTGTGCAGCGACCTCGACATCCCCGACAAGCCCGAACTCACCGCGACACCCGATGTCTGGCATCTCGCCACCCCGATCACGGGCACCCTCCGCGACCCCGGAACCGACGCGCTCACCCTCGCCCACGTGCTGCATCCGACCCCGGCCGTGGCGGGCACCCCCACCGAGGCCGCGCTGGACGTGATCTCCGGGGTCGAGGGCGACCGTCGCTTCTACGGCGGCGCGGTGGGCTGGTGCGACGAGCAGGGCGACGGCGACTGGTTCGTCGCCATCCGGTGTGCGGAGCTGAGCTCCGACGGCCGGCGTGCCGTGGCCTGGGCCGGAGGCGGCATCGTCGCCGATTCCGACCCTCTCGCCGAACTCGACGAGACCACCGCGAAACTGCGTACGCTGCTCGGTGTGCTGGGCGTGTAGAGCGCCCCGCCGAGCGCGAAGATCACCTCGGAGGCTCGCACCGTCCGCGAACGCCGTGCGGGGTGATAGTTTGGCGCGGACCGATAGACAGCGTGGCGTCCGGCGATGACTGCCTGCGTCACTGGAGATGGGGAGACGGAATGGGGAAGTTCCTGGGACCGGGCCTGGGTAGCGTGGTCGTCGGTGCCGTACTCGGCGCCGTGGCGGTCTTCGGCGTGACGGCCGCCGTACAGGAGAATTCGCGCCCTCAGATCGATCGCAGTGGCAACGCCGATTCGTCCCTCCTGAACCAGGTTGAGTACGGCAGCCGCTGACGGCGCCGGCAACGCTTCGAGTTCACGCACGTACCGAGACGAGACGGAGCTCCCGTCCGCCGAACCGCTGTCCCGGCGGTGGCTGTACGCAGTCACCGCGGTGGCGGTGGTCCTGTCCTTCGCCCAGGTTCCCGGCCTGGTCGTCGCCGACACCAAGTACGACCTGACGCAGAACCCGATCGGCTTCCTCACGCGCGCCGCTCACCAGTGGAGCAGCGTGGCGCCGCTCGGGCAGGTGCAGAACCAGGCGTACGGCTATTTCTTCCCGCACGGCACGTTCTTCGCCGCGGGACAACTGCTGCACATCCCTCCGTGGATCACCCAGCGGGTGTGGTGGGTGCTGCTGCTCGTCGCCGGATTCTGGGGTCTCGTCCGCCTCGCCGAAGCGCTCGGCATCGGGAGCCGTAGCTCCCGCCTGATCGCGGCGACGGTGTTCGTGCTGTCCCCCCGCGTCCTCACCACGCTCGGTTCCATCTCGTCGGAAGCACATCCGATGATGGTGGCGCCGTGGGTGCTGCTGCCACTGGTGCGCTACCTGAACACGCCGGATCCCGGCTCGGCCCGCCGGCTCGCCGCGCAATCCGCGGTGGCCGTCGCCCTCATGGGCGCGATCAACGCCGTCGCGACCGCCGCGGCGTGTCTCGTCGCGGGCCTGTGGTGGGCCGCGCACCGCCCGAACCGGCGCTGGTGGCGCTTCACCCTGTGGTGGCTGCCGCTGTGCGTCGTCGCGGTGACGTGGTGGATGGTGCCGCTGCTGCTGCTCGGCCGCGTCAGCCCGCCCTTCCTCGACTTCATCGAATCGTCCGGTGTCACCACCGAGTGGACGTCGCTCGCCGAGGTGCTGCGCGGCACCAGCAGCTGGACACCGTTCGTCTCCCCCGAACGCATCGCGGGTGCCGTCCTCGTCACGCAGCCCGCCGCCGTCCTCGTCACCGGCGCCCTGGCCGCGGCCGGGCTCGCCGGTCTCGCGATGCGCTCGATGCCCGCGCGCGGTCGCCTCACCCTGATCCTCGCGGTGGGTCTCGTCGGTATGGGCGTCGGCTACATCGGTCAGCTCGACTCGCTGTTCGCCGAGCAGGTCCGGTCGTTCCTCGACAGCACCGGCGCGCCGTTGCGCAACGTGCACAAACTCGAACCCCTCGTGCGGCTGCCGGTGGTGCTCGGGCTCGCGCACCTGCTGCGCGCCGTGCCCCTGCCGGGGTCGGTGCCGTGGTCCCGCGCCCGGAACGCCTTCGCGCATCCCGAACGCAATCCGATGGTCGCGGTGACGACGCTGATCCTCGTCGCGACGACGCTCGCGACGTCGCTCGCGTGGACCGGCCGGCTCGCGCCGCGCGGTGCGTACGACGAGGTCCCCGGATACTGGCATGCCACGGCGGCGTGGCTCGAGGAGAACACGACCGACCGCGGCGAACGCGCCCTCATCGTTCCCGGCGCACCGTTCGGCAGCCAACTGTGGGGCCTCACCCGCGACGAACCGCTCCAGGCCCTCGCGTCGACGCCGTGGGCCGTCCGCGACGCCGTCCCGCTCGTGCCCCCCGGAGCGATCCGGGCCCTCGACGCCGTGCAGCGCGACATCGCCGACGGTCGTCCGTCCGACGGCCTCGCCGCGACCCTGCGCGGCCAGGGCATCGGCTTCCTGGTGGTGCGCAACGACCTCGACCCCGACACCTCCCCCGCCGCGCGACCGGCACTCGTGCACCGGGCGCTCGAGGGCTCGCCGGGCATCGAGAAGGTCGCCGGGTTCGGCGACGACATCGTGTTCGACAACCCCGACGACTTCGTCACCGACGCCGACCTGCGACCGGTCTACCCGGCAGTGGAGATCTACCGGGTCGCCGAGCCCGCCGGGGCGCCCTTCGGCCCCTACGCCGTGGACGTCGCGGACGTGCCGGTCGTGCAGGGTGGCCCCGAGGCGCTGCTGCGCCGCAACACCGCGCACCCCGATTTCGTCGGGCCCACGCTCCTCGCCGCCGACGCGGCCCGCGCCGGTCTTCCCGTCGACGGGGTGACGATCACCGACACCCCGACGGACCGCGAGACGGACTACGGGCAGGTCGATCACCATTCGTCGACGATCCGGGCGGCCGACGACCCGCGCCGCACCCACAACGCCGTTCCCGACTATCCGGTGCCCGACACCGAACTCGTCCGGGCCGAATGGGAAGGCGCCCGCATCAGCGTGTCGAGCGCGGCATCGGACGCCACCCAGCTCGGCGGCACCTCGGTGGCCAGCGGCCCCGCTGCGGTGGTCGACGGCGACCCCACGACCGGCTGGCACAGCAACGGTCTCGAATCGGCGATCGGCCAGTGGCTGCAGCTCGACCTCGACCGGCCGATCGACGCGGGTCTGCTGCACCTGACGACGAGCTCCGGAGCCCTCGGCGATCCCGTCGAGTGGCTCGAGGTGTCCACCGACCGGGGCAGCACGGCGGTGCGCGTCGGCGAGCCGGCACGCGAGCAGACCGTGGCACTCCCGCTGGGAACGACGTCGTGGATCCGCATCACGTCCGTGCACACCGAACGCGGCACGGTCGGCAACCAGTTCGGTCTCACCGAGGTGGTCGTCGAGGATTTCACCGACCGGAACGAACCGCGCCCGATCGACATCCGTCGCCGCATCGTGGTGCCGGGCCCGGCCGAGGACACTAGGGTGCGCGGATGGCAGCTCGGCCAGGAGTTCCCCGGCCGCGGCAGCTGCGTCGACACCGGCGACCGCGTGCGCTGCGCGCGCGGGCTCGCCACCTCCGCGGAGGAACCCGGAACGTTCACGCGAAGCCCGACCGTGCCGCAGGAGACGTGGGTGCGTCCGGAGCTGTTCCTGCGTGCGCGCCCCGGGCCGGCGCTCGAGGAGCTCGTGGACCGGTCCGATCGGGTCGTCGCGCGCGGGGATGCCGACGTCGTCGACCTGCAGGGGTCGGCCTTCGCGCTCACCGACGGCGACCCGCGGACGTCGTGGACCGCCGAGGAGAGCTCGCTCGAACGGGGTGCCCCGCGGCCGTCGCTCACCCTGGAACTGCCCGGCGAGCACCGCGTGACCGGGCTGGACATCAGGTCGGCACTGGGAGCGCTGCCGGTCGCACCGTCGACGGTCGCGGTGAATCTCGGCAACGGCCCGCAGGTGCGCGAGCTCGGCGACGACGACACGGTCGTCGACCTGACCCCGCACGTCACGGACCGGGTCGAGCTGACGGTGGTGCGGTGGCGCGACACCCTCGATCGCACCGTGCTGGGTTTCTCGAAGCTCACCCCGCCCGGGCTCGCGGAGGTGTCGGTGCTCGGTGACGACGGGCCGATCGGGGCGCAGCAGTCCGTCTACGACGAGACGGTGACCGTCGATTGCGAGAGCGGACCCGTCGTCGACATCGAGGGCCGGAGCTACCGCACGTCCGTCACCGCGAGCGTCGCCGACCTCGCCGCGGGCCTCGAGGTTCCTGCGACGCTGTGCGACACCGACGTCGTCGGCATGAACCCCGGCCGCGTCGACATCGACGTCGAGCCCGGTGCGGCCTTCGTCGTCTCGAGCCTGCGGCTCACCGTCCCCGGTTCCGACGCGCCCGTTGCGGAGCCGACCGAACTGCAGAAGGGTCGCTGGACGGAGAACCTGCGTGAGGTGACGGTTCCCGAAGGCGACGAGGATCGGCTCGTGGTGGTGCCCGAGAGCACCAATGTCGGCTGGGTGGCGCGCACTCCGGACGGCACCGTGGCCACGCCGGTCGTCGTGGACGGCTGGCAACAGGGCTGGATCGTGCCGGCCGGACCGGAACAGGTGCTGACCCTCGAGTTCGCGACCGACCGCTGGTACCGCCTCGGGATCTTCGGCGGACTGCTGTTGCTCCTCCCGCTGTTCGCGGCGGCACTGTGGCCCCGTCGGCGCACCGAGGACCCGGGCCCGATGCCGCGCACCTGGGGTTCGTCGACCGTCGCGCTGGCCGGTGTGCTGGCCGCCGCGACGCTCCTTGCGGGATGGGTCGGTGCCGTCGTCGCGGCCGTGGGCGCGGTGGGGATCGGTGCGCTCGCGCTGCGTCGCGGCCCCACTCTCGTGTCGCGCGTGCTCGTGGGCACCGCCGGCGGCGCGACGATGCTGGCGATGGCGCTGTTGTCCACCGGACCGTGGCGATCACCCGACGGATACGTCGGGCATTCGTTCCTGATTCAGTTCGCGGCGCTCGTCGGTGTGGTCGCGGTCGGTCTGGCAGCGGTGCCGCGCCGGGCCCTGTCCCAGCGGTGGAAGGCGGCCCGCACCGGCTCCTCGACGAGCGCGTAGCTGACGGAGGCGACGGCCAGGCTCAGCACGATCGTCACCGTGAGCACGAACCAGAAGTGGCCCGCGAAGGCCGGGATCCCGAACACGGGGAAGACGATCGACAGCACCGCGAGGTGCCAGATGAACACGCCGTACGACCAGCGGCCGACCGCCAGCGCGGCCGGGCTCGCCAGGACGCGGTGATGCCGGCGCGGCGCGAGGGTCAGCGGGGCGAGCAGCGCGAAGCTCATGATCGCCCCCAGGGCGATCTTGGCGAGGTACTCGGCCGGTGCGAGGTCGGTCAGCGTCTCCGGTCCTGCCAGCGGGGTGGCCGCAGCCGCGAAGGCGGCGACGGCGAGCAGTCCCATCGCCGCGCGCCGCGCCGCGAGCCGGTGCATCCACGTCTCGGGTCCGGAGACGAGCTCGGCGAGGATCATGCCCGCCGCGAACCAGGGCAGGAAGCCCGGCAGCCAGTTGGTGTGGTTGATGTGATCGGGAGTGCCGACCGGCACCCACGCCCACAACAGCGACAGTCCGCTCACCGCGAGCAGCAGCGGGACACGGTAACGGGCGGCGTCCCCGCGCAGTCCGCTCACCGCCACGGCCAGCAGGGGCAGAACCAGATAGAAGGCCACCTCCACCGACAGACTCCACATCTGGGTGAGGCCCTCGGTGAGGGTGAGTGGGACGAACACTTGCGCGAGCGCGAGATTCGACCACCACACCGTGATTCCGCCTCCCGCGCCGGGCAGCAGCCACAACACCAGGACCACGACGGTCCAGTAGGCGGGGAGGATGCGGGTCGCTCGGGAGAGGAAGTAGCGAGCGGCCGAGGGGGTCGGCCCGAGCCCGCGGGCCGCCGCGGCATGCGGACGCCACAGCAGGAAGCCGGACAGGGCGAAGAACAGGGCGACTGCGAGGTCGAAACGTGCCCAGACCCGCCCGATCAGCGGGTCGTGCACTGCGCCGGTCTGGAACGCGACATGCGTGATCAACACGCCCACTGCGGCGAACCCGCGCATCCCTTCGAGTGCCGGAAGGAATCCGCTCACGCTGCGGTTCCGGTCGGTGGTGATGGTCATCGGGCATCAGTGTGCCGTGCCGGGGCGGAGTCGGACAGAGCAGGATCACGTGGAACGGGACGATCCCGGCAGGCGACGAAGATCGACTGTCTGTGCGTCCCGGCGGCGAGCGGGCGCGCATATTGCCATACCGGGCTGTTAGTGTCTGAGCTCACGTGGTGTTCGCGGGCCGGATGCCAGGCGATCCGTGCAGCCCTGCTGCTGCCGGTGGGGGTACTCGATGACGACCGTTGAGTGAGGAGAAAGCATGGCTGAGCGTTCGAGCTCCGGCCGGATACTGGCAATGATTCTGGTGGGCCTGGGGGCCTTCCTCCTGGTGATCGCGATTCTCGTGCCGACGTACACGCTCGGGAAATTGAGGACGACACCGCTCGATCTCGAGGTGACCACGGTCGCCGAGGGCACGGGCGACATCCTCAACTCCCGCCAGCTGCTCGCCGGTAACGCGCAGGTCGATCGCGATGTGCCGATCGTCGCGCAGCGCTTCGTCACCGTCGAGGATCCCTCGGACGCCGAGGTCATGACGTTGCAGGCCGGCCAGACCGTGCGACGACTCGACATGCAGGGCGACACGGGCCTCGTCTCGGCTGTCGTCGACCGTGTCACGATCGACCGGAAGACCTCCATGCCCGTTTCGGAGGAGGACTTCCAGGATCGTGTGAGCACGATCCAGACCAGCGCGGACAAGCCGCCCGTGGAGATCGACAATCGTGCGGGACTGCAGTACAAGTTCCCGTTCGACGTCAAGCAGGAGTCGTACCCGTACTACGACATCAATGCGCGCGACAACTTCCCCCTCGACTTCGTCGGTGAGGAAGAGATCAACGGCATGAAGGTCTACCACTTCAGTCAGGAGATCGGCCCGATCGACCTGTCGAAGGCCGACCGTGAATCGCCGACCTACAAGCTCAGCCTGCCCGCCTCCACCTGGGGTGTCGGTGAGGGCGACGAGCCGATCACGATGACCCGCTGGTACAACAACACCCGCGACCTGTGGGTCGATCCGATCACCGGCGTCGTCGTCAAGGGCCAGGAGCAGCAGGACCAGTACTACGCCCGTGAGGCCGGCAAGCCCGAGGTGACGGTCCTCGACGTGACGCTCCCGTTCAACGAGGAGACGATCGAGTACCAGATCGGCCAGGCGAAGGACGGCCAGGACACCATCTCGCTGTTCGGCCGCACCCTGCCGATCATCCTCGGCATCCTCGGCGTCATCC
This sequence comes from Rhodococcus gordoniae, assembly GCF_001646655.1. GTDB lineage: Bacteria > Actinomycetota > Actinomycetes > Mycobacteriales > Mycobacteriaceae > Rhodococcus > Rhodococcus gordoniae. The sequence goes on along the minus strand of NZ_LPZN01000015.1, from coordinate 1,831 downwards.
TGCTGATCGTCGGCTTCGTGCTCGGCCTGCGCGGCGGCGGCAACCGTCGTCCGGCCACCGCGACCGGCGGTCCCGCTCCGGCAGGCCCGGCCACGACCACCGTGGGCCCGGCGCATTCGGCGGGCGCGCAGCGCGACCACACCGACGACCGCACCGAGGTCATCCCGCGCCAGACCGATCCGAACGCGCAACAGCGCGATTGGACGACCGATCGGACGCAGGAGATCCCGCGCACCGATCTGCGCAAGCCTCCGACACAGGAGTGATCGTCCGGTAGACGAACCGAGCCGCCCCTCACCGATCCCGGTGGGGGGCGGTTTCGTCCGTGTGTGACCGGGTCGCTGCAGCACCGCGCACCGCGAGTACCGCGACCACCGCGGCGGTCGCGGCGGCCACCCCGACGGCGACGCCGACGAACTGCTGCAGGGTCGATGCCACCGTGAACATCAGCACCGTTTCGAGGGCGAGACCCGCCCACGCGACGAGCGCGAGATGGGTGCGCTCCCCGGCGATCGCCGACAGCAACGCGCCCTGGAGCACCGCGAGGCAGGCACCCTGCAGCGCGAACAGCCACAGCAGCGACTGCACAGGACCGTAGGCGTCGCCGACGAGCATCGGGACGAGCGGCCCGCAGATCGCGGCCCCGGCGACGAGCACTGCGCCGATCGCGACGAGGACCGTGAGGGCCGAGCGCACCGCGGCCGCCGACTGCGCGGGGTTCGCCATCCGCGGATAGAGCACCACCCCGACCGCCTGCGGCAGCCAGAAGGCGACCTTCGTCGCGACCGCTCCCAGGGCGTACAGGCCGGCGGAATCGGGGTCGAGCAGCGTGCGGGCGAGCAGCAGGTCGAGCGAGGTGAGCGCGATGAGGGCCAGCTGCACCTGGGAGGCGCGCAGAACCGCCCCCGCGGTCGGGGCCGGCTCCTGCCCGCCACCGGACGTCCGGCCCACCAGCGCGCGCGCGGCCAGCGCGACCACACCTGTCCCGATCGCACCGGCGAACAGCGCGGCGCCGGGACCGCCTCCGACGGCGAGCACAGCGACCGCCGGCACCACCTTCGCGATGCCTGCGGCGGCCAGGACGACACTGAGCGCAGCGAACCTGCCCCGCCCCTGGAGCAGACCCTGTTCGGCGGCGAGCAGGACGAGCAGCGGTGCGGTGAGGAGCGATCCGAACGCTCCCCCGACGCTCGTGTCGAGCGCCCACGCCACGACGGGCACGAGGAGCATCGCGACGACGAAGGCCAGCACGGCGCAGCGGTAACCGAGACGGCGCAGAGCGGCGGTACCCGTGCCGTGCACGGCCTCCCGGGCGACGACCGTCTGCAACGCCAGGGCCGGCACGGCGAGGACGAGTTGTGCGGCGAGCAGGCTCGCGAACTCGCCGTATCCGGCGGGCCCGAGCCAGCGTCCCGCCGGCAGGTGCAGCAGATACGACGCGAGGTTCGCGGTCATCGCGCCGACCGTCACCAACGTCATGCCCGTGACGGCGGTACCCGTCGTCGAACCACGGGTGGTCTCGGCGCCCTCCGACGCGCGTCGGGGTGTTCGCGGCATCCGCTCATCCTCCCATCCGGAACGACACCGTATTCTGCCGCCATGCCACGCCCGGAGTCGTCCCGCATGCCCATCCGGGCGGCACTGGCGGCAGCACCCGGTGTCGTTCCGGATGGGCGGATGAGCGGATGCCGCGAACGGCCCGTCGCTCGTCGGAGGGCGCCGAGACCACCCGTGGTTCGACGACGGGTACCGCCGTCACGGGCATGACGTTGGTGACGGTCGGCGCGATGACCGCGAACCTCGCGCCGTCTCCCTCGCACCTGCCGGCGGG
>NZ_LPZN01000014.1 GCF_001646655.1 Rhodococcus gordoniae | reverse complement strand
TCGCCGACGGCCGAGACGCTGCGCACCGCCGCGTCCACGTCGGCGGGAATCTTCGCGTCGCTGTCGATGGACAGCAACGCCTCGACCCCTGTCGGCGACAGGGCGACGCTCCGCACGGTGCCGACGGTGTTTCCGCGATAGGTGACGTTCGAGTGCGGATACAGACCGCCGGTCGACTGCAGTTCGACGACGATCTCGTACCGTCCGATCCCGAACAGCGCCGGCAACTTCACGTACATCAGCGACATCACGACGAGTCCGACGACCGTGAGGATCGCGAAGATCGTGAGCTGGATGCGGACGAACCGCGTGAGCATCATGGTGTGGGCACCCCCAGAGGCAGGCCGGGAATGGTGATCTCCCCGATACCGGGAATCGTCAGCTTCCCTTCGGGACCGGGAGGCGGCGGCGGGGGTGGTTCGAGCGGTGCGCGGAACGGGTCCGTCGCCTGTGCGGCGAGTCCCGCGTCGCGGCCGAGGATTCCTTCCGGGCCGGCGAGGCGTCCCGCGAGCGGCGTCCCGGACAGGAAGTTCAGGTCGAGGCGGTCGAGGGTGAGGTCGATCGTCATCGCGAGGTTCGCGTAGTCGCCGCGGATGATGTTGTTGATACCCGCCTGCGGGAAGGGATAGGTGAGCAGCACACCGAGCACCTCGGTCAGGGCACTGCCCGAGTCGGCCAGGGCCTTCAAGGTCGGTGCGAGGCCTTCGAGGTTCGCCTTCAGATCGTCGTTCGAGGTCTCGACGATCCGGCTCGCCACGGTGCTCAGGTCACCGAGCGAACTCATCGCGGCGGTGAGGTTCGAACGCTGATCCGAGAGCACCTCCAGGGCGGGCGGCAACTCCTCGAGGGCGCGGACGAGTGTCGCGTTCTGGTCGTCGACGGTCGCGGCCAGCCGGTCCATGCCCTCCAACGCCGCGATGATGTCGCCGCGCTGTGTGTCGAGAGTGGAGACCAGTTCGTCCAGGCGCGGCAGCAGGTTCCGGATCGAGTCCTCCCGGCCCACGAGCGCCGCGTTCAGTTCGGTGGTGATGTCGTTGATCTGCGCGAGCCCACCACCGTTGAGCACCACCGACAGCGACGACAGCGTCTGCTCGGTGGTCGGATACGCACCGGCGCGTTCGAGCGGGATGAGATCGCCGTCCTCGAGCCTGCCCTGCGGGGGTTCGCCGACGGGCGGGACGAGTTCGAGATGCTGGGATCCGAGCAGGCTCGTCTGACCGATCCGCGCGAGCGAGTTGGCCGGGACCACCACGTCCTCGTCGAGGGAGATCGTCACGAGCGCATGCCAGCCCTCGAGTTCGATTCCCGAGATCGAACCGACGGTGACGTCGTCCATGCGCACGGGTGAATTCTGGGTCAGGGTGGTCACGTTGGGCATCTGGATCTGCACCTCGTAGGCACCCTCCCCGCGTCCGGCGCTGCCGGGCATGGGAATCGAGTTGAGTCCGTCCCACTCGCAGGCGGTGAGTGTCGTGCTCACCGCGACCGCGGTGGCCGCGACGCCGAGACGGCGGAACATCGAGCGGCCGGTCATCGCCCTCCTCCCGGCTGCAGCAGAGAACCCAGATCCTGCGGGACCTGCAGCGACGGCAGGCCACCGAGGATCCCGTCGACCGGCGAGGCGGTCTCCGAGGACGACGGCTCGGGCGCGGTGCCACGACCTGCCGACGCCTCCTCGAGCCAGGGTTCGGTGTAGACGATGTCGCCGGGGAAGGCCTGCACACCGGCGAGCGGATTGACCAGCAGCGGCAGGTAGTTGGCGTTGATGGACGACAGCACCGGGCCGAGTTGCTGGCGGCACAGTTCCTCGCTGCGCTCGGAGGTCGCGTTCGCGGCGGCCGCAACCGACCCGCACATCCACTCGACGGGGTTGGCGAGGTTGTTGATCGCGAGCGCGCCCGTGAGCGACCCCTGCGCCGGCTTGTAGATGTTGTAGAAGTTCGCGAGGGAGGTCGGGCCGGAGTGCAGCACCCGCTCGATCTCGGGACGTTTGCGGGCCAGCACCTCGGTCGCATCGGCCAGCCGCTCCACCGATTCGGTGAGCCCGGCCCGGTTGTCCTGCACGAACCGCTGTACGTCGCCGACGGCGATGTTCAACTCGGACAAGGAGACACCGAGCTGGTCGGAGCTCTGTGCGAGCACGTCCGAGACCGACGCGAGACGACCGCCGAACTGCACGATCTGTTCGTTGCTCGACGAGAGGACCGACACGAAGGTCTGCAGGTTGCGGATCGTCGAGAACAGATCGGTGCGCCCCTCCGAGAGCGTGCGCATCGTGTCCGACAACTCCCGAAGGGCCTCGCGCACGGTCTGCCCGTTGCCCTCGAGATTCTCGGCCGCGGTGTCGATGAACCGGCCGAGGGATCCCTGCGGATCGAGTTCCTCGGGACCGAGCGCTTCGGACAATCGCATCAGTTCGGTCTTGATCTGGTCCCACTCCACGGGAGAGGCCGTGCGCTGCATCGGGATCGTCGCGCCGTCCTCGATCGTCGGGCCACCCGAGTACACAGGGGTGAGCTGGACGAAGCGCGCCGAGACGAGACTCTGCGCGATGACGACGGCACTCGCGTCGGACGGGATCTCGACGCCGTCGTCGACCTTCATCGTCACCTGTACGAGGTCGTCGCGGGGTTCGATGTCGCTGATGCGCCCCACCGAGACGCCGAGCACCCGCACGTCGTCGCCCTCGTACAGGCCGCTGGTGGACGCGAACTCGGCGTGGATCGTGCGTTTGCCGAGGTCCGGCAGGACGAACACGGCGAGGGCGCCGAGCACGAGCACGACGACGGCACCGATGATCACCGGCACCAGCAGGGGCGGGCGACGGCGGGCGGTCGTCGGGGCGGTATCGGTACTCATTCGCCGTCCCTCTTGATCGTCGGGGGCCCGTCCGGGATCACGTCCTGGAGATCCTCGGGGAGAAGATCGGGCGCGACCTGGCTGTCCACGATGGCCTTCCACCACGGCGCCGGCAGGATGTTGGACACGTAGGCGTTGAAGAACGGTCCGCTGGCAACGGATTCCCCGAGCGCGCTGATGTACGGGCCCAGGCCGTCGAGCGCCCCGGCGATGTTCTCCTTGTTCGCCTGCAGATTCGCCGTCACGAGGTTGAGCTTCTCGAGTGTCGGTGCCATCTGCGCCTGGTTGTCCTGCACGAGCCCGGTGAGCTGACGCGAGACGGAGGAGATGTTCGCGATCAGTTCGGTGATGGCGTCGCGGCGCAGGCTCAGTTCGCCGAACAGCGCGTTCGCGTCGACGATGAGCGCGTTGACCTGGTCGCTGCGCTCGGCCAGGATGCCCGTCACGCTCTCGGCACGCTCGAGCAGTTGGTGCAACGACTCGTCGCGGGCGTTGATCGACTGCGACAGGCGGGTCATGCCCTCCAGGGCGCCCTGGATCTCGGGCGGGGTGTTCTCGAGGGTCTGCGACAGCGCGTCGAGCGAGTCGTTGATGCGATCGGTGTCGAGTTCGGAGACGGTCGTCGTGAGGTCGCCGAGAGCGTCGGTCAGTGAGTACGGCGAATTGGTGTGCTCGATACCGATGATCGAGTTCGGGCGCATCACACCGTCGCCACCGGGGCGCAGCGCCAGCGACTTCCGGCCGAGCACGGTGTTGGTCTTGATGTCGGCGCCGGTGGTGTCGCCGAGCCCGATACCGTCCCGGATGCGGAAGCTCACCAGCACGGCCTGACCGTCGAGGCGCACGTCGGTGACGTCGCCGACGTTCACCCCGGCGAGCATGACGTCGTCGCCGGGCACCAGACCGCCGGCGTCCTGGAAGCGCGCCGAGTAGCTCAGGCCGCCGGAGAGGAAGTGCAGCTGGTCGTACTGCAGACCGGCCAGCACGATCGCCGCGGACACTGCCAGACCGATGATCCCGGTCCGGATGTAGTTGGGGTCACGGGGTGCACTCATTCGACCTTCGCACACCTTCCCGTGTCGTGGTTTGCCGAGGTGTACCGGATGGTGGTGCCGTCCGGACCGGAGAACTTGAAAGTATTGGCGCAGAGGAAGAATTGGAAGAAGTTACCGTATGCACCCACGCGGATGAGTTTCTTGTAGTCGGACGGCAGTCGTTCGAGTGTGCGGTTGATGTCGTCCTTGCCGAGATCGAGTTGGGTCATGGTGCGGTTCGTCTCGGCGATGACGGACTGCAGATCGGGCCGATTGTTCTGCAGCAACGCGGCCAGATCGGCGGTGCCGGAGGCGATCTGCGGGATCGAGGCGCCGATCGGGTCGCGGTCGGCGGCCAGTCCGCCGACCAGCGTGCTCAGTTGCTCGATCGTGTTCTCGAACTCACGGTCGTGGTCGTCGATCGTGCCGAGGACGGCGTTGAGGTTGTCGATGACGTCGCCGATCAGCCGGTCGCGGTCGGCGAGGGAGTTGGTGAACGAGTTGGTGTTGCCCAGTAACGACACCAGTGTGTCGCCCTGGCCCTGGAAGACCTGCAGCAGTGCACCGGAGAGATCGTTGACCTGCTGCGCGTCGAGTCCTTGCAGCAGCGGCTTGAATCCGCCGAGGAGCAGATCGAGGTCGAGGGCCGGTTCGGTCTGTTCGATCGGGATGTGCCCACCGGCAGGCAGGACGTCGACGCTGCCGGCGCCTTCGAGCAGTTCGAGATACCGGTCGCCGACGAGGTTCTCGTACCGCACGGTCGCGCGGGTGCTGGTGAACAGCGTGTGCTTCGCATCCACGTCGAACTCGATCTCGGCGGTGTTGTCGCGGCCGATGTCGACCTTCTGTACCGATCCGACCTGCACGCCGGCGATGCGGACCTTGTCGCCGGTGCCGAGTCCGGACACATCGGTGAACGTCGCCCGGTAGTTGTCGGTACCCGTGAACCGGGCCTGGCTGAACACGACGGCCAGCCCGGCGAAGATCAACGCCATCGTGACCGCGAAGATCAGGAATTTGACGGTGGTCGCTCTCATGGTCACCGCCCACCCGCGAGCTGATCGCCGAACAGGTACTGGAAGATCGTCGGGTACCGGATCCAGGCCTCCGTGGCGGGCTTGTACGGCGTTTCGCCGGTGTTGGACACGACGAACGGCGCGTTACCGTCGCGTCGCGGATCGAAGTTCGGCAGGTCCCGGCAGCTCGGTCCGCCGGTCGCGGCGACCACCGGCAGATCCTGGGCGTCGTTGTACGGCGTCGCGCCACCCATGAAGCTGGTGCTCAGCATCAGCGCGGCGTACTCCCCGGTGCCGGCCATCGGCTCGAACGCCACCCGGGCGTCGTTGAGACCGATGATGAAGCAGGTCAATTGCGGCGAGTACTCACCGAGCAGACCTGTGGTGCGGCTCAGGCTGTCGAGTGCGGTGGTCAACTGTGCTTCGTTCTCCCCCAGGACGTCCCGTCCGGTGTTCGCGAGACCGGTGAGGTTCATCAGCAGCAGATCGAGTTGCTGTTGTTCGTCGACGACGGTGTTGCCGACATCGGTGGCATTGCCGATCGTGGTCATGAGGTCGGGCGCCGTATCGGCGTAGACATCGGTGACCTGTGCGGCCGAGACGAGATCGGCCTGCAGCTGCGGGAGCGACGGATTCATCTCGGCGAGATACGCATCGGCTTCGACCAGAGCCGCACCGAGGGCATCGCCGCGTCCGTTGAGCGCTTCCGACAGCGCACCGAGGGTGGCGTTGAGCTTCTCGGGCTGGATCTGGGCGAGCACGTCGGACAAGTGCTCGAAGACCGTGTTGAACTCGACGGTGACGCTGTCGGCCGCGATCACGGCGCCTTCCTGCATCGGCACGGACGACGGATCGTCGGGGACGACGATGTCGACGAACTTGGCGCCGAAGACCGTGGTGGATTCGATCGCCACCCGCGCGTTCGACGGGATGAGCTGCATCTGTCCGGGCTGCATGTCGAGCTGCAGGACCGCACCGGCGGGCGTGTGCTCGATCGAGGCCACCCGCCCCACCTCGACGCCGCGCATCTTCACCTTGGCGTCGGGTTCCATCACCAGACCGGACCGCGGTGAGGTGACGGTGAGCGGGACCGTCGAGGTGAAACCGCCCGTGAACATCGTCAGTGCCACCGCGACGATCGCGGCGAGTCCGCCCAGGAGACCGAAGGCGGCGAGCTTCTTCTTCCACGAAGGAGTTTCCATGTCGCGCGCCCTATCCCGACAGGTTGAAGTTGCCGGTCGCGCCGTAGACGGCGAGCGAGATGAGCAGGGTGACGGTGACAACCGCGACGAGCGAGGCCCGCACCGCGTTGCCCACCGCGACGCCGACGCCGACGGGGCCGCCGCCCGCGGTGAAGCCGTAATAGGTGTGGATGAGCATCACGGCGATCGCCATCACGATGGCCTGGACGAACGACCACAGGATGTCGGTGGGTATCAGGAAGGTCGTGAAGTAGTGGTCGTACACGCCCGCCGACTGGCCGTAGAGCACTACCGTCGCGAAACGGCTCGCGACGAACGAGGCGATCACGGCGAGCGAGTACAGCGGAACGATCGCGATCATCCCGGCGAGCACGCGTGTGGACACCAGATACGGGATGGACGGGATCGCCATGGTCTCGAGCGCGTCGATCTCCTCCGAGACACGCATGGCGCCGAGCTGGGCGGTGGAGCCGGCACCGATGGTGGCCGCCAGCCCGATCCCGGCGATCGTCGGGGCGGCGATGCGCACGTTGATGAAGGCCGCGAAGAAGCCGGTGAGCGCTTCGACGCCGATGTTGCCGAGGGAGCTGAATCCCTGCACGGCGATGATGCCGCCGGTGAACAGCGTGAGGAAGCCGACGATCACGACGGTGCCGCCGATGACGGCGAGTGCGCCGGTGCCCATGCTGATCTCGGCGACGAGCCGCACCGTCTCCTTGGGGTAGTGCATCAACGCCCGGGGCACGGTCGCGAGAGCGCGCGCGAAGAACAGCGCCTGCTCCCCCACCCGGTCCACTGTGGACGACACTCGTGTCGCGCGCCGGACCGCACGGGGAAAGCGCCGAGAGATCACTGCCATGAATTCTCCGCTCCCCTCATCCCGCGGTCAGCTTGATGCCGACGGCCGTGACGAGGAGGTTGACCACGAACAGTGCCATGAACGCGAACACGACCGTCTGGTTGACGGCGTCGCCGACACTCTTCGCTCCACCTTTGACATTGAGGCCGAGGTAGGACGCGACCAGGCCCGCGATCATGCCGAACAAGCCCGCCTTCACCTGGGAGATCATCAGTTCTCCGAAACCGGTGAGCAGGGTGATGCCGTTGATGAACGCGCCGGGATTGACGTCCTGGAGGAAGACCGAGAAGGCGAATCCGCCGAGGATGCCGATCGTGCACACGAGACCGTTGAGCAGCAGCGCGACGACGGTGGACGCGAGCACCCGGGGGACGACGAGACGCTGGATCGGATCGATGCCGAGCACTCGCATCGCGTCGATCTCCTCGCGGATGGTGCGGGCGGCGAGATCGGCGCAGATCGCGGTGGCGCCGGCACCGGCGACGATGAGCACGGTGACCATGGGCCCCACCTGCGTCACCGCGCCGAGGGCCGCACCCGCGCCACTGAGGTCGGCGGCACCGATCTCCCGGAGCAGGATGTTGAGGGTGAAGCTCACCAGGACCGTGAACGGCACCGCCACCAGAACGGTGGGCATCAGCGAGACGCGGGCGACGAACCATGCCTGATCGACGAATTCGCGGCGCTGGAAGGGACGGCGGAAGGCCGCCCGGGCGGTCTCGCCGGTCATGGCGAACAGTCCGCCCACCGCCCGTAAGGGAACCTCGAGGAGGTCTACCATCGTGCGCCCCCTTCGATCCTCACGTCGTCGGCGCGCGGCCGATCGATGGCATGTGCTGTGACCCGGGTCATATTAACTAGAACGTGTTCACCTGTCAAAGATCCGTCCTGGGACATCTCGATCCATTTCCGTCCGAACGGACATACAAGCACCGACGGGCGCGCGTCGACGCGCTCGAAAGAGGTTTTACGCTGGAATTTCGGCGGGATTTCCGACGCGGAGCTCGGGCTCGATCACACCGGCACGGGACGCCGTCGGTATCGGTCCGAGGCGTCGGAGCACGAAGAGAACTAGAACACGTATCAGGGCCGGCAGCGGGGACCCACGAGAGCCGGAGAAACGACCCGAGTGGGCGTGAGGCTACCGGAATTCCCCGGTGCCCGTCACGCTTGCAGAATCCCGGTCCGGGACGAAGACGTGGCGTCCCCGCCGTTCCCGGACGGGCGACGGCGGGGCAGCCGGGAGACTAGAGATCGAGGGCCGACGACGCCGAGAACGTCCGGCCCGGATCGCGGTCGGCGAAGTATCCGCCGAGCTCGATGGCGAGCGCCTCGGGGGTCCACTGCCCGTCGGCGTCGAAGCGTTGCTCGACCACCGGTGCCGCCATCAACGCCACCATCGGGCCGTAGACGATGAAGACCTGCCCGTTGACGCGCCCGGCCGCCGGGGAGGCGAGATAGGCGACCAGATTCGCGACGTGGTCGGGCGAGAGCGGATCGATGCCGTCGTCCGGCGCATCACCGAAGACCGACTCGGTCATCGACGTCCGCGCTCGCGGGCAGATCACGTTGGCGCGGACACCGTACCGCTCGAGACCACGGGCGGCCGAGAGGGTGAGCGCGGTGATGCCGGCTTTGGCGGCACCGTAGTTGGGTTGCCCGGGCGGCCCGAGCAGACCGGCCTCCGACGAGGTGTTGACCAGACGCCCGTAGACGGGGCCACCCTCCTGCTTCGACCGGTCGCGCCAATAGGCCGCGGCATTGCGGGACAACAGGAAGTGACCACGCAGGTGCACGGCCACCACGGAATCCCATTCGTCGTCGGACATGTTGGGCAGCATCCGATCCCGCGTGATGCCCGCGTTGTTGACGACGATGTCGAGGCCGCCGAGCTTGCCCTGGGCGGCAGCGAGCATCGCGTCGGCCGTCTCACGCTCGGCCACACTGCCCGGCACGAATTCCGCGTCGACCCCGAGATCGCGGATACGCGTGAGGGTGTCCTCCACCGCGTCGTTCTCCGCCAGATCGTTGACGACCACCGATGCTCCGGCACGCGCCAGCGCAAGCGCCTCGGCACGGCCGAGACCCGCTCCGGCTCCGGTGACGACGGCGACCCGCCCTTCGAGAGACACCCGACCGTCGTTCTCCACGCCACCGCCGGCGTCCGCACTCATCCACGTACTCCTCGAGATTCGGGCCGATTTCCGGCCGCACGCGGGTACTCTCCCGATCAGGACCTGGAGGTACCGAAGATGTAGAACTTGTTACTTCCCTCGGCGGTGGCCGGTGCCGGCCACCGCGCGTGGCTCAGGCCTCGGCGAGCGCCGCACGCGGGCACTGGGCGACGGCCTCGCGAACGGCGCCTTCACTCCCTTCGGGAACGGGCCGCGTGACGATCAATTCGTCGTCGTCGTTGAGATCGAACACGTCGGGAGCCAGCCCGACGCACACGCCGTTGGCTTCGCAGCGGTCGAAGTCGACCTTGACATCCATCCGAGGACCTCGCTTCACATTCGCGCCGACCGATTGCATCCAGACTAGAACGCGTTCCAATTTTGTGCAATGATTCGCGGGGATCCCCCCGAGACGATTCACAGGGACCCGCAGCGACGGAACGGAGCGTTCGTGGACATCTCCTACACCCCGGGGCAACGAGCCCTCCGCGAGGAATTGCGGGGCTATTTCGCCCAGATCATGACACCCGAACGCCGCGACGCGCTCGCTGCCACGACCGGCGAGTACGGCGTGGGCAACGTGTACCGCGAGGTCGTGCAGCAGATGGGCAAGGACGGATGGCTCACCCTCGGCTGGCCCGAGGAGTACGGCGGCCAGAACCGTTCCGCGATGGACCAACTGATCTTCACCGACGAGGCGGCCATCGCCGGCGCGCCCGTCCCGTTCCTCACCATCGATTCCGTCGCGCCGACGATCATGCATTACGGCACGGACGAGCAGAAGGAGTTCTTCCTCCCCCGCATCTCCGCAGGCGAACTGCACTTCTCGATCGGCTACTCCGAGCCGGGCGCCGGCACCGACCTCGCTTCCCTGCGCACCACCGCGGTGCGCGACGGCAGTGAGTGGGTCATCAACGGTCAGAAGATGTGGACGAGCCTGATCGCCTACGCCGACTATGTGTGGCTCGCCGCCCGAACCAACCCGGATGTCCGGAAGCACAAGGGGATCAGCGTCTTCATCGTGCCGACCGACATTCCCGGATTCTCGTACACCCCTGTGCACACCATGGCCGGGCCGGACACCAGCGCCACCTACTACCAGGACGTACGCGTCCCGGCGTCCGCGCTCGTCGGCGAGGTCGACGGCGGTTGGGCCCTCATCACCAACCAGCTCAACCACGAACGGGTCGCGCTCACCTCCGCCGGTCCCGTGCGCACGGCCCTGACGGAGGTCCGGCGCTGGGCGCAGGAGACGCATCTGCCGGACGGGCGGCGGGTGATCGACCAGGAATGGGTGCAGGTGAATCTGGCACGCGTCCACGCGAAGGCCGAATACCTGCAGCTGATGAACTGGGACATCGCTTCGAGCGCCGGCACGACCCCCCTCGGTCCGGAGGCCGCCTCGGCGAACAAGGTCTTCGGAACCGAATTCGCGACCGAGGCCTACCGGTTGCTCATGGAGGTCCTCGGACCGGCGGCGACGGTACGGCAGAACTCGGCCGGCGCGCTGCTGCGCGGCCGGATCGAACGCATGCACCGCAGTTCCCTCATCCTCACCTTCGGCGGCGGCACCAACGAGGTCCAGCGCGACATCATCGCGATGACTGCCCTCGGCCAGCCGCCCGCCAAGCGTTAGACAAGGACGCGCACCGTGGACTTCACCCTCACCGAGGCCCAGAACGATCTCGCCGAACTGACCCGCAGCATCGTCGCGGACATCGTCACCAACGAACACCTGCGCACCCTCGACGCCGCCGAGGACCGTCTCGACCGCACCCTGTGGGACACGCTCGCGTCGTCGGGTGTGCTCGGTGCCGCTCTTCCCGAGTCCGTGGGCGGCGACGGATACGGCCCGCTCGAGCAGGCGAGCATCCTGCGCGAACTCGGCCGCGGCGTCGCAGCCGTCCCGTATCTCACGTCGGTCGCCGCGTGCGCGTCGGCGATTGCGGAGTTCGGCACCGCCGAGCAGCAGGCCGGATGGGGCCGCCCCGCCGCGACCGGCGAGCAGATCCTCTCCGCCGCACTCGCAGAGGATCTGAACCCGGATCCCACGGCACCGGCCACCCGAGCACAGGCATCGGGAGACGGCCACGTGCTCGACGGGGTCAAGACCGTCGTCGATGCGGCACCGATCGCCGACGGTTTCCTCGTCCCGGCCACCACCGGCGACTCGGTGGCGGTCTTCCTCGTGCGCCGCGACGATCCGGGTGTCTCGGTAACCCGACAGCAGACCACGGACTTCGGCAGCCGCGGCATCCTCACCCTCGAGCAGGTCGCTCTTGCCGCCGATCGCGTTCTCGGCACCGACGGCCTCGCCGTGGCGGCGTGGTTGCGCGACCGCAGCCTGCTCGGCTCGGCCGCCTACCAGTGCGGTGTCCTCGAACAGGCACTCGAACTCACCGCGCAGTACGCACGCGAACGCGTCCAGTTCGACCGTCCCATCGGCAGTTTCCAGGCCGTCTCCCAACGACTCGCCGACGCCTACATCGACGTCAAGGCGGTGCGACTGACGTTGTGGCAGGCCGCTTTCCGCATGGCATCGGGAGAGTCCCACGACGACGCCCTGCGCACCGCGGCCTTCTGGGCCGCCGACGCGGGACACCGTGTGGCACACACGACCGTGCACGTGCACGGCGGCGTCGGACTCGACGAGGACCATCCGGTGCACCGCTACTTCCTGGCGGCCAAGCACCACGAGTTCCTGCTCGGCTCGGCCACCGATCAGTTGCGTGCGCTCGGGCGCGAACTCGCCGACGTCCCGGTCTGATCACATGGCTGCTCCCACCGTCACCGAACTGCTCGAGCGACTCACCGACGTCGACGACCGAGGGTTGCGTTTCGAGGAAACCGAACTGTCGTGGCGCGAGCACGTCGCACTGTCCCGACAACGGGCCGCCCTGCTGCAGGGCATGCTCGGCGGTCGGGCGCCGAAGCACATCGGGATCCTCATGGACAACATCCCGGAGTTCTCGTTGCTGCTCGGCGCCGCGGCCCTCTCCGGTTCCGTGGTGGTGGGCCTGAACACGACCCGGCGGGGCGCGGCGCTCGCGCGCGACATCACGCTCGCCGAGTGCCGGGTCGTGTTCACCGAGGCCGCGCACGCCTCCCTGCTCGACGGCGTGGATCTCGGCGAGGTGCGGGTGATCGACGTCGACTCCCCCGACTGGGCGACCATGCTCGCGCCGTTCGCCGACACCGTCGTGGAGACCGCCGCGCCCTCCCCCGACGACCTGTTCATGCTGATCTTCACATCCGGTACGAGCGGCGATCCGAAGGCCGTGCGGTGTACGCACCGGAAGTTCACGGAGCCGGCGACGATGCTCGCCACGCGATTCGGGCTCGGACCCGGCGACACCGTGTACGTGGCGATGCCGCTGTTCCACTCCAACGCGATGATCGCGGGTTGGTCGATCGGGCTGGCCGCGCGCGGGAGCGTCGCTCTGCGGCGCCGGTTCTCGGCGTCGGGTTTCCTTCCCGACGTGCGCCGGTTCGGGGTGACCTTCGCGAACTACGTCGGCAAACCCCTGTCGTACATCGTGGCGACACCCGAGCACCCCGACGACCACCACAACCCGCTGCGCATCATGTACGGCAACGAGGCGTCTGCCACCGCCGTCGCCGAGTTCACCCGCCGTTTCGGCGCGCGGGTGGTCGACGGCTTCGGCTCGACCGAGGGCGGCATCGCGATCGCCTCGGCTCCCGACGCCCCGGCCGGATCCCTCGGCAGACTGCCCGAGGGCATCGAGATCCTCGATCCCGAGACGGGGCAACGCTGCCCGGCAGCGGTGTTCGACGCGAACGGCAGGATCACCAACGCCGACGCCGCGACGGGCGAACTCGTCAACGTGCGCGGCCCCGGCCTGTTCGACGGCTACTACAACAACCCCGAGGCCGACGCCGAGCGCCTCCGCGACGGGCGCTATCACAGCGGCGACCTCGCCTACCGGGACGAGAACGGTTTCGTGTACTTCGCCGGACGCAGCTCGGGCTGGTTGCGGGTGGACGGGGAGAATCTCGGTGCGGCGCCCATCGAGCGCATCCTGATGCGGTACGAGGGCTTCGCTCAGGTCGCGGTGTACGGGGTGCCCGACCGGCAGGTCGGCGACCGTGTGATGACCGCCGTGATTCCCGCCGCGGATTCCGACTTCGATCCCGCCGCCTTCGCGCGTTTCCTCGATGCACAGACCGATCTCGGTCCCAAGCAGATGCCCACCCTGATCCGTGTCTGCCGCGAATTCCCCCGCACCGCGACTTTCAAGGTCCTGTCCCGTTCTCTGGCCGCAGAACGCTGGTACTGCACCGATCCGGTCTGGATTCGGGAACGTGGCGATTCCGAATTCCGGTTGTTGTCGGACGAACTGGCGCAGCTTCTCGAACCGGCCTCCCTCGGCACTCCTGCGCGATAGCGTCGTCGCCCCTCGGCCGACGCGCCCCCACGCGTACAGTTGTGCCGCGACGGTGGTTGTTCGGCGACAAGTCCGGAAGGACTTCCGTCGCCGCCGAGTCGAGTGACGGGCGGGACCGATGGATACCGACGGGTCATCCAGAGGGGCGGAGCGCACGCCCGACGGCAGATATGTGGTGGTGAACGGGCGGCGCTGGCGTGCCACCGATCCCACGATTCCTGAACCGTTGCAGAAGCAACTCGTGGCGGAGTTGATGCGCGCTCGGCGTCTCGTGAAGAGCGACGGCGACTCCGCACGGCACCGCGTCCAGGACGCGAAGGTCGCGCTCGGTGAACGCGGGCATCCGTGGTGGGAACCACGCGACGAGCATGCGGATCGTGAACGGCTGGCGGCCACGATCTGCGCGCTGCTCCGGGAACGGAACCCGTCCACCATCTGTCCCAGCGACGCCGCGCGGGTCGCGGGTGGCGACTCGTGGCGCGACCTCATGGACGCCGCACGCTCGGTGGCCGCCGATCTCGAACGCAGCGGCCACGTCGTGATCACGCAGAAGGGTGAGCCGGTGGACGTGGAGACGGCACGAGGTCCGATCCGGATCGCACCCGGACCGGACCTCGGGCAACCACGGCCCTCCCTGTGAGTCGAACGGTGTGGATCAGGCGCTCGCGGCCTCGTTCAACTTCTCCAGGGTTCCGGTCGCTTCGAGGTACTCCTGCACCCAGCGTTCGATGACCGCAGAGGTCTTGTCGACCTTCGTGAACTGCCCGACGACCTGACCGACCGGGTTGAACGCGACGTCGACGGACTCGTCCGGGTATTTGTGAGTGGCCGCGACCGCCATGCCGGACACCATGTACTGCAACGGCATTCCGAGGGGCTTCGGGTTGCCCTCCGCCTCCCAGGCCTCGGTCCAGTCGTTGCGGAGCATGCGGCAGGGCTTGCCGGTGAACGAACGACTGCGCACGGTGTCACGGCTGGTCGCCTTGATGTAGGCCTCCTGTTGCACCGGGGTGTTCTCGGCTTCCTCGACCATGAGCCACTGCGAACCGGTCCACGCGCCCTGGGCGCCGAGCGCGAGCGCGGCCGCGATCTGCTGACCGCTGCCGATCCCACCGGCGGCCAGCACCGGAACGGGTGCGACCTCCTTGACGACCTGCGGCCACAGCACGATCGAGCCGACCTCCCCGCAATGCCCGCCACCTTCGCCGCCCTGCGCGATGATGATGTCCACGCCGGCGTCGGCGTGCTTGCGGGCCTGCTTCGGAGAACCGCACAGCGCCGCGACCTTACGACCGGCGTTGTGGATGTGCTCGATCATGTCGGCGGGTGGGGTACCGAGCGCATTGGCGATGAGGGTGACCTTCGGATGCTGCAGCGCCACCTCCACCTGCGGGGTCGCGGTGGCTTCCGTCCAGCCGAGGAGCTGCAACGCGTTATCGTCACCTTCGGGCAGCGGAACCCCGTGGTCGGTGAGGATCTTGCGGCCGAATTCGAGGGTCTCCTGCGGCACCATCGATTGCAGCATCTTCGTGAGTTCCTCCGCGGAGAGGTTCGCGTCCATGCCCTCGTACTTGTTCGGAATGACGATGTCGACCCCGTACGGGCGGTCGCCGATATGCTCGTCGATCCAGTTCAGCTCGATTTCGAGCTCCTCCGGGGTGAACCCGACGGCGCCGAGGACACCGAAGCCTCCAGCCTTGGCGACGGCGACGACGACGTCGCGGCAGTGGGTGAACGCGAAGATCGGGAACTCGATGCCGAGTTCGTCGCAGATGGGCGTGTGCATTCGGCACTCCTCATAGAAGTTCGAAATACTGAAACGAGTTCCACCTTAGTGTCCTGTACGCCTGCGGGGAAGCACGCAACAACGAACGAAGGCTCGCAACACCGGCAGTGACTGCCGATGTTGCGAGCCTTCGCCCCGCGTTGTGTGCCTCAGATGATGCCGCGCTCGCGCAGCTCCTTCTGCTCGACCTCGCTCAGTCCGAGCACCTCGCCGTAGACCACGGCGTTGTCGTATCCCGCGACGGGCGGACCGGCGCGGCGCACCGAACCGGGCGTCTCACCGAGCACCGGCACCACACCGGGGCCGAGCACATCGGTGTCGGTGCGCTCGTCGTGGTGGGGCACGATCATGTCGCGTGCCCGGAACTGCGGATCGGCGACCACCTCGGCCACGGTGTTCACCGGACCGGCCACCACACCGGCCTCCGACAGATGCGCGAGCAGATCCTCGAGCGTCGACGTCGCCGCCCAGTCACCGATGAGTACGTCGAGTTCGTCCTGGTTCAGGCCGCGCGCGAGGTGATCGGCGAAACGCGGGTCGTCGGCGAGTTCGGGACGATCCATCGCCGTGCACAGACGACGGAAGACCGTGTCCTGGTTCGCGGCGATGATGATCCACATGTCGTCGGACGTGCGATACAGATTCGACGGCGCGATACCCTCGAGACGCGTACCCGACGGGCCGCGCACCACACCTGCCGCGTCGTAGTCCGGAATCACCGATTCCTGCACCGCGAGGCACGCCTCGGTGAGTGCGACGTCGACGACCTGGCCGCGACCGGTACGTTCGCGGCTCAGGAGAGCGGCCAGTACTCCCTGCACCGCGAACATGCCGCCGAGAGTGTCGCCGAGCGACAACGCGAGTCGCGGAGGCGCTTGTCCCGGATAACCGTTGAGATGCCGTAGTCCGCTCTCCCCCTCGGCCACCGAGGCGTATCCCGCGCGGCCGGCCTTCGGGCCGGTCTGCCCGTAGCCGGAGACCCGGGCCAGGACGATGCCCGGATTGATCTCGGAGAGCACGTCGTAGCCGAGACCCCACTTCTCGAGCGTTCCGGGACGGAAATTCTCGACGATGACATCCGATTCGGCGACGAGACGCCGGAAGAGTTCCTGTCCGTCGGGCGCCCGGAGATCGAGGGTGATGCACCGCTTGTTGCGGGCGTGCACCGTCCAGAAGAAGCGGTGCCCGTCCCGCTCGCCCTGCCCCCAGGTGCGGAGCGGGTCGGGCCGCTTCGGGTCCTCGATCTTGATGACGTCGGCACCCATGTCGCCGAGCAGGCGTCCTGCGTACGGCCCGGCGATCAGGGTGCCCAGTTCGAGCACCCTGATGTCCGCGAGTGCTCCGGTTGCCTGCGACTCGGCCTGTGTCACTGCGTCTTCCGTCCTCTGCTCGGTAACCGAGGTGAACGGCCTCCTCCTCGGTGAACGCTTCGAGTCCGCTGCGGTGCGGTTCACGACCGGTACCGCTCGCGTCACGTCCACCCCAGGGTAGTGCCGGATCGGGCACACCTCGGCCGTCGACCCCCACCCGCGACCGCCGCTGCTCCCTGTCCGGCGACGCCCCGGCCGACGCAGATCCCGGAACGGGACGATGCCCGGGGCGGATCACTCCACCCCGGGCACCTGCCACCCCACCACTGTGGTCCTATCGCGCCTCGTTCAGCCGATCGACGGCCTCGTCGTAGCCCCGCACGAGGTCGGCCATGATCTCCGCGACGGGACGGATCTCGTTCATCCGTCCCACCACCTGCCCGACCGGCATGGCGACGGCCTCGGGATCGTCGGCCACCGACATACGCTGATGCGCCTCGCTCACGAGGATGTTCTGCAGGGGCATCGGCAATGGCTCGGGCGCATCGGGTTTCGACCACGCCTCCGTCCACTTGGTCTTGAGCAGCCGCGCCGGCTTGCCCGAGTAGATCCGCGACCGCACCGTGTCGGACGAACTCGCGCCGAGCAACGCGCGCTGGATCGACGACGGGCCGTGCGCGGCCGCCCCGAGCTTGTACTCCGAGGTGGTGAGCCAGTACGAACCCATCCACACGCCGGAGGCACCGAGGGCCAGTGCCGCCGCGACCTGCCGTCCCGATCCCACACCGCCGGCCGCGAGCACGGCCGCCGAATCACCGAGTGCGTCGACGATCTCGGGCCACAGCACCATCGACGCGATCTCGCCGGTGTGGCCCCCGGCCTCGTAGCCCTGCGCGATCACGATGTCGACACCGTTCTCGACGTGCCGCTTCGCGTGTTCGACCGCACCCGCGAGCGCTGCGACCGGCACACCCTTGTCGTGGGCGAGGTCGATGACGTCCTTCGGCGGTGACCCGAGGGCGTTCGCGATCAGCGCCGGCCGGTGGGCGAGGGCGACGTCCACGTGCGAGCGTGCGACCGAATGCAGCCAGCCCAGAACACCGCTCGCCTCACCGACGTCGTCGGACAGGGGCGGAACACCGAGTTCGTCGAGCGTGCGGTTCACGAAGGCGCGGTGCTCGGCCGGGATCAACCTGTCGAGGTCCACCGCGGTGCCTTCGGTGGGCACCGCGGCGGGCATCACGATGTCGACGCCGTACGGTTTTCCGTCGGTGTTCTCGTCCATCCATGTCAGGACGGTGTCGAGTTCGTCGGGGTCGTTGAACCGCACGCACCCGAGAACACCGAGTCCGCCCGCGCGGCTGATCGCCGCCGCGACGTGTTCGGAGGGTGTGAAGCCGAAGATCGGATACTCGATGCCGAACTTCTTGCCGAGGCCGGTCTGCATGTGTCCCTCTACCCCGCCGCCGCGGCGCCGTTGCCGTCGCCGTTGTCGTAGACCTCGTCGGCCGGGCGCAGTTCCGTCTGGTCCTTGGCCCACCGGTAGTCGGGTTTGCCGGCCGGCGATCGCTTGATCTCGTCGACGAACCACACTGCGCGCGGCACCTTGTACCCCGCGATCTGTGATCGTGCCGTCGCCGTGAGTTCTTCGAGCGTGACCTGCGCGTCCTCACGTCGCGCGACGACGGCGGAGACCCGTTCGCCGAACCGCTCGTCGGGAACACCCACGACCAGTGCGTCGAAGACGGCCGGGTGCTGCTTGAGTGCACCCTCGACCTCCTCGGGGTAGACCTTCTCACCGCCGCTGTTGATCGAGACCGATCCGCGGCCGAGCATCGTGACGGTGCCGTCGGCCTCGACCCGCGCGTAGTCGCCGGGGATCGAGTAGCGGATCCCGTTGTACTCGCGGAAGGTGGCCTTGGTCTTGGCCTCGTCCTTGTAGTAGCCGAGCGGGATGTTGCCGGTGCGCGCGACCATGCCGACCTTCTCGGAACCCGGTTCGATCGGATTGCCGTCGTCGTCGAGGACGGTGGTGGACTCGTCGATCTTCACCGTGGGGCCGCCGCCGAGGGTCTTGCCCTTCTCGGCGATGCCGATGCCACCGAAGCCGGTCTCGGACGAGCCGATGGAGTCGGTGATGATCTTGCCGGGCAGCAGGTCGAGGAAACGGTCCTTGATGGACGGGGAGAACAGGGCCGCACTCGATGCCATGGCGAACAGGGTCGAGAGGTCGTAGGGCTCACCGGTTGCCGGGTTGCCCTCCTCCAGTGCGTCGAGCATAGGGCGGGCCATGGCGTCGCCGGTGATGAAGATGACGTTGACCTTGTGGTCGTCGATGATGCGCCACACCTCGTGGCCCGAGAACTCGGGGTGCATGACGACCTTGCCGCCGCTGAACAACGACTGGAACAGCGCCCACTGGGCGCCGCCGTGGATCATCGGCGGGATGGGATAGCGCACGAGACCGGGATTCTCGGCGCCCTCCTTCGCCAGCTGCCACTCGTCCTTGACCCATTCCCCGGTCATGAAGTTGATACCGCCGCCGAGGACGCGCCACACGTCCTCGTGACGCCACATCACGCCCTTGGGGTGACCGGTGGTGCCGCCGGTGTAGAGCATGTAGATGTCGTCGGCGCTGCGTGCTTCGAAGTCGCGTTCCGGGTTGCTCTGCGCCAGCGCCGCTTCGTATTCGATGCCGGCATAGGACGAGAAGTCGGCGTCGGTGCCGTCCTCCACGACGATCACGGTCTTCACCAGCGGAGTGTTCGGCAGGACGTTCGCGACCTTGTCGGAGTAGCGACGTTCGTGGACGAGCGCGACCATGTCGGAGTTGTCGAAGATGTACTGCAACTCGTTCTCGACATAGCGGTAGTTGACGTTGATCATGATGGCGCGGATCTTGAAGACCGCGATCATCGCCTCGACGGCCTCGATGGTGTTGCGCGAGTAGATGCCCACCTTGTCGCCCGGCTTCACACCTTGTTCGCGCAGGTAATGAGCAAGTCGGTTGGCTCGGTCCTCCAGCTGTGCGTAGGTGACCTCACGTCCGTCCGAAGCCAGCGCGACGCGCTCGGGAACGAGGTCGATTGCGTGTTCGACGAGGTCTGCGATGTTTAGGGCCACGCTGACAAAAGTAGAACGTGTTACCGTTTCTGACAAGACCCGAATATGATCCAGTTCACAATCCTGCGAGGAGTCCCGCCAGTGTCCGCTACCGAAGCCCCCGGCGCAGCCGATTCGGACATCTCGTCCCGCGAACCGCATTGCCTCGTCGAGCAACGCGGCCAC
This sequence comes from Rhodococcus gordoniae, assembly GCF_001646655.1. Lineage (GTDB taxonomy): Bacteria > Actinomycetota > Actinomycetes > Mycobacteriales > Mycobacteriaceae > Rhodococcus > Rhodococcus gordoniae. The sequence continues at coordinate 101,119 of NZ_LPZN01000014.1, read as the reverse complement.
GTTCTGATCGTCACGCTCAACCGCCCCGAGGCACGAAATGCGCTGTCCGGCGAAATGATGGCGATCATGAACGAGGCCTGGGATCGCGTCGACAGCGATCCCGAGATCCGCGTCGCGATCCTCACCGGTGCCGGTGGAGCGTTCTGCGCGGGAGCCGATCTCAAGGCGATGAACGCGGCACCGCCCGGAGACGCATTCGAGCAGGGCGAGCGAAGCGACGGGAAAGGCAACGGTGGCGGCTGGGACCTCACACGGCTGCCGGCGTTGCTCAAGGGTCGCCGTCTGACCAAGCCGCTCATCGCGGCCGTGGAGGGTGCCGCCATCGCCGGTGGCACCGAGATCCTGCAGGGAACCGATGTCCGAGTGGCCGGCGAGAGCGCGAAATTCGGTGTTTCCGAGGCGAAGTGGGGACTGTTCCCGCTCGGTGGGTCCGCGGTGCGTCTCGTCCGCCAGATCCCGTACACGATCGCCGCCGACATCCTGCTCACCGGACGCCACCTCGGGGCCGCCGAAGCCAAGGAGATCGGACTCATCGGTCACGTCGTTCCGGACGGCACCGCGCTCGACAAGGCTCTCGAGATCGCCGAGACCATCGCGAACAACGGCCCGGTTGCCGTGCAGGCCATCCTCCGGACGATCCGCGATTCGGAAGGACTGCACGAAGAGGACGCGTTCCGGATCGACGCCGAACTGGGCGCCGCGGTCTTCAAGAGCGCCGACGCCAAGGAGGGGCCGCGGGCGTTCGCGGAGAAGCGTGCCCCGAAGTTCTCGGGTTCCTGACCTGCGCCACTGTGGACCGCACTCCCACCCGTGAGAGCGCGGTCACAACCATCTCCTTAGCTCTACTACATTGTCGGCTGTGATCCAGACCACAAGATCACAGTGTTCGTCGAGGCGATGTCGAGGCAATGAGGAGCCCCATGTATCCAGGAGTGCACGCCCGGACCACCCCGGACAAACTTGCGGTCGTCCTCGCCGACAGTGACCGGAGTCTGACCTACCGCGAACTCGACGACCGGTCGGCAGCGCTGGCCCGCGTCCTGCACGACGCGGGTCTGCGCACCGGTGACGTCGTCGCCCTGCTCACCGACAATCAGCCCGAGGCCTTCGAGGTCTTCTGGGCCGCCCTCCGGTCCGGCCTGTACATCACGGCGGTCAACAGTCACCTCACCGCCGGGGAGGTGGCCTATATCCTCGAGGACAGCGGTGCGAAGGCCCTGATCGCGTCGGCGACACTCGACGAACTCCCCGAACAGGTCGGCGAGAAGGTCGCGATCGGTTCGGTGAGGCTCGCGTTCGGCGGCACCGTGCGCGGTTTCGAGTCGTACGAGGACGCCCTCGCCGCGGCCGGCCCGCGACTCGAGGAGGAACCGTGCGGCGCCATCATGCTGTACTCGTCCGGAACGACGGGCTTTCCCAAGGGAATCCAGCCGGATCTCCCGGAACGTCGCGTCGACGAACCCGGTGAGCCGCTGGTGACGGTGGCGCAGTTCCTCTTCGGCCTCACCGACTCCGACGTCTACTACTCCCCCGCCCCCATCTATCACGCGGCGCCTCTGCGCTGGGGTGGGGCGATCCACGCGCTCGGCGGCACGGTGGTCCTTGCCGAGAAGTTCGACGCCGAGACCGCGCTCCGGCACGTCGAGGAGCACGGGATCACCGCGGGGCAGATGGTGCCGACGATGTTCGTCCGCATGCTCAAGCTCGACGACGAAATCCGCGACCGATACGACCTGTCGAGTCTGCGCGTCCTCGTCCACGCCGCAGCTCCGTGCCCGCCGGAGGTCAAGCGAGCGATGATCGACTGGCTCGGACCGGTGATCTACGAGTACTACAGCTCCACCGAGGCCAACGGGATCACGTTCATCAACAGTCAGGAATGGCTCGAACACCCGGGCTCGGTGGGCAAGAGTGTGCTCGGGCCCGCGCACATCTGCGACGAGGAGGGGCGGGAACTCCCGGCCGGCGAGGTGGGAACGATCTACCTCGAATACGAGAAGGTTCCGTTCTCGTACCACAACGATCCCGAGAAGACCGCGGCGTCGCAGCATCCCGAGCACCCCACCTGGACCACGGTCGGCGACCTCGGCTGTCTCGACGACGACGGCTATCTGTATCTGACCGACCGCAAGTCGTTCACGATCATCTCCGGCGGTGTGAACATCTATCCGCAGGAGATCGAGAACGTGCTCGCCCTGCACCCGGCCGTCGAGGACGTCGCTGTCATCGGCGTGCCCCATCCGGAGATGGGCGAGGAGGTCAAGGCCGTCGTGCAACCGGCGGGCGGATCCGCCGGATCCCCCGACCTCGCCGACGAATTGATCTCGTACGTCCGCGAGCGGGTCGCGCACTTCAAGGTGCCGCGATCGGTGGACTTCGTCGACGAACTGCCCCGCACCCCCACGGGCAAGCTGGTGAAGGGCAAGCTGAAGGCGGCCTACGCCTCCTGACGCCCGCCCGCGGCGGGCGGAAACCGTGCTCACGGACCGGTTTCCGCCCGGTGCGGCATCTAGCGCAGCACCACCTCGGCGATCGTGCGCACCTGGTCGACATCGCGACAACCGACCAGCAGCATCGTCACGCCGGCCGCCTCCCAGCGCTTCACACCCTCGCGCACCTCGTCGGCATTGCCGACGATCATCGTCTCGGTGACCATCTCGTCCGGGATCACTGCCGCCGCCTCGTCCTTACGGCCGGCACGGAACAGCGCGGTCACCTCGTCGACCACGGCCTCGTATCCCATCCGCCGGTAGACCTGCGCGTGGAAGTTCAACTCCGGCGCACCCATTCCGCCGACATACAGCGCGGTCACCGGTTTCATCGCCGCGATCGTCCCTGCGCGATCGTCCGTGATCACCACCTGGCAGGTCGCCGCGATCTCGAAGTCCTCACGGGTGCGTCGGGCGCCCGGCCGGGCGAACCCCTCGTCGAGCCATTCGTCGTACATCGACGCCAGGCGCGGGGTGTAGTAGATCGCGAGCCAGCCGTCGGCGATCTCGGCGGTGAGCGCGACGTTCTTCGGACCTTCGGCACCGATCCAGATCGGGATGTCCGACCGCAGCGGATGCGTGATGGGCTTGAGCGGTTTACCGAGCCCGGTTGATCCGGCGCCCGCGTAGGGCAGCGGGAAGTGCGGTCCGTCGCCGGTCACCGGCGCTTCGCGCGCGAGCACCTTGCGGATCACGTCGACGTACTCGCGGGTCCGTGCGAGGGGCTTGGCGAACGGCTGGCCGTACCAGCCCTCCACCACCTGCGGCCCCGAGACGCCGAGACCGAGGATGTGCCGGCCCTTCGAGAGGTGATCGAGCGTCAGCGCGTGCATCGCGCAACTCGTCGGAGTACGCGCGGAGATCTGCACGACGGACGTGCCGAGCCGCACCCGTTCCGTGGACGAGCCCCACCAGGCCAGCGGCGTGAACGCGTCCGATCCCCACGATTCGGCGGCGAAGACGGCGTCGAATCCTTCGGCCTCGGCCGCAGCAACGAGTTCCGGTGCGTTCGAGGGCGGCTGAGCACCCCAGTAGCCGAGTTGCAGTCCCAGTTTCATTGGACGCCTTTCCTGTCGGGCGAATCGTGGAGAGATGCAGTTCGCGCGCCGCTCTTGCCAGCACCACTAGAACCTGTTCTACTCGAAATTGTGAGCCTGGGAAAGAGCGCGGTTGCCGAGCCACCGCTGAGCGCACCGCTGAATCTGAAGTTCGACTACACACGATCCACCGGGCCGACCGTCGGAGCCTTCGTCACCGGATTGCGCGACGGCCGCATTCTCGGCGCCCGCGGATCCGACGGACGGGTCCTCGTCCCACCCCCCGAATACGACGCGGTCACCCATGAACCACTCACCGATGTCGTCGAGGTCGGACAGACCGGCACCGTGGTGAGCTGGACGTGGAACGCCGAACCGCTGCCCGGACAGCCCTTCGACCGGCCCTTCGCCTGGGCACTGATCCGCCTCGACGGCGCCGACACCGCACTCCTGCACGCCGTCGACGTCGCCTCCCCGGACGACATCGAGACGGGTCTGCGGGTACGTGTGCGGTGGGCCGCCGAACGCACCGGCGACATCCACGACATCGAGGCGTTCGAACCCGGCGAGGCGACGATCACCGTCGCAGCGACCGAGGGCGAGCCGGTCACGATGATCACCACTCCCGTCGACCTGGACTACCGGCACTCCGCCTCCCCCGAGGAATCCTGGTACCTGCGAGGGTTGAAGGACGGCAGGATCATCGGTGGCCGCACCGGCCCGGGCGGGAAGGTCTACGTACCCCCGCGCGGTGCGAGCCCCACCGACGGTGTACCGACGAAGGAACCCGTGGAAGTGTCCGACAAGGGCATCGTCACCACCTTCTGCATCGTGAACGTGCCGTTCCTCGGCCAGCAGATCGAGCCGCCCTATGTCGCCGCCTACGTACTGCTCGACGGTGCCGACATCCCGTTCCTGCACCTGATCCTCGAATGCGATGCGTCCGAGGTGCGGATGGGCATGCGTGTCGAAGCGAAATGGCGTCCTCGCGAGGAGTGGGATCACACGCTGCGCAACATCGAGTACTTCCGTCCCACCGGCGAACCCGACGCCGACTACGACACCTTCGAACACCACCTCTGAGAGCGGCGGACACATGACAGACATTGCAGTCGTCGGCTTCGCGCACGCTCCGCACGTGCGCGAGACGTTCGGCACCACCAACGGCGTCGAGATGCTCGTCCCGTGTTTCCAGGAGCTGTACGGCAAGCTCGGCATCGCCAAGTCCGACATCGGTTTCTGGTGTTCGGGTTCCTCCGATTACCTTGCCGGACGAGCATTCTCGTTCATCTCGGCGATCGATGCGATCGGCGCCGTCCCGCCCATCAACGAATCGCACGTCGAGATGGATGCGGCCTGGGCGCTCTACGAGGCGTGGGTCAAGCTCATCACGGGTGAGGTCGACACCGCCCTCGTGTACGGCTTCGGCAAGTCCTCGGCCGGCACTCTGCGCCGAACCCTGTCCCTGCAGCTCGATCCGTACCTCGTGGCCCCTCTGGGCGTCGACTCCGTCTCGCTCGCGGGCCTGCAGGCCCGCCTGGGTCTCGAATCCGGTAAGTGGACCGACCGCGAGATGGCGGAGGTCGCGGTCCGTAGCCGCGCCGCCGCCAAGGACAATCCCAAGGCGCAACTCTCCGGCGACTTCGACATCGACGAACTGCTCGCCCAGCCGTACATCGCCGACCCGTTGCGTAAGCACGACTGCGCCCCCGTCACCGACGGCGCGGCCGCGATCGTCCTCGCGACCGGCGACCGGGCGCGCGAGCTGTGCGAGAACCCGGCGTGGATCACCGGGATCGAGCATCGCACCGATTCACCGAACTTCGGCGCACTCGATCTGACCGTCTCACCCTCGACCCGGGCCGCAGCGCAGGCCGTCACCGGCGGGGACACCGCCTTCGACGTCGCCGAGTTGCATGCACCGTTCACGCACCAGGAACTCATCCTGCGCGAGGCGATCGGCCTGGGCGAGTCGACGACGATCAACCCGTCCGGTGGGCCGCTGACGGGCAACCCGATGTTCTCCGGCGGTCTCGAGCGCATCGGTTACGCAGCGCAGGCGATCATGGACGGCACGGCCGGACGTGCACTCGCGCACGCGACGAGCGGTGCTGTGCTGCAACAGAATCTGGTAGCCGTTCTGGAGGGACGCAACTGATGGCGAAGCAACCCGCAGCTGTCCTCGGAACCGGGCAGACCCATTACGTCGCCAAGCGGCACGACGTGTCGATGTCCGGCCTCGTCCGCGAGGCGATCGACCGCGCCATGACGGACGCCCAGGTGGGCTGGGACGACATCGACGCCGTGGTGATCGGCAAGGCCCCCGACCTGTTCGAGGGCGTCATGATGCCCGAACTGTCGATGGTCGACGCCATCGGCGCCACGGGCAAGCCGATGCTGCGCGTGCACACCGCCGGGTCCGTCGGGGGCTCGACGGCGAACGTCGCGGCAAGCCTCGTCCAGGCCGGCGTGCACCGCCGGGTACTCGCGGTGGCCTGGGAGAAGCAGTCCGAGTCGAACGCGATGTGGGCGCTGTCCACACCGGTCCCGTTCACCATGCCGGTCGGTGCCGGCGCGGGCGGCTACTTCGCGCCGCACGTCCGTTCGTACATCCGCCGGTCCGGTGCGCCCGAGCACATCGGGGCGATGGTCGCGGTCAAGGACCGCCTCAACGGCGCGAAGAATCCGTACGCGCATCTGAAGCAGCCCGAGATCACCCTCGAGAAGGTGCAGGCCTCGCAGATGCTGTGGGATCCGATCCGGTACGACGAGACGTGCCCGTCGTCCGACGGTGCGTGCGCGGTCGTGCTCGGCGACGAGGACACCGCGAAGGCCGCCGAGCAGGCCGGCCGCCGGGTGGCGTGGATCCATGCCACGGCGATGCGCACCGAACCCACCACCTACGCCGGGCGCGATCAGGTGAATCCGGAGGCCGGACGGGTCGCTGCCGCAGCACTGTGGAAGCAGGCCGGTATCACCGATCCGCTCGGCGAGATCGACTGCGCCGAGATCTACGTGCCGTTCTCGTGGTTCGAGCCGATGTGGCTCGAGAACCTCGGTTTCGCGTCCGAGGGGTCGGGGTGGAAACTCACCGAGGCCGGCGAGACGGCGATCGGCGGTCGGCTTCCGGTCAACATGTCCGGCGGCGTGCTCTGCTCCAACCCCATCGGGGCATCGGGCATGATCCGGTTCGCCGAAGCCGCGATCCAGGTGATGGGCACGGCGGGAGATCACCAGGTCGACGGCGCCCGCAAGGCACTCGGACATGCCTACGGCGGTGGATCCCAGTACTTCTCCATGTGGGTGGTGGGCTCCGACCGGCCCACGAATTAGGAGGCATCATGGTCTCGTTCACCGTCGGGGTCGCGATGACCCCACTCGACCAGCTCACCGGCATCGCGCAGACCGCCGAGGAGTGCGGATACACCTCGATCGCACTGCCCGACTCCCTGTTCTACATGGAGAAGCAGACGGTCGACTATCCGTACACCCCCGACGGTTCGCGGATGTGGACGCCCGACACCCCCTGGGTGGATCCGCTCATCGCCGCGGCGTCGATGGCGGCGAGCACGTCGACGATCCGGTTCTACACCCAGGTGCTCAAGCTCGGCTCCCGCAATCCGGTGCTGCTGGCGCGGCAGGTCGGATCCGTTGCGAACCTCACCGGGAACCGGTTCGGACTGGGTGTCGGAATCGGCTGGGCGCCGGAAGAATTCGAGTGGTGCGGTGTGCCCTACGCGAAGCGCGGCAAGCGCGTCGACGAGATGATCGACGTCCTGAAGCTGATCCTCGACGGCGGCATGGTCGAACATCACGGCGAGTTCTACGACTTCGACCGGCTGCAGATGAGTCCCGCGCCCACCGCACCGGTACCGCTCTACGTCGGTGGGCACACCGAGGTGGCACTGCGTCGTGCGGCCCGGGTCGGTGACGGCTGGACGTCGGCGATGATCGGGTTCGACGATCTGGTCGGGGTCATCACCCGACTGCGCGAATTGCGGGCCGAGTACGGCCGCAGCAACCTGCCGTTCGAGATCCAGACGGTGTGTGTCGACAGGTTCGGTGGTTCCGGTTACGCCGAACTGGCCGACGCCGGGGTCACCGACATCATCGTGGTGCCGTGGATCTTCGACGGCCACGGTTTCGACTCCCCGCTCGAGGCCAAACAGGAATCGCTGCGGAAGTTCGCCGACAAGTACATTCCCGGAAGGGATGCCGCATGAGCGAGGAACACCCGGCGCGTATCGCAGCGAAGGCGTCGCAGGCGGCGGCGAGCGGGAAACGCAAGGACGAGTGGCTCGCGCTGTTCGCGGAGAACGCGTGCGTCGAGGATCCGGTGGGTCCGTCCGGCTTCGATCCGGAGGGCAAGGGGCATCACGGTGCCGAGGCGATCGCGAAGTTCTACGACATGACCATCGCGAACACCGACAAGCTCGAATTCCTCGTCGACGACGTGCTGGTCTGCGGCGACGAATGCGTCAACATCGGCACCATCCGTACGACGATGGCAGGCAATCTGATCGATGCGGAGGGCGTGTTCGTCTACCGCGTGGACGACGACGGGAGGATCGTCTCGTTGCGTGCGTTCTGGGAAGTGGACCGCGCGATGAAAACCGTGCGCCCCGTCTCGTAGAGTCGGGCCATGGGCACAGCCGGGATCGTTCTTGCGGCAGGGGACGGCTCGCGGCTGGGCGGACGCGCGAAAGCGCTGCTCCCCCACCGCGGCCGTCCCCTGCTGCATACCGTCGTCGAGGCACTGCTCGAAGGTGGTTGTGACGACGTGATCGTGGTCGTGGGCGCATTCGGCGACGATGTGGCCGCCGCGTGCCCTACCGGAGCAATAGCGGTCTACAACCCCGACTGGGCCGTCGGCATGTCGACATCCCTGCGCCGCGGGGTCGACGCGGCACGAGCCCACCAGAGGGTTGCGCTCACCGTCGTCGATTTTCCCGGCATCACAGCCGAATTGGTCCGCCATCTCCTGGATGCGCACCACACGGGGACGGTGACGCTCCCCGTCTTCGGAGATCACCCCGGTCATCCGGTGGTCTTCGACATCGCCGACGCGCTGGGCGCCGCCGCCGACGCCACCGGCGACGAGGGCGCGCGATCCTTCCTCGCCCGCAATCGTGAACGCGTGCGGCGTCTCGACTGCACCGGGCTCGCCGACCCCGGAGACGTCGACACCTCCGAGGATCTTCGCCGCCTGACCTGATCGCATCGTCGCCCGGCGTGTCGGCGCCGCGTCCCGGTGACCGCTCGGAGAAGGTAGGGGGTGCCCTCCTGGATTCTCTACGCACTCGCAGCCGTCGGCAGTTTCACCGCCGGAACCGTCCTCGCCGCGCCGAGCGTCGACACCTGTCCACTCGATACCGGGTTCGGTTTCGGTGCCGTGGAGACTTCGGGTATCACCGCGTCTGCCACGGGAGCGCTCGTCGCCGCGTCGATCGCGCTGTGGTTACGCCACCGGGTGGGCGCGCTCGGCGCCGTCGTGGCCGGGGCCGCACTCGTGGCGGTCGTCGCCCTGCCGGGTGCGTGGCGGTTCGACATGTACGTCTCGGCGGTCGGTGCAGGCCTGGTGCTCGGTGCCCTCGTCGTCTGCTGCGCCCGAACTGCGGGCACCCGGCTCCCCGCGGTGATGACCGGTGGCGTCGTTGCCGCGCTGCTCACCGCAGAACCCGTCGCGGAATACCGGGAGTTCGCGGCCTCCTCGCCCGGAAGCGCCGTGTACCTCGAGGTGTCGGCGCAGCCCGCCAACACGGTGTGGACGGTTCTCTCGGCGACTGTCATCGCGGTGGCAACAGCGGCTCTCGTGATGCGTGCCGGTGCTCCCGATTCGGTCGACGAACGACGATGGGATGTACGGGAAACGGTGGTCGGTATCGGCCTACCGCTCGTCGCCGTCGTGCTGTATCGGTCTCTTCACAGTGCCGTGTGGTCTCCGGATGCGAGTCCCGGTGGGAACGGGCGATGGCTGTGGGGCATCGTCGCTGTCCCACTCGTGATCGGTGCTGCCCTGTGGCTGCGCGAGAGAAGCGGAGCGGTCCTTCTCGCCGCCTTCGCGGTGGCCGTCGCCGCGGGTACCGCTCCCTCGTGGATTCCCGGCGGATGGTTTCTGCCGGCCGTGATGGTCGTGCTCGCCGCCGTCGGCGCGTGGCTGGGCCGTCGCGCGCCGAGGCCGATGGCCGGAGTGGGCGTGCTCGCGTTCGTCACGATCACGGCGATCTTCACTCGTGCGCCCTGGGACAACGTCCACCTCCTGGCGACCTTCTTCGTTCTTCCGGTGGCAGCCGCGTACACGATCAGCGCGGCACTACCGTCGACGAGCGCGGTCACCGCCGCGTCCTTCTCGCTGCCCGCCGTGATGGCGTTGCCTCTGCTCACCCGATTCGGATGGACCGCCTACACGCCTCTCACCGATTCTCCGTCCGGGTGGACGCCGGACTCGTGGACGGTTCTCACGACCGGTGTATCGGTAGCCGGTGTGCTCGCGGCGGGGGCCGCGATGTGGTGGATCGGCCGCAGGTCCGAGGTCCTGTAGACGACACGGGATGTGCGAGGTCCCCGGGCGCGCAGGGGCGGCCGGGGACCTCGATGTTCGGTTCGGTCGGTGTTCGGTTCGGTCAGTGCTGGACCGGGCACCCACCCGAGGTCTTGTAGTCGACCTGGAATTCCTTGATGCCGTTGAGCCAGCCCGACCGCAGACGGTGCGGGTCGCCGATCTTCGTGATGTCCGGGATGTGGTCGGCGATCGCGTTGAAGATCAGGTCGATCTCCATACGTGCGAGGTTCGCGCCCAGGCAGTAGTGCGCGCCCGTTCCACCGAATGCCAGGTGCGGGTTGGGATCACGAAGGATGTCGAACTCGCGGGGGTTGTCGAACACTTCTTCGTCGTTGTTGGCCGACGCGTACAGCATGACGACGCGATCGCCCTTCTTGATCGTCTGCCCGCCGAGTTCGGTGTCCTCGAGGGCGGTGCGCTGGAACGACGTGACCGGGGTGGCCCAGCGGATGATCTCGTCGGCGGCGGTCTTCGGCCGGTCGCGCTTGAAGATCTCCCACTGCTCCGGATTGTCGAGGAACGCCGCCATGCCGTGGGTGATCGCGTTGCGGGTGGTCTCGTTGCCGGCCACCGCGAGCACGATGAAGAAGAAGCCGAACTCCTCGGGAGCGAGTTCGTCGCCGTCGATGTCGGCCTCGATGAGGGTGGTGACGATGTCGTCGGCCGGGTTCTCCTTGCGGGCCGCGGCCATCTGGTAGGCGTACCCGAGGACTTCCATGGACGCTGCCGCCGGATCGGCGGTGTTGTCCGGATCGTCGTAGCCCGTCATCTGGTTGGACCACTCGAAGAGCTTGGCGCGATCCTCCTGAGGCACACCGATGAGGTCGGCGATGGCCTGCAGCGGCAGCTCGGCCGCGACCTGAGTGACGAAGTCGCCACGACCGGCCTGGCACGCCTCTCCCACGATGGCTCTCGCGCGACGATCGAGCTCGTCACGCAGGCCGTTGATCGCACGGGGGGTGAAACCGCGGGCGACGAGTTTGCGCAGCTTGGTGTGCTCGGGTGCGTCCTTGTTGAGCAGGACGTGGCGCTGCAACTCGATGGCTTCGCGCGGAATGTCGTCGTTGAACCGCGGAATCGCTGTGTTCTCCCAGTTGGAGAACACGTCGCTCCGGCGGGAGACCTCACGGACCTCCTCGTGCCGGGAGACAACCCAGAATCCGTCGTCGTGGAACCCACCGACGTCGGGAGACTTCTTGTTCCACCACACCGGCGCGGTCTTCCGCAGTTCCGCGAACTCTGCGAAAGGCATACGGTCTGCGTACAGATCGGGATCGGTGAAGTCGATGTCTTCGGGGATGTTCGGCTGCGCCACTGATATCTCTCCTGCCCTGGCGGGTACCGCTCGCGTGATATGTAACACGTTCTAAAACCATTCAAACACAGACGCGCCTTCCGACCAAGGGATCTGCACGTCCACTGGGAAAAGCCGGTCCTGTTGCCAGCCGGAAAAACGTGTTCTATTTTGCGAAGAGCGTAGGAGAAAGGAGCCCGCCGTGGGCACACCAGTCATCGTCGAGGCCGCACGGACCCCGATCGGCAAGCGGGGCGGATGGCTCGCGGGCCTGCACGCCGCCGAGATCCTGGGCGCCGTCCAGGCCGGGCTCGTCGAACGCGCCGGCATCGACGCCGAGCTCGTCGAACAGGTCATCGGTGGCTGCGTCACCCAGGCGGGCGCCCAGTCCAACAACATCACCCGCACCGCGTGGCTCAACGCGGGGCTTCCCTGGCAGGCCGGTGCCACCACCATCGACGCCCAGTGCGGATCGGCCCAGCAGGCCAACCACCTGATCGCCGGGCTCATCGCCACCGGCGCCATCGACGTGGGCATCGCGTGCGGCATCGAGGCAATGACCCAGGTCCCCCTCGGCGCCAACGTCGGCGATCAGGCCGGCCCCCGTCGCCCCGAGTCCTGGAACATCGACATGCCCAACCAGTTCGAGGCCGCCGAACGTATCGCGCGGCGCCGCGGCATCACCCGCGAGGACGTCGACGCGCTCGGAGTGCGGTCGCAGCAACTCGCCCGGCAGGCCTGGGACGAGGGCCGGTTCGACCGCGAGGTCCTGCCGGTCGTGGCCCCTGTCGTCGACAAGGAGGGCAACCGCACCGGCGAGAAGGCGACCGTCACCCGCGACCAGGGTCTGCGCGAGACGTCGACCGAGTCGCTGGCCAAGCTGAAGCCGGTGCTCGAGGGCGGCATCCACACGGCCGGCACCTCGTCGCAGATCTCCGACGGCGCGGCGGCCGTCCTGCTCATGGACTCCGACCGGGCGAAGGCGCTCGGGCTGAAGCCGCGCGCGCGGATCGTCGCGCAGGCTCTCGTCGGCGCCGAACCCGAGTTCCACCTCGACGGCCCCGTGCAGGCCACGGCGAAGGTTCTCGAGAAGGCAGGCATGAGCATCGGCGATCTCGACCTGTTCGAGGTCAACGAGGCGTTCGCGTCGGTGCTGCTGTCCTGGGCCCAGGTGCACGGACCCGACATGGACAAGGTCAACGTCAACGGCGGCGCCATCGCCCTCGGCCACCCGGTCGGCTCCACCGGTTCCCGGCTCATCACCACCGCACTGCACGAACTCGAGCGACGCGACGCGTCGACCGCACTGATCTCGATGTGCGCCGGTGGCGCTCTCGCGACGGGCACCATCATCGAACGGATCTGAGGTGGGTACCGGGGAGGCCCCGAAAGGACTGGGGTCCGGGGCCACGACGTCGATCATCAAGTGGGGATCGCGCGTGAACGTCGCCGTGTACCGGGCCACGGGTGGTCGCATCGGCGGCAGGTGGCGGGTCGGCAGTGCATTCCCCCGGGGCGTCCCCGTATGTCTGGTGACCACGATCGGACGGAAGAGCGGCCGGCCGCGCACCGCTCCTCTGCTGTTCCTCGAAGACGGCGACAAGGTGATCCTGGTCGCCTCCCAGGGAGGACTTCCCAAGCATCCCTTGTGGTTCCGCAACATCCAGGCGAACCCCGAGGTCACCGTGCAGATCAGGTCACGGATCCGGACGATGCGCGCTCGCGTGGCGAGCGATGCGGAGCGCACGGCGTACTGGCCGCGCCTCACCGCGATGTATCCGGATTTCGACAAGTACCAGTCGTGGACCGACCGCGTCATTCCCGTCGTCGTGTGCGAGTGAGCCGGATCACCCGGATCACGCGGTCGCCGCGAGCGGAACGTGCGGGAATACTGAATCCCGTACGCCCAGTTCTTCGACGAAGGGATGTCGCACGATGGCAACCACCGATCACGACAAGGTGCTCGACCGGCGCGAGATCGCAGCCGCGCTGCTCCGGGCGCTCGAACGACGCCACGAGGTGCTCGACGTGATCGTCGAGAGCAAGGATCGGGGCGACGCGGTCGCGAAGCTCGCATCACTGCTCGACACCGGCGAGTTCTGCGCGGAGGCCGTGCTCAATCTTCCGTTCCGCCGCCTGACGCAGGCGGAGCGGAAGAAGATCCGTGAGGAACTCGACGATCTCGATGCGGTACTGCAATGGACGACGGCGGCGCGTCCGTACGCGACCGGCGCGCATTTCCGGCTGCGTCCCATCTCCCACAGTGCGGCCGATACCGCATTGTTCACGGCGCGCTGCGCCGACCAGCTGGGTGACGACAGCGACGAGCGGGTCGAGTCCGAGCGACAGCGCGGCGCCGAGTTGATGGACGACGAGTCCGCGATGTGGCTTGTGGCCGAGGATCTTTCGGGCGACGAGCCGAAATCCGTCGGGTTCGCGTTCGGCGAGCTGACCGGAAACGAGGTCGACGTACGGATCTGGGTGCATCCGGAGTTCCGCAAGCAGGGCTACGGCACCGCCACGCTCAAGCAGGCGCGGTCCGAACTCGCCGCCTACTTCCCCGGCTCCACCCTCATCGTCCGCACACCGGCGTAGGCGGCTGCGCCACTCGTGCGCGTTTCCGGTAGCACGTGCTACCGGAAACGCGCACGGGGACCGTCAGGCCCCGTAGACCGGCGTCGGCGGCTGCGACGATGCGATCAGCTTCTCGACGACGGGTCCGAGTTCCTTCGGATCCCAACGATCGCCCTTGTCGATCGCCTCGCCGTGGCGCCAGCCGTCGGCCAGCGACACCTTGCCCCCTTCGGCCTCGAACACCCGGCCCGTCACGTCCTTCGATTCGGCGCTGCCGAGCCACACGACGAGCGGCGAGACGTTCTCGGGTGCCATCGCGTCGAAACCCTCCTCGGGCGCGGCCATCATCTCGGCCATCGCACCACCGGCGCCGACGGTCATCCGGGTACGCGCCGACGGAGCGATCGCGTTGACGGTCACCCCGTAACGGCCGAATTCGGCCGCGGCCTGAACCGTGAGCGTCGCGATGCCCGCCTTGGCCGCGGCGTAGTTGCCCTGACCGATGCTGCCCATCAGACCGGCGCCCGAACTGGTGTTGATGATGCGGGCGTCGACGGGATTGCCGGCCTTGGATTCGGCACGCCAGTAGGTCATCGCGTGACGCATCGGTGCGAAGTGGCCCTTGAGGTGCACGCGGATGACCGCGTCCCATTCTTCTTCGCTCATGTTGGCGAGCATGCGGTCGCGCAGGAAGCCGGCATTGTTGACGAGCACGTCGAGGCGGCCGAAATTGTCCAGGGCCGTCTTCACGAGGTTCTCGGCGCCCGCCCAGTCGGCGACGTCGTCGCCGTTGACGACGGCCTCGCCACCGGCCGCGCGGATCTCCTCGACGACCAGTTCACCGGGGCTCTCCCCCGTGGCCGATCCGTCGCCCCCGACACCGATGTCGTTGACCACGACCTTCGCGCCCTCTGCCGCGAAGGCGAGGGCGTGGGCGCGACCCAGGCCACGTCCGGCGCCGGTCACAATGACGACGCGCCCGTCCATCAGTCCACTCACTTCGTCTCCTTCGTTCGGGCCGCTGCCAGATAGGCAGGGCTTTCGCCGCCGCCGTGGACGGTCAGTGTGGATCCGCTGACGTAGGCCGACAGCGGGGAAGCCAGGAATGCGGCGCAGTGGCCGACGTCCTCGGGCTGAGCCAACCGTCCCAGCGGGACGGTCGCGCCGACCGCCGCGATGCCTTCGTCGTCTCCGTAGAACAGGTGCGACTGCTCGGTTTCGACCATGCCCACGACCACCGAGTTCACCCGCACCTTGGGGGCCCATTCGACGGCGAGCGACTGCCCGAGGCTGTCGACGCCCGCCTTGGCGGCGCCGTAGGCCGCGGTGCCGGGCGACGGCCGCGACCCGCTCACGCTCGAGATGTTGACGATCGATCCGCCCGTGTCCTGCTTCTGCATCACCGCGTTGGCGGCCTGCGCGACCAGCAGCGGAGACAGCAGGTTCAGCTCCACGATCTTGGCGTGGAACTTCGGACTCGCGTCGGCCGCCAGCGCATAGGGCGAGCCGCCGGCATTGTTCACCACTGCGTCGAGCCGGCCGTGGCGGTCGATGATGCCGTCGATCAAGGCTTTCACCTGATCAGCGTCCCGGACGTCGCACGGCAGGAATTCCGCGGTCCGCCCGTCCGTCTCGACGGGGTGTTCGGGTTCGTTACGTGCACATGTCACGACGGTCGCTCCGGCGCGGAGGAACACCTTGGTGATACCTGCGCCGACTCCCCGTATGCCTCCGGTGACGAGCACGACTGCGCCGTCGAGTCCCAGATCCATTCACTGCCTCCACGTCGTTCACCCCGCACGATGCGCGGGTTCCACGCCCACAACTTACCAAGCAATCGCTTGGTTCGGTACCGGCTTCCGGTGTCCGCCGTCACGCTCCTGCTCAGTGGGAATCGGGGGATCCCGCTTGTCGGCCCGCCTTAGCGTGACGACGAACGCGCGTGCCGAAGAGGAGTGAGTGGGCCATGCAGACCGTCGAGCAGGACTACGAGAAATACGTCGGGCAGGTGGCCGAACCGCCCCGTGTGGCCCGATACGTCGTCAACGACGCCATGATCCGGAACTGGGTCGAGGCCCACGACGACTTCAATCCGATCTACGTCGACGCCGAGGCCGCCCGCGAGACCGGGCGCGAGTCGATCGTCTGCCCGCCCGCGATGATCTCGACCTGGATCATGGCCGGTTACCGTCGCTGGCGCGAGGTCCAGCGCAAGCGCACCGAGGGCGTCGTGGAGGACTTCGCGTACTCCCGGATGCTCGCCGACCTGGACCGCGAGGGTTTCACCTCGGTCGTCGCGACGAACGTCGAGCAGGACTACCACCGCGAAATCGTCCCGGGCGACCACATCACCGCCCACTACACGATCGAATCCGTATCCGGAGTCAAGCGAACGGGTCTCGGCGACGGGCGATTCTTCACCCTGTACAAGCGCTACGAGGATCAGAACGGCGAACTCGTCGCCGAGGAACGATTCCGGATGCTCCGGTTCAACCCGAACACCGACAAGGAGACGCGATGACCGCCGTCCCCCGGCTCACCATCACCCAGGACAACCAGTTCTGGTTCGACGCCGTCCGTGAGGGCCGACTCGAGATCCAGCAGTGCAACGAGTGCGACACTCTGCGCCACCCGCCGGGCCCGGCCTGCCCCGCCTGCCGTTCGTTCGAATGGAAGACGGTCGAATCCTCGCGTCGCGGAACGCTCCACAGCTGGACCGTCATCCACCACCCCCAGGATCCGGCCTTCGAGTACCCGCTCGCCGTCGGACTGATCGACCTCGAGGAAGGCATCCGCATCGTCGCCGACATCGCCGGTGTCGACCACGACACGCTCGAGATCGGCATGGAACTCGAGGTGGGATTCTCCGAGCACGCGCACGGTGAGATCCTGCCCCAGCTGCGCAAGCCCGGAGGACAAGCATGAACCTCGCCGAATGCACTGTCGGACAGGAACTTCCCGAACTCGTCCTGCCGATCGATCGCACGACCATCGTGGCCACCGCGATCGCATCACAGGATTTCGAGGACGTGCACCACGATCCGGATGCCGCACTCGGACGCGGTACCCCGGACGTGTTCATGAGCATCAACGCCACCAACGGATTCGTCGACCGGTACGTCACCGACTGGACCGGACCGTCGGCGCGCGTACGCCGCGCGTCGCTGCGTCTGGGCGTGCCCTGTTTCCCCGGCGACCCCATGCACATGAACGGTGAGGTGACCGCCGTCGAGGGCGCGACCGTCACCCTGAAGGTGCAGGGCCGCAACAGCAGAGGCGTCCACGTCACCGCCGAGGTCGTGGTGGAGCCCTACGAGAGGAAGACACGATGACCGTCAAGGGCTTCTCCGGAGCCGCTGCTATCGCCGGCATCGGAGCCACGGAGTTCTCCAAGAATTCCGGCCGCAGTGAATGGCAACTCGCGTGCGAGTCGGTCCTCGCCGCTCTCGAGGACGCACAGATCGGTGTCGAAGAGGTCGACGGCTTCGCGCTGTTCACCATGGAGACCAACCCGGAGATCGCCGTCGCCCGCGCGCTCGGCATCCCCGAACTCAAGTTCTTCAGCCGCATCCCGCACGGCGGTGGCGGCGCCTGCGCACCCGTGCAGCAGGCTGCACTCGCCGTTTCCAGTGGTGTGGCCGATGTCGTGGTCGTCTATCGCGCGTTCAACGAGCGCTCGGGCCACCGTTTCGGTGCCGGTCCGCCGCCGTTCGCGTACAACTCGAACACCGACCAGGAATACCGGAACTGGATCAACCCGTACGGTCTGCTCACTCCCGCTCAGCAGGAAGCCTTCCTGGCACGCACCTACATGCACAAGTACGGGGCGACCAGTGCGGACTTCGGGCAGATCTCGGTGCTCTCGCGCAAGCACGCGGCGAACAACCCCAAGGCCTGGTTCTACGAGCGGCCCATCACCCTCGACGATCACCAGAACTCCCGGATGCTCGCCGACCCGCTGCGCCTGCTGGACTGCTGCCAGGAGAGCGACGGCGGCCAGGCACTGGTCATCGTGAGCGCCGAACGCGCCCGAGATCTTCCGCATCCTCCGGCGATCATCACCGCCGCGGCGCAGGGCGTCGGTCCTCAGCAGATCTCGATGAGCAGCTACTACCGCGAGGACATCGACGCGATGCCCGAGGTCGAACTCGTCGCCCGGCAGATGTGGGCACAGGCCGGCTTCGGTCCCGAAGGTATCGACGCCGCGATCCTGTACGACGCCTTCACCCCGATGGTGCTGCTCCAACTCGAGGAGTACGGCTTCTGCGGCCGCGGCGAGGCCAAGGACTTCATCGCCGAAGGCAACCTCGAGGTCGACGGTCGCCTGCCGATCAACACCCATGGCGGGCAGCTCGGCGAAGGCTACATCCACGGCGTGAACGGCATCGCCGAGGGTGTCCGGCTCATCCGCGGCACCTCCGTGAACCAGCCCACCAAGACTCTCGACAACGTGCTGGTCACGGGCGGATCGCCGGTGCCGCACAGCGCGCTAGTCCTCTCGGCCGACCGTTAAGCCCGTAACCCCGGGCCCCGAACACTTCTCAGGAGACCATATGCATCCCGAGCTGTCCGACAAGTCACGGCGGCTGCGCACCGAACTGCGAGAGTACTTCGCCCGCATCATCGACGATGAGGATCGGCGTGCCCTGGTCGACCAGACCGAGGGCGGGCCGGTCTTCGACAAGATCTACCGGCAGATGGGCGCCGACGGCTGGCTCGGCCTGGGATGGCCGGAAGAGTACGGCGGACGCGGCGAGGACCCCGAAGCGCTCTACGTCTTCTACGACGAGACGATCCGCGCCGGCGCACCGGTATCGCTGGTGACGCTCAACACCGTCGCCCCCGCACTGATGAAGTACGGCACCCAGGAACAGAAGGATTTCTTCCTCCCCAAGATCCTGACCGGTGAACTGAAGTTCGCGATCGGCTACACCGAGCCCGGCGCCGGCACCGACCTCGCCGCACTCCAGACGCGGGCGCGCGTCGAGGGCGACGAACTCGTCATCGACGGCAACAAGCTGTACACGAGTTCCGCGATCTTCGCCGACTGGGTCTGGCTGGCCGTGCGTACCGATCCGGACGCTCCCCGCCACAAGGGCATTTCGGTCGTGCTCGTGCCGACCTCCTCGCCGGGCTTCTCGGCCACCGAGATCCAGACCGTCGGTGGTATCAGCACGGCGGTGACCTACTACGAGAACATCCGCGTCCCGCTGAGCAATGTGGTCGGTGAGCTGAATCAAGGCTGGACCCTGATCACCAGTCAGCTCAACCACGAGCGTGTGGCACTCGCCGCCCGCGGCGGCATCGCCAACGAGATGTACGACGAGGTCCTCGCGTGGGCCAAGCAGGAACCTTTCGGTCCCGGTGTGCTGTTCGACGTGCCGTGGGTCCGCTCGACCCTCGCCGAGGTCTACGCACTGCTGTCGGCGACCGATCTCGTCAACCTGCGCCTGGTGTCCGACATCGCCGCCAACACCCTCAGCGGTGGTGATTCCGCTGCCGCGAAGGTCTTCGGCACCGAAGGTGTCGTCGCGGCCTACGGCATGTTGCAGGAAGTGCTCGGAGCCCGCGGACTGCTGCGCCCCGGCAGCCCCGGTGCGGTGATCGAGGGCCGGGTCGAAGCTCTGGGCCGACGCGCCCAGAACAACACCTTCGGCGGCGGCAGCAACGAGGTGATGCGCGAGATCGTGGCCGCGAAGAACCTCGGAATGACCCTGGGCGCGCGCAGGCGTCCCGATGCAGCGGCCACCCGCTCGCAATCCGACAGGACGGCCCAGGCGGACGTGAAGACGCCGGCCGAGACGAGGAGCTGACATGGAATTCGAGCTCGATGACGACCTGATCGCGGTCGAGGACCTGGCATCGCAGGTCTTCGGTTCCCTGGCCAAGGTCGAGCGTGTGGTCGAGGTGGAGCGCAAGGAGGGCGGCTTCGACGCTCCCCTGTGGCAGGCACTCGCCGACTCCGGGCTTCTGGGACTGGCTCTTCCCGAATCCTCGGGTGGCGCCGGCATGGGCATGCTCGGACTGACGACGATCCTGCAGCAGCAGGGCCGGCGCGTCGCCCCCGTCCCCGTGTGGTCCACCGTGGCGGGCGCGGCTCTTCCGCTCGCGCAGTTCGGCACGGAAACGCAGGTGGGGCGTTACCTTCCGGGACTCGTCGACGGTTCCGTCGTACTGACCGGCGCCTTCGACGACACTCCCGGGGCGAGCCCCACCGTGACCGCGATCCGCAAGGGTGACGACCTCGTCATCAGCGGACAGATCCCGTCGGTTCCGTGGGCACCCATCATCGCCGGCGTCGTCGTACCCGTTCGGTGCGACGACGATTCGGTCGCCGTGGTGATCGCACCGGTGGATGCGCCCGGCGTCGAGGCCGTCCCGGCGGCCGTGACCGGCCGCGGCGCCGAGGCAGCCGTGCAGTTCACGGACGTACACATCGGAGCCGAGGATGTCCTGCCCGGCGACGGTGCGGAGATCGCGGCCTGGACGCGGCGCCGCATCCGCATCGCTCTGGCTGCCGTTCAGCTGGGGGTATGCGAGGAAACGCTTCGGGCCACGGCGGTGTACACCTCGGAGCGCGTGCAGTTCGGCCGGCCGTTGTCGACGAATCAGGCCGTTGCGTTGCGCGCGGCCGATGCCTACCTCGACACCGAAGCGATCCGGCTCACGATGCGCCGGGCCGCATGGCTGCTCGACGTCGGGCGCGAGGACGAAGCCGAGTCCGCGGCGCTCGTCGCCAAGTGGTGGGCATCGCGCGGTGGTGTGCGAGTCGGCCTGACCGGCCAGCACCTGCACGGCGGTATCGGCGCCGACATCGACTACCCCATCCACCGCTACTTCCTGTGGGGACGGCAGTTGGCGTTCACCTTCGGCGGAGCGGAAGCTACCGCAGCGGCCCTCGGGGACGCCCTCGACACCGCACCCCCGATCGGGGCGGCCGGGTAGCCGGCCGGTCGTGATCACGCGAGTCCCGTTCCCCGCACGACGGTGGAACGGGACTCGTGTCGTTTCCGGAGCCCTTCCCTAATCCCCCAGATGGGCGAGCAGCAGCTCGCAACTGCTTCGCACATCCGCCTCGGTCTCCGCGAGAGTCGCTCCGCCGTTGAGATATGTCACCAGCAGCCCGGACCACAACATCGACAACAGTCGCAGCGTGTTGCGATCCTCGTCGGTGGGGTCGTCGAGTCCCGCCTTGTCGAACAGGATCCGGAGGAACGTCCGCCGCACTTCCACGGAGTCGGGCACCACGTTCGCCGGCGCGGTGCTGTTGGACAACAGCATCGCGGACGCCAGGCGGGGCCGGTCGACGAACCGCCGGGTCATCTCGATCAGCACCTCGGTGATCGCATCCCGGGCGTTCATCCCCGGTGTCCGCGCGGGAAGCCGATCCGCGCCGAGTTCGAGGCGATCGAGGAGCAACGCCACGAACAGATGCGTCTTCGATGGGAAATACCTGTACAGTGTGCCGATCGCCACCCCGGCGTTCCGTGCGATCTCCGTCATCTGGACGCGAGCGAGTTCGTGCTCGGAGCCCAGCCGTGCCGCGGCCTCCAGGATCCGCACCTGCCGTCGCCGCTGCTCGGCGGAGGTCGGCTCCGCCCCGTCGCGCGCCTTGCCGATTCTGGGCACCGGTTCCCCTCTCCACGATCACGGCCCGTCGTTTCCGCACCGCATCACCGGCCAGATTGTCGCATTGCGGATCCTTCGCGGTCCCGAACGGTGGGATGGAAGGGCCCAGACGTCCCGTGCACACGGCGCGGCGACCGGATGTCCACTCAGCGAGAAGCCGTTCCGGGGTGTCGCGCGTCACCCATACGCTCGATTCGTAGGACGTCGCCGGAGGCCGCGACCAGAGCGAATCGGAGTGAGGCACATGCAGACCGGAATTCAGACCCAGGACGCGACGTTCGAACTCGGCGTTCCCGGCCCGGACGAGATGCGACGTGCCATGGGACGTTTCGCCAGCGGAGTCACCGTCGTGACCGGTCTCGACGAGGACGGCCCCACCGGTTTCGCGTGCCAGTCGTTCGCGTCGGTCTCGCTCGAGCCGCCCCTCGTGCTGTTCTGCGCCGACCACCGTGGGCGCGCATGGCCGCGGTTGCGCCGTACCGGCTGGTTCACCGTCAACGTCCTCGGCGAGAACCAGACCGATCTGTGCGCTCGCTTCGGGTCCGGCCGCGGCCTCAAGTTCGACGGTCTCGACTGGGATCTGTCCCGCTGGGGCACTCCGTCGCTGCCCGGCGTTCTCATGCGGGTGCACGCCTCGGTCGAGGATGTGCACGTGGCAGGTGACCACGATGTCGTCATCGGACGTGTCGCCGAACTGGAGTGCGTCGGCGACCAGAGTCCGATGGTGTTCTACCGCGGGGCGTTCGGGCTCGACGCGCGGTAACTCCGCCGATACTTCCTCCGTCCGCCGCTACCGGCGGGCGGAGGAAGTCGTCGTCACACCCTCACGGAGGACGTCGCGTCGGCGTCGACCTTCGCGAGACGGGCCCGGCGCGACTGCGGAACGGCGACGGTGAGGACGGCCGCGAGAAGCGCGACGCCTGCGCCCGTCAGCAGGACGACCCGGAAGCCGGACTCCGTGGGAATGGTATGACCGGCGAACGGCACGCTCATCTGCGCGAGGACGACACCGATGACGGCGGAAGCGGAGGACGTGCCGACCGACCGCATGAGACTGTTCACGCTGTTGGCGGATGCCGTCTCCGTGGCAGGGACCTCCCCCATGATCAGGGCGGGCATCGCACCGTATGCGAACCCGACTCCCGTGCTGCAGATCGCGGCGACGACCGCCAGGCCCAGGACCGATCCCATCAACAGCAGCCCCGCCATGTACCCCAGAGCGATGATCAGGCAGCCCACCAGCAGCGTGGTCTTCGGACCGCGGTGAGCCGAGAGCTTTCCTCCGATGGGAGAGACCGCCATCATCATCAGACCACCCGGTGCCATGCACAGACCCATCATGATCATGGACTGGCCCAGTCCGTGACCGGTCTCTTCCGGCAGCTGCAGGATCTGCGGGAGAATCAGCGACTGGGCGTACATCGCGAAACCCACCACGATCGAAGCACTGTTGGTGAGCAGCACGGGCCGGCGGGCGGTGACGCGCAGATCCACCAACGGATCGCGGACCCGCAGCTCCCACCATCCCCACACCACGAGCAGCAGGACGGCAGCGGCGAGGAAACCGATCGTGAGGGTGCTCGACCAGCCCCAGTCGGCGCCCTTGGAGATCGCCAGCAACAGACAGACGAGGGCCGCACTCAGACCGACCGCTCCCACCGCGTCGAAGCGTCCGCCGGACTGCAGGACGGGAACATCGCGGAGAACCCACCACAACGCGCCCAGCGCCACCACACCGAGCACCGCCACGCCCCAGAACAGGAACCGCCAATGCACGTACTGTGCAACGGCGGCAGATGCAGGCAGTCCGAGAGCGCCGCCGACGCCCATGGACGCACTCATCAGGGCCACGGCCGAATGCAGACGGTCGTACGGCAGTACGTCCCGAAGGAGGCTGATTCCCAACGGGATCAGACCTACGCCGATTCCCTGCAGACCGCGACCGATCACCATCGGCACGAGTGTGGACGAGAGCGCACACACGATCGAACCGGCGATCACCGGCACGAGGCAGACGAGCATCATGCGGCGTTTGCCGTACATGTCGCCCAGTCGTCCGGTGACCGGAGTCGCCACGGCACCGGCGAGCAAGGTCACGGTGATCACCCATGACGCGTTCGCGGCAGAGGTGTTCACCATGGTCGGCAGGTCCACGATCAAGGGCACGACCAGGGTCTGCATGAGCGCCGCGATGATGCCGGTGAAGGCGAGGACACCGACGAGAGCCCCGGAACGGACCGGGGTATTTTCGGATATGTCTGTCATAGAACTCCTGAAAGAAAAGAAATATGCATGATGCATATTCGACGCATCATGCATTCGATGTGTACAGTACATACTGATGACGCCGCAACGTGGCGACCTACTCGGGTGACGTTCTTCACGAAAGACTTTCGATGACCAAGCCGACCCACTTGATCGAGTTCGAAGCGATGCTGCTCGGCCGGCACCTGGCGAACATCAACAGCCGCAAACGCGGCAGGCATTCGCTCGACCGCAGCGCCTATACGGTTCTCAGCCGCATCAGCATGCAGGGCCCGATGTCGATCGGCCAACTCAGCGACGCACTCGATCTGGACAGTTCGACACTCAACCGGCAGACCTCGGCGATGACCGCCGCCGGGCTGGTCGAACGTATCCCCGACCCGGACGGCGGGATGGCCCGCAAATTCCGGATCACCTCCTCGGGCGAGGAGAAGCTCGCCGCCGAGCGCGCCCACGGAGTCGCCGCGCTCGAGCGCGTGCTGACCGACTGGTCCGAGGACGAGGTCGCCACCTTCGCACGGTGGCTCGAACGCTTCAACAACGACATCGAACGCTTGACGGGGCATCCGTGGCCCCGGCCCGCCGGGTCCGCAGTGCATCTTCCCGACGGGTCCGTCGGGGGGATGTGAGCCGGGGGTACCGCGCGAGCACGGTGCGGTGGCCGGCCGAGACCACCGGCAGACCGGAACACCTGCGGTACGAGTGATGCCACCGCCGTCGAGACGGCGGTGGCATCACTTCCGGTCACACGTCAACCACGATGCTTTCCGTGGGCAATACCTCCGGCGGGCGTCGTCGACGGCACCAAGGACGGAAGTTCCTCGGTCCTGAGCCGGCGGGGGCGTTCCGTCATCACGGTGGGCTGGACCGTGTGCACCTCGCTGAGGAGGGTGGCCGGGAAGTAGACCGACGCCGTGACACCGGCGTTCGTCTCGGTGTCGAAGGTCGGCCTCAGACGCACGCTCATGCCGTTGCGGGCCGCCAGACGCCCGATCACGAACAATCCCAGTTGACGCGGGGCGTCGACATCGGCATTCTCACCCGCCGCGAGACGGATATTGATCTCCTCCATGGCATCTCGGGGAATACCGATTCCGCGATCGGCGATATCGAGAAGCAGGCCACCCTCCACGGCGGAGGAGAACTCGAACCTGACGGGAGTGGTGGGCGGGGAAGCCCGCAGCGCGTTGTCGACGAGTTCGGCCACCAGATGCACCACGTCGTTCACCGCCTTACCGACGAGATATCCGTGCGGGGTGTTCCCGATCTGCACCCGCTGGTAGTTCTCCACCTGGGACACCGCACCGCGGAGCACGTCGCCGAGCGGTGCGGGCCCGCTGCGAGTACGCGGGCGCGTGCCCGCGAGAACCAACAGGGATTCGCCGGTACGCCGCATGCGCGTCGCCAGATGATCGAGAGCGAACATGCTCTGCAACCGGGCGGGATCCTTCTCCTCGTATTCGAGAGATTCGATCAGCGAGAGTTGCTGTTCGACGAGGGTCTTGTTGCGGCGTGCCAGCGTCTCGAGCATCACGTTCACCTGTTTCCTCAGGTGGGCCTGCTCGCCGGCGAGACGCAGCGCCTGCGTGTTCATCGAATCCACCGCTCGGGAGAGTTCGCCGATCTCCTCGTCCGTATCGGTGCCGACGGGAGCGAGACGGACGGTGTCGATGTCGGCCCCGTCCTTGACCGCCGCGATGGCGGCGGGAAGCTCGGTGTTCGCCGCTGCGAGAGTGTTGTCTCGCAGACGTCCCAGGGGCACCGACAGGGAACGGATGACTGCTATCGCGAGGAGCAGGGCGAGTACGAGTGCTGCCGTGACGAGGAGCGCGTCGCGGGTGGCCGCGGTACGTGTCTCGTCCGCCAGTTCTTCGAGCGTCCCGATGATGCGCGCGCTGGCGCTGTCGATCCCCTCCGCATAAGGCTGGGACGCCGAAATCATGGCGTTGCGGAGGTCTTCCCCGAATTGCCTGCTCGGCGTGAAGTTCTCGATCAGCCTACGGCGCGCTTCGATATCGCCGAGCATCCCGTCGATCTGCCCGGTATCGAGCCCCGATCCCCGAAGGAGTCGCAGCGTCGACTCCTCGGTGTTCATGGCATTGGTCGCCAGGAGCCGGGCGGCCTCGGGATTGGTGGACAGCAGCCGGAAGGACTCCATCTGGTCGAGGAGGTTGAGCTGCGCGTCCCACATCAGGAGCAGGTTCGTGGCGTCGACGAGAGCATCGTGGTTCTCGAACAGGTCGAACAGGTCCCGGAAGAGATTCTTGCACCGCACCAGGAAGTCGGTGGTCCGGCGACCGAGCTCGTCGACGCCGAGGGAGGAGTTCATGACCGCGGCGTAGAGCTGGTCGCCGTCGGCGAGTAGCCCATCGAGTTCTACGGCGACATCGGAGTTGAGATCGGTTCCTGCGGCGAGTTCCCTCAGAGTGGCCACGGACTGCGTCACATCGTCCGAGGTTGCGTTCTTGGGGGTGAATCCGAGGCTCGTGGCGGTAGCGACGCTGACCAGAGCGGTGGAGAAGTCGAGCAGTGCCGGGGCGACAACGGTCTGTTCGGACAATGCGGCCGACCGCTGCGCTTCGTCGAGCTGAGTCGTGACGCGTACGGCACCGAGAGCGACAGCGACGACGAGGGGAATCGACAGCACGGCCGCGAGTCTGTATTTGAGACGCCAGCGGCCGATCTGCAGGGCACGTATTCGGCTCGGATCCACTTCTCGGATCTCCCTTTCACGATGAAGAGAACGTGCTTTTCGGACATAAGTTACATCTTTCCGAAATGTTCTACACCAGATCCTCGTTCGGGTACATATTTCGTCCCGGGCACGGAGACGAATTCCGTGCCGGTCGGCCTCGCCCGAGGGCCGGCCCCCGACAACCGTGCCCAGTCCTGCGTTCGTTCATCGATGCCCCCCCCTTGTTCGCGGCGTCGAACATACACAATGCGTGCAGAGGACGGTGAGGAGGTCCGCCCTTTCCGTGTACGGCGACAACGCTCCTCGCGTGTTCGAATACCCGATCAGGCCGCGCACCCGGCACCGAGGTCCGGTCGCCGGCCGCCGGCGCGAATTGCAGAGCCGGCGCACGGCAGGGGTCGCGAATCCGACATCGCCCCGCGGCACGCTCGCACGACACGAGATGCGGAGCCCTCCCGGACCCGGATCCGGAACGCCCCGCTCATCGCGTCCGAGGGGACATTCCGGTGCCACTCACTTCGCCGCCGCACGCATTCCCGCGCGCCGGCCGAAGAAGCTACCGTCACCGAGGGAGATGCCGCTGCAGTAGCCCCACGCCGAGAGGCCGGATGTACAACGGCCCGCCGCATACAGACCGGGAATCGGATCTCCGTCCACATGAAGAACTTCCGAGTCCACCGAGGTCTGCAGTCCCCCCAGGGTGAAACCTCCGGTCATGCCGCGCAGATCGATCGCGGCGATCGGCGATCGGAGGGGCCGCACCCACTCCGCCTTCTTTCCGAGGACCGGATCCGCCCCCGATTCGGCGTGCCGATTGTAGAGCTCCACCGTCGAGACGAGAGTTCCTGCGGGAAGACCCATTTCGGACTCGAGTTCCGACACCGTCCCACACACCCAGGTCGGCTGGTGACGGAGTTGCGGACTCGACGTCGGTGTGGCCATTCCTTCCTCGTAGGCCTGTTCGTCGATGACCAGGAACGCCTGATTGTCGTTCTGGTACATGGTGAGCTGGCCGATCCGCCCGGGATAGGTGTCCTCGGTGACGTAGCGCTGCCCCCGGCCGTTGACCAGGATGCCTCGCGCGATCAGTTGCGGGTCGCAGAAGAACGCGACCTCACAGGCGTCCATATGCGCCAGTCGCGCTCCGAGTGCCTGAGCCATCGCGATTCCACGACCGTCGTGCTCCTCCACGGTCGCGGCAGGCCGCTTGTACAACCGCGGGGCGTGCGCCTGCATCATCTCGTCGTTGTAGGCGAACGACCCGGTGGCGAGGACGACACCGCCACGCGCACGTACCGTGAGCGGAGCACCGAACCTCGTGGCGACGATCCCTACGACGCGTCCGGTCTCGTCGACGACGAGACGCTGGACCCGGACATCGGATTCGACACGCACGCCGAGATCGGCGGCCTTCGCGATCAGGGTGGTCATGAGCACGTGACCGGCAGCCTGATCACCGTTGCGCGGCATCGGCACCTGAGCGAGATGCCCACGGGGAGCGGGGTCGACGAGTGTGGCGAACGGCGCGGCGTTCTCACCACCGCTGTACATGAGCGAGTCGTCCACGGGGCACTCCCACCCGGGCTGGGACCAGAAGCTCTCCTTGTAGGGCACGCCGCATGCTTCGAGCCACTCGAAGTGGTCGACGCTGCCCTGGCAGTAGACGTCGAGTTTGTCCTCGTCCACACCCGGACCGAGGGCCGCGGCGAGGAAGGTCTTCATCTGCTCGGGGGTGTCGTCGAATCCGCACGCCTTCTGCAGTCGTGTGCCACCGCCGAGGTAGACGATGCCGCCCGACAGCGCCGCCGCTCCCCCACCGCCGCCGGTACGTTCGAGCACCAGTACGTCGGCGCCACTCTCGGCCGCACCGATCGCCGCGGAGACACCGGCGATACCGAAACCGGCGACCACGACGTCGGCTTCGAGATCCCAGCGTTCGATCTCGCCGGCGGGGACAGGGCGAACCGGAGAAGTGCTCATGGAAGGTCCTTCCGAAAACGGAGAGCGGCACACGATCCCGCAGAGGGTGGAGTGATCCCCTCGGACCGTAGAGGCCGTTCCCCCTCGGCGGTGAAGAATTCCCGGTGGTCGGGAGAACGGGCGGAAACACTCGCGGCGTCCCCACCGGGAGCGCGGAGATCAGATGAGATTGTCCTCGACCGGCAACCCGAATGCGTCCCGTCCGTACAAGGCATAGGCCCGCTCGGGTTCGTTCGCGACGTGGACGCTTCCGGCATGTGCGTCGCGCCAGGCACGTTCGATGACACCGCCGAGGAACAACGACGTCCCCCCGGCCGTCTTGAACAACAGGTCGATCGCCTCGACCGCTCGCTCGGTGGCCCGCACCTGATCCCGCCGGGTACGCAAGCGCAATTGCAGCGGGATCTCCGCGCCCGCCCGCGCCAGCTTCCACAGCTCACGCATATTACGGTCGAGCTGGAGCGTCGCCGCGTCGATATCCGATGCTGCCCGTCCCACGGCGACCTGCGCGAACGGATCGTCCACGAAACGTCCCCCGCCCAGACTCAACCGCACCCGCTCGCGCATCGCCGACAGATACTCGTCGTAACATCCGGCGACCACTCCCACGATGGGCACGGCGACGGCGGTGGTGAACATGGCGGCGAACGGAAGCCGATAGAGCGGACCGGTGTTGACCTTCTGGCCCGGCCCTCGCAGCTGCGAGGTCTCGTAGTTGCTCTTCACCCGGTAGTCGGGGACGAACACGTCGTCGACGACGATCTCGTTGCTGCTCGTCCCTCGCAATCCCACGACGTTCCACACGTCGCGAATCACGTAGTCGCACTTCGGAACGAGGACGGTGACGACATCGACGGGCTGCCCCTCCGATCCGACGATCACCGCACCGAGCAGCGCCCACGAGGCGAACCCGCAGCCGGAGGAGAACATCCACGTTCCGGACAGGCGGTAACCACCACCGTCGACGGGGACGAGTCTTCCGACCGGGGCGTACGCCGAGGAGATGAGCACGGAATCGTCCTCACCCCACACGTCGCGTTGCGCCCGGTCGTCGAACAGAGCGAGATGCCAGGGATGGACACCGACGATGGAGGCGATCCATCCCGTCGAGCCGCAGACCTCCGAAATCGTCCGCACCACTTCGTAGAACCGCGCGGGTTCGGCCTCCGATCCGCCGTACCGGCGGGGTTGCAACATGCGGAACACTCCGGCCGAGACGAGATCGCGGATGGTCTCGTCGGGAATGCGGCCGAACTGGTCGACACGTGCGGCCCGATCGGCGATCCCCGGGGTCGATTCCCGGACCGCGTCCAGAACGTCGTCGGCGGTCATCGGACTCCTCGTGTCGTGTGTGCGCTTCCCCCGCAGCATATCCGGGCTCCACGCGCCGACTCTTGTGCACCCGCGCGGCTACGGCAGCGACCGGCCGTGTCCGAGTTTCGGGTGGATACTCCCGCCGGCGCGTCCCGAGGTCACTCGACGCGCAGGAGCGGCGCGAGCTCGGTCGCCACGTTCTGCACGGATCCGAGATCGCGAACCGTCCGGGCGAGCCGCTCGAGTTGTTCCACGGAGACGAGATCACCACAGAAGTCCACCGCTTTGCTCATCACGCTGTCCCAGTCCGCACGGGTCTCGGGGGTCCAGGGGTCTCCCCGAGTGAACTCCGTGTCCACCACGTACTCCCGGCCGCGGGCGCGCACCGTCATCGAGGCACGGGTTCGGCGGGGGCGGCCGATCGTCGAATCGGCCACGGCGTCTCCCCAGTCGCGGTCGAGTTCGGGATCGGGTGCCGTCACGATTCTGGACGCGATGTCCCACACCTTCGGATCCTGGGTGTGGATCGGATCGAACCACGCGGGTCCGGGTGTGATCTGCAGGACGGCCAGTGCGAGCAGATAGGGGATGTTGAAGGCTCCGTGGATCGCGGCACGATGGTCGGGTTCGATACTCGTTGCCGGCGTGTGGAACACCCGCTGGCTGTAGGCGCCGGGGTTGAGCCGAACCTCGATGTGTTCGATATCGTCCGGTCCCCAGCCGTGTTCACGGACGAGCGCGCGCAATGCATCGATGGGGGCACCCGTGTAGCGGCAGGCGGGGTAGTACTTCACGGCGCTGTCGAGTATCCACCAGTGGTCTCCGACGTCCTCGGTGATCGCCTCGCGCCGCACCGAACGGAATCCCTGGGCCTCGAAGAATCCCGGTTCGAGGTCGAGTAGGTCCGGTTCCCCCAGATAGCCGGCCTCGGCAAGAATCAATGCCGTCATTCCTGCCTGCACCACATGCATGTTCGGGCAGTACTTGTAGGTGGCCAGTTCCGTGCGTTCGGTGTTGTGGGTGTTCCGGGCCGTCGGGGCTGTCGCCGCAGCGAGCGCGAGCGCGTGGATCATCCGGTCGCGGGACACACCCGACACCAGGCCGGCGGAGACGACCGTGCCGAGAGTGCCGTATCCGCTCCCGAAGAGTTCCGACCACTTCATCTTTCCGTCGACGACCTCCATGAACGAGCATGCGAGGTTGAGCCGCGCGGTCATGTCGTAGCCGACAGCGACGGCACGGAGCAGGCTGTCGCCGGACGCACCGACGCGTTCGGCCTCGGCGAGGGCCGAGGAGACCACGATCGTCGCGAAGTGCGCCGAATTGAAGAGCGTGTCGTCCGCGTCGAGCGCGTAGGTGATTTCGGAGTTGAACGCAGCGGCGACGGCGGCAGGCGCTTTGGTCGAACGGCCGAACACCGTGGCTTCCTCGGGCCCACCGAGACGATCGATCACCGTGTGCGCCATGCGAGTACGTTCCATGCGTGCTGCGGCGAGGCCGCACACGAGGGTGTCGAAGACGATGAGTCCGGTGTAGTCGGCGACTTCCGGCGGCAGCGCGCGGGCATTGCGCGCGGCGGCGAAGTCGGCGATTCGTTCGGTCAGGAGTGACGTCACAGGAGCACCTCGGGCATGCGTAGGGACGGCCCGCGTCGAGATGCGTGAGGATCCGGCACGAGCTGTAATCCACATCACTCTCGTCGAAGCCTGTGACGCACCGCCTTCCGGTCCCGCTCACCGGGAGTGGCCTCCCCGGTGCGCGCCGAGGCGATCGAACGGGGCCGCCGACGCAACGATGCCACGGCGTCGTACGCCGTGGCATCGTCGGAAGGTATCCGGGTGGACGAACTCGATCAGCCCACCGGAGGCGAGAACGCCGCGAGCGGTTCGGAACCCGACCAGTCGTGGCCCCAATAACTGTCCGCGGTGATTTCCTCTGCGGTGTAGAAGGTCTCGTCGACGAGCATCCCCTCCGTGCCGAACTCGAGGTCCCATCCGCCCGGAGCCCGGACATAGAACGAGACCATCTTGTCGTTGGTGTGGCGGCCCAGCGTCGACGAAATCGAGAAACCGAGCTTGTTCACCCGATCCAGGGCCTGACCGACCGCGTCGAGGGTGTCGACCTCGAGCATCAGATGCACGAGACCGGGCGCGCTCCCGGGCGGGGCCGGGCACAGCGCGAGGCTGTGATGACGGCGGTTGACGCCGAGGAAACGCACTCGCCGGACCGGCGGGGGGGCCGAGAGTCCGCCGAGCCGTGTCGCTCCGCGCGGGAGGAAACCGAGCACCTCGGTGTAGAACTCGTAGGACTCGGCGAAGGCTGCGGTGGGCAGGACGACATGTCCGAGCCCTTCCTCACCGGTGTGGAAGGTGCCACCGAAAGGCGTCACGATCGGGCTGTGGTCGAGCACCGGCCCGAAGAAGACCTCGGTGCGAGTTCCGCCCGGGTCGTCGAAAGCGATGACCTGCTCGGCGTCGCGGTAGGTGGACTCTTCCTCCGAGAGCACCTCCACCTCGATACCGGCCTTCTCGACCGCCTCGCGCACGCGGCGGAGAGCGAACTCGTCGCGCACCTCCCAGCCCACGGCGAGCGCCTTGTCGACCTCGCCGGGAAGCACGATCAGACGTGCACGGCGCTCGTCGATACGCAGGTAGAGACCGTCGGCCTCGGGCCCGGTACCGACCGCCATGCCGAGCCCGTCGACGACGAGTTCTCGCCACCGAGTGATGTCTGTGGTCTGGATCCTGAGATAACCCAGGCCCCGGATGTCCGTCATATCCGAATATTCCTTCGCCGTCAGTGGTGTGATGTCAGATCATCGACCGCATCATGCCCTGCGGCTCCTCGCCGAGCTGGCAGAGCGTCGCGGCATGGAAGATGGATCCGGGCACGTGGATGGCGTGGCTCAGACCCGCGTGGGCGTCGCGCCAGAAGCGCTGCAGCGGATTGCTCAACTGCAGTGCGCCACCGCCGGCACGGCCGAAGATCTCGTCGACCGCTGCCACGGCCCGCCAAGCGGCGGCCGTCTGCGTGCGCCGGCCGATGGCGCGCTGTTCGAAGGTGACCTCCACGCCCTTCTCCGTCAGATCCCAGAAACGATCGACGGTCTCGAGGATGGCGGCCCGGGACGCGGCGATCTCCGCGGCAGCGTTGCCGAGGGACGACAAGACGTAGGGATCCTGCTTGATGGCCGTGCCGGACACCGTGACCCGCTCACGCTGCGACTCGATGTAGCAGTTCAGAGCGCCCTCGGCGATACCGATGAGCGACGAGGTGATACCGAGCGGGAAGATGCACGAGAACGGGAACTTGTAGAGCGTTTCGTCCCGGCCGGCGTCCTGCCATGCCACACCGCCCATGACGCGCTCCGCGCGCAGGGTGCGGTACTCGGGGAGGAAGGCATCCTTGACGATGAGGTCCTTGGATCCGGTGCCACGCAGACCGACCACGTTCCAGCTCTCGTGGTCGATGGTGTAGTCGGACCGCGGCAGGAGCACGTGCAGGCTCTGTGGCGGGTTGAGCCGGTTGCCGTCCTTGTCGCCCACGGCCGCGCCGATCATCACCCAGTCGCAGTGATCGGTGCCCGAGGAGAACGACCAGCGGCCGTTGAGGATGTACCCGCCGTCGACGGGGGTCGCGACACCCATCGGCGCGTACGGGGAGGCGATCCAGGTGTCGGGATTCTCGCCCCACACCTCTTCCTGTGCCTTCGGGTCGAAGAAGGCCATCTCCCACGGGTGGACACCGACGATGCCGCTGACCCAGCCGGTCGCGCCGTCCATCGCACCGATGGCCATGGCCGTCTCCGCGAATTCCCGCGGGTGCGCTTCGAGACCGCCGAATTCCTTCGGCTGCAGGAGCCGGATGACACCGGCGTCACGGAGTCTTTTTGCGCTGCGGTCGGTCAGACGCATGAGGGTGTCGCCTTCGGCGCCGTCCGCGCGGATTTCGTCTGCGAACTCCGAAACGGAGTCGAGCACCTGTCCCATGATCTCTCCAGCTCTGTGAGGGTGACGCCCCCGGTACGGCATGGTGAGCGTCGGTTCCGTTGGCGCTTACGGTCCCAGGAGAACGGTTCTCGTATCGTGGATTTTCCACTGAGCGGGAACCGCTCGGCCGGCGCCGAGGGTACCCGGCGGGCACCCTCGGCGACCGGTGCCTAGGAGTCTTCTCGGGTGAGGAACGCGAGCACGGTCGACAGCCATGCCTCGCGTGCTTCGATCATCGTCCAGTGCCCGCAATTGGGGAACACGTGCAGTTCACCCCGGCGCAGCTCGCGCATCGGGAGCATTCCCATGTCCACGGGACTGACACGGTCGTCCCGACCCCAGGTGAGCAGGGTCGGCGCGGTGATCTTGTGCAGCTGAGCCCAGTACGGGGTGGCGTCGGAGGCGGCCGCGGCCTTCGCGGACGCGGCGAAAGCAGCAGTGCTGTACATACGCCGCGCGATCTCGAGGGTCTTCGGTTCGGTGGCGAGTGCCCACCGCTCCTCGATGAGTTCCTCGGTGATGATCGCCGGGTCGTACACCATGGAACGCAGCCAGCGGACGAGCTTCTCCCGGGTCGGATCGTCGGTGAACTCCATGAGCAACCGGATGCCCTCGCCGGGGGACGGAGCGAAGACCGACCGTCCCGCCCCTCCGATGGTGACCAGTTTCTTCACCCGATCGGGCTGGGCGATGGCGAATTGCGTTCCGACGATTCCGCCCATCGAGTTACCGATGACGGAGACCCGGTCGAGGCCGAGTCCGTCGAGGAAGTCCGTCACGGCCACCGACGCCATCGCCATCGGGTGGCCCTCGCACGGATCGCTCACTCCGAAGCCCGGAAATTCCAGGACCAGGCAGCGGAAGTGCTCCGCGAGATCGGCGAGCACCCCTCGGTAGTTCCGCCAACCGGTGACACCCGGCCCGGATCCGTGGAGCAGCAGGAGCGGTTCACCCTGGCCCGCTTCGTGATACCGGAGGGTGCCGCGGTCGGTCGCGAGTTCCCTCGCCGTGGTCTCGAAACTCAATTGCGTCGTCATACCGACGAGGTTTCCAGTGATCCCACTCACGTCGCGCGTACGCTCCCGATCACCGGGATGCCCCGAGCAGGGACCGGGGGTGCGGGCGTATGAGTGTTACATCCAGCCGTCGGACTGCGTCGCGAGCATGCGTTCCATGACCTGCGGTGACCACGACGCATCCGCCGCCCGAGCGGCACGATTGCGGCGGGGGGTGCTCAGTTCGGGGTACAGCGTGCGTGAGATGTCCCGGACGGCGTTGGCGACCAGCGGTGCAATGCGTTCGAGGTGTCCGGGGCGGGTGGGCCCGCACAGGGAGATCGCGGCGACGGGCGACGCAGGGCTGCGGATCGCGGCGCCCACGCAGGACATACCGGCGGTGGCCTCGCCGGTTTCGAAGGCCAGGCCGTGACGGCGGCGGATCCGGTTGAGTTCGAGGTGCAGGGTCGACAGGTCGGTGATGGTCCGCTCCGTGCGCGGGGGCAGTTGCGGACCCACGTAGAGAGCATCGACCTGCTCGGGTTCGAGACCTGCGAGCAGTGCCTTACCGCCGGCGGTGGCATAGGCGGGTGCGCGTCCCCCGACACGGGAGGGCAGTGCTGCGGCGAGCTGACCACCGATCTTGTCGAGGTAGACGCAGTCGCGGCCGTCGAGCACGGACAGGTGCGCGACCATGCCCGTCGTCATGTGCAGTTCGTGGAGCAGGGGCGCCGCCGCCTCGCGGATGCGGATGTGCCCGCCGTCGCCCTCACCCATGGTCTTGGCGCGGCGACCGAGGCAGTACCCGAAGGATGCGTGGTCGATCCAGTCGAGCCGTACCATCTGGTCGAGGATGCGGTGGACCGTCGAGCGCGGCAGGTGAGTGCGGCACGCGACTTCCTCGAGGGTGAGCCTGGAGGACATGTCGTCGAACGCGTCGAGAATGAGGGTCATACGTTCGACCATCGACGCGGGCAGTTCGCGCTTCGATGCCTGGGAGACCTGCGCATGTTGCGAGTCGGACATCGCCACCCTTTCTCCGAACCTGGTCACCCACGACAGCGACGAAACTGAAATTGATTCTTGTGGGCGCTCTCCAGAGTACTCGATGGTGACCTGTTGCACAATTCCCGTTGAGCGGACACCCCGCGGGCCGGGCGGCCTCGCCGCTCCCTCCGCGCGTCTCACTGAGCAGGAGATACTCGCCCTCGCGGCTCGGACTGTGGGTACAACCGAGGCGCGGGCCGAATCCGCCCTGCAGCCGTCATCCTACGAGTCGAAAGAGCCGAGACCGCGATGCCAGAAACCGAGTCCCCCCTCTTCCGCCCCCTGACGGTGCGCTCTCTCGAGCTCCGCAACCGCATCGTGATGTCCCCGATGACCCGCTCCTACTCGCCGGGTGGCGTGCCCGGTGCGGACGTCGTCGAGTACTACCGGCGGCGGGCCGCGGGCGGTACCGCCCTGATCGTCACCGAGGGTGTCGCCATCGACCACCCGACGGCGGTCGACAACTCGCGGGTGCCGCATATGTACGGCGAAGCAGCCCTCGAAGGCTGGCGCCGCGTCGTCGATGCCGTCCACGCCGAAGGTGGACGTATCGTTCCTCAGCTCTGGCATGTCGGCCCCCTCTGGGGGGCGATGACCGCCGATGTCGATCCCGCTCTCACCCCCATGCGGCCGTCCGGTATCTGGGGCGAGCTCGGCGTCACGTCCTACGGGAAGAGCTACGTCGAACGGGCATCCGCCCCCACACGGGCCATGACCCTCGAGGACATCGAGCAGGTCGTCGCCGCCTACGCCGACGCCGCCGCCGCGGCGGCCCGGGTCGGCTTCGACGGCATCGCCCTGCACGGAGGGCACGGTTACCTGCTCGACTCGTTCCTCTGGGAGGGAACGAATCTCCGTGACGACGAATGGGGCGGAGACCTCACGCGCCGCACCCGCTTCCCTGCTGCGGTTGTCGCCGCGATCCGCTCGCGCATCGGCGACGACCTGCCGATCTTCTACCGGTTCTCACAGCACAAGCAGCAGAACTACGAAGCGCGGATCGCCCACACGCCGGACGAGCTGAAAGCCGTCCTCACGCCGTTGGCCGAAGCAGGTGTCGACGTGTTCGACGCGAGCATCCGACGTTTCGACATGCCGGCATTCGAAGGCAGCGACCTCACGCTCGCGGGCTGGGCGAAGAAGGTCACCGGAGCACTCTCGATGGCGGTGGGCAGCGTGGGAATCGCGACCTCCTTGCGCGAGAGCCGCCTGCAGGGCAGTGCGCCCGTGCGCAACAACGTCCCCGAACTCGAACGACGTTTGGGCGAAGACGAATTCGACCTGATCGCCATCGGACGTCTGCATCTGGCCGACCCGGCGCTCGCAACGACCCTGCGCACCGGTGCCGAGCTGCCCGAGTTCGATCGCACGGTGCACGAGGCCGCACTCATCTGATCTCCGGCACGCGGTCCCGCTCATCGGGATCACAGAGCGGGACGACTCTCACCTGCTCTAGAAAGTGATCCGAGACACTCCCATTCGTGGGTCGGGAACCGCGGCCCGAGATCGGGCCGCCGAGAGTATGGAATGTGCTGTGACGTCCTACGCCAACGAACTCTCCCACTCGGAATCCGTGACCCGCACAGGTCGGGGCCGATTCGACCGGCGGCAACCGGTGTG
This sequence comes from Rhodococcus gordoniae, assembly GCF_001646655.1. GTDB lineage: Bacteria > Actinomycetota > Actinomycetes > Mycobacteriales > Mycobacteriaceae > Rhodococcus > Rhodococcus gordoniae. The sequence continues at coordinate 63,629 of NZ_LPZN01000014.1, read as the reverse complement.
GGTGATCGTGTCGGTCCTGATCGCCGTCGAGATCATCAGTGCGTTCGAAACATCCATGATGTTCGCCGCGATTCCGACGCTCATCACCGAATTCGGTAGCGACGCATCGACGGTCGGGTGGGCTGTGACGGCCTTCCTGCTCGTGTCCGCGGCATCCGCCGCGGTGTGCGGGCGGCTCGGCGACATGTACGGCCGGGAACGGATCCTGATGATCCTTCTCGCCGTCGCGGCGGTGGGTTCGACGGTCAGCGCTGTCGGTGACAGCCTCACCAGCATCATCGTCGGTCGCGCGATCCAGGGTGTGGCCGGTGCGATTCTGCCGCTGTGCATCGGCCTGGCACGCGAACACCTTCCGGCCGAGCGCGTTCCCGTCGCGGTGGCACTGATCTCCGGTTCCGCCGTCGCCGCGGGTTCGGCGTCGCTGCTCGTCGCCGGCCTGCTGATCGACAACGCAAGCTGGCACATGATCTTCGTCGTGGCGGCCGTCTATGCGCTCTTCGCGCTGCTGCTCGTCTGGTTCGTCCTCCCCTGGCGCCGACCCACCGGGACCTCCGAGAAGATCGACTACCTCGGAGCGGTCGGCTTCGCGGGTGCTGTCGCCGCGATCCTGCTCGGTGTCAACAAGTCCCAGGCGTGGGGATGGTCCGATGCGCGCACCCTGGGCCTCATCCTCGGTGGCACCGTCGCACTGGTCCTGTTCGTGCGCTGGGAGCTCCGGATCCCCTCCCCCATCATCAACGTGCGCCTGTTCACCGATCGCAAGTTCTCCCTCACGATGCTGGCCACCGTGGCGATCGCGGCGGGACCGCTGGGTGTGATCACCATGATCATCCCGATCATCATGCAGACGCCGTCGACCGGCGGCTTCGGCCTCGGTCTCAGCGCGACGCACGCAGGCTGGCTGTCGTTCATCGGCTCCCTGTTCGGCTTCGTGTGCACCCCGCTGAGCGGACGGATCTCCGCCGCAGTGGGTTCGCGGGTGTCGATGCTGCTCGGTACCGGTCTGTTCGTCGTCGGAACGGTCGTCATGCTCACGGCACACCACTCCGTGGTCGCCATGACCGCGATGGTCGTGGTGGTCTCCGTCGCCACCGCCTTCGCCTACACGGCAATTCCCAACCTGATCGTCGAGGCAGTGCCCGAGCACAACACGAGCGAGACGACCGGCACGAACGCCGTGCTGCGCACCGCGGGCCAGGGTGTCGGTACGTCGATCGCCACCATGCTGCTCGCCTTCGCGGCGACCCCACTCGCCGGAATCAACATGGTCGGTGTCATGCTCATCGTCCTGTCCGTGGTCACGATCGGGATCACCGTGCTGATCCCCCGCACCGCACGCGCCGCCTGATCCCGAATGCCCTGTCTCCTCCCGGTGTCCCGATTACCGGGAGGAGACGCGCGTGTGTATCGGGCGGCGTTCTACCGTGGTCCGATCGAAAATTGTTGTATCGAAGGGAACCCGCTGCGATGACAGCCGTCCAGGCACCGGTCAGTTCACGTTCCGCTGTGCTGACCGTCAGTGCAGTCGTCCAGGAGACCGCAGACGCGTGTTCACTGGTGTTCGACGTACCCCAGGATCGCCGCGCGGACTTCACCTACAAGCCCGGCCAGTTCCTGACCTTGCGCATCCCCAGCGACGTGACGGGTTCCGTGGCTCGGTGCTACTCCCTGGCGAGCTCACCGCACGCCGACGAACCGCTCAAGGTCACGGTCAAGCGCACCGCCGACGGATACGGCTCGAACTGGCTGTGCGACAACATCACCGCCGGCCAGAGCATCGAGGTGCTGCCTCCCGCGGGAGTCTTCACCCCGGCCGACCTCACCGAGAAGCTCGTACTGTTCGCCGGTGGAAGCGGGATCACCCCCGTCATGTCGATCCTCAAGTCGGCACTGCACAGCGGAAACCGCAATGTGGTGGTGATCTACGGCAATCGTGACGAGAAATCGGTCATCTTCGCCGAAGAACTCCGTGAGCTCGCCGCACGACACCCCGACGCCCTCACCGTCGTCCACTGGCTCGAGAGCGTGCAGGGCCTGCCGTCCCCGCAGCAACTCGCGACCTTGATCTCCTCCTTCGCCGATCACCGCGCGTACATGTGCGGGCCCGGCCCGTTCATGGACACCGTCCGCAACAGCCTGCTCCTTGCGGGTGTCCCCAAGGACCGGATCCACGCCGAGGTCTTCACCTCGCTGTCCGGCGATCCGTTCGCCGACGTCCCCCTCGTCGAGATCGACGAGGCGGATGCCGACGCGACCTCTGCGACAGTGCAACTCGACGGCGAGGAGCACGAGCTCGTGTGGCCGCGCAGCGCCACCCTGGTGGACATCATGCTGTCCAAGGGCCTGGACGTGCCGTATTCGTGCCGTGAGGGCGAGTGCGGGTCGTGCGCGTGCACCGTCGTCGAAGGAGAGGTGGACACCCCGCCCTCCGCGATCCTCGACGAGGAGGACATCGCCAACGGTTACGTCCTCGCGTGCCAGGCCCGGCCCAAGAGCAAGAACGTGCGCATCGACTTCTGAGTCCCCCACAACGAGATCGTCCCCGGATGCCGTGAGGCACCCGGGGACGATCCGTATGGGGTGGATCAGCGATTGAGCAGTGCCCGCATCGCCGCCGCGGCACCGTGGACGAGCTTGTCGCGAGGGAACCCGCTGCGCTTGACCGCGGCCTCGTAGTTGCCGCCCGCGACCCATACGGGACCGTCCTGGAGGTGTTCGAGGCCCTCGCGCGCGACATCCTCCGGCTCGGCGACGAGCATCCCGGGAATGTCGAAGTTCAGACCCGCGCGCACCATCGCGGGCGTACGGGTCACGCCGAGGACGAGTTCGACGACGTGCACACCGTGCGGCGCGAGTTCGAGCCACAGGCTCTCGGCGAAGACGCGGCTGAACGCCTTCGATGCCGCGTAGATGCTCTGATGCTCGGCTCCCATGTACCCGGAGAGCGATCCGAGCAGCATGATGCCACCGCGACCGCGTTCCTTCATCGGCCCACCGAACAGATGCGACAACTCGACCTGACGGTGGACGTTGAGTTCGATCACACCGCGGAATCCGTCGATATCACCGGTGACGAACTCGTGGCCGTAGCTGTTGGCGCCGGCGTTGAAGATGAACAGCCCGACCTCGATGTCCTCGGTCGCCCGGCGGATCTGGTCCACCGCGTCGTCGTCGAGGAGGTCCAGCGCGAGGGTGCGCACCTGCACGCCGTTGCTGCGCGCCTTGTCCGCCGTCTCCTCGAGAGGCCCCGGCTTACGGGCGATGAGCACGAGATCGAATCCCGCGCGGCTCAGTTCGTCGGCGAACGCCGCACCGACACCTTCGGATCCGCCGGCGATGACGGCCCACGGGCCGTAGTGCGAGCGATCGAGGTCGAGACGTTCGGTCATGATCGGGTCCTTACGGGAAGTAGTCGGAAAACGAGAGTTCGGTGCGTGGACGTCAGTGCACGATGGGAGGTTTGATCGGGGTGTCGTCGAACACCTCGATGACGCCCGCGGTGGCCGCCCGGGTGATCGCCGCATCCAGATGCGGACACGACATCCGGGGCGCACCGGGGCGGCCGTCGCGACCGTCGTCGTCCTGAACGACAGGACAACGACGGCGCGCGTCGGCGTTCCACTGGATGGACGTGTGCTCCCAGCTGTTCTTCTGGACCAGCACCTGCGCGGCGCATTCGCCGCACCGCAACGGCTCCATCCGGTTCTGCATGTTCTCCGCTCCTAGTCCGCGGTGGTGGACTGCTGCGCGCCGGCCTGTTCGGCAGCGCCGGCTCCGTCGAGGGCGGTCTTGCGAGCGATGTTCTCCTCGACCTCCTTCATCCAGGCCGCCACCGGACGGGTGGTGTCCATCTCGAATTCGAAGCGGTCGGTCATTTCCGGCTTGACGTCCTCGACGTCCACATAGAACTGCTCGTACCAGCGACGCAACTGGTAGACGGGGCCGTCCTCCTCGCACAGGAGCGGGTTGTCGATGCGCGTCTTGTTCCGCCAGATCTCGATGTCCTGCTCGAAGCCCTTGGCGATGAAGGTCCCGAACTGCTGAGCGGTCTGCAAGGCCTGCTCGCCTTCGAGACGGTCGGACTTCTTGACGATCATGCCGTACATCAGCACGAACTTGTCCTGGGAGACCGGATAGTGGCAGTTGATCAGAACCGACTCGACGTCATACCCCTCGTACTGGTAGACGAGGTCGTCGATCATGAAGGACGGTCCGAAATAGCTCGCATCCGAGCGGCTGCCCAGCATCTTCGGCTGTCCGGCCGCATGCGGACGGGCATCTTCCCGGGCCTGACCGCGCATGAACTGGCTCGCCACCTGTCCTTCGAAGACGTTCTTGAAGTACGTCGGGAAGGAGTAGTGCACATAGAAGAAGTGCGCCATGTCGACGATGTTGTCGATGATCTCACGGCAGTTCGTGTCGACCTCGGTGGTGTACCAGACCCAGTCGGTCCACTCGTCGCTCGTCGCACCTTCGATGCGCGGGATGGTCACGTCGGCCGGCGGCGGGTTCCCCTGCGGGTCGTGCCACACGAAGAGCATGCCGTCCTGGTCGAGGGTGTGCCATGCGCGGGTCTTCGCGATCGGAGGAACTCGCCGCGCATACGGGATGTTCTTGCAGCGACCGTTGCCGCCCCAGCGCCAATCGTGGAAGGGACACGCGATCTCGTCGCCCTTGACGGTGCCCCGGCTGAGGTCCCCGCCCATGTGCCGGCAGTACGCGTCGAGGATCTTGATCTCGTCGTTGCTGTCGGCCCACACCACGAGCTTGGTGCCGAAGGCCTCGACCGAGTGAGGCTTGCCGTCCTTGAAGTCCTTCGACAGACCCAGGCAGTGCCAGCCCCGGGCGAAGCGGGCGGGAGTCGACCCGGCGACGATCTCACGGATCTCGGATTGTTCGGAAGTGCCGAGGCTCACGGTCATCCGTCCTTTCGGGAGGAAGGGAAGCGTTGGGGTTCAGGCGGCGGAGTCCGATGAAGCGTTCCGTCGCTATACGACCTGCACGCTAGGTGATCGGAATCACCCCTGATGAGGGCATCTCACTGGTCGAGACCTCCGCCGGTGCCGGAAACGAAGGCCCCTGCGATCACGCGACCGTAGCGGGCTCCGCGGTCGGCAACAGGGCCGCCCGGCCGTTGGCGACGAACTCCTGCTCGATGCGCGCTCGCGCCTCGTCGTCGAGCAGAACGTACTCCGGCGTCCGTCCGACACGCACGTAGACCGGATCGGTGGTGTTCCACGCCACCGCCCGCAGCGGTGCCTTGTTCACCTTGTTGCTCCCCGTCAGCGGGATCTGTGCGGTGACGCGCACGAACCGCGGCCACCACTTGTCACCCATGTCGGGCTGCTCGGCGAGGACGGCCCCGAACACCGCCGGATCGAACTCCGCGCCGGGATCGAGTTCGACGGCGCACATGACCTGATCCCCGGTGGTCGGATCGGGCACGGCGAAGACCGGGGCGGACAGGATGCCCGGAACCCGGAGAACGATTCGTTCGACGGGGGCGGCGGAGAAGTTCTCGCTGTCGACACGGAGCCAGTCGGAGGATCTGCCCGCGAAGTAGAAGAAGTCGTTCTCGTCGCGGTATCCGAGGTCTCCCGACCAGAAGTCGTTCCCCTTGATCCGGTCGGCCATCGCCTCGGGGTTCTTGTAGTAGCCCTCGAAGGTGTGTGCGGTGTTGCAGGCGACGATCTGGCCGACGGCCTCACTGTTGAGGAGACGACCCGACTCGTCGAAGCGTGCGCGGGGACATTCCTTGCCCGTGGCCTCGTCGAGAATGCGGACGTCGACGTCACCGACGGCGACTCCGAGCGAACCGGCCGGGGTGTCCGGGGTGCGGTTGATGCGGAAGACCCCCTCGCTCATGCCGTAGCCTTCGACGACCGTGCACCCGAAACGTTCGGAGAAGCGGGCCACGTCGGCCTCGGACGCCTCGGTGCCGAACGCCAATTCCAGGGTGCTCGTGCGGTCGCGGGGGTCTTCGGGACGGCTCAGGACATACGACAGTGCCCGTCCCACGTAGTTGACGAAGGTGGCGCCGTAGCGGTGGATGTCGTCGGAGAACCGGCTTGCGGAGAACTTCCGGATGAGGCAGACGGTCGCGCCGGCCCGCATGGCCGTGCCGAGGTTGAGCATGACCGCGTTGCCGTGGAAGAGCGGCATGCACAGATAGGCGACCGAATCCTCGCGCATGCGCACACGCTCGGTGAGCGGCCCGAGAAGGCGGGCCAATCGTCCCTGCCCGACGATGACGGCCTTCGGCGCACCGGTGGACCCGGAACTGAACAGCAGCAGCGCGATGTCGTCGGCGGACGGGATCGCCTCCGGCAGGTCTGCACCGCGGAACGGCTCGAGGAACTGCCCGTACCGCGCGTCGTCGATGTCGTAGATCCTGTCGTCGGCGAGACCGTGATCGACGCCTTCGAGCAGGTGCGCGAGCCGGGATTCGGTGATCACCAGGTCGATATCCGCGTGCCGGATGTCCCGGGCGATCTCCGGGCCGCTACGGCTGGCGTTGATGCCCACGACTGCCGCCCCGGCCATCGCGCCGGCGCCGATCCAGAAGACGAAGTCGGGGACGTTCTCGAGCAGCACCCCGATGTGGCGCTGCCGATCTGCGGGAGCAGGCACGGTCGCGATGAGCGCGGCGGCACGATCCGAGCTCTCCTGCACCACCTCGTCCCAGGTCCACTGCCGGTCCTCGAAACGCAACCCCACCTTCGGGTCACCGTGACGAGCGCGCACTACTTCTGCGAACGTGTCCAAGTCTTTCCTCCAGACGGTTGTGGCAATCAAGCGAATACGGCGCGACCGCCGGACAGGACGGAACCGGTCTCCGTGACGACGTCGAACCGGGCGTCCGCGGCGTCACCCCAGGCGCGCACCTGCGCGGTGTCGCCGGGGAAGACGGGGGCCGCGAACCGGCCGAACAACGTCGTGAGGTCGGCGGGGTGGACCCCGAGCATGCGTGCGAGCGGCAACGTCGCGGCGGCCAGCGTGCACAGTCCGTGCAGGATGGGGCGGGGCTGCCCGATCCGCGCCGCGGCGTCGGGATCGATGTGGATGTGGTGCCGGTCACCGGTCAGCCGATAGAGAACGGCCTGATCCGGGCTGGTCACGAGGGTGCCGACGAGGTCGGCGTCACCCTCCGGCGCCGCCGGTGCCGACGGCCCGCGTTCGCCGCCGAAGCCGCCCGCTCCGGGCGCGAACAACGACCACGTCGCGACGAAGAAGTCGCTCTCCACGACGACCTCGAAGACGGCCGCCCGGCCCTTGTCCCAGACCTCCCCCACGCGCGCGGACATCGTGATCTGCCCTGATCGCGGCAACGGCGCGCGAACCTCGAGACTCTGGGAACCGTGGAGCGCGGTGCTCGTGTCGAATGCGCCGAGCGCACCGAGCGCATCCGGCGCCCACTGGGCGAGGGTCAGCGCGAAGGTCGGCAGTACCCGCAACCGGTCCTCGAACACGAGGTCGAGGTCGGTCGCGCCGGCCCCCACGGCAAGCGCGTACAGGATCGCGTCCCGTTCGTCGTAACCGATCGTGCGGGTGCCCAGATCGTGGCCGCCCCACTGCGCGGGCGACGACGCGGTCGTTGCGGTCATGCGGATGGAAGTCCTTTCTCACAGAGGGCGCCGGGCGGCGGCCCGACCGAGACAGGACCTCGCTTCCCACAGACGCCCAGGTCACAGGCTAAAGAGACAGGTGGTGCCCGTCACCGCCCGTCCCACTCACCGGTACATTCGAAGCCGGGGTGACCGGCCGTGAGATTCTGGCGGTACGCACTGGATGGAGGAGGGGACGTTCGTGAAGCGTGCAGGGGAACAGATGGGATTCGAGCGATGACCATCCCCTCCGATCCCTCCCACTACGTCGATCAGCTCGTGTCGCGACTGACCGGTCCGGGCGGCGAGTTCGAAATCGCGGTACAGGACGTCCTGGGTACCGAGATGCCCGTCATGCGCAAGCGCGATCTCGCCGTCGCGGATCTGCTCTCCCAGTCCCTCGTCTGGGACGACCGCGAGTACCTGGTCACGTCCGATCGGCGCATCACGTTCGCCGAGAATGCGCGCATGTCCTACGCCCTCGCGGCTGCACTGCACGAGCGATACGGGGTGCGGACGGGCGACCGCGTGGCGATCCTGTCGGCGAACCGGATCGAATGGATCACCGCGTTCTGGGCGACGCAGGCTCTCGGCGCGATCTCGGTGGGCCTGAACGCCTGGTGGGTGCAGCCGGAACTCGAGTTCGGTATCCACCACTCCCGGCCCCGGGTGCTCTTCGTCGACGGTCCCCGCGCTGCCGCCGTGGCCGGCATCGACCGCGCACGGACCGTGGTGCTGTCGATCGAGGAGGACCTGCCGCGCCTCATCGCCGAATTCGACGGCGCGCAACCGCCTCCCCCGCGGGTCGCCGAGGACGATCCGGCCGTCCTCCTGTACACCTCCGGCACGAGTGGTGATCCGAAGGGTGCGCTGCACTCCCAGCGCAATCTGCTGGCGGTGGTCGACTACCACCGGTACCTCGACGCGATCACGACGATCTGGACCGGCGGCACCTACACCCGGGCCACGCCGTCGGATGCCCGGTATCTGCTGACATCCTCGCTGTTCCACATCACGAGCCTGCACAACACGATCGTGCCCCGCCTGGCCACCGGCAGCACCGTGGTGATGAACCAGGGGTGGTTCGGAGTACGCCCCGTCCTCGAACTCATCGAGTCCGAGCAGGTCACCCACTGGATGGCCGTGCCGTCGATGGCGGCACGAATGCTCGAGGACGAGGACCTCGACGGATACGACCTCACCTCCCTCACGCGGTTCACCCTGTCGTCGGAGCCGCTGACCCCCGAGTTCAAACAGCAGCTGCGCGAACGGCTTCCGTTCGGCCGGCAAGCGATGGTCGACAGCTACACCATCACCGAATGCAGTACCTCGATCGCGGTGGCCTCCGCCGCGGAACTCGAGCAGTATCCGGGCACGGTGGGCGCACCGATCATCACCGTGAGCCTCGAGATCCGGGATCAGACGGGCGCGTGGCTGCCCGACGGGCATGTGGGCGAGGTGTGTGTCCGCAGCCCCTTCGTGATGTTGGGCTACTGGGACGACGAAGCAGCGACGGCGGAGGCCATCACCCCCGACCGCTGGTTGCGCACAGGGGATTTCGGTTTCGTGGAGGACGGCCGGTTGCGCCTGGTGGGCCGCCGTGCGGATCTGATCCATCAGAACGGCGAAAACGTCTACCCCTCGGAGGTCGAACGCGTGCTGGCCCAGCACCCGGCCGTCCGCGAGTGCCTGGTGACCGGCGTGCCCCATCCCGAATGGGGGCAGGAGGTCGCCGCGGTGGTGGCGCTCGTCGAGGGCTCCTCGGTCACCTCCGAGGAACTGACGACCTTCGCTTCCGAGCATCTCGCCTACTTCAAGGTCCCGACGCAGTGGACACTGACCCGCAGTCTGCTGCCGCGCAACGCCACCGGAAAGATCATCCGCAAGCGCTGGCGGGACACCCACGGACCCTGGTGACCCTCTACGAATCCTGACTGCCGCTGCGGGTGGGCCGAGACCGGACCCGGCCCACCCGCGAGGCGTTTCCGTCAGCTCAGGCGCTCGAGCACCATCGCCATGCCCTGACCGCCGCCGACACACATCGTCTCGACACCGAACTGCTTGTCGTGAGTGCGCAGATTGTTGATGAGCGTCGTGGTGATGCGGGCACCGGTCATACCGAAGGGATGACCCAGTGCGATCGCCCCACCGGCGACATTGAGCTTGTCCTCGTCGATACCCAGCTCACGCGCCGAACCGAGCACCTGCACGGCGAAGGCCTCGTTGATCTCGAACAGGTCGATGTCGCCGATGCCCATGTTCGCATTCGCGAGGGCCTTGCGGGTGGCGTCGATCGGCCCGAGACCCATGATCTCCGGCGACAGGCCCGAGACACCCGTGGAGACGATCCGGGCGAGCGGGGTCAGCCCGAGTTCCTTCGCCTTGACGTCGGACATGATCACCAGGGCGGCCGCACCGTCGTTGAGCGGGCACGCGTTGCCGGCGGTCACGGTGCCGTCCGGGCGGAAGACCGGCTTGAGCTGGCTGACCGCCTCGTAGGTGGTGCCCGGACGCGGGCCGTCGTCGGTGGACACGACCGTGCCGTCGGCGAGGGTCACCGGGGTGATCTCCCGCTCGAAGAAGCCGCTCGCGATCGCTTCCTCGGCACGGTTGTGCGAGCGCACGCCCCAGCGGTCCTGGTCCTCACGGGAGATCCCGGTGAACGACGCGACGTTCTCCGCGGTCTGCCCCATGCCGAGGTAGACATCCGGCAAAAGTCCCTCACTGCGCGGGTCGGTCCACTTCACGCCGCCTTCGGCGAGCGTCGCGCTGCGTGCCTGTGCATCGTCGAACAACGGGTTCTTCGTGTTCGGCAGACCGTCGGCGTTGCCGGTGACGAAGCTCGACACCGACTCGACGCCGGCCGAGACGAACACGTCGCCCTCGCCGGCCTTGATGGCGTGCAGCGCCATGCGGGTGGTCTGCAGTGACGACGAACAGTAGCGGTTGACCGTGACACCGGGCAGGAAGTCGTAGCCGAGCTGGACGGCGACGACGCGGGCGATGTTGAAGCCGGACTGGCCTGCGGGCTGACCGCAGCCGAGCATGAGGTCGTCGATCTCGGCGGGGTCGAGGTCGGGAACCTTCGCCAGCGCCGCCGCGACCATCTGCGTCGCCAGGTCGTCCGGACGGATCGACGCAAGCGAGCCCTTGCGTGCTCGTCCGATCGGCGACCGTACTGCGGACACGATTACTGCTTCGGGCATGTTCTCTCCTCGGTGTTCCGGTCGTACTGCGACCTTACGACCCTCTGGGTCAAGCGGCTATCCTGTGCTAACTTACCAAGCAATCGCTTGGTTCGGTACAGACGTTAGGAACATGCCATGGGCATCACCTCGACCTCCGACAGCGCCGGTATCACCACGGTCACCGTCGACTTCCCGCCCGTGAACGCTCTCCCCTCACAGGCCTGGTTCGACCTGGCCGAGGCCGTCACCACGGCCGGGCGCAGTCTCGACACCCATGTGGTGATCCTCCGTGCCGAGGGCAGGGGCTTCAACGCAGGTGTGGACATCAAGGAAATGCAGGCCACCGAAGGGTTCGACGCCCTGATCGCCGCCAACCACGGATGTGCTGCCGCATTCGCCGCCGTCTACGACTGCGAAGTACCGGTGATCGTCGCCGTCAACGGATTCTGCGTCGGAGGCGGCATCGGCCTCGTCGGCAACGCGGACGTCATCGTCGCCTCCGACGATGCGATCTTCGGTCTGCCCGAAGTCGACCGTGGTGCGCTCGGAGCCGCGACGCATCTCGCGCGCCTCGTCCCCCAGCACATGATGCGAACCCTGTACTACACGGCACAGAACGTGACCGCGCAGCAACTCGAGCACTTCGGCTCGGTGTACAAGGTCGTGCCGCGCAGCGAACTCGACGCTGCCGCACGCGAGGTCGCCGAGATGATCGCCGCGAAGGACACCCGCGTCATCCGCCGCGCGAAGGAAGCCATCAACCGCATCGACCCCGTCGACGTCAAGACGAGCTACCGCCTCGAGCAGGGTTTCACCTTCGAGCTGAATCTCGCCGGCGTCGCCGACGAGCACCGCGACGAGTTCGTCGCAACCGGAAAGCCGCGCAGCAACAGCTGACGCCCATACCACCAGGAGTTCGGAACACCATGCGTGACAAGAGAATGTCGCTCGACGACGTGGTCGGCGAGCTGCGCAGCGGAATGACCATCGGCCTCGGCGGCTGGGGATCGCGCCGCAAGCCCATGGCCCTCGTCCGGGCCATCCTCCGTTCGGACGTGAAGGATCTGACCGTCGTCACCTACGGCGGTCCCGATCTGGGTCTGCTGTGTTCGGCGGGCAAGGTGAAGAAGGCGTACTACGGATTCGTGTCGCTCGACTCGGCACCGTTCTACGACCCGTGGTTCTCCAAGGCCCGCACGGGCGGCGAGATCATCGCCCGTGAGATGGACGAGGGCATGGTCAAGTGCGGCCTGGAAGCCGCCGCCGCGCGCCTGCCGTTCCTGCCCCTCCGCGCAGGCCTGGGTTCGGCCGTGGTCGACTTCTGGGAGGGCGAACTGAAGACCGTCACCTCGCCGTATCCCGGACCGGACGGCACCGAGACCCTCATCGCCATGCCGGCGCTGAACCTCGACGCGTCGTTCGTGCACCTCAACATCGGCGACAAGCACGGCAACGCCGGTTACCAGGGCGTGGACCCCTACTTCGACGACCTCTACTGCATGGCCGCAGAACGTCGCTACGTCTCCGTCGAGAAGATCGTCGAGACCGAGCAGCTCGTGAAAGAGGTTCCGCTGCAGCAGCTCCTGCTCAACCGCATGATGGTCGACGGGATCGTCGAAGCACCGAACGGGGCGCACTTCACCCTCGCCGGCGACAGCTACGGTCGCGACGAGAAGTTCCAGCGCCACTACGCCGAGTCCGCCAAGGACCCCGAGTCGTGGAAGGCATTCGTCGACCGCTTCCTTTCGGGCAGCGAGGACGACTATCAGGCCGCAGTTCAGAAGTTCGCACAGGAGCAGTCATGACCACCACCGAGACCGTGACCCGCGCCGAGTACTGCGCGATCGCCTGCGCCGACATCTTCTCCGGTGCCGGCGAGATCATGGCGAGCCCGATGGCGACGCTGCCCCAGATCGGGGCGCGGCTGGCCAAGCTCACCACCGAGCCCGACCTGCTCATCACCGACGGTGAAGCACTCATCCTCGCCGACGTCCCGGCTCTCGGAGCGAAGGCACCGGTCGAAGGATGGATGCCGTTCCGCAAGGTGTTCGACGTCGTCGCGTCGGGTCGCCGTCACGTGGTGATGGGCGCCAACCAGATCGACCGCTACGGCAACCAGAATCTGTCGGCCTTCGGCCCGCTCCAGCAGCCGACGCGTCAGATGTTCGGTGTGCGTGGTGCTCCCGGCAACACCATCAACCACGCGACCAGCTACTGGGTCGGCAAGCACTCCTCGCGCGTGTTCGTCGACACCGTCGACATCGTGTCCGGTGTCGGATACGACAAGGTCGATCCCGAGAACCCGGCGTTCCGCTTCCTGGACATCCCGCGGGTCGTCACCAACCTCGGTGTCTTCGACTTCGGCGGCCCCGGCCACACCTTCCGGGCATTGACCCTGCACCCGGGTGTCGAGGCCGCGACCGTCGCCGAGAACACCTCCTTCGAGGTCGCCGGTCTCGACGAGGCCGGTGTGACCCGTGAACCCACCGCCGAGGAACTGCGCATCATCCGAGAGGTGATCGACCCCAAGGGATTCCGCGATCGTGAGGTCGCGCTGTGAGCACCCTGCGCACAGCCCTGACGGAGCTCGTGGGCATCGAGCATCCCATCGTCCAGACGGGCATGGGCTGGGTGTCCGGCCCGCGCCTGACCGCCGCGACCTCGAACGCCGGTGGTCTCGGCATCCTCGCGTCGGCGACGATGACCTATCCCGAACTCGAAGCGGCGGTCGCGAAGACCAAGTCGCTCACCGACAAGCCGTTCGGCGTCAACATGCGCGCCGACGCTTCGGACGCCGGCGAGCGCATCGACCTGCTGATCCGCGAGAAGGTCAAGGTCGCGTCGTTCGCGCTCGCCCCGAAGAAGGAGCTGATCGCCAAGCTCAAGGACCACGGCATCGTCGTGGTGCCGTCGATCGGTGCGGCGAAGCACGCCGTGAAGGTCGCATCCTGGGGCGCGGATGCTGTGATCGTGCAGGGCGGCGAGGGTGGTGGTCACACCGGACCGGTCGCGACGACGCTGCTGCTGCCGAGCGTGCTCGACGCCGTCGACATCCCGGTGATCGCCGCCGGTGGTTTCTTCGACGGTCGGGGACTCGCAGCTGCGCTGTCGTACGGTGCCGCGGGCGTCGCGATGGGCACGCGCTTCCTGCTCACGAGCGACAGCGCGGTGCCCGATTCGGTGAAGCAGCAGTACCTCGCGCGGGGTCTGCAGGACACCACCGTCTCGCTCAAGGTCGACGGCATGCCGCACCGCGTGCTCAACACCGAACTGGTGAACAGCCTCGAGAAGTCGAGCTACGCCAAGGGACTGGTCGCAGCCGCACGGAACGCGACGAAGTTCAAGGCCATGACGGGTATGAAGTGGTCGACCCTCGTCAAGGACGGCCTCGCCATGAAGAAGGCGAGCGACCGCACCTGGCAGCAGATCATCATGGCCGCGAACACCCCGATGCTCCTCAAGGCCGGCCTGGTGGAAGGCAACACCGAAGCCGGTGTACTGGCTTCCGGTCAGGTCGTGGGCATGCTCGACGACCTGCCGAGCTGCCAGGAACTGATCGACCGCATCGTCGCCGAGGCCGTCGAGCGCATCGACGCCCTTGCCGGCCTGCGCGATCAGGGACGTCCCGTCGCCTGATTCCGATCCCGAGCACGTCGAGACCGGCGTCGTTGTCGAATAACAACGACGACGGTCTCGATCGACGCCAGCGTCCGCTACTCGGCGGCGAGCGCGCTCAGGTTGCCACGATCCCAGCCGCCGAGCTCGGCGGCAGCGTCGTAGGTGCTGCGCAGGAACTGCAACAGTTCCGCGTCGGGGTCGGCCGCGGTCCGCACCGCCTCGTAGGGCAGCACGAACTCCCCCAGTTCGGCAGCGTAGTGAGCGGCGTCGGGGCGCACCGGGTACTGGGCGAAGCCCTCCAGTGCAGGGTAGACGTACGAATAGAACGCGCCTTCGTCCCCACCGCCGGGCCAGAATCCACAGCTGCTGAGCTCGTGGGAGTAGGCCTCCCTCATCACTGCGTCGGGACAGTTCGGGATTCCCCCGGGATGGGGCGGAGCAGGGCGCCCGGAGAATCGGGTGCATGCGAGGTCCATCGCACCCCAGAAGAAGTGCACCGGACTGACCTTGCCGAGGAATTCTGCTCGGAACCGGAGCAGGACACGATGCGCCTGCACGAGTTGCCGCCAGAAGAGATGGGCCGCCTCGGCATCGTACGAATCGTGCTCACGGTCCTGGGTGAACGGGATCGCCGGGTCCACCTCGTTGGGCGTAGCCTGGATCCGGGTCGCGATACCCAGCTCGTCCAGAGCCGTGAAGGTGCGGCTGTAGAAGTCCGCGACCGGTTGCGCGACCAGAGGGACGGAACGACTGCGGCCGTCGCTCGCCCGGATGTGCAGGCGGTGTTCGAAGAAATCGAACTCCATGTCGAAGACGGAGTGCTCGTACGGAATCGACGAGGTGCCCAGCCCTCGTGGCGTGACGTACAGCGTCGTCTGCCACCAGTGGTTGACCATCGGTGAATGGGCCATGCGGATCTTGCCGACGATCTGCAACCACATGTGAAGCGTGTCCCGGGTGTCGGTCCATTCCGCCGTGCGCAGGCTCGGCCACGCCTCGCCGGAAACAGGTGCTGGGTCGTTCACGATGCCTCCCGCGGTCCGGGAATCGACCCTACTCCGCCGAAGCCCGGCCCAGGGCCCGGTCAGGAGGATTCCCGAGACCGCGTCACAGTAGTTCCCCACGGATTCAGGGAACTGTGTTCGGAAGCGGACCGGATCTGCCGCACCGATCATGCCTGTCACGACGACAGCGAGAAACGAAACGGTGGTGATGGAGATCGCCAGTGGGAACGGACTGTGACGCAATCGCTTCCAGCCCGATGGCAGTCAGGTTTCCCGGTCCGGATCCGAGTACTAGCACGATCGCGCTCCGACCGAGTGCATCCCGGAGCAGGTAACGAGCGAAAGCCCCGACAGCGCCGAGGTCGTCGAGGTGAATCGGCCTTCGGCGCAACGGAGATCTCGGGGACCGAGGAACATGCATCCAGCGTCGCCGAAGGGGTATCCCGGGCGCCGCGCATGGGTCGAGTGCGCTCATCCATCGAAAGTCGGAGACCCAGGATCGGTACGGCACGGTGGCGGACGGCGGGACTAGAGTGGCGAGATGCGGAGTTCCGATGTGTCCCACGCGGGCGGGGCCCTGCCGGTGCTGCGCGCCATGCAGCTCGGCGCCCATCTCCTGTTCTTCCTGCTTCTCGCGGTGGGTGTCGTACGCACGGTTGCCGACAGTGCTCATCCCGTTCCGATCATCGTGCTCGCTGTCGTGGTGGCGGGATGGTACGTCTTCGGAATCTTGTTCGCGCGACGTAAGGGCTTCGAGAACGGGGAGCCGGTACAGCGCCGATGGGGACAGATCTGGTTCGCGGCGCTTGCACTGGGATGGCTGGCACTCGTGGTGGCGGAGGTCAACTTCGTCTGGCTGGCGTTCGCGTTGTTCTTCTTGTGCTTCCCCTTGTTCTCCACTCCGGTCGCGTTGACGGTGACGAGCGTACTGACCGCGGCGGCGATCGCGGCGACCCTGTGGCACGGCACCACGAACACGGTTGCCTCGATTCTCGGTCCGGTGTTC
Organism: Rhodococcus gordoniae; assembly: GCF_001646655.1. Lineage (GTDB taxonomy): Bacteria > Actinomycetota > Actinomycetes > Mycobacteriales > Mycobacteriaceae > Rhodococcus > Rhodococcus gordoniae. Next base: position 47,209 of record NZ_LPZN01000014.1, on the reverse strand, counting down.
GGAGCGGCAGCCGCTGCCGGCATGGCCGTCGTCTATCAGCAGCTGGTGCGGCAGTCCGCGCAGCGACAACAGTTGGTGGACGAGCTCACCGAGGCGCACCGCGAACTGCTCGGCGCGCAGGACGAATTGGTGGCGCTGCAACGGGAAGCGGGCGCACTGACCGAACGTTCCCGCCTCGCGCGCGACATCCACGACACACTGGCGCAGGGATTCTCGTCCATCCTGCTGCTCTCTCGTGCCGGGCAGCGCGCGTCCGACGACCCCGCCGCGATCTTCGTGCAGATAGCGGACACCGCGCAGCAGAATCTGGTCGAGGCCCGCCGAGTGGTCGACGCGCTCGCACCGGTTGCACTCGAGTCCGCGCCGCTCGAATCCGCACTGCGGCGCCTGCTCGAGCAACTCGAGCAGCAGACCGGGATCAGCGGTGAGCTGCTCACCGACGGCGAGCCGGTCTCGCTCGTGATGGACTTCGACGTCGCCTTGCTGCGTGTCGCCCAGAGCGCCCTCGCGAACGTGCGGCTGCATTCGCGGGCCCGTCGGGTGCGGGTGACATTGAGCTACGCCACCGACGAAGTGCGGCTCGATATCGTCGACGACGGTATCGGATTCGATCAACGTCAGGATGGTGGATTCGGCTTGCGGTCGATGCGGGAACGACTGGCCGAACTGGGCGGCACACTCGTCGTGGAATCGGCGCCCGGAGACGGAACTGCGGTTGCCGCAACCCTTCCGGTCGGTCGGGTCGCATGAGCGCGGTGCGTGTACTGCTCGTCGACGATCACCCGGTGGTGCGGGCGGGACTGCGCGCGTTGCTGGCGTCGCACGACGACGTCGTGGTGGTGGCGGAGGCATCGTCGGGTGAGGAGGCCGTGGCGTCGGCGGCTGCCGCGAAACCGGATGTGGTGTTGATGGATCTGCGTCTGGGATCGGGGATCGACGGGGCGCAGGCGACCGCCCGGATCGTGGCGGCGGCCGATCCGCCGAGGGTCGTCGTGCTCACCACCTACGACACCGACGCGGATATTCTGCGTGCGGTGGAGGCCGGTGCGGCAGGTTATCTCCTCAAGGACACCGACCCGAAAGTGCTGATCGAATCGGTGTTCGCGGCGGCCCGTGGGGAGACGGTCCTGGATCCGGACGTGGCCCGGCGCCTCTACCGCCGCATGCAGCAGCCCCGCGCCGACCTCAGCGCCCGTGAGATCGAGGTGCTCTCGCTCGTGGCCGAAGGGTTGTCGAATCGCGCAATCGCGAAACAGCTCTTCGTCAGCGAGGCGACCGTGAAATCTCATCTGGTGCATGCCTTCACCAAACTGGATGTGGACAACCGCACCGCCGCGGTGGTGGCCGCACGCGAACGGGGCCTGATCGCCTGATCCGTGGCCGGGACCGGATCAGGAGAACGAACCGTGGCGGCCCTCGCCGGAGGCGAACCGCGCGGCCCCAGCGACGGTGTCGCTTCCGACGGACTCCATCCCGATGGCGAATTCGAATCCGAGCGCCTCGGATTCGGAGCGGCCGAACTGTTCGTGGACCGACCGACGGTCGTTGCGCATGCAGGTCTGCGGGAATCCGGCGATCTCCCGCGCCAGGTGTTCGCCGGCGTCGCGTGTGGTTCCGGGTTCGACCACACGGTTGGCCAGACCGAATTCGCGCGCTTCCGCCGCACCGACGGGTCGACCCGTCAGGATCATGTCCATGGCCCGGCTCGTGCCGATCAGGCGGGGCAGCCGAACGGTGCCGCCGTCGATCAACGGCACTCCCCACCGGCGGCAGAAGACACCGAACACCGCGTCGGCGGAGACGACGCGCAGATCGCACCAGATCGCCAGTTCGAGTCCACCGGCAACCGCGTAGCCTTCCACCGCCGCGATCACCGGCTTGGAGAGCACCAGACGCGTCGGTCCCATCGGACCGTCGCCGTCCGCGCCGAGAACGTTCTGCCGGTCGGTACCGATCGCTTCGAGATCCGCTCCTGCACAGAAGTTTCCGCCGTCCCCGTAGAGGACCGCCACATCGGCGGCAGCGTCTGCGTCGAATGTCCTGAACGCGTGGGCCAGCTCGGCGGCCATCGGACCGTCGACCGCGTTCCGGCGCTCGGGGCGGTCCATGATCACGGTCGTCACCCGATCGCGCGTCTCGACGCCGATCGATTCGTACGGCGTCATACCCGTCCTCCCCCGCTCAACAGCATCGACTTGCCGGGTTCGCATCCGCTGCGGCATGCCGCTCACGCCAGTAGTCGCGTTCGCTCGGCGGCGGCCGATCGGGATGCAGGCGGCGGTGCAGTTCGACGTACCTCGCGTAGTCGTGGTCGCCCATGACCGCCCCGACCCACCACCACGCGCGACGCAGTGCCGTGATCACGACCCACCTCCGTCCCCGTCGCGATGCCGCGAGGCGTGGGTGTGTGCGGCGCCCGGGGCGCGGACCCTGCCGGATGCGATCAGCTCGTCCCACTCCTTCTGCAGTTCCCGCTCGGCCGCGGTCGGCACGAAACCCGCGGGCGCGAATATCTTCGACGGTACGTCGGGTGTCTCGGTGGTGGGCATACCTCCGGCCCGCACCGATCTGATGCACACCACCACACCGGCTGTGACGACGATCAGTACGAGACCCGCGAACACGATCGACAGGGTGCCCTGGATGAACGTGTTGCGGATGACGGCGTCGATCTCGTCGGCCGTCTTCGCCGAACCGAAAGTGGTCGCGCCGGAGTTCTTTGCGTCGACGAAGGCCCGGTGCTGCGCCCAGTAACCGACCGCGCGGTCGCCGGAGAAGATCTTCTGCCACGACGCCGTCATGGTCACGATCAGATCCCACACCAGCGGCACACCGGGGATCCACGCCCACTTCACCAGCCCCCTCTTCACGACGATGGTGAGCACGACCGTCAGGGCGATGGCGGCGAGCAACTGGTTGGCGATGCCGAACAGCGGGAACAGAGTGTTGATACCGCCCAGGGGGTCGGTGACGCCCATCAGCAGGATCGCACCCCACAGGCCGACGACCACCGCGGAGCACAGCCACGCACCGGGGCGCCAGGACGGATCCTTGAAGCGGCGGGCCGGACCGCCGAAGTTGCCGAGCGAGTCCGACAGCATGAACCGCGCGACACGCGTTCCCGCGTCGACGGTGGTGAGGATGAACAGCGCCTCGAACATGATCGCGAAGTGGTACCAGAACGATTTGAGGCTGTCGCCTCCGAACAGGTCGCTGAGCACCTGCGACATGCCGAAGGCGAGCGTCGGTGCGCCGCCGGTGCGGGAGATGATCGATTCCTCGCCGACCGATTCGGCAGCGGCGGAGATCTGTTCGGGCGTGATGTCGGGCGCACCCAGCCCGAGACCGTTGACGTAGGCCGCTGCGGTTTCGGGGGTGCCGCCGGTCAGGGCCGCAGGGGCGTTGAGCGTGAAGTACAGGTGCTGGTCGATGATGCAGGCGGTGACCAGTGCCATGATCGCGACGAACGACTCGGTGAGCATGCCGCCGTAGCCGATGAGCCGGATCTGCTTCTCCTTCTCGATCAGCTTCGGTGTGGTGCCCGACGAGATCAGGGCGTGGAAGCCCGAGAGTGCACCGCAGGCGATGGTGATGAACAGGAACGGGAACAACGATCCCGCGAACGCCGGACCATCACCGTCGATCGCGAACGACGTGACGTCGGGCATCTCCAGGTTCGGTCGTGCGACGAGGATCCCGATCGCGAGCAGGACGATCGTGCCCACCTTCATGAAGGTCGAGAGGTAGTCGCGCGGGGCGAGCAGCAGCCAGACCGGCAACACCGACGCCGCGAATCCGTAGGCGATCATCAACCACGAGATCGTCACCGGGGACAGGGTGAACCAGTTCGTCCCCCAGTCGGTCTCGGCGACCCAGCCGCCCGCGATGATCGCGACGAGCAACAGGACGACGCCGATCAGCGACACTTCCGCGACCTTGCCGGGTCGCAGGTACCGGAGATAGACCCCCATGAACAACGCGATGGGGATGGTCATCGCGATCGAGAACAGTCCCCACGGGCTGTCGGCGAGCGCATTCACGACCACCAGCGCGAGCACCGCGATGAGGATGATCATGATGACGAAGACCGCGATCAGGGCCGCGACGCCACCGATCGGTCCGAGTTCCTCGCGGGCCATCTGACCGAGGCTGCGGCCGCGGCGGCGCGACGAGATCCACAGGACGAGGAAGTCCTGGACCGCACCGGCGAAGACGACACCGACGATGATCCAGATCGTGCCGGGCAGATAGCCCATCTGGGCGGCGAGAACCGGGCCGACGAGCGGGCCGGCGCCGGCGATGGCGGCGAAGTGGTGGCCGAACAACACCCGACGGTCCGTCGGCATGTAGTCCTTGCCGTTCTCCAGTTCTTCTGCGGGTGTCGCACGATCGTCGCGTGGCTGCACGATCCTGCGTTCGATGAACTTCGCGTAGAAGCGGTAGGCGACGAGATAGGTGCACACGGCGGCGATGACGAACCAGACCGCGTTGATCTCCTCACCGCGCACCAGCGCGATGATCGACCACGCGACCGCACCGAGAATCGCGAGCACGAGGAAGACGATGCGCGCGGTGGGCGAGATCGGTGTCCGGTCGACGACACCGACCGGTGGAAGATCGGGATCGGTCCGGAGGTACTCGACTTCGCTCGTTCTCGACGCCGGATCGACGGCCATATCGGCTCCTCACCAGGACCGTCGCGACTCCGTATACCGCCCGTTACGGTCCTCGACAACGTGCACGCTGCTGACCAACGTGACGCTACCCGACCCGGCCGGTTCGCCGACGGGACTTGCATGTCTCGATACGCCGTCTCCGAGCGCAGCACATGCGCCGGTCGCGGGTATGCGAGGTGATCACCGCCGAGCGGGCCGACGTTCGAGTTCCGTACCGTTCCGGACCGGCGCCACCCGCTGTACCACGACTCGACGACCCGGTCGCGGGTCAGCCGCGTGCGGCGATCCTCGCGCGTACCTCGGGTCGCCGAAGCGGCGGAACCGTCGGCGGCGGTTGCCGCCGCGCGGGAAGCGCCCCGAGCAGCCGAGTGGTCGTCGCGGTGACCTCGGCGACGGCCTGTTCGAAGGGTTCACGCGTGGCATCGGAGAGTGTGGTGATTCCGCTGACCTTACGGACGTACTGCCGTGCGGCCGCTTCGATCTCCTCGGCGGTCGCAGCCGGCTCGAGCCCGCGCAGCCCCGTGATGTTCCGGCACATGCTTCGAGGGTAGACGCCACCCGAGTGCCGGACCATACATCCGCGCGCCCGCTGTCCATCCGCTACAGCAATCGCTGTAGCGGATGACGAACGGGCGCGCGGAGGTGAAGGAGCAGATCAGACGCGTTCGATGATGGTCACATTGGCGGTGCCGCCACCCTCGCAGATGGTGAGCAGGCCGTAGCGGCCACCGGTGCGCTCGAGTTCGTTGAGCAGCGTCCCCATGAGCTTGGTGCCGGTCGCGCCGAGCGGGTGGCCGAGGGCGATCGCACCACCGTTGACGTTGACCTTCGACGGGTCGGCGCCGATCTCCTTGATCCACGCCAGGACGACGGGCGCGAAGGCCTCGTTGATCTCGATCAGATCGATGTCGTCGATCGTCAGACCCGTCTTCTCGAGCGCGTACTGCGTCGCCGGGATCGGAGCGGTGAGCATGAAGATCGGGTCGTCGCCGCGGGCGCTGAGATGGTGGATGCGGGCGCGCGGCTTCAGGCCGTACTTCTTCACGGCCTCGTCCGAGGCGAGCAGCACCGCGGACGCACCGTCGGAGATCTGGCTCGCGACCGCCGCGGTCAGACGGCCCCCTTCGACGAGGGTCTGCAGCGAGGCCATCTTCTCGAGGCTGGTCTCGCGCGGTCCTTCGTCGACGGCGGCGTCGCCGAGCGGCACGATCTCGTTCTCGAAGCGACCCTCGGCGATGGCCGCCTTGGCGCGCTCGTGGCTCTGCAACGCCCACTTCTCGAGTTCCTCACGGCTGAGGTCCCACTTCTCGGCGATCATCTCGGCGCCCTTGAACTGGGAGACCTCGTCGCTGCCGTAACGCTCGGTCCAGCCGGTCGACCCGCCGAAGGGGGTGTCGAAACCGTACTGCTGGCCGACGATCATGGCCGCGGAGATCGGGATCTGCGACATGTTCTGCACGCCGCCGGCGATGATGAGGTCGGCGGTGTTGCTGAGGATCGCCTGGGCTCCGAAGTGCAGCGCCTGCTGGCTCGACCCGCACTGACGGTCGACGGTCACGCCCGGCACGTGCTGCGGGTAACCGGCGGCGAGCCACGAGGTACGGGCGATATTGCCGGCCTGCCCACCGATGGCGTCGACGCAGCCGAAGACCACGTCGTCGACGTCGGCCGGGTCGATACCCGTGCGCTCGACGACGGCCTTGATGACGTGCGCGCCGAGATCGGCCGGATGCACGCCGGACAGACCGCCGTTCTTCTTGCCGATCGGGGTGCGTACCGCGTCGACGATGTAGACCTCGGTCATTGCTGCTCCTTAACTGGAATTCTGGTTCGACAGTCCGTCGAGAACGATGGAGAGATACTGCTGGGCAACCTGTTCGATACTGAGCGGCCCCCCCGGCCGGTACCAGCGGACCGCGACCCAGACCGTGTCGCGCAGGAACCGGAAGACGAGTTCGACGTCGACGTCCGGCCGGAACGAGCCGTCTGCGACACCGCGTTCGATCACCCCCACCCACAGCTCTCGGAACTCGATGTGGAGTTCGGCGATGTACGCGAAACGCTCCCCTTCGAGATGCTTGGCCTCGCCCTGATAGATGGCCACTGCCGGATGCGACTTGTCGATCGCGTCGTAGGAGGTCGTCACGAGTGCCGCGAGGGTGTCGCGGGAAGAAAGACCGGACGCGACGATCTTGCGGTACCGGTCGAACAGGTCGTCGAGGAACGCGCGCAGGATCTCGTCCACCATGGACTCCTTGGAGTCGAAGTGGTGGTAGAGGCTGCCGGAGAGGATTCCCGCCGCGTCGGCGATGTCGCGCACGGTGGTTGCTCTGACACCGCGGGAGGCGAACAGATCGGCGGCGATGTCGAGCAGTTCGGCACGGCGTCCGGACTTGCCGTTGGTGTCGTCGCGGGATGGAGTCATGGAGACATCCTTTCAAGCTGCCGTGCGCGGTTCCCGAGCGCAGGCGTGACGGGAACCGCGCACGGACGCGGTCACGCGCGCTGCGAGGAGATCGACACGACCTCGCCGGTCAGATAGGTCGTGTAGTCGCTGGCGAGCATCGCGATCGTCGCCGCGACCTCCCAGACCTCCGCAGCCCGTCCGAACGCCTCACCGGCGGCCAGATTGTCGAGCAGTTCCTCGCTGGTGACCTTCGCGAGGAAGGGATGCCGGGCGATGGACGGGGCGACGGCGTTGATGCGCACACCGTATTCGGCGGCCTCGATCGCGGAGCACCTGGTGAGTGCCATGACGCCGGCCTTCGCCGCCGCGTAGTGCGCCTGCGAGTGCTGCGCGCGCCAGCCGAGCACCGACGCGTTGTTGACCAGCACACCGCCGTGATCGACCGAGCGGAAGTACCGCAGTGCCGCGCGGGTCGCGCGGAAGGTGCTGGTGAGGGTGATGTCGAGGACGCGATCCCATTGCTCGTCGGTCATGTCCACGACCGGGGTCTCACCGCCGAGACCGGCATTGTTGATCAGCACATCGATACGCCCGAGAGTCTCGGCCGCACCGCTGATCAGGGCGTCGACCTGTTCGGTGGACGAGACGTCGCACACGATCGACGCGACCTGCTGTTCCGGGAATTCCGCGGCCAGCTTGTCCGCGGCCTCCCCGAGACGACGCTCGTGGAAGTCGGAGATCAGCACATCGGCACCCTCGAGCAGCGCCCGCCGTGCGGACGAGAATCCGATCCCGGTGCCGGCCGCGGCGGTGACGACGACCTTCTTACCGGCGAGGAGGCCGTGACCGGGGGTCTCGGCGGGCGGGGTCGCGAGGGGCGAGGTGGTGTGGGGTGAAACGGTCACGGACGTGCCTCCCGGGGAAGGCCGAGCACACGCTCGGCGATGATGTTGCGCTGGACCTCGTTGGATCCGCCGTAGATGGTGTCGGCGCGGGTGAACAGGAACAGGCGCTGCCACTCCGCGAGTTCGAGATGCTCGGGATCGGTGAGGTCGGAAGGAGTCCCGGCATGGTCGTGGTCCGGTCCGACGAGCGACGACGCGCCCTGCACGTCCATCGCCAGCTCCCCGAGGTCACGGTGCCAGCCGGCCCACAGCAACTTCGCGACCGAGGCTTGTCCGGGGTCGGCGTCGCCGAGTGTACGTAGCGCGTGAGCGCGCATGACACGCAACCCGATTCGCGCGCGTGCGATCCGTTCGCGGATGTGCGGATCGTCGAACGCCCCGTTACCGCGGGCGATCTCGACGACGCCGTCGAGCTCGCGGGCGAAGCCGATCTGCTGACCGAGCGTCGAGACGCCGCGTTCGAAGGTCAGCAGACCCATCGCGACCTTCCACCCGTCGCCGGGGGCACCGACGACGAGGTCGGCGTCGGTGACGGCGTCGTCGAAGAAGACCTCGTTGAACTCGGAGGTACCGGTGAGCTGCTGGATGGGCCGCACCGTCACGCCGGGCTGATCGAGCGGGACGAGCAGGAAGCTCAGACCGTGGTGGCGGGTCGAGCCGGGTTCGGTCCGGGCGACGACGAACGCCCATTGCGCGACGTGGGCGAGCGACGTCCAGACCTTCTGGCCGTTGATCACCCACTTGTCGCCTTCGAGGCGCGCGGTGGTGGAGACGTTGGCGAGGTCGGAGCCGGCGCCCGGCTCGGAGTATCCCTGCGCCCACAGTTCGGTGACGTTGCGGATCCCGGGCAGGAAGCGCTTCTTCTGCTCCTCGGTCCCGAAGGCGATGAGGGTGGGGCCGAGCAGTTCCTCACCGAGGTGGTTGACGCGTGCGGGCGCGTTCGCCTTCGCGTACTCCTCGTGGAAGATCACCCGTTGATCCATGCTCGCACCGCGACCGCCGTACTCGGTGGGCCACCCGATGCAGGTCCATCCGGCGGCCGCCAGGTGGCGGTCCCACGCGAGTCGCTGATCGAAGAATTCGTGTTCGCTTCCGGGCCCACCCTTCCCCCTGAGCTCGGCGAACTCGCCGGTCAGGTTGTCTTCGAGCCACTGTCGTACGGTGGCTGCGAACTCCGCATTGTCCTGGCTCTCGCTCTCGTGCACGTCTGTACGATAACCTACCAAGCAATTGCTAGGTAGGGAGCTACGTGAACACAACACCCGGAACCACGCCGGCCGCCCTCAACCGTGCCGTCCGCGACCACGCCGACCGGTGCGCCCTCGTCGACGGCGACATCCGATTGAGTTTCGCTCGACTGCACGAACACGTCCGGGCTTTCGCTGCCGCGCTCGTGGCACGGGGTCTGCAACCCGGTGAGCGCGTCGCGATCTGGTCCCCGAACACCTTCCACTGGGAGGTCGCCGCACTGGGCGTGCACTGGGCGGGTGGGGTCGTCGTCCCCGTCAACACCCGGTACACCGGCAGCGAGGCAGCCGACATCGTCGAACGCGTGCGGGCCGCCGCCCTCGTCGTCGCGGGCGACTTCCTCGGCTCCGACCGATTCGCTGCCCTGTGTGAGGCCGCGCCCGACCTCACCGTTCCCACGGTGATACGAATCCCACTGGGTGGCAACGACACCCCGCGCGGCGATGTCTTCGAGTGGGAGGACTTCCTCGGTCTTGCCACGGAGCGATTGCTCGAGCAGGCGGACGAGCGCGCGCGATCGGTACGGCCCGACGACGTGTGCGACATCCTCTTCACATCCGGCACGACAGGCCGCAGCAAAGGCGTCCTGAGCGCACACCGTCAGTTGATCGGTGTCGCACAGGCCTGGGCCGAATGCGCCGCGCTGACCCCCGACGACAACTACCTGATCATCAACCCGTTCTTCCACAGCTTCGGCTACAAGGCGGGTTTCGTCGCCGCGCTGCTCGCCGGCTCCACCGTCGTGCCGATGGCGGTCTTCGACACCGAGAAGGTCATGGCCATCGTCGCGCAGGAGAACATCAGTGTGCTGCCCGGCGCACCGACGATCTACCAGAGCATCCTCGACCACCCGCGTCGCGACGACTACGACCTGAGCAACCTGCGCATCGCCGTCACCGGCGCCGCACCCGTGCCCGTCTCCCTCGTCGAACGTATGCAGACCGAGCTGAGCTTCGACGCGGTGCTCACCGCCTACGGGCAGACCGAAGCCGTGGTGGCCACGATGTGCCGTATCGACGACGATCCCGTGACCGTGTCGACCTCGTCGGGTCGCGCCACCGCCGACTTCGAGGTACGCATCGGCGACAAGGGCGAGATCCTCCTGCGCGGCCCCAATGTGATGTTGGGCTATCTCGACGACCCCGAAGCCACCGCGAAGACGATCGACGAGGACGGCTGGCTCCACACCGGTGATGTGGGTGTCCTCGACGACCGCGGTTATCTCGACATCACCGACCGGCTCAAGGACATGTACATCAGCGGCGGATTCAACGTGTATCCCGCCGAGGTCGAGGCGGCCCTCCTGCGCCTGCCGGGTGTACACGAGGTCGCCGTGATCGGTGTTCCCGACGGGCGCATGGGCGAGGTGGGACGCGCCTTCGTCGTCCCGCTGGACGGGCATCCCCTCACCGAGGACGACGTGATCGCGTATGCCAGAGAGAAACTCGCCAACTTCAAGGCACCGCGCTCGGTACGGTTCGTCGATGCGCTGCCCCGAAACCCGTCCGGCAAGGTATTGAAGAACGTTCTGCGTGAGGAGAAGTCATGACCGTCCCGTACGAACCCGATGTCGTCACCTACGAGGTGCGCGACGGCATCGCGATCGTCACTCTCAACCGACCCGACTATCGCAACGCCCAGAACTCGGTCATGACCTACGCCCTCGACGCGGCCTTCGAGAAGGCCGTCGAGGACGACGAGGTGAAGGTGATCGTGCTGGCCGGCAACGGCAAGCACTTCTCCGCCGGTCACGATCTGGGCACCCCGGGCCGCGACCATCACGTCCACTACGAGAACAAGGCCGTCATGTGGTGGGACCACGTCGACAAGGAGGGCGGCGACCAGCGCTACGCGCGTGAGATGGAGGTGTACCTGGGGATGTGCCGCCGCTGGCGTGAGATCCCCAAGCCCACCATCGCCTCGGTGCAGGGTGCGTGCATCGCCGGCGGCCTGATGCTGGCCTGGGTGTGCGATCTCATCGTCGCGTCCGACGACGCCTTCTTCTCCGACCCGGTCGTGCGCATGGGTATCCCGGGTGTCGAGTACTTCGCCCACCCGTGGGTCCTCGGGACGCGTTTCGCGAAGGAGATCCTCTACACCGGCGATCGTTTCTCGGCGCAGCGCGCGTACGAGGTCGGCATGGTCAACCGTGTCGTCCCGCGTGAGCAGCTCGAGTCCGAGACCCTCGCCCTCGCCGCCCGCATCGCGGAGATGCCCCGTTTCGGTCTCGCGCTCACCAAGCGTGCCGTCAACCAGTGCGAGGACCAGATGGGCATGCGCAACGGCATGGACTCGGTCTTCGGGCTGCACCACTTCGCCCATTCGTACAACGCCGAGGTCGGCACCGACTCTCTCGGCGGCATGAACGCCAAGTCGATGGCCGCGAGCGCGCGCCCGGTCCAGGAAGGGTCCAAGTAGTGAATCTCGAACTCGACGATGCCACCGTCGCGTTCCGCGACGAGGTGCGCGCCTTCCTCGAGGCGAACGTTCCCAGCACACCGCTGAAGTCGATGGACACCGCGGAAGGCTTCGAACAGCACCGTGAGTGGGAACGACAGCTCGCCGACGCACGGCTGGCGGTCGTCTCGTGGCCCGAGGAACTCGGTGGCCGCGATGCGACGCTCGAACAGTGGGTGGTCTTCGAGGAGGAGTACTACCGTTCGGGCGCACCCGGACGTGTGAGCCAGAACGGCATCTTCCTGCTCGCCCCCACTCTGTTCGAGCACGCGCACCCCGAGCAGCTCGCACGCATCATGCCCCGCATGGCCCGCGCCGACGACATCTGGGCGCAGGCCTGGTCGGAGCCGGAATCGGGTTCGGACCTCGCGTCGCTGCGTTCGACGGCCACGAAGGTCGACGGCGGCTGGCTGCTCAACGGCCAGAAGACGTGGAGCTCGCGCGCCTCCTACGCCGACATGGGCTTCGGCCTGTTCCGGTCCGATCCGGAAGCTCAGCGCCACAAGGGAATCACCTACTTCATGTTCGACCTTCGGGCCGAAGGGGTCACGGTCCGGCCCATCCCGCAGCTCGACGGCGAACCCGGTTTCGCGGAGATCTTCCTCGAGGACGTCTTCGTGCCCGACGACCCCGAGAAGCCCGGTGAGTCCGGCGTCATCGGTGGGGTGAACGAGGGCTGGCGTGTCGCGATGAGCACGGCGTCCAACGAACGCGGGCTGTCGCTGCGTTCGCCGGGTCGCTTCCTCGCCGCCACCGACCGGTTGCTGCGCTCCTACCGCGACTCCGCCCTGCACGGCGATCCCGCCCTCCGTAACCGCGTCGCCGACGCCTGGATCGGCGCTCGTGCCTACGAGCTGTCGACCTGGGCCACCGTGACCCGGCTGCAGGCCGGTGGGCAGCTCGGCGCCGAATCGTCGATCAACAAGGTGTTCTGGTCCGACTGGGACATCGCCACTCACGAGACCGCGCTCGACCTGCAGGGTCCCGACGCGGAACTTGCCGATGGCTGGACCGACGGTTACCTGTTCTCCCTGTCGGGACCGATCTACGCCGGCACCAACGAAATCCAGAAGAACGTCATCGCCGAGCGACTGCTCGGCCTCCCGAGGGGTGACCGATGAGATTCGCACTCGACGAGTCCCATGAGGACTTCGCGTCCAGTATCGATGCCCTGCTCACCAAATCGGACATGCCCGCCGTGATCCGCGCCTGGAACGACGGCGACACGGCTCCCGGTCTGCAGGTGTGGCAGCGACTCGCCGAGACGGGCATCAACGGCCTGCTCGTGGCCGAGGAACACGACGGACTCGGCGCCGACGCGGTCGATCTCGTCGTCGCCGTCGAACAACTCGGCCGCCACGCCGTGCCGGGCCCGGTGGTGGAGACCGTCGCGGTGGCCCCGGCCCTGCTCGCATCCGTGGCACCGGAACGGCTCGCGCTGCTCGCGGCGGGTTCCCTCGCCACGGTCGCGATGCTCCCGCACGTTCCCTATGCGGTGGACGCGCACGTCACCGATCTCGCGCTGCACGTCGCCGACGGCACCGTCTCGGTGGGCACCGCCGGAGAATCACGCAGGTCGGTCGACCGGTCCCGGACGCTCGCCTCGCTCACCCCGACCGAGTCCCTCGGATCCTGCGACACCGCCGCAGCCTTCGACATCGGTGTGCTCGCCGCGGCCGCCCAATTGCAGGGCCTCGGCCGGACGCTGCTCGACACCACGGTCGAATACGCTCAGCAGCGCAAGCAGTTCGGGCGGGCCATCGGTTCCTTCCAGGCGGTCAAGCACCACCTCGCCGAGGTGGCGGTCGCACTCGAGATGGCGCGTCCGTTGCTGCACGGCGCCGCGCTCGCCGTCCGCGACGGTCTGCCCACCGCGGCCCGCGACGTCTCGGCCGCCAAGGTCGCGTGCGGCGACGCCGCGTACCTCGCGGCGCGCACGGCCCTGCAGGTGCACGGCGCCATCGGTTACACCCAGGAATACGATCTGTCGCTGTGGATCACGAAGGTCCGCGCGCTCGTCACCGCGTGGGGCACCCCCGACGAGCACCGGGCACGCGTGGTCGCGGCACTCGAGAGCGAGGCGTCGTGACGTTCGAAACGGAAGAGCGTGCCGCACTGAGGGAATCGGTGCGTACCCTGCTCTCCAAGCATTCCGATTCGGCTGCCGTCCGGCGCGCGATCACCACCGCCGACGGTTACGACGGCGACCTGTGGACGATGCTCGTCGAGCAGATCGGTGTCGCAGCCCTCGCCGTCCCGGAGGAATACGACGGTGTGGGTGCGTCGTGGGTCGAAACCCACGTGGTGCTCGAGGAACTCGGCCGCACGCTCACGCCCTCCCCCTTCCTGGGTTCGGCGGTCCTCGCGGCGCAGGCCGTGCTGTCGTCCGGTGATACCGACGCGGCGGCGCGCCTGCTTCCCGGCATCGCGGCCGGCGAGGTCGTGGCGGTGTGCTGGGCGTCGGCCGCCGGATGGCAGTGTCCCGGAGTGAGCACCGACGGGGACGTGCTGACCGGTACCGCGCACTACGTGCTCGGAGGTGACACCGCGTCCGTCCTGCTCGTTCTCGCGGCCGACGGCGACTCGGTAGCCCTCTTCGAGGTCGATCCGGATGCCGACGGGGTGATGCGACGCCGCGTGCCCACGATGGATCCCACGCGTGCCCTCGCGGAGGTGTCGTTCTCCGCGGTGACCGGTCGTCGCCTGTCGTCGTCCGACGATCTCGTCGACCGGCTGCGGGTGGCCGCCGCGATCGCCCTGTCCGCCGAGCAGGTCGGCGCCGCGCAGGCGGTACTCGACCTGACCGTCGAGTATACGAAGAACCGCAAGCAGTTCGGACGCGTCATCGGCTCCTTCCAGGCGCTCAAGCACCGCATGGCCGACATGTACGCACTGGTGGAGACCGCACGTTCGATGTCCTACGCGGCGGCACTGTCGCAGGATCCGCAGGACGCGTACGCCGCGAAGATCTACTGCTCGGAAGCTCTCCAGCAGGTCGCCGCCGAGGCCGTGCAGCTTCACGGCGGGATCGCGATCACCTGGGAGCACGACGCACAGTTGTTCTTCAAACGGGCGCACGGCAGCGCCCAGCTGTTCGGGCAACCTCGCGAATACCTGGGCGCAATCTCGGCCTGAGCAATATCGTCGGCGGCGATCCCTGCGGAAGGAGATACATGAGAGTCCGATACGCGAGTGCCGCCGCCGTCCTGTCCGCCGCTGCGATCACCCTGGCCACGCCGGGCGTGGCCGGGGCCGCAGCGACCGCGGAGGTCGTCCCGGGACGCACCCGGATCATGGTGACCGTGCACGGTGTGCCGGTCCATCCGGAGAGTTGCCGGGTCGACCCCGACGCGAACGGGAACACCCGGAGCCTGCCGGTGGAACCGTCGGGGACGATGATCGCGCACTTCGTCGACCCCGGTCCCCGGCGGGTCCTGGTGTGGTGTCCCGACGGAGGCATCGTCTACGACCGCATCGTCGACGTCCGGCCCGCCGATCCGCTCGCCGATGCCGCCGACACGGTCTTCCGCACCGCCGGGAGCGGCGACCGCGTCACCGACCCGACCCTTCGGTGACGAGCCTCCTCGATTCCCCGGTATCCGCGGTCCGGAACCCCTGATCATCCGGGATTGCTCGCGCCCGCCGCGGTGGCTCGCTAACGTCGGAGAGATGACACCTCCCACGATCACGCTGAATTCCGGAACGACGATCCCGCAGCTGGGCCTGGGTGTCTGGCAGGCCACAAACGACGAGACCGAACGCGCGGTCCGATACGCGATCGACGAGGCCGGCTACCGGCACATCGATACGGCCGCGGCCTACGGCAACGAGGAGGGCGTCGGTCGCGCGCTCGCCGCATCGCCGGTGCCGCGCGAGGACATCTTCGTCACCACGAAGCTGTGGAATTCGGATCAGGGTTACGAACCGGCGCTGAAGGCCTTCGACACGAGCCTGAAGAAGCTGGGCACCGAGTACGTCGACCTGTACCTCATCCATTGGCCGCTGCAGGACCGTGAGCGGATCCTGCGTACCTGGGACGCGCTCGAGAAGATCGCCGAGTCGGGTCGCGCGAAGGCGGTCGGGGTGTGCAATTTCGAACCGCACCATCTGCAGGTGCTGGTCGATCGCGGCGGACTGTTGCCGGCGGTGGATCAGGTGGAGTTGCATCCGCATCTGCCGCAGCAGGGGATCCGCAGGTTCGCGTCCGAACACGGCATCGCCGTGGAGTCGTGGAGCCCGCTCGGGGGCACGAGCAACTCGGGGTGGGGTCCGAACTCGAAGCCGAACACCTTGCTCGTCGATCCGATCGTCACCCGTATCGCCGATCGTCACAGCAAGTCGGCCGCGCAGGTGCTCATCCGCTGGCACCTGCAGAACGGTCTGATCGTCATCCCGAAGTCGGTACACGAGCAGCGCATCTCCCAGAACATCGACGTCTTCGACTTCGAACTCGACGAACTCGACCTCAGCGAACTCGACACCCTCGACGACGGCACCCGGGTGGGCGCGCATCCCGACGAGATGAACATCGGCGCACCGGCCTGATCCCTTCCCTCCATAATTGGAACGTGTTCTCATTACTGGAGTGCGCACGTCCGACTTCCGGAAGGCAGCGATGAGCGAGACGACGACGCATCTCGTGTTGGGCAGACCGGTCACGATGCCCGTGCAAGTCCGGACCGCCACGGCGTTCATGGGGATGTTCTCCGTTCCCGTGCACCCCGCGCAGGAACTCGTCGCCCACACCGGGCTCGAGATCCTGCAGTACCGGCCGGGTCACGGGATCTGCACTCTCGTCTTCGTGGACTACGTCGACGGGGATCTCGGTCCGTACAACGAGTTCGGGGTGTGCTTCCTCGTCCGCGATCATCCCGACCGCGGAGACGGCATCATCGGAGACTGGCGGAGCCTCCTCGGCGGGCGCGCCGGTGCACTCATCCACCACCTGCCCGTCGACGGGGACTTCACCCTCGCGGCCGGACGCGGCATCTGGGGCTTCCCCAAGACCCTCGCCGACTTCGACGTCGACCACGACAGCAGTACCGGACGCGGTTCGGTCTCCGCGGACGGAGCGCTGATCGCCGAATTGACGGTAGTGCCAGGAATTCCCGTCCCCGGCAAAGGTCTCGCCGCGTCGCTCGCCGCGTATTCGCACATCGACGGCATCACCCGGCGCACGGTCTGGGAGATGAACCCGAGCGGGGTGCGCACCCGGTTCGGCGGCGCGACCCTGCGGTTGGGTACTCATCCGATCGCCGACGAACTGCGTTCGCTGGGCCTGCCCCGCCGCGCACTCGCCTCGTCGTCGATACCCGACCTGCGGATGACCTTCGGCGACGCGACCGTCGTCCGACGACGACCACCGCGCTCAGGAGAGCGCGCCCGTCACGGCGAGAACGATCACCGCGACACCCAGGAGGGTGTCGAGTACGCCGCAGAACTCCGCCAGCGAGCGAGCGACCACGGTGTTCCGCCGGAAGTGAAGACAGTCCCACGCAGCGTGGCCGAGCAGTCCGAGTCCGACGACCACTCCGGCCGGGACGGGAGCGAGCATCAGCGCAGCCACCGCGACGGCCCCGAATCCGAGCATGGCCACGGCCGACGGCCCGACGAGCATCGTCCGGCCGGCCGGGGTGCGCGCGAGCCCGTAGACGGCGCCGGCGGCACCGAGAGCGACCATCACCCCGGTGACCGGCACCGGTATGCCGAAGGCGACGACGGCGACCTTGCCGATCCCGATCAGCACGACGGCGCCGAGGAACAACGGCCAGGCCGTACTGCGGCGGCCCAGTACGGCCGCACCGAGATAGACGAGCGCCGCGCCGGTCAGGATCGCCGGGAAGTCGGTTCCCCCGTCCGCGAGGACGAAGGCGGCGAGGGCGACCGCGACGAGGCTCGGCCACCGACGCAACACCCCTCGTAGCAGCACCTTCGGGCCGGCGCCCGCCGCAGGTCGATCCACGGGGACGGTGGTGATGCCGGAACTCGTCATGGCGATCCGCCTAAGTTGAACAGTGATGTTCGATTTGTCGTCCAGCGTAACCTGAACACCGGTGTTCGACAAGAGGAGGATCCGTGACCACCGGTAAGACATCCCCCCGATCCGAAGCCGTCCGACCGGGCTCCCCCCGCGTCAGGAAACGCGCGGACGCCGAACGGAACATCGAATCGATTCTCGAGGCCGCACGGATCTCTCTGAGCCGCAACCCCGACGCGAGCATCGGGGAGATCGCCGAGACCGCCGGCGTCGGTCGCGTCACGCTCTACGGCCACTTCCCCACTCGCGCAGAACTCGTCACGGCGGTGGTGCACCGCGCGCTCGCCGAGGCGGAGGAGACCGTGGACCGGATCGACCTCGCCGGCGACCCACGCGACGCCCTGCGCCGCCTGATCACCGGTTCGTGGTCGCTGACCGCGGACGCAGGGGCACTGCTCGCCGCCGCCGGACAAGCGCTGCCCGCCGAGGAGGTCCGTGCCGCCCACGACGGCCTGCTCGCCCGCGCGACCGCCCTCATCGATCGCGGTCGAGCCGAGGGGGTCTTCCGCACCGACCTGC
Organism: Rhodococcus gordoniae; assembly: GCF_001646655.1. Lineage (GTDB taxonomy): Bacteria > Actinomycetota > Actinomycetes > Mycobacteriales > Mycobacteriaceae > Rhodococcus > Rhodococcus gordoniae. The sequence goes on along the minus strand of NZ_LPZN01000014.1, from coordinate 28,960 downwards.
CGTCACTCTGGCTGGCATCCGTTCTGCACAGCCTGGTCCATTGCGCCGCAGTCGAAGTCGCCGCCGGACGACTGTCGACGAAGGACGCCGCGGACTACATCGCCGCGACGGCCCTGTCGTCGTTCACCCCACCCGACTGACCGGCATCAGCTCGAGGCGATCACGCCGTCGACGTCCTGACGCTCGCGGAGCCGGGTGACCGTGTCGTGCAGGTGCTCGTCGAGCAGTCGCCGCACATCGTCCCGGTCGGCGGTACGGATCGCCTCCCGGAGCACGACGTGCTCGTCCACCTGCACGTGCAGGTCGGGATAGGTGGTCTGCAACGCGCCGAGGCACATTCGTGTCTCGACGAGCAGGGTACGGGCAGCCCGCACGAGCCGCGGACTCTCCGCGCTCGACACGAGGATCTCGTGGAAACGACGGTCGCCGTCCGAGACACCGGTGGCGTCCTCGCGCTCGGCGGCGGTGCGCATCTCGTCGATCGCGAGTTCGAGAGCCTTCCACGTCTGCTCGCGACGGCCGTTCAGCACCAGGTCGAGGGCGCCACCCTCGATGACCCGGCGGCTGCGGTAGATGTCGACGACGTCGTCGAAGGTGAGCTGGGTGACGAAGATCCCGCGATTGCGGATGCTGTAGAGCAGTCCTTCGGACAGCAACCGCTGCATGGCTTCCCGCAGCGGCCCACGGGAGACCTGGAAGTGCGCCGCGAGTTCGGCTTCGCCCAGCTGCGCGCCGGGGGCGAGCACGCCCCGGACGATGGCCGACCTGATCTGCTCGGCGATGAGCTCGGCCGTGGACGGACGGGTGACAGGACGTAGATCTCCCAGATCACCGAGCACCATGATCGGCATCCTCCTCGAACAGCGAGCCCAGCTCCGGGCATCCCACTGTATATCCGGCGAGTTCCAGGCCGTGCCATACGGTGACCTGGTTGGCGGTGAGGACCGGTTTGCCGGTCTCCTTCTCGAGCTCCCGCACGATCCGCAGCGTGTGCATCGCGGTGTCGGGCACCAGCACCGCCTGGGCGTCGGGGTGATCGTTGGTTCGCACGAAGTCGAGCACCGCCTCCCCGGTCAGGGCGCCGACCTCGGCGGCGGTGTCGATGCCGGCATCCGCGAGCGACACGATGTCGATGCCGACGTCCGCGAGGAAGGCGACGAACAGGTCGGCGACATCGCGCGGATAACTCGCCGCCACGGCCGTCCGGGTGATCCCGAGCGACCGGATCGCGGCGACGAACGCGATGCCGGTGCTCGTCGTGGGCACACCCCCGGCAGCCCGGGAGAGCCGCTCGATCTGAGTGCGTGCCCCCTCGGGCCCGTAGACGAAGCTGCCCGACGTGCACGCCCACACGAGGGCGTCGAGGCGCTCACCCGCGAACTGTGCCGCCCCTCCGGCGAGCCTGGCGGGGCTCCCCAGGTCGAGGAGTTCGGGAACGGCATGCAGGTCGGTGCCGTAGATGTGGGCGACGGGCAGGTTCACCCCCAGGAGTTCTGCGGCGAACGGATAGTCGTCCTCGGCGGCATGATCCGGGTAGACGATCCCGACGGTCGGGCGGGCACGATGCATTCAGAAGACTCCTCTCAACCATTTCCCGGGCCCGGTCATGGGCAGTTTCATCCGGCCGAGGCACGCCCAGATGGTGAGCTGGTTGGCCGTGAGGACCGGCTTGCCGAGTTCCCGTTCGAGCGGTGCGATCAGGTCGTAGGTCGGCAGGTTGGTGCAACTGACGAAGATCGCCTGCGCATCGGGTGTGTCGGCCCCGATGATGTGTTCGGCGATGGTGCGGTAGTTGACCTTCCAGATGCCGCCGCCCAGGCCGAGATGCGACGATCGGACGACCTCGGTCCCGGCTTCGTCCAGGAAGTCGCGCAGCAGGTCGGTGAGTTCCCGGTCGTAGGGAGTGATCACCGAGATGCGGGTGAGGTCGAGCTTCCGGAGCGCTTCGAGGAGCGCGCCGGAGGTCGTCACCGCGCACGAGGCGCCCGCCTCGCAGATCGCGTCGCACAGGGCCTTCTCGTAGGTCACCCCGTTGACGAAACTTCCCGAGGTACACAGATACGCAACGACTTCCGGTTCCACCGACAGGACGTCGCGGGTCGCGACCATCAGGTGCCGGCGGTCGGAGACCAGTTCGGCCATGGCACGACTCACCGGCACCGGTTCGTAGGGGGTCCGAGCGAGGTGCAGGCTGACCTCGAGCGGCGCCCATCGCCACAATTCTCGTTCCAGAGCGAGATCGAAGGGTGCGATCACACCGATGCCCCGCTGAGCCAGAGGACCTTCGAATTCGGGAATGTTCAGTTCCATACGGTCCCTCGGCTTCGTCGAGAGTTCCCTCAGCCTCGAGGATTGTTGACAATAATACGAGGCGCTCCTACGGTGTCAACGTGGATGCCGAGCCGGTCGTTGCAGTGCTTCATGCCGAAGCCGTGCCGGACCGCGCGCGGATGACCCCGGTGGCCGAACATGCCGCGGTGCGCTGTACCGACGCCGCCGGTCTGGCCGATGCGCTCGACGGTGCCGACATCCTGTTCGCGTACGACTTCCTCACCGATGCCCTGCCTGCGGCCTGGCATGCCGCGACGTCCCTGCGATGGATCCACGTCGCCGCGGCCGGGGTCGACGCCCTCATGTTCCCCGAGCTGCGCGACAGCGACGTGGTCGTCACCAACTCCCGCGGAGTCTTCGACGGGGCGATCGCCGAATACGTGCTCGCCCAGATACTCTCCTTCGCCAAGGACATCCCCGAATCGCTGCGGCTCCAGCACGGGCACATCTGGAAGCACCGCGAATCCGAACGCATCGCCGGGCGCTCCGTGCTCGTCGTCGGCACCGGTCCGATCGGTCGCGCGATCGCGCGGCTGCTCTCCGCCGTGGGGATGACGGTCCGCGGCTCCGGCCGACGGCCTCGCCACGACGACCCCGATTTCGGCAGCGTCACCGCGACCGCCGATCTTCCGGCCGCCCTGGCCGACGCCGATTTCGTCGTCGTGGCCGCGCCGCTCACGGAGCAGACCCGGCACCTGTTCGACGCCCGGATGTTCGCCGCGATGAAGCCGCAGGCCCGGTTCGTCAACGTCGGGCGGGGCGAACTCGTGCGCACCGGCGACCTGGTCGAGGCACTGCGGGCCGGCACGATCTCCGGCGCCGCACTCGACGTGCTCGACGTCGAACCGCTCCCCGACGACCATCCGCTCTGGGACATGCCGAATGTCTCGATCACCCCGCACAATTCGGGAGACTTCGTCGGCTGGCGCGACGCGCTGGTGGACGTCTTCGTCGACAACTTCCACCGTCACCGCAGTGGCGAACCTCTTCGGAACGTGGTGGACAAGAAGCTGGGTTACGTGCCCGGCGCGTGAGAGTCGGCATCGTCCGACGAGAAGGAGGCACGATGGAGCCCACAGAGATGACCGCCGTCGAACTCGTGTCGGCCTTCTCCTCGGGCAAGTTGTCTCCCGTCGAGGTGACGCGAGCCGTGCTCGATCGGATCGCATCCCACGACCGCGAGATCAACTCGTTCTGCCTCGTCGACGAGGAGAAGGCACTCGACCAGGCCCGTAGGTCCGAGGAGCGGTGGCGGACCGGTTATTCGAAGGGTCTGCTCGACGGGGTCCCCATCTCGATCAAAGACGTCTTCCTCACCGACGGATGGCCGACCCTGCGAGGTTCGCAGGCCGTCGACGAGAACCAGGACTGGAACGTCGACAGCCCGGTCGCGGCCCGGCTGCGGGAGGACGGGATGGTGTTGGTGGGCAAGACCACCACTCCGGAGATCGCATGGAAGGCGGTGACCGATTCGGCACTCTACGGGGTGACCACGAATCCCGCCGACACGACGAAGACCGCCGGTGGCTCGTCCGGGGGCAGCGCGGCGGCGGTCGCGGCCGGATTCGGTCCGTGCTCCGTCGGCACCGACGGTGGGGGCAGCATCCGCATCCCCGCGTCGTTCTGCGGCGTCGTCGGATTCAAGCCCACCCACGGGCGGATCCCGATCTTCCCCGCCAGCCCGTTCGGGCCGCTCGCGCATGCCGGGCCGATCACCCGGACGGTCGAGGACGCGGCGCTGCTCACCGACATTCTCTCCCTGCCCGATCCCCGGGATCCGACAGCGCTGGCACCGCCCCTCACGACCTTCCGCGGTGGCCTCCATCGTGAGGTGGTGGGGATGGACGTCGCCTACTCGAAGACCCTCGGATACGTCCACGTCGATCCAGAGGTGGGTGAGATCGTCGACCGGGCGGTCCGCGTGCTCGACGAGGCAGGACTACGGGTGACCGCCGCCGATCCCGGTTTCACCGACCCGCTCGAGGCTTTCGAGAACCTCTGGGCGGCAGGCGCAGCCACGATGCTGAAGACCTTCCCCGAGGGCACGCGGGACAAGGTGGACCCCGGACTCGGACGCGTATGGTCGCACGGCGAACAACTCGGTGCCGTGGACTATCTCGAAGCCCGCGCGGTCGCGGCGGCGGTCGGCATCACGATGGGGATGTTCCACCAGAAGTTCAACGTTCTGCTCACCCCGACGATGCCGATCCCCGCATTCGAGGCCGGCCACGACGTGCCGCCGGGGTCGTCGCTGACCTCGTGGCCGCAGTGGACCCCGTTCACCTATCCCTTCAATCTCACGCAGCAGCCCGCCATCAGCCTGCCCGTCGGGACGACCTCGGCGGGCCTGCCCGTGGGTCTGCAGATCGTCGGGCCGCGGCACTCGGACGACCTGCTGCTCGCGGTGGCGAGATTCGCCGAGCACGCACTGAGCTGACCCACCGAACGGCACCGCACATCGCGCGGTACCGTTCGGTTCGGCGCCCGTCTACGCGCGGGCGAAGCTCAGCGTCTCCCCTACGACACCCCCGATCCACAGGTCGTTGCACGCGACGGCGAGTTCGGGCAGGCCGTCCTCGATGCTCGCGAAGACATTGCCCGGCACCCAGCCCACGTCGCCGTTGAGCAGCAGATTGTTCCGTCCGTAGAACAACGCGAGATCGGTCGCCCCCTGCGAGGCATGGGCCTGCGAGCCGGGTTCGTAGCCATAGGCGGGATTGCCGATCTCCCACGGTTCGAAATCGAACAGGCACACGTCGCCGGGGATCGGCGTCACCGTCGGATTCTCCCGGTGCGGTGCCCCGGCGATCCTCGGCACCAGGGTGTACAACTCGTTGCGAGCGTACTTGGCATGGAAGGCGGCACCGCTCTGCGGCAACGCATCCCACACCGCCGCGCAGGTGAGCGGCGCTTCGTCGTCGAGAAGTCGTGCTCTGCACGTGATGTCGCGCTTGTCGAGAGCGATCGTGATGTATCGGGCCACGCGGACTCCCTCGTTCGACGGATTATCGGACCTCTGCGAGGACTTCGGACCAGATGCCGAGCGCATCATCGATCTGCTGCGCGGTGACGATCAGGGGTGGGATCATACGCACCACATTCATGTGGGCACCACAGGTCAACAGCAGCAATCCCTTTCGGGATGCGAGTTGTTGTGCGGCGGTTGCGCGGTCCCGATCGGGAGACCCCTCGGTGGTGAATTCGAGGCCCACCATGAGACCGAGCCCCCGCACGTCGCCGATATCGCCGGTCGCGCGCTCCCGCGCACCGGAGAGCAGTTCGCGTCCACGCGTGGCCGCGTTGTCGACGAGCCCTTCCTTCTCGATCACGTCGAGAGTGGCCACGGCCGCCGCGCACGAGACGGCATTCGCCCCGTACGTCCCGCCCTGCGATCCCGGGCGGGCGCGCTCCATGAGCTCCTCGGAGGCGGCGATACCCGACAACGGGAAACCGCTCGCGAGCCCCTTGGCGATGGTGATGACGTCGGGTCGCACTCCGAAGTGCTGGTGGCCGAAGAACTTTCCGGTGCGGCCGAAACCGGTCTGGATCTCGTCGAAGACGAGCAGGATGCCGTGCTCGTCGGCCCGTTGCCGCAATCCGCGGAAGAACCGCGTGTTCCCCGGTACGTAGCCGCCCTCGCCCAGGACCGGTTCGACGACGAAGGCCGCGATCTCGTCCGGTGCCACCAGGGTCGCGAACAGGTAGTCCAGTTCCTGCAGCGCGAAGTCGGTCGCCTCCTCCTCCGACCAGCCGTATCGATAGGCGGTGGGGAACGGAGCGACGTGTACACCACCCATGAGCGGTGAGAATCCAGCGGAGAAGCGGGTTCCCGAGGTCGTCATCGTCGCAGCGGCGACGGTCCGGCCGTGGAAACCGCCGTGGAAGACGACGATTCCGGGGCGTCCCGTCGCCTGCCGGGCCAGCCGCAACGCCGCTTCGACGGCCTCGCTACCCGAATTGGCGAAGAACAACGAGTCGAGCCCTCCGGGCAGTACCGTGCCCAGCCGTTCGGTGAGTTCGAGCAGGGGCCGGTGCATCACGGTCGTGTACTGCCCGTGGATGAGCGAGCCGATCTGCCGGCGCGCGGCTTCGACGACGTGCGGATGACAATGCCCGGTGCTCGTCACGCCGATACCGGCGGTGAAGTCGAGGTAGCGGCGTCCGTCGGTGCCGTGGACGTAACACCCCTCGGCATGGTCGACGGTGACGGACGTCGCCTGTAGCAGGCGGGGTGACAGTCGGGTCATGACGATCCCTCCGAACAGCCGAGGGAGCGAACCCTCATGCTTGTTGTCGGATTGTTGACAATATGGATAACACGCGGAGAGGGGTCGCGCAACGGCGAGCGGTGTGACAACGGCGTTTCGTCACTCTCACCGGAGGGCATCCGCACTGCAGTAAGCCGCATCGCCCACGGATGAGGACATCATGATCAGCAACGACGACATCGACACCCTCGCTCGCGCCACCGCGTACGGGCCCGACGGTGACAAGCTCGGACGCGTCGGAGAGGTGTACCTGGACAACGACACGGGCCGACCCGCATGGATCACCGTCGTCACGGGACTGTTCGGCACACGCCGGCACTTCGCCCCCATCGACGAAGCCGAACTCGACAGCAGCGGAGTGCGCCTGCCCTTCGACAAGGACACGATCACCGGCGCCCCGAACATCGACGAGAACGGTGAGCTGACGCCGCTCGAAGAGGACGAACTGTACCGCTACTACCGCCGGTTCGGGGACACCCATGCAGAGGGTGGATCCACCGGCGACCGGGGCGGATTCACGGACGAGCGGGCTGGGTCGACCGACGACCGGACCGGGTTCACCGACGACCGGAGGGGCCTCGACGACCGGAACACGGCCGGTGGTGGCGGTCTCGTCGGTGGTGCAGCCGGCGGACCGGGCAGTACCGGAGCGCCGCACACCGGCGAGTCGTACGGCACCGCAGCGCCGGCGGGAACAGGACAGTCGCCCACTGCGGGGACCGCACAGTCACCCACTGCGGGGACCGGGCATGCGCCCACCGCGAGCACCGGGCATTCGCCGACGCCGCCCGATGTCGCTCGTGAGGAGATCGCCGGCAACTACCGGCCGAGCGAGGGCCAGAGGGACGAATCGCTCGAGCACTCGATGCCCGGGCATACCGCGTCGACACCGGCCGCCCCGTCCGGCACCGCGCACCCGTCCGGCACCGCACACTCGGCGGCGGACACCGCCCGCCACGCGGCGCCCGGCGGCACCGGCGGTGAGCAGGAGATCGTCGGTCCGGGGCCGACGGGGCCGGCGCACTTCACGCCGCCGCAGCCGGCCGGCACCGACACGGGCACGACCGACGCGAAGACGGACACGGCCGCGACAGGCAGCGCGGACGACGATCGACCGCGCAAGCCGCGCCTGGTGCGCCGCGTCGTGACCACGGAGTACTACGAGGAATCGCCGGACGACGCGACCGACACCGACCGTTCCTGATCCACATACGAAGCCGGGACGGCCACATCGCATGTGGCCGTCCCGGCTTCGTCGTGCGGTCTACAACCAGGTGTCCTCCGTGACCGAGGTGAGGAACGCTTCGAGGTCGTCGCGCCAGGGCGCCGGAGTGGTCTTCTCCGGTTCGATCCCGGTGTACTGCCCCCGGTAGAAGAGCAGCGGGCGCTCCTTGTCGTCGCGCACTTCGCTCAGCGACGACACACGCCCGAACACCACCCAGTGGTCTCCCCCGTCGTGCACCGTCTCGACCGTGCAGTCGATGTGCGCGAGCGATCCGGTGAGGACGGGTGAGCCCAGCGGTGAGGACGTCCAATCGAGGCCGGCGAACTTGTCGGGTTCGCGGGAGCCGAACCGCGCGCAGGTCTGCTGCTGCTCCTCGGCGAGAACGTTGACGCAGAACCGGCCGGCTCGTTCGATCGCCGCCCACGACCGCGACTGCTTCGTGGGACAGAACAGCACCAACGGCGGGTCGAGCGACAACGCGGCGAACGACTGGCACGCGAATCCCACCGGCGTCCCGTCGTCCTCGGTGGTGGTGATGACGGTGACGCCGGTGCAGAATTGCCCGAGCACGGTGCGGAACGCCCGCGGGTCGATCGCACCGTCCCGTCCGGCCTCCGGCGCGGTCATCACTGCATTCCCACCGAGAAGTCATGCCCCCACAGGCTCACGGCCGTGGATTCACGGGCGATCCAGTCGGCGTCCTCGACCTGCAGCCCCTCGCAACCGAATTCCACGTCGAATCCCCCCGGGGTCTTCATGTAGAAGGACAGCATCTTGTCGTTCACGTGGCGCCCCAGCGTCGCGGACATCCTGACCTTCTTCCGCAGCGCGCGGTCGAGGGCGAGACCGACGTCGTCGGAGTTCTCCACCTCGATCATGAGGTGCACGATGCCCGACGGGGTGGGCATGGGCAGGAAGGCCAGACTGTGGTGGCGCGGGTTGCATCCGAAGAACCTCAGCCAGGCGGGTTTTCCGTCGGCGGGCCGGCCGACCATCTGCGGGGGCATCCGCATGGAGTCGCGCAGACGGAAACCGAGCACGTCGCGGTAGAAGCGCAGCGATTCCTCGTCGTCGCGGGTCGAGAGCACCACGTGTCCGAGACCCTGTTCACCGGTGACGAACTTGTGCCCGTACGGGCTGACCACGCGGCGATGTTCGAGCGCGGCACCGTGGAACGCCTCGAGCGTGTTGCCCGACGGATCCTGGAAGACGATCAGTTCGTCGACGCGACGATCGGCGAGCTGCTCGGCGGTGCCTTCCTTGAACGGCACGCCCGCCGCCGAGAGGCTGTCGCGAACGGACTGGAGATCGGCGGCGTTCGCGGTCTCCCACCCCGAGACGAGCAGCGTGTCGGACTCGTGCGGCTCGATCACGAGGCGGGCCGGGAAGTCGTCCATCCGCAGGTACAGCGCATCGGAGTGGACGCCCTTGCCCTCGATCATGCCGAGGACCTTCAGACCGTACTCGCGCCAGGCCGGTACGTCGGTAGCGCCGATCCGCAGATATGCCAGCGACCGGATACTCATCTATTCGACTCCATCCGTGAGGAAATCCACTGTCAGGCGGTTGAATTCGTCGAACTTCTCGAGCTGTGCCCAGTGGCCGCATCCACCGAACACATGCAGTTGGGCACGGGGGATCATCTTGAGGGCGACGAGAGCACCGTCGAGCGGGTTCACGCGGTCCTCGCGGCCCCAGATCAGCAGGACCCGCTGGCGGAGCTTGTAGGCGTCGCGCCAGAGCATGCCCTTCTCGAATTCGGCGCTGGAGAACGACTTTCCCATCGCCTTCGCCGCGGCGAGCGACTCGGGGGTGCTCGCCGACGCGAACCGTTCCTCGACGAGCTCGGGAGTGATCAGCGACTGGTCGAAGACCATGATCCGCAGGAACGCCTCGAGATTCTCGCGGGTGGGCTCGTACGAGAACCGGCCGAGATTCTTGACGCCCTCGGTGGGATCGGGCGCGAACAGGTTGACGCTCAGCCCACCCGGGCCCATCAGGACGAGCCGTCCGGCGCGCTCGGGGTGGTCGAGGGCGAACCGCACAGCCGCGCCACCGCCCAGCGAGTTGCCGAGGAGGTGGACGCGATCGGTGATGCCGAGGGTGTCGAGCAGATCCTTCAGCGCCGACGAACTGTGGACGAAGTACTGCGGGTGCTCGGTGGGCTTGTCGGATCTGCCGTAACCCGGCTGATCGACGGCGAGCACGTGGAACCGTTGTGCCAGCACCGGGATGTTCCTGGCGAAGTTCGACCACGACGACGCGCCCGGCCCACCGCCGTGGAGCAGCACGATCGTGGTGTCGTTGCCGACGCCGGCCTCGTGGTAGTGCAGGCGGAGGTCGTCGCGGACCTGCGCGAAACGGGAGGTCGATTCGTAGGTGATCTCGTCGAGTGCGGTCACATCCACCCCTAGACCATCGTGTCGGTGATCGGCAGGCCGAACTCGGCGGCACCGAACATCACGTAGGCGCGTTCGGCATCGTTGGCGGCGTGCACGCGACCGGCGTGTGCGTCGCGCCAGAAACGCTGGATCGGTGTGCCGTCCGCGAGTGCGGTGGCACCCGAGTTCTCGAAGAGACGGTCGATCGACGCGATGGCACGGCCGGTCGCGCGGACCTGGTCGCGACGTGCCCGCAGACGCAGTTCCATCGGAACCTCCCGTCCGGCGACCAGATGGGCGTATTCGTCGGCGACGTTGCCCGACAGCTGGCGCCATGCGGCGTCGATGTCGCTGGACGCCTCGGCGATGCGGATCTTGGCGAACGGATCGTCCTTGGCCTTCTCGCCGGCGTAGGCGGCGCGGACCCGTTTGCCCTGATGCTCGACGTGCGCCGCGTACGCGCCGTAGGCCATACCGACGATGGGTGTCGAGATGGTCGTGGGATGGATGGTGCCCCACGGCATCTTGTAGACGGGTGCGGTGTTGCGCTCGAGCCCGGGCGAGGTGAGATCGTTCATGCTCTTGAAGCTGAGGAACCGGTGGGTGGGGACGAAGACGTCCTTCACCTTCACCGTGTTGGATCCGGTGCCCCGCAGGCCGACCACGTGCCACACGTCGTCGATCTCGTATTCGGAACGCGGGATCAGGAAGCTGCCGAAGTCCACGGGCCGGCCGTCCTTGATGACGGGGCCACCGACGACGACCCAGCTCGCGTGGTCGCATCCCGACGACCAGGCCCAGGCACCGTTGACCTTGTATCCGCCGTCGACGACCTCACCGGCGCCCATCGGCGCGTAGGACGAGGAGATCCGCACGTCGGTGTCGTCGCCCCAGACCTCTTCCTGCGCCTGCTGCCCGAAGAGCGCGAGATGCCAGTTGTGGACGCCGATGATGCCGGAGACCCATCCGGTCGATCCGCACGCGCTCGCGATATCGCGTACCGCGGTGTAGAAGGTGACGGGATCGGCCTCGTATCCGCCCCACTGCGCCGGTTGCAGAAGTTTGAAGAAACCGGCTTCCTGGAGTTCCTTGATCGAGTCGTCGGGTACCCGGCGCAGATTCTCGGCCTCCTGCGCCCGTTCGCGCAGCGTGGGCAGCAGAGCGTCGATCCGCTGCAGTACCTCGTGGCTGTCGTGGTCGCCCACTGGACGCTCCCGTCTGTTCAGGAAATGATCGCTTGTACCGAGACTAGAACATGTTCTTATTCGTGTCGAGGTGCAGGCGCACCGCAGGTAGGTGATCCCTATAGAGGGACCAAAGTCCCCGAACCCTTCCCCTCCGCACGCGAGTTCTATAACGTGTTCTAGAGATGATTTCCGGAAGGAAGTGAGCGGACATGGCACAGATTCGCGAGATCGACGTCGGAGAGGTCCGGACGCGTTTCGCGCGAGGCTGGCACTGCCTCGGCCTCGGTCGCACGTTCAGGGACGGCAAGCCCCACGCCGTCGAGGCCTTCGGCACGAAACTCGTGGTGTGGGCCGACAGCAACGGCGATCTGAAGGTGCTCGACGCGTACTGCCGCCACATGGGCGGCGACCTGTCGCAAGGGGAGATCAAGGGCGACTCGGTCGCCTGCCCGTTCCACGACTGGCGGTGGGGCGGCAACGGCAAGTGCACCGACATCCCCTATGCGCGTCGCGTCCCACCGCTCGCGCGGACCCGGGCGTGGACGACGATGGAGCGCCACGGACAGCTGTTCGTCTGGAACGACCCCGAGGGCAACGAGCCGCCGGCGGACGTCACGATCCCCGAGATCGAGCAGTACGGCAGCGACGAATGGACGGACTGGACCTGGAACCAGATCCTCATCGAAGGTTCCAACTGCCGGGAGATCATCGACAACGTCGTCGACATGGCGCACTTCTTCTACATCCACTACGCCTTCCCCACGTTCTTCAAGAACGTCTTCGAGGGGCATATCGCCGAGCAGTACCTCAACACCCGGGGGCGGCCGGACAAGGGCATGGCGACGCAGTACGGCATGGAGTCGACACTCCGGTCGTATGCGGCCTATTACGGCCCGTCCTACATGATCAATCCGCTCGAGAACAACTACGGCGGGTACCGGACCGAATCCGTGTTGATCAACTGCCATTACCCGATCACGCACGATTCGTTCATGCTCCAGTACGGCGTCATCGTCAAGAAGCCCACGGGCATGTCGGCGGAGCAGTCGGATGCACTGGCCGCCAAGCTCACCGAAGGTGTCGGTGAGGGCTTCCTGCAGGACGTCGAGATCTGGAAGAACAAGACCAAGATCGAGAATCCGCTGCTGTGCGACGAGGACGGTCCGGTCTACCAGCTCCGGCGCTGGTACGAGCAGTTCTACGTCGACGTCGCCGACGTGACGGAGAAGATGACGGGCCGCTTCGAGTTCGAAGTCGACACCGCCAAGGCGAACGAGGCCTGGGAGAAGGAAGTCGCCGAGAACCTCGAACGCACGAAGCGCGAGGAAGAACAGGGCCAGCAGGAAGCGGAGGTCTGACGATGAGCGCCTCGGCCCGACAGAGCAGGTGGGCGAAGTCCCCGGACTTCTCCGAGTGGCCCGGCCGGGCCGAGGCCGTCGCCGCTCAGACCGCCATCGACAAGATCAACTACCTGGAGTCCGGCCAGCACGAGGTACGGTGCCGCGAGTGCGGCACGTGCGTCCTCGTCCGCAAGAGCAGCCTCTCGCACACGAGCGTGCAGTGGCAGGAGGATCCGGACACCGTGTGCCCGACCTTCCGAGGAAGCACCTCGACGCGAGGTTCGTCCATCACGCCGCGCGAAGGGTGTCCGCAACTCGGGGCGAGCATCGACCGGGCCGTGCTCGACGGCACCCTTCCCGTGCCCGACGGATCCCCCACCTGACCGACCCGGTCACCGACCCGCCACGCGACAGCACCGTCCCACCGACGGTGCTGTCGCGTTCCCTTTCCTCGGTGGTATCCGGTTCCACTGCCGACATCACGCCGTCTTCGGTTCACGCCCAGGACTCTTCGTTTTCGGGGATGGACTCGGCACCACCATTTCTATAACGTGTTCTACATGACGAAGCAGGAATACGACATCGTTGTCGTCGGCAGCGGTGCCGGCGGGATGACCGCCGCCGTCACCGCCGCCCGCAAGGGTGCCGACGTGGTCCTGATCGAGAAGGCGCCGCGCTACGGCGGGTCGAGCGCCCGATCGGGTGGCGGTGTGTGGATCCCGAACAACGAGGCACTGAAGGCCGCCGGAGTGGACGACACCCCCGAGGAAGCCCGGAAGTACCTCCACAGCATCATCGGCGACGACGTGCCCGCCGAGAAGATCGACACCTATATCGATCGCGGACCGGAGATGCTCTCCTTCGTCCTGAAGAACAGCGCGCTCGAACTGCAGTGGGTACCGGGCTATTCCGACTACTACCCCGAGGCGCCCGGCGGACGTCCGGGGGGCCGTTCGGTGGAACCGGCACCTTTCGACGGGCGCCGCCTCGGCGAGGATCTCGCACTCCTCGAACCCGATTACGCCCGCGCTCCCAAGAATTTCGTCATCACCCAGGCCGACTACAAGTGGTTGAACCTGCTCATGCGCAACCCGCGCGGACCGGCGCGCGCCATGCGGGTCGGGGCGCGTTTCGTCTGGGCGAATCTCACCAGGAAGCACCTGCTCGTCCGGGGCCAGGCGCTCATGGCCGGTCTGCGAATCGGCCTGCGCGACGCCGGCGTCCCCCTCCTCCTGGAGACCGCGCTCACCGACCTCGTCGTCGAGGACGGCACCGTGCGCGGTGTCGAGGTCGTCGCGAACGGTGAGAAGCGCATCATCCGCGCCCGCAAGGGCGTCATCCTCGCCAGCGGCGGTTTCGAGCACAACGCCGAGATGCGGGCGCAGTACCAGCGTCAGCCGATCGGCACCGAGTGGACCGTGGGGGCGAAGGCCAACACCGGCGACGGCATCCTCGCCGGACAGAAGCTCGGCGCCGCAGTCGACTTCATGGACGACGCCTGGTGGGGGCCGTCCTTCACGCTCACCGGCGGCCCGTGGTTCGCACTGTCGGAACGCAGTCTCCCCGGTTGCCTCATGGTCAATACAGCGGGCAAGCGCTTCGTCAACGAGTCGGCGCCCTACGTCGAGGCGACCCATGCGATGTACGGCGGCAAGCACGGACGCGGCGACGGTCCGGGAGAGAACACCCCCAGCTGGCTGATCCTCGATCAGCGTTACCGCGACCGCTACACCTTCGCCGGCATCACACCCCGCACCCCCTTCCCCCGCCGGTGGTTCGAGGCCGGCGTACTCGTCAAGGCCGGTTCCATCGCCGAACTCGCCGAGAGGATCGGGGTGCCGGCCGACGCCCTCACCGAGACCGTGCAGCGGTTCAACGGGTTCGCACGCGCCGGGAAGGACGAGGACTTCGGCCGCGGCGAATCCCACTACGACCACTACTACGGGGACCCGCGCAACAAGCCGAACCCGAGCCTCGGCGTGGTCGACAAGGCCCCGTTCTACGCGTTCGCGGTGGTCCCCGGTGATCTCGGCACCAAGGGTGGCCTCGTCACCGACGTCCACGGCCGGGTCCTGCGCGAGGACGGCACCGTGATCGACGGCCTCTACGCGACCGGCAACGTCAGCTCGCCGGTCATGGGCCACACCTATGCCGGCCCCGGCGCCACCATCGGACCGGCGATGACCTTCGGCTACCTCGCGGCACTCGACATCCTCGACCGCACACGTGACGACCACACCGGAGAAATGCGAGCATCCGCCGACACCGTGTGACCCGACCGACCCGAGTTCGAGCCGTAGAAAGGAAGCGCCTGTGCCCATCGATCCCTCGGTTGCCGTCGGAGCCGAACTGCCCGCCCAGGAATTCGAGTGGAACAGTACCGATGTCCAGCTCTACAACCTCGGCATCGGTGCCGGTTCCCGCCCGACCGACGCAGGCGAACTCCGATACCTCCACGACAAGGAGCCCCAGGTGCTCCCCACCTTCGCGACCGTCGCCGCGACCTTCCACCAGGTCGAGCCGCCGAAGGTATCGTTCCCCGGAATCGAGATCGATCTCGCCCGAGTCGTCCACGGCAGTCAGGAGGTGACCGTGCACGCACCCGTCCCGGCTTCGGGCAAGGGACGCACGATCACCCGCATCGCCGAGGTATGGGACAAGGGCAAGGCCGCTGTCGTCGTCCAGGAATCGAGGACCGAGGATCTCGACGGCACCCCCCTGTGGACCGCACGGTCGTCGATCTTCGCTCGCGGCGAGGGCGGTTTCGGCGGTGAACGTGGACCGTCGGAGTCGGTGGAGTACCCCGATCGCGCGCCGGATGCCGAGTTCGACGTGCCCACCCTGCCTCAGCAAGCGTTGTTGTACCGGCTGTGCGGCGACCGCAACCCGCTCCATTCCGATCCGGAGTTCGCTTCCGCGGCAGGATTTCCCGCACCCATCCTGCACGGGCTGTGCACCTACGGCATCGTGTGCAGGGCCGTGACCGACAACCTGCTGGATGCGGACGCGTCCCGCGTGAAAGGATTCCGTGCCCGTTTCGCCGGCGTGGTCTTCCCCGGCGAGACACTCCGGGTGCGCGTCTGGAACGACGGCGAACGCAAGCTCGTCACCGCATCCGTGGTCGAACGCGACCTCGCCCCCGCCCTGACCGACGTGGTACTCACCGTGGCCTGAGCGCCACGCCCCCCGAAAGAGCGACATACGAAATGACACTTCGTGATTCGTCGCCGCGCCTGTCGCGGCGCGGCTTCCTTGCGGCCGGTGCAGGCGCGCTGGCCGTCACCGCGATCGGCGGCTGGACTCCGGTCCACGCGGTTCCTTCCGGATCGGCAGGGGCGACACTCCCTACCCCACCGGGTTTCCCCGAGGGCATCGAGCTCTATCAGCAGGCATACCAGAACTGGTCGAAAGAGATCATGCTGGACGCGATCCAGACCTGTGCGCCGCGCACTCCCGACGACATCGTGCGTCTCGTGAACTGGGCACACCGGAGCGGATACACCATCCGTCCGCGCGGAGCGATGCACGGCTGGACACCGCTGACGATCGTCAACGGTGCGCCCGTCGACCGGGTGATCCTCGCCGACACCATGCTCCATCTCAACCGGGTGCGGGTGAACCCCGGCGGCTCACCCGCGACCGTCACGGCCGATCCCGGCGCGACACTCGACGCGATCACCGCGGCACTGCAGGACCACGGTCTCGGACTCGCGAATCTGCCTGCGCCCGGGGTGTTGTCGATCGCAGGGGCACTCGCCGTCAACGCCCACGGCGCCGCCCTGCCCGCGGACGGTGAATCCACCCTTCCCGGACACACTTTCGGGTCGATGAGCAACCTCGTCACCGAGCTGACTGCCGTCGAATGGGACGGCAGCGCCTACGCGCTGCGCACGTTCACCCGCGCCGACCCCGAGATCACTCCCCTGCTCACCCACCTCGGCCGCACGTTCATCACGTCCGTCACCCTGCAGGCCGGACCGAACTACCGGATGCGGTGCCGGTCCTTCACCGACGTCTCCTGGCAGGAACTGTTCGCGCCGGCCGGAGCGTCGGGTCGGACCTTCGAATCGTTCGTCGCCTCTGCGGGTCGCGCCGAGGCGATCTGGTATCCGTTCACGGACAAACCGTGGATGAAGGTGTGGTCGCTTGCGCCGGAGAAGCCGGCCACCTCGCGGGAAGTGACCGGACCGTACAACTATCCGTTCTCCGACAACGTGCCCGAACCGATCACCGACCTGCTGGGTCAGATCACAGCCGGGAACACGTCGATCGCACCGGCTTTCGGGCAGACCTACTACGGCGTGACGGTGGCCGGTCTCGCGGCGACGGGATCGTCCGACATCTGGGGCTGGTCGAAGGATCTGCAGTTCTACATCAAGGCGACCACTCTGCGTCTCACCGAGGGCGGCGGCGTGGTGCTCACGAACCGGGCCAACATCGCCAACGTGATCCACGACTTCACCCACTGGTTCGCCGAACGCATCGAGCACTATCGCGGCCTGGGGCAGTTCCCCCTCAACGGCCCGGTCGAAATCCGTTGTTGCGGACTGGATCGTCCTGAGGACGTCCTCGTCCCGTCTGCAGGCCCTCCGACGATCGCCTCGACCCGTCCGCGGCCCGACCACCCGGAATGGGACACGGCCATCTGGCTCAACGTCCTCGGCGTTCCGGGCACTCCTGGGATGTTCGCCTTTTACCGGGAGATGGAGCAGTGGATGCGACAGCGGTACAACGGAAGCGACTCGACCTTCCGGCCCGAATGGTCGAAGGGCTGGGCGTTCGGTCCCGACCTGCCGTACACGGACGAGCAGATCCTGACGCAGGGCCTACCCGAGACCTATCGGGAAGGCGTACCGTCCGACGAGAACTGGGATTCGGCTCGTGCGGTGTACAACCGCCTCGATCCGCATCGGGTGTTCAGCAACACTTTCATCGACACCCTCCTCCCCTGAACTGCGCACGGGCACAGCTCGCTCGGCACGGGCACAGCGCGGTCCTTTGCTAGGGTTCGCCCCATGCGGAACGTGCGAAGGTGGATCGGTGCTGCTGCTGTGCCCGTGCTGGTTCTCGCGGGAGGTGTGACACTCGCCGGAACGGCCGCGGCTCTTCCCGATACGGGTTCGGTCACCGTGTCGACCGGCAGCGACAGCCCGGTGACCTTCGAGGCCGCCGGCACCACCTTCCACGGCAGTCTGCGCAGTCCGGACGGTGCGACGGTCGCCGCCGCGCTGCTGCTTCCGGGCAGCGGTCCCACCGATCGCAACGGCAATCAGCCCGGCGCTGCGGCCGACACCCTGGTGCGCTCCGCGGACGCACTCGCCGCCCACGGCATCGCGAGCCTGCGGTTCGACAAGATCGGGGCCGGCCGGACAGGTCTCGGGACCTACACCCCCGAGACCGTCGGCGAGTACGGCTTCACCGAGCAGGTCGATCATGCCGAGGCCGCCGTGCGGTTGCTCAGCGAACGCACCGGCGTCGCCGCCGAGGACATCCTCGTCCTCGGACACAGCGAGGGCGGCCTGACCGCACTCGCACTGGCCGATCGCGGCATCGGGAGCGGCTTCGCGCTGTTGGCGCCGCTACCGATGCGCTATCTGGATCTGTTGTCCGCCCAGCTCACCGCGCTCGCCGATTCCGGGCAGCTCGGCGCCGACGCCGACGCCGTGCGAGCCGAGCTGCCGCGCACCGTCGCATCGTTGCGGTCGACCGGCACCGTGCCGGCCGACCAGCACCCGGTCGTCGCGCAGCTCGGCCTGAATGCCGCGAACGCCAAGTTCCTCGCCGAGGCCGACGAGCTCGATCCGGTCGAACTCGCCGCCCGGTTGGCGGCCGACACCCCTGTGCTGCTCACCTGCTCCGACAAGGATCTGAACATCAGCTGTGCGCAGGTCGAACCGCTGCGGGCTGCACTCGCACACACCGACCTGCAGTTCGAGCATTTCGCCACCGCGAATCACGGACTCGAGGAACTCGGCCCCCTGCAGCCGGGGCCGGCGGATCTGATCGCGCTTCTGCCCGTGTCGTCGGAATTCTCGGCGGCCGTCGACCGTTGGGCCGAACGAGCACGCTGAGCGTGCGACGCACGATCGGGGACACGGGATTGTCGTCCCGGTGTGCGGGTATCCACGGCACATGACAGCACTTCACGCCGTGGCACTGAATTGCACCCTCAAGCCGTCTCCCGCCGAGTCCAGCACCGACAAGATGGTGGCGCACGTGTTCGACGCACTGTCGAAGCACGACGTCAGCGTCGAAACGGTCCGGGTCGTCGATTTCGACGTCGCGCCGGGCGTGGAAGCCGACATGGGCGACGGGGATCAGTGGCCGGAGATCGTCGAGCGCATCGGCTCGGCCGACATCCTGCTCATCGCCACACCGACCTGGGTGGGACACATGTCGAGTGTCGCTCAGCGTGTCCTCGAGCGGCTCGATGCCGAACTGTCGAACACCGACGACGAGAACCGGCCACGCATGGTGGGCAAGGTCGGGATCGCCGCAGTAGTCGGCAACGAGGACGGTGCGCACAAGATCGTCGCCGACCTGTTCCAGAGCCTCAACGACATCGGATTCTCCATTCCCGCCCAGGGGTCGACCTACTGGAACGGCGAAGCGATGTCGGGCACCGACTTCAAGGATCTCGACGAGATCCCCGAAGCGGTGCGCTCGACCACCGAATCCGTCGCCCGGAACGCCGTGCACCTGGCCACGTTGTTGCGTCAGCGGCAGTACTCGCCCTACCCCGAGTGAGTCCCACCGGTCCCACGGGGAGGTGAGTTCGGCCGTCAGCGACTGACGGCCTTCTGGTACCTCCGAATCGCGAACGGCACGAACACGATCAGCATCAGAGCCGTCCACATCAGCGATGCGAGGATCGGATTCTGCAGGGGCCACACGTCCGGTGGCGGCACCATGGGATTGGTGTTGCCGAACAACTCGCGCACCGCCTGCGTCAGCGCCGAGATGGGATTCCACTCGGCGATGGTCCGCAGCACCGGTGGCATCGTCGACGGATCGACGAACGTGTTGGCGATGAACGACAGCGGGAAGATCACCATGAAGCTGGCGTTGTTGAAGACCTCGGGTGTGCGGATCCACATGCCGATCACGGCCATCACCCACGACAGGGCGTAGGCGAACAACAGCAGCAACAGGTAGCCGGCGAGGGCCTCTCCCAGCGAGGTGTTGATCCGCCAGCCTACGAGGAGGCCGGTCAACGACATCACGACAAGGCTGAGCACATTGATCAGCACGTCGGTGGTGGTGCGTCCGATGAGCACCGCGGACGGCGCCATCGGCAGCGACCGGAACCGGTCGATGATGCCCTTCTGGAGATCCTCGACCATCCCGAGGCCCGTCCACGTGGATCCGAAGATCACCGTCTGGGTGAAGATGCCTGCGATGAGGAACTCCCGGTACGACATGCCGGGCACCTCGATCGCGCTGCCGAAGACATAGGCGAACAGCAACACGAACATGATCGGGGAGAGCGTGGTGAACACCAGGAGATCCGGTACACGCTTGATCTTGATCATGTTGCGCTTGGCGATGGTCAGGCCGTCGGTGGCGATCGTTTCGAGCGTGTTCACGACACCGCCTCCTCGATCTTGTCGTCCGTCCCGTGCCCGGTGAGCGTGAGGAACACGTCGTCGAGCGTGGGTTTGCGGAGCGCGACGTCGGAGACCCGGATACCTGCGGCCGACAGTTTCCCCAGTGCGGTCACGAGACCGTCGGTTCCGCCACCGGAATCCGCGCTCACCGGAACGGTGATACGGCCGGTGCTGCGCTCGACCCTGATCTCGCCGGACGCGACCGATTCGAGTTCGCGGACCGCGCGCTCACGCTGCTCGACCTCGGCCACGCCGAGTTCGATGCGCTCGCCACCGACGCGGCTCTTGAGTTCGTCGGCGGTGCCACGAGCGATGACCTTCCCGCGATCGATCACGGCGATGTCGTCGGCGAGGCGTTCGGCTTCGTCCATGTATTGAGTGGTCAGCAGCAACGTGGTGCCGCGTTGCACCAGCGTGTCGATGACCTCCCACAACCCGAGACGGGCACGCGGATCGAGCCCGGTGGTCGGTTCGTCGAGGAAGAGCACCGGAGGATCGGCGACGAGAGCACCGGCGAGGTCGAGGCGACGCCGCATACCGCCCGAATAACCCTTGACCGGGCGATCGCCCGCCTCCTCGAGGTCGAACTGCTCGAGCAGTTCTCGTGCCCGGAGCCGACTTCGTTTGGTGCCGAGGTGGTAGAGACGACCGACCATCTCGAGGTTCTCGAAGCCCGTGAGATATTCGTCGACCGCGGCGTACTGCCCCGACGCGCCGATCCGGGACCGGAGTGCGCGCCCCTCGGTGAAGACGTCGAATCCTGCTACCTCGGCGCGACCGGCATCGGGAACGAGCAGTGTCGTCAGGACGCGCACCGTGGTGGTCTTACCGGCCCCGTTGGGGCCGAGCAGCGCGGTGACCGTTCCTTCCGGCACCCGCAGATCCACACCGTCGAGCGCTCTGACCTGTCCGTATGTCTTGATCAGTCCTTCTGCAACTATGGCGTCGGCCATGAGTGTCTCCCTGACTGTGGTGGCTAGCACAGTGTGCACGAAGAGACCGACACGATTCGACAGGTTTTCTCATCGCATCGACAGATGCTCAGCCGGTCACCCGCGCGGCATTGCCCGCGTCGATCGGCAGCACGGTACCGGAGATGTGTGCGGACGCCTCGTCGGCGAAGAAGAGAACTGCGCGGGTGATCTCGGCAGGTTCGAGCCACGGGACCGGTTGCGCGTGCAGCGAGGTGAACACCGGTGCGACATCGTCGGCGGTCGGGTGCTCGAGGTCGGGCCGCAGCATCCCGTAGAGCGTGTCGTTGTGGATCATCGGCGTGGAGATGTTGCCCGGAGCGACCGCGTTGACGGTGATGCCGTTCTGCGCGAGGTCCAGGGCCGCGCTCTTCGTCAGGCCGATCACGCCCCACTTCGACGCCGCATAGGCGACCATGTTGGTATTGCCGGCCCGGCCGAGCATGGACGACACCGTCACGATGCGTCCGTAATTGCGCTCGATCATCCCGGGTGCCACCGCGGCGACGGTGTTGAACACCCCGGTGAGATTCGACGAGATCGCTTCGTCCCACATCGCCTGCGGCATGCGGTGCACCGGTGCCGCCACCGACACCCCGGCGTTGGCGACCGCGATGTCGATCCGCCCCAATTCGTCGTGGGCGCGGGCTACCAGCGCATCCATCGCCGGACGATCGGCGGTGTCGAGTGTCGCCGAGACGACCCGGCGGCCGGTGGCTTCGACGAGGCGCACCGTCTCGGCCAGATCCCCCTCCGTCGCCAGTGGGTAGCCCACCATCGGTGAATCGGTGCACCGATCGCAGATCACCAGATCCGCTCCGGCCTCGGCGAATGCGACGGCATGCGAGCGACCCTGTCCTCGCGCTGCTCCCGTGACGAATGCGACCCTGCCCTCGAAACCCATCATGACGTCCTTCCGTCGGCGCGTGGTTGCGTCACTTGTACCCTGCCGATCGCCGAGGACGAACTCGCGGTCCCGGACACCGGAAGGGTCCGGGACCGTCGAGGCGAAGACGGGGATCAGAGTCCGGACCGGGCCTTCACCCGGCCCTGGTCCACTGCGTCGTGCAGTGCCTGCAGGTCGCGCTCGGTCCGGTCCGCATAGGCCACCGCGAAGGACGCGAGCGCCTCGTCGAACTGCTCGTCCGTGCCGAGATAGGCCGCCAGCGCGATCCGGTCGCCCGCCCGGGCGTGGGCGTAGGCGAGGACCCGCGCGCACAACCGCCCGTAGAGCTTCAGGCCCTTGGGCACCATCTCCTCGATCACCGCCGAGCCCTTACCGTCGCGGAGCTGACGGATGTAGAAGTCCCGGTCCACCCCGTCGGCGCCCGTACCCCGCTGCCAGCCGAGGAAGATGTCGCTCGCGGACTGCATCAGGCGCTGACCGTTCACGACGCGTTCGCCCTCGTTGCGGAAGGACGGCCCGTCCACGTAGTACGACAACACCGAACGCTGGGCTTCCTTCGCCTGCAGGAACAGCGGATCGTCGTCGTCCACACCCCGCAACAGGAGGATCCACGCCCGCGTGCCGACGCTTCCCACTCCGACGACCTTCCGCGCCGCCTGGACCAGTTCGAACTGTTCGAGAAGGACCCGGCGGTCCCACTGCAGCGTCGCCCGGTACGACCGGACGCGGCCGTACAACTCGTCGTAGATCGCCTCGGCATCGAGATCGGCGAAGACCTCTTCGACGGGCACGATGAGCGGCGGATCGCTGATGATCCGCCGGTGACCGTCGATGATGGCGGTCAGCTTCTCCAGTGCCTGGAGGCTGTCGCGCCGCGAGGCCTTGTCGAGCGCTTTCCGGGTGCGTTTCTCCATCTTCGCATCCAGCAGACCACCCGACTCCGCTATCTCGACCGTGGGATCGAGGTGGGAATACCGCACCGCCAGATTTCCGAGTTGCGCCTGTCTGCACATGGTCTCGCGATACTCGGCCGCACACGCCCGGGTGATCTTCCGGCATTCCTTCGTGGTGAACCCGTTGTCGCGGCCCGCGATCTCGAGGCTTGCGACCAGGCGCTTGACGTCCCATTCGAACGGCCCCGGATACGTTTCGTCGAAGTCGTTGACGTCGAAGGCCGTCTTCCGTTCCGGAGTCGCGAACAGGCCGAAATTGCTCGCGTGGGCGTCGCCGCACAACTGTGTGTGCAGACCGCTGTCGGGCGTGCGCGACAGATCGTCGGCCATCACCAGCGCGGCACCGCGGAAGAACGCGAACGCCGATGTCGCCATGCGGCCGTATCGCACCGGGACGAGCTGGGGGACGCGGGACTGCGCCTGGCTCTCGAGCAGCGCGATCGGATCCCGGGACGACTCCCCGAGATCGGCCAGCGACTCGACGGGAGTGACCCTCCGAGCGGCGAGGCCGTTCCGGACCCGCTGTTCGCGGGTCGGATGCACGACATGTCCGTCCGTGACCGACACGGGTCCTCCCACAGGGATCTCGCCGGAGCGTGGGCCTTCATCGTAGGCAGGCCCGCGTCCCCGTGGGAGCGAAACGGCGTCAGGACCGCGACAGCACCAGTCCCGAGGTCGGAACTCCCGTTCCTGCCGTGACCAGGACGTGGCCGACGTCGTCGACCTGGTTGACCGCCGTGCCGCGGATCTGCCGGACGCCCTCGGCGATGCCGTTCATACCGTGGATGTAGGCCTCACCCAGCTGACCGCCGTGAGTGTTGATCGGCAGCCGCCCGCCGACCTGGATGCCGTCGGCGACGAAGTCCTTGGCCTCACCGCGTCCGCAGAATCCGAGTTCTTCGAGCTGCATGAGCACGTACGGGGTGAAATGGTCGTAGAGGACGGCCGTCGCGACGTCCTGCGGTCCGATGCCGGCCTGTTTCCACAACTGGTCGCCGACGATGCCCATCTCGGGCAGTCCTGCGAGCCCGTCCCGGTAGTAACTGGTCATGATGTACTGGTCGGGACCGCTTCCCTGTGCCGCGGCGGCGATCACCGCGGGAGTCTGCTTCAGGTCCTTCGCCCGCTCGGCGCTCGTCACGACGAGCGCCACGCCGCCGTCGGACTCCTGGCAGCAGTCGAGCAGGTGCAGCGGCTCGGCGATCCACCGCGAGTTCTGGTGGTCCTCGAGCGTGATCGGTTTCCCGTGGAAGAACGCCTCGGGATTGGTTGCCGCATGAGCGCGGTCCGCAACGGCCACGGCACCGAAGTCGGCACTCGTCGCACCGGAGACGTGCATGTAGCGTTGCGCGACCATCGCGACGAACGAGGCCGGGGTGCTCAGCCCGTGCGGGTAGGAGAACGCGTTGTCGGTGCCCGACGAATTCACCTGCGCGGCAAGTGCGGTATTGACCTGACCGTAACGCGCCCCGGATCGTTCGTTGAATGCCCGGTAGGCGACCACCACGTCGGCCACGCCGGTCGCGACGGCCATCGCCGCCTGCTGCACCGTCGCGCACGCCGCACCGCCGCCGTAGTGGATGCGGGAGAAGAACTTCAGGTGAGGGATACCCACCGAACGGGCCACGGCCACTTCGGTGTTGGTGTCCATCGTGAACGAGACCAGGCCGTCGACGTCGTCCGGGGTGAGTCCCGCGTCGTCGAGGGCGGCGCGTACCGCTTCGGCGGCGAGGCGGAGTTCGCTGCGACCGGAGTCCTTCGAGAAGTCGGTGGCACCGATGCCGACGATCGCCGCTGCACTCGACAGGCCGCTCATGCGGTGCCTCCGATCACGAAAGTGGCTGTGGCCGTGATGTGTTTTCCCAGACTGTTGGTGCCGGTGACGTCGACGGTGACCAGTCCGCCCTCGACGGAGGCAACGGTGCCGGAAAGGGTCAGGGTGTCGTAGGCGTACCAGGGCACACCCAGCCTCAGCGAGATCGACCTGATCACCGCTCGGGGTCCTGCCCACTCGGTGACGTAGCGCTGCACGAGCCCGGTGTCGGTGAGGATGTTGACGAAGATGTCCTTCGATCCGCGTTGCTGTGCCTTGTCGCGGTCGTGGTGCACGTCCTGGAAATCGCGGGTGGCCAGGGCCGTCGACACGACGAAGGTCGGATCCGCGTGGATCGTCGAAGTGGGCAGGTTCTCGCCGATCGTGACGGTCGGGGCGCTCACACGTCCTCCTCGAGAGGCTTCCAGGCGTACAGCGTCCACGCTTCTCCCCCGGTCTCGTCATCGCCGGGGAAATCGAGATAGGTGGCTTCCACCGGCATTCCGATCCGCACCTGCCCGGGATCGGCGCCGCGGAGTTCACCGAGCATCCGCACCCCTTCGTCGAGTTCGACGAGTGCGACGACGAAGGGCAGCTGCCGTCCCGGCACCTTCGGGGCGTGGTGGACGACGAAGCTGAACACCGTTCCGCGTCCGGAGGACACGACGTAGTCGGTGGTCTCGGACTTGTCGAGCCAGAGCGCCGGGACGGGTGGGTGCTGCAGCGTGCCGTCGGGGCGTCGCTGGATGCGCAGTTCGTGGGCCGAGACGCCCTCCCAGAAGAACTGCGTGTCGCGGGAGACGGACGGGCGGAGCAACCGTGCGGGGTCGAGATCGTCGGGAACCGACGGTGCCCGGCCGTCGGAGGACGACGCCTCCTCCACCTTGGCCGGCGGGGCGAACTTCAGTATGCGGAACAGCATTTCGGCGACGACCTCGTCGCCGACCCTCCACAGGTTGCGGGTGGTGAAGAACCAGCCCTCCCCCAGGCCGGTCTTCTTCGGGCCGACGACGTCCTCGAGGGTGGACTCGATCGTCACCTGTTCGCCGTGACGCAGGTAGCGGTGGTAGATCTGGTCGCAGTTGGTGGCGACCACCGACGTGTATCCGGCGTCGTCGAGGATCTGCGTCATCCGGCCGAGCGGATCGTCCTTCTCCCGTTCGGCGCCGAGACCGCGCATCGTCCACACCTGCGCCATGGCGGGCGGGGCCACGAGACCGCCGTGACCGGCGGCGATCGCCGCGGATTCGTCGGTGTAGATCGGATTGCCGTCGCCGATCGCCTCGAGCCAGTTACGGATCATCGGCAGATTCACCGGATCGCGGCCGGGCCGGGGTGCGGACGAGCCGTCGCTCCGCACCTGTTCGGCCGCCCGCAGGATCTCCTCCGGGGTGCTTCCCGGAACGTCACGTGTCACCGAATTCTCCTGCGTCACCGCGGCACCCGCGGCATGCCCAGTCCGGCCGTCGCGATCAGTTCGCGCATGACCTCGTTGACGCCGCCACCGAAGGTGATGACCACGTTGCGTTTGGCCATCATGTCGAGCCAGCGGAGCAGCTCGGCGGTGTCGTCGTCGGCGGGGTCGCCGAAGGCACCGACGATCTCCTCGGCCAGACGCCCGACCCGCTGGATCCGCTCGGTGGCGAACACCTTGGTGGCCGAGGCGTCGGCGATGTCGACGGCGTCGTTGCTGCTCGCCGCGACCTGCCAGTTGAGCAGTTCGTTGAGCCGCCAGGTCGCGTGGATCTCCCCGAGTGCGCGTCGCACCTCGGGACGGTCCTGGAGTTCGTGCGCGCGGACCCACTCGACGAGCCGGTCGTAGATGCCCGCCACACGACCGGCCGGTCCGAGCATGACGCGTTCGTGGTTGAGCTGGGTGGTGATGAGCTTCCAGCCCTTGTTCTCCTCGCCGACGAGCATCTCGGCCGGAACACGCACGTCGCTGTAGTAGGTGGCGTTGACGTGATGGGCGCCGTCGCAGGTGATGATCGGCGTCCAGCTGAAGCCCGGGTCCTTCGTGTCGACGATGAGCACGGAGATGCCCCGGTGACGCGAGTCGGCGGGGCCGGTACGGACCGCGAGCCAGATGTAGTCGGCGTCGTGCCCACCGGTGGTGAAGATCTTCTGTCCGTTGACGATGTAGTGGTCGCCGTCGCGCACCGCGGTGGTGCGCAGTGCGGCGAGGTCGGTGCCGGCCTCCGGCTCGGAGTACCCGATCGCGAAGTGCACCTCGCCGGCGAGGATGGCGGGCAGGAACTTCCGCTTCTGCTCGTCGGTGCCGTAGACCTGCAGCGTCGGGCCGACGGTCTGCAGCGTGACGCTCGGCAACGGGACGTCGGCCCGGACGGCCTCGTTGGCGAAGATCTGCTGTTCGACGTCGCCGAAACCGTGGCCGCCGAACTCCACCGGCCAGCCGACGCCGAGCCATCCGTCCTTGCCC
Source organism: Rhodococcus gordoniae (assembly GCF_001646655.1). Lineage (GTDB taxonomy): Bacteria > Actinomycetota > Actinomycetes > Mycobacteriales > Mycobacteriaceae > Rhodococcus > Rhodococcus gordoniae. The sequence goes on along the minus strand of NZ_LPZN01000014.1, from coordinate 1,537 downwards.
ATTCGACGGACGACCTCGCGGTAGGTGGGCCCGTGCCGTTCGGTACGCATGATCGCAGCCTCCTCCGGGGAGACCAGATTGCCGAAATAGCGGCACAGCTCGGCCTGCAGCGCGCGCTGCTCGTCTGTCAGATCGATGAACACCGGGCCCCCACGAGGTCGAGTCGGTACGAGGCGCCGCCGAGCAACCGGGCGAGGTCCTTGGCGGCCGACGAATACTTGTGCAGTGGATAGGTCTCGTCGACACCCACCCCGCCGTGCAGATGGTGCAGCACACGCACGGCCGGAGGCAGTTCGGCCGCGATCCAGTACGCGGTGACATCGAGATCGTCTGCCGCGTCGAGACCTTCGGACAGGCGCCACACCGACGACAACGCCGCGACGTGCAGGGTGCGCGCGGTGACGTAGACATCGGCGATCTGCTGCGCGACGGCCTGGAAGGTCGCGAGCGGTTTGCCGAACTGGTGCCGTTCGCTGACGTGCTTCGCGGTGAGCTCGGTCGCCCCGGAGAGCAGTCCGTCCGCGAAGGCCGCCACAGCGGCGAGCGCGATCCGGTGGAGGGTCGCCACGGCGTCGGCACCGGACTCCGCGAGCAGGACACCGACGGCGCCGTCGGCGCGCAGCGAGAACTCCGGGGAGCCGGTCGAGGTGGGGCTCGGACGCAGGGTCACGCCGGTGGCGTCGGGAGCCACCGCGACCACACCGGCATCGGTGGGCAGGAGCACCAGGCGCGCCCGATCGGCGTAGGGCACGGCGACGAACGACCCGGTGACCGCGTGACCCCCGTCGGTTCGGACGGCGGTGGCGGCCGGCTGTTCCGGGAAGGCGCGGCCGGGTTCACCGAGTGCGGCCGTCAGGACGGCTCCCTCCGCGACGCCGGCGAGCAGTTCGTCCTGCTGCTGCTCGGAGGCGAGCGCGAGGATCGGCAGGACGCCCAGGCCGAGGGTGGCCAGGGCCGGCGTCTGCGCCGCTCCGCGTCCGACCTCGGTGAGGACGGTGGCCACTTCACCGAGCCCGAGCCCCGATCCGCCGAGCCGTTCGGGCAGGGCGAGCGACAGCAGGTCGGCGTCGGCCAGCGCGGCCCACAGCGCTTCGTCGGCGAGGCCGCGTTTCAGGAGACCGGCCGCCACACCGGCGATCTCCTCCTGTGTCTCGTCACGTGCGAAGTCCACCGTCACCCACCTTCGATATAGAACGTGTTCCAGTTGTAGCATTCCCGGGCGTCCGGCGGAAGGACTCCTCAGTCGCGCGGCAGCCCCAGGAGCCGCTCGGCCGCCACGGTCAGCAGAATCTGCTCGGTTCCACCGGCGATCGTCAGGCACCGGGTGTTGAGGAACTCCCGGGTGAGCGGTCCTTCCACCCACCCGGCCTCGCCCGCGAGATCCATGGCGAGTTCGGCGGTGTCCTGCCGCTGCCGCACGCCGATGAGTTTACGGACGCTCGACGCGGCGCCGGGATCCTGTCCCTCGAGTTGCGCGAGGGTGGCACGCAGATCCAGGAGCGAACCGACCGTCGCCTCACCGATCTGCGTCGCGATG
>NZ_LPZN01000106.1 GCF_001646655.1 Rhodococcus gordoniae | reverse complement strand
CCGTGGGCGGCGAGATCGAGCTCCTCGACGATTCCCGAGTGGCGGACCATGATGTGGGCCGAGGAACCGCGGTCCACGGCGTATCCGGGGAAGCGCTCGACGGTGGAGACGGCCCCGCCCGGCACGGTGTCGCGTTCGAGCACCTCCACCGACCATCCGTCACGGGCGAGATAGCACGCCGAGACCAGAGCGTTGTGGCCGGATCCGACCACGACGGCGTCGAGGGTGGGGCTCATGGGATACCACTTCCGTCCGGATCGTCGAGCGTGTGGGGGTGATGCGGAACGAGGTCCGGCCCGAGCGGCAGACTCCTGCCGAGCACCGCGAAGGGCCGGGCATCGCCGGTGAAGACGAACCGGCGGACGACATCCTGGAATCCGAACCGACGGTACAGCCGCCACGCCCGGTTGTCCTCGGCCGGCACCTCGGGAGTCGACAGCAGGACGGCTCCTTCCGTACGGTCCCGCAGCAGCGCGTACAGGAGCAGTTCGCCGATGCGGCGTCCCTGCATGTCGGGACGGACGTGCAGTTCGGTGAGCTCGAAGTAGTCGGCGAGGACCCGATCGATCTCCTCGGGAGACCGTCCGGAACGACGCATGCCGGTGCGCACCTGTTGGTTCCACCACTGCCGGCTATCGCCCCGATAGCCGTACGCGATGCCGACGATCGTGTCGGGCGCCTCGGGGAGAGCGGCGGCGAAGGCCTGCCATCCCGCACGAGCCGAATGCTCGGACCACATCGGCGCCCGGTGGTACTCCGTGCCGCGGGGATAGCGCATCGCCGCGACGTAGACGGACAGCAGCTCGGGGAGGCGCGCACGGAAATCCGCAGGGGAGAGTTCGGTGAGGATTGCGGGGTCGTGGTGGGGATCGGTGGTCATGCGTGACTCGTTCGGGTGGCTCGCGATGTGTCGGAGGTGTTCGGGTCTCGCTGATCGTTCGGGATGACGTGGCCGCTTTCTCTTGACGGGTTGTCGGTGGGTCCAGCTATATTGAATACGTCGAACGCATGTTCGACACCGGTGATCCGGGGATGTTCGAGGGAAGCGAACATCCCCGGATCACCCTGGGGTCTCCCGCTCGGCGTCCGTGTCGGGGATCACTCGAGGACAGTGATCTCCGTTCCTCGGCGTTTCGGCGGGAATACCACCGGATACCGCTCGTTGTAGTGAGTGGTGCGAGCACGCCGAGGAGGTGCGTGAATATGGCCGACGGTCACGTCGCGGGTCGAGGGCCGCGCCGAACGTCTCCCACGCTCGGACCGTCCGCATGCATGGACCGCCCGACCTCGGCGCGCGCAGCGACGCTGTTGCGCAAGGCCGACGATCTGCTCTCGGGTGCCGCCGGTGCCGGCGATCCGGGCGAGAGGTTCCGTCTCGCCTATCTTGCGGCGCTGCGCGGTGCCGGCGCGGTCGTCGCCGCTGCGGAGATGCGCTCCGGGGTCCGGCCGGCGCGCCGGCCGGTCACGCGCAATGCGTGGGCGCTCATGGCGCGAGCCGACGAGTCCTTCGCCGTCTGGGCCGACTACTTCGCCGACCGTTCCGCCACTCGCGCGGCGATCGAAGCGGGCGTCGCGCGGGCCGTCGGAGCCGACGAGTCCGGTGCGTTCTACGACGAGGTGGGTCACTTCCTGCACGACGTGGAGGGTTATCTCGACGCCGAGGCAGAGCCCGAAGTCGGTGTCGGTGGGTGACCTTCGCCTTCTCATGAGGGCTTCGCCGGGCGGGGGACCGAACTCACGTGTGGAGTTTGTGGTCCACATCGACTTCTGCTCGTATTATTGACTCAGGCGGCCGTATCGACGGCCCCCCGCCGGATCCGCCCCACGGATCCGGTGGCCACCGTTTAGTGCCGGGGGAGGTACCGTGCCACTCTCCGAGCACGAGCAGCGCATGCTCGATCAGATCGAGAGCGCGCTCTATGCTGAGGATCCCAAGTTCGCCTCGACCGTGCGTGGTAGCCGGTTGGGGATGGCGTCGAACCGGCGGCGGCTGCAGGCCGGCGCCTTGTTCGTGTTGGGCCTGACGCTGTTGATCGCCGGTGTTGCCCTGCCGCTCAAGCCGGGCGGCTTTCCGATCATCAGTCTGCTCGGGTTCCTCGTGATGTTCGCCGCCGGAGTTCTGTTGCTCCTCGGCGGTCGTCGGCCGTCGGCTTCAGGGGCGACGGGTGGTAGTTCCGCTTCCGGAAAGACCGGCCGAAGTTCCGGCGGCGGCAGGAAGTCCTCGGGTGGTGGCTTCACCAACCGCATGGAAGAGCGGTTCCGGAGGCGTTTCGAGCAGGAGTGACCTCCTCGACCAACAGCTGTATCGACGACGGCGCGACCCACGGGTCGCGCCGTCGTCG
>NZ_LPZN01000105.1 GCF_001646655.1 Rhodococcus gordoniae | reverse complement strand
ACATCCTGAAAATCCCCTACAAACTCGGGCCGCGCCCTACCCGAAGCGAACGCACCAGAGGACGACGCCGCAGATGGTGAACCCCATCGATCTACCACCGATGCCGGATTCGATCACAGGCGAACCCCGCCCACCCCGGGCGCCCCGCATCTACCACGGCACGGAATACACACCAGTCAAGCGCTCCCCACGAAAGCCACCGGATGCACCGGAGCATCTCGGCCCCACCCTCGAATGGCTCCAGCCCAGCCTTCGCGACCAGTACGGCGATGCCGCGATGCTTGCCGGACTACTCTCGGTATTCGGGACGATCAGCGCAGGGGGATTCAGCTGGGTCCTCGAATGGTGGGCATGGGGTCTGCTCGCGCTCTTCCCATGGATGATGTTCCGGACCTCCGGAAACCACTGGACAGCAGCCGGTGTCAGTTGGGTGCAGTGGCGCGGCAGTTGGGTCGACACATACAAACTCACCCGCATCCAATTCTCCGCTGACGGCTACAGCCGCGTTCTTCGTTTGAAAGATGCACACGGCAACGAGATCCAATCGTTCAAGATCAGTGAGATCCAGCGCAACCCTGACCTGTGGGACCTGGTCTA
>NZ_LPZN01000104.1 GCF_001646655.1 Rhodococcus gordoniae | reverse complement strand
ACATCCTGAAAATCCCCTACGAACTCGGGCCGCGCCCCACCCGAAGCGAACGCACCAGAGGACGACGCCGCAGATGGTGAACCCCATCGATCTACCACCGAGGCCGGATTCGATCACAGGCGAACCCCGCCCACCCCGGGCGCCCCGCATCTACCACGGCACGGAATACACACCGCTCGAACGCAACCCACGGAACCCACCGGATGCACCGGACCATCTCGGTCCCACTCTCGAATGGTTCCAACCTCACGTCCGCGAAAAATACATCAGCGCATTTACCCTGATGACCATTACGGTCGCGTTCTTCACAATCTCCAACGGGGATCTTCGCTGGATTCACTGGTGGGGTGCGTGGCTCATCATCACTGCGGGTGGCTGGCTGATGTTTCGCGGGATCAGGAACTATTGGACGGCAGCAGGATCCACATGGGTGCAATGTCGCGACAGCTGGGTCGACACCTACCACCTCACCCGTATACGTTTCTCCGCCGACGGAACGAACCGCGTCCTCCGGTTCAAAGACGCTCACGGCAACGAGATCCACTCGTTCAAGATCAGCGACATTCAAGGAAACCCTGACCTGTGGGACCTCGTCTACAACGGCATCCTCCACTCCGTCGCGTCGGGCAACTGCGACATCGACGCCAAAACCCGCCACATCCTGAAAATCCCCTACGAACTCGGGCCGCGCCCCACCCGAAGCGAACGCACCAGAGGACGGGGACGTAGAGGGTGAACCCCATCGATCTACCACCGATGCCGGATTC
>NZ_LPZN01000103.1 GCF_001646655.1 Rhodococcus gordoniae | reverse complement strand
TGGCGGCGGCGGTGAGCAGCGCGCCGAGCAGCGCCGACAGCGGCAGGCCGAGGGTGGCGAGCAGTCCGACGATCGATCCGCCGCCGGTGACGACGATCAGGGCGACCGCGGCGGCGGACGCGCCGGCGGTGATGCCGAGGATGTCGGGGCTGGCCAGGGCGTTGCGGGAGACGGATTGGGTGATGGCGCCGGAGACGGCGAGGGCGGCGCCGACGACGACGGCGGCGATGCCGCGCGGCAACCGCAGGTCGAACACGATGAACCGGTCGAGGCGTTCGCCGCCGCCGAGGAGCACCTCGACGACCTGCAGCGGGCTGAGCGGGTAGTCGCCGCGGCCGAGGGAGATCGACAGCAGCACGGCGGTGGCGACGACGATCAGCGCGCACACGACGACCATGCGGGCGCGCCAGACGACCGAGACGGAGCCGAGGCGGAAGGCGGGCCGGCCCGGCACGCGGGTGGAGACCTGGACGGGCGAGCGGCGCCGGCCCGTCGTGGCCGGCTCGTCCGGGGCGAGCGCGGGGGTGGGGGTGTCGTTCACAGGGCCACCAGCTTCCGGCGACGGACGAGGGCGATGAAGAAGGGGGCGCCGATGAGGGCGAGGACGATACCGACCTGCAGTTCGCCGGGGCGCACCACGATGCGGCCGACGACATCGGCGAGGACGAGCAGCGCCCCGCCGAGCAGCCCGGCGTAGGGGACGAGCCAGCGGTAGTCGGGGCCGGTCACCGCGCGGGCGATGTGCGGGACGATCAGCCCGACGAACGCGATGGGCCCGCAGGCGGCGGTGGCGGCGCCGGTGAGCACGGTGATCGCGGCGATGCCGATCACCCGGGTGGTGACGACATCGGTGCCGAGCGAGCGGGCGACGTCCTCGCCGAGGCTGAGCAGGTTCAGTGCCGGGGTGGAGGCGAGCGCGACGAGCAGGCCGACGACGATGAACGGGGCCACCTGCCAGAAGACGTCCATGCCGCGGCCGGCGACGGAGCCGACCACCCAGAAGCGGTAGCCGTCGAGGCTGGTCTGGTCGAGCAGCACGATGGTCTGGATCATCGCCTGCAGGAAGAACGCGACGGCCGCGCCGGCCAGCGCCAGGCTCAGCGGGCTGGAGCGGCCGTTGCCGATGGACGCGACGCCGAACACCACGATGCTGGCGAGGGCGGAGCCGGCGAAGGCGAACCACAGATACTGCGCCGGGCTGCTCAGCCGCACGGTA
>NZ_LPZN01000102.1 GCF_001646655.1 Rhodococcus gordoniae | reverse complement strand
CCGGCGGTGAGAACGTCCGCCACCACGAGGTCGGGCAGCAGCGCACCGAGATCCGGGAGCATCTCGCTCGCGATGTGGGCGGCGCGGGCGTGGATCTTCGCCCCCGCGTCGCCGGCGTCGTCACCGAGCCGGGGCGCGAGCCCCTTCAACTCCACGACGGTCACACCGGGCAGATCGAGGCCGAGCCACCGTTCACCTGTGAAGACCACCGCGTCGTGCCCGGCATCCGCGAGCCGCAGCGACAACGCGATCGCCGGAATCGCATGACCCGCATCCGGCCCGGCCACCACCGCCACTCGCACGCGCACAGCCTGCCACATCCCGCGTACGTGGGACCGGCCACCACACCGTCGTGGGACGTCCCCTATCCCGCGAAGGTGTACAACTCGAATCCGGCAGCACGAGCGGCAGGAAAGCCCGGCAGCGGCGCGGACGATCGCTCCACCTGTTCGCGTGCCTGTTCCTCGGCGCTCCTGTCGTCGAGAGCCTCGAGATAACGGCGGTGCGCCGCGAGCGAGTCGACCGCCACCTCGACGGTGTCGGTCACGTCCACCGCATGAGTCGGAGAGGTCGTGTTCACCGCGACCCATCGCACCCCGGGCCAGGGCTCGAGACCGGCTTCCGTCAGTTCCGGGAAGATCCACTCGTTGGCCGCGTCGGCGACCGCGTCGAGCACGGACAGCCCGAGCGCGCGATGATCCGCGCTGTTGAGAAAGCCCGGGAACCAGGTGAGCCCGAAGTTCCCGGTCACCACCATCTCGGGCCGGTGTCGTCGGATGCTCGCGGCGATATCGCGTCGCAGGTCGAGGCCGGCGACGAGCTGCCCGTCGCGGTGGCCGAGGAACTCCACCGAGTCCACGCCCACGATCCGCGCGGATTCGCGTTCCTCCGCTTCCCGCAGGGGACCGCACTCCCGCGGGTGGAGACCGGCGATTCCGGCCTCCCCGCTCGTCGCGAGGACGTAGCGCACCTGCTTGCCCTGTCGGGTCCATCTCGCCACGGCCGCGGCGGCACCGTATTCGATGTCGTCGGGGTGCGCGGCGATCACGAGCCCGTGCTGCCAGTCCTCCGGTACCGCCTCCACAGCTGCCCCCTTCGTCCTACAGGTGCGTCAGGTCGTGCTTGTCACCTCCCGATACTGCCTTGTACAGCAGGTATCCGCCGAAGATCACCGCGCCGAGTACGAGAAAGCCGAACAGGTTGTCGAGCAGGGCGCCGAGCACGGCGAGACCGACCCATACCACCGCGACGATTCCTACGATCTTCCAGAACATGGGTACTCCCACCTCGATGCCGACCTCTTCCGTGCCGGACTCCGTTTGCTTGGTACGCCTCGATCCTGACAGCTCCGGAAGGGAAAAACACCAGGTCAGCGCAGATATCAGGGAAAGATCAGGGGACACCCGGAGGTGCACCCCGGTGTGACCTTCGGGCACCCGGACACGGGCCGATGACGTGCGGCACGCCGGTACGGCTTAGGCTCTACGGGTTCACCGTCCATATCAGAAGGCTGAGTAACCGTGTCCTCGTCCCGCCGTATCCCCGCGCGCGACCTCGCGCAGATCGCCGTCTTCGCCGCCCTGATCATCGCCCTGGGACTGCCCGGCCAGATCAGCATCGGATCGTCCGGCGTGCCCATCACGCTGCAGACCCTCGGTGTGATGCTCGCGGGTGCACTGCTCGGCGCGCGTAAGGGTGTCCTGTCGGTGCTCACCGTGATCGTGCTGGGACTGGCACTGCCCGTTCTCGCCGGCGGCCGCACGACCCTCACCTCGCTGGCCGGTCCCACGGTGGGCTTCCTCATCGGCTGGATTCCCGCCGTCGCCGTCATCGGCTGGCTGAGCATGAAGATGCTGCCGCGTTACCGCACGCTGCCCGGTGTGGCCGTCAACGTCCTCGGCGGCATCGTCGTGCTCTACGCCTTCGGTATCGCGGGTATGGTCCTGCGCACCGATCTCACGGTGTGGGCCGCGGCCGCCGCCAACGTCACCTTCCTGCCGGGCGATCTGGCCAAGGCGGTCGTCGCCGCCGCGGTCGCCGCCCAGGTGCACCGCGCCTATCCCGCGCTGGTGGCGCCGCGTATCGCGCACCGTCCCGCGGCGGACCCCGCCCACTGACCCGTCGGCCGTCGATGAGCGAGATCCGATTCCGGGGGGTGCGGCACGCCTACGGCGACCGCACCGTCCTCGACGGGGTCGACGTCGTCCTCACCGAACGACGCGTCGGCATCGTCGGCGCGAACGGCAGCGGCAAGTCGACGATGGCGCGGATGATCAACGGTCTGCTCGTCCCGTCGTCCGGATCGGTGACCGTCGACGGCCTCGATACGGCCCGCAAGGGCCGGGAGGTGCGCAAGAAGGTCGGTTTCGTCTTCACCGACCCGGATCACCAGATCGTCATGCCGACGGTGGCCGAGGACGTCGCCTTCTCGTTGCGGCGCAGCGGGCTCGGCAAGGAGGAACGTGAAGCCCGGGTGCGGCAGGTCCTCGCCGATTTCGGGCTCGCGGGACACCACGACCATCCCAGCCACCTGCTCTCGGGCGGCCAGAAGCAGTTGCTCGCGCTCGCCGCGATCATGGTGACCGACCCGGCGGTGCTCGTCGCCGACGAGCCGACGACCCTGCTCGACCTGCGGAACACGAAGCTCATCGCCCGTACGTTCGCGAGCCTGCCGCAGCAGGTGATCGCGGTGACGCACAACCTCGATCTGCTCACCGATTTCGACCGTGTCCTCGTGGTGGATTCGGGGCGGATCGTCGCCGACGACGAACCGGTCGCGGCACTGGCGCACTACCGGAACCTGATCGGGTGAACACTTTCGGCCTCTACCACCCGGGAACCTCCGTCCTGCACAGGATTCCGGCGGGGGCGAAGCTGCTCGCGGTCGCAGTGCTCATCCTCGTGCTGACCCTGTGGATCCGCCAGCCGTGGCAAGTGCTACCCGCCCTGGGTCTGGCCGTGCTCGCCTATGCCGCCGCGCGGATACCGCCGCGTCTCGCCGTCGTGCAGTTGCGTCCGCTGGTGTGGATGCTGGCGATCATCGCCGGCTTCCAGGTGCTCGTGGCCGGCTGGGAACGCGCGGTGGTGATCTGCGGATCGCTACTCGTGGCGGTCGCGCTGGCCGCCCTGGTGACTCTCACGACGCGGACCACCGACATGCTCGACGCGATCGTGCGCGCGGCACGTCCCCTCGCACGCGTCGGCGTCGACCCCGATCGGGTGGGCCTCGTGCTGGTGATGACCGTCCGCGCGATCCCACTGCTCGGCACCGTGGTCACCCGGGTGACCGAGGCACGCAGAGCGCGCGGCCTCGGCTTCTCGTTGCGGGCCCTCGTGGTTCCGGTGGTGGTGGGAGCATTGCGCACGGCCGAGGCGATGGGTGAGGCACTCGCCGCGCGGGGTGTCGACGACTGATGCATCCGCGCACTCAGCGGTAACGCTGCTCGATCTGCCCCACCTCGCGCCAGGACTGAGCCCAGCTCTCGAGCTTGTCGGACGTGGCGATCAGTTCGGCGCGGCGCCGGTCGAGCATCGCCAGCGAACGGTTGCCCTCGGCGGTCGCGGCGAGCCGGGCCGCGGCGGCCACGAGTTCCTCGAACTGGTCGACGCCCGTTCCGAGACGCTCGCCCGCGTCCGTGATGGCAGCGGACAGATGGGTCTTCGCGGCCGCACTGCCTCGCGCGGCGGATTCGAGGGCCACCACGTCCTCGACGACGGCGTCGAGTGCGGACGCGGCTGCGCGTGCGGCGTCGTCGATCTCGGCGAGGTCGTCGGAGGCCACGGAGTTCGATCTCACGAGCACACCGAGCAGGCGCCTGAGGCTCTCCTCGTTCGCCGCGAGTCGTTCCATCGGTGCGCGGGCAACCGAATCGGCTGGCGGGAGCGGCCGCCGGCGGGGGGGCGGGTGGGGGCGGG
>NZ_LPZN01000013.1 GCF_001646655.1 Rhodococcus gordoniae | reverse complement strand
GCGGCGTCGGGGTGGGGGCCTGCGCCTGCGCGGCCGGGGCCTGGGGTGCCGCCTCGGCGGCGGGCGCCTGCGGCGCGGGAGCCGCGGGCTTCTCCTCCGGTGCCGGAGCCGGCTTGGGAGCGGCCGGCTTCGGCGCGCCCGGCTTGGGACGCGCGGTCTCGGCCGCGGGGGCCGGGCTCGCAGGAGTGGGCCGGGGACCCGGCCGGGGGGCACCGGGCTTCGGTGCGGGGGTGGGTGCAGCCTTAGCGGCTGCGCCGTCGCCTTCGGTCTTGCCGAACGATTCGCGCAGACGACGCGCGACCGGCGGTTCGACGGTCGAAGACGCGGACTTGACGAACTCGCCCTGTTCCTTCAGGCGTGCGAGTAGTTCCTTGCTGGTGACACCGAGTTCTTTCGCCAACTCGTGCACGCGGGCCTTGCCTGCCACTGCTCTCCTCACTGATGAGGTCGAGCGGCCGACTGCCCGCACGACCTCGGGTTATCTCCGATGGACGTTCATCGCTGGTGCTTCACGGTGTGCTCATGAGTGTTCGTGCCTGTTCTTCTCAGAGTGCGATGTCACTGTTGGTGTTCCTCGTCGTCGTTCCCACGATCGTCGTACCCGGCCGAGGCCGACTCGATGCGTCCGTGATCACTGTGCCGTGGACCCGACCAGCTGATCCAGCGCTGTGGTGTCCGGATACCCGGTCACGCGCAGTGCCCTGCCGAATGCTCGACGCCGAACCGCCAGTTCCAGACATTCCGGAGTGGGATGCAACCACGCACCTCGCCCGGGAAGCCTGCGTCGCGGATCGGGAATCACGGCGAAACCTGACGATTCCGTATCGCGCGCCACCACCCGGAGCAGTTCGGCAGTCAGCCTTCGCTGCCGACATCCGACACAGGTACGCACCGTAGAGGCACGTTCCCCGTCGTTCGAGGACAGGTCATGCTGAACCATCGACCACTGTACCGCTGTTTTGCCCGGAATCCCGCATCCCACTCCTACGAGCCTGTCGAGCCGCCGTGGGAATCGTCCTTTCCGGCGGGCGCGGCGTCGCTGCGGATGTCGATGCGCCAGCCGGTCAGGCGGGCCGCGAGCCGGGCATTCTGCCCTTCCTTGCCGATCGCGAGGGACAACTGGAAGTCGGGAACGACGACCCGGGCAGCGCGCGCGTCGGGGTCGACGACCGTGACCGACACCACCTTCGACGGCGACAGTGCGTTGCCCACGAACTTCGCGGGGTCCTCGTCGTAGTCGATGATGTCGATCTTCTCCTCGCCGAGTTCGCGCATCACGTTGCGCACCCGCTGCCCCATCGGGCCGATGCACGCACCCTTGGCATTGAGACCGGGGACGGTCGAGTGCACGGCGATCTTCGAGCGGTGCCCGGCCTCACGGGCGACCGCGACGATCTCCACCGACTCGTCGGCGATCTCCGGGACCTCGAGGGCGAACAACTTGCGCACCAGATTGGGATGCGTCCGAGACAGGGTGATCTGCGGGCCGCGCTGCCCACGGGAGACGCCCACGACGTAGCACTTGATGCGGTCGCCGTGCTCGTAGGACTCCCCCGGCACCTGCTCGGCCGGCGGGATGAGCCCCTCGGCGTTGTTCGTCTCGCCGCCGATCTTCACGACGACCATGCCGCGGGCGTTGGCACGCGAGTCGCGCTGCACGACGCCGCTGACGATCTCACCCTCGTGGGTCGCGAACTCACCGAAGCGCTGTTCGTGCTCGGCGTCGCGGATGCGCTGCATGATGACCTGACGCGCGGTGGTCGCCGCGATCCGGCCGAAGTCCTCGGGGGTGTCGTCCCACTCGGCGATCAGGTTGCCGTCGGCGTCGCGTTCCTCTGCCAGAACCTGGATGGCGCCGGTCTTCGTGTCGACCACGACCCGCGCGTGCGGCTGGTGTCCGTCGACGTGCCGGTAGGCCGTGAGCAGGGCCGTCTCGAGCGTCGCGATGAGCTCGTCGAACGGGATGTTCTTCTCCGCCTCGAGCATGCGCAGGGCAGCGATCTCGATATTCACTTGTCCACCTTCGTTTCGTTCGTCTCGTCATGATCGTCGCTGCCGGTCTCGTCCTCGAGTCCCTCGGCGAGCTCCCCGGCCGCGACCCGGCCGTCCGGAACCCCACCCGCGAGCTCGAGTTCCCTCGGCGGCGGCGGGGAGAACTCCACCTCCACCACCGCTCTGTGCACCGCGGCGAGCGGGACCGAACGGACCACCGGCCCGGACCGATCGGGCAGCACGAGCCTGATCTCGTCTCCGACGAGCTCGCCGATGCGTGCGACGAGGGTCTCGTCGGCCAGTTCCACCTTCGCCTTGCGGCCCTGGGCGCGCCGCCAGTGGCGGGCCTCGGTCAGGGGCCGACCGATACCGGGGCTGGTGACCTCGAGCACGTAGGGCGACTCGCCGAAGTCCGGCACCTCGTCGAAGGACTCGGAGACCACCCTGCTCAGGCGTGCCGCCTCGTCGAGACCGAGACCTGCGTCGCTGTCGACGAGCAGACGCACCGTACTGTGCTTTCCGGCGGCCGTGACCACCACGTCCTCGAGGTCGTATCCCTCTCTGGCGAGCAGATCGGAGACGAGCTCGACGATCCTCTCCGGGGGCGGCACAGGCATGGCGGGCAGGCTCCTCGTTCAGTTGTGGTCGCAGCGGACAGCGGGCCGGAACGGATGCGTACCGGCAGACTTCAAGCCTAACCCGCGTTTCGTGCTGTCGTGACCAGGGCGGCGTCCTTCTCCCGGCGACGCGACTGGCAGGATGGTCCGGTGCCGATGCCACTCGACCGACCCGCCGTCTCCCGACGAACCGTCCTGCGATGGTCGTCGGCCGCCGTCTGTGGGCTCGGAATCACGACGATCACCGCGTGCGGCGTTTCCGACGAGGATGCCGCCGAACCCGATCCGCTGGCGGGCCAGGCGACCCGGGCCCGCACCGATGCCGCGATCGCCACCGCGCTGCTCGCCCGGTCGCCGGAGCTGTCCGCAGCGCTCACCACGATCGCGGCGGAGCGGACCGCCCACGCCGATGCGCTCGAGACCGAGATCGCCCGGATGGAAGGCGCCACCACGAGTTTCACTCCCCCGTCGACCACCGCCACCACACCCACCGGTGAGCTCCCGAACGTCGGGGAACTCCGTGAACGGCTGAACCGGTCGCAGCGCGAAGCCGCGGATCTCGCACGCACGCTCTCGGGTTACCGCGCCGGCCTGCTCGCCTCGATCAGTGCGTCCTGCGCCGTGCAGACGGCGGTGATGTTGCCGTGAGCTCCCCCGAACCCGGTTCCGAACAGCAGGCTCTCGTCGACGCACTCGAGGCCGAACACGCCGCGGTCTTCGGATACGGCGTGATCGCGGCCTTCGCGGATCCCGCCCGCGCGGATGCGGTGGCGGAGGACACCGCCGCGCACCGCGCACGACGTGATGCGACGGCCGAAGCGCTGCGCGCCGCGAGCGTCGATCCCCCGGTCGCCGCCCCCGGCTACACCGTGCCGTTCCCGGTGACCGACCCCGCGTCCGCCGCCCAGCTCGCCGAGCAGATCGAGAGCGACACGGCGGTCGCCTGGCGGTCGGTCGTGGAACGGTCACGCAGCGAGTCCACCCGGGCCACCGCCGTGGGCGCCCTCACCGAAGCGGCCCTACGGGCGGCGCGCTGGCGGCAGAGCCGTGGAGTCGTGCCGTCGGTGGCCTTCCCCGGGCAGCCCTGAGCCGAAGGTCACTCGGTCACGACGGCGATCGCGAAACCGTCCCAGCCCTTCGTCCCGACGGTCTGCAGCGCCGTCGCGTCGAGGCGCGGTTCGCGGGCGAGCAGTTCGAGCACCTCCCGGGACGCACGGACGCGTTCGTCGTCGCTGTCCGGGTCCGTGATGCCGCCCGCCCGCACCACGTTGTCGACGACGATCACGGTGCCCGGCCGCGACAGCCGGAGCGCCGCCCGCACGTAGTTGCTGTTGTTCTCCTTGTCGGCGTCGACGAACACCAGATCGAAGGGGCCCTCGGCGACCAGGCCCGGCAGCGAGTCCAGAGCGGGGCCGACGCGGATCTCCACGCGGTCACCGACCCCGGCGCGGTCGAGATCGGCGCGGGCCACCTCGGCGTGCTTCGGCTCGTATTCGAGCGTGATCACCCGGCCGGACGCCCCGACCGCCCGGGCCAGCCAGATGGTCGAGTATCCGCCGAGCGTGCCGATCTCCAGGACGCGGCGGGCACCCCGCATCCGCGCGAGCAGGTGCAGGAACTTGCCCTGCGGGGCGGAGACGTCGATCGGTGGCAGTCCCGCTGCGGCGTTCGCATCGAGCGCCGAACTCAGCGCGGGGTCGTCGCCGATCAGCGTGTCGGTGAGGTAGTGGTCGGTCGCACTCCAGTTGTCGGCCATGCACCTCATTGTGGTTCGGCGCGCAACGCGCCAGGGCGTCTTCGGCCACATACGCCGGTGCCCCCACGACGGCAGGTCGCAGGGGTACCGGGGTTCGCCTGTGTCGGCGGAAAGGAGCGTCAGCGGTTGACGATGCGCTGGACGACCTCCCCGATCGGCAGCTCCTCGGCCTCGCCGGAGAAGCGGTCGCGAACCTCGACCGTGCCGTCGGCGAATCCACGGCCGACCACGACGACCAGCGGCATGCCCAGCAGTTCGGAATCCTTGAACTTGACGCCGGGCGACGCCTTACGGTCGTCGAGCAGGACCTCCACCCCCGCGTTGGACAGTTCCTCGGCGAGATTCTCTGCCCCCTCGCGCGCCTGCTCGTCCTTGTTCGCGATCACCAGGTGCACGTCGAACGGGGCGATCTCCGCCGGCCACCGCAGGCCCTTCTCGTCGTGCTGCTGCTCGGCGATCACCGCAACGAGGCGGGAGACCCCGACGCCGTAGGAGCCCATCGTGGGGCGCACCGGCTTGCCGTTCTCCCCGAGCACGTCCACCGCGAACGCGTCGGTGTACTTGCGGCCGAGCTGGAAGACGTGGCCGATCTCGATTCCGCGGGCGGAGACGAGTGCACCGGCTCCGTCGGGCGACGGATCGCCGTCGCGCACCTCGGCGGCCTCGATCGTTCCGTCCGGCGTGAAGTCGCGACCCGCGACCAGACCGAAGACGTGCTTGCCCTGCTCGTCGGCACCGGTGATCCAGCTGGTGCCGTCCACCACCCGCGGATCGACGAGATAGCGGACACCGTTGGCGAGCAGCGCCTTCGGACCGATGTAGCCCTTGACGAGGAACGGGTTCGCCGCGAAATCCGCTTCGGTGAGCAGTTCGACCTCGGCGGGTTCGAGCGACGCCTCGAGACGCTTGTCGTCGACCTCGCGGTCGCCGGGGACACCGATGCCGAGCAGCTCCCAGTCGCCACCGGGCCGGCGGACCTTGACCAGGACGTTCTTGAGCGTCTCGGCCGCGGTGACCTCACGCCCGAGGATCGTCGAGGCCGCCGCGACGAGCGTGTCGATCGTCGGGGTGTCGGGGGTGTCGTGCACGACCGCCTCGGGCTGTCCGTCGATCGGCAGCGGTTCGGGCGCGAGGGTCTTCACCGCTTCGACGTTCGCCGCATAACCGGATTCGAGGCATCGCACGTAGGTGTCCTCGCCCGCGGGCGAGTCGGCGAGGAACTCTTCGGAGGCACTGCCGCCCATCGCGCCGGAGGTGGCCGAGACGATCACGTACTCGACCCCGAGGCGCGTGAAGATGCGTTCGTAGGCGTCGCGGTGCGCCCGGTAGGACTCGGCGAGTCCTTCGTCGGTGAGGTCGAAGCTGTACGAATCCTTCATCACGAACTCGCGGCCACGCAGGATGCCGGCGCGGGGACGTTCCTCGTCGCGGTATTTCGTCTGGATCTGGTACAGCGTGACGGGGAAGTCCTTGTACGAGTTGTATTCACCCTTGACGGTGAGCGCGAACATCTCCTCGTGGGTGGGCCCGAGAAGGTAATCGCCGCCCTTACGGTCCTGCAGCCGGAACAGACTGTCGCCGTATTCCGTCCAGCGGTTGGTGGTCTCGTAGGCGTCGCGCGGCAGCAGCGCCGGCAGGACGATCTCCTGCGCACCGATGGAATTCATCTCCTCGCGCACGACCCGCTCGACCTGCCGCAGCACCCGCAGCCCCAGCGGCAGCCACGAATACACACCGGGCGCGATACGTCGCACGTATCCGGCTCGGACCAGCAACTTGTGGCTGGCGACCTCGGCGTCGGCCGGGTCGTCGCGGAGGGTACGAAGGAACAGATGCGACATGCGGGTGATCACGACCGTGCAGCCTACCGTGGCCACCTTCTGCGACGTCGGTACGGTTACCGGTTGTGCTGGTGCTTCTCCCCCCTTCCGAAACCAAGTCCGACGGCGGCGACGGCGGACCGCTCGATCTCGCCGACCTGTCGATGCCGCAGCTGACCGAGACGCGGGAGATGCTCGTGCAGGCGCTCGTCGACCTCGCCGACGATCCCGAGGCGTCGAGCCGCGCGCTCGGGCTGGGCGCCAAGGGAGCCGACGAGATCGAACGCAACGCGAAGCTGTGGGTCTCCCCTACCCGTCCGGCACTCGAGCGCTACACCGGGGTGCTGTACGACGCGCTCGACGCGGCGACATTCACGAAGACCCAGCGGGACAAGGCCTGTCGGCGTCTGGGGATCGGTTCGGCACTGTTCGGCGCCGTGCGGGCCGCCGATCCGATACCCGCCTACCGCCTGTCGGGAGGCTCGAAACTGCCCGGATTCGGCACGCTCAAGACCGTCTGGCGAGCCGAACTCACCGAGGCACTGGTCGCCGAGGCCGACGGTGACCTCGTGGTGGACCTCCGCTCCGGTGTCTACCAGCAACTCGGTCCCGTCCCGGGTGCGGTCACCGCCACGGTGTTCACCGAGCAGCCGGACGGCACCCGCAAGGTCGTCAGCCACTTCAACAAGCACCACAAGGGCCTGCTCGCCCGCGCCCTCGTCCTCACGCGGGCGGAACCGGGCGACATCTCATCCCTCGCGCGGGTCGCATCGAAGGCCGGGCTGCGCGTCGAGGTGGAGTCGCCCACCGAGCTGGTCGTGCTCACCTGACCTCGAGTCCCATCGCGGCGACGATGCGACGGGCCGAGTGCAGGACGGCGCCGAGCCGCGCCGTGAGAACCATGTCGCCCGACTCGATGGCGAACCGTTCGAGATCCGTGAGATTCCGGCGGCACGCCCCGTCGGGATCGACGTCCCGACCCGCCCCCACAGCCTCGATCATCCCGGCCAGTGCGTCGAGCACCGCGGCCACCGCCGACCGCACGTCCCGGCGGTCGGACTCCGCGAACTCGTCCCCGAGCACCGGATCCAGAGCGTGCGCGAGTTCCTCGACCGCGCTCGACACCGACGACAGGTCGTCGAGCGTCCGGTCCCAGCGACGCGCCCGTTCGCCGGCGCGGGCCGCGGCGGGGCGAGGATTCAACCTGACGCTCTCGTGCGCCCACCGCGATTCATCGAAGGCACGCTGGACGAAGCTGTGGATGCCGCGCGCACGCTGAACCCAGTCGCGGGACCCCGACGATCCCTCGCGGCATCCGGTGGCCATGTCCCGGAGCAGGTCGCGCAACTCGCCGGTGAGCTCGGTGCCCTCCTTGCCCGCCGAGTACACGGGCGGGAAGACCAGTGCAGTCACCGCGACGCCGACCGCTGCCCCGATCATCGTCTCGAGGAGGCGTTCGCTCAGCAGGACGGGACTGTCCGAGGCGCCGGTGGCGATCACCAGCAGCGCCGTGATCGCAACCCAGATGCCACTGGACTCGAACCGTCGCCAGCGTCCCGCGAAGTAGCCGACGGCCACCGCCATTCCGATCGCCGCGGTCGTCGACTCCACGAGCCGCGTCACGACGACCGCGACCAGCAGACCCGCGACGACCGCCCCGATCTGCACCGCGGCCTGCCGGAGCGAGCGGACGAGCGTGGCCTCGACGAGGAAGACCGCGACGTAGGGCGCGAGGAACGCCTGCTGGAAATGGAACACCTCGGTGACGAGGAGCCACGCCAGGACCGCAGCGAGCGTCGACCGGAACGCCTGGAGGGCGACGTACCGCTCGTGCCCGGCCTCGCGTACGGCCCGGACGATCCACGATCCGACGAATCTGCCCCGTTCGAGAACACCGACCTGCATGGGCGTCGGGTACCCGGCGTTCGCGCGTGGCAGGCGTGAACAAACTCATCCGCCGCGCCGACGGTCCCGGGATCAGGACGTCTGCGCGGCCTTCTCGGCTTCCTGCGCCTGGGCGACCTCTTCGGGGGTGAAGCGGATGAACAGAGCCGCGATACCGGCGATCACCGCGCAGACGGCGCAGCCGACCAGCGCGAACATGTAACCCTCGCCCTGGGCTACGAGCTGGGCGTCGGTCATGCCGGCGACGGCCCCCGAGACACCGCCGAGCGACATCGTCCGCGAGGTGGCCATCGCACCGATCACACCGAGGCCGACCGGACCTCCGAGGGTCTGTGCGACCTGCGCGATCGCCGAGAGCGGTCCGATCTCGTGCGGACCCACCCCGGAGATCGCGCACAGCGGCAGCGGGACGACGGCCAGTCCGACGCCGAAACCGACGACGAGCACCAGCACGAACAGGGTCGGGAAGTAGCGGACGCTACCGTCCATCGTCGATCCGTAGAGGAGGCTCACCGTCATGATCACCGAGCCGGTGACCACCAGCCAGCGGGGTTCGATCCGCGCGACCATCTTCGACGACACCGCGGCGGCGCCTCCGAGACCGAAGGCGAACGGCACGAACGCCAGGCCCGCGGAGAGTGGGCTGTAGCCGAGAATGTCCTGTACGAACAGGGCGACGAAGGCCGCGAGGCTGAACATCACCGCACCCGCGAAGAAGATCGCCACGAAGGTCGCGACGCGGTCCTTGTTCCGGAACAGCACGAACGGCAACAGCGGGTTCTCGGCCCGCCGCTCGACGAGCAGGAACAGTCCCAGCAGCACGAAGCCCGCGGCGACAGCACCGATCACCGGAAGGCTCGACCAGCCGAGTTCGGGGCCCTCGGTGAGACCGAAGACCAGACCGGTGCAGCCGAGCGTCGCGAGGATCGCGCCGGGAACGTCGAGCGCGAGGCGTTCGGACGCGGTCTCACGCAGCGCGATCGCGGCAAGCACGACGATGAGCACACCGATGGGGACGTTGATGAGGAAGATCCAGCGCCACGACACCTGTGTGAGGGCCCCACCGAGGATGAGTCCCGCGATGGACCCGACGCCGGTCATGGCGGCGAAGACCGCGATGGCGCGGTTGCGTGCCGGGCCTGCGGCGAAGGTCGTCGCAACGAGCGCGAGAGCGGTCGGGGACGCGACCGCGGCCCCGACACCCTGCAGGGCGCGGGCGCCGATGAGCATCGCTTCGCCGGTCGCCAGCCCGCACAGAAGGGACGCCAGGGTGAACAGGCCGACCCCGCCCATGAACATGCGTTTGCGCCCGTAACTGTCGCCCAGGCGGCCGCCGAGGAGCATCAGTCCGCCGAACGCGAGGGCGTACGAGGTGAGGACCCAGTTGCGACCCGAATCCGACAGTCCCAGATCGCTCTGCAGCGGAGCGAGCGCGAGATTCGCGACCGTTCCGTCGAGAACGACCATCAACTGGAGACCGCTGAGGACCAACATGGCCAGAGCGACCGCGCGGGTGGCCGACGGATGCGAGGTGGCTGACACGTGTTCCAACGTTACCCACCGTCCGAGTCGGAGCCGGTCCGCGGATCGAGTCCGAATCCGGCCACCGGCCCGATCACGATGATCGCGGGCGGGCGCACGCCCTCGTCGCGGACGCGGTGCGCGACGGTCGACAGATCGGCACGCACCACGCGCTGACTGCGCAGTGTTCCCTCCTGCACGACGACCACCGGGGTGTCTGCGGGACGTCCGCCGGCGATCAGGGCATCGGCGAACCGGTCGATGCGTTCGACAGCCATGAGCAGGACCAGGGTGCCCCGCAACTTCGCGAGCGCGTCCCAGTCGGTGAGCGAGTCGGGATGTCCCGGCGCGACGTGTCCGCTGACGACGACGAACTCGTGGGTGACGCCGCGATGGGTGACGGGGATGCCTGCCGCGGAAGGCACGGAGATCGCGCTGGTGATGCCCGGGACGACGGTGACAGGAATCCCGGCCGCAGTGCAGGCCTCGAGCTCCTCGTAGCCGCGACCGAAGACGTACGGGTCGCCGCCCTTGAGCCGGACGACGAACTTGCCGGCCCTCGCACGGTCGATCAGGGTCTCGTTGATCATCTGCTGGGCCATCGCCCGTCCGTACGGGAGCTTCGCGGCGTCGATCACCTCGACGTGATGATCGAGTTCCGCGAGCAGTTCCTGCGGTGCAAGGTGGTCGGCGACCACGACGTCGGCGCGGGCGAGGAGCCTGCGGCCACGGACGGTGATGAGATCGGGATCGCCGGGACCGCCGCCCACGAGAGCCACGCCGACCGGCTTCGGTCCGGCGTCGGCGAACTCCGTGACGGTCGCTCCGGCGAGAGCGTCGCGGATCGAGGTGCGCACGGCGGCGGACCTACGGTGGTCGCCTCCGGCGAGGACACCGACGGCGAGGCCTTCGTACCGGGCGGTGGCGGGAGTGACGGCACTGCCGTGGCGGGCGTTGTCGGCGCGGACGCAGAAGATCCTGTTGCGTTCGGCCTCTGCGACGACGGCCGCGTTGGTCTCGGGCTCGTCGGTGCAGGCCATGGCGTACCACGCGCCGTCGAGATCCCCGTCGCGGTAGTCACGCAGGTCGAGCGTGATGCGGCCTTTCGTCGCCATGCTCTCGACCACGGGGGTCGCGGCCCGGGTGACGACATGGACGCGGGCGCCGGACGCGACGAGCAGGCCGAGACGCCGCTGCGCGACGCTGCCCCCTCCGACGATCACGACGCGGCGTCCGCGGAGATCGAGTCCGACCAGGTAGCTGGTCTCGTCCTCTGCGGCAGCGGGCACGGGCATCTCCCCATCTCTCGTGTCGCGGCGAATCCGCCGGTCGGACCCACCGTCAGGACACCTGTGGCCCGGGCATCGCCTCGGGCCACAGGTGCGGTGATCGGATCAGACCGCGGCGGCCTCGACGGGCGCCTCGGCCACGGTGTCGGAGACGACGTCGAGCTGGAGCGACCTCGTGCTGTGGTCCCACACCTGACGGAACAGGTCGGGGTTGTCGGACAGCCTGACGCCGAGGGACGGGACCATCTCGCGGAGCTTGGACTGCCAACCCGCCCACTGCTGCGGGAAGCACCGCTCGAGCACGTCGAGCATGGCCGGGACCGCCGTCGAGGCACCCGGCGACGCACCGAGCAGGCCGGCGATCGAACCGTCGCCCGCATTGACCACGGCGGTACCGAACTCGAGGACACCGCCCGCACCCTTGCGGCGGATGACCTGCACCCGCTGGCCGGCGACGATGAGCTCCCAGTCCTCGAGACGCGCTTCGGGAACGAACTCGGCGAGGGTGCCGATGCGGTCGGCGGGCGACTGCATCAGCTCGCCGACGAGGTACTTGACGAGGCCGAGTTCGGTGACACCGACGCCGAGCATCGACATCAGGTTGCCGGGCTTGACCGACTTGGGCAGGTCCATGATGCCGCCCTGCTTGAGGAACTTGGGCGACCACCCGGCGTAGGGGCCGAACAGCAGACCCTGCTTGCCGCCGATCACGCGCGTGTCGAGGTGCGGAACCGACATCGGAGGGGCGCCGACCGCGGCCTTGCCGTAGACCTTCGCGCTGTGCTGCGCGATGACCTCGGGGTTGGTGCAGCGCAGGAAGGCACCGGAGACGGGGAAGCCGCCGAAGCCCTTGATCTCCTTGATGCCCGACTTCTGCAGCAGGTGAAGTGCACCGCCACCCGCGCCGACGAAGACGAACTTCGCCTGGACCTTGCGTGACTCGCCGGTGCGGCGATTGCGCACCTTCACGATCCAGCTGCCGTCGGACTGCTTGGCGATGTCGGTGACGTCGTGCCCGAAGAAGACGGAGCCGCCCGAGGCCGCGACGTGGTTGATGAGCTGTTTGGTGAGAGCGCCGAAGTCGACGTCGGTTCCGGTCTGCGTCCAGTTCAGCGCGACCGGATCGGAGAAGTCGCGGCCCTTGCCCATGAGCGGCAGGCGCTCGGTGAAGACCTCGGGGTTCTCGGTGTACTCCATGCCCTCGAAGAGGGGATGGCCGGCGAGAGCGTCGTAGCGGGCACGCAGGTACTTCACGTTCTCGGCGCCGTGCACGAAGCTCACGTGCGGAACCGGGTTGATGAAGTTCTTCGGGTCGGACAGGATGCCGTTGTCGACGGCGTACGCCCAGAACTGCCGCGAGACCTGGAACTGCTCGTTGACGTTCACGGCCTTCGCGATGTCGACCGAACCGTCCGGCTTGCCGGGGGTGTAGTTGAGCTCACACAGCGCGGAGTGGCCCGTACCGGCGTTGTTCCAGGGATCACTGCTCTCGGCCGCCGCGGCGTCGAGACGCTCGAACGCGGTGATCGACCAGTCGGGCTGCACCTGACGCAACAACGCACCGAGGGTTGCGCTCATGATGCCCGCGCCCACGAGCACTACGTCGGTTTTCGCTACTACGTTCTCTGACACTGGGAAATCGACTTCCTTGTCTGGTTCGCACGCGCCGCCGAAATACGGAGGTACCGTCTCGCGTGAGTGTCCCGCAACGCGGCGCGCGAATGCGACCGACAGGTTACCCGCGCGTTGTCCGGCGTTTCATTTCACCTCATTGTGTACCCATGAGCGGTGGTCGGCGAACACACCTAGGGTGTGATAGTGACTACTTGGCGTCCTGACGTCCTCGGAGACGGCTACGAGCAGCTCGACCTGCCACTGGGCACCGACCCCGACGGTGAAGGCGAGATCTCGGCGACCCTGGTGCGCTACCAGCCGGCGACCACCGATCTGCCCGACCGCGCGGTGCTCTACATCCACGGCTTCACCGACTATTTCTTCCAGCAGCACCTCGCCGAGCACTTCGCGGCGCGCGGCTACCGGTTCTTCGCCCTCGACCTGCGCAAGTGCGGTCGCTCACGGGCACCCGGACACACCCCCCACTTCGTCACCGATCTCGCCTACTACGACGCCGAACTCGACGAGGCGCTGAGGGTGGTGCGCAGCGAGGTCGGCGGCGGTGTGCTACTGGCGGCCCATTCGACGGGCGGGCTGGTGCTGCCGTTGTGGCTCGACCGGCTCGGTCGCCGACCCGGTGGGCCGGCCGCGGCGGGCATCGTGGGTCTCGTTTTGAACAGCCCCTGGTTCGACCTGCAGGGGCCCTCCTACCTGCGCAATGTGGGTACGACGCTCATCGACGCCGTCGGCCGGCTCCGGCCCCGGGCGCCGATCCCGCTGCCGAAGACCGAGAGCTACGGCCGCAGCCTGCAGAGCGACGGCTGGCGCTACGACCTCGACTGGAAGCCACTCACCGGTTTCCCCATCCGGTTCGGGTGGTTGCGTGCGGTCCGGCGGGGCCATTCCGTACTGCACCGCGGACTCGACATCGGGGTGCCGTCGCTGATCCTGCGGTCCGGCGCCTCGCGTTCCGCTCCGCGGTACGACGCGAGTGTCGACACGGTCGACGCGGTACTCGACGTCCGCCAGATCGCGCGATGGGCGGGTTGCCTCGGGAACCGCACGACGATCGTGCCGATCGACGGTGCCCGCCACGACGTGTTCCTGTCCACCCCCGGCCCGCTCGCGGTGGCCTTCCGGGAATTGGACCTGTGGCTGGAATGGTTGGACGGAGCGGACGAGGCGGAGACCTCCGGTTCCGGCACCGAGGCGGAGACCTCCGGTTCCGGCACCGAGACCGACGACTTCGCCGGCTCCGCCCCCGTTTCCGTACTGCATCGACCCATGGGAGAGCACGCGTGACCCACTACGACCTCGCGATCATCGGCACAGGATCGGGGAATTCGATCCTCGACGAGCGCTACGACGGGATGCGCGTCGCCCTTCTCGAACAAGGCACCTTCGGTGGCACCTGCCTCAACGTCGGCTGCATCCCCACGAAGATGTACGTCTACGCCGCCGAGGTCGCCCATACGATCCGGAACGCGGCGAAGTACGGCGTCGACGCGTCCGTCGACGGGGTGCGGTGGAACGACATCGTCGACCGGGTCTTCGGCCGTATCGATCCGATCGCGGCGGGCGGCGAGCGCTACCGCCGCGAGGACTGCGCGAACGTCACGGTCTACGGCGGGCACGCGCGTTTCGTCGGCGAGCGCCGCATCGACACCGGAACCGGAGAGGTGATCACCGCGGATCAGGTGGTCGTGGCGGCCGGTTCGCGGCCGACGATTCCGCAGGACGTGCTCGACTCCGGTGTGAGATATCACACGAGCGACGACGTCATGCGACTGCCGAAACTGCCCGAATCCCTCGTGATCCTCGGGACCGGCTTCATCGCGATGGAATTCGCCCACGTGTTCTCGGCGCTCGGCACCCGGGTCTCGGTGGTGGCGCGGACCGACCGCCTGCTGCGGCATCTGGACGCCGACGTCTCCCAACGATTCACCGCGCTGGCCGCCGCCAAGTGGGACGTCCACCTCGCCAACCCCGCGCGGGAGTTCCGTCCTGTCGGCGACGGCGTCGAGGTCGAGCTCGCCGACGGCACCGTCGTGAGCGGCGACGCTCTGCTCGTCGCGACGGGCCGGCAGCCGAACGGAGACCTGCTCGACACCGCGGCGGCCGGCATCGAGCTCGACGCGCAGGGCCGCATCGTGGTCGACGAGTTCCAGCGCACGTCCGCGGCGGGGGTCTTCGCGCTCGGTGACGTGTCGTCGCCCTACCAGCTCAAGCACGTCGCCAACCACGAGGCCCGGGTCGTGCAGCACAACCTGCTCCGCGGCGCGTGGGGTGGCGACCCCGCGGGTCTGCACCGAACGGACCATCGCTTCGTCCCGTCGGCCGTGTTCACCGATCCGCAGATCGCGACCGTCGGCCTCACCGAGGCCGAGGCCCGGGACGCGGGATACGACATCTCCGTCAAGATCCAGGACTACGGGAACGTCGCCTACGGGTGGGCGATGGAGGACACCGAGGGCTTCTGCAAGCTGATCGCCGATCGGTCCACGGGTCTGCTGCTCGGTGCCCACATCATCGGGTCGCAGGCGTCGACAGTGATCCAGCCGCTCATCCAGGCGATGTCGTTCGGTCTGCCCGCCCGGGAGATGGCGACCGGCCAGTACTGGATCCATCCCGCTCTGCCCGAGCTCGTCGAGAACGCGCTGCTCGGTCTCTGAGCGCTCCCCGGTCTTTGAGCACCCTCGTCAGCGCCGTGTGGCCTGCCGCCCTCCGGGGCCGCAGGCCACACGCGTATCACCAGCTGCCGGTACGCAGCGCGATCGCGGACGCGAAGTCGGTGGGCGCATCGACGGGCACGTTGTCCACTCCGTCGAGTTCGACCACCCGGAACTCCCCCGTCACGTAGCGCATCGACGCGTCGGCCTCGGCGCGACGCGACGAGGTACCGACGACGATCGTGGTGGGGACCTCCGCGGGCGGCGCCGTGGCGTCGCGCACCGTGCCGTCGCGGTCCGGGACCGCGGGATGGCCGCGATCGGCGACCACGAGACTCGCGAAGCGTCCGAATCGTCCTGCGGCGACGGCCCATGCCAGCTCGGCTCCTGCTCCACTGCCCGCCAGGTGCACCCAGGGCAGGGCGAGACCGTCGAGCAGGGCGAAGACGTCACCGGGCGCGAGTCCGTCGATCTTCTCGACCACGATCGTCCGTAGGTCGGAGGTGTGCAGCCGCTCGCACACGACGTCGTACACGTCCGCGTTCTCTCCCGCATCCGGGAAGAGCAGCACCGTGTAACGACTTTCGGGGCCGCCGATCCGTACCTGCACGTCGCCACCGGGCGTGGTCACCGTCCTCGAGTCCATGCGCAAACGCTACATGGCCGCGGTAGGTGCACCGGCTCTTGCCGTATCGACGATCAGGTCCTATGGTTCATTACATGAGTAATGAACCGATGCACCCGCCTTCGGGTTCAGGAGCATCGTGCTGAACGACGAGGGCAAGCCCCTCTTCCGGCAGATCGCCGAGCTCATCGAGAACTCGATCGTCGACGGCAGCCTCGCGGAAGAGACGCAGGTTCCCTCCACGAACGAGCTCGCCGCCTTCCATCGCATCAATCCGGCCACGGCGGCGAAGGGTCTCAACGCCCTGACAACCGAGGGAATCCTCTACAAGAAGCGAGGAATCGGCATGTTCGTCACCACCGGCGCCCGCGACAAGCTGGTCGCCCGGCGACGGGATCGGTTCGCCCGGCAGTACGTCGTCCCGCTCGTCCTCGAGGCCGGAAAACTCGGAATCGGCATCGACGAGCTCAAGTCCATGCTCGACACACGGGAGCACAGATGACCATCACCTCGCCCGTCGTCCGCGCGCGTCACCTCGGCATGCAGTTCGGGGACGTCGCTGCCCTCACCGACGCCGACTTCACGCTGCACCGGAACACGATCTACGGCCTGCTCGGCCGCAACGGCGCCGGCAAGACCACCCTGATGCAGCTGCTTGCGGGCCACCTGCGTCCCACCACCGGCAGCGTCGAGGTGTTCGGAGCGGATCCGTACGAGAACACCGCCGTACTCCAGCAGCTGTGCTTCGTCGCCGACACCCAGCGTCATCCCGACGACCTGCGGGTCGGGCACGTGCTCGCTTCGGCGGAACTGCTGCTGCCACTGTGGGATCGGGGGTACGCCGAGCGGCTGGCCGAGAGGTTCGCGCTGCCCTGCGGCCGCAAGGTCAAGAAGCTCTCCCGCGGCATGAGTTCCGCGCTGGGCATCGTGGTGGGCCTCGCGTCGCGCGCACCGGTGACGATCTTCGACGAGCCGTATCTGGGCCTCGACGCCGTCGCCCGGCAGATGTTCTACGACGAACTGCTGCTCGACTACGCCGAGCGGCCGCGCACCGTCGTGTTGTCGACCCACCTGATCGACGAGGTCGCCGACCTCCTGGAACACGTCCTCGTGCTCGACCGCGGACATCTCGTCGTCGACGAGGACACCGACACGCTGCGCACCCGGGCCGCGCAGGCGACCGGACCGGCGGACGAAGTGGCACGGATCGTCGGCGACAGCACCGTCCTGCACACGGAGGGACTCGGCGGCGTCGCCCGCACGACCTTCCTCCGCAGCGACCCGGACGAACTTCCCCGCACCTCCGGACCGGTGGACGTGCAGCCGATCTCGCTCCAGGACCTCGTGGTCCATCTCCACCGGACATCCGCATCCGCCACCACGAACGAGGAGGCATCGCTGTGACCACCGCGATCCCGCTGCCGGCCCCGATCACCACCGGGCCCGCGCGCGTCCTGTCCGTCGCCCGCCTGCAGCTCGTCTCGTGGCCACTGCTCCTCGCGTGGCCCGTCGGCCTGCTGGTCACCTCGGCCCTCATCCCGTGGGTGATCTTCTCGCTCGTCGACACGGGTGCCGAGTACAACGTCACGGGGAGCGTGCTGTCGGTCTACGGCTTCGTCATCGCGTTCTACCTCCTGGCGATGACCCAGATGTTCTCGTTCGCACTGCGTCTCGGCTCCACCCGATCGCACTACATGCAGTCGATGGTGTGGATCGCCGTGGTCCAGTCCGCGGTGTTCTCGGTCGTCTTCCAGATCCTCTCGGTGCTCGAAGCCGCGACCGGTGGCTGGGGCGTGAACATGCGGATGTTCGGAATCCTGCGTTTCGTCACCGACAGTTCCGTGGTGCAGTTCCTGGGCTTCTTCACCACGATGCTCCTGATCATCGCACTGGCGATGCTCGCCGGCGCCATCCAGCACCGTTGGCGCGCAACGGGTCTGCTGACGGCTACCGCGTCCGTCGTGGTGCTCGGCGGTCTCGTCGCGATCGTCGTGACGTGGACCGGATCGTGGTCGGCGCTGTGGTCGTGGTTCGCCGATGCCGCGCCGACCACGACCCTGGTGGTGCTTCCCGCACTGGTCGCCGCGGTGTGCACGAGCGCGACCTGGTGGGTCGCCCGGAACGCCGCGCCCTAGGTGGTCACGGCAGGGTGAGGATCTCGGCGCCCGTGTCGGTGACGACGATGGTGTGCTCGAACTGCGCGGTCCACTTGCGGTCCTTGGTGACGACCGTCCAGCCGTCGTCCCAGATCTCGTAGTCGGGGGTGCCGAGATTGATCATCGGCTCGATGGTGAACACCATCCCGGGTTCGATGATCGTGTCGATGTCGGGACGGTCGTAGTGCAGGATCACCAGGCCGTTGTGGAAGGTCTCGCCGATGCCGTGGCCGGTGAAGTCGCGGACGACGCCGTAGCCGAAGCGGTTGGCGTAGGACTCGATGACCCGGCCGACGACGTTGAGGGCCCGGCCGGGCCTGACGGCCTTGATGCCCCGCATCGTCGCCTCGCGGGTGCGTTCGACCAGAAGGCGGACCTCCTCGGAGACGTCGCCGGCGAGGAAGGTCGCGTTGGTGTCGCCGTGGACGCCGTCGATGTAGGCGGTGACGTCGATGTTGACGATGTCGCCGTCCTCGACGACGGTCGAGTCGGGGATGCCGTGGCAGATCACCTCGTTGAGCGAGGTGCAGCACGATTTGGTGAAGCCGCGGTAGCCCAGCGTCGACGGGTAGGCGCCGTGATCGCACATGTACTCGTGGGCGACGCGGTCGATCTCGTCGGTGGTCACCCCCGGCGCGACGGCCTTACCTGCTTCCACGAGGGCCTGCGCGGCGATCTTCGAGGCGAGTCGCATCTTCTCGATCGTCTCGGGTGTCTGCACCCACGGCTCGTTGCCTTCCTTCGCCGTGGGCTTCCACACGTACTCCGGGCGTTCGATCGACGCGGGCACCTCCCGGACGGGAGTCGGAGTGCCGGGGACGAGCGGAGCGCGGGTAGCCATGACTTCCAGATTAGCTGCCGCGCCCCGCTCCCCCGTCATCCCGATCAGGCCGTCATCCACAGATCAGCCGACGGCGCCCGCCTGGCGCAACCTGAACCGCTGGACCTTGCCGCTCGGCGTCTTGGGCAGGTGCGGAACGAAGTGGACGGCGCGCGGGTAGGCGTGCGCGGCGTACTTCTGCTTCACGAGCTTCTGGAGGTCCGCCTCGAGCGCATCGTCGCCGTGGACTCCCTCGCGCAGCACCACGAACGCCTCGAGGACCTCACCGCGCAGCTCGTCCGGCAATCCGACCACTGCGGCCTCGATCACGTCGGGGTGCATCACGAGCACCGATTCGACGTCGAACGGGCCGATGCGGTAACCGGCCATGATGATCACGTCGTCGTCGCGGGACGAGAAGAAGAAGAATCCGTTCTCGTCGACCTTCCCGGCGTCGCCGGTCAGATACCACCGGCCGTCGGCGCTGAACCGTTCGGCGGTCTTCTCGGGAGCGTCGACATACCCGGTGAACCACACCAGCGGGCTCGCGTGCACGTCGATCGCGACGCGGCCGACCTCACCCGGTTCGGCCGGTTCGTCGCTGTCCTCCTGCAGCACCGTGCAGCTCCAGCCCGGCAGGGGCTTGCCCATCGACCGCGGCGGGGTGTCCTCGCGCAACTCGTCCGCCCATGCGTCGACGACGAACATGCCGTGTTCGGTCTGCCCGTACTGGTCGCGCACCACGACGCCGAGGGTCTCCTCGGACCAGGCGAGGACGTCGGGGGTGAGCGGCTCACCGGCCGAGGAGGCGCGGCGCAGCCGGACCCGCGGATGCTCCGCCGTGTCGGCCTTCAGGCTCCGGTAGACGGTCGGGGCCGCCGCGAAGTTGGTGACGCCGAAGGTGTCGAGGATCTTCCAGGTGAGCGCGGGCGAGAAGCCGGCGTGCAGCAGGAGGCTGCGCCGACCGGCGGCGAGCGGCCCGAGCAGCGCGTAGTAGAGCCCGTATGCCCATCCCGGGTCGGCGGCGTTCCAGAAGACGTCGTCCTCGCGCACGTCGAGACCGAACTCCAGGTAGGCGTGGAAGGACGCCAGCGCCTTCACCGGGACGGGAACGCCCTTGGGGGTGCCGGTCGTGCCGGAGGTGAACAGCTGGACCAGCCGTCCGCCCCCACCCACGGCGACCGCCTCGCCTCGGGGGTCGTCGTCCGAATGCGCTGCGAGCAGTTCGCCGAAGTCGCGGGCCCCGCGACCCGATGCGTCGGCATTGCCCTCACCGGCCACGACGACCTGCCACGGCACGTCGGCGGGAAGGTCGGAGCCCGCGGCGAGCTTGCCCGCCTGGTCGCGGTCGGCCACGACCACCTTGGTGCCGCTGGCGTCGAGCCGGAAGGCGATCGCCGGCGCCGCGAAGGCGGTGAACAACGGCACGTGCACCGCGCCGCGACGCCAGATGCCGAGGACCGCGACCACCAGATCGGCGGACTTGCCCATGAGCGTGGCGACGTGGTCGCCGGGTTCGACACCGAGATCCGCCAGCGCCGCGGCGAAGCGCGCCGAACGTTCCCGAAGCTCACCGTAGGTGAGGTCGGTGGAACTCAGATCGGCGTCGATGACGGTGAACGCCACCGCATCGGCGGGGTGGTCGTCGCACAGCAATCGGGCTGCGCAGGCGTCTGCCGTGTCGTACCGCTCGAGCAGTGTCCGCACACGGCTTGCTGTGTCGCGCATCGTGGTCCTTTCGTCCGTACCGGCCGGTATGTCGTCGTCTGTGGGATAGACCCGTTCGACGTCTATGATTCGAGTCACACCGTATTCCCGATACCCCCGGAAAGGGGTGGCGTTCGTGTCGTCCTCCTCGTCGGCGCTCCTGCGTCCCCGCGACGGTGATGCCTTGCGGGGAGAACTCCGCCGCACCGCGGCGCACGCCCAACTGCCCGTGGTCTTTGCCGGTGAGGTACAACAGGGATCGCTGCAACTGAGCGAATTCTTCGGCACCCGCACCAACAGCCTGGCCGGTGTCGTGGTGCCGCCGCGCGCAGGTCTCGGCGGCCGCGTTCTCGCGGAGTCGCGGGTGGTGACGGTGTCGGACTACGGTCGCTCCGCGTCGATCACGCACCACTTCGATCGTCCGGTGCTGTACGAGGGGTTGCGGTCCATCCTCGCCGTGCCCGTGCTCGTCGAAGGGAAGGCCCGCGCCGTGCTGTACGGCGCGGCCCGCGAGTGCGCCCCGGTCGGCGATCGCGCGGTGACGGCGTTCGCGCAGGCGGCAGCACGTCTCGCGCACGAAATCGCGGTGCGCGACGAGGTCGATCGGCGACTCGCGATGCTCGAGCATTCGTCCGGCGACCGCGATCCGGTCGCGACCGCGCAGGTCCGCGAAGTACACGCCGAGCTACGGGTGCTCGCCCAGGGCGCGACCGACCCGGCGCTCCAGGACAAGCTGCGCTCGCTCTCCGACCGGCTCGCCGGAGTGCTCGACGGGACGCAGCCGGAACCGACGGAGGTCGTGCTGTCCCCGCGCGAGACCGACGTGCTGTCCCATGTGGCGCTCGGGTGCAGCAACGCCGAGATCGCCCAGCGCCTGTCGGTCGGTGCCGAGACGGTCAAGAGCTACCTGCGCAGCGCCATGAGCAAGCTCGACGTCCATTCCCGCCACGAGGCCGTCGTCGCGGCGCGCAAGTCGGGGCTGCTGCCCTGATATCCGGCCGGGTCCACAGACCCGAACTCAAGCCCCTTCGTCGTATTCGGGCGGCAGGGCGTCGAACATGTCACGCGTGACCGCGACCGCGTTGTCGGAGCTGCCGCCTCGGACGACGAGCGTCGCGAACGCGAGATCACCGCGGTAGCCGACGAACCACGAGTGCGACCCGCCTTCGACCTCGGCCTCACCGGTCTTGCCGTAGACATCGCCCTGGTCCCGGATGCGATCGGCGGTGCCGCTGGTGATCACCAGCCGCATCATCTCGCGCAGACCCTCCACCATCTCCGGCGTCACCGGCGGCGGTACACCGTCGACGACCGTCTCGCGCCCGGCGATGAGATAGGGCACGGGGGTGCGGCCGGCAGCGACCGTCGCCGCGGTCAGCGCCATCCCGAACGGGCTGACGACGACCTTGCCCTGGCCGAAGCCGTCCTCGGTCCGTTCGACGAGATCCTCTGCAGGAGGAACCGAACCGGTGAAGGTCGGCATCCCGACCACCTCGTAGTCCACGCCGATCCCGAACCGGGAGGCGGCGATCGTCAACGCGTCCGGCTCCATCTCGGAGGCGAGCTTGGCGAAGGAGGTGTTGCAGGATCGGGCGAACGCCGTGGCGAGAGATACCGTTCCGAGCTCGAATTCGTTGTAGTTCGGCACGCTCCGCTCCCCGATGGTGATGCGGCCGGGGCACGGAACCATGGTATTCGGGGTCGCACGCCCGTCGGCGATCGCCGCACCGGAGGTGATGATCTTGAACGTCGAACCCGGTGGATACTGGCCCGCCAACGCGACGGGCCCGTCGCGGTCGGCGGCCTTGTTCTGGGCCACCGCCAGGACGGCGCCCGTGGACGCCTCGATCACCACCGTCATCGCCTGTTCGGTCCGCGCATCGACGGCCGCCTGGGCCGCGACCTGAAGGGGACGATCGAGGCTGACCGAGAACGACGGGGCCGGCTGCGGCGGTGTCTCGGTGAGTACCCCGGTGTCGACGCCGTACTGGTTCACCACCACGACACTCCACCCCGCCGTACCGTCGACCTCGTCGATGACGGTCTTCTTGATCTGCCCCACGAGATCGGGAGCGAAGTTGCGGTCGGTCGCGACGAGATCGGCCTGCTCGGTCACCACGACTCCGTCGATCCCCGACAGGCGGGGGGCGACGCGTTCGTAGTCGTCCTCGCGCAGCCGCACCACCGCACGCGGACCGGACGCGGCCGTCACCGATTCCGCGATGGCCTGCGCGGTGAGCGAGGCATCGAACTCCGAGAGTGCCGATGCGAGCTGACGCGCCGCACCGGCGAGGTCGGTGGCTTTCGACGCGTCGAACGCGATGCCGTAGA
The DNA here is from genome assembly GCF_001646655.1 of Rhodococcus gordoniae. Classification (GTDB taxonomy): domain Bacteria; phylum Actinomycetota; class Actinomycetes; order Mycobacteriales; family Mycobacteriaceae; genus Rhodococcus; species Rhodococcus gordoniae. The sequence goes on along the minus strand of NZ_LPZN01000013.1, from coordinate 166,443 downwards.
CCGTGCCGGGGACGAGGATGTCGCTGCCGGCGTGCTCGTTGACCCGGGCACGCGGTGCCGGGCTGCTGCGGAGCAGCATGGTCTGTCGTTCGCCGAGCTGTGGGTGCAACGCGGACTTCGCCCACCGCACGACCCAGTCGGTCCCGCTGCGCCCCATGTTGAGTTCACCGGCGTACTGCCACACCCGTTCCTTCGGCAGGTGCCATTCGTAGCTGTATCCCACGACGGCGGAGTCGCCGCTGATCCGGACTGATGTGGTTGTGGCCGTGAGAGATTCGGCCTGCAACCCGTCCAGGACCTCCTGCATCGCGACGGCCGCGTCGTCGGGACGGTCGGTGCGGGCCGCCGCCGAGTCCACGTCCTGCGCGGCGAACGAGTCGAGAAATGCCTGGGCGGCCGCCTCGGGACCGGCCGGTCGCGACGTGCACGCGACGGCCAGGCCGAGGAGCACGACGGTCGCCGACAACGCCGCGCAGATCCGGAGCGCGCGGGTGTACGAGGATGCCGGGGTGCCGCTTCGAGGTCTCATCGCCCGTCATCGTAGGCAGAGCCGGCGGGAAATCAGTCGAGCAGCACCGTGGAGAACGTCGCGACCTGACGGAATCCTGCGCGGGCGTAGGCTCCGCGGGCCGGAGCGTTGAAGCTGTTGACGTAGAGACTGGGCAGACGACCGCTGCGAGCGACCGCGCACGCCACAGCGGCTGTGCCGACCGTGCCGAGACCTGTGCCACGGTGTGCGGGATCGACCCAGACGCCCTGGATCTGGCCCACCGTGGACGACTGCGAGCCCACCTCCGCCTTGAACACGACCTGCTCGTTCTCGAAGCGCGCCCAGGCACGTCCCGCCGCGATCAGACTCGCGACACGACGCCGGTAGCCCGCACCGCCGTCGCCGGTTCGCGGATCGATGCCGACCTCCTCGATGAACATCGAGATCGCGGCGGGCAGATACACATCCAGTTCGTCGGTCCGCACGGGCCGGACCAGCGGGTCGGGGTCCACGAGCGGTTCGCGGTCGAGGACGAGGAGGGGTTGCTCGGCGCGCACCTCGCGGGGAGCGCCCCACGTGGATTCGAGCCGCTCCCACATGGGCAGCGCGTACTCGGCGCGACCGACGATGGACGAACACAACCGCGGACCGCGACTCGCGCGTTCGGCGAACGCCTGGATGTCGTCCGGGCTGCCCAGCAGCGGGATGAGGTTGGCACCCGAGAAACACAGCGACGTCTCCGGTCCACCGCGGCTCCACATCTCGCCGCCGACGGCACGTCCGTCGAGCCCGTACTCCTCGATGCGGCCGGCCACCATGCACGCGGCCACGGGGTCTCGGGCGAGCACCCGGAGCACCGCGGCGGTGTCACGTCCGCCCAACGACCGGACACCCAGAAGCTTGAGCACTCGCTCACCACCCGTCGACAAGCCGATACGACATCAGGGTGCCATGTCGGGCGGCGGCGTGGAAACCGGAGGACCCGAAAGTGAGAGAGGCCCGTCCCGTGCGCCCCACCCGTATCAGCCGACCGACACCACGGGACCGCCGCCCGCGGCGTCGCCTTCCATCTCGTCGGCGATCCGCATCGCTTCCTCGATGAGCGTCTCGACGATCTGCGCCTCGGGCACGGTCTTGATGACCTTGCCCTTGACGAAGATCTGGCCCTTGCCGTTTCCGGAGGCCACACCGAGGTCGGCCTCGCGGGCCTCACCGGGGCCGTTGACGACACAGCCCATCACCGCGACCCGCAGTGGCACCTCCATGCCTTCGAGGCCGGCCGTGACCTCGTTGGCGAGGGAGTAGACGTCCACCTGGGCGCGTCCGCAGGACGGGCAGGAGACGATCTCGAGCTTGCGGGGACGCAGGTTCAGGGACTGCAGGATCTGGGTGCCGACCTTGATCTCCTCGGCCGGTGGCGCCGAGAGCGACACGCGGATCGTGTCGCCGATGCCCTCGCTCAGCAGCGCACCGAAGGCCACGGCCGACTTGATGGTGCCCTGGAAGGCCGGACCGGCCTCGGTGACACCCAGATGCAGCGGGTAGTCGCACTGCGCGGCGAGCTGCCGGTAGGCCTCGACCATCACGACCGGGTCGTTGTGCTTGACGGAGATCTTGATGTCGCCGAAGCCGTGTTCCTCGAACAGGCTCGCCTCCCACAACGCCGACTCGACGAGCGCTTCCGGGGTGGCCTTGCCGTACTTGGCCATCAGGCGGGGATCGAGCGAACCGGCGTTGACGCCGATGCGGATGGGGATTCCCGCATCGCCGGCCGCCTTCGCGACCTCTTTGACACGACCGTCGAATTCCTTGATGTTGCCGGGATTGACGCGCACGGCCGCACAACCGGCGTCGATCGCGGCGAAGATGTACCGCGGCTGGAAGTGGATGTCGGCGATCACCGGGATCTTGCTCTTCTTCGCGATGATCGGGAGTGCGTCGGCGTCCTCCTGACGCGGGCACGCGACACGCACGATGTCGCAGCCGGACGCCGTGAGTTCCGCGATCTGCTGGAGAGTGGCGTTCACGTCGTGCGTCTTCGTGGTGGTCATCGACTGCACGGACACCGGGTGATCGCTGCCGACGCCGACATTTCCGACCATGAGCTGGCGGGTCTTGCGCCGGGGTGCGAGGACCGCAGGAATTTCGGGCATGCCCAATCCGACGGGGCTGGTCACAGTTCGCCTTCTTTCGTCGCTATCCGTCAAGTCTACCGGCGCAGGTCAGAACAGCTGGATGGGGTTGATGATGTCCGCCGTGAGGGTGAGGACCATGAACGCACCACCGATCACTACAGCCACGTAGGTCAGCGGAAGCAATTTCATGTAGTCGACGGGTGCTCCTTCCGGGAGCCCGCGCAATCCGCGTATCCAGTTGCGGATGCGTTCGTACATCGCCACCGCCATGTGTCCACCGTCGAGCGGAAGCAGCGGCAGAAGGTTGAAGGCACCGAGGAAGAAGTTCAGCTGGGCCAGCAGCAGGACGAACGACTGCCAGATCCCACGTTCCGCGAACTGGCCACCGATGACGCTCGCACCGACCACGCTGACCGGAGTGTCGACGGCGCGCTCCCCTCCCGTCACCGCAGTCCACAGATCCGACACCTTGCTGGGCAGATCCATCAATGATCGAGCCGTGATGACGATCAGGTCACCGGTGAACTCCACTGTTCCCGGGATCGCGGTGAGAGCGTTGTATTCGGTCGGCCGGTTCTCTTCGCCCGTCACGCCGATAGCGCCGACCGTCTCCGAGGTGATCTCTCCGGTCTGCGTGTTCTCCACGTACCGCTGCACCTGTTCGACGGTGACCGGCACGGTCAGGGTCTCCCCACCTCGCTCGATCGTGAAGTCGACGGTGCCGGTGGCGGCGCGGGTCTTCTCGACCAGCGAGTAGAAGCTCTCGACCTCCTGGCCGTTCACAGCGACGATCACATCGCCGGGTCGGATTCCTGCTGCACCAGCGGGCCCTGTGCCGGTGCACGGCGCGAGCGCGTAGTCGTCTTCCTTCCCTGCCTGGCTGGGTGCAACACAGGACACTTCGGCAACCGTGGCCTGCGGGTTCAGTTGCGGTAGTGCCCACGCGACAGCCAGGACGTAGATCAGGACGATACCGAGCAGGAAGTTCATCGCGATGCCACCCGACATCACGACCAGACGCTTCCACGTCTTCTGCTTGTACATCGCGCGGTCGACCTCGTCGGGCGCGAGTTCGTCCAGAGCCGTCATACCCGCGATGTCGCAGAACCCGCCGGCCGGAACGGCTTTGAGACCGTATTCGGTCTCCCCGCGGCGGAACGCGAACACACGGGGGCCGAAACCGATGTAGTAACGCCGGACCTTCATGCCCAGCTTCTGCGCCGTCCACATGTGGCCGGCCTCGTGCAGAGCGATCGAGATGGCGATGCCGAGGGCGAACACCACCACGCCCAGTGCGAACATCATGAGTGGCCGATCCTCCTATACGAGTGTGCGCGCCCGGTCGCGGGCCCAGCCGTCGGCGGCGAGCACGTCGTCCACGGTACTGGGTTCGGCGGACCACTCGTGCGCGTCGTTCAGCACGGCCTCGACGGTCTGCACGATCCGCGGGAACGACAGGGCGCCGGCGAGGAAGGCCTCCGCAGCGACCTCGTTGGCCGCGTTGTAGACCGCCGTGAGACATCCGCCTCCGAGACCGGCCTGGCGTGCGAGCCGCACCGCAGGGAAGACGTCGTCGTCGAGGGGTTCGAACTCCCAGGTCGACGCCGCCGAGAAGTCGAGCGCCGGTGCAGCGTGCGCGACGCGGTGCGGCCAGCCGAGAGCCAATGCGATCGGCAACTTCATGGACGGCGGCGACGCCTGGGCGAGTGTGGAACCGTCGACGAAGGTGACCATCGAGTGCACGATCGACTGCGGGTGCACGGTCACGTCGATCCGGTCGTACTCCACGCCGAAGAGCAGGTGCGTCTCGATGAGTTCGAGTCCCTTGTTGACGAGCGTGGCCGAGTTGAGGGTGTTCATCGGTCCCATCGACCAGGTGGGGTGCGCACCGGCCTGCTCGGGTGTCACCGAGTCGAGGCGATCGGCCGTCCAGCCACGGAACGGTCCGCCCGAGGCGGTCAGGACCAGGCGCGCCACCTCGTCGCCGCTGCCGCCACGCAGGCACTGCGCCAGCGCGGAGTGCTCCGAGTCGACAGGAACGATCTGGCCCGGCCCCGCCGCCTTCGTGACGAGCGACCCGCCCGCGACCAGCGACTCCTTGTTCGCCAATGCGAGTCGCGCGCCGGTGCCGAGCGCCGCGAGGGTCGGTTCGAGACCGAGGGAGCCGACGAGGGCGTTGAGCACGACGTCCGCGCCGACCTCACGCACGAGTTCGGTGACGGCGGCCGGGCCGCTCCGGACCGGCAGGTCGAGCCGGGCGGCGGCGTCGGGATCGGCCACGGCGACCTCCCGTACGCCGGTCGCGCGAATCTGCTCGGCGAGCAGGTCGGTCCTGCCGCCACCGGCGGCGAGACCGACGACTTCGAACTCGTCGGGATTGGCGGCGATCACGTCGAGTGCCTGGGTACCGATGGAACCGGTGCTGCCCAGCAGGAGCACCCGGGTGCGGGAAGAAGATCGAGTGTCGGCCACGCGAGCATTGTTCCCCACGCACCTGAACAGTTCCTGAACCGCCCGGCCTCCACCCACCGGGAGGCGCCACACGCATGCCCCGCTTCGTACGACAGGGGGTCGTATGTCACGATAAGCAGCAACAGAAGCATCTGGTGAGCAGGAGGAAGCCGTGGCCGGTACCGAGTTGCAGTCCACTCGTAGTGATGTGGCGGCGGAAGTTCCGTCGGCCGAGTGGGGTTGGAGCGGGGAAGCCCCCAAGTTCTTCCGCGTCATGGCCCTGGTCGTCGCGGCGTTCCTGCTGCTGATGCTCATCGGCAACCACGAAGGACACGTGGAGAGCCTGTACCTGATCGGCTCGGCGGCCCTGCTCGTGTTCATCGTCGCGCGCGACGCGGTGCGCCGGCGCCGTCTGCGCTAGTTCCACGAACGTTCGGGGCCCGTCCGGAATTCTCCGGACGGGCCCTGTCGTGTCTTCGGTGCCGCCTCAGCCTTCGGCGGCGAGCTGCCCGCAGGCTGCCGCGATCTCCTGGCCACGCGTGTCGCGCACGGTGCACGACACGCCCTGGGCCTGCACGCGCCGCACGAATTCGCGTTCGACGTCCTTCGGGCTGGCGTCCCACTCGCTGCCCGGTGTGGGGTTCAGTGGGATCAAGTTGACGTGCACGAGCGACCCGAGCGCCTTGTGGAGCTTCTTGCCGAGCATGTCGGCGCGCCACGGCTGGTCGTTGACGTCGCGGATGAGGGCGTACTCGATCGAGACGCGCCGGCCGGTCTTGTCGGCGTAGTACCGCGCCGCCTCGAGAACCTCGGCGACCGACCACCTGTTGTTGACGGGGACGAGGGTGTCGCGCAGTTCGTCGTCCGGGGTGTGCAGCGACACCGCGAGGGTGACGCTCAGACCTTCGTCGGCGAGGCGCCGGATGGCCGGTGCCAGTCCCACGGTGGAGACGGTGACCGAGCGCTGCGACAGGCCGAGCCCTTCGGGGGCAGGTGAGGTGATGCGGCGCACCGCCGCGACCACCCGCTTGTAGTTCGCGAGCGGCTCCCCCATGCCCATGAACACGACGTTCGACAGCCGTCCGGGTCCGCCGGCGACGTCACCGTCGCGCAGCGCCGCAGCAGCCGCACGCACCTGATCGACGATCTCCGCCGTGGACAGGTTCCGGTCGAGGCCGCCCTGGCCTGTCGCGCAGAACGGGCACGCCATGCCGCACCCCGCCTGGCTCGAGATGCACAGCGTGGCGCGGTCGGGATACCGCATGAGCACGCTCTCGAGAAGGGTGCCGTCGTGCGCGCGCCACAACGTCTTGCGGGTCTCCCCTCCGTCGCACGCGATGTGCTTGACCGCGCTGAGCAGAGGCGGGAACAGCGACTCCCCCACCTTGTCGCGGACGGCGGCGGGAAGATCGGTCATCTTCGCCGGATCCGCCTCGAGCCGTCCGTAGTACTGCCGGGCGAGCTGGTCGGCACGGAAGGCCGGCAGCCCCAGTTCGCGCACCGCGTCGCGACGCTGATCTGCGTCGAGGTCGGCAAGATGGCGCGGCGGCAGACCACGCTTGGGCGCATCGAAGACCAGGGGCAGAGAAGAAGCCATAATCACCCATTGTCCCATGATCCGGGACGGATGGGTCGCGGTGTCGCTGTGATGCTCGCCCCCCTTCGGGGGCCGTGATGTTTCTTCCCGTCCGGGATCGGTCCCGATCGGTTCCGCACACTCCGAGTCGCCCGGCGCCGGAGTGGGAATGCGGGAGGATGGACATCATGACCGGTCTCGTCGCTCCCGAAGTCGCACGCTCGTGGCTGCTCGTTCCGGGCCGCTCCCCCGAACTCTTCGACGCCGCCGCCGGCTCTCCGGCCGATGCGGTGGTGCTCGACCTCGAAGACGCGGTGCCGGCCCCGGCCAAGCCGGCGGCACGCGACGACGTCATCGCGTGGCTTCGCGGTGGCGGGCAGGCCTGGGTGCGCATCAACGACGCCACCACGTCGTTCTGGACCGACGATCTCGCCGCGCTCTCCGGGGTCCCCGGCCTCCGGGGCGTGATGCTCGCCAAGGCCGAGAGCGGTCACCAGGTCGAGGCCACCGCCGACCGTCTGCCGGAGGGCACCCGCATCCTGGTGCTGATCGAGTCGGCGATGGGTCTGGAGGCGGCTCCCGAGATCGCCCGGGCCGAGGGCACCTTCCGCCTGGTCTTCGGCAGCGGCGACTTCCGGCGCGACACCGGTATGAGCGACAGCCCGATGGCGATGGCGTACGCCCGGTCGCGACTGGTCATCACGAGCCGCGCCGCGCGCCTGCCCGGACCCATCGACGGCCCCACCCTCAGCGACGATCCCGACGTGCTCGAACGCGAAGCCGAGCTGACCCGCTCGATGGGGATGACCGGCAAGCTGTGCATGACGGCCGAGCGCGCGTCGTACGCGAACGTCGCGCTGAGCCCGAACACCACGGATGTCGACTGGGCGGAGGGCGTGATCGATCGGCTCGGCGAGGACGGCCGCAACGTTCGCGACGGCAGCGACCTGCCGAATCTCGCGAAGGCGAAGAAGATCACCGAACTCGCGAGAATGTTCGGCATCGGCCGGTCGCGCTGAGGGGCGCGGCTCAGCGTAGTTCGAGGCAGGCGGGTCTGCGGCGCACGTGCAGCCGGTAGCGGACGGTGAGCGTCGTGCCGGGTGTCTCCCGGATCGCCCGGGCCGCGACTCGAGGTCCGAACTCGATGCCGAGCACGCGCCCCAGCGTCGCACGGTCCGGGAACTCCCATTGCGTGTCGATCCGGCGCAGGTCGAAGCCCTGGGCGTCGAAGAACCTTTCGACCGCCGCCGGGCCGTAGTGCGGCAGGTCGTCTCGCATCCAGTCGCCGTAGGGGTGAGCGGTGGCGTCGAGGTCGACGACGGCGAGCGCGCCACCCGGACGCAGCACGCGCATCGCCTCGAGGATGCCGGCACCGCAACCGGGACCGAAGAAGTAGGCGGTGCGGGCGTGGACGAGGTCCACCGAGGCATCGGGCACAGGCATGTCGGCGGCGGAACCTTCCGCCACGGTGACCGAAGGAAGATCGCGCACGCGGGCGCGTGCCGCAGCGACCAGCGGCGGATGCGGTTCGATCCCGGTCACCGTGCGCGCGTCGGCCGCGAACATCGGAAGGTGGAAACCCGACCCGCATCCGACGTCGACGACGTCGCGACCGGTCCAGTCCGCGACCTGCCGCAGCGCCGCGTACACGGCGCCACGGGGGTCCTGCGCGCGGTTCTCCTCCTCGTACACCTCGGGCCAGTGCCAGATGTTGGGGCTGGCGATCACACCGCCACCCGACGTCGGCGTACGGAGCTTCGACGAACGCACCATCGGCCGGGCTACACGAAGGCCGTCAGGATCAGCCAGGTGACGAAGGCCGACGGCAGGATCGAGTCGAGCCGGTCCATGATGCCGCCGTGGCCGGGCAGCAGGGTGCCCATGTCCTTGATTCCGAGATCGCGTTTGACCTGCGACTCGATCAGGTCGCCGGCTGTGGCCGTAAGGGCGAGCACCGCACCGAGCAGTACACCGACCCACCACGGTCCGTCCAGCAGGAAGACGACGGTGAGGACGCCGGTGGCGATACACGCCGCGAGCGACCCGCCGAATCCCTCCCAGGACTTCTTCGGGCTGATCGCGGGCACCATCGGGTGCTTGCCGAACAGCACGCCGGCCGCGTAACCACCGATGTCCGACGCGACGCACACGAGCATCAGGCAGAACACACGCTGGGCGCCCTGATCCTGGAGGACCATGAGGGTCGCGAAGGACGCGAGCAGCGGCAGCCAGGCGGCGACGAAGACCGCAACCGCGGTGTCGCGCAGGTAGTTGCGTGGCTGCGCGACGAGGCCGTGATCGAACAGGCGCCACAGCATCGTCACCACGACCGTGCCCGCGAACGCGCCCAGCACACCCGTTGTGCCGTACGGCCACCCGAGCCAGATCATCGCCTGGCCACCGGCCAGCAACGGCAGTCTGGGGACGAGCACGTCCGCCTCGCGCAGACGCTTGGTGACCTCCCAGGTCGCGATACCGATCGCGGCCGCGACCACCGCGAGCCAGGCCGTCGGGGCGAACAGCAGGATCCCGATGACGAGCGCACCCAGACCACCGCCGACCGCGAAGGCGGCGGGAAGGTCACGTCCGGCCCGCGACGGCTTCTCGACCGGCTCCGACCCGGGGTCGGTCGCCGGTGCCGGGTCTGCAGGGGTGGCACCGGAGTCGGCTCCGGCACCGAGTGGAAGCTGCGGGTCGGAGGACCCGTCGGCTCGGCCCACTGTCAGACCTCCATCAGTTCGGCTTCCTTGTGCTTCATCAACTCGTCGATCTGACCGACGTACTTCGCGGTCGTCTTGTCGAGCTCCTTCTCGGCACGGTTCACGTCGTCCTCACCGGCTTCGCCGTCCTTCTGTATGCGGCCGAGTTCCTCCATCGCCTTGCGGCGGACGTTGCGCACCGCCACCTTGGCGTCCTCGCCCTTGGCTCTGGCCTGCTTGACGAGTTCGCGGCGACGCTCCTCGGTGAGCTGCGGGACCGAGATGCGGATGATGTTGCCGTCGTTGGAGGGGTTGACCCCGAGATCGGAGTTGCGGATCGCGGTCTCGATCGCGTTCAGCTGCGAGGCCTCGTACGGCTTGACGATGACCATGCGCGCTTCGGGAACATTGATGCTGGCGATCTGCGTGATCGGCGTGGGAGCACCGTAGTAGTCGACGACGATGCGGTTGAACATGCCCGGGTTCGCCCGACCGGTCCGAATGCCGGCCAGATCGTCCCGGGCCACCGTGACGGCTTTCTCCATCTTCTCTTCGGCTTCGAAGAGGGCTTCATCGATCACGGCAGTTCCTCCATGTTCCGTTGTCCGTTCATGACCGTACGAGTGTTCCGATCTTCTCACCGGCGATGGCTCGAGCGATATTGCCCTTGGTCAGCAGATTGAAGACCATGATCGGCATGGCGTTGTCCATGCACAGGCTGAAGGCGGTCGCGTCGGCGACCTTGAGGCCCTGTTCGATGACCTCGCGATGGGTGATCTCCTCGAACAACACCGCATCGGGGTTGGTGCGCGGGTCGTCGGAGTAGACGCCGTCCACGGCCTTCGCCATGAGGACGACCTCGGCGCCGATCTCGAGGGCACGCTGCGCGGCGGTGGTGTCGGTGGAGAAGTACGGCATACCCATGCCTGCACCGAAGATGACCACGCGCCCCTTCTCGAGGTGCCGGCGCGCACGCAGCGGCAGGTAAGGCTCCGCGACCTGCCCCATCGTGATCGCCGTCTGCACGCGGGTATCGATGCCTTCCTTCTCCAGGAAGTCCTGCAGCGCAAGAGAATTCATGACCGTGCCGAGCATGCCCATGTAATCGGACCGCGCACGCTCGAGACCACGCTGCTGAAGTTCGGCGCCGCGGAAGAAGTTGCCGCCACCGATCACCACCGCGACCTCGGCGCCCCCGCGCACGACCTCTGCGATCTGCTGGGCCACCGTCGTCACCACATCCGGGTCGAGTCCGACCTTGCCACCGCCGAACATCTCGCCGCCGAGCTTGAGCAGTACCCGGCGGAATCCGGGCCGATCGTGGGCGTGGTCGGACATGACTCTCCTCTGGTTGCACATGAATCGGCCCTTACCATCCTGCCTCATCCACCCTGGGGAACCGAGATCGGGCGGATCGACACGCCACACCTGTCACCGCGCGACACGCGCGGGCGCCTCCGGGCCCGAGGCGGCATGGCTCGACACACCTCGACCCCGCCGGTTGTGAACCGACGGGGTCGAGGAGTGGAAGAACTAGCTGGCGCCGACCTCGAAACGCACGAAGCGGGTGACGGTCGCACCGGCCTCGTCGAGGATCGCCTTGACGGTCTTCTTCGAGTCCGTCACGGACGCCTGCTCGAGCAGGACGACGTCCTTGAAGTAACCGTTGACACGGCCTTCGACGATCTTCGGCAGGGCCTGCTCCGGCTTGCCCTCGGCCTTGGCGGTCTCCTCGGCGATACGACGCTCGTTGGCGACGACCTCCTCGGGAACCTCGTCGCGGCTGACGTACTTGGCCTTCAACGCGGCGATCTGCATCGCGGCACCGCGAGCGGCCTCGGCAGCAGCGTCGCCCTCACCGGTGTACTCGACGAGCACGCCGACCGACGGCGGCAGGTCCGAAGCACGCTTGTGCAGGTAGACGGCGGTCTGGCCCTCGAACGCCGCGACGCGACGCAGTTCGAGCTTCTCGCCGATCTTCGCGGACAGCTCCTGGACGAGGGTGTCGACGGTCTTGCCGTCGGCCTCGACGGCCTTGAGTGCCTCGACGTCGTTCGAGCGGGCCTGCGCGGCAGCGGTGACGACCTTGTCGGCGAGAGCCTGGAACTCGTCGTTCTTGGCGACGAAGTCGGTCTCGGAGTTCAGCTCGACCAGAACGCCGTCCTTGGCGACGACGAGGCCCTCGGCGGTGGAGCGCTCGGCGCGCTTGCCCACGTCCTTGGCACCCTTGATGCGCAGCTGCTCGACGGCCTTGTCGAAGTCGCCGTCGTTGTCGGCGAGCGCGTTCTTGCAGTCCAGCATTCCGGAGCCGGTGAGCTCACGGAGACGCTTGACGTCGGCGGCGGTGTAGTTCGCCATGGAAGCGAGCCTCCTGTGTCTGTGGTGGAAAAGTCTCTGGGCGCAGCCTCGGCACCCGGACGGGCTCGGGCTGCGATGCGACGGCCCCGACCATGATCTTTCGATCGAGCGGTCGGGGCCGGGCAACGAATCAGGCCTCGGGGGCTGCGTCTGCGGCGGGGGCTGCGTCCGCTGCGGGCGCCTCGGCGTCTGCGGCGGGGGTGGCCTGCGCGAGCAGTTCCTGCTCCCACTCGGCGAGCGGCTCGGCGCCGGCCTCGGGCTTGGCCTCGGCGTCGCCGCTCTTGCCGGCGCGGGCCTGCAGGCCCTCGGCGACTGCGGAAGCGACGACCTTGGTCAGCAGCGCCGCGGAGCGGATCGCGTCGTCGTTACCCGGGATCGGGTAGTCGACGAGGTCCGGATCGCAGTTGGTGTCGAGGATTGCGATGACCGGGATGTTCAGCTTGCGGGCCTCACCGACGGCGATGTGCTCCTTGTTGGTGTCGACGACCCAGATCGCCGACGGAACCTTCGCCATGTCGCGGATGCCGCCGAGGGTGCGCTCCAGCTTGTTCTTCTCACGCGTGAGCATGAGGATTTCCTTCTTGGTGCGTCCCTCGAAGCCGCCGGTCTGCTCCATCGACTCGAGCTCCTTCAGGCGCTGCAGGCGCTTGTGGACGGTCGAGAAGTTGGTGAGCATGCCGCCGAGCCAGCGCTGGTTCACGTAGGGCATGCCCACGCGGGTGGCCTCTTCGGCGATGGATTCCTGCGCCTGCTTCTTGGTGCCGACGAACAGCACGGTTCCACCGTGGGCGACGGTCTCCTTGACGAACTCGTACGCCTTGTCGATGTACGTCAGGGTCTGCTGCAGGTCGATGATGTAGATGCCGTTGCGGTCGGTGAAGATGAACCGCTTCATCTTCGGGTTCCAGCGACGGGTCTGGTGTCCGAAGTGGGCGCCGCTGTCGAGCAGCTGCCGCATAGTCACAACAGGCATGCCTGTTTCTCTCTTTCGTGTCGGTTTCCGCGGTGGATCTTGCGATCTCCGCCCTGGCGTCCACATGCCCGTCGAACCCTTGCGGGACCGGCGACGGTCATTTCCGGTGCGGCCCGGAGAAAACGGGTCGGTACCGATGCGCGGACGCGCGAAGTCGATCTGCGTATACAGACCGCCCGACAAGTGTACGCGGAGCGGGCGCGGATCCCTAACCGGGAGGCACCGAGGCTGTGGAGAGATCCGGGTTGTCCCCAGATCGCGACGACCTACTGGTGCGGAGGACTCCGATTCACGAGGCTGGCGACATGGCCCTTGCCGCTCCCCTGCGGATGCTCCCCGTCGCGATCGCCGCGCTCGTCCCGCTCGGTGCGCTCGCCGCACCCGTCGTCGTCCCGGGCACCGCCTCCGCCGACCCCGGACGGTTCGTCTGGCCGCTCGATCCGCGTCCCGCGGTGAGCAGACAGTTCGATCTTCCCGAGCAGAACTGGCTCCCCGGACACCGCGGCGTCGACCTCGACGCACACGCGGGACAGACCGTCGTGGCCGCCGGTGACGGCGTCGTCGCGTTCGCCGGCACCGTGGCGGGCAAGCCCGTGGTCTCCATCGATCACGAGGGCGGTCTGCGCACCACCTACGAACCCGTCGACGCCTCGGTCACCGCCGGTCGCCGGGTGACGAGAGGCGATCCCATCGGCGCCGTCGCCGCCGGCCACGAAGGATGCGTCTCCCCCGCATGTCTGCACTGGGGGCTGCGCCGCGGACGCGCCGACTACCTCGATCCGCTCCCCCTCGTGCAGCGTCCGGTGATCCGGCTGCTGCCCGTATGAGACGGTCAGTGCCCCGTGCGCCGACCCGGCTGGTGCACCGCGTGCCGGCCCGAGAGGGCGGGGAAGTCGTCGGCGACCATCGCGGCCAATTCGACGAACGCGGTCCGGGTCGCGGGCCGGAGCCGATCGAGATCGATCTCGGCGCCCTCGGCAAGATGCTCGTCGAACGGAATCACCTTCACCGCGCGGCAGCGAGCGAGGAAGTGCGCGGTCAACGCGTCCATGTCGATGCTCGCCGAACCCGGCCGGGGAGAACTGACGACCACGACCGTCCGTTCGACCAGCGCGGAGAAGCCGTGCGCCTGTAGCCAGTCGAGTGTCGCGGCAGCACTGCGCGCCGCGTCGACCGCCGGCGATGCGACGAGCACGAGGGTGTTCGCCAGGTCCAGCACTCCGCGCATGACCGAGTGCATGATCCCGGTTCCGCAATCGGTGACGATGACGTTGTAGTAGACCTGCAGGATGTCGACGACGCGGCGGTAGTCCTCCTCGCTGAACGCTTCCGACGCAGCGGGATCACGTTCGCTCGCAAGCACTTCGAGTCGGCTCGGCGCCTGCGAGGTGTAGGCGCGCACATCCGAGTACCGGCGGATCCCCGACGCGTTCGCGAGCAGATCCCGCACCGTCGACGTGGTCTGCTGCGGAATCCGTTGGGCGAGGGTGCCGAAGTCCGGATTCGCATCGACGGCGATGACGCAGTCGCCACGCAACGAGGCGAACGTCGATCCCAGCCCGACGGTGGTGGTGGTCTTTCCCACCCCACCTTTCAAGGACAGCACCGCGATCCGGTAGTCGCCCGGAATCGGCTGGCGGATGCGGGCGACGAGTTCCTCGCGGCGCTCGCTGCTTCCGCCGTCGAGTCTGCCCCCGGTGAGTCTGCCGACACTCTCCCGCCACCGCCCCGACGGACGTCGCGACCGGCGGACGAGCACTCCCGACGCGAGGTCGATGTTCGACGGTCGATGGTCGAAGTGCTGCGCCGCGTACTGCGAGTCGTCGGCCGCGGTGTCCGTCGGCGGTGAGACGGGATCGAGCATCGGCACCGGACGAGGACCGACGGACACGGGGTCGGGCTCTGCGGTCTCCCGGACCGGCACCTCCGGTGCCGGCTCCCCGGTTCCGGGCCCTGACGCCACCCCCTCGGCTGCCGGATCGGCGGAAACGGATTCCGGTTCCACCGACGCGGGATCGGAAACCGACTCGCGTTCGGCCGCCTCGCCCAGGATCGTCTCGGCGGATTCCGGGCATGCGGGGGCCGGTGCGGCCACCGGCTCCGACACTTCCTGCACGGAACTCTCGTCCGTGGTGATCCGGGGCCGCAGCGCCATGCCGAGCGGTACGGATGCCGTCATCCCGAGCGGAGCGGAGGGAACCGGAGCGGACGCACCGTCGCCGGGCGGAGCCGAAGGGCCGGATGCCTCGGCGCCCCGGCCCGCGCGGCGGAAGCCGCGACGCGCGGAGTCGGTCTCGGATTCCGGTGGGTCCTGCAGCCAGGCGGGCACGGCAGGACTCGGATCGTTGCGTCTCATCTGTTCCCCCGATTCGATGGTGCCGGCGCACGCTATCAAACCGGGAGGGTTCGTCGGCAGCCGATCAGGCGCGGGGATGGGCCTGATCGTGCGCGGCGCGCAGGCGGGCCACCGAGACGTGTGTGTAGAGCTGCGTGGTGGCCAGACTCGAATGTCCCAGCACCTCCTGGACCACGCGCAGGTCCGCTCCCCCTTCGAGCAGGTGCGTGGCAGCGCTGTGCCGCAGGCCGTGCGGCGCGAGATCGGGTGCGCCGGGCACCGACGAGACGGCCTCGTGCACCACGGACCGGACCTGCCGCTGATCTATCCGCCCGCCACGTTTGCCCAGCAGCAGCGCCGCACCCGACGACGGGTGCACGAGGTGCGGGCGTCCGTGACGCAGCCACGCGTCGATCGCATCCGCCGCGGGAGCTCCGTAGGGGACGATCCGTTCCTTGTCGCCCTTGCCGAGGACCCGGACGACTCGGCGCTCGGCGTCCACATCGTCGATGTCGACAGCGCAGAGTTCCCCGACCCGGATTCCGGTCGCGTAGAGCAGCTCGACGATCAGGCGATCCCGCAGGGCGACAGGATCGAGTTCGCGCGCACCGGATTTCGCGGCCTCCATGATCTCCAGCGCCTGATCGTCGCGGAGTACCGCGGGCAGCGACCGGTGCGGGCGCGGCGAGACGAGGCGCGTCGCCGGGTCGGTGTCGAGACGCCGGGTGCGCTCGAGCCATGCGGTGAAGACGCGTGCCGACGACGTGCGCCGCGCGAGCGTGGCGCGCGCCGCGCCCCCTGTCACCATCCCGGCGAGCCACGAGCGCAGCAGATCGAGGTCGAGGTCGGTGATGCGCGCCTCCGGGTGCCGGTCGGCGAGGTGCTGCAGAAGCGAGCGGATATCGGTCCGATAGGCGCGGATCGTGTGTTCCGAGCGGTTGCCTTCGAAGCGGAGATGGTCGACGAAGTCGTCGAGATGCACGGCCAGTGTCGCCGGGAGCATGTCGGAACTGTCACCTCGCATGCGTCCACCGTGCGGCACGACGGCTCCGGGTGCAACGACCCGCGCCGACTAAGGTGCTTTCGTGAACAAAACGATCCCGGTACCGATGTTGTGCGCCCTGGCGTTGCTGTCGGCCATCGCGCCGCTCGCCACGGACATGTACCTTCCGGGACTTCCCGTCATGGCGGAGAGCCTGGGCAGTTCGACCGTCGGCGTTCAGCTCACCCTCACGACCTTCATGGCGGGGCTCGGACTCGGTCAGTTGCTCGTCGGTCCGCTCTCGGACGGCTGGGGCCGGCGACGGCTGATCCTCGCAGGCACGATCGTCCTCGCGGTCAGCAGCGCGATCTGCGCGATGGCGCCCACCGTCGAGATTCTGATCGCGGCGCGTCTCATCCAGGGATTCAGCGGCGGCACCGGCATCGTTCTCGCCCGCGCGGTGATCGCCGACCGGGCCCGGGGCAATCAGGCGGCGAAGTTGTTCAGCCTGATGATGATCATCGGCGGCATCGCACCCGTCGCCGCGCCGCTTCTCGGCGGGGTGCTGCTGGATCCGATCGGGTGGCGCGGCATCTTCTGGGTGCTCACGGGCCTGGCAGTCCTGATGGCCGCCGGCGCCTTCGCGTTCGTCCCGGAGACCCTTCCGCCGGAGAAACGGCACAGCGGCGGCCTGAAGACGATGGCCGGCAACTTCGGGTACGTCCTCCGGCAGCGACGCTTCGTGGGTTACGCCGCCGCCATGGCCCTGGGCTTCGGCGCGATGTTCTCGTACATCTCGGCGTCACCGTTCGTCACGCAGAACATCCTCGGTCTGAGCCCCGGCCAGTTCTCGATGGTCTTCGCCGTGAACTCGGCCGGTCTCGTGCTGGCCAACGCCGTCAACACCCGCCTCATCGGCCGGTTCGAGGTGCGGACACTGCTGCTCTTCGGTGTGACCACCATGTTCACGGCGGGCGCCCTGCTGCTGCTGACGATGGTCGTCGTCGGCTACGTCGCGGCGCTGATCCTGCCGCTGCTGTTCGTCGCGATCAGCATGATGGGCCTGACGCTGGGCAACGCCACCGCGCTGGCCCAGTCGCAGGTCCCGAAGGCGGCCGGTACGGGCTCCGCCGTGATCGGTGCCTCCCAGTTCGGTCTCGCCGCCGTGGTCTCCCCCCTCGTCGGGCTCGGCGGCGAAGGCACCGGTATCCCGATGGCCGTCGCCATCGTGATCTGCTCGGGACTCGCGCTTGCCTCCGCTGCGGTACTGGCGCGTGACTCGGCCGCGGTGCCGGCGCGCGAGTCCTCGAGCTGACGCGAACCGCCGGCCGTCAGTTGCTCTCGACGGCCGCCAGTTCGCTCTTCCACACGCGGAAGCCCTCCTCGGTGCGTCCGCGACGCCAGTACCCCGAGATCGACGCGCGTGCCGGCGGTACGGCCCGTTCCTTCCGCAGGTACGGCCGGATGTGCTTCATGACGGCCTCGGCCTCACCGTGCACGAAGACCTGCACGTCGCCGCCCGGCCAGGGCAAGGTCTTCACCGCGGCGACGAGCGGCGAGTTGCCGTCGATCAGGTCGGCACCGGCGTCACCGGCCGCGACACCGCGATGGAGCCACGTGACGTCCACCCCCGCCGGGGCATCGAGTTTCAGTTCGTCGCCGGGCCCGATGACCTCCAGGAAGACCGCTCCCCTCGCATCGGCCGGAAGATCCTCGAGCGCAACCGCGATCGCGGGGATCGCGGTCTCGTCGCCGGCGAGCAGATGGAAGTCGGCGGAGCGATCGGGCCGGTAACCCGCGCCGGGACCCCGCACCACGACCTGCGTGCCCGGCTGCACCGAGCGAGCCCACGGTCCCGCGACACCCTCGTCGCCGTGAACGACGAAGTCGATCCAGATCTCCCGGGCGTCGGGGTCGACGCGCCGGACGGTATAGGTGCGGACGACGGTCTCGTCCCCTGCCGCCAACTCGATCTTCACGTAACTGTCGGTCTCCGGGCGGGCGGGGAACTCGCCGAATCCGTCCCCACCGAGCACGACACGAACGAAATGCTCGCCGATCGTCTCGGTCCGCAGGACCGTGAGTGTCGTCGATGCGGGCGCTTTCCGAGCCACCGGACCTCCAAATTAGGGTTACCTATTACTGCGCCACCGTACTCTGTGGCGGGGTGCGGCGGGGACGTCACGATCGGCGACGCTCTAGGCTCGAGAACATGAGCACCACCGCGGCCGACATCGCCACCTGGATGACCGACATCATCACCACCGAACGCAGGGTCACCCAGACCGACATGGTCGACGCGATCGACGCCAAGTTCGGCTCCGACTGGATCTACGTCAACGACAACGGCCACCCGTCGATCGACCGGGCAGTCCTCAAGGAGTTCCGCAAGGCACATCGCGGCGCGGTGAAGTGGAACCGCGACGACCGCGCCTGGTACGTCGACGACGAGCCGACGGCGGGCACCTCGACCGAGTGATCGACGCTCGGGGCACCGGTCACGTCCGCCGCCATCCTCCGTCCGTGGTCTCCACCAGTCCGTCGAGTTCGAGCAGGGGCAGTGCTGCCCGCACCCGCTCGATCGGCAGCCCCGCCGACTCGGCCACCATCGCCGGATCACTGACGTTCGACGCCGGAAGCGCCTCGTAGACCAGTGCCATGTCGCCCGACAGTCCGTCCAGCTCGCGGCGGAACAGGCCGTCGCGGTCGTCGTCCCCGCCCGCCATCAGCGGACCGCACTCCTCGACGACGTCGCGCGCCACGCCCACCAGGCGGGCTTCTCCTTCCCTGATCATGCGGTGACATCCCTGTGAGGCCGCCGAGGTGACCGGTCCGGGCACCGCCATGACCGGTCGGCCGAGTCGTCTCGCCCACGCCGCGGTGTTGCGCGCACCACTGCGCCACCCCGCTTCGACGACCACGGTGCCGGCCGACAGGGCCGCGATCAGCCGGTTCCGGGCCAGGAACCGGTACCGAGCGGGGCTCACCCCCGGCGGATACTCGCTGACCACCAGTCCGGACTCGGAGATCTGCCGCAACATCGTCGTATGTGCCGCCGGATACGCCCGGTCGACACCGCACGCCAGGATCGCGACGGTGGTGCCGCCCACCCCGAGCGCCGCGCGATGTGCGGCCGCGTCGACGCCGAACGCGGCTCCGGATACGACCGTCCACCCGTCGGCGGCGAGATCCCCGGCGATCTCCGCGGTGACGTGTTCACCGTAACCACTCGCGGCGCGGGTTCCGACGACGCCGATCGCGCGTTCGGCCAGTTCGTCGAGCCGCCGGCTCCCCCATACCCACAGTGCGAGGGGTGGCCCCTCGGCGTCGGTCGCGGTGTCGAGGGTGCCGAAGCCGAGCATCTGCCACGCGGGCCATTCGTCGTCGTCCGGCGTCACCAGCCGCCCTCCGGCCCGCCCCAGACGCTCGAGATCCCGGGCCGCGGTAGCGAGATGCGCCCGAACCGAGTACCGCGCCGAGAGCTCGTCGCGGGTCGAACCCGAGCGGATCGAGGCCGCCACCTCGACCACTCCCCGGGCATCGACCGCCGCCGACAACGACCGCGACGCACCCTGCGCGACGGTGGACAGATACGCCCAGGCCAAGCGGCGTTCGTCCGGCTTCTCGTTCACGCGACACCTCGATCCCGGAAGTCGAGTGCGGCGGCGACATGCGTCGCCGACGGCGAATCCGAACCCTCGAGGTCGCTCAGTGTCCACGCGACCCGCAGTGCCCGATCCGCGCCGCGGGCGGTGATCGCGCCCTTGCGCAGCGCCCATTCGACCGGTTCGAGGGCGGCACGCGGGAGCCGGAACTTCTGGCGCAGGGCCGGACCGGGAACCTCGGCGTTGGTGGCCCAGCCGTATTCGGCCCACCGCTCACCCGCTGCGGCTCTCGCCCGGGCGACCCGCGCCCGCACCTCGCCGGTGCTCTCGCCGGTCTCCCCCATCAGTGCGCTCGTCGCGACGGCCTGCATCCGGACGCGCAGGTCGACGCGGTCGAGGAGGGGGCCGGACAGGCGTCCGAGATAGCGGCGGCGCGCGGTCGGCGCACACACGCAGTCGGCATCGCGTGGAGGTGCGCACGGACAAGGATTGGCCGCGAGGATCAGCTGGAACCGGGCCGGATATCGGGCGACGCCGTCCCGGCGGGCGATGCGCACCTCCCCGTCCTCGAGCGGTGTCCGCAGCGCTTCGAGGATCTTCGTTCCCATCTCGGCGACCTCGTCGAGGAAGAGCACGCCGCGGTGCGCCCGGCTCACCGCGCCGGGTTTCGCCATTCCCGTTCCTCCTCCGATCAGGGAACTCACCGACGCCGTGTGATGCGGTGCGATGAACGGTGGTTCGGTCACCAGAGGGCGATCGCTGGTGAGGGTGCCCGCCACCGAATGGATCGCCGTCACTTCGAGGGCGTGACTCTCGCTCAGGTCCGGCAGTATCCCCGGAAGACGCTGTGCGAGCATCGTCTTCCCGATCCCGGGAGGACCGGTCAGCATCAGGTGATGCGCCCCGGCCGCGGCGACCTCGATCGCGCGGCGCGCCTCGTGCTGGCCGACCACTTCGCTGAGGTCGCCGCGCACCGCACGTGGCGGAAGGGCACGCGGATCGGGTCGTTCGAGCGGACCGTCTCCCTGGAGCCACAGCACCAGCTCGCGCAGCGTCTCGGCGCCGTAGACGTCGATGCCGTCCACGAGCGCCGCTTCGGTCATCGTCGCGGCCGGCACCACCACGCGCGACCAGCCGTGCCTCTTCGCCGTGAGCACGGCGGGCAGCACACCGCGCACCGGGCGGACCCGGCCGTCGAGCGCGAGCTCGCCGAGCAGCACCGTCCGGGAGACGGCCTCGGCCGGCACGACATCCGCGGCGTCGAGCACCGCGCAGGCCAGCCCGAGATCGTAGACACTGCCGACCTTCGGCAGGGTGGCCGGCGACAACGCGAGGACGACCTTCGAATCCGGCCACGCGGCCCCGGAGTTCGACACGGCGGCGCGCACCCGGTCGCGCGATTCCTGAAGCGCGGTGTCGGGCAACCCGACCATCGTCACACCGGGCAGACCTCGCCCGATGTCTGCTTCGATCTCGACGACCTGTCCGTCGATCCCGGAGACCGCAACCGACCAGGCGCGCCCGAGCGCCATCAGAGGACCTGCTTGCGGTGGGTGATCTCGGGCGCACGGCCCCGCGCGAGCAGCACGGTCACCACGTCGACCCGGATATGCGACCAGCGGTGCGTCTGTTCCGACAGCCACAGTCCGGCGAGGCGGCGGATACGTTCGGCCTTCGCCGGCGTCACCGCTTCGGCCGGGGTGCCGTAACCGGTACCCGTGCGGGTCTTGACCTCGACGAAGACGACGGTCGCTCCGTCCTGCACGATCAGATCGAGTTCGCCGTAACGGCTGCGCCAGTTCCGTTCGAGGACGACCATGCCGGTCGATTCGAGGTATTCCGTGGCGAGATCCTCACCTCGCGCGCCCAGATCCCGGTTGTGCCCTGTCCTGTTTCTCCCCTGCATACCCTCACTGTGGAGTACCGGGGTCCGCGGATTCGGCCGCCGAGTGCGCGATCGCGGGATCTGTGGACGAGTGCGGTGCCTGTGGACAACCGCAGTCGGAACGTCGTGGGGAACCGCTCGGTGCCGGCGTCCCCGTTAGGATGCGGCCGCTCGGCGCGGGTCCATCCCCGTGATCGTCAGCCCAGCTTGTCGGGCAGTCTCAGTTCGGGCTTGTCGAGCTCTTCGATGTTGACGTCCTTGAACGTGATCACGCGGACGTGCTTGACGAAGCGTGCGGGACGGTACATGTCCCACACCCAGGCGTCGGACATGCGCACTTCGAAGTACACCTCGCCGTTGGCGTTGTGCGGCAGCAACTCGACCGCGTTCGCCAGGTAGAACCGGCGCTCGGTCTCCACGACGTACGCGAACTGACCGACGATGTCCCGGTACTCCCTGTACAGCGAGAGTTCCATCTCGGTTTCATACTTCTCGAGATCCTCGGCACTCATCGGTCTCGGTGTCCTCCCACTCTGGTGTGTCCTGCAATCATCCCGCATCCGCCTCGTCCGTGAACAATCGACGCCCGACATCGTCGGTGTACGGGCGACGACCCGGGTCATCGGCGAACAACCGGCGACGCACCGCGGGCACTCCGCACACCGAGCGCACATTGGCCCACGACCGCCGGTGATGCGGCGACGGGCCGTGCTCGGCCAACGCCGCCATGTGCGTCGGTGTGCTGTAGCCCTTGTGTATCGCGAAGCCGTACTCCGGTACCTCGCGGTCGAGTTCGACCATCATGCGGTCTCGGGTGACCTTCGCCAGGACGCTGGCCGCCGCGATACACGCGGCCGCCGCGTCGCCCCCGATGACCGGCAGGGACGGAGCGGGCAGTCCGGGCACCCGGAAGCCGTCGGTGAGCACGTAACCGGGTGGAGTCGACAGGCCTGCGACCGCCCGTCGCATGCCCTCGATGTTCGCGACGTGGATGCCGATCGCGTCGACCTCCGTCGCCGGGATCACCACGACGCTCCACGCCGGTGCGCGTCGCACGATGACCGAGTACAGCTCCTCGCGTGTGCGTTCGGTGAGCTTCTTGGAGTCGTCGAGCCGGTCGAGGGCGGCGTGCGGCCGATCGCCGAGCACACAGGCGGCCACGACGAGCGGACCCGCGCAGGCCCCGCGGCCGGCTTCGTCGACCCCCGCGACCGGACCGAGACCGCAGCGCACGAGCGCGGACTCCATCGTGCGCAGTCCCGAGGATCGGCGGATCACAGGGCGAGGTGGCCAAGCAGTCACGAGGGCAGGATCTCCGGTGATTCGATCAGGCCCCATCGGCCGGGAGGCAGCACGATGAAGCGGGCTTTTCCGATGACGTTCTCGAGCGGGATGGCGCCCTGATGCTCGTCGCCCACGTGGTAACGGGAGTCGGCGGAGTTGCTCCGGTTGTCGCCCATCACCCAGACGTGCCCGTCGGGAACCGTGACGGGTCCGAAGCACCGCCCGGAAGGCACCTCGGTCTCGCACGTGACGACACCCGGTGTGAACGGGAAGTCCATGGTCACGTACGGCTCGTCGAGCGGCACCCCGTCGACCAGGACGCGACCCTGGTCGTCGCAGCACTCCACCGTCTGACCACCGACCGCGATCACGCGCTTGACGAGATCGTTCTCGTCCGGGGGCACGACACCCACGAGGGAGCCGATTTCCTCCAGTCCCCGCACGACGACGTTGTCGGAACGAGTGGACACGTAGCCCGACGACCACGAGTCGGGTCCTTCGAAGACGATGACGTCGCCGGGCCGGGGATCGGTGAAGCGGTATCCCACCTTCTCGACGACGATGCGGTCGCCGGTGCAGCCCGGGCAGCCGTGCAGTGTCGGCTCCATCGATTCGGACGGAATGAGGTAGACCCTCGCCACGAAGGTCTGCAGCAGGAAGCTCAGGGCCAGAGCGACGACGATGAGGATCGGCAACTCGCGCCAGAAGGACTTCTGTTTCTTCGCCTTCGGGGCGGTGTCGTTCGCTGCGGGGTCCTCGCGCCGGTGGTGTGCACCGTCGGCTCGATCGCTCCGAGCCGAACCTCGAACGTCGTTGCGGTTCACGTCCGGTCCGGCCGGATCGTGCGGGGAATCTGCCACCTCGACAGACTAGCGTCTGCCGCAGGGCGGACCTCCGAGGACGACCGTCGACCCCGCCGCCCGGTAACGGACCATCCCCGCAAAGACGACGACCCGGCCGGGACATGGGTCCCGACCGGGTCGTCGGATGCTCTATCGGGTGGCTCGAGAGCCGCGCCGAGCAGCCCGAAGGGCTTCTCGGCGGCCGAAGATCAGCGCTTCTCCTTGATCTTGGCAGCCTTGCCGCGCAGCTCACGCAGGTAGTAGAGCTTCGCACGGCGGACGTCGCCACGGGTCAGCACGTCGATCTTGGCGAGGTTGGGGCTGTGCACCGGGAAGGTGCGCTCCACGCCCACGCCGAAGGAAACCTTGCGGACGGTGAAGGTCTCGCGGACACCGCCGCCCTGACGCCGGATCACGACGCCCTTGAAGACCTGCACGCGCTCCTTGCTGCCCTCGATGACCTTGACGTGCACATCGAGAGTGTCGCCGGGACGGAAGTCCGGGATGTCGTTGCGCAGCGACTTGGCGTCCAGAAAGTCCAGGGTGTTCATCGGTTGTTCATCCTCTTGTTCGCTCGAGCAGAGGAACCTGGCGGCGACCGCCGTGTGGCGGGCTCGACCGGTTCGTGCCCAGGTCAGGTAGGCGTGCCCGAACGGGGCAACCCGTCCATTGTGCCAGACGGAACATCGATCGAAGAAATCGGCGGCGGGGCCGGACGGACCCGCCGGTCCAGTTCCGCCTCGGTCGCGGTACGCGAGTGCTCCACACTGCCCCGCACGGTCTCGAGCGTCGGGGCCCCCGCGACGAGGTCCTGCACGAAGATCTTGGCGCGGATCACCGGACGTCGCACTCGACGTTCGCGCTCGAGCGCCCGGCTCATCCGGCGCGACCGCTCGCCGTACCGCCAACGCGCCCAAGGGGCACCCGGCCGGGAGAGCCGGATCGCCCCGACCCACAGGAGCGGAACGACGAACAGCCCGACCAGACCGGTCCAGATCTTGCCCTTCGCCAGGACGATCGCGGCGAGGAGGAGGTTCACGAGCACGGCCACGACGAGGCCGGCCCGTTCGGCCCAGTCACCGCTGTCCTCGAAGTTCGTGGCGTCCCCCAGTTCGAACGGGCGCAGGCCGAGCAGCCACATCCCGGTCACGGCGATCGCCACGAAGACGGCGTCGACGGAGACCCGCCCCTGCTCTTCCCAGTACACGTCGTTCAGATAGAAGATCAACGCGAACTCGTCGAGGGTCAGTGCGGCGCCGATGCCGAACACCGCGGCGAGGACCGTGGCGGCGACCCGGTTCGAGTCCTCGGAGATCGCGATCAGTCCCCCGCCGGCGATCACCATCGTGACGACGCCGAACACCACGTGGTGCACGTGCTGCCCACCGGGGGTGATGTTGCCGGGCCACCAGCGCACCTGTGCCCGGATCAACCGCACGCTGATCCGGATGAAGACGAACGCGGCCACGAAGCCGAGCAAGAAGGCCAGCAGCGGCAGGTGGCCCTGATCGACGATCTCGCGCCGCACCCAGTCGAGCATCACCGGATCACCCCGGCCACCGTGGATTCATGTCCACAGCATTGCAGGAGTGACCCGGTGATTCGGGTCAGTTGTTGCCGAAACCGGCGCGTCGCAGCGCGTCGGCCATCGACCCGGACGCGGCAGGTGCCGAACGGCGGTCGCCGCCCCGGCCCTGCTGGTCACGCTTGCCCTGACCGTTCCGGCCCCGCCCGCTGCCCTGGTTCCCCCCGCTCCGGTTCGCTGACCGCCGGGCACCTCCGCGCGGCTGATCTCCGGATTTCTCGGCGTCCGGCGCGGGGATCTCGTCGTCGAGTCGCAGTGTCAGACCGATGCGTTGGCGGGCGACGTCGACCTCGAGGACCTTCACCTTGACGACCTCGCCGGATCGGACGACGTCGTGTGGATCCTTCACGAAGCTGCGCGACATCGCGGAGACATGGACGAGGCCGTCCTGGTGCACTCCGACGTCGACGAACGCGCCGAACGCCGCGACATTGGTGACCACGCCCTCGAGGACCATGCCGGGCTTCAGGTGGGCGACCTTCTCGACACCGGCTGCGAAGGTCGCGGTCTTGAACTCGGGACGCGGGTCGCGGCCGGGCTTCTCGAGTTCGGAGATGATGTCGGTGACGGTCGGGACACCGAAGCGGTCGTCGGCGAATTCGTCCGGCCGCAGCTTCCGCAGGGTGGCGGTGTTGCCGAGGAGTTCGCGGACGCTGCTGCCGGTCCGGTCGGCGATCCGGCGCACCACGGGGTACGCCTCGGGGTGCACCGCGGACGCGTCGAGCGGATCGTCGCCGCTGGGGATGCGCAGGAAGCCCGCGCACTGCTCGAAGGCCTTGGGGCCGAGACGCGGAACGTCCTTGAGTGCGGTCCGCGCACGGAACGGACCGTGCTGGTCGCGGTGGGCGACGATGCTGTCGGCCAGAGAACCCGTGATGCCGGAGACGCGGGCCAGCAGCGGAACCGACGCGGTGTTGACGTCGACGCCGACGGCGTTCACCGCGTCCTCGACCACCGCGCCGAGCGACCGCGCGAGCATCGTCTCGGACACGTCGTGCTGGTACTGGCCGACACCGATCGACTTCGGGTCGATCTTCACGAGTTCGGCGAGCGGGTCCTGCAGGCGGCGTGCGATGGAGACCGCACCGCGGATGGACACGTCGAGGTCCGGAAGCTCCTTGGTGGCGTACTCCGAGGCCGAGTAGACGGACGCTCCCGCCTCCGACACCACGATCTTGGTCAGCCCGGGCACCTTCGCCAGGGAGACGAGTTCGGTTGCGAGAGCGTCGGTCTCACGCGACGCCGTGCCGTTGCCGATCGCGATCAGTTCGACACCGTGCCGCGCGACCAACGCGGCGAGCACCGCGAGGGCCTCGTCGCGCTTGTTGTGGGGCTGATGCGGATAGATGGTGGTGTGGTCGACGACCTTGCCGGTCGCGTCGACGACCGCGACCTTCGTCCCGGTGCGGTAACCGGGGTCGAGGCCCATCGTCGGGCGGGTGCCGGCCGGGGCAGCGAACAACAGATCCTTGAGGTTCGCGGCGAACACGTCGACCGCGTCCTTTTCCGCGGACTGCCGCAGCCGCATCCGGATGTCGAGTGCGAGCGACATCTGCAGCTTGGTACGCCATGCCCACCGGACGGTGTCGAGGAGCCACGTGTCGGCGGGGCGCCCCTCGTGGGCGATGCCGAAACGGGTGGCGATCCGTCCCTCGTAGTAGCTACGTTCGCCGGGGACGGTCTCGTCGGCCTCGGGATCGAGCGACAACGAGAGCACCTCCTCCTTCTCCCCGCGCAGGAGGGCGAGGATGCGGTGCGAGGGGAGCTGGGTGAACGGCTCGGAGAACTCGAAGTAGTCGGAGAACTTCGCGCCGTCGATCTCCTTGCCGGAACGCACGGTGGAGGTCACCTTGCCGCGCGTCCACATCGCCTCACGCAGTTCGCCGACGAGATCGGCGTCCTCGGCGAAACGCTCGACGAGGATGGCGCGCGCACCGTCGAGTTGCTCGGGCGTGTACCCGGCGGGATCGGTGGTGGGATCACCGATGAGCGCGTCGGCGACGGGTTCGTGACCGGCCTCACGGGCGATCTGCGCCTTGGTACGCCGCTTCGGCTTGAACGGCAGGTAGATGTCCTCGAGCCGAGCCTTGGTGTCGGCGAGCATGATCTGGCCACGCAGCGCGTCGTCGAGCTTGCCCTGCGTCTCGATCGACTCGAGGATCGCGGTGCGGCGCTCGTCGAGTTCGCGCAGATAACGGAGGCGTTCCTCGAGGGTGCGCAACTGGGCGTCGTCGAGCCCGCCGGTCGCCTCCTTGCGGTAGCGCGCGACGAACGGCACGGTCGCACCTCCGTCGAGCAGACCCACGGCCGCAGCGACCTGGTCTTCGCGGACGTCGAGTTCCTGGGCGATCCGCCGGTTCACGGTGTCGAGTTGGGTCGTCACGTCGAACGACCCTACAGTTGCCTTCCCCGGCCGCGCCCGTGACCGCACGGGGCGCCCCGCGCCCGTGACCGCATGGGGTCCCTGCAGGATCCCGAGTGGACCGGCGCTATCGTCCACAGCACAATGGAATGCAGGGACCGGACATGAAGCGCACACGCGGACGCGCACGATCGGGCGCGATGATGCTGTGCACGGCCGCCACACTGGTCGTATCCGGCTGCGATTCCATGGATCCCCATCCGCTCCCGCACGAGGCGCTCGGCCTCGCCTCGATCGCGGACGCCGGTCTCGACGAGCGCAACGTCTCGCTGTCGACGGCCGAACTCCCCCGACAGATCGACGCCGCCGTCGCGCTCGCCGACAGCCGGGGAGCGCGCCTCACCGTCGCCGTGCTCGACCGTGAATCCGGGACCCGCGTCGTCGGCGGATCGGACGAACCCTTCGAGACGGCCTCTACGGTGAAGTTGTTCATCGCCGAGGAGGTCCTGTACCGCGAGGCGGTGGGCGAGGTGACGCTCGCCGACGAGGACCGGGAATTGATCCGTTCGATGCTGCGGTCGTCGGACGACAACGCCGCGACGGTTCTGTGGGAGGCCTACGGCGGTCCCGAGATCGTCGAGCATGCCGTGGAACGGCACGATCTGACCGGTACGACTCCCCCGGACCCGGAGTCCTGGTGGTGGAACACGACCACGACGGCGTCGGACATGCTGACCTGGTACGACGATCTGCTCGGCGACAGCGCGTCGGGCGAGGAGAGTGCTGCCCGGATCGTCGGCCACCTGTCGGAGTACACCGACGAGGGTGTCGACGGATACGACCAGAGCTTCGGGCTCCCCGAGGGCGTCGGCGACTCCACCGATCTGGGCGTGAAACAGGGGTGGATGTGCTGCCTGGCCGGTGAATGGCTCCATCTGTCCACGGGTTTCCTCGGCGCCGACCACCGGTTCGTGGTCGTGGTGGCCGCACGGGAAGCCGTCACCTACGACGAGTCGGATCCCTTGTACGAGACGGGATTCCTGCCCGACACGGCGCTCTACGACGCGACCGACGACGGCAGCGCGCAGCACGCGCGCGAGACGGTCACGCTGGCGGTCGAGACGACCCTCGGAACCGCCCATCGCCCCTGAGAGCGGACCGATCCGGCGTCAGTCGTCGGACGGGAGCAGATCGGGGCGCCGCTCACGGGTGCGCTCCAGCGACTGCTCGTGGCGCCAGCGAGCGACCTTGCCGTGGTCGCCGGACATCAGCACCGGCGGCACCTCGAGATCGCGCCACACTGCCGGCCGGGTGTAGCTCGGGCCCTCGAGAAGCCCGTCGGAGAACGAATCCTCCTGGTGTGACTGCTGATTGCCGAGCACACCGGGCAGCAGCCGGACGACCGCCTCGACCATGACGAGCACGGCGACCTCACCGCCGATGAGGACGTAGTCGCCGATGCTCACCTCTTCGACGCGCACGCGCCGCGCGGCATCGTCGAACACGCGCTGATCGATACCTTCGTACCGTCCGCACGCGAAGACGATCCGCTTCTCCTGCGACCAGCGTTGCGCGGTGGCCTGATCGAAGCGGCGACCGGCGGGGGTCGGAACGACGAGCAGCACCTCGGGATCGGTCTCGCCGTCGGGACCTGCCAGCACGTCGTCGAGCGCCGGCCCCCACACCGTGGGTTTCATGACCATGCCCGGTCCGCCGCCGTAGGGCGAATCGTCGACGGCCTTGTGCACGTCGTGCGTCCAGTCGCGCAGGTTGTGCACACCGACGGAGATCAACCCCTTGTCGATCGCTTTGCCGAGCAGCGCGACGCGCAGAGGTTCGAGATATTCGGGAAAGATGGTGACGACGTCGAGCCGCACGGACTACTGCTTCCCCTCGCTCGACTTCTTCTTGGACGGGAGTTCGCCGAAATCGGGGTCGAGCAGACCGTCGGGCGGATCGATCTCGATGACACCCTCGCGGACCGACACCGTCGGCACGATCTCGGTGACGAACGGGATCAGCAGCTCTCCGCGCTCCTGCCCGGCAGGACGGATCGACAGCAGTTCGCCTGCCGCGGTGTGCAGGACCTCGCGGACGGTGCCGATCTCGGTGCCGCCGTCGGGGCGACCGGCGACGATCCGCACCGTCAAGCCTTCGAGTTCGTGGTCGTAGAACTCGTCCGGATCGTCGGACGGAGGCAGATCGGCGCTGTCGACGACGAACAGCACCCCGCGCACTGCGTCGGCCGCGTCGCGACCGTCGATGCCCTGCAGGCGCAGCAGAAGCCGCCCGGAGTGTTCCCGGGCGGCTTCCACTGTGTACTCGTGCAGGTGCTTGTCGCGAGGCTTGCGGCCGCGCAGGACCGTGCCGACGGCGAAGCGTTCCTCGGGTTCGTCGGTGCGAACCTCGACGACGACTTCGCCTCGAATGCCGTGCGATTTGGCCACACGGCCCACGACGAGCTCCATCGACGCTCGCCTAGCGGTCGGTGTCGACGACGTCGACACGGATACCCCGGCCACCGATTCCGGTGACGAGGGTCCGCAGAGCGGTCGCGGTGCGACCGCCCCGGCCGATGACCTTGCCGAGGTCGTCGGGATTGACGTGCACCTCGACGGTGCGGCCCCGACGGCCCGCGATCAGGTCGACGCGGACGTCGTCGGGATGGGCGACGATTCCACGAACGAGATGCTCGACGGCATCGGCGACCACGGCGCTCATTACTCGGCGGCCTCGGTGGACTCGGCCTCGGTGGACGCCTCGGCGGACTCTTCCTTGGCAGCCTTCTTCTTCTTGGGCGTGACGGCCTCGGCAGCCGGCTCGTTCTCGGCCTGCGCGAGAGCAGCCTGGAACAGCTCGAGCTTGGACGGCTTGGCCTCCGCCTTCTTCAGGGTGCCCTCGGCGCCCGGCAGACCCTTGAACTTCTGCCAGTCACCCGTGATCTTGAGGAGGTTGAGGACCGGCTCGGTCGGCTGCGCGCCGACGGCCAGCCAGTACTGCGCACGCTCCGAGTCGATCTCGATCAGCGAGGGCTCTTCCTTCGGGTGGTACTTGCCGATGGTCTCGATCGCCCGGCCGTTGCGACGGGTGCGCGAGTCCGCGATGACCACGCGGTACTGCGGGTTGCGGATCTTGCCGAGACGGGTGAGCTTGATCTTGACAGCCACTGCTGTTTCTCCTTCGGGGTGCGCCGAGGCGCGTGTCACGTGCAATTCGGACGACGCGCCCTTCTGGCACGCCCGGTTTTGCCACCAACCTGTGACCGCCGCGCGGTACGTAACCGGATGCGACGACAGCGAACCATTCTGCCAGACGCGCGAGCCAGGACGAAACCGGCACCCGGTGACCCCGCGCACGCCTCGCGGTTGCCCTGTCACAGGCGCGGGACCGTCGTCCCGGGCCCGGCTCAGTTCTTGGGGAACTTCAGCTTCGACAGGTCGAAGTTCTCCAGACCCGGAGGCAACTCGTCGAGCCCCTTCGGCATCTTCGACAGGTCGGGCATTCCGGCCGGCATGCCACCCGGCAGACCGGGGAAGCCGCCGGGCATACCGCCCCGCACCTTCGGCGGCGTCGGTCCGCGACCGCCCTTCTTCCCCTTCTTGCCCTTCTTGCGCTGATTCCTGCGCGCACCGGGCATGCCCATCTGGCCGGCCATCGCGGTCATCATCTTCCGGGCCTCGAAGAACCGGTCGACGAGCTGGTTGACGTCGGAGACCTTCACGCCGGAACCGTTGGCGATACGCAACCTTCGCGAGCCGTTGATGATCTTCGGGTTGGCGCGCTCCTCCGGCGTCATGCCGCGGATGATCGCCTGGATGCGGTCGAGCTGCTTCTCGTCGACGTTGGCGAGGGCGTCCTTCATCTGCCCGGCCCCGGGCAGCATGCCGAGGAGGTTGGCGATGGGCCCCATCTTGCGCACGGCCATCATCTGCTCGAGGAAGTCCTCGAGGGTGAGCTCGCCGGAACCGATCTTGTTGGCGGTGGCCTCGGCCTGCTCGGCGTCGAAGACCTGCTCGGCCTGCTCGATCAGGGTGAGCACGTCGCCCATACCGAGGATGCGGCTGGCCATGCGCTCGGGGTGGAAGACGTCGAAGTCCTCGAGCTTCTCACCGGTGGACGCGAACATGATCGGCTGGCCGGTGAGCTCACGGACGCTGAGCGCGGCACCACCGCGGGCATCGCCGTCGAGCTTGGTGAGTACCACGCCGGTGAAGCCGACGCCCTCGCGGAACGCCTCGGCGGTGCTCACGGCGTCCTGACCGATCATCGCGTCGAGGACGAAGAGCACCTCGTCGGGCTGCACGGCGTCGCGGATGCCCGCGGCCTGCGCCATGAGTTCCTGGTCGATACCGAGGCGACCGGCGGTGTCGACGATGACCACGTCGTACTGCTTGGTGCGCGCCTCGGCGATACCCTGCTCGGCCACGGCGATCGGGTCGGCAGCCGTGACACCGAGCTCGTTCTCGCCGCCGCCGACGGACGTGCCGGGGTGGGGAGCAAAAACCGTCACGCCGGCCCGCTCGCCGACCACCTGCAGCTGGGTGACCGCGCCGGGACGCTGCAGGTCGCAGGCGACCAGCATGGGCGTGTGCCCCTGCGCCTTGAGCCACTTCGCGAGCTTGCCCGCGAGGGTGGTCTTACCGGCACCCTGCAGACCGGCGAGCATGATGACCGTCGGCGGGGTCTTCGCGAACTGCAACCGCCGGGTCTCGCCACCGAGGATCCCGACGAGTTCCTCGTTGACGATCTTGACGACCTGCTGGGCCGGGTTGAGCGCGCCGTGCACCTCGGCACCCTTGGCCCGCACCTTGATCTTCTTGATGAACTCGCGCACGACGGGCAGTGCGACGTCGGCCTCGAGCAGGGCGAGCCGGATCTCGCGGCAGGTCGCGTCGATGTCCGCGTCGGACAGCCGCCCCTTGCCGCGCAGGTCCTTCAGGACCCCTGTCAACCTGTCGGAAAGGGATTCGAACACCGAATGCGCTCCTGAGCTCTGACGAAGATGCGGACAATGCTGCGAACCAGGGTAACCGCTCGCGATCCGTCGCGACCGCGGGTGGCCACGCCGTGCGGCGGGACACCCGCGCGGTCACGATGCGCCGGCGGGCGCGGCAGGTCCGGGAGCGGGCAGGACGGAGAGGAGTTCCCGTTCGAGATGTTCCCGGGAGACACGGGTGTGGGCGCCGGCGAGATCGACACAGAACGAGTCGATCACGGTCGAACCCAGTGTGCTCACCCGCGCCCACCGCACGTCGGCCCCGACACGCTCGAAGACGTCCGCGAGACGGCACAGCAGACCGATCCGGTCCTCCGAGCGGATCTCGAGCACCACCTGGTCCGACTCGGACCTGTCGAACCAGATGATCCGCGGCGGCGCGAGCGCGGCGCCGACGGGGACCGCCCGGGCCGTTCGTTCGGGAAGGCGACTCTCGCGTTCGGCGCGGTCCTTGGCTTCGAGCGCACCGAGCAGATCCAGGTCGCCGGATCGCGCCCGCACGAGTTCCTGCCGGAGCAGTGCCGCCTCGGGCGGTGAGCCGAACCTCGGGGCCACCACGAACGTGTTGACCGTGCTGCCTGC
This sequence comes from Rhodococcus gordoniae, assembly GCF_001646655.1. Classification (GTDB taxonomy): domain Bacteria; phylum Actinomycetota; class Actinomycetes; order Mycobacteriales; family Mycobacteriaceae; genus Rhodococcus; species Rhodococcus gordoniae. The sequence continues at coordinate 133,303 of NZ_LPZN01000013.1, read as the reverse complement.
GTGGCTGCCGATGGAGGCCGACAGCACGCGCAGACCGTGCAGCGAGAGCACCCCGGCCTCGTCGGAGAGCACACCCCGCTCGTCGGGGGCGAGGAAGGTCGCCGTGAAGCTGCGGCCGTCCTCACGCGGTTCGAGTGCGACGTGCAGGGCACCGTCCTCGGCGAGGTTCGCGAGGACGGGATCGATCGGATCCGGCGCGGGCAGCTCGTCGCCCGCCATCATCATCCGGCAGCGGCGCACGAGCTCCCGGATCAGCGACGCCTTCCAGTCGCCCCAGACCCCCGGACCGGTGGCCTGGGAATCCGCTTCGGCCAGGGCGTGGAGGAGGTCGAGCAGCACCGGATCGCCGTCGAGGGCGTCGACCACTGCCGCGACCGTCTCCGGATCGTCGAGGTCGCGCCGGGTCGCGGTGTGCGGCAGGAGCAGGTGGTGCCGCACCATCGCGGTGAGCAGCGCCAGATCCGAGGGCCACACTCCCATCCGCCGCCCGATCTGCAAGGTCAGCTCCGCACCGACCACGCTGTGATCGCCGCCGCGCCCCTTGCCGATGTCGTGCAGCAACGCCCCGAGCACGAGCAGGTCCGGACGGGCGACCCGCGTGGTCAGTTCGCTCGCGTAGACGGCGGTCTCGACGAGGTGCCGGTCGACGGTCCACGTGTGGACGGCGTCACGCGGCGGCAGGTCGCGTACCGCGCCCCATTCGGGGAGCAGGCGTCCCCACAGTCCGGTCCGGTCCAGCGACTCGATGACGTCGACCGCACGACGCCCCGAACCGAGCAGCACCAGGAAGTCGTCGAGGGCTTCGCGAGGCCAGGGTTCCCGCAGTTCCGGGGCGTGATCGGCGAGCCGGGTGAGGGTGGCCGCCGAGACCGGCAGACCGGCCTGTGCGGCCGCCGCGGCGACTCGCGTGGTCAGACCCGGATCCCGACGCGGATGCGCGTCCCGCGCGAGGGCCACCTCTCCCCCGTGCTCGACGACCCCTTCGTCGAGGGGACGCCGCACCGGTCCGCGACGCAGCCGCGACAGACCTTTCCGCGGCAGCGAGTTGGCCGCGGTGCGCAGACCGACATCCACGGAATAGCTGATGGTACGGGCCGATTCGGTGAGCACCCGGGCGAGATCGAAGCGGTCGCCGATCCGCAATGCCGCGGCGATCTCGTCCGCGTCCTGCGCACGCAACTGGTCGCGGGAGCGACCGGCGACGCGGTGCAGTTCGGTGCGTACGTCGAGCAGTCGCCGGTGGGCGGCCGCGAGGCCACCACCGGGGACGTCCGGTCCGAGCCCCGGCATGCCGTCGGTGAGCTGCGCAACGGACAGGGCATTGAGTAACTGCACGTCCCGCAACCCGCCGCGACCGCTCTTGAGGTCGGGTTCGGCTCGGTGGGCGATCTGCCCGCTGCGCTGCCATCGCCCCTCGGTCATCTCGATGAGTTCGTCGAAGCGGGACCGGATGCCGGTCCGCCACTGACGTCGTACGCCGCCGATGAGGAGATTGCTCAGCTGGGCGTCGCCCGCGATGTGCCGCGCCTCGAGCATCCCCAGCGCGGCCGTGAGATCGGAGGAGAACACCTGCAGGGCCTGGGGCACCGTCCGGACACTGTGGTCGAGCTTGATGTGCGCGTCCCACAGCGGGTACCAGAGCTGGTCGGCAACCTTCGACACGACGGCCGGCGCCATGTCGTCGTGGAGAAGGATGAGGTCGAGGTCCGAGTACGGGAGCATCTCGCGACGACCGAGGCCCCCCACCGCGACGATGGCGAAACCGCCCTCGCGCCTGATGCCGAGTTCGGAGCCCTTCGTCGTCAACCAGAATTCGTGCAGGTCCACCAGGGCGTGACGCAGGGCCACCGTGTCGAGGCGGCGGCTGCGGGGGCCGCCGGAGAGCAGGGCGTCACGGGCTGCCGTGAGATCGGCGGCTCCCGCGGGTGCGGGCGTGCGGGCCGAGGACACCGAAGGCCCCGACCCCACTGCCGGCGCAGCGGGATCAGGGCCTCGAGAGTCGGACCCCTGGGGGTCAGAGCGCATCCGAACCTCGTTCTCCGGTACGGACCCGGACCACACCTTCCACGGGGGTGACCCACACCTTGCCGTCGCCGATCTTCCCGGTACGGGACGCCTCGACGATGGTCTCGACGACCTTGTCGACAACGGAGTCGTCCACGACGACCTCCACCCGGACCTTGGGGACGAAGTCGACGGAGTACTCCGCCCCGCGGTAGACCTCGGTGTGGCCCTTCTGGCGGCCGTACCCCTGCACCTCGCTGACGGTCATTCCGAGCACTCCGGCCTGCTCCAGGCCGGCCTTGACGTCCTCGAGCGTGAACGGCTTGATGATCGCCGTGATCAGCTTCATTTCCTCATCCTTCCCAGAGCCCGCTGGCCGCTGTCATCCCTGCTCGCTGTCGTGGTCTTCTTATCACTTGAGAGCCGGCGCGAAGTCGTATGCGGATTCCGCATGTTCGGCTTCGTCGATACCGCGGGCCTCTTCTTCGTCGCTCACACGCCAGCCCATCGGATTGAGTGCGAAGGCGATCACGGCGGTGACGATCGCGGTGAACACCAGGGCGACGACTGCGATGACGATCTGGATGACGAGCTGCTTGTAGTCGCCACCGTAGAACAATCCGGTCTCGGTGCCGAGGAAGCCGATGGCGACCGTCCCCCACAGGCCCGACACGAGGTGGACACCCACGACGTCCAGCGAGTCGTCGTAACCGAACTTGTACTTCAGGCCCACGGCGAGGGCGGACAGGACGCCGGCGACGACACCGAGGGCGATCGATCCGACCGGGCTCAGCGAGCCGGCAGCGGGCGTGACGGCCACGAGACCGGCGACGGCACCGGACGCGGCACCGAGGCTGGTGGCCTTGCCGTCACGGATGCGCTCGGTGAGGAGCCAGCCGAGGATGGCGGCAGCGGTGGCCGTGGTGGTGTTGACCCAGGCCAGGCCTGCGAGGCCGTCGGCCGCGAATGCCGAACCGGCGTTGAAGCCGAACCATCCGAACCACAGCAGTGCGGCGCCGAGCATGACGAACGGCAGATTGTGCGGGCGGAAGGCGGTGCGTCCGAAGCCGGCGCGCTTGCCGATGACGATCGCCAGGACGAGAGCCGCGATACCGGCATTGATGTGCACGACCGTGCCGCCGGCGAAGTCGATCGGGGCCACCGAAGCGACGACCTCTCCGCCGTCGTCGACGGTGCCGAACAGTGCGGCTGCGATGCTGTCCTCGGAACCCGACAGCAGACCGCCACCCCACACCATGTGGGCGAGCGGGAAGTAGGCGCAGGTCACCCAGATCGCCGCGAACGCCATCCACGTACCGAACTTGACGCGTTCGGCCAGCGCACCGCTGATCAGCGCGGTGGTGATGATCGCGAAGGTCACCTGGAAACCGATATCGATGATCTGCGGGTAGTTGCCGAGACCGGCGAGGAATTCCCCGTCCTCGCCGTAGATGGCGCCCTGCAGACCGAACTGCTCGAACGGGTTCGCGAAGATGCCGAGCACGTTCTGGGTTCCGTAGGACATCGACCAGCCCCACAGGACGTAGATCACCGCGATGACCGCCATGGACCCGAACGACATCATCATCATGTTCAGCACGGACTTGGACCGGGACATCCCACCGTAGAAGAACGCCAGGCCCGGGGTCATCAGCAGCACGAGGGACGCAGCCATCAGCATCCACGCCGCGTCGCCTGTGTTCACCACTTCCTCCACTTGCAACCTCCCTGTAGGCCGCGCCGATCGGCACGTTGTCGAGAGAAAGCTTGCTGCCCGGATGTTTCCGTGGAGGCGCCGCGCTGTTTCATGGGCGTGAACGCAGGAACCGACCTTGTTTCATCCTTGTTTCACACTTCGGACACAGCACCCCGCCGACGAAACCGGCCGCTGTCCGCACGAGCGGACAGCGGCCGGAGGACCCGGGACGGATCAGCCGAGCAGAGCGTCGACGAACGCCTCGGGTTCGAACGGAGCGAGATCGTCGGCGCCCTCACCGAGACCGACGAGCTTGACCGGGACGCCGAGCTCGTGCTGCACCTGGAAGACGATGCCGCCCTTGGCGGTGCCGTCGAGCTTGGTGAGCACCACCCCGGTGATGTCGACGACGTCGGCGAACACGCGGGCCTGCATCAGACCGTTCTGGCCGATCGTCGCGTCGAGGACCAGCAGCACCTCGTCGACGGCGGCCTTCTTCTCGACGACGCGCTTGACCTTGCCGAGTTCGTCCATCAGGCCGGTCTTGGTGTGGAGGCGTCCGGCGGTGTCGACGAGGACGGCGTCGACCCCGTTGTCGATGCCCTTCGCCACGGCATCGAACGCGACCGCGGCGGGATCGGCGGCCTCCTTGCCGCGGACGACCTCGGCACCCACACGCTCGGCCCAGGTCTGGAGCTGGTCGGCGGCCGCGGCACGGAAGGTGTCGGCGGCACCGAGCAGCACCCGGCGTCCGTCGGCGACGAGCACGCGCGCGAGCTTGCCGGTCGTCGTGGTCTTGCCGGTGCCGTTGACGCCGACGACGAGGAGAACCGCGGGATGGTCCTCGTGCGGGAGCGCCCGGATGGAACGGTCGAGCTCCGGACGGAGTTCGTCGACGAGCACGCTGCGCAGCACAGCCCGGGCGTCGGCCTCGCTGCGCACGTTGCTCACCGCCATCTCCTCACGCAGACGGTCGACGATCTTCGTCGTCGTGGCGGCACCGAGGTCCGCGACGAGCAGCGTGTCCTCGATCTCCTCCCAGGAGTCCTCGTCGAGGTCGCCGCCGCCGAGCAGACCGAGCAGGCTCTTGCCGACCGCCGACTGGGAACGGGCCAGACGGCCGCGCAGGCGCACCAGGCGACCCGCGGTGGGTTCGATCTCCTCGATCGGGGCGGCCGGGGGAACAGCTGCCGGCCCGGCCGGTTCTGCGGGTGCGGGCAGCACCTCCGGCTCGACGACCGCCTCCGTAGCGGGTTCCGGCGTCGGCGCGACTTCCGGTTCCGGCGTCGGCGCGGGGACGACCTCGGGCTCGACGGGTTCGGGAGCGGGTCGCTCCGGTGCCGGGACGACCTCGGGCTCGACCGGCTCGGGTTCGACCGGCTTCGGCTCTGCCGGCTTCGGTTCGACCGTCGGCTCAGGCTTCGGCTCGACCTTCGGAGGTGCGACCTTCGGCTCCGCAGGGGCGCTCGGCGGAGCTTCGGTGATCTCCTCCGGCAGCGGCACGGTACGAGGCGCCGGCTCGGGTTTCGGTGCGGGCTTCGGCGCCGGCCGGGGTGCCGGCGCCGGAGGGGCGGCCGTCCCCTGCGAGAAATTGAATCCGCTCTGCGCCTTGTAACCGCCGGAGCGGTCCTTGGTCTCTGCGGAATCGAGCTGCGGGGTCTCGGGCGCCTTGAGCGACACCTGCCGCCGACGGTAGAGGGTCAGGCCGACGACGAGCGCGACGAGAACGACCGCCAGCGCGGCGGCGATGACTATCCAGGCTCCGGTACTCACGCACCCATACTGTCAGGCCTGGAGCTCTTCCTCCGGTTCGGGGACCGGTGTCGCGATCGCGCGGCCGCGCAGGCGTTGCGAGATGACCCTGGTGATGCCGTCGCCACGCATACTCACGCCGTACAGCGCGTCGGCGACCTCCATCGTCGGTTTCTGGTGCGTGATGACGATGAGTTGGGACTTCTCGCGCAGCTGCTCGAAAAGCCCGATCAACCGCCGGAGGTTGGTGTCGTCGAGCGCGGCCTCCACCTCGTCCATGACGTAGAAGGGTGACGGTCGCGCCCGGAAGATGGCGACCAGCATCGCCACGGCGGTGAGCGACTTCTCGCCACCCGACAGCAGCGACAGCCGCTTGACCTTCTTGCCCGGCGGGCGGGCCTCGACCTCGATGCCGGTGGTGAGCATGTCGCTCGGGTCGGTGAGCACCAGCCGTCCCTCACCGCCGGGGAACAACTTCGCGAAGACCTGTTCGAACTCGCGCTCGACGTCGGCGTACGCCTCCGTGAACACCTGCAGGATCCGCGCGTCGACCTCCTCGACGACGGCGAGCAGGTCCTTGCGGGCACCCTTGACGTCCTCGAGCTGGGTGGACAGGAAGTTGTACCGCTCCTCGAGGGCCGCGAACTCCTCCAGCGCGAGCGGGTTGACACGCCCGAGCGTCGCGAGATCCTTCTCGGCGCGTTTGGCCCGCCGCTCCTGGGCGGCCCGGTCGTACGGCATCGGCTGCGGAGCGACCACCTGTTCGCCGCGTTCGCGGGCCTGCTCGTACTCGGCCATCTCCAGCGGCGTCGGCGGCAGCGGCACGTCGGGGCCGTACTCGGCCACGAGGTCGTCGAGGGCGATGCCGTGCTGCTCGAGGATGGTCTGTTCGAGTTGCTCGATCCGGAGCGAGGCCTGCGCCCGGGCCACTTCGTCACGATGCACCGCGTCGGTGAGCTGGTCGCGCTGCGCCGACAGTTCGCGGACGAGTTCGCGGGCCCGTTCGAGTTGCTCGGCGCATTCGGCGCGGCGCCGGTTCAGGTCGTCGCGCTGGGCGAGTGCCGTCGCCACGGCCACCTCGAGTTGTTCGGCGAGTCGCTGCCCTGATTCGGCCACCGCAGCGGCGACGGCCGCGGCCTGCCGTCGCGCGACGCGAGCGCGTTCGGCACGAGCGCGGGCCTCGCGTTCGGCCTGCGCCGCGCGACGGAGCGAATCCGCTTTGCCCCGAAGCGCTTCGGCGCGTTCCTCGGCCGTGCGCGCCGCGAGTCGCGCGTCGACCTCGACGGCCCGCACCTCGGCGAGAGCGGCTGCGGCCATCTCCCGTTCGGCGGCCGTGTGCTCGGTCCCGGCTCCGTCGCCGGTCCCGGCCGAGTCGTCCTCGGCCAGACGCAGTCGCTCGTCGAGCTCCACCAGCTTCTCGCGCGCCGCGTCACGTTCCTTCTCAGCTTCGGCGCGCTGGGCCGCGAGTCGGCCGGATTCGGCATGGGCAGTGCGTGCCGCCTGACCGAGACGGCCGAGTTGCTCGTAGACGGCGGACATCGCGGCGTCGGATTCGTTGAGCGCGGCGAGGGTCTGCTCGACGTATTCGGCGCGTTCGGCCTGCTCCGCGAGGGCGCCTGCCAGGGCTGCGGCCAGTTCCTCGGAGCGGCGTTCGGCCTGTTCGAGACCGGCCCGGGAGGTGTCGATCGCCGCCTGGATCTCGAGAGTGCTCGGGGCACGGTGGGAACCGCCGACCACCCAGCCCGCGCCGGCGAGGTCTCCCCCGCGCGTCACGGCGCGCAGGCCGGGCCGGGTCGCGCAGACGTCCAGGGCGGTGGGCAGGTCGTCGACCACGACGGTGCGGGCCAGCAGGCCGTCGACGCCCCCGCGGAGGTCGGCGGGACACTCGACGACCTCGCGGAGCCATCGGGCGCCGGCCGGCAGGCCGCCGGTGTCGGCGGGGGCGGCGGGGCCCGGGGGGACGAACGCGCCCCTTCCCTGATCGGCCCCCCCCAGCGCGGCGCCCCCCGCGCCCGCCGCATCGGCCGACTCCACCTCGAGCGCGTCGGCTGCCGCGCCGAAGGCCGCCGCGACGGCGGCCTCGTATCCCGGAGCCACCCGCAGCCGGTCGGCCAATCGGCCCACGAGTCCGTCGCCGGAGCGCGTGTCGATCAGCCAGGCCGCACCGTCGGTGCGTTCGAGTCCCATCGAGAGGGCCTCGATGCGGGCGCCGAGGGACGCGACCTCCTTACCCGCGGCGCGTTCGGCCTGCTGGAGTTCGGCGACCCGTTCGTCGGCGAGTCGCTGTGCTTCGAGCGCTCGTTCGTGCTGGGCGTCGGCGTCGACTTCGCCGGCGTCGAGATCGTCGATGCGCGCCTGAGCGGTCTCGAACTCGGCCTGGGCCTCGACGCCACGCAGCCGGGCCTCCTCGATGGCCACGGTCAGGCGCGCGATCTCGGCGTCGATCGATTCGGCCCGGGTCCGCATCGTGTCGACCTGGCCGGCGAGGCGCGCGAGGCCCTCGCGTCGATCGGCGACGGCACGGACCGCGGCGAGATGCGCGCGTTCGGCGGCGGCCGCGGACTCCTCCTGCGCGGCGAGTTGTTCGCGGGCCGCTTCGAGGGCTCCGTGCGCGATCTCGACCGCCTCGATCAGTTCCGCCTCTTCGGCGGCGATCCGATCGGCGCGGGCCTCCATCTCGTCCGGATCCTGACCGGAGCGGTCCTCGGGTTCGGCGTGCAGGTGCCGTGCGCGTTCCTGCGCGACCCGCACGGTCGCCGAGACGCGCTCGGCGAGGGCCGACAGGCGGAACCAGGTCTGCGACGCCGCTTCGGCTCCCGGCGTGAGCTGCGCGAGAGCTTGTTCGTGACGGGCGAGTTCGGCGTTCGCGTCGTCGAACGCCGCGAGAACGGTGTCGAGGCGCTCCCGGACCATCTTTTCCTGCTCGTCGTGCCCGGCGAGTTCGGCTCGGCGGGTGACGAGGTCGTCGGCGGCAAGGCGCAACCGCGCATCGCGGAGGTCGGCCTGGATGGTCTGGGCGCGACGCGCGACCTCGGCCTGCCGGCCGAGCGGTTTGAGCTGACGGCGCAGTTCGGCGGTGAGATCGGTGAGGCGGGCGAGGTTGGCCTGCATGGAGTCGAGCTTGCGCAGCGCCTTTTCCTTGCGCTTGCGGTGCTTGAGGACGCCGGCGGCCTCCTCGATGAAGGCGCGCCGGTCCTCCGGGCGGGATTCGAGAATCGCGGCGAGGCGGCCCTGCCCGACGATGACGTGCATCTCGCGGCCGATACCGGAGTCGGACAGCAGCTCCTGGACGTCCATGAGACGGCAGGAACTGCCGTTGATCTCGTATTCACCCGCACCGTCGCGGAACATGCGGCGGGTGACGGAGACCTCGGAGTACTCGATGGGCAGCGCGCCGTCGGAGTTGTCGATGGTGAGCGTGACCTCGGCGCGTCCGAGGGGCGGGCGCCCGGTGGTTCCGGCGAAGATGACGTCCTGCATCTTGCCGCCGCGCAGCGCTTTGGCACCTTGCTCCCCCATCACCCAGGTGAGTGCGTCGACGACGTTCGACTTGCCGGACCCGTTGGGTCCGACCACACAGGTGATGCCCGGTTCGAAACGCAGAGTCGTCGACGAGGCGAAGGACTTGAAGCCCTTCAACGTCAGACTCTTGAGGTACATGGGTGAGAACTCTACCGGCGGGTTGCGACCGCTTTCCTAGGCCGGGTGCACCGCGCGGACCGCCCCGTCGAAACCGGTCGTGTACAGGACGTTCGGGTCCGACCCACACCACCCGGCCGCTTCCACTCGGTCGGAGCGGATACCGAGCGAACGGGAGACGGGACGAAGATCAGCGCTCGACGAAACCGGTGAGATCGCCTCGCGGCGGATCCCACGATTCGACGACGAGCCGCACCTCACCGGGGGTGTCGCCGGATCGCAGCCACGCGAGGAGCTGTTCGAGCGCGGACCGGGGGCCTTCGGCCACGACCATCACGCGACCGTCGGGATGGTTGGTCGCATGCCCGACGAGACCGAGTTCGAGTGCGCGGGCACGCGTGAACCAACGGAAACCGACCCCTTGGACGCGGCCGTGCACCCACGCCGTGAGCCGTTCGATGCCTGCGGGGGTGCTCATCGGTCAATCCTCGGCGGTGATCGCCAGCGAGATCTTCGTGCCCGCCTTCAGGGTGCGACCCACCGTGCACACCTTGTCGACGGAGCGTTCGACGAGGGCGATGAGCCGGTCGCGGGCGTCGGCGTCGAGTTCCGACAGGTCGAGGATCATCTCCTCCTCGAGGTGCGGATAGACCTCGGTCTCGCGGTCCGCCGCTCCGGAGACGCGGATCGTCGCGTCGTAGTCGTCGCCGAGCCGGCGGGACAACGGGAAGTCCGAGCTCATGCCGGAGCAGGCGGCGAGTGCGATCTTGAGCAGCTCACCCGGAGTGAAGACGCCCTCGACGCTCTCCGAGCCGATGAGTACCTCGGCGCCGCGCGAGCTGCGGCCGGTGTAGCGACGCGTACCGGTGCGCTCGACCCACAGCTCGGTGGCGGGAAGGTCGGAAGTCTGGTCAGCCATGGGGGAAATCCTGCCATGCCCCGTCGACGGGGACAGCGCGCAGGATGGTCACGAAATCCTCGAGCGCCGCGGACGACGCGTCGGCACTGCGTCGCAGCACTCCGATCGGCTCGACGGTGCCCGCGGTGGGCACGTCCAGGCGCCGGACCACCCCGTCGGCGAGGTCGTCGCGGGCCGCACGTTCCGTGGTGATCCACACCGCGTCGCTGCGCCGGACCACCCCCCGGGCCACAGCGAGATCGAGCGTCTCGATCAGCCCGGCCGGCAGTCGCAGGCCGTGACGTTCGAACAGTGCCTCGGTCGCGTGGCGGGGCACGGTTCCGCGGGTCGCGACCACCAGCGGGTGTTCGAGTGCGTCGGTGACGGAGGCGGAACGCTCGGCGAGAGGATGGCCGGGCCGGACGACGAAGATCAGCGTCTCGGCGTACAGGAGCTCGAACGACAGCCCGACCATCCGGGAGGGTTCGGCCATGCGACCGAGGACGACGTCGAGGGCGCCGGCGGCGAGCGCCGACAGCAGGACGGCATTGGGGTCGGTGCGGATCCGGATGTCCAGATCGGCGCGCACGCGGCGCAACTCCGCCAGAGCTTCGGGGAGCACGGACCCGGCCACGGTGGGCAGGGCCCCGATCCGCAGCGGCTCGCGAGCGGGTTCGGCCGCTCCCGCCAGTGCGGCCACCGCTGCGTCCAATGAGGTGGTGACGTCCTGCGCGTATCGCAGGAAGCGGTGACCCGCCGCGGTGAGGCGCGCACCGTGTCGGCCGCGGTCGAGGAGTTTCGCTCCCGCGAGCACCTCGAGCTCGTTGAGGGTCTTCGTGACGGCCGGCTGGCTCAGCTGCAACAGCTCGGCCGCGCGTCCGACCTGCCCTTCGCGCGCCACGGTCACGAAGCACCGGAGGTGCCGGAGGCGGATCCGCCGGGCCTGGTCCGGCACGGATGAGGAGAGACCCCTGTCGGAATGCATCACCGAAAGTTATGAATAAACGGCGATTTTGTCAATTTACATGAGTTTTTCTTCACCATATGGTGGTCCTCACCGCTCAGAGATCGGAGATCGCATGCCCAGCGACGAATACGTCGAGCGCGACCACACACTGCACCCACCCGCGCTCACTCCCGGTTATCGCACGTCGGTGCTGCGCGCACCGAAGAACGCGCTCATCACGCCGAAGCCCACCCTGTCGGAGATCACCGGCCCCGTCTTCCGCAGCGACGAGCTCGGCTCCCTCGACAACGACCTGATCCTGAACTTCTCGAAGGACGGCCTGCCGATCGGTGAACGCATCATCGTCCACGGCTTCGTCGAGGACGAGTTCGGCAATCCGGTCGAGGGTGCACTCGTCGAGGTGTGGCAGGCCAACGCCGGTGGCCGGTACCGCCACAAGAAGGACACCTATCTCGCGCCCATCGATCCGAACTTCGGCGGCTGCGGGCGGATGCTCACGGACGCGAACGGCTACTACCGGTTCCGGACGATCAAGCCGGGCGCCTATCCGTGGGGCAACAGCCGCAACGCCTGGCGCCCGGCGCACATCCACGTGTCGATCCTCGGCCGCGGATGGGCGCAGCGCCTGATCACCCAGCTGTACTTCGAAGGCGACCCGCTGATCGAGAAGTGCCCGATCGCGCGGACGATCCCGACCGTGGACCAGCTCCGCAGCCTGATCGCCCAGGAGGATCCCGCCTCGAACGCCCCGTTCGACGCGCGCGCCTACCGCTGGGACATCACCCTGCGCGGGCGACGCGCCGCCTTCTTCGAGAACACCGACCTGCCGGGAGCCCCGCGATGAGCCTGCCCACCGATCCCTACCGGCCCGTGCCCCCGCTCCTCCCCCGCCCGATGGTCACGCATTTCCCGGAGACGCCTTCGCAGACCGGCGGTCCCTACGTCCACATCGGTCTGGCGCCGCAGCAGGCCGGCTTCGACATCTTCGACAACAACTTCGGCAACGTCCTCGTCACCGACGAGACCGAGGGCGAGCGAATCGTGTTGGAGGGCCGCGTCATCGACGGCACCGGCACCCCGGTGCGCGACGCGCTGCTCGAGAGCTGGCAGGCGAACACCCACGGCCGGTACGCGCATCCCGACGACGAGCAGGACACGGACCTCGATCCGAACTTCCGAGGCTGGGGACGCACCGGCGGCGACTTCGAGACCGGCGTGTTCACGATCGAGACGATCAAGCCCGGTGCCGTCACCAATCCCGACGGATCCGTCTCGGCACCTCACATCCTGCTGGTGATCTTCGCGCGCGGTATCAACCTCGGGCTGCACACGCGGGTCTACTTCGAGGACGAGACCGAACTCAACGCCGAGGATCCCGTCCTGAAGGGCATCGAATGGGAGGTGAGGCGCACCACCCTCATCGCGTCGCGTTCCGAGCGCGACGGCCGCACCGTGTACACGATCGACATCCGGCTGCAGGACACCCCGGACGGCGGTGCCGAGACGGTGTTCTTCGACATCTGACCGACACTGCTCCGAACAGCCCGGTATGCGCGTGCGCTACCGGGTCGTTCTCGGTCGGGGCTGACACTTCGGGCAACTGTACGACGAGCGGTTCATGAATTTCTCACGGCGGATCGGGGCGCCGCATCGCCGGCACGGCTCGTTCTCTCGCCCGTACACGTTCAGGGAGCGTTCGAAGTAACCGGACTCCCCGTTGACGTTGACGTAGAGGGCGTCGAACGACGTACCGCCCTGTCCGAGCGCCTCGGCCATCACTTCGGTGGCAGCGTCGAGTGCCGACCGGAGTTTCGGTCGCGACAGCGCGTCGGTCGGCCGGTTCCCGTGAATCCTTGCGCGCCAGAGCGCTTCGTCGGCGTAGATGTTGCCGATTCCGGAGACGACGGTCTGGTCGAGCAGCGCACGCTTGATCTCCGTGTGTTTGGTGCGCAGCACGGCCACGACCGCGTCCGGGTCGAAGCGGAGATCCATCGGGTCGCGGGCGATGTGCGCGACCGGCAGCGGCAGTCGATCGCCGTCCACCTCCACGAGCGGCGCCAGGGCCCAGCCTCCGAAGGTGCGCTGGTCGACGAAACGCAGATCGGCGCCGTTGTCGAGGACGGCGCGGATACGCAGGTGCTTCTCGTCGGGGACGCTCGGCGGCTGCACGAGCATCTGCCCGCTCATCCCCAGGTGCACCACGAGGGCCAGGTCGGCCGGCTCGAGCACCAGCCACATGTACTTGCCGCGGCGTTCGACGGAGGCGACCTTCTGACCGGTCACCTGCAGTGCGAGATCACGCGGCCCGGGTTCGTGCCGGCGGACGGCACGGGGGTGCAGCACCTGCACCGAATCCACCGTCGCGCCGACGACGTGAGCGTCGAGTCCGCGACGGACCACCTCGACTTCGGGAAGTTCCGGCACCTGCGGTCAGTTGCCCTCGGTGGATCCGGACTGCGCGGCGTCATCCGACTGCGCGGCGTCATCCGACTGTGCACGGGGGGCTCCGGCTTCGGCAGTGTCGCCGTCGGTCAGCGCATTCCACGCAGCCGACGCGGCCTTCTGCTCGGCTTCCTTCTTGGTGCGCCCGATACCGGTCCCGTAGGGATTGCCGGCGATGAGAGCGGTGGCAGTGAATTCCTTGTCGTGATCGGGACCGGTGGCGGTGATCTCGTAGGCGGGAACACCGAGGCCACGTTCGGCGGTGAGCTCCTGCAGACTCGTCTTCCAGTCGAGGCCCGCACCGAGCCGGGGGCCTCGTTCGAGCAGGTCGGCGAACAGACGCAGGACCACTTCGCGCGCGACATCGATGCCGTGCGCGAGATGGACGGCGCCGAGGAGCGATTCCATCCCGTCGGCGAGAATGCTGGCCTTGTCGCGGCCGCCCGTCAGTTCCTCGCCTTTGCCGAGGTGGAGATGCACCCCGAGCCCGCCTTCTCCGAGGCCGCGCGCCACCTCGGCGAGCGCGTGCATGTTGACGACGCTCGCGCGGATCTTGGCGAGTTCGCCCTCGGACTTGTCCGGATGGGTGAGATAGAGCTTTTCGGTCACCGCGAGCCCGAGGACGGCATCGCCGAGGAACTCGAGACGTTCGTTGGTGGGCAACCCGCCGTTCTCGTAGGCGTACGAGCGATGGGTGAGCGCCAAGGACAGCAGTTCTGCGTCCAGAGGCACGCCGAGGGCGGCGAGGAGAGACTCATGGCTCTCTTCGCCGCCCTCGGTAGCTGTTTCGGGGGACTTGCTCGTCACGTGAGTACCGATTAGACGGGCGCGGTCACCTGACGGCCGTTGTAGGTGCCACACGACGGGCACGCCACGTGGGGCAGCTTCTTCTCTCCGCAACCCCGGTTCGGGCAGGTGACGAGCGTCGGCGCAGTGGTGTTCCACTGGCTGCGCCGCGACCGGGTGTTGGAACGCGACATTCTGCGCTTGGGGACGGCCACGTCTACTTCTCCTCGTTGTTCGAGCTGTCGATTTGACTGCTGGGTTCTTCGGAGCCCGCGCCGAACTTGGCTGCCAACCCAGCCCAGCGAGGATCCATTGTCTCATGACGGTGCCCGGATTCCGCAATCGCCAGGCGAATGCCGCATTCGGGGCACAATCCCGCACAGTCGTCACTACACAACGGCTGCAACGGAAGTTCCAGGCCCACCGCGTTCACGAGGACCGGTTCGAGATCGATCAGATCGTTCTCGACGCGGTACACCTCGTCGTCCTCGGTGGTCTGCTCCGTGACGCTGTTCGGGTAGGCGAACAGCTCGGTGAGGTACACGTCCACCGGTTCGGCGAACGATTCGAGGCACCGCGAGCACTCACCCACGGCGTCCGCACGAACTGTACCGGTGACCAGGACACCCTCCGACACCGACTCCATGCGGAGATCGAGGTCGATCTCGGACCCCTCTTCGATCGCGATGAGATCGAGTCCGATGCGCGACGGTGACGGCACCTTCCGCTCGACCGCACGCATCGATCCGGGCCGGCGACCCAGGGAGAGCGTGTCGAACACCAGACCGGAGTCCCTGCCGGGACGGGTCGTGCCGGAACCACGGGTGGACACGGGGAACTCACCTTCTTCGGACGACGCAGAACACGACTCGGTCGTGATAGGGCAACCGCTCCATGATACGCGATGGGCGGCACGAGCGGAAATTCCGCCGATCAGCGGCGGCGGCTCGCCCGAGGGTCGGCCTCCGCGAAGTCGGGGGCACCCGAGAGCCGCAGCTGCTGCCGGCCGCGGCCGACCGACCGCAGGGTGGTGCCGAGCAGTTCCTCGAACTCCGAGAGCTTTCCGTCGATGTACTCGTCGCATTCCGTCCGCAGGCGGTCGGATTCGGCGTGGGCCGAATCGATGACGCGAGCCGACTCGGCGTGCGCGGCCTGCACGACCTCCGTCTGCGACACCAGGCGCGCCTTCTCGGCCTCGCCCTCGGCCACGGAACGCTCGTACGACGCCTGGCCGGACTCGACCAGGCGGTCGGCCTCGAGGCGGGCGCGACCGGTCACGCTCTCGTACTGCTTGTTGCCCTCTGCTACGAGGTCGTCGGCCTCGGCCTGAGCGTCGCGCACGAGTTCGTCGGCGTGGGCGCGTGCTTCCTTGACCATCCGGTCCGCCTGCGCCTTCGCGTCCGCCAGCATGCGGTCGGCGTCGGTACGCGCGTCCTCGAGCAGGGTGCGCGCCTCCTCGTCGGCGTCGCCGACGGTCTTCTCGGCCTGCGCCCGCGCGTCGTTGATCAGCTTGTCGCGGTGATCGAGCACGTCCTGTGCGTCGTCGAGTTCGGGCGGCAGCGCGTCGCGCACGTCGTCGAGCAGCTCGAGGACATCGCCGCGCGGTACCACGCAGCTCGCCGTCATCGGAACGCTACGTGCCTCTTCGACGATTGCGACCAGCTCGTCGAGTGCCTCGAATACCCGGTACACGCCCAACCCCAATCACTCGCTCGGCGCGACCGGTGCGGACGCGCCACCGTCCAGTCTGCCGCAGCGCAGGGCACGCTCGTGTGCCCTGCGCTCGGTGTGTCGGGATCCGGCCGTCACAGACCGTGCGGGAGGGGTGCTGTCTATTTCGCGGCGGCCCGCTCGGCGAGGCGCGCGAGCAGACGAGCGTGCACGGTGCCCGGCAGCATGTCGGAGACATCGCCGCCGTAGGTCGCGACTTCCTTGACGAGCGAGCTCGACAGGTAGCTGTACACCGGGTTGGTGGCGACGAACAGGGTGTCGACGCCGGTGAGCTTGTGGTTCATCTGCGCCATCTGCAGCTCGTAGTCGAAGTCGTTGGCGCCGCGCAGGCCCTTGACGATCGCGGTGATCCCCCGCTCGCGGGCGTAGTCGACGAGCAGGCCCTGCCAGGCGTCGATCGTGACGTTCGGCAGGTGCGCCGTGGCCTCGGTGAGCATCTCGAGGCGTTCGTCGATCGTGAACATCCCCTGCTTGTTGGGATTGATCGTGACGGTCACGACGACCTCGTCGAACTGGGCCGAGACCCTGCCGATGACGTCGAGGTGTCCGTTGGTGACCGGGTCGAAGGATCCTGGGCAGACCGCGCGGCTCATGATCCAGCACCGTAGCAGGTGGCGATCTCCACCCTCGTCTCCCCGTATCGCCGCGACCTGCCGACCTCGAATGCCTGCGGCCACACCGTTTCCGGCGACCGAGACGAGCGTTCGACCACGACGACCGAACCGTCCTCGACCCAGCCGCCGGACACCAGCGCCTCGAGCACTCCGGTGACGGCCTCCTCGGTCACGGCGTAGGGCGGGTCGGCGAGGACGAGGTCGTACACCCGGTCGGCGGTACCCGCGAGCACGGCGGCCACCGGCGCGGTGCGCAAGACCGCCCCCGGCAGTCCGACCGTCGCGATGTTCTCGCGGATCACCCCCGCCGCCTTGGCGTCGGACTCGACGAGCATCGCGTGCTCGGCGCCGCGGGACAGCGCCTCGAGGCCGAGAGCCCCCGACCCCGCGTAGAGGTCGAGGACTGCGGCACCGTCGATGTCCATGCGTGCGTCGAGCGAACTGAACAAGGCCTCACGGACCCGTTCGGAAGTGGGCCTGGTCCCGCGGGGCGGCACCTTCAGGCGCCGCCCCCCGGCCCGGCCGGCGACGATCCGTGTCACTCGGCGCTGTCTCCCGTGGACACCTCGACGAGCAGGTCGCCACCTTCGACCTGTTGCACCGGGCCGATCGCGACACGCGTGATGCGTCCGCCGCGCGGCGCGGTGATCGCGGCCTCCATCTTCATCGCCTCGATGGTGGCGACGGTGTCGCCCGCCGAGACGCTGTCGCCCTCGGACACCACGAGGGTGACCGTGCCGGCGAACGGCGCGGCGACGTGACCGGGATGGTTGCGGTCGGCCTTCTCCGCGGCCGGGATGTCGGCGGCCACCGACCGGTCGCGCACCGACACCGGGCGCAGCTGCCCGTTGAGGATGCACATCACCGTGCGGAAGCCCTTCTCGTCGGCGTCGGAGATCGCTTCGAGACCGATGAGCAGTTCGACGCCCTTGTCCAGGCGCACCCGGTGCTCCTCGCCGTGCCGCAGCCCGTAGAAGAACTGGTTGGCCGACAGCTCGGTGGTGTCGCCGTAGGTCTCCCGGTGCTGTTCGAACTCCTTGGCCGGTCCGGGGAACAGCAGGCGGTTGAGCATGCGGCGACGCTCGGCCGAGGTGCCGCCGAGGGCCTTCTCCTCCTCGGGCGCGAGCGGGGTGATCGGCTTGGGCTCGGCTCGGCCCGACAGCGCCTTGCTGCGGAACGGCTCGGGCCAGCCCCCGGCGGGGGTGCCGAGGTCGCCGCGCAGGAAGCCGATGACCGAATCGGGGATGTCGTACTTGCCGGGCTCGGCGGCGAAGTCGTCGACCGAGACCCCGGCACCGACGAGGTGCAGCGCGAGGTCGCCGACGACCTTGCTCGACGGGGTGACCTTGATCAGGCGGCCGAGGAGACGGTCGGCGCCGGCATAGGCGGCCTCGACCTCCTCGAAGCGGTCGCCGAGTCCCAGCGCGATGGCCTGCTGGCGCAGGTTCGACAACTGGCCGCCGGGGATCTCGTGGGTGTAGACGCGGCCGGTCGGGGCGGGCAGCCCCGACTCGAACGGTGCGTAGACCCTGCGCAGCGCCTCCCAGTACGGCTCGAGATCGCACACGGCCTGCAGGTCGAGGCCGGTGTCGAACTCGCTGTTCGCCGCGGCGGCGACGATCGCCGACAGGGCGGGCTGGCTCGTCGTACCGGCGAGCGCCGCGGAGGCACCGTCGACGGCGTCGGCACCGGCGTGCCAGGCCGCAAGATAGGTCGCGAGCTGCCCACCCGGAGTGTCGTGGGTGTGCACGTGGACCGGCAGGTCGAAGTTGCTGCGCAGCGCCGAGACGAGCGTCGCGGCGGCCGGGGCGCGCAGCAGACCGGCCATGTCCTTGATGGCGAGCACGTGTGCACCGGCCTCGACGATCTCCTCGGCCAACCGCAGGTAGTAGTCGAGCGTGTAGATCGTCTCGTCCGGGTTCGACAGGTCGCCGGTGTAGGACATCGCGACCTCGGCGAGCGTGGTGCCGGTCTCGCGCACCGCGTCGATCGCCGGACGCATCTGGTCGACGTTGTTCAGCGCGTCGAAGATGCGGAAGATGTCGATGCCCGTGTCCGCGGCCTCCTGCACGAACGCGCGGGTCACGGCCTCCGGGTAGGGGGTGTAGCCGACGGTGTTGCGTCCCCGCAGCAGCATCTGCAGGTTGATGTTCGGGATCGCCTCGCGCAGCGCGGCCAACCGCTCCCACGGATCCTCGTGCAGGAAGCGCAGAGCGACGTCGTAGGTCGCGCCGCCCCACGCCTCGATCGAGAGGAGCTGCGGGGTCATCCGGGCCACGTGCCCGGCGACCGTCAGCAGGTCCTTGCTGCGCACACGGGTCGCGAGCAGCGACTGGTGCGCGTCGCGGAAGGTGGTGTCGGTGACGCCGATGGACTTCTGCTCACGCAGCGCACGGGCGAAGCCCTCGGGTCCGAGTTCGAGCAGCCGCTGCCGCGAACCGGCCGGCGGCGCGGCGCTCAGGTCGATCACGGGCAGCTTGTCGTGCGGGTAGAGCGTGGTGGGGCGCTCGCCGTGCGGCTTGTTGACCGTCACGTCGGCGAGGTAGTTCAGGATCTTGGTGCCGCGGTCGGCGGACGAACGCAGCGTCAGCAGCTGCGGACGTTCCTCGATGAACGAGGTGGTGACGTGTCCGTCGCGGAAGTCGGCGTCGTCGAGCACGGCCTGCAGGAAGGGGATGTTCGTCGCGACACCGCGGATGCGGAACTCGGCAACCGCGCGGCGGGCACGGGCGACAGCGGTCTCGAACGTCCGGCCGCGGCAGGTGAGCTTGACGAGCATCGAGTCGAAGTGGGCGGAGATCTCCGCGCCGACCGAGGTGCCGCCGTCGAGACGGATGCCGGCACCACCCGGGGTGCGGTAACCGGTGATACGACCGGTGTCCGGGCGGAACCCGTTGGCGGGATCCTCGGTCGTGATGCGGCACTGCAGCGCCGCGCCGCGGATGGTGATGCTCTCCTGTGACAGACCCAGATCGGCGAGCGACTCGCCGGCGGCGATGCGCAGCTGCGACTGCACGAGGTCGACGTCGGTGATCTCTTCGGTGACCGTGTGCTCGACCTGGATCCGGGGATTCATCTCGATGAACACGTGGTTGCCGCGCTCGTCGACGAGGAATTCGACGGTGCCCGCGCACTGGTAGCCGATCTCCTCGGCGAATGCGACGGCGTCGGCGCAGATTCGGTCGCGCAACTCCGGGTCGAGATTCGGGGCCGGGGCGAGCTCGATGACCTTCTGGTGCCGGCGCTGCACCGAGCAGTCGCGCTCGTACAGGTGGATGACGTTGCCGTACTTGTCGGCGAGGATCTGTACCTCGATGTGCCGCGGGTTGACCACGGCCTGCTCCAGGAAGACGGTGGGATCACCGAAGGCCGCGTCGGCCTCGCGGGAGGCGGCTTCGATCGCTTCGCGCAGCTGGGAGGGCTCGGCGACCCGGCGCATGCCGCGTCCGCCACCACCGGCGACGGCCTTGACGAAGACCGGGAAGTTCATCGACTCCGACGCGGCGATCAGCGCGTCGACATCCGAGGACGGCTCCGACGACGCCAGCACCGGCAGACCTGCGGCCTTCGCCGAGGCGATCGCGCGGGCCTTGTTCCCGGTCAGCTCCAGGATCTCCGCCGAGGGGCCGACGAAGGTGATGCCCGCGTCCGCGCACGCCGCGGCGAGGTCCGGGTTCTCGGACAGGAAACCGTAGCCGGGATAGATCGCGTCGGCTCCGGCCGACACGGCCGCTTCGACGACCTTCTCGACCGACAGGTATGCGCGGACCGGGTGCCCCTCGTCACCGATCTGATAGGCCTCGTCGGCCTTCAACCGGTGCAGGGAGTTCCGGTCTTCGTACGGGAACACCGCGACCGTCCCGGCACCCAGTTCGTAGGCGGCACGGAAGGCACGGATCGCGATCTCGCCACGGTTGGCGACAAGCACTTTCGAGAACATTGGTCGACGGTACCGCGACGTAACATTCCGCCTTCGACGCGCATTCCACATCGTGGGACGGAGTGGCCGGACGGCACGACTGGAACGATGCAGTGGGACCGTCCGTAACACGCTGTCAACGTTCCGGGGAGGGTGGTGGAAACCTCACCGGAGGTTCCACGGCACGGTGTACGGAACGTAACTCAGGACTTGTCGAGGTACTCGACGCGCTCGGCGTCGAGCGCCGCGCGCACCATGCTCGCGAGCCCCGGATGGTGTTCGAGGCCCGGATCCTTCTCGGTCACCGTCCGGGAGAAGTCGCGGGCCGCCTCGATGACGTCGGCGTCGTCGACGAGCGAGAGCAACCTGAGCGTCGACACCGTGCCGGACTGGGCGACCCCGAGGACGTCGCCCTCCCGTCGCAAGTGCAGATCGAGCTGGGCGAGTTCGAACCCGTCGGTGGTGCCGGCGACGGCCTCGAGCCGCATCATCGTCGGGGTGCCTGGTTTCGCGTCGGTCACGAGCAGACACAGCCCCTGGTGCCCACCACGGCCCACGCGACCGCGCAGCTGGTGCAGCTGGCTGACACCGAACCGGTCGGCGTCGACGATCACCATCACCGTCGCGTTCGGCACGTCGACACCGACCTCGACGACGGTCGTGCACACCAGCACGTCGAGCTCCGCCGCGTTGAAGGCCTGCATCACGGCGTCCTTCTCGTCGCCGGGCAACCGGCCGTGCAGCAGACCCACCCGCAGGTCGCGCAGCGGACCGGAGGTCAGGAACTCGAACTGCTCGAGCACCGAGGTGGTCTCGGGTGGCGCCTGCTTGCCCTTCCCCGAGCCCGACGGCTCGGGAGCGCCCGGATCGAGGAGTGCGTCGTCGTCGGAATCGCCGTCGCCGATGCGTGAGCACACCACATAGGCCTGCCTCCCGTCGGCGACCTCTTCGCGGATACGTTCCCACGCCCGGTCGACCCACGTCGGGTGCACCTTCGCCGGGACAACGCGGCTGACGATCGGCGACCGCCCTCGGGGCAGTTCGCGCAGGGTCGAGACCTCGAGGTCGCCGAGCACGGTCATCGCGATGGTGCGCGGGATGGGCGTCGCGGTCATCACCAGCACGTGCGGTGACGCCCCGTCGCGGCCGCGCGACCGCAATGCGTCGCGCTGCTCGACGCCGAACCGGTGCTGCTCGTCGATCACCACGAGACCGAGGTCGAAGAACTGCACCTTGTCCTCGATGAGCGCGTGGGTGCCGATGACGATCCCGGCATCTCCCGTCACCGCCTCGTTGAGCGCGGCCCGCTTGCGCGCGACCCCCATCGAGCCGGTCAACAGGGTCACGCGGGTCGCGAGTTCGTGGGCACCCAGTTCGCCCGCCGCCGCGAGGTCGCCGAGCATCGTGGTCAACGAGCGGGCGTGCTGCGCCGCGAGCACTTCGGTGGGTGCGAGCAGGGCGCACTGCCGCCCGGAGTCGATCACCTGCAGCATCGCCCGCAGCGCGACGATGGTCTTGCCCGAACCGACCTCGCCCTGCAGCAATCGGTTCATGGGGTGTTCTCGGGCCAGATCGGCGGAGATCTCCTCCGCCACGGCGAGCTGACCGGCCGTCAGCTCGAAAGGCAGGCGCCGATCGAACTCGTCGGCGATCCCGTCCGCGCGGTGCGGGCAGGACGGCGCGGAACGCACCTCGACGTCGTGCCGGCGGCCCGCGAGCACGAGCTGCACCGCGGCAGCCTCGTCGAACCGCAGGCGGTCGCGTGCCCGGTCGATCTCCTGCTTCGTGTCGGGCAGGTGGATCGATCGCAGGGCATCGTCGAGACCCACGAAGCCGTGCTCGTCGCGGACCCACGCGGGCAGCGGATCGTCGACGTGGTCGAGCTGGTCGAGCACCTGCCGCACGCAGCGCATGACGGTCCACGACTCCACCTCGCGGGTCGCGCGGTACATCGGGATCAGCGCGCGGTCGAAGACCGACATGTCCACCCCGGAGCCGTCCTGCGCGGTACGCGCGAGACCCGCCAGGGCACCGGCGCCCCGCACCCGCGCGGGCGCCGCCGAGACGAGATCGTCCGCGTCGCGCGGCTCGGGAAGCACGAGATAGCTCGGGTGGGTCAGGCTCCACTTGTCGCGGAAGTACTTCACGGTGCCGGAGAACATCGCGCGCACACCGGGCTTGATGTTGTGCTTGACCCGGTGCGGATTGAAGAAGGTGACGTCGATGCTGTGGCGATCGGAGCGCAGCCGCACCGCGAGGCGCTTCCCGGCGCGGGACTTCATCGGCACCTCCTGCGCCGATTCGACCCGCGCGATGATCGTGATGTGCCGGCCCTCCTCGGGCCGGCTCTCACCGAGCTCGGCGCCCTGGGTGGCGTAGCGGTGCGGATAGTGCCGCAGCAGATCCTCGACGGTGGCCATCCCGAACGCGTCGTGCAAGGCGTCCGCCGTCTTGCGGCCGAGGACATGATCGAGCCGGTCCGCGAGTGTCGCCACTGCCGTCCCTTCCGCTACTCGTGCGGTGGCCTCGCGGCGCACCGGCTACTCGACGCCGAGCTGCAGCAGGTCGCTGCGCTGACCGCCCTGATAGACCACCACGTCGATCTCCGGGTGGCGGCGATCGAGATGGTCGGCCAGTTGCTCGACGAGTCCGTCGGGAGCATAGGCACCGACCAGCATCGTCACGAGCTCGCCGCCCGCGGCGAGAAGCCTGTCGAGCAGCGATGCTCCCGCTGTCACCAGATCATGCTCGATCACTACGACATCGTGGCCGGCGAGGCCGAGACTGTCGCCGGGCTCGCACGTTCCGACCCAGGTCAGAGCACGTTCGTTCGCGTACCGCAGCGATCCCCAGCGCACGCACGACGCCGCCTCCGACATCGCGAACGCGTCGTCGACGGTGGCCCGCATCGGATCGTGCACGGCCAACGACGCCAGTCCCTGGACCACCGAGGACGACGGCAGGAACATCACGTCGCAGTCCTCCCGCCGCGCCCGGGCGCCCACGGCGACGACGTCCTGCGCGGAGAGCGCACCGTTGGGGAGCACGAGGACGTCCCGGCTCGGCAGTGCCCGGATCGCCGCGAGCAGCTCGTCCGGGACGGAGATCTCCTCCGCCCGCAGCACCTGCGCGCCCTCCGCTTCGAACAGTTCGGCAGCACCGTCGCCGCCGACCACCGCGAGGACCGCGCGGGACTGCTCCCCCGCCGTGTGGGTGTGCGCCGGGACTGCGGCCGTGCCCGACGCGGCGGCTCCGTCGCCGCACCCGCGACGTGCGGACTCGAGCGCGAAGCACGTGATGTCGATGCGGCGCAGGGCGCCCGCCGCGAGACCGGCCTCGACCGCTGCTCCCGGATCGCAGCAGTGCACGTGCACGGACCAGCAACCCGATTCCCCGGCGACGATCGCCACGGAGTCTCCCAGTGCGTCGAGATGGGAACGCAGGGCGTCGATGCGCGTGCCGTCGGAATTCTCGACGAGATACATCACCTCGTACTCCTGCTGGTCGCTGTCGTGGCGGTCGTCGACGACCTCGGGTTCGACCACGGGACGCGAGGCACCGGCGAGCACCATCCGGCGGTCGGGGCGCGTTCCCGTGGTGACCTCGACCAGGCAGTCGAGCAGCACGAGCAGGCCGAGACCGCCGGCGTCGACCACCCCCGCCTCGGCGAGGACGTCGAGCTGGGTGGTGGTGCGCTGCAGCGCGTCGGCAGCGGCGTCGGCGCTCGCGACGACCACCTCGCACACGGTCGGGTCGGTCTCCGCGGCAGCACGGGCGGCACCGTCGGCTGCGGCTTCGAGGACGCTGACGATCGTGCCCTTCGCGGGCGCGCTGAGCGCTCCGGTCACGAGTGCCGCGGCGTTCGAGAGTGCGGCGGCGAGATCCGCGGCGCCGACGGTCGTCAGCCCGGCGACTGCGTCGGCCACACCGCGCAGGGCCTGCGCAAGGATGATCCCCGAATTGCCCCGGGCGCCGGTGAAGGCACCGCGTGCGAGCCCCTCGGCGACGTCGGACGCGGTGAGCGCGCCGTCCGCGGGGCCACCGATCCGGGCCGCGGCGGCCTGCAGGGTGCTGAGCAGGTTGTTTCCGGTGTCGCCGTCGGGCACCGGGAAGACGTTGAGCGAGTTGATCTCGGCCCGGCGCTGTTCGAGCGCGTCCACACCGAACTCCACCCACCTGCGCAGCGCTCGCCCATCCACCGTGTCCTCGGCTTCGAGCAACGATTCCACCCCCTTCGCCTCTCGCCTCCGGGCCGCATCCGCCACTACGATGGGTACCGATCGCCACGGTGCCGAGCCCTGGCGAACAGGTTAGCCGCGAGCCGTCCCGGCGTCCGGTTTGGCCATCCGCACTCGAGTTCGCTAAGCTTGCCGGGTTGCCTCGCACGGGCGGCTCGTTCCCCGTGTTTGCAGGGTGAAACAACACAGACAGAAGATCTATCCACTAGACACAAGGAGTTCGCGACATGGCTGCCGTCTGCGACGTATGCGCCAAGGGCCCCGGCTTCGGGAAGTCGGTCTCGCACTCGCACCGGCGTACCAACCGTCGCTGGAACCCGAACATCCAGAGCGTGCGCGCTCAGGTTGCACCGGGCAACACCCGCAAGATGAACGTGTGCACCTCCTGCCTCAAGGCCGGCAAGGTCGTCCGCGGCTGATTCCCGGTCGAGTCGTAGTGAAGGCCCCTTGCGCTGATTGCGCAGGGGGCCTTCACTGTTCGATTCTGCGGCCGGATATCGTGCGGGAATGACCGAGAACCAAGTTTCCTTTCCTGCCGGCAACGGCTCTCTTCACCCGCTGGTGAGTGTGGAGGACCGGGTCCTGCGGATCGCCGTGGCAACCTCCGAGTACGGCACCTCCCTGTCCCCCGCGGGAATGGAGCAGGGCATCGCGGCTCTGCGGGCGGCAGGCCCGGAGATCGGCGCCGTCCTGCTCGTCGGCGAGGGCGCGAACTTCTGTGCGGGCGGCAACGTCCACGGATTCGCCGCGGCCGAGGATCGTGGCGCCCACCTGTTCGAGGTCGCGAGTCTCTTCCACGACTTCGTCCGTGAGCTGAACAAGGCCGCCGTCCCGGTCGTCGCCGCCGTGCACGGCTGGGCTGCGGGCGCCGGCATGAGCCTCGCGTTGCTCGCGGACATCGCGCTCGCCGGCCCGGGTACGAAGATGCGCGCCGCGTACCCCTCGATCGGTTTCTCGCCCGACGGCGGGATGTCCTGGACCCTGCCGCGGATCGTCGGTCCGGCGCGGGCGCGCGAGATCATCATGACCGATGCCGTGATCGGCGCCGACGAAGCCGTGCGTCTGGGTCTGCTGAGCCGACTCGTCGCCGACGGGGAGATCCAGGGCGAAGGGTTGCGGCTCGCCCGGACCCTCGCCCACGGCCCGACGCAGTCCTACGCCTCGATCCGCTCGCTCGTCGCCGAGTCGGCAGGACGGTCGCTGTCGGAGCACCTCGACGCGGAAGCCGCCGCGATCTCCGCGGCCGCGACGAGCCCCACGGGCATCGAGGGCGTCGATTCCTTCGTCGCCAAGCGCCGCCCCGACTGGGATTCGATCCGCGCCTGACGATCCGGTATCGGTGACGGACCGGTGGTCAGGGCAGTCGCCAGTCCACCGGTTCGCCGCCCTGTTCGACGAGGAGAGCGTTCGCGCGGGTGAACGGACGCGACCCGAAGAATCCGCGGGAAGCCGACAGCGGGGACGGATGCGCCGACTTCACGGTGGGCGCACCGCCGAGCATGGGCTCGAGGGTCGCCGCGTCGCGGCCCCACAGGATGGCGACGAGCGGGGTACCGCGCGCGACCAGCGCGCGGATGGCCTGCTCCGTGACCGCCTCCCAGCCCTTGCCCCGGTGCGAGGCCGGCTGGCCCGGCGCGACCGTGAGCACCCGGTTGAGCAACAGGACGCCGTGCTGCGTCCACGGCGACAGGTCGCCCGTGGACGGCTGCGGCAGATCGAGATCCTCGGTGTACTCGCGGTAGATGTTGGCGAGACTGCGAGGGATCGGACGGACATCCGGAGCCACCGAGAAGCTCAGTCCCACAGCGTGACCGGGAGTGGGATAGGGATCCTGCCCGACGATCAGGACGCGTACCGCCTCGAAGGGCTGGGCGAAGGCACGCAGCACGTTCGGGCCGGACGGCAGGTAGCTGCGTCCCGCGGCGAGTTCCGCGCGGAGGAACTGCCCCATGGCGGTGATGTCGTCGGCGACGGGTTCGAGTGCTCGGGCCCACCCCGGGTCGACGAGTTCGGAGAGGGGGCGGCCGGATCGGGGTTCACCCTCTCCACCGGACGCGGACTGTGTGTCGACGGTGCCGGCCACCTGTCACTCCTGGTCGATACGGCGGAGGGCGGTCCGGTAGTAGGCCGCGTTCGCTGCGTACATCTCGGCGTTGGCGTCGAAGTTGTTCTCGGGAACCTCGTACCCCTCGCGGACCTTCGCGGGGATACCCATCGCCATGCGGCGGGGCGGGAGTTCGAATCGCGGAGGGATCAGGGCGCCGGCGGCGACCTGGGCACCGGCACCGATGACCGAGCCGTTGAGGACGAGCGAACCCGACCCGATCAGTGCACCGTCACCGATGGTGGAGCCTTCGATGTGCGCGTTGTGACCGACCACGCACCGCGCACCGATGACGGTGGCCTCGATCGCGGTGCAGTGGATGATCGTGCCGTCCTGGATGTTGGTCTTCTCCCCCACGGTGATCGTGCCGTAGTCCCCGCGCAGCACCGCCGAGGGCCACACGGAGGCCCCGGCACCGAGGGTGACGTTGCCGATCACGACCGCGTCGGGGTGAACCCACGCGTCGGGATGGATATCGGGGACACGCTCGCCGAGTGCGTAGACAGCCATGACTGCAGAACCTATCTCGAGTCGGGACCCTGGGATGCAGCGCCCGGCGCGAAGCTCTCCCAGCCTCCGGATCCCTCCCGGCCTTCCCCGTCGACGGTGACACCGGCGCCCTCGAGCGCCACCCCGATCGGCCGCCATCCGTCCGGCAGGGCGACCCCGCGCGGAAAGCATGCCGCGAGGGCGTGGTCCTCGCCGCCGGTGAGGATCCACTCCCACGGATCGGCCGACAGCGCCTCCCCGGCCCTCCGGAGCTGCGTGTCGGGAGTGAGCGCGTCGGAGTCCAGGTCGATCGCGACTTCCGAAGCGGTACAGATGTGCCCGAGATCGGCGACGAGACCGTCGGAGATATCGGTGCAGGCGTGGGCACCCGCCGCCGCTGCGGCAGGACCTGCAGCGTAGGGCGGAGTGGGCACGAGATGCGACGCGACGAGCTCGGGGAAATCCGGGTTGCCGGCAAGCAGCAGAGCGAGGCCGGCTGCCGAGCGGCCGGTGCTGCCGGCGAGTGCGACGACGTCACCGGGACGGGCGGTCGAGCGGAGCAGCGGGGGTCGGCCCTCGAGGTCGCCCAGCACGGTGACCGACACGATCACCTGGCCGGCCTGCACGAGGTCGCCCCCCACCACTCCGGCACCGATCTCCTCCGCGGCCTCCCCGATTCCCGCGGAGATGCCGTCGAGCACGGCGACGGGAGTGTCGGGCGGGCACCCGAGACCGACGACGAAGGCGGTGGGGCGTGCCCCGACCGCGGCGACGTCCGCCCCGTTCTGGGCGACGGCCTTGCGCCCGACCTGGTGCGGGCCGGACCAGTCGAACCGGAAGTGACGTCCTTCGACGAGCATGTCGGTGGAGATCGCGATACGGCCGTCGGCCGCTGCCACGACCGCCGCGTCGTGGCCCGGACCGACGAGCGTGCTGCGTGGCTGTCGCCGTGCCCTCACCGCCCGTTCGATCACGGGAAACTCCCCGATGTCGGAGACGGTGGGTCCGGTCGGGTTCGTCACGGTGACGGTCGCCTCTTTCTCGGTCGGCGGCGGGAGAGAGCCGGCACGTGTCCTGCTACGTTCGGTTCACGCTACCGCCCCCTGTCCCCGAGCCCGGATTCTGGACACGATGAACGACACCTCTGCTTCCGACCGCGAACCCTCCGACGACGTCCCCGG
Source organism: Rhodococcus gordoniae (assembly GCF_001646655.1). GTDB lineage: Bacteria > Actinomycetota > Actinomycetes > Mycobacteriales > Mycobacteriaceae > Rhodococcus > Rhodococcus gordoniae. The sequence continues at coordinate 104,843 of NZ_LPZN01000013.1, read as the reverse complement.
CGAGACGCCCGAAACGGATGCGACCCGCCGCAGTCCCGCCCTGATCGCCACGGCGATCGCACTGCCCGTCGCTCTGCTGGTCGGCGTGGTCGTGGCGGCCGTGACGGTGTCCCGGTCACCTGTGAACACGCCCGTCGGTCTGGGTCCCGTGCCCGCCCCCGAGGCCGAATCCGAATCGTGCGCGCAGCTGCTCGCGGCCCTGCCCGAGAAGCTCGGCGACTACACGCGCGCCGAACTGGCCGACCCGGCTCCGGTGGGCGCCGCGGCCTGGCAGTCCGACGAGGGCGACGAGGTGGTCCTGCGCTGCGGTCTCGACCGGCCCGACGAGTTCGACCAGGCAGCGGCTCTGCAGGTGATCGACGAGGTGCAGTGGTTCGAGGTGTCGGGGGCCGAGCAGGGCATCCCGGCGAGCACGTGGTTCACGGTCGATCGTCCGGTCTACGTGGCGCTGACCGTGCCCGACGGTTCCGGGCCGACCCCGCTGCAGGACATCACGGCGGCGATCGAAGCGACGCTCCCGCAGCAGCAGATCGATCCGGCGCCGATCCGCTGAGCCGGCCATACCCGGCGGTGGGTCACCGAGCCGGACATACCCGGCGGCGGGTCACCGCGCCGGACGAAGGTCGGCCCCGGCACCGTGGATATGGTGCCGGGGCCGACCTCGTTCGTCGCCGCGTCGATCAGGACGCGTGCATGGTCCCCGTGCGCTGGTAGCGCTCGTGGAAGGAGAACGCCTCACCGAGCAGGTGCGGGGTGTGGCCTGCTCCGGGAGCCGCTTCGGCGCGCTCGATGTAGTCGAGCAGTTCGGCGCGGTAGTCGGGATGCGCGCAGCGCTCCACGACGACCCGCGACCGACGACGGGGAGACAGGGCGCGAAGATCGGCGAGACCCTGCTCGGTCACGATGACCTGCACGTCGTGCTCGGTGTGGTCGACGTGCGGCACCATCGGAACGATCGAGGAGATCGCGCCGCCACGAGCGGTCGACGGGCTCAGGAACATCGACAGGTAGCCGTTGCGCGCGAAGTCGCCGGAGCCACCGATACCGTTCATGATGCGGGTGCCCATCACGTGGGTGGAGTTGACGTTGCCGTAGACGTCGGCCTCGAGCATGCCGTTCATGGCGATGATGCCGAGGCGGCGCACGATTTCCGGGTGATTGCTGATCTCCTGTGGCCGCAACATGATGTGGTCGCGGTAGAAGTCGATGTTCTCGACGAAGTCGTTCAGTCCCGCTTCGGACAGCGCGAGGGCGGTGGCCGAGGCGAACCGGACGGTGCCGTGCTTGACGAGGTCGAGCATGCCGTCCTGGATCACCTCCGAGTAGCAGGTCAGCCCCCGGTACGGTCCGCTGTCGAGACCGGCGAGCACGGCGTTGGCGACGTTGCCGACACCCGACTGCAACGGCAGCAGCGTGTCGGCGGGCAGCCGTCCCGCGGCGACCTCGTGTGCGAAGAAGTCGAGGACGTGCTCTGCGATGGCCTGGCTGGTGGCATCCGGAGCGGTGAGCGCCGTGGCACTGTCGGGCCGGTCGGTCTCGACCACCGCGACGACACGCTCCGGATCGATCCGGAAGTAGGGCTGGCCGATGCGGTCCTCCACGTGGGTGAGGTCGATCGGGCGGCGGTTCGGGGGAAGCGCGGTGCCGTAGTAGACGTCGTGCACACCGTCCATGGCGGCGGGGATCCACGAGTTGACCTCGAGGATCACCTTCTCGGCCACGTCGAGCCAGGTCTTGTTGTTACCGATGGATGTGGCGGGGATCAGCTCGCCGTTCTCGGTGATGCCGGAGATCTCGACGACCGCCACGTCCACGTGTCCGTAGTAGCCCTCCCAGACCTGCTGCGCGACGTGCGACAGATGGATGTCGACATAGTCCATCCGGCCCTCGTTGATCCGCCCGCGTGCGGTGGGCTCCGCCTGGTACGGCATACGCAGCGCGATTCCGTCGACGTCGGCGAGCATGCGTTCGGTGTCGGAGGCGACCGACGCGCCGGTGAGCAGGTTGATCCGGAAGTCGCCACCGGTCGCGCGCGTGCGCCGGATGTGTTCGGCGAGCGCAGGGGTAACGGCCTTCGGGGTGCCTGCACTGGCGAAACCGCTGATGGCGACCGTGTCGCCGGGGCGGATCCACTGGACGGCTTCCTGCGCGGACACGATCTTGTTGCGGTAGGTCTCATGACGTACCCGAGCCTCGGCCGGGGTCACGACGACCGACTCCACAGACGGTGCTGCGGGGGATGAAAGGGCTGCGTACATGACGACGACCATAGCGGCGCGGATGATCCGCTCGTCACACTCGGGCCGGACCGGCGATCGCCGTCACCAATATGGACACAGAGTGTCACGAGTCGCACTCCAAGATCGATGCTATCGGAAGTTGTTGTTCCGCAGGATTTTACATCATGATTTCCGCCACGCCGTGCGACACTCGGTGCCACCTCCTTTCTCGGGCCACGTCCGGTCACGTTCTTCACGGTATCCCCGTTCGCCGCCGCATCGGTACCGTTCACCGCCGGTGACGAACCGCTCACCGCTGCCGTGACGGAACGACGTCGTGCACGATTGCAGCATGACGAACTCCACCGAGCTGTTGCGCGACGACGCCGAGCATCTCCTCCGCGAGCTGGCGGGTCCCGACGCCCGGCTCCGCGACGACCAGTGGGTCGCGATCGAAGCGCTCGTGGTGCACCGTCGCCGCGCCCTCGTCGTGCAGCGCACGGGCTGGGGGAAGTCGGCCGTCTACTTCATCTCCGCCAAGTTGTTGCGTCGACAGGGCCGGGGTCCGACCGTGATCGTCTCGCCGCTGCTCGCGCTCATGCGGAACCAGGTCGCGGCCGCCGAGCGGGCCGGCGTCCACGCGGCAACCATCAACTCCGGCAATGTCACGGAGTGGGACTCGATCCACGAGCAGATCACGGCGGGCGAGGTCGACGTGCTCCTCGTGAGCCCCGAGCGCCTCAACAATCCCGACTTCCGCGACCAGGTGCTACCGTCTCTCGCCCGCGATGCCGGACTGGTGGTCGTCGACGAGGCGCACTGCGTGTCGGACTGGGGTCACGACTTCCGGCCCGACTACCGCCGTATCCGCACCCTCGTCTCCGAACTCGGCGACGACATCCCGGTGCTGGCGACGACCGCGACCGCCAACGATCGGGTGGTGGCGGACATCGCCGCACAACTCGGTGTGGGCGGGAACGCCGATGTCGACGGAAGCAGCGATCCCGGCCCCGGCGAGACACTCGTGCTGCGCGGCGGGCTCGACCGTCCGTCGCTGCACCTGTCGGTGGTGCGGATCGACGAGCCGGCACGACGTGCGGCGTGGCTCGCGCAGCATCTGAAGGACCTGCCGGGATCGGGCATCGTCTACGCGTTGACGGTCTCCGCCGCCCGCGACCTCGCAGCGCTCCTGGCCGACCACGGTTACGCGGTGGCCGCGTACACCGGGCAGACCGAACCGACCGAACGCGAACAACTCGAGGCCGACCTGCTCGACAACAAGGTCAAGGCACTCATCGCCACCTCGGCACTCGGCATGGGTTTCGACAAACCCGACCTCGGCTTCGTGGTCCATCTCGGCGCCCCGTCGTCGCCGATCTCCTACTACCAGCAGGTGGGGCGCGCGGGTCGCTCCACCGACCGCGCCGAGGTGGTCCTGCTCCCCGGCCCGGAAGACCGCCGGATCTGGCAGTGGTTCGCGTCCGTCGCCTTCCCGGACGAGACTCTCGTCCGTCGTGTGATCGCGGCGCTCGATATCGAACGGCCGGTGTCGACCCCCGCCCTCGAACCTCGGGTCGACCTCACCCGCTCACGCCTGGAGATGGTCCTCAAGGTTCTCGATGTCGACGGAGCCGTGAAGAGGGTCAAGGGTGGCTGGATCGCCACCGGGCAGCCGTGGGTGTACGACGACGAGCGGTACGGGCGCCTCGAGGAGGCACGCGCGGCGGAGCAGGAGGCAATGCTCGAATACGAGCACACCACCGAATGCCGCATGGTCTTCCTGCGTCGCCAGCTCGACGACCCCGGACTCGATGCGCAGGGCATCGGCTGCGGTCGCTGCGACAACTGCACCGGCTCCCGATGGGCGACCTCCGTCGGCGACGACGAGGTCGCCCGGACCCGGGCCCGACTCGAACGCCCCGGCGTCGATCTGCCGCCGCGACGCCAGTGGCCCACCGGGATGTCGACGCTCGGGATTCCCCTGTCGGGACGGATCGCGGACGGACCTCGTCCCGGCCGCGTCCTGGGTCGGCTGTCGGATCTGGGCTGGGGGCCTCGGCTCCGGGAACTGCTCGACGGGCCGGATCGCGAGGTACCGAAGGCGGTGGTCGACGCGTCGATCGCGGTGCTCGCCGCGTGGGACTGGGAGGAACGACCGACCGCGGTCATGGCGCTGGAATCCCCCGACCACCCCCTCCTCGTGGAGTCCCTCGCGTCACGATTGGCACAAATCGGACGATTACGAGATCTAGGTGTACTACGACGCCGTAGCGGGAATACGGAGCCCACGGCAGCGAACTCGGCATACCGGGTCGCCGCGTTGATCGATGCGTGGGAACAACCCGACACGGTCGGGTCGAGTGGTCCGATCCTCCTCGTCGACGCGGTGACCGACACCGGCTGGACGTTCACCATGGCGGCGAGAACCCTCGTCGCCGCGGGAGCCGACGCGGTGTTGCCGTACGCACTCGCGAGCCCGAAGTAATCGCCACGAGGAGGACCGACGTAACATGTTTGTGACCGGTATCACAACATGCGCTCCACCTGCACGGACCACAGGGTTCCGATCCCGATTCCGGGCATCGAGGTGATCTCGATACCGGAAGTTGTTAGGTTGAAAGGACATATGAGGCCCGTCAAGGAAAGAAGTACCCCGACCCCCGACTCGGCTGAATCGAATATCGCGACCACCCCTCGGGGCGTAGCCGCATCCGAGTCCGGTAGTGAGCCGGCTGCAATCGAATTCCGGCGTCCGCGTATCGCCGACGGTAGACGACTCTGGCAGATCGCGCGTGATTCGCAGGTTCTCGACGTCAATTCCGGTTACGCATATGTGTTGTGGTGTCGCGATTTCGCCGACACATCGGTTGTCGCAACCGACGATACCGATCGCCCTGTGGGGTTCGTGACCGGCTACCGCCGTCCCGATTCCCCGCACACACTGTTCGTCTGGCAGGTCGCGGTCGACGCCGAGCAGCGTGGACGCGGAGTGGCGGGCCGCATGCTCGATGCCCTCCTCGACCGACTCGAGCCGCTCGGCGTGACCCGTCTGGAAACGACGGTGAGCCCCGACAACGAGGCATCGATCGCAATGTTCACCGCTCTCGCACGTCGCCGTGGAACGCATATCACTCGCACAGAGTTGTTTGCACCCGACGATTTCCCCGATTCCCACCTGGCCGAGGATCTGTACACCGTCGGCGAATGATCGCAGCGCATCTGCGCGCGGAAATCCCATAATCTTCGAATAATCACAGGAGGACCACGACATGACCATCCTGGAAAACAAGCCCGAGACCACGCCCAATTCCGACACCGCAATTTTCTCGCACCTCGAATCCGAGGTCCGCAGTTACAGCCGCGGTTGGCCCGTCGTTTTCGACAAGGCATCGGGATCCTGGCTGCGCAGCGAGGACGGGAAGGACTACCTCGACTTCTTCGCCGGCGCCGGAGCCCTGAACTACGGCCACAACAACCCTGTTCTCAAGTCGGCGCTCGTCGACTACATCATGGGCGACGGCATCACCCACGGCCTCGACATGCACACCGTCGCCAAGCGCACGCTCCTCGAGACCTTCGAGTCCCACGTGCTCGCACCCCGCGGCCTGGACTACAAGGTCCAGTTCCCCGGCCCGACCGGCACCAACGCGGTCGAGGCGGCGCTCAAGCTCGCCCGCAAGGTCACCGGCCGCGAGTCGATCATCAACTTCACCAACGCTTTCCACGGTATGACCCTGGGCGCCCTGTCGGTGACCGGTAACTCCATGAAGCGCGCCGGCGCAGGCATCCCCCTCGTGCACGCCACGCCGATGCCGTTCGACAACTACTTCAACGGCGTCACCGAGGATTTCCAGTGGTTCTCGCGCGTCCTCGACGACGCGGGCAGCGGACTCAACCGTCCCGCCGCGGTCATCGTCGAGACCGTGCAGGGTGAGGGTGGCGTGAATGTCGCTCGCCCCGAATGGCTTCGCGCTCTCGCCGACCTGTGCCGGGAACGCGACATCCTGCTCATCGTCGACGACGTGCAGATGGGCTGCGGCCGCACCGGTCCGTTCTTCTCGTTCGAGATCGCCGGCATCACGCCCGACATCGTGACCCTGTCCAAGTCGATCGGCGGCTACGGAATGCCGTTGGCGCTCACCCTGTTCAAGCGTGAGCTCGACGTGTGGGGGCCGGGCGAGCACAACGGCACCTTCCGCGGCAACAACCCGGCCTTCGTGACGGCCGCTGCCGCCCTCGAGCACTACTGGTCCGACGACAAGCTCGAGCGCGACACCCTGCGCAAGGGCGAGCGCATCCGTCAGACCTTCATGAACCTGTCCGACATGTTCGACGGCGTCTCGACCCGCGGCCGCGGCCTGGTCCAGGGTCTGGTCTTCGAGAACCCGGACGACGCCGGGAAGGTCTGTGCCCTGGCCTTCGAGGAGGGTCTGCTCGCCGAGACCTCCGGCCCGTCGGACGAGGTGGTCAAGCTGCTGCCGCCGCTGACCATCACCGACGACGAACTCGAGTTCGGGCTCAACATCCTCGCGGAAGCGACCGCCAAGGTCCGCTCCTGAGCGGTCCGCTTCTCCGCCCGTCCCGAACCGATTTGCAGAAGAAGGACTTTCGACACCCATGATCGTTCGCACGACAGAAGAGATCACCGGCACCGAGCGCGATGTCGTCTCCGAGGACGGCCAGTGGCGCAGCAAGCGCATCATCCTCGCCGGCGACAAGGTGGGCTTCTCGTTCCACGAGACGACCATCGAGCCCGGCACCGTCAACGAGTTCCACTACGCCAACCACGTCGAAGCCGTGTGGCTGGTCGAGGGCACCGGCAAGCTGCAGGATCTCGACAACGACGTGGAGTACGAGCTCGCTCCGGGCTCGATGTACCTGCTCGACGGGCACGAACGTCACCGTGTGCTCCCGGAGACGCGGATGCGCATGCTCTGCGTCTTCAACCCCCCGGTGACCGGCCGCGAGGTGCACGACGAGAACGGTGTGTACCCGTTGATCGAGGAACCCGCCTGAGCGCGGTAACCACGTGACCGATGCGGGGCGGACGCTTAGAGTCGAGAACATGACTCCCGAGCGTGCGCCCCGCATCGCTGTCGGTCCCGAGCGCGACCCCCGCTTCGAACGGGCGGTCGCGGCTGGGGGCGGTGTGTGCTGCAGGCTCGAGGACGCCCCCGACGCGCTCGTCTGGACTGCCGGGCCACAGAACTTCCCCGAGGCCCTACCCGCCTCCGTCCGCTGGGTGCAGCTCCCCTCCGCCGGAGTCGAGTACTGGTTGTCGCAGGGTGTCGTCAAGGCCCACCCGCGGGTCACCTGGACGTCCGCCGCGGGCGCGTACTCGGCGGCCGTCGCCGAACATGCCCTTCTCCTTCTCCTCGCCGGGGTCCGGGCGTTACCGGCGCACTTGGCCGCCACATCGTGGGCACCCGAGAGCCTCGCTCCGGCCGTCGGCACCCTCCGGGGCGCGACCGTCGGGATCGTCGGCGCAGGTGGTGTCGGCCGGGCGCTGATCCCGATGCTGGCCGCACTGGGCGCCCACACCCTCGCCGTCACCCGGAGCGGCCGTCCCGTACCCGGGGCCGTCGAGACATTCCCCGTCGAACGGATCGACGAGTTATGGCCTCTCGCAGATCATTTCGTCATCTCCGCAACGGCCACCCGAGACGTCGAGACCCTCGTCGGCGCCACTGAACTCACCGCGATGAAATCCACGGCGTGGGTCGTCAACGTGTCCCACGGCGAACTCGTCGACACCGATGCCCTCGTCGCCGCACTCCGGTCCGGCGCGATCGGCGGCGCAGGTCTCGACGTCACCGACCCCGAACCGCTCCCGGACGATCATCCGTTGTGGACCCTGCCCAACGCCGTGATCACACCCCACGATTCCAATCCGCCGCCGCTACGTATCCCGGCCTATCTCGAGCACGTCACCGAGAACGTCACGCGCTTCGCATCCGGACTCGTACCGATCGGGGTCGTCGACCCCAGCGCCGGATATTAGGCCGCGGCTGTCAGGCCACGCCCACGAGGCCACCGGGCTCACTCCGACCCCTTCTCCTGCTTCTCGTCGCGCTCCGCCCATTCGAGCAACGGACCGAGGGAGAAGACCGCGTCGTCGATACCCGCGTGCAGGTCGCCGAGCTCCTCGACGCGCTGCGGTACGGTCCGGATCGTGAAGTCCCTCGGGTCGAGATCGTCGATCTCGTCCCACCGCACGGGGGTGGAGACCGTCGCCCCGGGCACACCGCGGACCGAATAGGCACTGGCGATCGTGTGGTCGCGCGAGTTCTGGTTGTAGTCGACGAAGACCGCCGCCGGGTCGCGTTCCTTGCGCCACCATGCCGTCGTCACGTCGCCGGATGCGCGCCGTTCCACTTCACGTGCGAAAGCCCATGCGGCCCTTCGGACGTCGTCGAAACCCCATTCGGGTGCGATGCGAACGTAGATGTGCAGACCGTCTCCTCCCGAGGTCTTCGGCCAGCCCACGGCACCGAGCTCGTCGAGCACTTCGTGCGCCACCGCCGCGACGCGCCGGACCCGGCCGAAATCGCAGTCGGGCATCGGGTCGAGGTCGATCCGCCACTCGTCGGGCCGCTCCACGTCGCTGCGCCGCGAGTTCCAAGGATGGAACTCCACGGTCGACATCTGCACGGCCCACACGACGTCGGCGAGATGGGTGACGCACAGCTCGTCGGCATCACGGTCGTAGCGCGGAAAGTGCACCCGGACGGTCTCCACCCAGTCCGGCGCCCCGCGGGGCAGCCGCTTCTGGTGCACCTTCTGCCCTTCGAGCCCGTCGGGGAACCGGTGCAGCATGCAGGGCCGTTCGCGGAGCGCCCGGACGATCCCCTCCCCCACGCTCAGGTAGTAGTTCGCGAGGTCGAGCTTGGTCGCCCCGATCTCGGGGAAGTACACGCGCTCGGGGTGCGAGATACGCACCGTGCGACCGTCCACGTCGAGCTCGACTGCATCGGCGTCCTTGCTCATCGGCGCCTCCCGCCTTTCCCTCTCGTGCACCATCCTCGCCTCTCGATTCCCGCCTCGGTGAGGAAATACACCACCGGCGCACGATTTCCTCCGCCCGGCACAGCGGGACGCTAACGTCGAAGCGATGCTGCTGCACTCGGTTGTCGACACCTCCGTCGCCGTCGCCGCCACACGGTCACGACGCACCAAGATCGACCTGCTACGTGAACTGCTCGACCGTGCCGAACCCCACGAGGTCGAATCGGTGGTCTCATGGCTGTCCGGGGAGATGACACAGGGTCGCCTCGGGGTCGGCTTCCGCACCCTCGCAGCTCTGTCCGCACCGGTCGCCGCGGAGCCGACACTCTCCGTGGACCAGGTCTCGGGCCTGCTCGACCGGCTCGCCGGCATCTCCGGACCCGGATCCGCCGCCGCGCGGCAGCACCTGCTCATGGAACTGTTCGAGCAGGCCACCGAGGCCGAGCAGCGGTTCCTCGTCGCACTCCTGGGAGGTGAGCTGAGACAGGGAGCTCTCGAAGGGGTCATGACCGATGCGGTCGCGGCCGCGGCCGGTCTCGCGGTGGAGCCGGTCCGCCGGGCGGTGATGTTGTCCGGCCGGCTGGCCCAGGCCGCAGCAGCGGCCTTCGAGGGCGGTGTGGACGCCCTCGCCGGGTTCGGCCTCGAACTCGGCCGACCGGTCCGGCCGATGCTCGCCTCCCCCGCCGAATCCCTCGACGCCGCGCTCACCGAGTTCGACGGTGCCGTGAGCGTGGAGTACAAACTCGACGGTGCCCGCATCCAGGTGCACCGCCGGGACGACGCCGTATGGATCTTCACCCGCACCCTGCGCGACATCACCACTTCGGTACCCGAACTGGTCGATCTCGTACGGGCACTTCCCTGTCGCAGTGTCGTGCTCGACGGCGAGACGCTCGCGCTCACCGATTCCGGGCGTCCCCGGCCGTTCCAGGAGACCATGAGCCGGTTCGGTGCCCGTTCCGAACGCGAACTGCTGTTGCACCCGTATTTCTTCGACTGCCTGCACCTCGACGGCGACGACCTGCTCGACGAGCCGTTGTCGGTACGACTCGACCATCTCGCCCGCGTCGCGGGTGAACATCGCATCCCGACGCTGGTCGCTCCGGACGCCGACAGCGCCGAGGCCCATCTCGGCGACTCGCTCGGCAACGGCCACGAGGGCGTCATGGTGAAGTCGCTCACGTCGACCTATACCGCCGGCCGCCGGGGCCGGGCGTGGCAGAAGGTCAAACCGGAGCACACCCTCGATCTCGTGGTGCTCGCCGCGGAATGGGGATACGGGCGCCGCACCGGTTTCCTGTCGAATCTGCACCTGGGCGCCCGCGACCCGGACGGCGGCCCACCGATCATGGTCGGAAAGACCTTCAAGGGCCTCACCGATGCGTTGCTGCAGTGGCAGACAGAGGAATTCCCGCGGTACGAGTCGCATCGCGACGAGCACACCGTCCACCTCCGACCCGCGATCGTCGTCGAGATCGAACTCGACGGGGTGCAGACCAGCAGCCGATATCCGGGCGGGGTCGCGTTGCGGTTCGCGCGGGTGCTGCGCTACCGACCCGACAAGTCGGCCGGCGACGCCGACACGATCGACGCGGTCCGTGCGCTCCTGCCCACAGCGCCGGTTTCCGGAACCGGCCTACCGTAGATGGGGTGATCGACCTTTCACTCCGCTCCGACGACCTGCACACGCTCCTGCACGGACGTCGGATCGCCGTTCTCACCGGCGCCGGCCTGTCGACGGATTCCGGTATCCCCGACTATCGCGGACCGGACTCGCCCCCGCGCAATCCGATGACCTTCCAGCAGTTCGTCGGCGATGCGGAGTTCCGGCAGCGTTACTGGGCCCGCAACCATGTCGGCTGGAGACACATGGACGCCGCCCGGCCCAACGCCGGGCACCGTGCCCTCGCATCCCTCGAACGCGCCGGATCCGTCGTCGGTGTGATCACCCAGAACGTCGACCTGCTGCACACGAAGGCCGGCAGCCGCCGGGTCGTCGACCTGCACGGCACCTATGCGCAGGTCCGGTGCCTGTCGTGTGAATACCGCATCTCCCGGTTCACGCTGCACGAACGGCTGTGCGCGGCCAATCCGGGATTCGACGACCGGGTCCGCGCGACGACCGGCCTCGAGGTCGCTCCCGACGCCGACGCGGTGGTCACCGACACCGAGGACTTCGTCGTGGTCGATTGTGAGCGCTGCGGCGGGATGCTCAAGCCCGACATCGTGTACTTCGGGGAGACGGTGCCGCGCCCGCGCGTCGATCTCGCCTTCTCGGTGGTGGACGGCGCCGACGCCCTGCTGGTCGCCGGGAGTTCGCTGTCGGTGCAGTCGGGATTGCGTTTCGTGCGCCGCGCCGCGCAGCAGGACATCCCGGTGGTGGTGATCAATCGTGGCGCTACGCGCGGTGATGCGCTGGCGACTCTCAAGCTCGACGCCGGCACGTCGGAGACGCTCGCGTTCCTGGCCGATGCGGTGACCGCGCCCGGTCTGTGACGGCGGTCAGACCACCCGCACGAGATCGTCCGCGTGCACGACGGGTCGCTGGAGATCCGGCGGCAGCTGACCCGTGGAGAAGCCGATCATGAAATCGAGTTCGGACGCGTCGTAGGCCACCACACCGCGAGCGACCGTGCGGCCGTCGGGCGCGACGATGCCCACGACGTCGCCGGCGTGGAAACCGCCACTGGTGCCGGTGATCCCGGCAGCGAGCAGCGAGCGGCGCCGTTCCATCACGGCCCGCACGGCACCCTCGTCGAGATACAGCGAACCGTGCACGTCGGCGGCGTGACGCACCCAGAAGCGCCGCGCGGACAGGCGCTGGGGACGAGCGGCGAAGGCCGTGCCGACGTCGGCGGCGGCAAGAGCGCGGTCGGCCTGGGAGGCCGCGGCGAGCAGCACCGGCACCCCGGAATCCGCCGCGAGGCGGGCCGCGGACAGTTTCGACGCCATGCCACCGGTGCCGAGAGCCCCACCCGATCCGGCGACCACGCCGTCCAGATCCTCGGGGGTGCGCACCTCGGGGATGAGGTTCGCGGCGCCCTTACGCGGATCACCGTCGTACAGGCCGTCGACGTCGGAGAGCAGGATCAGCGCGTCGGCGCCGATGAGATGCGCGACCAGCGCGGCGAGGCGGTCGTTGTCGCCGAAGCGCAGTTCGACGGTGGCGACGGTGTCGTTCTCGTTGACCACCGGAACCGCCCCGAGCGAGCGCAGGCGGTCGAGCGTGCGTTGCGCGTTGCGGTGCTGGGTGCGCCGGCCGATGTCGTCGGCGGTGAGCAGCACCTGGCCCACGGTGCGGTCGTAGCGGGCGAAGGAGGTACCCCACGCGTGGGCGAGGGCGAGTTGCCCGACGCTCGCCGCGGCCTGTTTCGTCGCGAGATCCCGCGGCCTGCTGGTCAGGCCGAGGGGTGCGAGACCGGCACCGACGGCGCCGGACGAGACCACGACGACGCTCGCGCCCGTGCCGATCCGGCCTTCGATGGCGTCGACGAGACGGTCGAGCCTGCTGCGATCGAGCCCACCCACCAGGCTCGTGATCGCCGACGACCCGATCTTGACCACTACGCTGCGGGCCTGGGAGATGACCTCCCGAGTGTCGCTCATGTTCTCCTCGGTACGCTTCGGACTTCCTGATCGATGGGAAGGCGGGGCCGGCTACTCGAACTCGTCGTCGGTGGCCAGGCCGCGGCGCACCTTCTTGGCGTGGCGGCGTTCGGCGGCGCCGACGCGGTCGACCTGATCGAGACGGGCATCGGTGCCGCGACCGGTCGGCACGACATCCACGCCGGCCTGCGTCTGCGGTTCCCACTCGAAGCCGACCTCGCCGATGGTGACCCAGCATCCGGGTTCCGCGCCGAGCTTGACGAGCTTGTCCTCGACCCCGAGACGTGCGAGGCGGTCGGCGAGATAACCCACCGCTTCGTCGTTGTCGAAGGCCGTCTGGCGCACCCACCGCTCGGGACGTGTGCCCTGCACGACGAATCCGCCGGGCACCTCGGGATCGCGGACCACGGTGAAGGCCTCCTCGTCGCGGGCGACGGGACGGATCACCGGGCGGGTGGGCGCGGCCGGAGGGTGCGCCGCCCGGTACTCGTCGACCATCTTCGCGAGGGCGAACGTCAAGGGGCGCAGCCCGTCGCGGCTCACGGCCGAGATCGTGAAGACCGGCCATCCGCGCGCCTCGAGTTCGGGGGTGACGAACTCGGCGAGTTCCTTCGCGTCGGGCACGTCGGCCTTGTTCAGGATCACGATGCGGGGACGCTCGGCCAGGTCGCCGAGTCCGCTGTCGCCCGACAGGGCAGGCTGGTAGGCAGCGAGTTCGGCCTCGAGCGCGTCGATGTCGGAGATCGGGTCGCGGCCGGGTTCGAGGGTCGCGCAGTCGACGACGTGTGCGAGTACGGCACAGCGCTCGAGATGCCGCAGGAAGTCGAGGCCGAGACCGCGACCCTCGCTCGCACCGGGGATCAGACCCGGCACGTCGGCAACGGTGAAGGTCGTGTCGCCCGACTGCACCACACCGAGATTCGGCACGAGAGTGGTGAACGGATAATCGGCGATCTTCGGCTTGGCCGCCGAGAGCACCGACACGAGAGACGACTTGCCGGCCGACGGGAAGCCCACGAGGCCGACGTCGGCGACGGACTTCAGCTCGAGGACGAGATCCAGTTCCTCGCCTTCTTCACCGAGCAACGCGAAACCGGGTGCCTTGCGCGCCTTCGACGCGAGCGCAGCATTTCCGAGACCACCGCGACCACCGTGCGCGGCCACGAAACGCGTACCGGTTCCCACGAGATCGGCGAGGATCCGGCCTTGGCCGTCGAGCACGACGGTGCCGTCGGGAACCTTCAGGACGAGGTCGCCGCCGTTGGCACCGTTGCGGTGCCCGCCGGCGCCCTGGGCCCCGTTGGTCGCCTTCGCGTGCTGGTGGAAGTGGAAGTCGAGCAGGGTGTGGACATTGCGGTCGACCTCGAGGACGACGTCGCCGCCGTTGCCTCCGTTACCCCCGTCGGGGCCGCCGAGCGGCTTGAACTTCTCGCGGTGGACGGAGGCGCAGCCGTTGCCGCCCTTGCCGGCGCTGACGTGCAGCACCACCCGGTCGATGAAGCGGGACATGGGTGGACCTTCTCTCGTCCTAAGAACAAACGTGGTGATCAACGCAACAAGGGCGGGTCAGGGTGTGCGACCCTGGCCCGCCCCTATTGGGAGTATGTCGCGGGAGATGTCCCCGCGGTGTCCGTACCGGACGGCAGATCAGGCGTCTGCCGTAGCCGGAACGATGTTGACGGTCTTGCGACCGCGCTTGGTACCGAACTCGACGGCACCGGCCGCGAGAGCGAACAGCGTGTCGTCGCCGCCGCGTCCCACGTTCACGCCGGGGTGGAAGTGGGTGCCGCGCTGGCGCACGATGATCTCGCCGGCGTTGACGGCCTGGCCACCGAAGCGCTTTACGCCGAGTCGCTGTGCGTTCGAATCGCGACCGTTACGGGAGCTGGATGCACCCTTCTTGTGTGCCATGACGAACCCTCCTGGGGTTGAAGCTCGAAGCTCGGTTTACTTGATGCCGGTGACCTTGACGACCGTCAGCTTCTGACGGTGGCCCTGGCGCTTGTGGTACCCGGTCTTGTTCTTGAACTTGTGGATGCGGATCTTCGGGCCCTTGGTGTGCTCGACGATCTCGCCGGTGACCGAGACCTTGGCCAGCTTGTCGGCGTCGGTGGTCAGTTCGGATCCGTCGACGACGAGGACCGGGGCAAGCGAGACAGCAGCGCCGGGCTCACCCTCGATCTTCTCGACCTTGACGAGGTCGCCTTCAGCGACCTTGTACTGCTTACCGCCGGTCTTGACGATCGCGTACGTTGCCATCGGACGGCTACCCCTTGCTTCTTCGAACGTGCTCGCGCCACAGTGCTGCGGACGCGACTGGTCTGGTGTGGTTGCTGCCTCGGGTCCCGCCGGCATCCTGAATCCGGACGCGGCTGGGCACTATCGCCGAGTAGCGACTGAACAAGATTACGGGAAGGTGACTCCCAGGGTCAAACCGGGCGGCGTGGTCGTGCCGCTTCCGGGCCGGTCGTGGACCGGCCCGGAAGCGGAAGGTCACGCCTCGGCGTCGACGGGCGGACCCGCGGGACGCCCTGCGGCGCGCCGCGAACGCGGCCGCCGCACGATCTCCACCGGCGTCTCCACCGGTGTGCTCGGCGGGGACTCCGGCTCGGCTCCGGTAGAAGCGTCGGCCGTGACGGGGACGACGAACACCGTGGCTTCCGGCCCTGTCTCCCCGGCAGGCGCGGCGGCTGCCCGGGCGACCCTGCGTGCACGACGGCGACGCGGGGCCGGTTCTGCGGCGCCGGCGGAAGCCGCTCCGTCGGTGCTCTGTGCAGATTCGGAGCCGGCAGCCGCCGTTGCGGCAGCCTCGGACACGGCGGTCTCCCCGACTGCGGACTCGGCCGCTGCGACCTCTGCTTCGATCTCGGCGGGCTCGTCGGAGGCGGTCGTCACCGTGGTGGCGTCCTCCCCGGCGACGGAGCCCTTCGTCGGTGCCGCGACCTTCTCCGGCTCGACGGCATTCAACGGCTCGGTGACCTTGACCGGATCGACCTTGGCGGCCGGTGCCGGCACGGCAGCAGCCTCCGGCGCCGTCCCGGTCGCCGGCGCCTCCTCGGCCGGTGCCGAATTGTGCGCGGCCATCGCGAGCGCCACAGGATGCGGTGCACGCTTGACCACCTCGTCGGGCGAATGCGTGGGCATCTCGGCGGCGGGCTCCTGCGAGCTCTTGTCGCGTCCGCGCTTGCGGCGCGAACCGCCACCGGACGAACGACCCGAATCGTCCGAGGACTTCGACTCGATCGGCTCCGAATGCACGATGAGGCCACGGCCACCGCAGTGTTCGCAGGTAGTGGAGAACGCCTCGACGAGACCGGTCCCGAGCCGCTTACGCGTCATCTGGACCAGGCCGAGCGAGGTGACCTCCGAGACCTGGTGGCGGGTGCGGTCCCGGCCGAGTGCCTCGGTCAGGCGCCGCAGCACGAGATCGCGGTTGGACTCGAGCACCATGTCGATGAAGTCGACGACGATCATGCCGCCGATGTCGCGCAGGCGCATCTGCCGGACGATCTCCTCGGCCGCCTCGAGGTTGTTACGGGTGACCGTCTCCTCGAGATTGCCACCGGAACCGGTGAATTTGCCGGTGTTGACATCGATGACGGTCATCGCCTCGGTGCGGTCGATGACGAGCGTGCCGCCGGAGGGCAGCCACACCTTGCGGTCGAGTGCCTTCGCGAGCTGCTCGTCGATGCGGTGCGCGCCGAAGACGTCCACCGAGTTCTCCGAGCGGTAGCGCTCGACGCGAGGCAGCAGGTCGGGCGCGACCGTGCGGATGTAGCTCTCGACGGTGTTCCACGCAGAGTCGCCCTCGATGACGAGCTTGGAGAAGTCCTCGTTGAACAGGTCGCGCACGACCTTGACGAGCAGATCCGGCTCCTCGTAGAGGGTTTTCGGCTGTCCCGAGGCGTCGGCCTGCAGCTTCTCGGACTGCTCACGGATCGCCTCCCACTGCGTCTGCAGCCGGGTGACGTCGCGCGAGAGTTCCTCCTCGCTCACGCCCTCGGCAGCGGTGCGGATGATCACGCCCGCCTCGGCCGGGACGATCTCGCGGAGGACGTCCTTGAGACGTTTGCGCTCGGTGTCGGGCAGTTTGCGGCTGATGCCCGTGGACGATCCACCCGGCACGTACACCAGGAAGCGTCCGGCCAGGCTGATCTGGGTGGTCAGACGCGCACCCTTGTGGCCGACCGGGTCCTTGCTGACCTGCACGACCACCTGGTCGCCGGGCTTGAGGGCCTGTTCGATCTTGCGCGAGTTGCCGCCGAGGCCCGCGGCCTCCCAGTTCACCTCGCCGGCGTAGAGCACGCCGTTGCGTCCGCGGCCGATGTCGATGAACGCGGCCTCCATGGACGGCAGCACGTTCTGCACGCGGCCCAGGTAGATGTTGCCGACCATCGATGCCGACCCGGAGGTCGTGACGAAGTGCTCGACGAGGATGCCGTCCTCGAGCACGGCGACCTGCGTCATTCCCGCATGGGCGCCACCTGTGCGCTCACGCACGACCATCACCCGGTCGACGGCCTCACGACGCGCGAGGAACTCGGACTCGGTGAGGATCGGGGGCCGACGGCGACCCGCCTCGCGGCCGTCGCGGCGACGCTGACGCTTCGCCTCGAGACGCGTCGAACCGCTGATGCCCTGGACCTCGTCCTTGACGCGGCTCTTCGGACGCGGCTCCCGCTCGTGGACGACCGTGGGAACCGAGTCGTCCTCGGTGCTCGCGGTGTCGGTGTCGGCGGAACCGCGACGACGACGGCGGCGGCGACGACGACGCGACGTCCCGCCCTGCTCGTCGTCCTCGTCGTGCTCGTCGGTGCTCTGCTCGTCGCCCGAGGTCGATTCCTCGGTGATGTCCTTCTCGGTGGAGGACGTGTCCTCGGCGGGGGACTCCTCTGCCTCCGCGGCGGACGACTCGGTGTCCTCCCCGGTCGCCGTGGTCTCGTCCTGCTCGACGTCGGTACCGTCCCCACGGCCCCGCCCACGACCGCGACGTCCGCGACGACGGCGACGCGGCTGGTCGTCCTGGTCTTCCTCGGCCTGCGACGAGGTCGCCTCCTCGGTGGACTCGGCGGCGGCCGTTTCGGCGGACTCGGCGGGCTGCTGCTCTTCCTCTGCCACCGGCTGCTCGGCGTCCTTGCCGCGACGCGCACGTCGCCGCCGCGGACGGGTCTCCTCCTCGGCGGGCGAGGGTACCTCGGGCTGCAGGAACAGCGGCGCGGCGACGATCGACTCGGCCGTGGTGGACGGCTCGGGCATCTCGAACAGCGGCGTGCTCTGCTCCACGGACGTGAACAGCCCGGTGGGTCCTCCGACGGACGGGGTCTCCACTGCCTGCGGCGCGGCCTCGTCCGAGGCCTTCTCGGCGGGCCGGAGCTCTCCGCTCTCGACCGGCACAGCCTCGGCGCTCTCGACCGGCACAGCCTCGGCGCTCTCGACCGGCACAACCTCGGCAGTCTCCTCTGCCTCTGCCTTCGCGGGCTCGGGCGCCGTCTCGGCTGCGCGCTCGGGGGTGTGCTCTGCTGCGGGCTCGGCGGCTGGGGCTTCGGGAGCCGCTTCGGCTTCCTGCACTGCAGGCTCGGGCGTACCTGTATCGCTCAGCGCGGCGTGCAGGTCCTCCGCGACGTCGCGAGGGAGCGTCGAGTGCGCACTGCGCAGCTCGGTGCCACGCTCGGCGGCTTTCGCGATCACCTGCTTACTGGTCAGCCCCAGCAACTTGGCGAGGGCATGGACGCGGATCTTGGCAGGCAGACCGAGGAGGTTTCGTCCCTCTGCGTCCGACGCTTCGATCGAGTTGTCTTCCGGCGGCTCTTGATCGGCCACGTAGGTCTCCTAAGGCCCCCGGGCGCGTCCACCACCGACTACAGCGATGTGAGCGGCCACGCGGGGGCGCAGCTTGTGTACTCGCGCCGGGTGGGCGCGAGTCCTTCCGGTCTCGCATCGCGCGGTCGTCCGGTGCCCGTTTTCACTGCACGGCCGAGCAATGCCTGGCTTGATCGCGGGTCGAGCGCCGGAACATCCAGCGTGCCGCCGAGCGAGGGTGTCTCCTTCGTCCTCGGCCACAGCGATGTCGGGCATCGATCCGTGATGTCGTTCGGCCGCTCCGCACGCGGTGTGTGCGGGGCAACCTCTGCCAGTATCCCACACGGAGATGTCCGGATACGCCAACGGCGCCCCGGAGGGCGCCGTCGGGGGTGTCGGGAAGCGCGAAGCGCGACGCCCGAACGGTTTCGTGGGCGACACGCCAGGCGCGCCGGCCGGTACAGGGTTGCTATTTCGCCAGGGCGGGGAACCAGAGAGCGATCTCGCGCTCGGCGGACTCCACCGAGTCGGAGCCGTGGACCAGGTTCTCGCCCGGATCCAGGCCGAGATCGCCGCGGATCGAGCCGGGAACGGCCTTCTCGACCGGATCGGTGCCACCGGCGAGCTGCCGGAAGGCCGCGATCGCGCGGGGGCCTTCGAGGACCGCCGCCACGAGCGGACCACCGGTGATGAACTCGATCAGCGAGGGGTAGAAGGGCTTGCCCTCGTGTTCCGCGTAGTGCGCTCCGGCGACCTCCTCGGTCGCCGTACGCAGCTCGAGAGCCACGATGTCCAGACCCTTCCGCTCGATGCGCGCGAGGATCTCTCCGACATGACGGCGTGCGACGCCGTCGGGCTTGATCAGTACCAGGGTCCGCTCAGTCACGCGACAAGCCTAGAGGTTCAGTCCCGCTGGCCCGGGAGCAGACCCCTGGATTCGCGATCCCTGATGTCTTTACGCAGGTAGAAGATGTACGCCCATACCACGGCGAAGAGCACGCCCACCGCGCCGAACGCGAGGTCGACGAAGAAACCCAGCACGGCGAGCACCTGCAGGGTGATGTTGAACGGGATCGCCCACGACTTCTTCTGCACCCCGGCGCCGAGGAACATCAGGACGGCGAGGCCCACGACGTAGGTCGTCGACCACGCGCTCAGTCCCCCACCGACGGTCGCGATGACCGGCAGCACCAGCAGGACCACGATCGCCTCGAGCACGAGTGTCCCCGCCATCACGCCCCGGAAACCCTTCCAGGGGTCCGTCGTCGGCGGCCGGAACTTCTGTTCCTCCGGCTTGTCGTTGCTCACGCGGGATCCTTTCCGAACAGACTGCGGGCCGCACCTGCGGTCACCACCGAACCGGTGACCACGACCCCGGCGCCCGACACCGCTTCGCCGGGCTCGCCGACCTCCTCCGCGATCGCGATCGCGGTCTCGATCGCATCCGGGAGCGTCGCCGCGGTGACGACCCGTTCGTCGCCGAATCGGGCGACGGCGATGTTCGCGAGATCGTCGACGTCCATCGCCCGCGGCGACCCGTTGTGCGTGACGACGATCTCGTCGAAGACCGGTTCGAGCGCCTCGATCAGACCCGCGACGTCCTTGTCGGCCATCACGCTCACGACGCCCACGAGCTTGCGGAAGTCGAACTCCTGGGCGAGCGCGGCCGCCAGGGCCTTCGCGCCGTGCGGGTTGTGCGCGGCGTCGAGGAAGACGGTGGGTGCATTGCGCACCCGTTCGAGCCGGCCCGGTGTGGTCACCGACGCGAACGCGTCGCGCACCGCCTCCACGTCGAGCTGCTTGCCGGGGCCCGCCCCGAAGAACGCCTCGACCGCGGCCAGCGCGACCGACGCGTTGTGGGCCTGGTGCTCGCCGTGGAGCGGCAGGAAGATGTCGGTGTAGAGACCGCCGAGACCCTGCAGGTCGATCTGCTGTCCGCCGACGGCGACCGCGCGCCGGACCACCGCGAACTCGGAGCCCTGACGGGCCACGGCCGCGTCGGCTTCGACGGCCTGCCGCAGCAGCACCTCCATCGCCTCGGGTTCCTGCTGCGCGATGATCGTCACGGTGTCGCGGGGCACGAGACCGTCGTCCGGTGCCTTCTTGATGATCCCGGCCTTCTCCCCCGCGATCTCTGTGAGGGTGTCACCGAGATAGCCGGTGTGGTCGATACCGATGGGAGTGATCACCGCGACCTGCCCGGTGACGACGTTGGTGGCGTCCCAGCGTCCGCCGAGACCCACCTCGACGACGGCGACGTCGACCGGGGCATCGGCGAAGGCCGCGAACGCCATTGCGGTGGTCACCTCGAACTTGCTCATCTTCGGCCCACCGGCCGCCTCGGACTGCTCGTCGATCATCCGGACGTACGGTTCGATGTCGCGGTAGGTGTCGACATAGGTGCGCGGCGAGACCGGGGCACCGTCGATGCTGATCCGCTCGGTCGCGAGCTGCAGGTGCGGGCTCGTCGTGCGACCGACCCGGTGATGCATGCGCGTGAGCAACGCATCGATCATCCGGGTGGTCGACGTCTTGCCGTTGGTGCCTGCCACATGGATCGACGGGTAGCTGTTCTGCGGCGACCCGAGAATGTCCATGAGCGCGGCGATCCGCGCCAGGGACGGTTCGATCTTCGTCTCCGGCCACCGCTTGTCGAGTTCGGCCTCGACGAGCGTCAGTTCGGCGAGGTCCACCGGGGACGGCGACCCCGGGGTATCGGTGCTCACGCCGCGCCCAGCTCCTTCAGCCGCGCGGTGATCCGCGCGATCTCCTCTTCGGCGATCTGCTTGCGACCGCGGATCTTCTCGACCACCTGATCGGGTGCCTTGGCGAGGAACGCCTCGTTCGACAGTTTCCCCGAGGTGCCCGCCAGTTCCTTCTCCGCGACGGCGAGATCCTTTCGCAGGCGCGCGATCTCGGCGCCGACGTCGATGCTGCCGGAGGTGTCGAGCTCGACGGTGACCGTCGCGCGGCTCAACCGGACCTCGATCGACGCCGTGGCCGAGAACGAGTCCTCCGGCTCGGTCAGGCGCGCGAGCGACTGCACGGCCGGCACCTGGGCGACGAGATCCGCGTCCTCGACGTCGACGAGCCGGGCCGCCACCTTCTGCGACGGCTTGAGGCCCTGGTCGCTCCGGAATCGGCGGATCTCGGTGACGAGCTTCTGCAGGTCGGCGACACGCTGCGCCGCGGTGTCGTCAGTGGGCACTCCGGACGTCTCGGGCCAGGACGCGATCACCACGGACTCGCCGCCGGTGAGCACCTTCCACAAGGTCTCGGTGACGAACGGGATGACCGGGTGCAGTAGGCGCAGCAGCTGGTCGAGGACGGTGCCGAGCACGACCTTGGTGCCGTCGGCGTGAACGCTGCCCTCGGCGAGCTGGACCTTGGCGAGCTCGAGATACCAGTCGCAGACCTCGTCCCACGCGAAGTGGTAGAGCGCCTCGCACGCCTTGGAGAACTCGTAGTGGTCGAAGGCGGCGTCGACCTCGGTGCGCACCTGCTCGAGGCGGTCGAGGATCCATCGGTCGGCGTCGGTCAGCTGCTCGCGGGCGGGGAGCTCGCCGATCACCGCACCGTTCATGAGCGCGAACTTGGTCGCGTTGAACAGCTTGTTCGCGAAGTTGCGCGACGACTGGGCGTGGTCCTCACCGACGGCGAGGTCGCCACCGGGGTTCGCACCACGCGCCAGCGTGAAGCGCAGGGCGTCGGCGCCGAAGCGCTCGACCCAGTCGAGCGGGTCGATGCCGTTGCCGCGCGATTTGGACATCTTCTTGCCGAACTGGTCGCGGACCAGGCCGTGCAGGAACAGATCCCGGAACGGCACCTGCGCCTGGTGCACGGCGTCGTCGCCCGACACGTAGGTGCCGAACATCATCATGCGCGCGACCCAGAAGAACAGGATGTCGTAGCCGGTGACGAGAACGCTGGTGGGATAGAACTTGTCGAGTTCGGGGGTCTTCTCCGGCCAGCCCATCGTCGAGAACGGCCACAGGCCGGACGAGAACCACGTGTCGAGCACGTCCGGGTCCTGCTCCCAGCCGTCGGGTGCGGTCTCGTCGGGGCCGAAGCACTGGACCTCTCCGTTCGGGCCGTACCAGATCGGGATGCGGTGACCCCACCACAGCTGACGCGAGATGCACCAGTCGTGCATGTTGTCGACCCAATCGAACCAGCGCGGTTCCTGGCTCGCGGGGTGGATGACGGTGTGGCCGTTGCGCACTGCGTCACCGGCGGCCTTCGCGAGCTTGTCGACCTTGACCCACCACTGCATCGACAGGCGCGGTTCGATGGTCTCGCCGGACCGCTCGGAGTGGCCGACGCTGTGCAGATAGGGGCGCTTCTCGGCGACGACGCGTCCCTGCGCGGCGAGTTCCTCGCGGATCGCGACGCGTGCCTCGAAGCGGTCCATGCCGTCGAAGCGCGTACCCGAATCGGCGATGCGACCGGCCTTGTCCATGATCGTGGGCATCGGCAGGTCGTGCCGCAGACCCATCTCGAAGTCGTTGGGGTCGTGCGCAGGCGTGATCTTCACTGCGCCCGTACCGAATTCGGGGTCGACGTAGTCGTCGGCGATGATCGGGATCTGCCGACCCGTGATGGGATGCTCGAGCGTGGTGCCGATGATGTCCTTGTAGCGCTCGTCCTCGGGGTGGACCGCGACCGCGGTGTCGCCGAGCATCGTCTCGACGCGGGTGGTGGCGACGATCACGTGCGGCTCGTCGTCGTTCAGGGAGCCGTAGCGCAGGGAGACGAGTTCGCCCTCGACCTCCTCGAACTTCACCTCGATGTCGGAGATCGCGGTCTGCAGCACGGGCGACCAGTTGACCAGTCGCTCGGCGCGGTAGATCAGGCCCTCGTCGTAGAGGCGCTTGAACATCACCTGGACAGCGCGGGAAAGCCCCTCGTCCATGGTGAAGCGGTCGCGCGACCAGTCGACGCCGTCGCCGATACGACGCATCTGGCCCTGGATCGTGCCGCCGGACTCGGCCTTCCACTGCCAGACCTTGTCGATGAAGGCCTCGCGGCCGAGGTCCTCCTTCTTCTTGCCGTCGGCGGCGAGCCGCTTCTCGACGACGGTCTGGGTGGCGATACCGGCATGATCCATGCCGGGCAGCCACAGCACCTCGTAGCCCTGCATGCGCTTCCGGCGGGAGAGTGCGTCCATGAGGGTGTGGTCGAGGGCGTGACCCATGTGCAGGCTGCCGGTGACGTTCGGCGGCGGCAGGACGATCGAGTACCCGGGCTTGTCGCTCGTGGGGTCGGCCTCGAAGTAGCCGGCGTCCACCCACTGCTGGTAGAGCTCCGCTTCGACGGCGCTGGGGTCCCAGCTCTTGGGAAGGGCGTCGGCGGGGTTCTGCGAGTTCTCTGGCGCACTGGTCACCCGTCAATCGTAAGCGTCGGACGCGAACCTCCTGGACAGGGGCCGCGACAGAACCGGACAGGGGCCAGGACCGGAGGGTGTGGCCCGGTCCCCGACCGGGTATCGCATTGCCGGGCCGCCGAATGCGCGGACGCCGAACTGACAGGACGGAGGACCCCGTCATGATGCGGGCATTGATCTTCGCTGCAGGTGCAGCTGCGGGATTCGTCGCGGGGACCCGGGCGGGCCGCGAGACCTACGACAAGATGCGGGGACGTTCGAACGAGCTGTGGCACAACCCGGCGGTACAGGACAAGGTCATACCTGCCGTACAGGACAAGGTGACCGAAGCGGCCTCCGTCGTGAAGGAGAAGGCACCACAGCTCCAGGAAACGGTGGGCGGTCTCGCCGAGAAGGTCACCCATCGCGGTCAGAGCGGGTCCGGCCAACACGCGGCGACGCACACCGGCTCGTCTACGAGTGAGTCGACCCCGGCCACCGACGAGCCCACTCGTCCGCCCGCGTCGCCGGGCGACCAGCCGCGACCGCCCGCGTAACAGGCGGTCGACACCCCCCGGACGTTCTCGGTCAGCCCAGCTCGGCCGGCAGGTCGAGCGGGTGGCCGAGCACGTGCTCCGACAGGAATGCTTCGACCGTGCGGTACCAGATCTTCGAATGCTGCGGCTGCAGCACCCAGTGGTTCTCGGACGGAAAGCACAGGAAGCGGTGGACGGTGGTGCCGTCGTCCTCGGCGGGCAGCCCCGATTCGTCGAGCAGCTCGTACCACAGGCGCAGTGCTTCGCCGATGGGGACGCGATAGTCCTTGTCGCCGTGGATGACGAGCATGGGCGTGACGATGTCGGCGACGAACAGGTGCGGTGAGTTCTCGACGGCCATCTCCGGGGTCATCTCCCGTTGCCAGTACCAGGCCACGTCGGTGGTCGGGGTGAACTGGTCCAGCGCCCACAGACCGGCGTGGGTGACGACCGCCCGGAACCGGTCGGTGTGACCGGCGATCCAGTTGGCCAGATATCCGCCGAACGAGCCACCCATCACCGCGGTCCGGTCCTCGTCGATGTCGTTCCGCGCGACCGCGGCGTCGGTGATCGCCATGAGGTCGGTGTACGGTTCGCGTCCCCAGCGTCCCCAGCCGCGCCGGATGAAGGCGTCGCCGTATCCCGTGGACAGTGCGGGGTCCGGCAACAGCACCGCGTAGCCCCGGGCGACGAGAAGCCACGGGTTCCAGCGCCACGACCATGTGTTCCAGCTGCTCAGCGGTCCGCCGTGCACCCACAGCAGCAGCGGTGCGGGGTCGGCGGCGGACGCGGTGTGCGGGAGCGCAAGCCATGCCCGCACCGGCGTGCCGTCGGCGGCGTCGGTGGTCATTTCCACGAGGCGGCCCGGCAGTTCCGGGAGCGCAGCGGGAGCGGGCAGGGGCGTGACGGTGCCGGCGCCGGGTCCGGTCAGGTGGATGCGCACGGGATGTGGCGGTGCGTCGTACGAGGCCCTCAGTGCGTACGCACGGTTGCCGTCGGGCGCGAGGTGGACATGGGTGTAGGCGGCGTCGTCCGTGGTGACGCGGACGGGCTGCGCGTCTCCGAGCCGCTGGACGAAGACCGGTGCGCGTCCGTGATCGTCGGCGGTGAGCACGAGACCGGACCCGTCGGGCAGCCAGGCCACCGAAGTGGGACGCCGGTCCCACTCGGGAGCTTCGATACCGGTGGCTCCGGAGTCGATGTCGAGGACCCGGACGGTCACCTGCGGCGGGTTCTCGGCGTCGCCGATCGACTCGTGCAGATAGGCGAGTTTGCGTCCGTCCCGGGAGAGCGACGGATGTGTCGCGTCGCCGGTCTCGTCGTCGACGAGCGGGGTGCGCAGACCGGTGCCGAGATCGATCCGCACGACGGTGACGCGGCGCGAGGCGAGCGGACCGGGGACCACCCAGGTGGCCGCGGCGAACGAACCGTCCGCAGCGACATCGAGGTGGGCGTCGCGCAGCGACCCACGGATCCCCGGGGTGAGATCGGTGAACCCGTCGCCGCTGTTGTCCGGGAGGAGCAGATGCGGCTGGTCGGGTCCGAGATCGTGATCCCAGTAGCGCACCGGATAGCCGGCATGCAGCACGGCGGTGACCGCACCGTCCTTGCGGGCGTCCCGGATCCGTTCGTCGTCGGACTCGCTGTGGCCGAGAACGGACGCGAGCAGGACCGTCCTGTCGGCATGCGACGCCGCACACACCGACGCGAACCCACCCTTCCGGGATCCGATCTGCTCGGCCTCCCCGCCGGCCACGGGCAGTCGCCACAGCGACACCGGCGGGTCGTCCGTACCGCGGGCGGCGGTGAAGAGCAGGTCGCCGGTCGCGGTGAAGGTCGGGTTCGACTCCCCCGTGGCGCCGTGGGTCAGGCGCCGCGCCGGGGCATCGCCGGCGGGATCCACCTCCCACAACGCGCCCGTGTACGAGGTGGCCTTGTCGTCGAGCGTCGACTGCGTGATCACCAGGCGGTTCCCGTCCGGAGACATCGTGAGGGAGGTGACGCGGGGTAGCGCCAGGTAGTCGTCGAGCTCGTCGAAGGCCGTCATGCCTGGACGATATCGGGAGCGGCGGTGGGCGGTCCGCAGGTGGCACCGGGTTCGTCTGTAACCTGGTCGTCCGGCGGGTACATCCCGCGGAAACGCCGTCTCCCCGTCCGAACGGAGCACTCACATGGTCGACCTCGCATACGTCATCGCCGGCTCGGAAGCGACCGGTGGCGCCGGTCTGCAGGTCGACCTCAAGACGTTCCAGCAGCTGGGTGTGTACGGCGTGGGCACCACGACGTGCATCGTCTCGTTCGATCCGAAGAACGACTGGGGCCACCGCTTCTTCCCCGTCCCGGCCGAGGTGATCGCCGACCAGATCGAGGCAGCAACCGCCGCTCACGACCTCGACGTGGTGAAGATCGGCATGCTGGGCACACCCGCGACGATCGATGTGGTCGCCGAGGGCCTGGAGAAGCAGTCCTGGCGGCACGTCGTGCTCGACCCGGTCCTGATCTGCAAGGGCCAGGAAGCCGGGGCGGCGCTCGACACCGACAACGCGTTGCGCGCGCAGGTGCTGCCCCATGCCACGGTCGTCACCCCGAACCTGTTCGAGGCTCGCATGCTGTCCGGTATGGACGACATCACCTCCGTCGACCAGCTCGTCGAGGCGGCACGTCGCATCCACGATCTCGGCCCGCAGTACGTCGTGGCGAAGGGCGGCGTCGAACTCGACGGCGAGGACGCCGTCGACGTCCTGTTCGACGGTTCCGAGGTCACCCTGCTGACGGCACCGAAGGTCGGCAACGAGCGGGTGTCCGGCGCCGGCTGCACCCTCGCGGCCGCGATCACGGCCGAACTCGCGAAGGGCGGGTCGGTCGCCGACGCCGCGGCCCGCGCCAAGGATTTCGTCACCGCGGGGATCAAGGCGCGGGTGTCCGCCAACACCCCGTTCGACACCGTCTGGCAAGGCGCCTGATTCCTCGGTTCGCCGAAACCGATTCCAAGACAAAAGCATTCGCGATCCGATTCGTCATCCGCTGCGGCAATTGCTGTAGCGGATGACGAATTCGATCGCGGATCGACACCTCAGCGCGGCTGCCGCCACATTCCCCACAGCGTCGGCCCGCCGTCGGGGACGACGATGGCGCGGGTGACCTCGAACCCGAACCGCTCGTAGTAGGGAATGTTCGCCTCCTTGCTCGATTCGAGGTAGGCCGGAGCGTGTTCGGCGTCGGCACGGTCGAGGCCGGCCTTCATGAGGGCTGTGCCGAGGCCGGTCCCCCGCGCGGCAGGTGAGGTGCCGATCGTCGACAGATACCAGTGCGGTTCGCCCGGATGCGCCGCATCGAGGGTTTCGTCGACCTGCCGTCCCCGTTTCATGTACCTGCCGAGTGCTGCGCAGAAACCGGGCAGCAGACGGAGCGAGGTCCACATATCGCTACGCCATCGTCCGGGTGGCGCCCACATCGCCGCGCCTCCGACGACCCCGTCGGACTCGGCGATGTCGGTGGCTCCCAACGGCACCATGTGGTGCCGGGCGTCGGCCGCGAAGAAACGGGTCATGCGCCGGATGCGGTGGTGTTCGTCCGGGAACATCCACGTGAAGACCGGATCGTCGACGAAGGCTTCGGCGACCACCGGAGCGAAGGCCGGAATGTCGCGGCGCGTGGCGGTTCTCGGTTCGATGGCCATGAGCGCAGCCTACGACGAGGACCTGTCCGACGGCGCGCGGTCCGTCGCCGCCGCGAGTTCCTTCGCGAGAGGTGTCGGGAATCTGGCCGTCACCTTCACTCCCCCGAGCCACTCGTCGAGGCGCGCGGCCTCCTGTTCGAGCACCGCCCGGCCGTCGACCCCGATGTCCTCGAGCAGATGCAGTTCGACGGATCCGGAATCGCTCTGCCACCACGTGCCGACGATCCGTCCGTCCCACCACGCCGTGGGCCCGGCATTGCCGTTCGAATCGAACAGGTCGCCCTTGTACGACCCCAGATACCAGTCTCGTTCGGCCCACCCCATCACCGTGGGGTCCAGGGAAGGCAGCAGTACCCCCCACGGGTCGGCGGGAGCGGGTTCCTCCACGTCGTCGGCCAGGAGGTATCCGGAACGGCCGTCGAGATCCACCTCCACCACGTCGAGGTCGGCGAGAGCCGCGCGTACGGCGGTGAGGGTGGAGCCGAGCCACCACTTGATGTCGGCCTCGGTACCCGGCCCGAAGACCCGCAGCCATGATTCCACGAGGGCGCGTACACCGTCGGCTTCGTCGCACGGAGCGATCCCGGCGCCGAGCCACGACTCCGTCGACGTCCAGGCGGGCCGCGACACGCGCCACGACCCGTTGTTGGACGCCCGCACCACTTTTCCTTCGGCGGAGAGCACGGTGAGCACGCGCGGAGCGAACGGGACCCTGCCGCCCCACGACTTCCCGATCCCGTAGTCGATACTCGCGTCGAGAAGCGGGATCTCGGCACGCAATTCGCTGGACGTCGCTTCGCGTCCGCCGGACAACGCCTGCAGCACGTGGCCGCTCACCTCGTCGAGCCACTGCTCGCCGTCGCCGTGCAGACCGGCCTTCTCGACGTCCTTGACCACCTGACGGCGTTGCGCCGCTGCGACTCGCGCGCTCGCGCCCGCCTGCACGACCGGCAGGATCTCGCGCGGGAAGACGAAGACGGTGCGCCGCATGGCCATGTGTTTCACCAGCGACCGATCCGTGTAGAGGGCCCGATCGAGGTCGGTCGTGACGAAGTCGTCGACCCGGGCCCATGCCGACAGGTAGACGCTGGCGGGATCGGTGCCGTGCAGGCACACCATGCCGGTCGCGGCGTCGACCGCATCGGCGGCGCGGTGCCCGGGATGCAGGCGGTGCCGGGTGGCGAGTCGTGCTCGGCGTTCGGTTGCGTCGATCCTGCGCACAGCCATGGCCGACAGCGTAGATGCGATGTCCGACTCGGCAGAGCGACCACACGAGTCCACCCTGTTCGACCCTGGTATCCGCGATCCGAAGCCGACCGGTGGCCCGCATTCATCACCGTCCCCCGAGAGGAGACCGAGTCTGTAGTGTCCCTACGAGGAGCGAGTGGGTTTCGTGTGACGCCACCCGCGGTCCACACCGCCTCGGGGCGGAGCCGAGCGCAGTCGTGAACGGGCGGGCAGTGGGGGACAGTACGGAGGATGACGTGCCGCACGACCGGGTACCCCTGCCCTGTCGAGTTGCGTAGTGACAAGGGCTCGACCCGCTGCACGTATCTGGGAGGTAGAGGATGGGACGGGTCACGACACGTCGATCGGTACTGCGCATCACGGCGGACAGGGTGACGCGACGTCCCGACACCCTCGCCGTCGAGGAACCGCTCGAGATCAGGATCGGCGGCGAATCACTGACGATCACGATGCGCACCCCCGGGCACGACGTCGACCTCGTCCACGGATTCCTCCTGGCCGAGGGGATGATCGGCAGTCGTGAGGACATCGCCGCGGTGCGGTACTGCGACGGGGTCGACGAGAGCGGCGCCAACACCTACAACGTTCTCGACATCACCCTCGCTCCCGGTGTCACGATCCCGGAGGGGACGGGGCGACGCGCGTTCACGACCACCTCCGCGTGCGGGGTGTGCGGGAAGACCTCGCTCGACGAGGTGCGCACCCGCACGCGATATCCGCTGCGGGAGGCCGGCGGCACCTCGATCGGCACACACACGCTCGCGGAACTGCCCGACACCCTGCGGCGGCACCAGCAGGTCTTCGAGTCGACCGGGGGCCTGCACGCAGCGGCACTGTTCACGCTCGACGGTGCGCTGTGGGCCCTGCGCGAGGATGTCGGCAGGCACAACGCCGTCGACAAGGTGCTCGGCCGGGCCCTGACCGACAACCGGGTCCCGCTGTCGCACAGCGTGCTCATGGTGAGCGGACGCGCCTCGTTCGAGCTCGTGCAGAAGGCCGTGATGGCCGGCGTTCCCCTACTCGCCGCGGTATCGGCGCCGTCGTCCCTCGCCGTCGACCTCGCCGCGGAGTCGGGCCTGACCCTGGTGGGTTTTCTCCGCGGCGAGACGATGAACGTCTACACCGCACCGGAACGCGTCAAGACCGACTGAACGACCGCATCAACCGCACGTCCCGTCCTGCGTCTCGCCCGCGCGCACTCCGTCGACGAAGGTCCGCACATCGTCGAAGGACGCGTCGAGCACGCCGCGATGGTCGGCTCCGTCGTACACCCGGTAGGTCAGGTCGGCGCCGTTGCCGCACAGCGCCTCGGTGACCCGGTCGGTGACCGGACGCGACACCAGCACATCGTCGGTGCCCTGGACGACGAGTGTCGGCACCGTCAGGGTGAGCGCTTCGAGTTCCTGGCCGGCGTAGTACTCGCGGAGCGCGTCGAGATCCGCATCGGGAGCGAACACCTGATCCACCGGAACGGTGCTCGCGGCTTCGCGGATGTCGTCCATGCACCCGGTGCGCGCTGCATCGAGCAGAGGTCGCGACGCGTCCGTGAGCATCGCGTCGGCGTCGATGGACGGGTCCGCCGCCTGCGCCCCGAGCAGCAGGACCGGCAGGAATCCGAGCGCCGGACCGATCGCGGGGCCGGCCGTCGCGTAGTACTGGGCGGTCTCACTCGTCCGGCTGCCCGGTGCGAAGGCGATCGCTCCCTGCAGGTCGAGCTCAGGGGCGTGTTCCTGCCCGCGTGCCGCCGCGTACAGCGCGGCGTGGCCACCCTGACTGTGGCCCATCGCGACCCACCGGGTGCCGATGCCCGGATCGAGTTCCCGGGCCGCGCGCACGATGTCGACGACGGCGGCGGCGGCACTGTCACCGTTCATGTAGGGATGTCCACCCGGAGTGCCGAGCCCCTCGTAGTCGGTCTGGACCACGGCGTAGCCGTCGGCGACCCACCGGTCGAGCATGGCGGTCGTCCTTGCGACATAGGAGTGGGCCGGGCCTCCGGGAGTGTCGGCGGAGGGCGCACAGGCATCGCCGACCCCCGTGGTCCCGTGGGCCCAGCTGAGCACGGGCCAGCCTCCCTCCGGTGCCTCTCCTTCGGGGATCGCGACAGTCCCGGAGACGAGGACGGGACGCCCGTCGGCCCCCTCGGACAGATAGGTGATCAGGTCGGTTCGTGACGCGCTGGGAAGCGCCGCCGCACCCGTGAGGGGGCGGTCGGTGACCAGGGAGCCGGGTCCTCCTGCTGCCTCCTCGGTGTCGTCACCGCCGGTGTCGGAGCAAGAGGTGAGGCCGAGCATCGAGACCGCGGCGAGTACCGATACCGCGCTCCGAGCAGTACGAGAGATCATGAATCCTCCGTCGGGATTTCAGTCGACCGCCGGCGCCCATTGCACGCCGTTGATGTGGCTACCGCCGTCGACGAACAGCGTGTTGCCGGTGAGATAACGCGAGTCGTCGCTCGCGAGGAAAGCCGCGACGGTACCGATGTCGTCGAGAGGGTCACCGATACGGCCCATGGGGTTGGCCGCGGCCTGTGTCGCCGCCATCTGCGGATCGGCCTCCGCGACCCGCCGGTACGCCGCGCTCTGCGCGCCGGGGCAGATCACGTTGCAGCACACCTGTTTCGGGGCCCATTCCCGGGCCGCGGTGCGGGTCATGCTGCGCAACGCCTCTTTCGCGGCGTTGTACGACACCGAGTACATGTGGGCATTGACGCCGTTGAGACTGCACATGTTGATCACTCGGCCGGTTCCGCGGCGGGCGAGTTCCGGGTACGCGCGTTGCATCGCCCAGAAGGTCGCCATCACGGCCATGTCGAAGCCTGCCTGCATACTTTCTTCGGGCGTCTTCTCCATGCGCGCGAATCCCAGTGATCGCCAGGCGTTGTTGACCAGGATGTCGAGACGTCCGAATTCGCGCACGGCGGAGTCCACCATCGCGTGCACCTGCTCGCGGTCGGTGACATCGGTCGGCACGAAGTGCGCACGCACGCCCCACCGGTCGGTGAGCCACCGCGCGGTATCGGTCCCTGCCGCCCGGTCCACTTCGGCGACCACGACGTGCGCGCCCTCGCGGGCCAGGGCACCGGACACCCCTCGGCCGATCCCCATACCGGCTCCGGTGACGATCGCCACCCGCCCGTCCAGCTTTCCCATGTCGGTTCTCTCCGATCCGGTGAGGTGAGTGATGGCGACCGTCAGCGAGGACGGGGAACCGTCTTGTCGATGAACAGTGCCTCGACGGACACGCACACCGTGCCGTCCGCGGTCCTGATCTCCCCGGCCGTGTTGATCTTGCGGCCGTCCTGCTCGACCAGACGACCGGTGACCGTCAGCGGTTCGAACAAGGGCGTCGGACGGTGGTACCGCACGTTCAGCTGGGCGGTGGCACCGCTGCGTCCGGCCCACGCGTTCGCCACACCCAGCGTGTGATCGAGCAGAAGCGCCGAGACTCCGCCGTGCACGTGCCCGGGCGGACCCTGGTACGGGAAGGTCAGTTCGACGACGCCTTCCACCGAGCCGTCCTCGCGCCCGGAGAGAACCAGCGGCGGCGCGAGCGCATTCTCGGGTCCGGTGACGGGGTCGTGCCGGGTGACGCCCTCTCCGTGCCACATGTCGACCAGTCGCTCCTGCACCTCGGGGGCATGTTCCTCGAGGTGCTCGGCGATGCTGTCGAGTTCTTCCGCGACCCGCTCGAGATTCGCGTTGGCGCGGTCGGTGCGCAACAGCGCGTCCACCACGCGCCGTGCGGCAGCGGTGGCGCGGTCGACGGCGGTGTCCTGCGGCGCCGAGGTCAGCACCGTGCCGGCGGGCGCGTGCCCGACGATGGGGTGGGTATCGGGGTCGACTCTCATCGGATCTCCATCGTGGCGTGGGTGAGCACCGGTTGTCCGTCGCGCTCGGGGCAGGTGGCGAGCAGGGTCAGGGTGTCGCCGTCGCGCCACACCGCCGTCTCGATCGTCTCCCCCGGGTACAGCGAGCCGGCGAAGCGGACCGAGAACGACCGGACACGGGTGGGATCGCCGTCCAGCACACCGTCGACGACGGCCTTGCACACGACACCGTACGACGCGAGGCCGTGCAGGATCGGCCGGTCGAACCCCGCCGTCTTCGCGAAGTCGGGGTCGGCGTGCAGCGGGTTGAGGTCGCCGCTGAGTCGGTACACCAGCGCCTGCTGTGTGCTCGTGGGCGACACGAGGATCTTGTCGGCCTCCCGTTCCGGAACGGTGGTCGACGTGTCGGGTCCGGGGTTGCCGCCGAACCCGCCCTCACCGCGCGCCCAGATCTGCATCGCACTGGTCCACAACGGGTTTCCGTCGCCGTCCGTGGCGGACTGTTCGAGCACGATTACCGCGGCCTTGCCCTTGTCCCATACATCCGCGATACGCGACGAGATCGTCGCGGAACCGGTGGCCGGGATCGGGGCGTGCACGGTGACGGATTGCCCACCGTGGAGGATCTTGCGCAGATCGATGTCGATTCCCGGCAGGTTCATTCCGGCCGGCGACACCTGTCCGGCGGAGACCCCCTGCCCCGCAACCATTGCGAAGGTCGGCAGGACCTGCAGGCCCTTCTCGTAGACCCACCGCAGTTCGGCGGGGTCGAGCGAGTCGGCGCCCGCCCCCAGCCCGAGGTGGTAGAGGATCACGTCGCGGTCGGTCCAGGCGGCCTCACGGGTGGTGGGGGCGGCGGACAGTGCGACCTCCCTGTCGATGGGCATGGGCACTCACTTTCCGGGTTCGGGATCGCGGGGCAGGCCGAGAAGCCGCTCACCGATGATGTTGAGCTGGACATTGGTCGTCCCGCCGGCGATGGACATGCACTGCACGTTGAGGAACATGTGGGTGGCCGAGGTGCGGTCCTGGTCGTCGAGCAGAGAGGCCGGGCCGGCCCAATCCATCGCGGTCTCCCAGACCTGCTGGAGGTGCTCGACACCGAGCAGCTTGGCGACGGAGGACTCGGGGCCGGGCTGCGCACCGGCCAGGGAGCGCAGCGCGGTGCGCAGACCCATGAGGCCACCGGACGCGGCATCGCCGAGCACCTTGCCGAGGACGGTGAGCTGTTCGTCGTCCGGCCCGCCGGGGGTGTTCTCCGCCAGCGTCGCCAGAGCCTCGCAGCCGGCTCCGAAGGAGGAGTCGTGGGAGAGGGAGACACGTTCGTTGGCGAGGGTGGTGCGGGCGAGCTTCCACCCGTCGCCCGGCTCACCGACGAGGCACTCGTCGGGCACGAACACACCGTCGAGGAAGACCTCGTTGAACAATGCCTCGCCGGTGATCTCCCGCAGTGGCCGGATATCGAGACCCTCGGTGTTCTTGATGTCGATCAGGAAGTAGGACAGGCCCTTGTGCTTGGGTGCGTCCATGTCGGTGCGGGCGAGGCAGATGCCCCAATCCGCAACGCGCGCCATCGACGTCCACACCTTCTGGCCGTCGAGTTTCCATCCACCGTCGACCTTGACGGCCTTCGTGGACAGACCCGCGAGGTCCGATCCGGCGCCGGGCTCGGAGAACAGCTGGCACCACACGAGATCCCCGCGCAGCGACTGCGGGACGAAGCGCTCGATCTGGTCGGTGCTGCCGTGTGCGATCAGGGTCGGGACCACCCAGTTGCCGATGATCATGTCGTGCGGTTCGAGGCCGGCGGTCCGCAGTTCCTCGGCGACGACGAGCTGCGTGACGGCGTCGGCGGCCTTGCCCCACGGTGCGGGCAGATGCGGAGCGGTGTATCCCTTCTCGGCCAGATATGCCTTGCGTGCCGCCCCCTCGAGCGAGGTGGCCGGCTCGAGCTCTGCGCGGATGTCGGCACGGATCTCTTCGGCCTCGGCCGGCAGGTCGACACTCAGCACACGGCGGGCACCGTCGAGCGTGAGACGGGCAACCCGGCGGCGCCAGGATGCCGTGGAGCCGAGCAGCAGGCGAAGCGACTGAGCGCGTCGCATGTACAGATGGGCGTCGTGCTCCCAGGTGTAGCCGATGCCGCCGAGCACCTGGATGCAGTTCTTGGTGACCTGGAAGGCCGCTTCCGGGGCGATGGACGCCGCCACGGCGACGGCGAGCGACGCCTCGTCCTCGGATGCCTTCTCGTCGAGTGCTCGCGCGGCATCCCATGCCACGACGCGCGCCTGCTCGGTGAGGCAGAGCATTCGGGCGACGGTGTGCTTGACGCCCTGGAACTGGCCGATGACCCGTCCGAACTGCTTGCGGACGCGTGCGTAGTCCGCGGCGGTGGTGGTGGCCCGGTCCGCGAGGCCGGCCGACTCGGCGGCGAACAGCGTGGCGGCGATATCCACGACCCGCTGCGAGTCCAGTCGCAGCACATCGTCGTCGGACAGGTCCAGGCCGTTCACGGTGATCTCGGCGTTCCGTCGGACCACGTCGTAGCTGGGCAGGTGCGCGACGTCGACCCGATCACGCGTGACGACGACGAACGCCGTCTCGCCGTCGTCGTCGGCCGCGAGCAGGAACACATCGGCGACCTGGCCGCCGAGCACGACACCCGAGGTGCCCGAGAGGGTGACGGAGTCGCCCTCTCGCACGACTCGCATGTCCCCCGGCTGCAGGGACACCGCACCGAACAGCGATCCGTCCGCGAGTCCGTCGAGTTCGGTACGACGCCCCGCCTCGTTCAGGACCGCCGAGACGATCACGGTCGGAAGGAACGGGCCGGGCACCATCGATCGTCCGAGTTCCTCGGCGACGATCGCGGTTCCGAGCAGGCCGAATCCGGCACCTCCCACCTCTTCCGGTAGGTGCAGTCCGAGCATGCCGAGTTCGGCGAGCGAACTCCAGTAAGGAGGGCGCGCTTCGGTTTTCGCTTCGACAGCCGTGCGGATCACGTCGGCTGTCGCGTGCCGAGCCGCCCAGCCGCGTACGGAATCGCGGATTTCGCGGTCCTCGTCACTCAATCCCAGAGTCATGAACGGTCCTTTGGATAGAAGAATGTCCGACGTCAGATGCGCTCGATGATGGTGGCGGTGGCCATGGCGCCACCCGCACACATCGTGACCAGCGCCGTGGAACGGTTCGAACGCTCGAGTTCGTGCAGGGCAGTGGTGATCAGCCGGGATCCCGTGGAACCGACGGGATGTCCGAGCGCGATGGCACCGCCGTTGACGTTGACCTTGCTCATGTCGGCCCCGTGGACCTGGGCCCAGGACAGCACGACGGAGGCGAAAGCTTCGTTGATCTCGACGATGTCGATGTCCGACAACGACATTCCGGTTCGATCGAGCACCGCGCGGGTCGCGTCGACGGGGCCGTCGAGGTGGTAGTACGGGTCGGAACCGATCAGGGTCGACGCGAGGATGCGCGCACGCGGCCGCAGACCGGCTTCGCGTGCCTTGTCCTCGCTCATCAGCAGCACCGCGGCGGCACCGTCGCTGACCTGGGAGGAGTTGCCCGCGGTGTGGATTCCGTTCTCGATCACCGGACGGAGGCCGGCAAGCCCTTCTGCGGTGGTCTCGCGGAGCCCACCGTCGCGGGTCACGGTCGCGATCTCACCGGTGGGCTCGCCTTCCTTCGTCACGACGGGCGCCTGCACCGGGACGATCTCGCGGTCGAAGCGGCCTTCCGCCCAGGCGGCCGCGGCGCGCCGCTGCGACTCGAGCCCGAGGGCGTCGACGTCGTCGCGCTTGATCCCGCGCTTCGCGGCGATCCGCTCGGCTGAGGTGAACTGGTCACCCATGTCGATGGACCAGTCGTCCGGATAAGGGTTGCCGGTGCCCGGTGCGTTGGCCTGACCGAGGAATACCCGGCTCATGACCTCGACGCCGCACCCGATTCCGGCATCGATCTGACCGGACGCGATCAGTCCGGCGACCATATGGACGGCCTGCTGCGACGAACTGCACGCGCAGTCGATGGTCGTCGCAGCGGTCGTGTACGGAAGTCCCGCGTGGAGCCACGCCTGGCGGGTCACGTTGTTGGACTGCTCCCCCGCCTGCGTGACCGCGCCTCCGACGATCTGGCCGACCTGATCGGCGGGCAGTCCGGTGCGGTCGAGAACGGCCTTCTGGGCGGCACCGAGCAACACCGCGGGATGCACCCCGGCCAGCTGTCCGCGGCGACGACCGATCGGTGTCCGCGCGGCCTCCACGATGACGACGTTGCTCATGCCCACTCCCAGCTCTTCGAGGATATTGAAATTTATTCTAGTGACGCAGACCGCAGATTTCCGAGCCGTCCCACCGAGCGGGACAGCCCTTGCGGATTCGATTCCCGGGCCTGCCCGTCAGCGCACGCCGGCGGACAGATCGACGAGCAGAAGGTCGCACGCGACACGCAGGTCGGATTCGACCTCGGGGATCGACATCCGGCCGTTGAGCGCCGATCGGACGAGCCCGAACCACAGCGCCACCAGCAATCGCACGACGGTCACGTCACGAACGGTCGGCTCGTCGATACCCGCGGCGGCCAGGAGCCGTCCGTCGAAGTGCCGATCGATCTTCGCCACATCGGGAATGGTGGCGGCGTTCGACGAGGCGGCGGACTGGATCATCGCGTTGGCCAGCAGCGGTGCTCGCACCAGCGCCCGAGTGGCCTGCAGCAACGCGTCGTAGACCGCGTCCGCGGGCGCAGCGGACGGACGCGAACGTCTGGAGAGATGAATACCCATGCGGTCGATCTGGTCCACCATGACCGCGACGAACAGATGCGTCTTGGACGGGAAGTACCGATAGAGGGTGCCGATGGCGACCCCGGCAAGTTCGGCGACCTCCTGCATCCGAACCCGCTCGAGCTCCTTCTCGGCACCCAGTTGCGCTGCGGCATCGATGATCCTGCCGTACCGCGCGTGCTGCTCGGCCGAGTTCGGCTCGGCCGCATCCCGCACTTCCGCAAGTCTCGGCATGCTCGACTCCTCCCCTTCGTGATCGGTCGGCACCCACCCGTCGTCGGCGACGAACGTTCCAGGTGGAACAGGTCGGGGTCCACCCGATCCCATCCAGCGGGACCGTGTCGACAGTCGAATCGCACACACCCGCAAACTAGAATGAATACTAATTCAGCCGCGGAATGATGACGGACCACGGCAACCGAACAGGAGACGAAGCATGGGTGAATCTGTGAGCCTGACCGGGCGTGCCGCGGTCGTGACCGGTGCCGGAGCGGGCCTGGGGCGGGCCGAGGCCCTCGCCCTCGCCGCAGCGGGTGCCGCCGTCGTCGTCAACGACATGGGCGACGCGGCACACGAGGTCGCAGAGGAGATCGTCGCCACCGGCGGCCGGGCCATCGCGGTGACCGGCGATGTGTCCGACTGGTCTCTCGGAAGCCGTCTCGTCGAGGAGTCCGTCAAGGCCTTCGGATCCTTCGACATCCTCGTCAACAATGCGGGCATCATCCGCGACAAGATGATCTTCAACCTGACCG
This sequence comes from Rhodococcus gordoniae, assembly GCF_001646655.1. Taxonomy (GTDB): domain Bacteria; phylum Actinomycetota; class Actinomycetes; order Mycobacteriales; family Mycobacteriaceae; genus Rhodococcus; species Rhodococcus gordoniae. Next base: position 66,028 of record NZ_LPZN01000013.1, on the reverse strand, counting down.
AGTCCGACTGGGACGACGTGATCCGGGTCCACCTCAAGGGTCACGCCGCCACATCGCACGCCGCCGCGGTGCACTGGCGCCAGGCGAGCAAGGCAGCCGGCGGACCGGTCTACGGTCGTATCGTCAACACCTCGTCGGAGGCCTTCCTGTTCGGTTCGGCCGGGCAGCCGAACTATTCCGCCGCGAAGGCCGGAATCACGGCGCTCACCCTGTCCACGGCTCAAGGGCTGGCCCGCTACGGAGTCACCGCGAACGCGATCTGCCCCCGCGCACGCACCGCGATGACCGCCGAGGCATTCGGTGAAGCCGACGGCACGACCGGACTCGATCCGCTGGCCCCCGAGCGTGTCGGCACTCTGGTGAGTTATCTCGCCTCCCCGGCCTCCGCGGAGATCACCGGGCAGGTGTTCGTCGTCTACGGCAAGATGGTCGCGCTCATGGCCTCGCCGAAGGTCGAGAACCGTTTCGACGCGGCCGGTTCGGCTTTCACGGTCGAGGAACTCGACGAGCAGCTTTCCTCGTATTTCGCCGGTCGTGGCCCGTACGAGACCTACGCTGCATACAGCATCGCGGAACTCGAGAAGGTCGCACTGGCCGTCGACTGACCACCCGGCACCGCACGACGAAGGGAACACGGCATGAGGCTTGCAGGCAAGGTTGCGATCGTCACCGGCGGCGCCGGAGGAATCGGGCGCGGCATCGTCCGGGCGTTCGCGGAAGAGGGCGCACGGGTCCTGTTCGTCGACATCGACCGGTCCGCGGGCGAGGCACTCGAAGCCGAACTCGGCGGAGCCGGGAAGTTCTCGTACGCGGACATCTCCGAGGAGTCGGCCGCCGAGACGATCGTCGCCACCGCCGTCGAACAGTTCGGCAAGGTCGACGTACTCGTCAACAACGCGCACGTCTCGAGGCAGGCGCCCCTGCTGGAAACCACGCAGGACATGCTCGACCTGTCGTTCGGCACGGGCTTCTACCCGACATTCCGGTTGATGAAAGCAGCACACGCCCAGCTCGCCGCGAACAAGGGCTCGGTGATCAACTTCGCATCGGGAGCCGGCATCGAAGGAAGCGTGACGCAGAGTTCGTACGCGGCCGCCAAGGAAGCGATCCGGGCGATCAGCCGGGTCGCGGCAAACGAGTGGGCCGCGGACGGCATCAACGTCAACGTCATCTCTCCTCTGGCGCTGACCGAGGGCATCGAGGCGTACATCGCGGCCCACCCCGGCGTCGAGCAGGCACTCCTGGCGAAGACGCCGATGCACCGTTTCGGCGACCCGCAGGCCGACGTCGGCCGGGTCGCAGTCTTCCTGGCCAGCGACGACGCGTCCTACATGACCGGTCAGACGCTCATGGTCGACGGTGGGACCATCAAGCTGCGTTGACCGGACATCCGCCTGAGGACGACAGCACCTCCGACCGCAGCCTGCTCGGTCGGAGGTGCTCGTGGCCGGCAGTCGCTACGGCGCCATGTCCGTCCAGCCGACGAAACCGGACGGGTCGTGCCGTCCCATGACCGCGTGCTCGAACATCCCCCAACCGACCTGCCCGTCGATCGTCGCTCGTGCGATGTGATCGATCGTCGAATACGGCAACCGGCCGTGGAACTCCGCAGTGGTGGTATCCACCACCGACGCGGACGACCAGTTCTCCCCGCGCCACTCACCGTGCGTCCATTCGGGGTCGCCGCCGTATCCGGCACCGTGGCTCAGAGAGATGAACCCGAGGTTCTCCACCTCGACGACCAGGGGCTTCCCCTCCGGCGTGGTGAGGTGGATGCGCGCGGATTCGGGGTGCCGCGTGCCGCTGCGGTAGTTCACCTCGAGGCGCGGCCACCCGAGCTGCTCGACGCGACCGTCGGGGAAGACGCGTGTGGCGTGATTGAGCGTGCGATGGCCGTCGGACGATTCCTGGACGATCACCATGAGTGCGAAGTCGTCGAATCGCAGAGGGGCGTACGTCCAGTAGTGCCCACCGCGGTTCTCGTATGTCCAGCGTCCCTGCGGATCCGGCTCCCCCACCGGGCGGATGCCCCACGAGCGATCGCGCGTACCCATCCAGGTGTCCGGGTCGACCGTGAAGTCCTTGCCCTGCACGCAGATGCTGCCCGACCAGCTCCCGACCTGAGCGAATCGGGAGGCGTCCAGGATGGGGCGCGGACCCGACATCAGGATGTGCGCCTCTTCGAGTACCGCGGGAAACGACCCGTCCCAGGTGAGGTCACAGGACAGCTCGTCGTGTTCGCAGACGACGCGAATCCTCTGCAAGGGTTCGATCACCTCGAGCCGGTACCCACCGACCGCGCTCTCCATGGACCGCTCCCCGAGAGCGCCGGAGAACCGGACCGCTACCTGGGAATCCCCGTGCCGAACCGTGACGAAGGCGTCGACCACACCCAGATTCGGGTAGACGCCGAAACCGGTGATGAGGTAGATCGAGCCCGTACGGTCGTGGGCGTTGAAATAGTTGCGGTCGTAGAAGTTCCGGTCGGTGGACGCCACCCGTCCCATCGACAGCGGTGACTGGTGCACCGGAAATTCGTCGAGCGGAGCTGGTTTCATCGGGTCACTTCTCCCACTCGTAGGATTCGTCGAGCAAGCGCGCGAGCATGTCGCGGTGGAGGACGTACGCGTCCGGGTCGTCGTGTGGTTCCACCTCACCGAAGTGGATACGCCGGCGCTCGATCTGCGACATCACGATGCCGTGGCGCAGCGCGGCGTACACGAGGTAGAAGTCGAGGTCGCACACCTCGACTCCGGCGGCCTTCTCGTATTCCGCCACCACGTCGGAACGTCGGAGGAAATTCGGGAGGCCGGGGAACGAGAACTGTTCGGCGATGTCCTGGAAGATGCGGTGGAAACAGATGAACCAGCCGAGGTCCAGCTCCCGGGGCGCGAGCGCAGCCGACTCCCAGTCCAGCACCGCTACGGGAGTCGTGCCGTCGTACATGATGTTCCCGATCCGGGCGTCGCCCCAGCACAGCACGTCGGACGACGGTTCGGCAGGCCAGTGGGCGTCGAGCCAGTCGAATGCCCTCTCCAGCACCGGGATGCGCAGACCGTCTTCGCGACGCGTCCATTCGTAGTAGGCGCGTTCGTTCTCGAAGTGCCGTCGCAGTCCCGACAGTCCGTTCGTCCCGGCGAGCGACGGAATCCGCGAGGCCGGATCGTCGACGGCGTGGATCGCCGCCAGCACTCGCACGCTGGCCTTCTCCAGTGCCGCGCGCTCGTCGTCGTTCGTCTCGTAGAGCCAACCGCCGAAGACGTACGGCGGATTGTCCACCGGCACATCGCCTTCGGCACGTTCCATGACGAGAAAGGGACGGCCGAGCGGACCCGAGGAGGACTCCACCCACCGCACCGCGGGCACCGGCACCGCGCCGTGATCGCGCACCGCGGCCATGACGTCGAACTGACGCTGCAGGTCGTAGCCGGGAAACACCGGGAACGCCGTCTCCTCGGGCGCGAGCCGGACGACCAGGTGTTCCGTCTGCTGCTGCCCGTTACGGCTCCAGTCGAGATCGAACAGGACGGAGATGCTGGACATGCCGGAGTGGGTCGGGCGGGTCACGTTGTACACCCGCGGGGCTTCCGTCGCCCCGACACGCTCGCCGAGCCAGTCCTGCAACTGCTCGCGCAGCGCATCGAGATCGGTCTCGGTGGTCTTGATCTCCTGTTCCGCGCCTTCCGGTACCACACCGTCCGTAGCCATCCACGCCTCCGGTTCTCTCTACGAAACGAGCCCGATCGTCCCCGGATTTCCGACATCCGTTCCGGTGAGCGATGGCTCGACCATCTCCCCCCCCCGGAGAGCTCGAGAAGGATATGGCGACAACGGAACTCAGCGATGCGCGCACGCAGCGGCCGGACGGCGAACTGCTCCGCATCCTGCAGGCCGGTGTGCCCCGCGACGAGGTACGCACCGACCACCCGCCCCAGTTTCTCGCCGCAACGATCGGTGCGATGCACCTCTCGACCGTTCGACGCCGGAGATCCGACCCGAACGACGACGTGACCGAGATGTTCGTCCGCGCAGCGCGTTTCGCCACCGAGTCGATTGGCCCCGACCGTCATCCGGACGAGGGGTGCCGCTAACGGGACGATTCGAGTGTCGTCTTCGCCCAACGGTAGTCGGCCTTGCCGGCAGGAGAACGCACGATGTGATCCACGCCGACGACCACCCGCGGAACCTTGTAACGAGCGATGAGTCCGGCGACGTGCTCGGCCAGCTCGTCGAGCGACGGCACATCGTGCCCTTCGCGCGGCTGGATCACGGCCCCGACCCTCTGGCCGTAACGCTCGTCGTCGACACCGGCGACGAGCACATCCATGACGTCGGGATGACTCTTCACGGCCATCTCCACCTCTTCGGGGAACACCTTCTCCCCTCCCGTGTTGATACACATCGATCCGCGGCCCAGCAGGACGATCGTGCCGTCCTCCTCGACCCGGGCCATGTCACCGAGAACCGACATGCGCACGCCGTCGACGACCGGGAAAGTGGCTGCGGTCTTCGCGGGATCGCCCCAGTAGCCGAGCGGCACGTGCCCTGCGCGGGCGATGTAGCCGATCTCGCCGGAACCCGACTCGAGCGGGCGCATCCGTTCGTCGACGACACGCACGGTGGGTTTCGGGGCGATACGCATCGTCCCGTCGCCCCCGATGGCGAGTTCGCCGTCCGTACCGGACTCCGACGAACCGAAATTGTCGCGCACCATGACGTTCGGGAGCAACGAGGACAACTGTTCGCGAACGCTGCGAGAGAACAGCGCACCACCGGAGCCCACCACGAACAGCGAGGTGAGGTCGTACTCGGATCCGTGCTCGGAGATCGCGTCGGCGAGGGGGCGGGCCATGGCGTCGCCGACGATGGTCATCGTCATCACCCGCTCGCGTTGAATGAGACCGAGCACCTCCACGGGGTCGAAGCCCCGCATCAGCACCTGCGCCGTCCCGAGACAGAAGCCACTGAACATGCTGTACACGGCAGCACCGTGGATGAGGGGCGCGGTGAGCATCCAGGTCATCTCCGGCATCTGTGCGGCCGCGGCCGCCACTGCGGCGGCATCGGCGTGAGGCTCGCCGAACGGATTCCCGCCCGACAGCGCCGCGTGGAAGAAGTCCTCGTGCCGCCACATCACGCCCTTCGGCAGCCCCGTCGTTCCCCCGGTGTAGATGATGAACAGATCGTCGCCGCTACGCGCCGGGAAGTCGCGCTCGGCGGACTCTCCGGCCGTCGCCTTGCCGAAGTCGACGGCGGTGACCTCGCCCCATTCCACGTCGGCGACCGATCCGACGGTGACGACGTGCCGCACCGTGGGTGTTCGCGGCAGCACCGCGGTGGTGGTGCCGGCGAACTCGCCGTCGGCTATCACGGCGACGAGTTCCGCATTGTCGAACAGATAGGCCAGTTCCGCGTCGACGTACCGGAAGTTGATATTGATCGGGACCGCACGGATCTTCAGGCACGCGAGCAGCGACTCGACGAATTCCGTGCTGTTGCGCATGTACAGACCGACGTGGTCACCGGCGCCCACTCCCGCACCGGCCAGATGGTGGGCAAGGCGATTGGCGCCGGCATCGAGTTCGCCGTAGGTGAGTCGCTCGTCGCCGCAGACGATCGCCGTCCGTTCGGGCACGGCGTCGACGATCGCTTCGAACAGGTCCGCGAGGTTCAGCGACATCGAGAGTCCTTCCGACACAGGAGCATGAGATGCGGCCAAGGTGTCATCTCACACGCACAGTGACATTCACCACTCCCGGTGAGCGGGACTGGTGAAGGTCGCACTCGATGCCCCGCGACGGCGAGCGCCCCGGCACTGTCCGTGCCGGGGCGCTCGTGGAGAAGTCGGAGTTCTACGGATCAGGCGCTCTTGTCGCGGCGCTCCCGATCGGCCTTGCGGGGCACGATCGTCGGGAGAACGTTGTCGTTGACGGTCTCGGCCGTCACCACGACCTTGGCGACGTCGTCACGGCTGGGGATGTCGTACATCACGGGCAGCAGAACCTCCTCCATGATGGCACGGAGCCCACGAGCGCCGGTGCCACGGAGGATTGCCTGATCGGCAACCGCTTCGAGACCGTCCTGGGAGAACTCGAGTTCGACGCCGTCCATCTCGAACAAGCGCACGTACTGCTTGACCAGAGCGTTCTTGGGCTCCGACAGGATCTGGACGAGGGATTCCTTGTCGAGGTTCGTCACCGACGCGAGGATCGGCAGACGACCGATGAACTCGGGGATCAGGCCGAACTTGATGAGGTCCTCGGGCATGACGTCGGCGAAGTGATCGGTGGTGTCGATCTCCGCCTTGGACCGCACCTCGGCGCCGAATCCGATGCCTCGCTTGCCGACGCGGTCGGAGACGATCTTCTCGAGACCGGCGAACGCACCTGCCACGATGAACAGGACGTTGGTGGTGTCGATCTGGATGAATTCCTGGTGCGGATGCTTGCGGCCACCCTGCGGCGGGACGGAGGCCTGGGTGCCTTCGAGAATCTTCAGCAGCGCCTGCTGCACACCTTCGCCCGAGACATCGCGGGTGATCGACGGGTTCTCGCTCTTACGGGCGATCTTGTCGACCTCGTCGATGTAGATGATGCCGGTCTCGGCGCGCTTGACGTCGTAGTCGGCGGCCTGGATGAGCTTGAGGAGGATGTTCTCGACGTCCTCACCGACGTAACCGGCCTCGGTCAGTGCGGTGGCGTCGGCAATCGCGAAGGGCACGTTGAGCATCTTCGCGAGTGTCTGCGCAAGATAGGTCTTGCCGCAGCCCGTGGGGCCCAGGAGCAGGATGTTGGACTTCGCGAGTTCGACCGTCTCACCACGGGAGTCGCGAGCCTTGTCGCCGGCCTGGATGCGCTTGTAGTGGTTGTAGACCGCCACGGCCAGCGTGCGCTTGGCGGAGTCCTGGCCGATCACGTAGTTGTCGAGGAAATCGCGGATCTCGGCGGGCTTGGGCAGCTCGTCGAGCTTGACCTCGCTGGTCTCGGCGAGTTCCTCTTCGATGATCTCGTTGCAGAGATCGATGCACTCGTCGCAGATGTAGACACCGGGGCCCGCAATGAGCTTCTTGACCTGCTTCTGGCTCTTTCCGCAGAAGGAGCACTTGAGCAGATCTCCGCCGTCACCGATACGTGCCATCAGTCAGGTCCCTACTTCCTCGTGTGCGTGCAACCGGTCCCGCAACCACCACACGAGGCGGTCCCGGGGAGCGGGCCCTTTGATCGACCGTACCCGGATGTCGGCGCGCAGGTCGACCGGTTCTGCGCGTTTCCGGTGATATTTGTACAGCACCGCATGTGTCGGCGATCACAGTCCCGGCGGTGGCGGTTCCGGAAGGCGGTGGGCCTCCCGGAACCGCCTGCGTCGTTCTACTTCTGGGCCGAGAGCTTCCGGTACTCCAGGACCCGGTCGATCAGACCGTATTCGACGGCCTGCTCCGCGGTGAGGATCTTGTCGCGGTCGGTGTCCTTGCGGATCTGCTCGGGCTCCTTGCCCGTGTGCTTCGCGAGCGTGTTCTCCATGAGGGTGCGCATGCGCTCGATCTCGGCGGCCTGGATCTCGAGATCGGAGACCTGCCCCTGGATTCCACCCGTCGCCGGCTGGTGGATGAGCACACGGGCGTTGGGCAGGGCGAGGCGCTTACCGGGGGTACCGGCGGCGAGCAGGACCGCCGCGGCCGACGCCGCCTGGCCCAGGCACACCGTGGTGATGTCGGCGCGCACGTACTGCATGGTGTCGTAGATCGCCATGAGCGACGTGAACGAACCGCCGGGCGAGTTGATGTACATGGTGATGTCGCGGTCCGGGTCGAGCGACTCGAGCACCAGCAGCTGCGCCATCACGTCGTTGGCAGAGGCGTCGTCGACCTGGACGCCGAGGAAGATGATGCGTTCTTCGAACAGCTTGTTGTACGGGTTGGATTCCTTGACGCCGTAGCTCGAGTGCTCGATGAACGACGGAAGGATGTAGCGGCTCGCGGGCGAGGCAGGAGCGGCGCCGCCGAGCTGGCGCGGATCGAACATGTTGGTCATCGCTTCTCCAAGAATTCGGTGGGGTGAGGGCAGATCGGGCCGGGACCTAGTTGCCGGTGCCGCCGGCCTGCTGCGCCCGGGAGACGACGTGGTCGACGAAGCCGTATTCGAGCGCCTGCTGCGCCGTGAACCAGCGGTCGCGGTCGGAGTCCTTGGTGATCTGCTCCACCGTCTGGCCCGTGTGCTCGGCGATGAGCTCGGCCATCTCGCGCTTGGTGTGGGCGAACTGCTCCGCCATGATCGCGATATCGCTCGCCGTACCACCGATGCCCGCGGACGGCTGATGCATCATGATCCGGGCGTGCGGCAGGGCGTAGCGCTTGCCCTTGGTGCCGGCGGAGAGCAGGAACTGCCCCATCGAGGCCGCCAGGCCCATCGCGAAGGTCGCGACATCGCACTCGACGAACTTCATCGTGTCGTAGATCGCCATGCCCGCGGTGACCGATCCGCCCGGCGAGTTGATGTACAGGGAGATGTCGCGGGTGGGATCCTCGGCCGACAGCAGAAGGATCTGCGCGCACAGCTTGTTCGCGATGTCGTCGTCGACCTGGGTGCCCAGGAAGATGATGCGCTCGCGGAGCAGGCGTTCGTACACCGAGTCGCTGAGGTTCAGCCCAGCGGTGGCCGAGGTCATCGTGGGACCGATGGATGTCGCCGGATTCTGAGGAGTCACGGGTACCTGCCTTCTCGTCGATCGTGGATTGCTGACACTGACACTAACGAAACGGGGCGGCACCGGATGCCCGGTGCCGCCCCTCTTCGCTCAAAGCGGAAATTCGTGTCCGTCGGATCTCGAATCTCCGCGGCTCGTCCGACTACTCGGAGGCCGAGTCCTCGGTGGTCTCCGCCTCGGCGTTCTCGTCCGCGGCGTCGTCGTTCTTCGTGCCGAACAGCTCACCGGTGTCGACGGTCGCACCCGTGGTGTCGGTCACGGTGGCGCGATCGACGACGGTACCGAGCGCCTTGCCGCGGCGGACGTCCGCGAAGACGGCACCGAGCTGGTTGGCCTGGCTGATCTGCTGGATGAACTGCTCCGGCGGGATGCCGTAGCGCTGCGCCTGGAAGAAGATGCGCTCGGTGAGCTCCTGCTGCTCGACCGTGGTGTTCTCCGCCTCGGCGATCGCGTCGAGGAGCAGCTGGGTCTTCACCGAACGCTCGGCGGACTCGCGTGCCTCCTTGTCGAACTCCTCACGGCTCGACCCCTGGCCCTCGAGCAGCTCGTTCAGCTTGGTCTCGTCGTGACCGAGCTCGTGGATCGCGTCGTGCAGCGCACTGTCGACCTCGGCCTGGACGGCGGCCTCGGGGACCGGGATCTCGACGGTCTCGAGGAGGGCCTCGAGGACCTTGTCGCGGATCTGTCCGGCCTGCTCGACCTGCTTGACGCGCTCGACGCGCTCGCGGAGGTCGGCCTCGAGTTCGCCGATGGTGTCGAACTCGCTCGCGAGCTGCGCGAACTCGTCGTCGGCCTCGGGCAGCTCGCGCTGCTTGACGGTGTTGACCTTGACGGTGACGACGGCTTCCTTACCGGCGTACTCGCCGGCGACCAGCGTGGAGGTGAACTCCTTCGACTCGCCTGCCGACAGGCCGATGATCGCCTCGTCGAGGCCGTCGATGAGCTGGCCGGAGCCGACCTCGTGCGACAGGCCCTCGGTGGCGGCCTCGGGAACCTCGTTGCCGTCGACCGTCGCGGACAGGTCGATGGAGACGAAGTCGCCGTCCTGCACCGGACGCTCCACACCCGTCAGGGTGCCGAAACGCTGACGCAGCGACAGCAGCTGCTCGGCGATGTCCTCGTCGGTGATCTCGACGGGATCGACGGTGACGGCGATCTCGGAGAAGTCGGGGAGGGTGATCTCGGGTCGGACGTCGACCTCGGCGGTGAACGCCAGCTCGACGTTGTCCTCGAGCTTGGTGACGTCGATCTCGGGCTGGCTGATGACCTTGACGTCGTTCGCGGTCACGGCCTCGCTGTAACGGCTCTGGATGGCCTCGTTGATGACCTGGTCCAGGACGGCGCCGCGGCCGACGCGGGCCTCGAGGATCTTGCGGGGAGCCTTACCGGGACGGAAACCCGGGATGCGAACCTGGCCTGCGAGGGCCTTGAAAGCGCGGTCGAAATCAGGCTGGAGCTCCTCGAAGGGCACCTCAACATTGATACGGACTCGCGTCGGGCTCAGCTGCTCGACGGTGCTCTTCACGGACATGCTCCTTCTGTCGTGCTCTCTTGTCGGTCGTTCGTTCACTACTGAGCGCGCTGACGCTGTTCGATCTGGTCGGGATGACAGGATTCGAACCTGCGACCCTCCGCTCCCAAAGCGGATGCGCTACCAAGCTGCGCCACATCCCGGTCGTGAAGGCACCCGCAATCGACCCGCGGGACCCATCGCAGAATCCTACGGCCCCCCGATTATGAAATCCAAAGCGAGGTCCGGTACAGTCTCATCTCGCAAGCCGCAGCACCGGTCGACCACCGGCGCCGCAGCCCTACGGGGATGTAGCTCAATGGTAGAGCCCCAGTCTTCCAAACTGGCTACGCGGGTTCGATTCCCGTCATCCCCTCCATGAGGGTCGTGGATCCTGTCCGGGACCACGACACCACGAACTCCCGCCGATTGCGCACCGCATCGGCGGGAGTTCGTCGTTTCCGGAGGTTCGGCCGATCGGCGGCCTCCGCACGTATCCCGTCGTTCCTGGACACAGTGCCGGATGAGTGTCATCATGCGGTCGAGGTTGAGAAGCAGCCCACCACGAGTCGTTCGAATGCGATCTCGGCTGCAGTCCGCTTCCGCTTCGACCCACGGCACCGTTGCCGCACCGACACCGTGCGAGTCGCCCCCTCGTGCACCCGCATTCCGACGACCTCGTGGGGCCACCGCGCCGCGATCCTGCGTCACCTCCACGAACGGACGTGACCACGAACGGGCGGGACGTCGTCGGGTGACACCGCAGGGGGGTGTCGACAGCCCGGCACCGTCCCGTCTCCGGCCGGCCGGAGTCGGGATCGGCTCCGGTCGGTCCCGACTCCGGAGGTTTCCACCGCGAACGTCCGGCATTTCGGTGATCGCGAAGGGGGAACACCGTTTCCGTGCAACCATGGTGCGAGATCCAGCAATTTCTCGTCTCACCCGTAGGCCGTGGTCGGTCGAGAAGGCGCCGGCGTCACCCCACGGCGCCCGCCCGCATCGAGGGCGCCTCGCGAAGTAAGGGAGGCGGCGATGACTCGGCGCCCGGCATCGACATCCTTCGACCTCGCGGCCGTCGCGAGCCCCGGGGCCGCGAGGACCGGGGCAACGGATCCCGGTCCGACCGTCGGGGTCGAGGAGGAGTTCTTCCTCGTCGACACGACCTCGGAGTGTCTCACCGAGAGCAACGAGGCTGTCGTGGCCGCCGGCCGGAGGCTCGGCGCCCGGATGGACTACGAACTCAAGCGGATCCAGATCGAGGTGAACACGCCGGTCTGCCGCAGCTCGACCGAGTTGCGGGCCCGCGTCCTCGAGGCCAGGGCCACGGCCGCCGCTGCGGCCGTGCAGTGCGGTGTGGGTCTGCTGGCGGCGGGGGCATCGCCGACGGTTCAGCCGCTCGCACCTGTGACGGACGTGCCCAGGTACCGGACGATGGCGGAGCGCTACGGACGGCTGGTCGAGGAGCAGGAGGTCTGCGGTTGCCACGTCCATGTCGGCGTGGCAGACCGGGAGATCGCGGTCCATGTGTGCAATCACGTCCGGTTGTGGTTGCCCGCCCTGCTGGCCTCGACGGCCAACTCACCGTTGTACCGGGGCCGGGACACCGGATACGCGAGCTGGCGCGCGATCGTCGCCGGCCGATGGCCGTGCTCGGGTCCCCCACCTCGTTTCACGTCGGTGGAACACTTCGATTCCGTCGTGGACATCATGATCGAGAGCGGCAACATCCTCGATCCGGGCATGGTCTATTGGGACGTGCGTCCGTCCGCGCATCTTCCCACCGTCGAGGTGCGGGTGAGCGATGTCCCGGCGACTGTCGACGAAACAGTGCTCATGGCGACCGTCGTGCGTGCGCTCGTCGCCACGGCCGAACGGGACGTACGGGCGGGCGTGGCCGCTCCCCCGGTCCCCGACGAAGTCCTCCGCGCCGCATATCTGTGCGCTGCGCGCGAGGGACCGGGAGGGCGCGCGATCGACGTGTCGACGGGACGGACGACGACCTCACGACAGTCGTTCGCCACTCTCCTCCGGCACATCCGGCCCCAACTGGAGGAGACGGGGGACTATCGCCGCACGGTGAAGATGTCGGAGAAGATCTTCTCGCGCGGCACCGGCGCGATGCTGCAGCGCCGCGCATTCGGACGCCGCCACGACCCCGCCGATGTCGTCGACGCCCTGACACGGCAGTTCGTGGCCGAACCGTGGGCGCACACCGTGTCCGGGGGCGCCCACCCGGCACCCGACGTGCCGGCGATGTGAGTCGCCCGGTCGCGGGCTGCCCGGCGCACACCGTCGTTTGACAGCTCCCGTGTCGGGTATCCGCGTCGACACGAACGACGACGAGGGAGCACAAGTGCGCGCGATGGTCTATCGCGGCCCGTACCGGGTTCGCGTCGAAGAGAAGGACATCCCCCGGATCGAACATCCGAACGACGCGATCGTCCGCGTCGAACTGGCGGCGATCTGCGGCTCCGACCTGCATCTCTATCACGGCATGATGCCCGATACCCGGGTCGGTACGACGTTCGGCCACGAGTTCGTCGGCGTCGTCCACGAGGTGGGCCCGTCGGTGCGGAATCTGAAACCCGGGGATCGGGTCATGGTCCCGTTCAACGTCTTCTGCGGGTCGTGCTTCTTCTGCGTGCGCGGGTTGTACTCGAACTGTCACAACGTCAACCCCAACGCGACCGCGGTCGGAGGCATCTACGGCTACTCGCACACCTGCGGGGGTTACGACGGCGGCCAGGCGGAGTTCGTGCGGGTGCCGTTCGCCGACGTCGGCCCCACCCTCGTCCCCGACTGGATGGACCGCGAGGACGCCCTGATGCTCACCGATGCTCTCGCGACCGGCTACTTCGGTGCCCAGCTCGGCGACATCGCCGAGGGCGACACGGTTGTGGTCTTCGGCGCCGGGCCGGTGGGCCTCTACGCCGCGAAGTCCGCCTGGTTCATGGGTGCCGGCCGGGTCATCGTGATCGACCACCTCGAATACCGGCTGGAGAAGGCCCGGACCTTCGCACACGCGGAGACCTACAACTTCGCGGAGTACGACGACATCGTCGTCCATCTGAAGAAGATCACCGGTCATCTCGGGGCGGACGTCGCCATCGACGCGGTCGGCGCGGAGGCCGACGGGAACTTCCTGCAGCACGTCACCGCTGCGAAGCTGAAGATGCAGGGCGGATCGCCGGTGGCGCTGAACTGGGCGATCGACGGTGTCCGCAAGGGCGGCACCGTCTCGGTGATGGGCGCCTACGGTCCGATCTTCAGTGCCGTGAAGTTCGGGGACGCGCTGAACAAGGGACTGACGCTGCGAATGAACCAGTGCCCCGTCAAACGTCAGTGGCCCCGCCTGTTCGAACACGTCCGCAACGGCTATCTGAAACCGAACGACATCGTCACGCACCGCGTTCCGCTCGAACACATCGCGGAGGCATATCACATGTTCTCGTCGAAACTCGACGGGTGTATCAAGCCGATCATCGTCACCGACGGGAGCTGAGGAGGATCCGCCATGGCCTACACCGCAGACAAGCCCGAACCCCCCGAGAGTCCCGATCGGTTGCGCGCTCGCATTCCCGGATGGGGAGTCGACCTGGATCCGCGCGACCGCCCGTCCGTCCCGAAGGAACGGTTCGCTCCCGAAGCCACCGGCGCGCACTGGGATTTCCCCGAACGCCAACCGGGCTACGAGAACCGCGAGCGCTCCATCGAGCACGCCTTCGTCACGCCGGTGTTCGGCACCACGGCACCGCTGAAAGGACTGTCCGGTGCCGTTCGCAGGCACGCCTACCGCCGGTACAGCGAAGGCCGGGCCGCGCACTGGCTGCTCCTGATCGGCGCCGACCGCATCGACGTCGCCGAGAGCCGCGTCCGCGCCCTGATGCAGGGCCGGCCCGACAATCCGGTGACCGAAAGCGGACTCCGGGCGGAGATCACCGCGCACGGCGGGGCGTCGAGGCGCCGCGGTTCGCGTGCCGACGTCAACCATCAGTGGCTCGACCCGCTCGTCTCGGGGGCACCGTGGATCGCCGCAGCCGGACTGGGGGCGGTGGCCGTGGGCCGGTGGAGAGGTCGTGCGCGGACGTGACGGCCTGCATGTGGGACGACTCCGAAGCCGGCAACGACGTGTCACCTTTTCGACTCGATAGTGCAAAGCGAGAGCAAAGCGCAGGTGTCCGACGATCACGATGTGAGACGGTCCCTCATGTGAAGGACACCCCCGACGACCGCGCGCGGGCCCACTCCCCGGGTTCCTCCGTCGTCGCCGCGGTCCTTCTCGATGCCACCCCCGACTGGGATCGGGTCGCCGCGGTGCTCGCGCCCGGCAATCACGAGTCGCCCGGCTTCCGGCACCGGGTGGTGGAACTTCCGTTCGGCCTCGACCCGCCGCGTCGCGCCGGACATCCCGACTCGGATCCGCCGTGGCATCTCGACCGGGTCGCGCTGTCCGCCCCGGCGAGTTTCGAGGAAGTGCTCGCCTACGCCCGCTCGGCGCCCGACCCTTCCGGTCTCCGGCACCCCCGCTGGGAACTGACCCTGCTCGACGGCCTGGACGGCGGCCAATCGGCACTCGTGATCCGCCTCCGGCACCTCGGCTCCACGCCGGCGTCCGGGCAGGCCGACTCGATGTTGTCATGGGCGAGGTCGGTCTCCGAGCAGGGTGCCGAATCGTTCCGCACCGCGGCGCACGTGTTCACCTCGCTGAGCACCGGATTGATCAACGCCCTGCTCGGACGTACCGGTGACCGCGCCGAGGAGCCCGCGCCCCGCCCTCCGCGGTTGCACGTACTCGACGCGGATCTCGCCGCATTGCGACGCGCCTGCGAACGTGCGGGCTGTCGTGTCCCGAGCGGTTTCACCGCGGCGATGCTCCTCGCATACAGCGAATACCGACGGCGGCACGGACGCACGATGGACGGCCTGCGCGTCGTCGTCCCGGGACCGGAGGGTGGAGCGATCTCCATGACCCCCGAGGACGCGGCAGACCTCCACGCACTGGATACGGTCGACCTCATGCGACGGATCGACGTCTCGTTCCCGCCCTCCGCCGGGAGTCCGGCGGCGTCCTCCGCCGGGGCCTCGACGGAATCCGGCATCGCCGTCGGCCCCGGGGACGTAGTGGTGTCCACCCTTCCCGGCTCCCACGCACCGCTCTACGTGGGTGGTGCGAAGATCGAACGGTACTACGGCTTCGGCGCGGCCGACGGCGCGATGCTCACCGTGTCGGCGATGTCCTATCGCGACACCTGCTGCATGGGCCTGGCCGTGGATCCCATCGCCGTCCCCGATCGTGATTCGTTCGACTCGTGCCTGCAGGACGGATTGCGCGCGGTCCTCGGGGAGTGAGTCTTCCCGTCGGTACGCTGGAGGACAGGACCATCCCCCGACCGGAAGGATCGGCCGTGGAACTTCTGCTCATCGTCGCCGCCGTCGGCGCCGTGGTCTACTTCGTCTCCCGCGCCCAGAAGGGCACCACTCGTCACCGGACCGACACCCTCGACGACGCCAGAGCCGACGCGCGGCAGGCCATCGAGCGCCTCGGCGGCCAGATCTACAATCTGACCGGCACCGACGACGCCTCGCGTCAGGCACTTGCGGACGCCTCCGAACGGTTCACCGCCGCCGGCTCCCAGATCGAGCAGGCGAACACACCGATGCAGGCACGCCTCGCGAAGCAGACCGCCCTCGAGGGTCTGTACTACATCCGGGCGGCACGCCTGGCGATGGGCATGGATCCGGGCCCGGAGATCCCGACGCTCGACGGTCAGAAATCCGCGGGTGAGGTCACCGAGAAGCGCACCGTCGACTTCGAGGGCCGCACGATCGCCGCATCGCCGTCGCCGTCCTCGGCGACGCCGAACTACTATCCGGGCGGTCGCGTCGCGGGGCGGCCCGTTCCCGCGGGCTGGTATTCGGAACCGTGGTGGAAGCCGGCCCTCGTCGCGGGTGCGTGGGGCGTCGGCTCCATGCTGCTCTTCTCCTCGATGTTCGCCGGGATGGCCGGTGTCCCCTACGACGCGCAGGCGTTCGAATCCGGTGCGGGCGACCCGTCGGCGGACACCGATTACAGCGGTGGTGACGAGTACGGAGGAGGCGACGACGTCGGCGGCGGTGAGGATCTCGGCGGGGGCGAGTTCGGCGGTGGAGACGGCGGCGGATTCGATTTCGGCGGGTTCGACTTCTGAGTGAGCCGGGCCCTGCCCGGCCACGAATCCCGATCCTGATTCAGCGCGGCTGACAGACCGGGCACCAGAACAGGTTCCGCGCCTGCATCACCGAATGCAGCACGGGCGTCCCGCAGATACGGCAGGGTTCACCGGCGCGCCGATAGACGTACGTCCGGGGCCTGTTCCTGGCGTAGGCCGGTGCCCCGTGGTCGTGTTCGGGTCGAACGACGTGCATGCGCCCGTGCTTCACGCCGACGTTCATCAACTCGACGAGATCCTCCCAGATCGCATCGAACTCGGTGCGGGACAACTCGTCTCCCGGACGTTCGGGATGAATGCCGTGGCGGAACAGCACTTCGGCCCGGTACACGTTGCCCACCCCGGCGATCACCGCCTGGTTCATGAGCAACGCCCCGATCGCGGTGCGCGACCTACCGATCCGGCGCCACGCCCGTTCGGGATCGGCGTCGGAACGCAGCGGGTCGGGGCCGAGTCTCGCCTCGATCGCCTCGGCCTCGCCCGGGGTGAGTATCTCGCACGCCGCCGGACCGCGCAGGTCGCTGCCGTGGCGTGCGCCGATCATCCGCATCCGCACCTGTCCGACCGGTTCGCCGAGCGGCAACTCCCGGTCGGTGAACTCCCCGTAGATGCCGAGATGCACGTGGACGGCGAGACCGCCCTCGTAGTGGTGGAAGAGATGCTTCCCCCACGCGTCCGCGTGGGTCAGCACGCGCCCGTCCACCGCTGCGGCGCCGTCGGCGAACCGCCCCTGTGGACTGGACACCCGCACCGGCGCACCCGAGTACCACTCGTGGTGCAGCCGGGCGAGCCGGTGCAGGATGTGTCCCTCGGGCACGGATCAGGCAGGCGCGCCGGGCACTGCCGGTGCTCGGCCGGTCTTCTCGTACTCGGCGAGGATGTCGATGCGGCGCTGGTGACGCTCCTCGTCCGACCACTCGGCCGACAGGAATGCGTCGACGATCGCGAGGGTCTCCTCGAGGGTGTGCATGCGGCCGCCGATGCCGATGAGCTGCGCGTTGTTGTGCTCGCGCGCGAGCTTGGCGGTGTCGACGCTCCAGGCCAGGGCGCAACGGGCGCCCGGCACCTTGTTGGCGGCGATCTGCTCACCGTTACCGCTGCCGCCGAGCACGATGCCGAGGCTTCCTTCGTCGGCGACGGTGCGCCGTGCGGCCTCGATGCAGAAGGCCGGGTAGTCGTCGAGAGCGTCGTACTCGAACGCACCGCAGTCGATCGGCTCGTGGCCGTTCTTCTTCAGGTGCTCGACGATCTCATTCTTCCGTTCGAAGCCCGCATGGTCGGCTCCCAGGTAAACGCGCATGGCCAGAAGTCTAACGAGAGCCCGACACATCCCTGCACACCCACTGCCGTCGCACCGGGTGTCACGCCGGTGGGCGCCACGGAGGCCGAAGCTCGTCGACTCGTGCTGGAACTCGGCGCCGTAACCGGCCTCGTACCGCACCCGACTCGGCGCGTACTCCAACCCGTTGTTCTCGGCGGGGCGTAGCGTCCCCCGCCCCCGGGTCAGCGGCGCATCGCCCAGACCCTCGGGCCGTCGTCCGGCAGCTCGACGACACCGGTGACGACGAAGCCGAGACGTTCGTAGAGGGCGACGTTCGCTTCCGACGAGGTCTCCAGGCAGGCCGCGGCCCCGTGTTCCTCGGCCGCGCGGAGTCCGGGTTCGAGGACGGCCCGTCCCAGGCCGCGTCCCTGCGAGGCGGGATCGACGCCTACCGTGGCCAGGAACCACACGGGTTCGCTCGGCTGCAGTCCTGCGGTGGCCTGCTCGGCGAGTTCGGCGGCGCGGGCACGATCGCCGCGCAGTTCGGTCACCCGATCGGCGACGGAGGCGAACGCCTCCTCGAGCCCGGTGGAACGGGGCGTCGTCCACACGGCCACCGCGTCGACGTCGTCGGAGACCCACACCCTGCCGCACCGCATGCCGATCTCGGTGAGGTAGAGCCCCTGCAGGTCGCGGACGCGGGCCTCGTGGTCGCGTCCGTCGACGGTGTAGCGGGTGAACGGATAGTCGCGGAACGCTCGTCCGAGCGTTGCCGTCGCCTGTTCGATATCGCGCACCGTCGCCGGCCGGACCACATGTTCGTTCGACACGCCGTGGCACTCTACCGAGCGCCACGGCCACACCCGGTCAGGAGAAGTCGGGCTCCTCGTCGCGGCTGCGCTTGAGTTCGAAGAAGTGCGGGTAGGACGCGAGGGCGACCACGCCGTCCCACACCTTCCCGGCCTCTTCGCCGCGCGGGATCTTCGACAGGACGGGACCGAAGAAGGCGATGCCGTTGACGTGGATCGTGGGGGTACCGACGTCCTGGCCCACCTTGTCCATGCCGGCGTGGTGGCTCGTGCGCAGGGCCTCGTCGTAGGCGTCACTGTCGGCGGCCTCGGCCAGCGAGGCATCGAGGTCGAGTTCGGCGAGCGACGCGGCGATCACGTCCGCGAAGTCCTTGTTGCCCTCGTTGTGGATGCGGGTGCCCATCGCGGTGTACAGCGGGGAGAGGATGTCGTCGCCGTACTTCTGCGCTGCGGCGATCGCCACGCGCACCGGGCCCCACGCCTTCGTCATCAACTCGGCGTAGTCGTCGGGCAGGTCGCGACCCTCGTTGAGCACGGCCAGGCTCATCACGTGGAAACGCGCCTCGATATCGCGCACCTTCGTGACCTCGAGGATCCAGCGCGAGGTGATCCAGCACCACGGGCACAGCGGATCGAACCAGAAGTCGGCGGTGTCCTTGCCGGTCGCGGACGCGACAGTCGGATCGCTCAAGAGATCTCCTCACAAGAGTTCGGTACGGAGCCGGGCAACTACCGAAGGTGTACAACACGGCTCCGTCGCCGATTCTTCCCGAACCGGGCCGGAAGGTGTGCCGTACCCGTAACGTCGGACCCGGGAAGCAGGTCCGGCACGCATCTCAGTGGAGGCACCACGATGTCGGGTGAGGAAACGTTTCTGATCGTCGGCGCGGGTCTGGCCGGCGCCAGGCTGGCGGAGGAACTGCGCGCCCGCGACTGTCCCGGGCGCATCCTGCTCATCGGCGCGGAGGAGCATCTGCCCTACGAGCGACCACCCTTGTCGAAGGACTACTTCGCCGGACGCAAGCAGCTTGCCGACTTCACGGTGCACGACGGCGACTGGTACCGCGATCACCGTGTCGAACTGTTGCTCGGCACGAAGGTCACCGCGATCGATCCGGCAGCCCACACCGTGACGCTGCCCGACGGGTCGACGCTGCGCTACGACAAGCTCGCTCTCGCAACGGGCTCGACGCCCCGCACGGTCCCGATTCCCGGCGCCGACGCCGAGCGCGTGTACGTCATGCGCACCGTCGAGGATTCCGATGCGTTGCTCGCCGCGATCCACGGTGAGACCGACCACGCGGGATGGCTGGCCGTCATCGGGGCCGGATGGATCGGCATGGAGATCGCCGCGAACGCCCGCGGCCGTGGTGCGGGCGTGGTGGTCGCGGAGTCCGCGAAGCAGCCGCTGCTCGGGGCACTCGGTGAGGAGATGGGAGCGGTCTTCGCCGACCTGCACCGCGCACACGGCGTCGATCTGCGCACGAGCACCTCGGTGCGCGAGATCGTCGCGTACGACGGGCGCGCGAGCGGAATCCGGTTCGGCGACGGCAGTGTGGTGCCCGCCGACGCCGTGCTCGTCGCCGTCGGGGCGCAACCGAACATCGACCTCGCCCGCGACGCCGGGCTCGCGGTCGACGACGGTGTGCTCGTCGACGCGTCGCTGCGCACGAGCGATCCGGACATCGTGGCGGTCGGCGACATCGCGTCGGTGGACCATCCGCTCCTTCGCAGCCGGGTGCGGGTCGAACACTGGGCGAACGCCCTGAACCAGCCGGCTGTCGCGGCCGCGACGATGCTCGGACGCGAGGCAGCCTACGACCGGCTCCCTTACTTCTTCACCGACCAGTACGACCTCGGCATGGAATATGTCGGGCTCGCTCCGCCCGATGCGCGAGTGGTCACCCGCGGCGACGTCACCGGTCTGCAATTCCTCGCGTTCTGGCTCGACGACGAGCATCGGGTGCGGGCGGGGATGAACGTGAACATCTGGGATGCCGGCGACGACATCCGCGCTCTCATCACCTCCGGCCGACCCGTCGACGCCGACCGTCTGGCGGATACCACGGTGCCGTTGTCCGACGTCGCTCCGTGAGGGTCCGCCGATCATGATGGGATGGACGCCGACCGACATTCCGTCGTGAGAAGGAGTTCTCCCGTGGCACCACCGAATCTGACCCGCGAGCAGGCCGCCGAACGGGCCGCGATCCTGTCCGTCGACAACTACAGCATCGAACTGGATCTCACCGACGGTGCCGGCGGGCCGGGCACCACGACGTTCCGGTCGGTGACCACCGTCCGCTTCGACGCCACCGAGGGTGCCTCGACGTTCATCGACCTCATCGCGAAGACGGTGCACTCGGCGACGCTCAACGGCGAACCCGTGGACGTGTCCGGATACTCCGAGGAGAGCGGCATCGCCCTCACCGGGCTCGCCGCCCACAACGAACTCGTCGTCGACGCCGACTGCCTGTACACGAACACCGGCGAAGGCCTGCACCGGTTCGTCGACCCCACCGACGACGCGGTGTACCTGTACTCGCAGTTCGAAACGGCCGACGCCAAGCGGATGTTCGCGTGCTTCGATCAGCCCGACCTCAAGGCCACCTTCGATCTGAGGGTCACCGCGGCGCAGGACTGGGCCGTGATCTCCAATGCCGACACCGTGCAGACGGCGGCCGCGCAGCCGGGTCTCCACATCTTCCGCACCACCCCGCGCATGAGCACCTACCTCGTCGCGTTGATCGCCGGTCCGTACGCGGTGTGGTCCGACGAGTACACCGACGAGCACGGCACCATCCCGCTGCGCATCTTCTGCCGCGCGTCGCTCGCGGAGCACATGGACGCCGACCGGTTGTTCACCGAGACCAAGCAGGGATTCGGCTTCTACCACGCCAACTTCGGGATCCCTTACGCCTTCGGCAAGTACGACCAGTTGTTCGTGCCCGAGTTCAACGCCGGAGCGATGGAGAACGCCGGTGCGGTGACCTTCCTGGAGGACTACGTCTTCCGGTCCAAGGTCACCCGCTACTCCTACGAGCGGCGCGCCGAGACCGTCCTGCACGAGATGGCACACATGTGGTTCGGCGACCTCGTCACCATGCGCTGGTGGGACGACCTGTGGCTCAACGAGTCGTTCGCGACGTTCGCGTCGGTGCTGTGCCAGGCCTCGGCCACCGAGTACACCAACGCGTGGACGACCTTCGCGAACGTGGAGAAATCGTGGGCGTACCGGCAGGACCAGCTGCCGTCCACCCACCCGATCGCCGCCGACATCCCCGACCTCGCCGCGGTGGAGGTCAATTTCGACGGCATCACCTACGCCAAGGGCGCGTCGGTGCTCAAGCAGCTCGTCGCCTATGTCGGGCAGGAGCCCTTCCTCGCGGGTCTGCGCGAGTACTTCCGCGATCACGCCTACGGCAACGCCACCTTCGACGACCTGCTCGCCGCGCTCGAGAAGTCCTCCGGCCGCGACCTGTCGGACTGGGGCGCCCAGTGGCTCAAGACCACCGGCCTGAACATCCTGCGACCGGACTTCGAGGTCGACGACCAGGGACGCTTCACGCGTTTCGCGGTGGTGCAGGAAGGTGCCCAGCCCGGCGCCGGTGAGTTCCGTGTGCACCGCCTCGCGATCGGTGTGTACGACGACGACGGCTCCGGCACGCTCGTCCGCACGCACCGCGTGGAGATCGACGTCGACGCCGCCGAGCGCACCGAGGTCCCCGATCTGGTGGGCGTGCCGCGCGGCGCGTTCGTCCTCGTCAACGACGACGACCTGACGTACTGCTCGGTGCGGCTCGACGAGGAGTCGCTCGCGACCGTCATCGACCGGGTCGGCGACATCGCCGAGTCGCTGCCGCGCACCCTGGTGTGGTCGGCGGCGTGGGAGATGACCCGTCAGGCCGAGATGAAGGCGCGCGATTTCGTCGCCCTCGTGCAGCGCGGTATCGCCGCCGAGACCGAGGTCGGTGTCGTCCAGCGTCTGCTCATGCAGGCGCACACCGCGCTGGAGAGCTACGCCGATCCGTCCTGGGCCGCGGAGCAGGGCCGGGCGGACTTCGCCAACCGTCTGCTCGAGCTGGCCCGCGAGTCCGACGCCGGCTCCGACCATCAGCTCGCGTTCGTCAACGCGCTGACCACCGCGTACCTGTCACCCTGGCACACCGAGGTGCTCGAGGAGCTGCTGGGCGCCGATCCGGCGACGGTCGGTCTGCCGGGGCTGACGGTCGACACCGATCTGCGCTGGCGGATCGTCCAGGCGCTCGCCGCGGCGGGTGAGGTGGACGCCGAGGGCGTCGAGTCGCCGTTCATCGACGCGGAGGCCGAACGCGACCCGACGGCCGCGGGTGCCCGTCAGGCGGCGGCTGCCCGCGCGGCACGTCCGCAGGAGGCGGTCAAGGAACAGGTGTGGCAGACGGTCGTGCACGACGACAGCGTCCCGAACATCACGGCACGCGCCGTGATCGGCGGTTTCGCTCCGGCCGGTCAAGGAGAACTCCTCGAGCCGTATGTAGCACGGTACTTCGCGGAGGTGCCGGGGGTGTGGGAGCGCCGCTCGAGCGAGGTTGCGCAGACCGTCGTGATCGGTCTCTACCCGTCGTGGTCGATCGGTGAGCAATCGGTGGCGGCGGCAGACGAGTTCCTCGCCGGCGACCATCCGCCGGCCCTGCGCCGGCTCGTCGTCGAGGGTCGTGCCGGGGTCGTGCGCTCGTTGAAGGCGCGCGCGTTCGACGCGTCCTGACGCACCGACCTCACCGAACGACTGTGGCCCGCTGCCTCTCCGTCACGGAGCGGCAGCGGGCCACAGATGGTCGTGGGCTCCGGATCAGGGAGCGACCATGGCGTTCGCGATGACGCGGACGGCGCTGGTGATGCCGTCGAGCAGATTCCCCTGACCGAAGGACGACACGGCCGCGGTGATGCCGAGCTGCAGCACACGATCGGTGGCGCGGTCGGCGGCGGTGCGGCCCGAGCGGACCTCGATGCTCCGCTGGTTCGGGAAGACGGCGATGAGCACCGAGTTGTCGGCATCCGGCGTCGTCGGCAGCAGGGCGTCGGTCGCCGCGGCCGGATTCACGTCGTCGCCGATGTACACGGTGAAGCGCACATGGGTGATCCGCACGGCGTGCGTGAGCGTGTCGTCGAGGATGATGAGGTCGCGGTCCTTGAACGGCGCACCCGTGAAGGCCTGCCCGAGACCGCGCACCGCGGAGATGCGTCCGCTCGCGGTGAGTGCCGCACCGTGCGGCAGGTTCTCCGGCGCGACGGCCGGACGCCGGATCACGTCACCACTTGCCACTTGCGGTACCTCCGATCAGCTCCGCCGAGGTCAGAGCGGCATGACCGTGACCATGATGCGGGTATTTCCAGGGATGGGTCGATTCGTCGGTCGCGGTCCACAGGAACGGCTCGTGCTCCCATTTCCGGTCGAGCGTGTACGGGTCGTCCGACGGCGTGGAGCCCGGGTACTTGCTCATGACGAAGGACAGCCCACCGAAGACCAAGACGATCAGCAGCGGGATGCCGACGAAGATCAGGGTTGTCTCGAGAATGCTCACAGCCAAACGTTAGCCCAGCCGAGCCCGAAAGGCCTCATACGCCCCGGAGAACGACCCCGATCAGGCCGCACCCTCCCCCAGATAGGGCAGCCAGGTGGGGTGCAACTCGGGCAGGGTGGCGAGCAGGCGCCAGTGCCGGCCCTTCGGCGGGTTCGGCACCACCCGCAGGTCCCATCCGAGTTCGGTGAGCAGCTTGTCGGCCTTGCGGTGGTTGCACGGCGCGCAGCATGCGACGCAGTTCTCCCAGGTGTGCTCGCCGCCGCGGCTGCGCGGCACGACGTGATCGATCGTCTCGGCCTTGCCCCCGCAGTAGGCACACCGGTTCCGGTCGCGGTGCATGAGCGCGGCCCGGGTGAGCGGCACCCGCGCGTGATACGGAACGCGCACGTAGCTGCGCAGACGGATCACGGACGGCAGTTGCACGGACCATTCGGCCGACCGCACGAGCGGGGCGAGCGGATCGTCGTGCACGGTATCGGCCTTGCCCCCGGCCATCAGGACCACGGCTCTGCGAGCGGGCAGGGCGGTGAGCGGCTCGTAGGTGGCGTTGAGCAGCAACACTCGACGTTTCAACCAGTCGGGTACCGTCGCGGTGCTGTCGTGCACCACGCGCAGTGTGGTGGCCCCCGGCACCCCTGCAGGGGCGTCCGCGGGCGGGAGTTGTCGATGCGAGCTGCTGCTGTGCTTCATACGACCTCCGAAAAGACTGGGAACAGTGGACCACGGATGCTCCCGAATCGCACCCGGAATCAGTGGACCGGTCCAGGTCGGGTCGGTGAACATCCGGTGTCGCTCCCGGCGGGCCCGGCTCGTCGGACGGGGTGGTGTCGGGAGCGGGCACAATGGACGGTCGAGAGGGACGGTGAACGAATACAGATGAGTGACGAGCAGACCTTCTACGACGCGGTCGGTGGCGCCGAGACGTTCCGTCGGATCACGGCGCGGTTCTACGAAGAGGTGGCACGGGACGAGATCGTCCGGCCCCTGTACCCCGAGGAGGATCTCGGTCCGGCCGAGCGGCGCATGCGGATGTTCCTGGAGCAGTACTGGGGCGGCCCGCGCACCTACTCCGAGGAACGAGGGCACCCGCGACTGCGCATGCGCCACCACCCGTTCCGGATCGGCCCGCTCGAGCGCGACGCCTGGTTGCGATGCATGCACACCGCGATCGCGTCGATAGAGGAGACGACACTCGACGACGAACATCGTCGACAGCTCGTCGACTACATGAACATGGCCGCCGACTCGATGATGAACTCACCTGTCTAGAGATCAGCGGCCCAGCATCCGGCGCAGGCGGTCCTCCACCTTCTGGGTGAACCGCGCCACGGGCGACAGGTGGCGACGCAGGACGGCGTGCTTGCGCACGTACTCGGGGACCTCCCACAGCGCGGTGGTCCCCGCACGGAAGAGCGCGGCGTCCCCGGCCCGCAGCGTGCGGGGTTCGGAGTCGGCGGACGAGACGATCACCGAGCCCTCCACGATGTGGACGATCTCGTCGACGCCGAAATGCCAGTCGAAGCGACCGGCCGTGCAGTCCCACACGTGTGTGGTGGTGGTGCGGTCGGCGCTGGTCGCCCACTGACCGCTGCGTGCCATGGGGGCGCCCTCGTGGATCCACGCAGGGTTGATCGGGTCGTCGCGCAACTCCACGTCGTCCAGCCGGACCGCGACGATCGATGTCGTATTCATGCCGTTCGTCCTATCATGCGGCCCGGTCCCGGCGGAACGGCCGCGGGCACTGTTCGCCCTGCCTTTCGCCCTGTCGTCTGACACGATGAGTCCCGTGGCCCACCCCGCAGCACCGACCTCCGGACGAGGCGACCCGACGGCGCCGTGGTGGCGTAACGCGGTCTTCTACCAGGTCTATCCCCGCTCGTTCGTCGATGCGAACGGTGACGGCATCGGCGATCTCGCGGGTGTACGCAGCCGCCTGGGTTATCTCGAACTCCTCGGAATCGACGCGATCTGGCTCAACCCCGTGATGCGTTCGCCGATGGCCGACCACGGCTACGACGTGTCCGACCCCCGCGACATCGACCCGCTGTTCGGGGATCTCGCCGATCTCGAGGCACTGGTCGCCGACGCCCATGCACGCGGGATCCGGGTGGTGATGGACCTCGTACCGAACCATGTCAGCGTCGAACATCGGTGGTTCCGGGCAGCACTCGAGGCAGGGCCGGGCAGCCGCGAACGACGACGGTTCCATTTCCGGGACGGCCGGGGTCCGGACGGCAACACACCACCGAACAACTGGCCGAGCGTCTTCGGTGGCCCTGCCTGGACCCGCATCACCGAACCCGACGGCACGCCGGGTCAGTGGTATCTGCACGTGTTCGCACCCGGGCAGCCCGATCTCGACTGGGACGACGAAGAGGTCGTCGAGGATCTCGGCACGACCCTGCGATTCTGGCTGGACCGGGGCGTGGACGGTTTCCGGATCGACGTCGCCCACGGCATGGCGAAGCCGGCAGATCTGCCCGATCACGACGGGTGGGAGACCAACGAACTGCTCGGGCACTCCCCCGCCGACCCGCGGTTCAACAATCCCGAGGTCCACGACATCCACCGCCGGCTCCGGCGGGTCTTCGACGAGTACCCGGGCGCGGTGGCGATCGGTGAGATCTGGGTCGACGACCACGAACGGTTCGCCGAGTACCTGCGACCGGACGAACTCCACCTCGCCTTCGACTTCCACCTGACGTTGTCGGACTGGGACGCCGACGCCATCCGCGGTGCCGTCGAGAAGGGCCTGGCCGCAGTGACGTCGGTGCAGGCCTCACCGACGTGGACCCTGTCGAACCACGACGTGGACCGTGAGGTCACCCGCTACGGAGACGGTGAGCTCGGGACGGCACGAGCACGCGCGATGATCCTCGTCGCCCTCGCTCTTCCTGGGGCGGTGTTCGTCTACAACGGCGCCGAACTGGGGCTGCCCAACGTCGACCTGCCCGACGAGGTGCTGCAGGATCCGGTGTGGGAACGATCCGGGCACACCGAACGCGGACGCGACGGGTGCCGCGTGCCGCTGCCGTGGGAGGGTGGGACGCCGCCGTTCGGATTCACCTCCGCGCAGTCCGCGTGGCTCCCGCAACCTCCGGAATGGTCGGCGCTGACCGTGGAGACGCAACTCGAGGACGTGGACTCGACGCTCTCGCTGTACCGCAGGGCGATCGAGATCCGCAAGGAGCGAACGGAATTCGACGGCAACGAGGTCGCCTGGTACGGAAGCCCGGCGGGGTGCCTGGCGTTCCGTCGCCCCGGCGGCCTGACGTGCGTACTCAACGCCGGCGACGTCGCGGTCGAACTGCCACCCGGAGAGGTGCTGCTCGCGAGCCGGACGCTCACCGGACGCGAACTGCCACCGGATACCGCCGTCTGGCTGGTGTGACGACCCTCAGAGGACGCTCAGACCGAGCCCGCCGCCGCGCCGCAGGTAGACCGAACCGTAGCGGGCGTCGAGGCGCATCCATGTGGCGGACGCACGGACCCGGACCACCTCGGCAGGGTCGATGCCGGCCGAGTCGACGGTGTCGCGACCGGCACCGGGCACGAAACCCATCGCACCGAGCGCGAACACCATGCGCATCGGCACGCCCACCGTCGTTCCGGCGCCGCTCACCTCGAGAACTTCCTGGGCCAGCAACGACGCCGGGGGTCCCTGCGCACCGTGCTCACGGGTGAGCGCGACACCGCGCTGCGCGAGTTCGACGAGGACTCGCGCCGGCACGTCGTCGACGTGGACGTAACCGTCGTCCGGCGGCAGTGCCCCGCGCCATGCGGAATCCATCGCCCAACCCGGGTCCACCTCGGTGCGGGGTTCGGAGCCGGCGAGGAGCGCGGCCCGCAGCGACTCGGCAGCGACGCAGGTGTCGGCCGGCGCCACGGTTCCGCGGACGACGCGGCCCGCGAGTACCTCGAACCCGGTGTGGGTCCACACGCCGAGCAGCCCGTCGCTGCGGCGGCGCAACCGCACCACGGCGGCCTCGTCGAGACGCGCGGCGCGCGCGAGGAATGCAGCGAGATCGACGCTGTCGTCGGGGCCGTCGAGCCTCAGGAGACGCTCGTCGTGCCGGGCCTCGTCAGTCACGTCGCCACTGTCGCAGGAACTCGCGCTCGGCGTCGGTGAGCCGGCGCAGGCGCTGGGTCTCGATGTCGAACGCCGCGATCTGGGTGGACGCGACCACGGCCGGCGCCGAGTCGACCGGGGCACCGCTCGGCCGCACCTCGTAACCGATCGTGAAGTCGACCGCGCGTACCTTCTCCGTCCACATCAACACGTCGAGCGGACCGTCGTCGTGACGCAACTGCCCTCGGTAGCGGACGTGGAGATCGGCGATGACAGCCCCCTCGCGCAGGTCCCGGGTGGGGCGGCCGTCGGCGAACAACCACGGGATCCGCGCTTCCTCGAGGAGGGTGACCATCCGCGCGTGGTTGATGTGCTGGAAGACGTCCATGTCGGACCACCGCACCATCACCTCGGTGTGGAAACCGAACTGTTCGCCCGCACCGCTCACTCGTTACCTCCGATCGGATGCGCCCGTGCGCACCATGCCCCTGATCTGTCGTGCCGCCACCGACAGGGTGGCGAGGTCCAGACTTCCAGACGCGAAGATCTCGTCGAGCGCCACCCTCGCACGCACGAGTTTGGATCCGTTGGACGACTCCCAGTCCTCGATCATCTCCTCGGTCGATTCGCCGGGTTCGGCGCCGGCCAGCACATCGAGAACGAGTGAACGCAGCGAGCCGTACAGGTCGTCGCGCAGCGCGAGTCGTGCCAGCGAATGCCAGCGGTCGCCCCGTTCGAGGCCGGAGACCGCCGTGAGCAGGCGGTCGACGCCGAGATGCGCGTCGAGGGCGTAGTAGAGGTCGGCGACCTCCGCCTCGTCTCGTTGTTCGATGTCGGCGATGTCGATGACATCGAGCAACGGGAACTGGTCGAGGAGCCGGAAGACGACGCCCGTCAGCTCCTGCGGAGCTCCCCGTTCGAGGAGGGGACGGGTGCGGCGCTCGAAGTCCTCGGCGTGGTGCCCGCGCATCCATTTCCCGACGCGCGGAGCGAGGCGAGCGAAGGCGTCGCGGTACCGGCTGATCTCGGCACCGACGGCGAGGGGTTGCGGCCGCGTGGCGAGCAGGCGACGCGACGCCCGGTCGAGCACGCGGCGGGATTCGAGCAGCAGATCGTCCTCGATGTCGACGGGCAGCCCGGCGGCGCGGATCTCGTCCCACAGCCCCGGCAACCCGAAGACGGCGGTGACGGCGGCGTAGGCGCGGATGGCGTCGGTCGCCGTCGCCCCGGCCTCCTCGGCGAGTCGGTAGACGTAGGTGGGGCCACCGTTGTCGACGGTGGTGTTCGCCAGCAGCGTCGCGACGATCTGCCGGCGCAGCGGATGCGCCCGGATCCCGGTGCGGAACCGCTCACGCAGAGCCGGCGGGAAGTAGTCGTGCAGGATCGCCGCGAAGGTCTCGCTGTCGGGCAGATCCGTGGCGAGCAGGTCGTCGACCAGGGCGAGTTTGACATGAGCGAGGAGCTGCGACAGCTCCGGCGAGGTCAATCCCTCCCCTGCGGCTGCGCGGCGGTCGAACTCGGCCTCGTCGGGCAGCGCCTCGAGGTCGCGGTCGAGTCCCCGATCCAGTTCGAGAGCCGCGAGCAACCTGCGATGCACCCCCAGCAGGGACGGTGCGGCGGCCCGTTCCAGTCCGAGCACGGCGTTCTGCGAGATATTATCGGCGAGAACGAGATCGGCGACGTCGTCGGTCATCGACGCGAGCAGCGGATTGCGGTCCTCCGCCGCGAGCTCACCGGTGGTGACCATGCCGTCGAGCAGGATCTTGATGTTGACCTCGTGGTCGGAACTGTCGACACCGGCCGAGTTGTCGATCGCATCGGTGTTGATCTTGCCGCCGGTGCGGGCGAACTCGATTCGGCCGCGTTGTGTGACACCGAGATTGCCCCCTTCGCCCACGGCCCGGGCGCGCAGGTCGCGGCCGTCGACACGCACGCCGTCGTTGCTCTTGTCTCCCACTTCAGCGTGGGTTTCCGTCGACGCCTTCACATAGGTGCCGACGCCGCCGTTCCACAGGAGGTCGACCGGCGCGCGCAGGATCGTGCGGATCAGTTCGGGCGGTGAGAGTTCGGTGATGTCGTCGGGAAGGTCGAGTACCGCGCGCGCCTCGGGGCCGACGGGCACGGACTTGGCCGTCCGATCCCACACCCCGCCTCCTGCCGAGATGAGCTCTTCCGAGTAGTCCCTCCACGACGACCGGGGCAGCGCGAACAGCCGGCGACGCTCGTCGAACGACCGCTGCGGGTCGGGATCGGGGTCGAGGAAGATGTGACGGTGGTCGAACGCCGCGACGAGCCTGATGTGCCGGCTGAGCAGCATGCCGTTGCCGAAGACGTCGCCGCTCATGTCACCGATGCCGACCACGGTGACATCGTCGGTCTGCGGGTCGGATCCGAGTTCGCGGAAGTGGCGCCGGACGCTCTCCCACGCACCGCGCGCGGTGATGCCCATCTCCTTGTGGTCGTAACCGGCGGAACCACCGGAGGCGAAGGCGTCGCCGAGCCAGTAACCGTATTCCGCCGCAACGGAATTGGCGATGTCGGAGAACGATGCCGTGCCCTTGTCTGCGGCCACCACGAGATACGGGTCGTCCTCGTCGTGGCGCACGACCCGCGGCGGCGGGACCGCTTCGTTGCGGGCCGCGTCGAGGTTGTCGGTGATGTCGAGCAGACCGGCGATGAAGCACCGATAGCACCGTTCGCCGCGCTCCCGGACCGCGCGACGGTCGGCCTCGGCGTCGCCGGTCGGACGCGGAGCGTGCTTGACGACGAACCCGCCCTTCGCTCCCACCGGCACGATCACCGCGTTCTTCACGGCCTGCGCCTTGACCAGACCGAGCACCTCGGTGCGGAAGTCCTCGCGGCGGTCGGACCAGCGCAGACCACCACGGGCAACGGGACCGAACCGCATATGGACACCCTCGACGTCCGGGGCGTAGACGAACACCTCGAAAGCCGGTCGTGGTTGGGGTAGTTCGGCGATGCGCCGCGGATCGAACTTGAGCGACAACGCGCGACCGTCCGGGTGTTCGTTCCCGATTCCGCCGGCCACATGGAAGTTGGTGCGGAGCGTGGCACGGATCAGGGAGAACAATCCCCGGAGGATCCGGTCGGTGGCCAGCGCGGTGACCTCGGCGATCGTCGCGGTGAGTTCGTCGACGATCTCACGTTCGCGTTCGGCGGATGCGCTGTCCGGATCGAAGCGGGCCTCGAACAGTCCGGCGAGCAGGGTCGCGGTGTGCGGGGCACCGAGCAGGACGCCTTCGATATTGTACTGGCTGTACGGGAATTCGGTCTGGCGCAGGTATTTCGCGTACGCCCGTAGCAACACGACCTGTTTCCAGGTGAGCCCGGCGCGCAGCACGAGCTGGTTGAAGCGGTCGGTCTCGACCGCACCCCGCCATGCCACGGTGAAGGTCTCGGTCAGGCGCCCCGCCAGAGTCGGGTCGGCCTCGACGACCTCGGGCTCGATGTCCTCGGGCAGGCAGAGTCCGAAATCGTAGATCCAGCAGTCGATCCCGTCCGAGCGTGGCAAACGGTACGGCCGCTCGTCGACGACCTCGACGCCGAGACTCTGCAACACCGGCAGGATCCGGCCGAGGGTGACGGTCTCGTCCGCCACATACAGGGTGAAGCGCAACGACAGCGGATCGCCGGATCCGGGCCGGTACAGATGCGTGTCGAGATCACCGGAGTCGAGCGCTTCGAGACGCATCAGATCGAACAGAGCGCGTTCGGAGTCGAAGTCCTCCTTGTACGCCTCGGGCACGACCTCGGCATACCGCTGCACCAGCACCGGATCGAGATCACCCGTGACCGCGGCTGCTTCCCCGAGACGGTCAGCCCAGTTGCGGGTCACCTCCGCGAGCATCGCCTGGATGCGCAGACGGTTGTCCTCCGAAGTGTCCACCTCGCGTCGCGCGCGGCCGGAGAACCGGATCGTCACGTGCAGCAACGCCAGGTCACGTTCGGAGACACGGGCGGTGTAGTCGAGCACGCCACCCCCGAACTCGCGCAGCAGGATGTCCTGGATCGCGACGCGCACCTTCGTCGTGTAGCGGTCGCGCGGCAGGTAGACCAGGCACGAGATGTATCGTCCGTAGGTGTCGACGCGGACGAACAACCGCACCTGCCGGCGGATGTCGACCACGGCGCTGACGGTCTCGTAGAGGGTGTCGGTATCCATGGAGAACAGTTCCGCGCGCGGCACGGTCTGCATGATCTCGAGCATCGCCTGACCGCTGTAGGACGACAGGTCGACCCGCGCCCGCGCGACGACCTCACGCACCCGGCGTGACACGACGGGGATGTCGAGGATGTTCTCGTGCAGGGCCGTCACCGTGAGGACGCCGAGGAAACGATCCTCCCCGACCAGCGCGCCGTCGGCGTCGAGCCGGGCGACGCCGACGAAGTACGGATAGACGGACCGGTGCACGGTGGCGGGAAGTGCCCCCTGGGTGAGGACGAGCAGCGGGCGCCGGCCCGTGCCGACCTCACCGGGCAGGTCGAGCGGGTCCCCCACCGCCGCATCGGTGCGCAGCACTCCCCTACCGCTGCCGGACACGGGTGCGGCGCGGACCTTCCCCCCGCCGCCGTCGGGGACGAAGTCGTAGCGCCGGTAGCCGAGGATGGTGAAATTTCCGCCGCTCAACCATCGCAGCAGTGCGGCGGTCTCGGCGAGTTCGTCGGCCGTGTACTGCGTGGGCGGATGGGCGGCCAGGACGTCGAACGCGTCCGCGATGTCGCGCTGCAGGGCGTGCATCGCGTCCGAGTCCGAGGCCACCTGGCGTACGTCGGACAACACACGCCGCAGTCCGTGCTCGATCTCGTCGACCGCCTCGTCGTCGACGGGTCCGCGCAGCTGGATGTGCATCCACGATTCGGGGGATCCGCCGGAGGCACCGCCCCCTTCGTCGGCCAGGCGCTCGAGCTCACCCTCCGCGTTTCGTCGCGCCGCCAGGACGGGGTGGATGACGGCCCCCACCGAGACACCGAGCCGTGAGAGCAGCGCCAGCACCGACTCGACGAGCAGCGGCATGTCGTCGGTGACGATCTGCACGGCGACACCGAGGGTGTCGGTGCGGCGCACGCCGACGACCGCAGTGTCCTCCTCACGGTGACGACCGAGGTGTACGTGCTCGAGCGCGGCTGCGCCGGGGTCGGTCGCGAACTCTCCGGAGCGCTCGTAGATCCGCTCGAGGACGACTTCGGGAGAGACGTCGCCACCCGTCGAACTTTTCTGCGCCACAGCCGGATCGGCCATCGACACCCCTCCTGCTCTGTCGGGCGGATACACCGCGCGCCGCGGACGGACTCGTGATCGAGCCTATCCGCGGCGCGCAGTCGGGGTGCCGGAACCGGCGGGCCGGACAGCAGCGGAGGACCGCTGGGTCAGACGGTAGCGACGATACGGTGCCGGTCGAGCACCGCCCGGACCTCGTCGCTCAACGGCCGGGACGTGTCGGTCGCGGGATCGAAGCCGACGAGCACGGTGTCGGCGACGGCGCACACCACGCCCTCCCTGTCGAGGATCGTCTGGCGCACCGTGAACGAACTGGTGCCGAGACGCAGCACCGCGGTCTCGACCTCGATCGGCGCCGACGAGTCCTTGAGCGGTCGCAGGAACTCGACGTCCATCTTCCGGACGACAACCGCGTCGCGCGACGGCAGCTCGCTCAGGAAGAACTTGATGCGTCCCTCCTGCAGGTACTCGACGACCTTGGCGTTGTTGACGTGCCCCAGCCGGTCGGAGTCGCCCCAGCGCACCTCGATCGGGCACCGGTAGGGCCGGTGACCGTTCGACTCAGTCACGCGTGAGCTTCCGGTGCGTGACACGGTGCGGACGTGCGGCGTCCGCACCGAGGCGCTCGACCTTGTTCGCCTCGTAGGCCTCGAAGTTGCCCTCGAACCAGAACCACTGGCCCTCTGCGACGTTGCCCTCCCACGCCAGGATGTGGGTACAGGTGCGGTCGAGGAACCAGCGGTCGTGGGAGATCACGACGGCGCAGCCCGGGAACTGCTGCAGCGCGTTCTCGAGCGACGACAGGGTCTCGACGTCGAGATCGTTGGTCGGCTCGTCGAGGAGGATCAGGTTGCCGCCCTCCTTGAGCGTGAGCGCCAGGTTGAGGCGGTTGCGCTCACCACCGGAGAGCACACCGGCCGGCTTCTGCTGGTCGGGACCCTTGAAACCGAACGCGCTCACATAGGCGCGCGAGGGCATCTCGTTCTGCCCGACCTCGATGAAGTCGAGACCGTCGGAGACCACCTCGAAGACCGTCTTCTTCGGATCGATGTTCGCGCGGTTCTGGTCGACGTAGCTGAGCTTGACCGTGTCGCCCACCTTGACGGTGCCGCTGTCCGGCTCCTCGAGCCCGACGATCGTCTTGAACAGCGTGGTCTTACCGACACCGTTGGGGCCGATGACACCGACGATGCCGTTGCGCGGCAGCGTGAACGACAGGTCCTTGATCAGGACGCGGCCGTCGAAGCCCTTGTCGAGGTGCTCGACCTCGACAACGACGTTGCCCAGACGCGGCGGCGTCGGGATCTGGATCTCCTCGAAGTCGAGCTTGCGGTGCTTCTCGGCCTCCGCGGCCATCTCCTCGTAGCGGGCCAGACGCGCCTTGTTCTTCGTCTGCCGGGCCTTGGCACCGGAGCGGACCCACTCGAGCTCTTCGCGGAGCCGCTTCTGCAGCTTCTGATCCTTCTTGCCCTGCACCTCGAGGCGCTCGGCCTTCTTCTCCAGGTAGGTGGAGTAGTTGCCCTCGTAGGGGTGCAGCTTGCCGCGGTCGACCTCGCAGATCCACTGCGCGACGTGATCGAGGAAGTACCGGTCGTGGGTGACGGCCAGCACGGCGCCCGGGTAGGACGCGAGGAACTGCTCGAGCCACAGCACCGACTCGGCGTCGAGGTGGTTGGTGGGCTCGTCGAGGAGCAGCAGGTCGGGCTTGCTCAGCAGCAGCTTGCACAGCGCGACACGGCGACGCTCACCACCGGAGAGATGGGTGACGGGCTCGTCCGGCGGAGGGCAGCGCAGCGCATCCATGGCCTGCTCGAGCTGCGAGTCGAGATCCCATGCGTTGGCATGATCGAGCTCCTCCTGGAGCTTGCCCATCTCCTCCATCAGCTCGTCGGAGTAATCGGTGGCCATGAGCTCGGCGATCTCGTTGAACCGATCGAGCTTGACCTTGATCTCGCCGAGACCCTCCTCGACGTTCTCCTTGACCGTCTTCTCCTCGTTGAGGGGCGGCTCCTGCAGGAGGATGCCGACGGTGGCCTCCGGATCGAGGAAGGACTCACCGTTGCTGGGCTGATCGAGCCCGGCCATGATCTTGAGAATCGACGACTTGCCCGCGCCGTTGGGTCCGACGACGCCGATCTTCGCGCCGTGGTAGAAGCTCATGGTGACGTCATCGAGGATGACCTTGTCACCGTGCGCCTTGCGCACCTTCTTCATCGTGTAAATGAACTCCGCCATGACCACCAGCGTATCGGGCGACGGTCGATTACCCACATCGTGCGACCACGGGATGCCCGGGCCGCGCCGGCGTCAGCGCCGCAGCAGGTCGGCGACGAACCCGGTGGTGTCGGGCAGCGACGCGAACATCGTCTCGGAATGCCCTGTCGGATACGTCCGGAACTGCGCGTTCGCGCCCCCGGCCCACAGGTCCCCGATCAGTTCGAACGCGAGCGGCGCGGGCACCGTCGTATCGCGCAGACCCTGCGCGAGGAACAGTGGCCGGTCGTAACCACGGGTCGGCACCGCGACATAGTCGGTGAAGGCGGCGCGGAACCGGTCGTCGCTCAGCGGACGGGCGAGGACCTCACCGATGCCGACCTCGCCGTAGCGGTCCATCAGCTCGTCGTAACAGAGTCGCTCGGCGGCGTCGACCACCTCGCGACCGAGGGGAGTGAGGTATCCGTCGACGTCCAGGGAAGGATCGGCGTCGCGCAGACCCGCGAAGATGTAGGCGGCGAACGCCGTGAGCCCGTCGAGACCGAGATCGGGGAAGCCCGGGAATCCGAGCGGGAACACGTACTCGAGGTTGGACGGCGCGCCCGTCGTGAGCGTCCCGCGGAAGTCCAGTTCGGGCGCGGGGTGCAGACCCGCGTGCCCACCCTGCGACTGCCCGATCACGACCCAACGGTCGGACAACGCCGGCTCGACGGCGCGTCCCGCCCGCACGATGTCGATCACGCTGTTCGCGGCACTCTGCCCGTCCAGATAGCGGTGCAGTCCGTCCGAGCCCAGGCCCGGATAGTCGGCTGCCACCACGGCGTAGCCCTGCCCGAGCCAGTGGTCGAGATAGGCGGTGTCGCGCGGGGTACGCGGCAACCGCGACGGCGCGCACGAATCGTCGAGACCGACCGTGCCGTGGGCCCATGCGACCACGGGCCACCCGCCCTCGGGCGGCGTGCCGGGAGGGACGAACAGTGCCCCGGTCGCTGTGGTCGGGGTGCCGTCGCGCCACTGCGTGGTGTAGGCGAGGACGCGAGCCGAGGACGCCCCGGGCAGGGACGATTCCGGGTCGAGCGGGGCGACCTCGACAACCTTTCCCGGCGCCGGGTTCGCGCCCACCGCGGGAGGTGACACGACGGTCGTCAGCAGTGCCAGAGCACCGGCGAGCAGCAGGGCGGGGACGTGCGTGGTACGGGTCACGCCGAGGACGATACGGACCGTCCGGCCGCGGCGTCCGTATTCGTCCGCTTCGCCGCGGCGCGACAGGATGTGCGTGTCGGATCGGCGCGGCTAGCGGCCTTCGCGGTCGCGGCGCGCCAGCTCGGCGAACATCGCGTTGTGTGCCGCGAGGTCGGCGTCGTCGTCGCGCTCCGCAGCCCGGTCGACGCGACGGGCCGTGCGCCGGTCGGTGCGCGACCACTGGACGAGCAGCGCGAGCATCACGAGTACGAGCGGAATCTCGCCGGCCGACCACGCGATGCTGCCGCCGACCTTCTGATCGGAGAACAGGTCGTAGTTCCACGGCAGGGCCAGGCCACGGTAGTAGCTCTCGGCCATCACCGTGCCCATGCTCATGAGCGTCACACCGAAGAAGGCGTGGAACGGGAGCGAGCCGAAGACCATCGCCAGCTTCGTCACGGGCTGCAGGTCGCGTGGCGACGGGTCGACACCGATCACCACCCAGTAGAACAGGTAGCCGCTCAGCAGGAAGTGCAGGTTCATCAGGACGTGGGCGGTGTGACTGTCGATGAACGCGGTGAAGATCCCTCCGAGATACAACGCGTAGAAACCGCCGACGAACATCACCGATGCCACGATCGGGTGCGTGAAGAAGCGCGACAGCGGGCTGTGGAGGAACTCGAGGATCCATTCGCGCGGGCCGGGAGGGGCGTTGCGTCCGGCCGGCTTGAACGCACGCAGGGCGAGGGTCATCGCCCCGCCGAGCGCCAGAAGTACGGGAGCGAGCATCGACAGGGCCATGTGCGCGCCCATG
Organism: Rhodococcus gordoniae; assembly: GCF_001646655.1. GTDB lineage: Bacteria > Actinomycetota > Actinomycetes > Mycobacteriales > Mycobacteriaceae > Rhodococcus > Rhodococcus gordoniae. Next base: position 28,460 of record NZ_LPZN01000013.1, on the reverse strand, counting down.
TGCACGCTGAACATCGCCGGGGAGTACATGCCGACGCCGGAACTGGTGGCGACGAACAGCACGAAGCAGCCCGAGAACCAGGCGATCGACCGGCCGAGCGGCCACGAGTCGCCACGCTTGCGCAGGGTCCACAGACCGACGGCGTAGGCGGCGGCGAGTACGAGTGCGGCAGTGCCGAAGATGAGGTCGAATCGCCATTGCCCGAAGAACAGGCTCACGAAGGACGGGGGTACGTCGAGCTGGTATCCGAGCTCGACCTCCTGGATCGTCGGCACCGAGGGCGGGGGCGGCGGAGGTGTGCGACCGAGTCCGACGGCCAGGCCGATCGTGGCGGCGAGGACGAACGCCTCGGCGACGGTGAACCGGACGAGAGCGGACCGGCTGGTGGGGTCGGCCTCGAGGGCCGGCAGCGCCCGGCGTCGCTGGGCCCAGCCGAAGATGCCGAGCAGGACCAGCGCGACGGTCTTCGCGAGCAGCAACCTGCCGTAGGTGGTGGTCGTCAGGTCGTCGAACGACATGCGGACCGCGGCGTTGATCACGCCGCTGACAGCCATCACGACGAACGCGAGTCCGGCGACGAAGGAGAACCGCCGGGCGGCGACATCGGTGTGCTCCCCTCCCCTCATCGAATGGGCGAGCAGCGCGAACAACCCGCCGGCCCAGACGGACGCCGCGCCGAGGTGCAGCACGAGGCTGTTGGTCGCCATGTCGTGCGAACCGCCCGACGAGGAGTGCCCGGTCAGGGCGATCGGCATGAGGGCGACGAACGACAGCAGCAACAGATACGGCGTCCACGACCAGCGCACTGCGAGTCGGGCCAGCAGCGCGGTGATCAGCGCGAGCACGGTCGTCCAGGCCCAGGCCAGCGCGACCTCCACCTGTCCGAGTGCCGAGAACAGGTTCTCCGGACGGATGGCCTCGCTCAGCGGACTGCCGGAAGTGTCGGACAGGGTCAGCGGCACCATCAGCGCGGCGGTGACCGCCCATACCGTTGCGGCGACACCCGCCGTCCGCACGGCGCGATAGCCGCCGACGTCGAGTACCCCGCTCCGCTGCGGGGGTACGAGGAAGGCGGCGAAGAACAGCGAGCCGATCGTGATGACCGTCGCGATCTCGGAAATCGCGCGCACTGCGGGAAGCCCGTAGGTCGTGAGCGGACCGGGGTCGGGGATACCGAGCAACACCAGAGCCTGGGCAGCGGACAGTCCGACCGCGAACGCCGCGACGATCGCTGCGAGGAGGCCGAAGAGAATCAGCAGTGCCGGCGGGTTTCCCCTCATGGGGGCGGGCGCCGGAAGCTGCGCGGGAGACGCGAGCTCGGATGTTGCCATGACTACCAGGGTAGGACGTCCACGCCATGACCTACGACACGCCGTCGGAGTCCCCCGTCCCCCGTATCCGTGGACGTGACGACGTCGACGGCGTGCTGCAGGGCCACGAGTGTGTCGGCCGCCACCATCGCGTCGCAGTGTGGAAGCGCGGCGGACATCGACCCGGTCGAGGGCATGAAACCGGACTGCCCGGCCCGGGGGTTGAGCCACACCAGCCGGTGCGCGCGACGCCGGATCCTGGCCAGGACGTGGGCGAGTTCGGTGGGATCGTCGCTGTCCCAACCGTCGGACGCGACGACGACGATCGCTCCGCGCATCAGGTGTCCGTGACGCGAGGCGACCACCTCGGCGAGCGAACCGGCGATGCGGGTGCCTCCGAACCGCGTCCGTACCCGCTCGTTGGCGACGTCGATCGCCTGGTCGACCGACCGGTGCCGGAGCACGGGTGTCAGACGCGCAGCTGTGGTGGAGAACACGAAGACCTCGGCCGTTCCGGTGTGCGCGAGCGCACGCACGAGATGCAGATACACCCCGATGTGGGGACGCATGGAACGGCTGACATCGCAGAACACGACGATCTGCCGCCGGCGTCGACCCGGTCGCGTGCGGATCAGGCGGAGCGGCTCGAACCCCGTGCCGCGGGAGGCGGCGATGCTCGCGCGGATGTCGACGCGTCCGGTACGGCCTTCGACCCGACGGCGGGTGCGGCGGATCGCCCAGCGCGCTCCGGCCGCCTCGATCCATGTCTCGAGGAGTGCGAGTTGCGCCGGGTCGAGGTCGTCGAACCGCTGATCGGCGATCTCGGCCAGTGCGCTCGCCACCTCGCGCCCCGGGCGGCCGGGTGCCCGCTCCCCCTCTGTGGATTCGACGATCGTCCTGGTGACCCATGGAACGTCGTGTCCGGAAGTGGGAACCCCGCTGGGCCGGCGGGGTCCGTCCGGTGTCGACGCCCCCGGCGCGCCTTCGTCCTCGGGTCCCGTGCGACGGGCGTGCGGGTCGAGCGGAACTGGCGCCTCGCCGAACACCCGGTCGAAGACCGTATCGAAGGTGGACAGGCTCTCGTACCGGTCGACGAGGGTGAGCCGCGCGGTCCAGTACAACCGAGTCCGGGTGGTCGGCGGACACGCACGCAGGCCGCGCGTGAAGGTCGCCGCTCCGTCCGCCGGGACCACGATCCCGGCGGACCTGAGCCGGTCGACCAACGCGACTGTGAAGGCGGCGTGATCGACCCCGGGGAGCAGCCCGGCGCTCATTACACTTCGGTGGAGACGAAGCGGGTCAGCGCCTCCCCCAGCGCGTCGCCGTCGTCGGGGGTCTTCGCCAGTGCCGCGAGCGACATTGCCGCTTCGGGCCGGACGAGGTCGGTGACACCGAGTGCGGCGAGGGCCGATACCCAGTCGATGGTCTCCGCGATTCCGGGTGCCTTGTCGAGATCGAGTCCGCGGGCCACCGCGACGAAATCCGTGGCACGTTCGACGAGCGCGATGTTCGCCGATGGCACCGTGCGACGCAGGATCGCCACCGCCCGGGCGCGGTCGGGGTAGTCGATCCAGTGGTACAGGCAACGTCGCCGCAGTGCGTCGTGCAGGTCGCGGCTCCGATTCGAGGTCAGCACGACAACGGGTGGGCGGGTCGCGGTGAGGGTGCCGAGCTCGGGAACGGTGACAGCGAACTCTCCCAGGAATTCGAGCAGCAACGCCTCGAATTCGTCGTCGGCACGGTCGATCTCGTCGACGAGCAGAACGGCGGGTGTGTCGCCGCGGTGGCGGACGCAGCGCAGGATGGGGCGTTCGAGGAGGTATTCCTCGGAGTACAGGTCGGCTTCGGCGGGAACGTCGCCGCGCGCTTCGGCGAGCCGGATCGCGAGCAACTGGCGTTGGTAGTTCCAGTCGTAGAGGGCCTCGGCGACCGACAGTCCCTCGTAGCACTGCAACCGGATCAGCGGGCTGCCGAGGATCTGCGCGAGCACCTTGGCGGCAGTGGTCTTGCCGACCCCCGGTTCGCCCTCGAGCAACAGCGGTCGCCCCAATGCGACGGCGAGGTGGATCGCGGCGGCGGTGCCCTGATCGAGCAGGTGATCGTGGCTGTCGAATCTGGCCACCACGTCGTCGACGCCGGTGAAGATGCCCGGAGAGGACGGGTCGGTCACGCGACGTCGTCCTTCTCGAAGCGGCTGCGGCAACCCGGGCAGCAGAACCACATCGTCCGGCCCGCAACGACGAGGTGCGGGGTGGACTCGGTGATCGTGACGGTCATCCCGCACACCGGGTCGACGGCCGTCTGCGGCTTCGACTCCGCCTCCCTCGGCACCTCGACGCGTCGACAACTCTCCTCGGAGGGGCGGGTGAGGCCGCCGCTGCGCGCGACTCGCACGATGTCGGCCACGATCGACAGTCCGATCTCCGCGGGGGTGCGGGCACCGATATCGAGCCCGACCGGGGTGTGCACGTGGGCACGCTCGTCGTCGGTCGGATCCACCTCGTCGAGCACCGCGGCGCCACGGGTGTGACTGGCGACCAGACCGATATAGCGGCTTCCGGCGTCGAGCGCCGCGCGGATCACACTCCCCTCGTCGCCTCCGTGACTCGCGACGATCACCACCGAAGCCTCGGCGGGCACGCGCGTCCCGCGGATCCGTTCCACCGAGTAGTCGACGCGCCGCGCGAAGTCGCTCACGGCGTCGGCCACGGGCGAGTCCCCGAAGACGGCCACCACGAGCGCAGGCATCCGCGGCTCGAGAAAGATCTCGGTGGCCCCACCGGACATGCACGGGTTGACCGCGATCGTCGCCCCCGGAGTGTCGGGGAACTCGGCGGCTCCGGCCGGCAGCACCCGTAGGAGCATGCTCTCCCCTCGCTCGAGCACCGTGCGGGACATTTCGCGCACCGAGTTCTCGGTGCACTGTCCGCCCACGAACCCCTCGATCGTGCCGTCGGCGTGGACGAGCGCCCGGTCGCCCGAGTGCGCGGACGTCGGCGGTTGTGCCCGTACAACGGTCGCTTCCACGAACGGGCGGCGTTCGCTGCGCAACTGTGCTGCCCGCACCGCAAGGTCCATGTCCTCGTACTCCGCTCGTTCCACTCGAATCCTTCTGTCGCGTCGCTCAGATCGGCGGGGTCGCGCGACCCTGCATGGCTTCCCACACCCGCGACGGTGTCAACGGCATGTCGGCGTGCCGGACGCCGAGGGGTTTCAACGCATCGACCACGGCGTTGACGATCGCGGGTGGGGAACCGACCGTGGCGGATTCGCCGATGCCCTTCGCGCCGATCGGGTGATGCGGTGACGGGGTGACGGTGAACGCCGTCTCGAGCGTGGGTACCTCGAGGGCGGTGGGGATCAGGTAGTCCATGAACGACCCGCCCAGGCACGTTCCGTTCTCGTCGAACGCGATCATCTCCATCAGGGCCATGCCGATCCCGTCGACGATGCCACCGTGCACCTGCCCTTCGATGATCATCGGGTTGATGCGGGTGCCGCAGTCGTCCACGGCCAGGAACCGGCGGATCTTCACCTCCGCGGTGCCGGGATCGACGTCGACGACACAGAAATAGGCGCCGTAGGGATAGGTCAGGTTCTCGGGGTTATAGCAGATCTGCGCCTCGAGACCGCCTTCGAGACCTTCGGGCAGATCGCCGGCGCCGTGGGCCCGCATCGCGATGTCCTGGATCGTGACCGCCGCCGCCGGGTCGCCCTTGACCCGGAAGGTGCCCTTCTCCCATTCGAGATCGGCGACGGAGACCTCGAGCATGCCCGATGCGATGATCTTCGCCTTGTCGCGCACCTTGCGGGCGACCAGCGCGGCGGCCGCGCCGGACACCGGTGTCGAGCGGCTTCCGTAGGTGCCGAGTCCGAAGGGGGTGTTGTCGGTGTCGCCGTGGACGACGTCGATGTCGTCGGGCGGGATGCCGATCTCCTCCGCGACGATCTGCGCGAAGGTCGTCTCGTGTCCTTGCCCCTGGGACTGCACCGACAGCCTCACCACGGCCTTACCGGTGGGATGGACGCGCAGTTCGCAGCCGTCGGCCATGCCGAGACCGAGGATGTCCATGTCCTTGCGCGGCCCCGCGCCGACGGCCTCGGTGAAGAACGACATGCCGATGCCCATCAGTTCGCCCCGTGCGCGGCGTTCGGCCTGTTCGCGCCGCAGATCCTCGTATCCGACGAGGTTCATGGCCTTGCGCATGGTGGTCTCGTAGTCGCCGGAGTCGTACTTCCAGCCGGTCTTGCTCGTGTACGGGAACTGTTCGGGGCGCAGAAGGTTCTTCAGTCGTAGTTCGGCCGGGTCCATATCGAGGTCGTAGGCCAGACAATCGACGAGCCGTTCGACGAAGTACACGGCTTCGGTGATGCGGAACGAGCACGCGTAGGCGACACCGCCGGGTGCCTTGTTGGTGTAGACCGCGGTCATGTGGGAGTACGCGGCCTCGATGTCGTAACTGCCGGTGAACACCCCGAAGAAGCCGGCCGGATATTTCACCGGGGCCGCGGTGGCGTTGAACGCGCCGTGGTCGGCGAGGACACGGGACCGGATGGCGAGGATGCGGCCTTCCTTCGTCGCCGCGATCTCCCCGATCATGATGTAGTCGCGCGCGAAGCCGGTACTCATGAGGTTCTCGCTGCGGTCCTCCATCCACTTGACGGGCCGTCCGGTGACCAGCGACGCGACGATCGCCCCGACGTAACCGGGGTAGATGGGCACCTTGTTGCCGAATCCACCGCCGATGTCGGGCGAGATGACGCGGATCTTGTGTTCGGGCAGACCCGCGACCAGTGCGTACAGCGTGCGATGGGCGTGCGGGGCCTGTGTGGTGGACCAGAGCGTCAGCTTTCCGGAGATCCGGTCGTAATCGGCGACCGCACCGCACGTTTCCATGGGCGCCGGGTGCACCCGCGGATAGACGATCTCCTGCCGGGTGACGACGTCGGCCTTCGCGAAGACCGCGTCGGTGGCCGCCGCATCGCCGGTTTCCCAGTCGAAGCAATGGTTGTCGGTCTTCCCGTCGAGATCGGTCCGGATCACCGGTGCCTCGGGCGACAGGGCCGTGCGCACATCGACGACCGGGTCGAGCATCTCGTAGTCGACGTCGATCAGTTCGAGGGCGTCGCGCGCCGAATAGTGGTCGTCGGCGACGACGAACGCGACCTCCTGGCCGTGGAAGCGCACCTTGTCGGTGGCGAGCACGGCCTGCACGTCGTTCGACAGTGTCGGCATCCACGCCAGGCCCTTCTCGGCCAGGTCGGCGCCCGTGATCACCGCCCGCACCTTCGAGTGTGCGAGGGCGGCGGACGTATCGATGCTGTTGATCCGCGCATGCGCGACCGGCGATCGGAGCACTGCGAGATGCAGCATGCCGGGCAGCCTGACATCGTCGACGTAGGTGCCGCGGCCGCGCACGAAGCGCGGGTCCTCCTTGCGCAGCATGCGGCCGTGTCCACACGGCGTGCGATCGTTGTCCTGTTCCTCCGGGCGCATGTCCGGTTCGACCGCGGTCATCACGACACCTCCGTGGGCTGTGAGGTCGAGGAGTGTTCGGCGGCCCACCGGACCGACCGGACGATGGTGGTGTAGCCGGTGCAGCGGCAGATCTGCCCGGAGATCGCCTCGCGGATCGTCGCGTCGTCGGGGTCGGGATCGCGATCGAGCAGCGCCCGGGCGGTGATCATCATTCCCGGGGTGCAGAAGCCGCACTGCAGCCCGTGGCAGCGCACGAATCCTTCCTGCACCGGGTCGAGGACGCCGTCGCGTTCGAGTCCTTCGACGGTGAGCACCTCGTGGCCGGCGACCATGACCGCCAGGGTGGTGCACGACTTCACCGGTTCGCCGTCCACGGAGACGACGCACGTTCCGCAATTGCTCGTGTCGCATCCCCAGTGGGTTCCGGTCAGACCGAGGTGGTCTCGCAGGAAATGCACGAGCAGAGTTCGAGGTTCGACGTCGGCGGTGACGTTCTCGCCGTTGACTGTCATCGAGATCTGCATCGGATCACACCCTTTCGGTGGCGCCGAGACGTTCGGCGGCTCGGCGCAGGGCACGCACCGTCAACTCGGACGCGAGGTGACGTTTGTAGGCGGCGGTGCCACGCTGGTCGGTCTCGGGATCGCAGGCCCGCGCGGCTGCGGCGCCGGCCTCTCGGAACAGGTCGTCGGACGGTGGCGCACCCCGCAGCAGGTCGGTGATCGCCGACAACGCCTCGTCGTCGCCGCGCACGGCCGTCAGCCCGACCCGTGCGTCGGTGATCCGTCCTCCCGACGTCCACAGCGCGACACCCGCGGCGGCCACCGCCCAGTCGCCGGTGCGACGCTCGACCTTCTCGTACGCACTGGCCCCGGTGCCCTTCCTCGGCAGCCGCACCTCGACGAGCAGTTCGTTCGGGGCGACCGCCGTCTCGTAGGGGCCGAGATGGAAGTCGTGGAAATCGAGCTCGCGCACCCCGCCCGGTCCGCGTACGACACAGGTCGCGCCGAGCACTGCACACACGGTGGACAGATCCTCGGCAGGATCTGCCTGACACAACGACCCACCGAGCGTTCCACGATTGCGGACGACGGGATCGGCGATCACTCGCTCGGCATCGCGGAAGATCGGGAAGATCTCGGCGAGTTCGTCGGATTCGAGAAGCCGGCGGTGCCGGACCAGGGCACCGAGGCGCACGGACCCGGGTTCGAACACGATGTGATCGAGTTCGTCCGCGAGATCGTTGATGTCGATCAAGTACTCCGGATTCGCGAGTCGAAGTTTCATCATCGGCAGCAGACTGTGTCCGCCGGCGACGACCCGGGCCCCCTCTCCGTGCCGGTCGAGCAACTCGACGGCGTGATCCACTCCGGTGGCACGCTCGTACTCGAATGGGCCAGGAACCTGCATGAAGAACTCCCGCCATCAGGTGGCGCGGACCGGCTTTCCCCCACCGGCCGCCCACGATTCCCCCTTGGTGCGCCCATAGTAGACCCGAGTCGAGATCGATGCGACGAAACGGGCGAATCGGAATCGAATCGTTCTCTTGCGGTCGACGGTGTGTGCCGTAACGCCGCCCTCGTCCGGAGTCCTCGGCGGCGCGAGCGGATAGCGTGGAAGGAGCCGACCGGCGGACCCGACGGGAGCACCACGCATATCCATGGACGTGATCAACGAATTCATCATCGGCCAGGCCGCGGCCCTCTGGGTCTATCCGTTGGTCTTCGCCGTGTGCATCCTCGACGGCTTCTTCCCTCCGGTGCCCAGCGAGACCGTCCTGGTGACCCTGGCGTCCCTCTCGGGCTCGACCGGACTTCCCCACCTGTGGATCGTCGTCGTGCTCGCGGCGCTCGGCGCGATCATCGGCGACAACATCGCCTACACGATCGGACGGAAGGTCGGCACGGACCGGTTCCGGTGGATGCGCCGCCCGAAGGCACGAGCCGCTTTCGCGTGGGCGCGGCACGGACTCGACAAGCGCGGCGCGGCAGTGATCCTCACGGCCCGCTACATCCCGATCGGCCGGATCGCTGTGAACATGACGGCCGGAGCGACCCGCTACCCACGGCAGAAGTTCGTGCCCCTCACGATCCTGGGCGGTACGACCTGGGCGCTGTACTCGGCGCTGGTGGGCCGTCTCGTCGGGGGCTGGTTCGAATCGCAACCGTTGTTGGGTGCGGCCGTGTCCATCTGCGTCGCGGTGGTCCTGGGGGTCGGAATCGATCACCTCGTCCAGCGGTTCAAGACCGGGGATGTGGACGTCCCCGGGGGCGAATCGAGCACCGGCGACGACCGCGGCACAGCACTCGAGCGATGACCCGCCGACGGTGAGGGTGCGTGCACCCGCTGCCGACGGCACCCGCTAAGATTCTGGCCGCGCCTCCGTAGCTCAGCTGGATAGAGCAAGAGCCTTCTAATCTCTAGGTCGCAGGTTCGAGTCCTGCCGGGGGCACCTCCCACCGCCGGCGGATCATTCGCGGCGGGGTCGCGCATCCTACTTCCGAAACGGGCAATTCGCTCTTTTCACACGCCGCTCCGGCCGTGTGTTTCTCATCCCACCTCGGTGCTGGGTTAACACATGCTAAGGACCACGTCCTATAGTTCTCGTCGTAAATCGCGTGTTACAGAATCCTCACAGAGTCAGGTAGGTGGGCGTGTCGACATCGGACCGCATCGAAGAGATCTACGAGCAGGTCAAGGCCCGCAACGCAGGTGAACCCGAATTCCACCAGGCTGCAGCCGAAGTGTTCGAGTCTCTGCATGTCGTGCTCGAGCGGCACCCCGGATACTTCGAATCCGGCCTGATCGAGCGCCTGTGCGAGCCCGAACGGCAGATCATCTTCCGTGTGCCGTGGATCGACGACCAGGGCAACGTCCACGTCAACCGTGGCTTCCGCGTGCAGTACAACAGCGTTCTCGGCCCCTACAAGGGCGGCCTGCGCTTCCATCCGAGCGTGAACCTCGGCATCGTCAAGTTTCTCGGCTTCGAGCAGATCTTCAAGAACGCTCTCACCGGCCTGCCCATCGGCGGCGGCAAGGGTGGCTCGGACTTCGATCCCAAGGGTCGCTCCGAGCAGGAGATCATGCGCTTCTGCCAGTCGTTCATGACCGAGCTGCACCGCCACATCGGCGAGTACACCGACGTCCCGGCCGGTGACATCGGTGTCGGTGGCCGCGAGATCGGCTACCTGTTCGGCCAGTACAAGCGCCTCACCAACTCCTACGAGTCCGGCGTGCTCACCGGCAAGGGCCTCACCTGGGGCGGTTCGCAGGTGCGCAAGGAGGCCACCGGTTACGGCGCGGCCTACTTCGTCAACGAGATGGCCAAGACCGCGGGAACCTCGCTCGAAGGTCGCACCGCCGTCGTCTCGGGTTCCGGCAACGTCGCGATCTATGCCATCGAGAAGATCCACCAGCTCGGTGGCACCGCGATCGCCTGCTCCGACTCCTCCGGTTACATCGTCGACCGCAAGGGCCTCGACGTCGCTCTCCTCAAGGAGATCAAGGAAGTCCGGCGCGGACGCATCTCCGAGTACGTCGACGAGCGCGGCGACGCCGAGTTCTTCCCCGGTGGCAACATCTGGAACGTGCCGTGCGACGTCGCACTGCCGTGCGCCACGCAGAACGAACTCGACGAGGACTCGGCGAAGACTCTCGTCAACAACGGCGTGAAGATCGTCGCCGAGGGCGCCAACATGCCCACCACTCCGGGTGGCATCAGCGTCTTCCGCGACGCCGGAGTCGCCTTCGCGCCCGGCAAGGCCGCCAACGCCGGTGGTGTGGCGACCTCGGCACTGGAGATGCAGCAGAACGCCTCGCGCGATTCGTGGCACTTCGACTACACCGACGAGCGTCTCGCCGGCATCATGGCCGACATCCACGGCCGCTGCGTCGAGACCGCCGCCGAGTACGGCAAGCCGGGCGACTACATCCACGGCGCCAACATCGCCGGCTTCGTGAAGGTCGCCGACGCGATGTTCGCACTGGGCGTCATCTGACGACCCACTTCTCACACCCGAGTGCGGGTACCGACGAGGTCGGTACCCGCACTTCGTGTTTCGACACACTTCGTGGTCGGGTGCACGTCACCTCGCGCATCCGCGCAGAACGGGACCCGACCGCCCCGACAGTCGGTGCCGCCCTAGTGGACGATCTCGCGACGGTCGTCGGGGAGCCGTCGCGTACGGCCCGCCTTGTCGAGCCGGTCGAGCAGCGGCAGGACCACCCGCCGTGTCGTTCCCAGCCGCTCGCGTGCCGCACTGGTCGTGAAGGGCTGTTCCAGCTCTCCCAGCAACTCGACGGCAGCATCGGCGGCGTCGGGTAGCAGGACGATGCCCGGACCGACCCGCCACAGTCGTCCGCTGCGCTCGGCCGCGCCCAGTGCACGGTCGTCGAGGCCGAGTTCGCGGAGTCGATCGGCGGTCGGAGCCGCGAACGGGGCGGCCGACAGGTCGCGGCGCACCTGCTCGACGGCCTTGCGGATCTTCGTCGGCAGACCGTCGGCTCCCGGAGCGATCACCCGTCCCCCTACGACTTCGAGAGGCGGCCGTACCAGCGCACGCACGAGGTCGGGAGTGGGAAGCCGCAACTGCGATGCCAGCACGGCCAACGGTGCCGCCGGGTCCAGGGGATGAGCGCGAGCGTGTGCCTGCACGAGGGCGGGCAGCCGATCGGTGACCGCTCGCGCGAGGCCGGGTGCGACGAGCCACGGACCCACCACCAGGTGATCTCCCTCCTCGAGAGGGATGCCCAACTGACGCAACCGCTGACGGTGCAGGATTCCGCGGCGGGCGAGTTCGTCGGCCAAGTTCGGCGTACCGTCGGCACCCGCGAGTTGCCGGGCACGGCGTGCCGCGGCACCACGCCGCCGGAAGCGGGGCGGGTCCGGATCGAGAACGTCGGCCCGCCAGATCGTGCGGCGACCCGGATCGCGCAGCAGCGCGCGGTCGCCGATCCGCAGGGGCAGCGGGCGATCGAGAGTGAGCCGGACGAGATCGCCCGCCAGCGGACGACAGTGGACGCCGACGTCGGCAGCACCGATGTGGAGAACTGGGGCGACGGGAGGCCGGTCCTCGCCGCTGATCCGCACGTCGACGACGGACGTGTGGTGCCACGCACCGGGCGTCACGAGCACACTGCCCCGCCCCAGGTCGTCGATCCGGCCGGTGAGATTGAGGGCCACCCGGGCCACGCCGCTCACCGCGGTCCGGTCGCGCCCGAGTGCCTGCACGCCACGGACCCGCAGCGGTGCGCTGCCGAGTGCGAGGGTGTCGCCGACCCGGACCGTGCCGGCGGGAAGCGTTCCGGTGACGACGGTTCCGGACCCGCGCACGGTGAACCGGCGGTCCACCCAGAGCCGGACATCGCCGTGCGGATCCGGATCCGGGAGCGCGGCGACCATCGTCGTCAACGCGGCCCTGAGATCGTCGAGGCCCATCCCGGTGCGTCCGCTCACAGCGACGACGGGCGCCCCCGCCAGGCTCGTGCGGGCGACCTCCGCCGCGGCCCGCGCGGCTGCGGGACCCGGGTCGGCGAGATCGGCGCGGGTCACCGCGACGACCGCGTGGCGCACGCCGAGCGCGTCGAGCGCCGCGAGATGTTCGGCTGCTTGGGGCATCCACGGATCGTCGGCGGCCACCACGAACAGCGCGGCCGGGACCGATCCCACCCCGGAGAGCATCGTCGTCAGGAAACGCTCGTGTCCGGGGACGTCGACGAAGGCGACCTCCCCCACTCCGGGCCAGGACGTCCAGCAGTAGCCGAGCTCGATGGTCAGTCCTCGCCGCCGTTCCTCGGCGAGCCGATCCGGATTCGCGCCGGTGAGCGCTTCGACCAGCGTCGACTTGCCGTGGTCGACATGACCGGCGGTCGCGACGACGTGCATCAGCGTCCTTCGCGGCGGGCCACACGCGTCACGGCGCCGATCAGATCGCGGTCCTCACCGGGGTCGACGGCGAGCAGGTCGAGCAGCAACCTGCCCCGTTCCACACGGCCGACGACCGGGTGTTCGCCGAGACGCAACGGCACGGCGAAGTGTTCGGGCAGCGCGATCGCCACGCTCGGCAGGGTCACATCCGGGGCGCCGCCACCACCGACGACGCCGTCGGAGTCGACCACCTCGGGCTCGCACTCGGCAGGCAGCGCAGCGCAGATCGCCCGGGCACGGGCGCGAAGGTCCTCCGGCCGCGTGGCCAGTGCTGCCGCGACGGGAGGCGCCGGTCCCGTCAGGGTCGCTTCCAGCGCGGCGAGGGTGAGCTTGTCGACGCGTAATGCCCGTGCGAACGGATCGCGGCGCAGGCGTTCCACCAGCTCGGCCCGTCCGAGCAGCAGCCCCGCCTGCGGACCACCCAGCAGCTTGTCGCCCGAAGCCGTGACCAGGTCGGCGCCGGCGCGCAGGGCACTGGTGGCGTCGGGCTCGTTCGGCAGGCGTGGATGCGGTGCGAGCAGTCCCGACCCGATGTCGACCACGACGGGCGGACCGAGCCCCGTGAGTTCGCGGACCGAGACGGACGACGTGAAGCCGGTGACCGTGAAGTTCGACGGATGCACCTTGAGGACGAAGGCGGTGTCGTCGTCGACGGCCGCGGCGTAGTCGCTCAGGCGGACACGGTTGGTGGTACCGACCTCCCGCAGTGCGGCACCGACCGATTCCAGCAGTTCCGGGATCCGGAAGCCGTCGCCGATCTCGACCAGTTCGCCCCGCGCGATCACGATCGAGCGGCCCCCGCGCGCAAGCACCCGCGTGGCCAGAGCGAGAGCGGCGGCACCGTTGTTGACCACGTGGACGCCTCCGGCATCCGGTACCTGCTCGGCGAGCGCCTCGAGAGCGCCGCGGCCGCGCCGCCCGCGCCTGCCGGTGGCCAGATCGAGCTCGACATCGGTCGCGCCCGCCGCGGTCGTCACGGCTTCGACCGCCGCGCGGGAGAGGGGGGCGCGGCCGAGATTGGTGTGCACCACCACGCCGGTCGCGTTGAGGACGCGACGCAGGGTGGCCGCCTGTTGCGGCAACGATTCGGCTGCGACGTCGGCGACGGCCCCCGGCTCGATCTCTCCGTCGCGGCACCGCTGCTGGGCCGCGACCACGGTCTGCTTGACCAGACGGGAGCCGAGCCGGTCGACGGCTTCGCGCAGGCGCGGATCGGCCAGGACCTGGTCGGTGCGGGGAACATCCCGTCGCGGATCCGGCACGCGCCTCCTCATCCCACACTCGACGACAAAATTTGGCGGAGGCGGACGGGAATCGAACCCGCCCAGCCCAGATACTGGGCCACAACGGTTTTGAAGACCGCGACCGTCACCAGACGAGAACCACCTCCGCGCTCACCCTAACCGAAGTCGAGCCCTCGGTTACGGCACGCCCGTATGTTCGGTCGTATGACCGCACACGTCGACCTTCCCGAGGGCGCCATCCGACTCACCCAGTACGCGGCCGGCGGCGGCTGCGCGTGCAAGGTTCCGCCGGGCGAACTCGAACGGGTACTCGGTGGCCTGCAGGGTGGACGAGCGACCGGCGAACTGCTGGTCGGTGTGGAGAACGGCGACGACGGCGCCGCGGTCCGGATCGACCCCGCACCCGACGGGAGCGGACGGGCCGTCATCGTGACGGCCGACTTCTTCACCCCGGTCGTCGACGATGCCTACGACTGGGGCCGCATCGCCGCCACCAATGCCATGTCCGACGTCTACGCGATGGGCGGCACGCCGATCGTCGCGGTCAACCTCCTGGGCTGGCCGCGCGAACTCATCCCGTTCGAACTCGCAGCCGAGGTGATGCGGGGCGGTGCCGACGCGTGCGCCGAGGCGGGTGCTCATCTCGCCGGAGGGCACAGCATCGACGACCGCGAACCGAAGTACGGACTGGCGGTGACCGGGCTCGGCGATCCGGATCGCCTGCTGCGCAACGACGCTGCGACACCCGGCCTGCCGCTCACCCTCACCAAGCCACTCGGCCTCGGCATCCTCAACAACCGTCACAAGGCCACCGGCGAGCGGTTCGAGGAGGCGGTAGCGGTGATGACGACCCTCAACCGCGAGGCCGCGCAACTCGCCCACGCCGCAGGTGTCCGCGCCGCCACCGACGTCACGGGTTTCGGTCTGCTCGGCCATCTGATGAAGATGATGCGGGCCAGTGGCACGACCGCCGTGCTCGATGCCGCGGCCGTGCCGTACGTCGCGGGAGCGCGCGAGTCACTCGCGGAGGGTTTCGTGCCCGGCGGGAGCCGTCGCAATCTCGACTGGGTGCGCGACGAGGTCGACTCCGAGGTGGACGACGACGAACTGCTGCTGCTCGCGGATGCTCAGACATCCGGCGGTCTCCTGGTCGTCGGGGAGATCCCCGGTCATCCGGTGATCGGCGAGGTGATCCCCGCGAGCGAGCACGCGATTCGGGTGCGCTGACCCCGACGACCGTCGGACATGCCGACACACCTGCACGGGATCCGGATTACCCGGCACGAAGCGCGGGTAGACGGTAGCTTCGGAAACGACAGCGCAGGAAAGGAGCACCGATGACGGAGAAGGACACGTCCCTGCCCTGGCCCGTCCTGCGCCAGTTCCTCGGTAAAGACCTGCTCGGGCGCGGCAGAGCCGCGCGTTCCCGTCGTACCGACGAGATCGAACCGCGCACCTCCACCGCCGATCGTGTCGCGCGCAGCGTGTGTCCCTACTGCGCTGTCGGATGCGGACAGAAGATCTTCGTCAAGGACGAACGGATCGTCCAGATCGAAGGTGACTCCGACAGTCCCGTGAACCGCGGACGGCTGTGTCCCAAGGGTTCGGCGAGCAAGAATCTTGTCACCAGCGAGCTGCGCGAGACCAAGATCCGCTATCGCCGGCCCTACGGCACCGAATGGGAAGATCTCGACCTCGACACGGCCATGGAGATGGTCGTCGATCGCGTGCTGAAGACCCGTCGCGAGACGTGGCAGGAGTTCGACGACAAGGGCCGCCGTGTCCGGCGCACGATGGGCATCGCCAGTCTCGGCGGTGCGACGCTGGACAACGAGGAGAACTACCTCATCAAGAAGCTGTTCACAGCGATGGGGGCGGTCCAGATCGAGAACCAGGCCCGTATATGACACTCCGCCACCGTCCCCGGTCTGGGGACCAGCTTCGGGCGCGGCGGCGCCACCGGCTATACAGCCGACCTGGCCAACGCTGACTGCATCATCATCCAGGGTTCCAACATGGCCGAAGCCCACCCGGTGGGCTTCCAGTGGGTCGTGGAGGCCCAGAAACGCGGTGCCAGCGTCATCCACATCGACCCGCGCTTCACCCGTACGAGCGCGGTGGCGGACAAGCACGTCCCGATCCGGGTCGGCAGCGACATCGCCTTCCTCGGCGGCATCGTGAACTACGTCCTGAGCAACGAGCTGGACTTCCGCGAGTACGTCGTCGATTACACGAACGCCGCGGTGCTCGTCAGCGACAAGTTCGAGGACACCGACGACCTCGACGGGCTCTTCTCGGGCTTCGACCCCGAGAAGCGGACCTACGATCCGACGAGTTGGCAGTACGACGTGGAGGACGAATCCGGCGACCTGCACACGTCGCAGGCCGACAATGCCGAGGAACACGCCGAGCATCGGGACACGGCCGCGGGCCTGCAGAACGAGTCGCACGGCATGCAGACGGCGAGCCACCCGAGGCGCGACGAGACCCTGCAGCACCCGCGGTGCGTCTACCAGGTGCTCAAGCGGCACTTCGCCCGCTACACCCCCGAGGTGGTCGAGCAGGTGTGCGGCGTCTCGCAGGAGGACTTCCTCGACGTCTGCCGCGCGTGGACCGAGAACTCCGGTCGGGAGCGGACGACGGCGCTCGTCTACAGCGTGGGCTGGACCCAGCACAGTGTCGGTGTGCAGTACATCCGCACCGGTGCGATCCTGCAGTTGTTGCTCGGCAACATGGGCCGCCCCGGCGGAGGCATCATGGCGCTGCGCGGTCACGCCAGCATCCAGGGATCGACCGACATCCCGACGCTGTTCAACCTGTTGCCCGGCTACCTGCCGATGCCCGATGCGAACAAGCACCACTCGTTCACCGATTGGGTCGACAGCGTCCGCAACCCGGGCAGCAAGGGCTTCTGGTCGAAGGCCGACGCCTACGCCGTGAACCTGCTCAAGGCGTACTGGGGCGACGCGGCGACCGCCGACAACGACTACTGCTTCGACCACATGCCGAAGATCACCGGCGACCACGGCACCTACCGCTCGGTGCTCGACATGATCGACGGAAAGGTCAAGGGCTACTTCCTTCTCGGTCAGAACCCGGCCGTCGGCTCCGCTCACGGGCGCGCCCAGCGGCTCGGGATGGCGAACCTCGACTGGCTCGTGGTGCGCGATCTGTTCGAGATCGAGAGCGCGAGCTTCTGGAAGGACTCCCCGGAGGTCGAGACCGGCGAGATCGTGACCGAGGAGTGCGCCACCGAGGTGTTCCTGTTCCCGGCGGCTTCCTACGCCGAGAAGGAAGGAACTTTCACCCAGACCCAGCGGATGCTGCAGTGGCGGGAGAAGGCCGTCGAGCCGCCCGAGGACTGCCGCTCGGAACTGTGGTTCTTCTACCACCTCGGCCGCATGATGCGGGAGCGTCTGGCCGCGTCCACCGACGAGCGCGACCGTCCGCTGCTCGACCTGGCATGGGACTATCCCGTACACGGGGAGCACGACGAGCCGAGTGCCGAAGCGGTGCTCATGGAGATCAACGGCTACGACGTCGCGACCCGGCGGCCGCTGTCGTCGTTCACCGAGATGAAGAACGACGGCTCCACGCTAGGTGGCTGCTGGATCTACACCGGGGTCTATGCCGACGGCGTCAATCAGGCCAACCGTCGCAAGTCCCGTCACGAGCAGTCGTTCGTGGCTCCCGAGTGGGGCTGGGCGTGGCCGATGAACCGCCGCATCCTCTACAACCGGGCATCCGCCGACCCCGAGGGCAGGCCGTGGAGCGAACGCAAGGCCTACGTGTGGTGGGACGAGGACGCACAGCAGTGGACCGGCGCGGACGTGCCGGACTTCGAGAAGACGAAGCCGCCGAGCTACCGCTCCCCCGACGGCGCCGACGGTGTCGAGGCGATCGAAGGGATCGATCCGTTCATCATGCAGGGCGACGGCAAGGGTGCCCTCTACGCCCCCCAGGGACTCGTCGACGGTCCGATGCCGACGCACTACGAACCGGTGGAGTCGCCGTTCCGCAATCCGCTCTACGCGCAGCAGGCCAACCCGACGCGCATGGAGTACCGGCGCGACGACAATCCGATGAACCCCTCACCGCCGGAGGAACACAGCGACGTCTTCCCCTTCGTGTTCACGACGAGTCGTCTCACCGAGCACCACACCGCCGGCGGGATGAGCCGCTATCTCGAACATCTCGCCGAACTGCAACCGGAGATGTTCGTGGAGGTCTCCCCCGCCCTGGCGGCCGAGCGCGGACTCGAGCACATGGGCTGGTGCCACGTGATCACCGCCCGCTCGGCGGTCGAGGGCCGGGTACTGGTGACCGAGCGGTTGCGTCCGCTGAAGGTCGAAGGCCGCACCGTGCACCAGATCTGGATGCCCTACCACTGGGGTGGCGGCGGCATGGTGACCGGCGACTCGACCAACGATCTGATCGGGATCACGCTGGACCCCAACGTGCTCATCCAGGAGAGCAAGGTCGGTACGTGCGACGTGCGGGCCGGACGCCGACCGAGCGGACCGGCGCTGCGGGAGTACGTCGAGGGATATGCGCGGCGGGCCGGGGTAACCGACGGTGTGTACCCACCCGTCGTCACGATCTCGGATGACGGACGCACTCCGGAGGAGGACGAGTGACCGGCCCCAACAGCTTCTTCGGACCGATCGACCCGGCACCCGATGCCGGGTACGAGAATCCACCGGCTCGCAAGGGCTTCTTCACCGACACCAGTGTGTGCATCGGGTGCAAGGCCTGTGAGGTCGCCTGCAAGGAGTGGAACGACGTTCCCGAGAACGCGTTCGCGATGCTCGGCACCTCGTACGACAACAGTCATTCGCTCAACGCGAACCAGTGGCGGCACGTCGCCTTCATCGAGCGCCCGGCCGAGAAGAAGCCGGCGGTGTCGCTGGGGATGCCGACCGTCGGTGCGGCACCGAGCGAGCGGCCGGACGAGGAGAAGCCGGACTTCCGGTGGTTGATGTCCTCGGACGTGTGCAAGCACTGCACCCACGCGGCCTGCCTCGACGTGTGCCCGACCGGGTCGCTGTTCCGCAGCGAGTTCGGCACGGTGGTCGTGCAGGACGACATCTGCAACGGCTGCGGATACTGCGTGGCCGCGTGCCCGTACGGTGTCATCGACCGCCGCAAGGGCCCGGAGGGCGACCCGAAGGTCGGTATCGCCCAGAAGTGCACGCTCTGCTACGACCGGCTCACCGACGGCCAGACACCGTCCTGCGCGCAGGCGTGCCCCACGGAGTCGATCCAGTTCGGCGACGTCGAGGAACTGCGTGCCCGCGCCGACGAGCGCCTGGCGGCCCTGCACGAGCGCGGTGTGAGCGAGGCACGGCTGTACGGCAACGATCCCGAGGACGGGGTCGGCGGGACCGGCGCCTTCTTCCTGCTCCTCGACGAACCGGAGGTCTACGGCCTGCCCCCGGACCCGGTGGTGACGACCAAGGATCTGCCGGAGATGTGGAACCGTGCTGCCGTCGCAGCCGTCGCGATGCTGGCGGGCGCCGCCCTGTCGTTCCTGAGGAGGCGCGGATGACCCAGGTGCAGCACGGCGGCAGCCCGGGCGATTCCCGCCGGGCCGGAGGCGGTCGCGGCGGAGACCGCGTGATGGTGCCGGAGGCCGATTTCGAGTCCTATTACGGGCGCCCGATCGTGAAACCGGCGCCGTGGGAACACGACATCGCCGTCTACCTGTTCACAGGCGGCGTGGCCGCGGGCAGCTCGCTGCTCGCCGCAGGCGCCGATCTGACGGGCCGCGCCGCACTGCGCCGGGTGGCCCGATTCGGTTCGCTCGCATCGCTGCTCGTGAGTGTCGGTGCCCTCGTCCACGATCTCGGCAAACCGAGCCGCTTCCTCAACATGCTGCGGGTCGCCAAGCCGACCTCCCCGATGTCGGTCGGTACGTGGATCCTGTCGCTGCACGGTCCGTTCGCGGGTGTCGCGGCGGTCGCGGAGATCGCCGAGATGCTGCCCTCCCGGTGGAAGCGGGGGCCGGTGCGACTCCTGCTCGCGCTCGGCCGACCGGCCGGGATCGTAGGGGCGCTGACGGCGCCGCCGGTCGCCGCCTACACCGGTGTTCTGCTGTCCGACACCGCAACTCCGGCCTGGCACTCCGCCTACAAGGAGATTCCCTTCGTGTTCTGCGGGTCCGCGGCGGCCGCCTCGGGTGGTCTCGGGCTGCTGGGCGCACCGCTTGCCGAGGCCGGACCGGCGCGTACCTTCGCCGTCGGCGGTGCGCTCGCCGAACTCGTGCTCGAGCAGCGGATGGAGGAGTCCATGGGCCTGTCGGCCGAGACGCTCCACCAAGGGCGGGCCGGGCGATTCATGAAGGCCAGCAAGGCATTGACGGTGGCCGGTGCGCTCGGGGCGCTCGTCGGCCGTCGCCATCGGGCGGTGTCGGCGGTGTCCGGTGCCGCACTCATGGTCGGTTCGCTGTGCACGCGACTCGGCGTCTACGAGGCCGGCATCGCATCGGCGAAGGATCCCAAATACACCGTCGTTCCCCAGCGTGAACGAGTCGATCGCGGGGAACCCGTTCGCTACCGCGGCTGAGATCCGGCTCGCGGGCAGAACGAAGGAGCACGCATGGACTCCGCCAAGCCCACGCGCGAACCACAGGGCGACACCGCGACGGCACAGCCTCCGGGCAGCTTCCGGTGGTTGCTCGTCGCCGGAGGTCTGTTGCTGCAGTTCTCGATCGGCGCGGTCTACGCATGGTCGGTCTTCGGTGGGGCCCTCGAGAGCGCCGACTCCTGGCAGCTCAGCACGGTCAAGGCGTCACTGCCGTTCACCGTCACCATCGGCATGATCTTCGTCGGCACCTATCTCGGTGGCCGCCTGCAGGATCTGAAGGGACCGCGCGTCGTCGCGCTCATCGGCGGGGTCATCTACGCCCTCGGCATTCTCCTCGCGTCGTTCACCAACGGTGCCGACGATTACTGGCTGCTCATCCTCGGATACGGTGTCATCAGCGGCTTCGGTCTGGGCTTCGCGTACATCGTCCCGATCGCCATGCTGCAGAAGTGGTTTCCCGACAAGACCGGTCTCATCACCGGGCTCGCGGTGGGCGGCTTCGGGTTCGGTGCGGTGCTCACCTCGCCAGTCGCGCAGTGGCTCATCGACCGGAACCCCGACGATCCCACGAGCGCCTTCCTGCCGCTGGGCATCGCCTACCTCGTGATGTCCCTCGCCGGCGCAGCGCTCTTCCGCAATCCGCCCGAGGGGTACACCGTGCCCGGTTACGAACCTGCTTCGAAGACCGGTGCCGGAGCGACGGGCGGCAAGGAGTACACCCAGGGAGAGGCACTGCGCACGCCCCAGTGGTATCTCCTGACCGCCATCCTCACCCTGTGTGTCACCGCAGGCATCTCACTGATCTCCCAGGCCAAGCCGAGTGCTTCCGACATCGCCGGCTTCAGCGCGAGCGGCGCGGCGGCACTCGTGGGCGCGCTCGCGATCTTCAACGGTGCCGGCCGGATCGTGTGGGCAGCGATCTCCGACCGCATCGGGCGGATGAGGACGTTCACCGCACTGCTCGTCCTGCAGGGCGTGTGCCTGATCGTGTTGCCGCACGCCGGCGGTGTCGTGCTGTTCTCGATCCTGGCCGCGATCATTTACCTCTGCTACGGCGGCGCTTTCGGCACCATGCCCGCCACTGCCGGCGATTTCTTCGGGGTCCGCAATGCCGGTGCCATCTACGGACTCATGCTCATCGGTTGGAGCATCGGCGGCATCATCGGCCCGATCATTGCGTCCACGCTGATCGGCGAGGACAAGGCCTATACCCTTGCCTACACCACGATCGGCATCATCGCTCTGGTGTCGGTGGTACTCACGTTGATCACCAAGGTGCCTGCGGCACGCCGAGAGTCCGTCCCGACACACTCCTGAACCCGGCTACCGCCCCGCCGGCTCACGCTCCGCGCTCTTCGTGGGCGTGCAACCACGACACGACCTGCGTGCGGGAGTGCACGCCGAGTTTGTCGAGGATCCGCTCGACGTGACCGTCGACGGTCCGGCGGGAGATGACGAGGCGGTCGGCGATCGCACGGTTGCTCAACCCTCCGGCGACGAGTGCCGCGATCTCCTGTTCCCGCTTCGTCAACGGTGATTTCTGTGAGACCGCGGCAGCTCGAGCACGCGGTGTCCGGGATTCGGGAGTCCCACCCGGTTCCAGTGCGCTGCACACGAGATCGCCGATGGTCGCGCCGACCTGCGAACCGAGCAGCCCGGAGAGTGTCGCTTCGTCCACGGCGTCCCGGAGGCGTCGTTCCGCGGCGAGCGAATCCTGCTCGATGTGCGGTCCGAACGCGGCGATCGTCGTACCGAGACGCTGCCATACCGTCCGTGCGGCCCCGAGCAGTCCCGCCGATTTCTCCGGGTCGCCTTCGGCGCCCGCCGACCACGCCAGCAGTTCGATCGACAACGCCGTGCAGATCTTGTCCTCGAAATCGCGCTGGATGATCAGGGCCTCGTTCGCCGCTTCGACCGCAGAGCCCAGGCGCCCGAGATGGAAGTGGGCGAGCCCGGAGACCCACAGCGCATAGGCCTTGTTCCACCGCTCGCCGTGCTGGTCCGCCATGTCGACGACATGAGCGCACGTCGCCAGGGCGTCGTCGAGTCGTCCTTCGTAGGTCTGCGCCATCGCCAGCTGGAACAGGCAGGTCAGGTGGGCGGCGTGATCGCCGTGCGCACGATGCACCCGGGCCGCACGGAGGTAGAGGTCGATCGCCTCGGCCGTCGCGCCGCAGAACAGGGCGTGCAGAGCACTCCAGTGATCGCAATGTGCCCGCAACCGGACGTCGCCGGATTCGTCCGCGATCGAACGACACTCGGCGAGGTGGACCGCCGCCCCGTCGCGATCACCCTGGATGAGCGCCGTCCACGCGGTCACCCACAGCACGTTGCCGCGCTCGCTGCTCGAACGCGGAAGTCGTTGCAGGATCCGCTCGAGCCGGGCCCGCCCGGTGGACAGGTACCCGCCCGCGATCCAGTGGTACCGCAGCGCGACGGCGAGCGCCGCCCCTGCGGCGAGTTCGTCGTCGTCCCGGATCGACCGGTCGAGCGCTGCCATGAAATCCGTGTGGTCGGCGCGCATCGACGACAACAGGGCGGATTGTCTCGGCCCGTACCAACTCTCGGCACAGCGACGGGCACGATCGAGATAGTGCTCGCAATGCCGCCGGTACAACCGCTCCCGCTCCTCGCGGACGTCGAGCAGTTCGTGACCGTACTCGCGCACGGTCACCAATTGCGAGTACCTCAACACCGACGACGAACGGTCGACACCCACGAGCGACTTCGCGATCAACCTGTCGAGCAGGTCGATGACCTGCTCGCTCGGCAGATCCTCGTCGGCGCAGACGGTCTCCGCGCCCTCGAGGTCGAAGCTGCCGGTGAACACCGACAACCGCGCCCACAACGTCCGCTCGGCATCGGAGCACAGTTCGTAGCTCCAGTCGATCAGGGCACGCAACGTCTGCTGGCGCGGCACCGCCACACGACTGCCTCCGGTGAGCAACGCGAAACGCCGGTCGAGTCGTTCGACGAGTTGCGCCGGAGACAACGAACGCAGGCGGGTCGCGGCGAGTTCGAGAGCGAGCGGAACGCCGTCGAGTGCAATGCACAGTTGCGCAACGGCATCGGCGTGGTCGTCGGTCACCTCGAAACCCGGGACCACCTGCCGGGCCCGGTCCACGAGCAGACCGACCGCTTCGAATCGTTCGAGATCCGCCGCCCTGTTTCCCGTCGACCGGCTCGGCGTGGTCAGAGGCGGAAGCACGTACTCCGCCTCCCCCGGCACACTCAGAGGCTCACGACTGGTGGCGAGGATCCGCACTTCCGGCGCATCACCGAGGACGGCAGCAACGAAGTCGGCCACGGTCCCGATCACGTGCTCACAGTTGTCGACCACGATCAGCATGTGCTTGTCGCGGAGATGGTCGACGATCTTGTCCATCACGGGCCTGGTGGACTGGTCGGTCACCCCCAGTGCGGCCGCCGCGGTCGAGGGAACGGATTCCGGGTCGCGCACGACCGCCAGGTCGAGCCAGCGGAACGAGTCGCGGAAAGCTCGCGATGTCCGCATCGCCAACTCCTCGGCCAACCGTGTCTTTCCCACACCCCCCGGGCCGAGGATCGTCAGCACACGGGTCCGCTGGAGGCACGACCGCGCCTCGTCGATCTCGCGACGGCGACCGACGAAGGTCGTCACCGAACGGGTGGGTCCCGATATGCGGGGCAGCGCAGATTCCGGGAGGGCAGATTCCGGGAGGGCAGATTTCGACAGGGCAGATTCCATCGTCACGCTTCTCAGTGATAGTGGGCCCAACATACCCGGGCGGTGGTGTGACGGCCAACACAGGTAGTGAATAGGGTAATTCACCCCGCGTCCTCGAGTGTGATCCGCGTCATCGTCGATGCAGACCTTCGGTTCACCCGCCGGAGCGACATCCCCGAGAGCGAGGAGCCAGGACAGATGACCACTTCGTCCAACACCCCCGACACCGACGTCGTCGTCGTAGGAGCCGGATTCGCCGGGTTGTACGCGCTGCACAAGCTCCGCGACACCATGAACATGTCGGTGCGCGTCTTCGAAGCCGGCGACGACGTGGGTGGAACCTGGTACTGGAACCGTTATCCCGGCGCCCGCTGCGACATCGAGTCGATCCACTACTCCTACTCGTTCGACGACGACCTGCAGCAGGAGTGGCAGTGGAGCGAGAAGTTCGCCGGGCAGCCGGAGATCCTCCGCTACCTGAACCACGTGGCCGACCGCTTCGACCTGCGGAGGGGAATCACATTCGGCACGCGGGTGATCGGCGTGCACTGGGACGACGAGAACTCGTGGTGGTCGGTCCGCACCGACACCGGCGAAACCGTGACGGCCCGGTGGTTCATCTCCGGTGCCGGTAACCTCTCGGTCCCCAAGAAGCCCGAGTTCGGGGGGATCGAGAACTTCCGCGGCGAAGTCCTGCTCACCGGCAACTGGCCGCACGAACCCGTCGACTTCACCGGCAGGCGCGTCGCGGTCATCGGCACCGGTGCCAGTGGAATCCAGGCGATCCCTGTGATCGCGCAACAGGCCGCGGAACTGGTGGTCTTCCAGCGCACACCGCAGTTCGCCACCCCGCTCGGGAACGGCCCGCTCGACCCGCAGGTGCTCGACGAGGCCAAGAAGGTCTACCCCGAACTGAGAGAGGCCGCGCGCAACCACTTCCTGGGTGTTCCGTTCGACCAGGTCCGGCCGTCGGCACTGGCCGTCGACGCCGAGGAGCGTCGGCGGGTGTTCGACGAACGCTGGAATGCGGGCGGGTTCCGCCTGTTCATCGACAGCTTCCAGGACATCCTCGTCGACAGGAAGGCCAACGACACCGCCGCCGAGTACATCCGCGAACGGATCCGGGAGCGGGTGCAGGACCCTGACAAGGCCGACAAGCTCGCACCCAGGGGATACGCCTACGCCACGAAACGTCCCCCGCTCGAGACGAACTACTACGAGGCCTACAACCGTGACAACGTGCAGCTCGTCGATGTGAAGAGCACCCCGATCAGCGAGATCACCGAAACCGGCGTGCGCGTCGGCGACCGTACCTACGAGGTGGACACCATCGTGCTCGCGACCGGCTTCGACGCGATGACCGGCCCGCTCATGGCCATGGACATCCGTGGACGCGGCGGACTGCGCCTGGCCGACAAGTGGGCGCACGGGCCACGCACCTGTCTCGGCATCATGATCGACGAGTTCCCCAACCTCTTCACGATCACCGGGCCCCAGTCGCCCTCGGTGCTCTACAACATGCCGCTGGCCATCGAAGATCATGTCGACTTCGCGACCGACGCGATCGCGTATCTGCGCGCACACGATCTCGACGTCATCGAACCCACCGCCGAAGCCGAAGCCGACTGGGTGCGCACCACCACCGAGATCGCCGAACAGACGCTGCTGCCGCAGACCGACTCGTGGTACATGGGCGCGAACATCCCCGGTAAACCGCGTGCCTGCATGGTCTATCTGGGCGGTGCCCCGACCTATCGGCAGACCTGTGCGGACATCGTCGAGGGCGGCTACGTCGGCTTCGACCTGGCCCCGGCACGAGCCACCGTCCCGGCCGCCTCGTAGCGCGCGCTTCTCCCCATCTCGGAAGGAAGATACCCATGGCACTCGACGAGCACGCCGCCGGCCTCATCACAGGACTCGAGCAGCAGGGATTCACGTCGTTCTCGCAGATGACGGTCGAGCAGGTCCGCGCCACGATCGCGACCTTCACCGACCTCCAACTCCCACCGCAGGACGTCGACCGCGTGGACGAGACCCACTACGAGAGCGACGGCATCCCTCTCCCCCTACAGATCTACACCCCCGGGGCCGACTCCGGTCCCCGGCCGGTGGTGCTCTACTTCCACGGCGGCGGGTTCGTCGCCGGCGACCTCACCGTGGTGGACGAACCGGCGCGGGCGATCTCCCGCGCCACCGGGGCCACCGTCGTGACCGCGGGATACCGCCTCGCGCCGGAACATCGGTTCCCCGCGGCGACCGACGATGCCTGGGCTGCGTTGCAGTGGGTCACCGCCCACATCGCCGAGTACGGCGGTGACCCGGACGACGTGGTGGTCATGGGCGACAGTGCCGGTGGCAATCTCGCGGCCGGTGTCACCTTGCGGGCCCGCGACGAGGGAGCGCCCGCGTTGCGGGGGCAGGTCCTGATCTATCCGGCTGTGGACCGGGCTGTGGACGTGCCCTCGCGCCGCGAGTTCGCCGAGGGATACATCATCACCGCCGCCGACATGGACTGGTTCCTCGAGCAGTACTTCGCGTCGGCCGAGGACGCAGAGAAGCCGTACGCACTTCCGGCTCGTGCCGAGCGTTTCGACGGCCTGCCACCGACCCTGGTGCTCACCACCGAGAACGAAGTGCTCCGCGACGAAGGTGAGCTCTACGGACAACGTCTACGGGAGGCCGGTGTGGACGTGACGATCCGCCGTTTCGACGGACTCGTACACGGCGCCTTCTGGATGTCGGGCGCGGTGCCGCGCAGCGGCGAGATGCGCGACGAGGTGGCCGGGTTCGTCACCCGTGTCACGACGGGCGTGCCCGCACGGTAGAGACCGCGTCTCGCTACTCCTCGGGAGGGGCCGAGCGATGCCGATCCGGCGTCGCCGGCCCTTCCTCGCGTTCGTCGTCGTCCCGCGCCGCGCGGGCGGCCTCCCGCATCTCGATCGCGTCGGTGATCCATTCACCGATCTCGCGGGTGACGTCCCGGACCGCTCCGGTGATGATCCCGGCGATCGCGCCGACGTGGGTGGCGGCCGACTCGGTGACCTCCTGGACCGTGTCCTTGTTACGCTCGAATCTTCCCACCATGTTCGACCCCCTCGATCGTGTCGTCCGCGAGGGTACCCGCATCGTCGAGCCGGCGATCGGTGGAGCGGTGACGTTGGATGATCACCTGCGACTCGGGTTCGGGCGCGAGCCAACCGGGTGGGAGGGCGAACTTGAAGATCTTCTTCCACACCGATGTCACCTGGGCGGTGAAGCCACCGGTGTTGTACGGAAGTCCGTGCTTCTCGCACAGCTCCCGCACCTTCGGGGCGAGCTCCGGATAACGGTGCGCCGGCAGGTCGGGGAACAGGTGGTGCTCGATCTGGTGCGACAGGTTTCCGGACATGATGTGGAACAGCGGGGAGCCGGTGATGTTCGCGCTGCCCAGCATCTGCCGGACGTACCACTCACCACGGGTCTCGTCGGCGGTCTCCTCCTCGGTGAAGGACTGCACACCGGACGGGAAATGGCCGCAGAAGATGATCGAGTACGCCCACACGTTGCGCACCACATTGGCGGTGACGTTGCCGAGCAGCGTCGGCACGAACATCGGGCCGCTCAGCAGCGGGAAGGCGACGTAGTCCTTGATCACCTGGCGACGGGCCTTGCGCCACCATCCCTTCGCGATCGGGATCACATGGCGCCACGACCGCGTGCCGGCGACGATCCGATCGACCTCGGCATCGTGCATCATCACGCCCCACTCGAACATGAACATGAGCACGGTCGCGTAGACCGGGTTGCCGAGATAGTAGAGATGCCACTTCTGCGCGGGGTCCATGCGCAGGATCCCGTATCCGATGTCGCGATCCTGACCGAGGATGTTGGTGTAGGTGTGGTGCAGGTAGTTGTGCGAGTGCCGCCACTGGTCCGACGGGCACACCGTGTCCCATTCGAATACACGCGAATTCAGCGACGGTTCGCGCATCCAGTCGTACTGGCCGTGCATCACGTTGTGCCCGATCTCCATGTTGTCGAGGATCTTCGACACGCTCAGCGCCGCCACGCCGGCGACCCAAGCGGGAGGGAGGAATCCGACGAACAACAGGCCGCGACCGGCGATCTCGAATCCACGTTGCGCCTTGATGATCCGGTAGAGATACTCGCGGTCCTCGTCGCCGAGGGAGGCGAGGGTCTGCTCACGCAGGGCGTCGAGTTCGCGGCCGAT
>NZ_LPZN01000101.1 GCF_001646655.1 Rhodococcus gordoniae | reverse complement strand
CGCGGCGCCGACCTCGTCGGCGTCGATGACCGGGGCCGGGCCGTTGAACCGGCCCAGATCGAAGCCCCGCGCGTCACGCAACGGCGATTCGACCTCGTAGTCCCAGCGGGTGCGGCGGGCGCGCGGCACCCCTTCGGCCGCCGCATAGGCCAGCACCGCCTGCGTTGAGGTCAGGATCGGGTTCGCCGATGGCTCGTTGGGTGAGGAGATCCCGTACTCGACCTCGATACCGATGATCCGCTGCATGCCGTCGAGCCTAGGCGATCCGGGCGGTCCTGGTCGTGGACCACCCCGCCGCCCCGATCAGGGGGCCCGCCGCGGGGTGCAGTCCAGATAGCCGGACGCCCCGATCGCCCGCAGCGCCATCCGCACCGGCAGCGGCGCCCAGCTCGCCTGCGGATCGTTGCCGAGCCGCGGCGCGGTCACCGGTACCGCCTCACCCCGGGTGTGCACCACCGCGCTCCCGACGGCGCGCACGTTGCGCACCCAGTCGGTGTCGGCGCCGTAGGTCAACGCGATCCGCAGATCGTCCCCGACGCCGAACAGCAGCACCGGGGTGCGGAAGATCCGGCCCGAGCGGCGACCGCGATGCTCGACCACCGCGGTGCCGGGCAGCAACTGCGCGAACGGGGTGGTGACCCGGTTGGTGACCACCTTGTTGAACCGGGCCATCGTGCGCGGCAGCGGCATGACCGGTCCTCCCCCCGGAAGAGCGCGGCGGCCGGGCCTTCCGGATCGGGGAAGGCACCGCCGCCGCGGTCGAGTCCTACAGGTACTGGCCGGTGTTCGATTCGGTGTCGATCGCGCGGCTCGCACTGGCGTTCTTGCCGGTGACCAGGGTGCGGATGTACACGATCCGCTCGCCCTTCTTCCCCGAGATCCGGGCCCAGTCGTCCGGATTCGTGGTGTTGGGCAGGTCCTCGTTCTCGGCGAACTCGTCGACGATCGAATCGAGCAGATGCTGCACCCGCAGACCGGGCGCCCCGGTCTCGAGCACCGACTTGATCGCGTACTTCTTCGCCCGGTCGACGATGTTCTGGATCATCGCGCCCGAGTTGAAGTCCTTGAAGTACAGGACCTCCTTGTCGCCGTTGGCGTAGGTCACCTCGAGGAAACGGTTGTCCTCGGACTCGGCGTACATCCGCTCGACGACCCGTTCGATCATCGTCCGCACGCACGCGACCCGGTCGCCACCGAACTCGGCGAGATCGTCGGCGTGCACCGGCAGGCTCTCGGTCAGGTACTTCGAGAAGATGTCCTGGGCGGCCTCCGCGTCCGGACGTTCGATCTTGATCTTCACGTCGAG
The DNA here is from genome assembly GCF_001646655.1 of Rhodococcus gordoniae. GTDB lineage: Bacteria > Actinomycetota > Actinomycetes > Mycobacteriales > Mycobacteriaceae > Rhodococcus > Rhodococcus gordoniae. The sequence goes on along the minus strand of NZ_LPZN01000101.1, from coordinate 2,393 downwards.
GCGGCCGGGCCGCAGGATCGCCGGGTCGATCATGTCCTCCCGGTTCGACGCGCCGATGACGATGACGTTCTCGAGCCCTTCGACACCGTCGATCTCGGCGAGCAGCTGCGGCACCACCGTGGTCTCCACATCGGAGGACACCCCCGACCCGCGGGTACGGAAGATCGAGTCCATCTCGTCGAAGAACACGATCACCGGGGTGCCCTCGGACGCCTTCTCCCGGGCCCGCTGGAAGATCAACCGGATGTGCCGCTCGGTCTCACCGACGAACTTGTTCAACAGTTCCGGGCCCTTGATGTTCAGGAAGAACGACTTCGCTTCCTTCGAATCGTCGCCGCGGGCCTCGGCGATCTTCTTCGCCAGCGAATTCGCGACGGCCTTCGCGATCAGGGTCTTACCGCAACCGGGCGGGCCGTACAGCAGCACACCCTTCGGTGGGCGCAGCGAGTACTCGCGGAACAGGTCCTTGTGCAGGAACGGCAACTCCACCGCATCGCGGATCTGCTCGATCTGCCGGCCCAGACCACCGATGTCGCCGTAGCCGACGTCCGGGACCTCCTCGAGCACGAGATCCTCGACCTCGGCCTTCGGGATCCGTTCGAAGGCGTAACCGGCCTTGCTGTCGACCAGCAGCGAATCACCGGGGCGCAGCGTGAACGAATTCTCGTCGTCGACGAGGGCGTCGGTCTCGACGTCGGCGGCCGCCGCGGCCAACGGCGCCGCCAGCCACACGATGCGTTCCTCGTCGGCGTGCCCCACCACCAACGCCCGGGTACCGTCGTCGAGCACCTCCCGCAGAGTGGTGATCTCCCCGACGCGTTCGAAACCACCGACCTCCACAACGGTCAACGCCTCGTTCAACCGCACCGTCTGACCGGGCCGGAAGGTGTCGAGTTCGAGATTCGGCGACACCGCGACCCGCATCTTGCGGCCCGAGGTGAACACGTCGACGGTCTGGTCGTCGAACGTCTCGAGCAACACCCCGTAGCCGCTCGGCGGCTGGGCCAGCCGGTCGACCTCCTCACGCAGCGTGATCAACTGCTGACGCGCATCCTTGAGGGTCTCGAGCAGTTTGCCGTTGCGGACCGTGAGGGATTCGAGCCGGGTCTCGAGGTCGCGTACCTGATCGGACGGTTCGCCGAGCCGACGACGCAAGGTCGCCACCTCCATGCGCAACTCATCGATCTCTCGTGCCGCCGCAACCGCATCCGGCTTCTCTGACGAGCTCATAGCGACTCCCTCCACTGTCGGTCATTCCACGCTACCGGGACATCGCCCGGCATGGGGGAGGACACGAAACAGTCGTGTTCCGAACATGTGTCGCGTGCGGGACGCACCATGGCACCACACCCCCGATCCACTGTCGGGCTTCCCGAGACCGTGAGTCGACCGGTCCCCTCGAAGGTACTCTCCCGTGATCCCGCGCCCGCCGGGTCCCGCAGGTCGGCGTCGGCTCAGCCCTTGCTGGGCCGACGCTGCGGCTTCGGGGTCTCCACCCCGTCCTGCAGCCGCCGGGCACTGACCAGAAACGCGGTGTGCCCCTGCATCCGATGCTCCGGCCGCACCGCCAGCCCCACCACGTGCCAGCCGCGCACCATCGACTCCCACGAGCGCGGCTCGGTCCAGCAGGTCTGCTCCCGCATCGCCTCGACCACCCGCGACAGCTGCGTCGTCGTCGCCACATAGACGATGAGCACCCCACCCGGCACCAGCGCCTTCTTCACCGTCTCCAGCACATCCCAGGGCGCCAGCATGTCCAGCACCACCCGATCGACCCGGCCGTACTTCTCCACGTCGTAGTCCGCCAGATCCCCGAGCACCGTCGTCCAGTTCGCCGGGCGCTCCCCGAAGAACGTGTCGACATTGCGCTCGGCGTAGGCGAGATGGTCCTCGCGCACCTCGTAGGAGATCACCCGGCCGCCCTCCCCGACAGCGCGCAGCAGCGAACAGGTCAGCGCCCCGGATCCGGCGCCCGCCTCGAGCACCGTCGCGCCGGGGAAGACATCGCCCTCCTGCACGATCTGCGCGGCGTCCTTCGGGTAGATCACCTGCGCACCGCGCGGCATCGACATCACGTAGTCCACCAGCAGCGGCCGCAACGCCAGATAGGGGGTGCCGTTGGTGGAGGTGACCACCACACCCTCGTCGGTGCCGATCAGATCGTCGTGCAGAATCCCGCCGCGGTGGGTGTGGAACTCCTTGCCCGGCTCGAGCACCACGGTGTACTTGCGGCCCTTGGCGTCGGTCAACTGCACCCGGTCCCCCACCTGGAAGGGTCCGCTGCGCCCGAGTCCGCCTACTGCCATCGCCGTGTCCACCTTCGTTCCAACCCCGCACCCGCGCACGGGCACGCGGGTCCGGCACCGTGTCGGACCCGCGTCCTAGCCTGCCAG
>NZ_LPZN01000100.1 GCF_001646655.1 Rhodococcus gordoniae | reverse complement strand
CCCGCTCGGCAACCGAACCGAACAGCATCTCCAAGCGCTCGGTGTGGAGCGTCAGATCCGCCTCGCTGTAGACGTCGGCGTCCACGTCGACGAACACCTCGAGTCCGGCACTGCCGTCGAGCGGCCGCACGGTGACCATGAAATCCTGCAGGGGCCCTCGGGCCACCGAGTGCACGGCCGCGCGCATGTCGCCGAACCGGAGGGAGTCGCCGAACGGCTTGACGTTGACCGACGGCCCGATGACACCGCGGGATCCGGTGGGCAGCCGCAGGTCGCGCTGGATGTCCTCGGTCCGGTAGCGATAGTGGTTGCGGCACAGCGCAACTCCATCGCGTACCTGGGCGACGAGATCGACGAGCGTGACCGAGGCGGTGGGATTCAGGCGCAGCGGAACGACATTGACGGCGGTGATCGGCACCCGCAGTGCAGCGGTGCCCAGGCGGTTCATGACGGGGAAACCGAGTGTGAGGTCCTCGCGACCGGTCGCGCCACGCAGACAGGCGGCGACGAGGGCGGTCACCGCATCGCCCCAACTCGCGCCGACCTCCTTGCCGAGGGCCACGAGACCGCGCTGCTGTTCGGCGTCGAGGGTGAAACGCGCGCCGCGGGAGCGCCGCGCGATGCCACCCGGGCCGGGTCGCAGGGCGACCGCTTCGTCCACGCCGTCGAGGTACTCGCGCCAGAAGGCGCGGTCGGCATCGAAGTCGGCCGAGTCGCGATAGACCGATTCTTCCCGGATCACCGCTTCGACCGGATCGAACCGTGCGGCAGCAACTTCCGCGCCGGCGACCGCGGCGGTGTACCGCTCGGCGATACGCCGGTTGAACAGCGAGAAGCCGAAGGCGTCGAGGACGATGTGGTGGGCGCGGAGGTAGAGCAGGACGTGATCGTCGGCGAGTCGCAGGACCGCTGCCCGGACGCACGGATCCACCGACAGGTCGACGGCCCGTTCGAGGTCGCGTGCCATCCATTCGTGGGCCGCCTCCCAGGGGTTCGCCGCGGAGGTGAGGTCGACGGCCGGGGCGAGATCGAGCGGGCGCGCACCGGGGATCCGGACGACCGTACCGTCGGCGAGGGTCTCGAACCCCGCGACCAGCGCCTCGGCCTCGGACGCCGCCCCGAAAACGGCCGCGACCAGCTCTTCCTCGTCGATCGCACCTCGCAGTTCGATGCACTCCGAGGTGTTGAACAGCGGGTTGTCGGGGTTCAGTTGCTGGGCGAACCATACACCCGACTGTGCGCGCGACAGGGCGAGCCGTGAGGCGTCCGGGCCGGCAAGGGGCACTGGAGATCCTCTTTCCTTCGGTCGAAACGAATGGCTGAGAACGGAATCCGCTGATGGGCGCGCTGCGGCGCCGGAGGGGACAGTACCAAAGGTTAGGCTTACCGTATATGTTGCTCTGTGATCGTGTGCCCCGTGGCGCGGTCCTGCCAGCAGACCTCCTCAACCGGAAGGTACGAGAATGCAAGTGCCGGTCCTCGGCGCAACCGCTACCGACCGGGCCGAGCGGCCCGTCGCGCATCCGTTCGTCCTGTCCCGTCCACACGGCACCGTCGTCGCCGAAGGCGTGAGTGAGCGCTTCGACCACCCGTCCGCCGCCGCCGAGGCCCTCCGCACCGGCCGGATCACCGCACTCGTCGGTGCGTTGCCGTTCGAGGTCGGTCGCCCCGCCGCGCTGACCGCCCCGCACCTACTCCACCATTCCCCCGCGCCCTACGCCGCACCCGCCGGCGACCTGCCCCCCATCGCGATCACGGGGGCGTTGCCCTCCGAAGGCGAGCACATCGACCGGGTCACGACCGCACTGCGATTGCTCCGCTCGGACGAGAGCGAACTGCTCAAGGTCGTCCTGGCGCGCGCACTCGTCCTGCGCGCCGGCCGGCCCGTCGG
>NZ_LPZN01000099.1 GCF_001646655.1 Rhodococcus gordoniae | reverse complement strand
CGACGATGAGCCGGTCGCCGAGCACATCGGCCTCGGCTACGGCGACCGGCTCATCGTCGACGACCTGGACCTGGCCATCCCCACCGGCGTCGTCACCACCGTCATCGGCCCCAACGGCTGCGGCAAATCCACCCTGCTGCGCGCCCTGAGCCGGCTGCTCGAGCCCCGCACCGGCACCGTGCTGCTCGACGGGCACGACATCACCACCCTGCGCACCCGCGAGGTCGCCCGGGTGCTCGGCATGCTGCCGCAGGCCCCCCTCGCCCCCGAAGGCCTCACCGTCGCCGACCTGGTCGCCCGCGGCCGGCACCCGCACCAGTCCTGGTTCCGGCAGTGGTCCTCCGACGACGAGGACGAGGTCGCCGTCGCCCTCGAACGCACCGGCATCGCCGACCTCGCCGACCGGCCCATCGACGAACTGTCCGGCGGGCAGCGGCAACGCGCCTGGATCTCCATGGCGCTCGCCCAGGGCACCGACATCCTGCTGCTCGACGAACCGACCACCTATCTCGACCTGGCGCACTCGGTGGAGGTCCTCGACCTCGTCGACCGGCTGCACAGCGAACTCGGCCGCACCGTGGTGATGGTGCTGCACGACCTGAACCTGGCCGTGCGCTACAGCGACCACCTGGTGGTGATGAAGGACGGCCGCGTCGTCGCCTCCGGTGTCCCGTCCGAGGTGATCTCCGTGGAACTGCTGCGGGAGGTGTTCGATCTCGACGCCTCCGTCATCGACGATCCGGTCTCCGACCGGCCGCTGATCGTGCCCATCGGCACCCGCCACGTCTACGGCGCCGCCGGAGGTCCCCACCGGGCGTGACCAGGATCCCACCCCAGGTCAATCCCTACGACCAGGGGTAGTACGCACATTCGTCGGAGAAATCCGTAGAATCGACCCATGGCAGCACTCGGCGAACTCGAACGCGCAGTGATGGACCACCTGTGGTCCACCCCCGAACCCCAGACCGTCCGGCAGGTCCACGAGGCCCTCTCGGCCCACCGCAATCTCGCCTACACCACCGTCATGACGGTCCTGCAGCGCCTCGCCAAGAAGAACCTCGTCATCCAGCAACGCGACGACCGCGCCCACCGCTACCTGCCGGTGCACGGCCGCGACGAACTCGTCGCCAGCCTCATGGTCGACGCCCTCGACCAGGCCGACGAGACCGCCGGTCGCGCCGCCGCCCTCGTCCACTTCGTCGGCCGCGTCGGCGCCGACGAGGCCGCCGCCCTGCGCGCGGCGCTGGCGAAACTCGAAGCGCACCACGGCGACGACAGCACCGGCCACGACACCGAGCGGGCCGGCTGACACACTCGATGTCATGAACGCGACCACGGCGCTGTTCTTCGGAACCACAGCGCTTCTCCTCGCCGGACCGGTGCCGGGGCTGCTCGCCCGCGCCACCTGGCCGCACCGCAACCCCCGGGCCGCCCTGGTGCTGTGGCAGTCCGTGGCGCTGGCGGCGGGTGCGCACCGCGACGCGCAGTACGGAGAAGATCAGGCGGGCACCGATGAACACGGTGAGGGCGAACACGACGATGTAGGTCAGCCACAGGGGCAGACCGAGGGCGTCGATCTCTTCGAGGGGGCCGGTGGTGGGGCGGCCGTCGGCGCCGGGGGCGAGCAGTCGGGCCGCGATGGCCAGACCGCTGCTGAACGCGGAGAGCACCGCCGCCAGCGCCACGGAC
>NZ_LPZN01000012.1 GCF_001646655.1 Rhodococcus gordoniae | reverse complement strand
TGGGTCCCCTTTCGTGTTTCCTGAGCAAGGTTCTGCGCGTCCTATTGTCTTCCGGTTGTCTTCCGGGTATGGCGTGCCGCTGCCGGCTTCCCGGGGATCACGACCTCGTAACGAACACGCTCTGTTCCAGGTCGTGCCTCCTTATGTCGGTAACGTCCGCTCATGCACGATCGCACGGTTCGTGCGGGTTCGGCGTGTGAGCGCCTGTCGGGGGCGTTCTCGTCGACGACGAGGAGGGGCGAGACGATGACGAATCGATCGACTACGGGTACCGCCGGCAGGTTCACGGCGGTGATCGCGGGACTGGGACTCGTCGGCGCGGCCGTCACAGGATGCACGAGCGTCGATACCGGCAGCGAGGGATCGACTCTCGACCGGCTCCGGGAGGAAGGCACCGTCACCGTCGGTTTCGCGGGCGAGGCACCCTACAGCTTCATGCTGGACGGCAAGCTCACCGGTGCCACCGTCGCACTCCACCGCGAAATCTTCGAGAATCTCGGTATCGACAATGTCGAAGGGGTGGCGACGGACTTCGGCGCGCTCATCCCGGGCCTGCAGGCAGGACGGTTCGACGTCGTCAGCGCCGGTATGTCGATCCTGCCGCAGCGGTGTGAACAGGCGCTGTTCAGCGAGCCGGAGTTCAACTACACGACCGCCCTCATGGTCCCGCAGGGCAATCCGGAACAGCTCGACGACATGCAGTCGATCGCCGAGAGCGGCGTCCGGATGGCGGTCATGACCGGCGCCATCGAAGCCGACTATGCCTCCTCGCTCGGAATCGACGCGATGCAGGTGGCGTCTCCCCAGGACGGGATGGACGCGGTCGTCAACGGACGTGCGGACGTCTTCGCGCTGACCGGCATCTCGCTCAATTGGATGAAGCAGAACAACGAGGACGCGCCCGTCGAGGTCACCGAGTCGTTCGTCGCGGAGATCGACGGCGTACCCCAGGTGGGTGCCGGCGGAACGGTGTTCCGTAAGGAGGACACCGAACTGCGCGATGCCTACAACGAGGAACTGGCCAAGATCACGTCCGACCCGCAGAAGTATCTGTCCATCGTCGGCGAGTTCGGTTTCACGGAAGCGGAGATGCCCGATCCGGAACTGACGACCGAGATGCTCTGCGAGGGCATTTCCTGACCTCGGCTGCGTAGTCATGGATTTCGGTTCCAAGATCGATCTGCTGTGGAACTCCCTGCCGCAACTGTTCGACGGTCTGCTCGTCACCGTCGAATTGACTGTGGGGAGCGCGATCTTCGCGTTCCTGCTCGCCGTCGCGCTCGGACTGGCGGCAGGCGCGAAGAACGTCGCCCTGCGTGGGAGCGCGCGGGTGTTCATCGAGTTCTTCCGCGGCACATCGCTTCTCGTGCAGCTGTTCTGGCTCTTCTACGTCCTGCCGTTGTTCGGATTCCGGCTCGAATCGATCGTGTGCGGGATCCTCGCGCTGTCGCTCAACTACGGTGCCTACGGTGCCGAGGTGGTGCGTGGTGCGATCGCGTCGGTGCCCACGCCGCAACTGGAGGCGGCGACCGCGCTGAATTTCGGTTACTGGCAACGCATGCGACGAGTGATCTTCCCCCAGGCATGGGCCGAGATGATTCCGCCGCTGACGAATCTGCTCATCCAGTTGCTCAAGGGAACGGCGTTGGCGAGCTATATCCTGCTGCAGGACCTCACGTTCCAGATCGAGCAGCTCCGTCGGGGAAGCGGCGACACCATCTTCGCGTTCGGTGTGGGGTTGGTGCTGTACTTCGTGCTCGGCTACGTGCTGACCCTGTTGATGAACGCGCTCGAGGTACGCGCCAAGAGTCGCCTGGGGAGCGGTCCGACACTACGTGAGATCTTCGGACTCGCCCCGGTCTTCGACCAGCCGGTGGGGGCACGATCATGAACGTCGACTGGAGTTGGGAACGGGCGGCCGAGGCGCTACCGGTACTGCTCGAAGGATTCCGGATCACCTTGCTCGCCACGGTCCTCGGGTTCGTGGTGGCAGCGGTGCTCGGGCTGATCGTTGCAGTCGCGCGCCGTTCGCTGCCGAAGGTTCTCGCCACCGCGTTGTCCGCCGTCGTCCAGTTCATCCGGCTCACGCCGCTCGTGGTGCAGTTGCTGTTCGTGTACTACCTGCTTCCACAATTCAGCGCGCTGCAGATCGGCATCGCGGTGCTGGGTATCCACTACGCGACCTATATGGCCGAGGTGTACCGGGCGGGTATCGAGGCGGTGCCGAAGGGGCAGTGGGAGGCGTGCCGGGCGTTGTCGCTGTCGCCGCTGCGCACCTGGCGAGCGGTGATCCTCCCGCAGGCCGTACGTCGTGTCGTGCCCGCATTGGGCAACTACGCGGTGTCGCTGTTCAAGGACACCCCGTTCCTGTTCACCATTTCCGTCGTGGAAATGGTGACGGCCGCCCAGCAGTTCGGTGCGCGCAACTTCCAGTATCTGGAGCCGCTCACCCTGGCCGGTCTCATCTTCCTCATCGCCAGCTATCCGACGTCGTTGCTCGTCCGCCGATTGGAGCGTCGCCTTGCCTATTGAGATGAACAAGGAAGCCGGCGCGGACGGCAACTTGCTGCCTGCCGCCACCTCCGACGGATCCATGATCCGATTCGATTCCGTCGTCAAGAGATTCGGCGATCACGTGGTCCTCGACCACCTCGACTTCACCGTCTCTCCGGGAGAGCGGGTGACGTTGATCGGTCCGAGCGGCTCGGGCAAGACGACCATACTGCGCCTGCTCATGACCCTCGAGAAGATCGACGACGGTGTGGTGTGGGTCAAGGGGGAGCCGCTCAGCCACGAACGCAAGGGGTCACGTCTCGTTCCGGCCTCCGAACGCTACCTCCGATCGATGCGTCGCAGCATCGGGATGGTGTTCCAGCAGTTCAACCTGTTCCCCAACATGAACGTCATGGAGAACCTCACCGAGGCTCCGGTCCACGTGCTCGGCCGCAGCAAGGCCGACGCGCGCGACCGTGCGCGGGAACTGCTCGCCATGGTCGGCATGTCCGACAAGGAGAACGCGCACCCGACGCAATTGTCGGGTGGTCAGCAGCAGCGGGTCGCCATCGCTCGTGCGCTCGCCATGGATCCGGAGATCCTGCTGCTCGACGAGGTCACCTCGGCCCTCGACCCCGAACTCGTCGCGGACGTGCTGGACGTGCTGCGGACGATTGCCGAGACGACCGACATCACGATGCTGATCGTGACGCACGAGATGCACTTCGCCCGCGACGTCTCCGATCGCGTGCTGATGTTCGATCGGGGCCGCATCGTGGAGGAGGGACCACCCGAGCGCATCTTCACCGGTCCGCGGGAGGAACGCACGCGCAAGTTCCTCGACGCGGTACTGGCGGGGGAGTGAGACCGGCCGTCAATCCGGGCGCGGAACGACCAGCCGGGTCGGCTCGGAACGGCCGCGCAGGGTGATCTCCTCGCCCTCCTCCCACCGGGAACGTTCGTCGTCGGGTGCGAGGAGCACGGTGCGTGCCGACGCCGCGACACAGCCGGGAACGGTTTTCGCGAGATCCGACAGTCGCGCTGCTTCGTTGACCGGATCGCCGATCACGGTGTACTCGAAGCGTTCCTGCGCGCCGATGTTCCCCGCGACCGCGCGACCTGCCGTGACCCCGATTCCCGCACGGCACTCGGGCACTTCGTCCGCGAGGCGTCGCGCCATCCGTCTCGCGGCGCCGAGAGCGGCTCCGGCCGCATTGCCGAGGGCGACCGGCGCACCGAAGATGGCCAGCGCCGCATCGCCCTCGAACTTGTTGACGAATCCTTCGGCGGCATGAACCTCTTCGACGACGACCGCGAAGAACCGGTTGAGGAGGGCCACCACCTCGGTCGGTGGGCGGCCGGCGGCCAGCGCGGTGGATCCGACGATGTCGACGAACAGCACTGCGACATCCCGTTCCTCCCCGCCGAGCACACTCGGATTGGTGAGCGCGGCGGCCGCGACCTCCCGTCCGACATGTCTGCCGAACACGTCGCGCAGTTTCTCGCGTTCGCGCAGGCCTTCGGCCATCCGGTTGAATCCGGTCTGCAGTTGCCCGAGTTCGGTTCCGTCGTAGACGACGACGGCGGTGTCGAAGTCGCCCGACGCGATGCGTTGCATCCCGGCCCGTACCGATTCGATCGGCGCGATGGTCGACCGGATGGTGAGGAACATCAGCAGCGAACCGGTGAACAGACCGAGCCCGCCGATGGCGAGGATGGTGATCGCCAGTCGGGTGGGGGTGACGGGACGGATGAAGCTGAACACCGCGATGAACAGCAGGCCCACGACGGGTACCGCGCTGCCCAGGGTCCATGCGAGCATCACCCGTCCGGTGGTGCCGGCCAGGCGCGGACGGCGCGGCGTTCCGGCCTCGAGTGCGCGCGCGGCGATAGGGCGTAGCGCGAAATCGGTGAACATGTACGCGAATCCGCACACCGTGATGCCGGCCAGGGTGATGGTCAGCGCGACCTTCGGGATGGTCTGCGGATCGATGATCCCGAAGCCGACGGTGAACAGGATCAGCCCGATGAACCACAGTGCTCCCTGCTGGAGGGTGGTGCGCCAGGGCATTCGCAGCGCGATCCGTTGCTCCTGCGATGTGGGAGGGCGGTTCTCGAGCGCCCAGCGCAGCCGGCGAAGCGTCGCCCGGGTGCCGAGGACCGAGCCGATCACGACGGCCGAGACCACGTAGACCGGGGCGAGGATCGCGGTGATCACGAGGAAGTCGGAGGTCAGCACGGACGGGCCCGGGATGACGACGTTGATCAGTGCGGCCACGATGAGAGCGCCGACGAGATGCGTGCCGATCAGGGAGAACGTCAGCAGGGTCTGGATTCTGATGCGTTGCCGTCGGATCGGTTCGGCAGGCTCTCCCAGGATCGCCGATCCGAGCGGGGCCGTGCGGTGACTGCGTGCGGGCATGGTCGTTCGAGACTAGTCGAGTCGATCCTCTAGGGTGGCTGTGTGCGTCTTGTGATTGCCCGTTGCCGTGTGGACTACATCGGACGCCTGACGGCTCATCTGCCGACGGCCCGACGTCTCCTTCTCGTCAAATCCGACGGTTCGGTGAGTGTCCACGCCGACGACCGTGCCTACAAGCCTCTGAACTGGATGAGCCCACCCTGCTGGCTCGAAGAGGAATCGGCCGAGGACGCCGAGGCCCTGTGGGTGGTCACGAACAAGGCAGGCGAACAGCTCCGGATCACTCTCGAAGAGATCGACCACGATTCGAGCCACGAACTCGGTGTCGATCCCGGTCTGATCAAGGACGGCGTCGAGGCACACCTACAGGAACTGCTCGCCGAGCACGTCGAGACCCTCGGGACGGGTTTCACTCTCATCCGGCGCGAATACCCCACGGCGATCGGGCCCGTGGATCTGCTGTGCCGCGACGCCGACGGTGCGACCGTCGCTGTGGAGGTGAAGCGTCGCGGCGAGATCGACGGTGTGGAGCAGCTCACCCGTTACCTCGAACTGCTCAACAGGGATCCGCTGCTCGCTCCGGTCAGCGGCGTGTTCGCGGCGCAGCAGATCAAGCCGCAGGCACGGACATTGGCCACCGACCGCGGCATCCGCTGCCTCGTGCTCGACTACGAGGCGATGCGGGGCACCGAGAGCACCGAGTTCAGATTGTTCTGATCGTGCCGCGCCGCAACAGATCCCGCACCGACCGCAAGCGCGGCGGGGCGTCCGGCGAGGCCCCGACCTATTTCGGGGCGACGGTGCGCACCGAGAACGGACCCGCGGGGGCCGAGGGGGAGCGCTTCACCGTGCGCACCGTGCCGGGCTCGCGCGCCACGAAGCCGTACCGGTGCCCGGGATGCGATCACGAGATCGCGCCGGGAACGCCCCACGTCGTCGCGTGGCCGACCGATGCGCTCGGCGGGACGGAGGACCGGCGGCACTGGCACAGCGGATGCTGGGCGGGACGCGGCACCCGCCGACCCACCCGACGCTGGTCCTAGCCACGACGGATCGCTGAGGTCCGGTCGTAGCGGATCCGTCAGCGGGCGGTACCGGGTGCGGACGCTCGCGGCGCGGTGTCGCGGTCGGTGATCGCCTGCCGCACCTCGTGCAGGGCTGTGCGGATGGTGTCGCCGTAGGGATCGTCGGGGAGCGCGGACATGTGGTCCTGCGCGCGGTCGAGATGTTCCGCGGCCGCCCGGAACGACCCGAGACGGCGGAAGTCGTCGGCCAGGTTCAGGTGCAGGCTCGGATGGAAGCCCGCGACGCGGAGGGTGTCGTGGTGTTTTCGGGCGCGCTCGTCGGTGAGGACATCGGCAGCGTCGAGGGGGAAGTGGACATGGCGGGGCTCCTGTCGAGGTCTTCGCCGGATCCGGGTGTCGCTGTTCCGGAGGGCACTGCTGAGGGGGAGTGCTTCAGGGGGCGCTGCGCGGCATGACGAGTGTGGTGAGATCCCCGTCGTCGGCCGACCGGACGGTGACGGGCAGATCGGTGCCGCGAATGTCGAGCAGCAGGTCGTCGCCGGCGAGTGTGCCGGCCCAGGACGGGCAGGTCGGATCGGTGGGCACGAGCGTCCGGGTGGCGAGCCGGTACCGGTCGGTGGCAGTCAGCCTCACGCAGCCGGATCCGGTTTCCATGTGCACGCCGTTCAGCACCGGGATGTCGGGGTCGTGACCGGTGGAGGCGGAGACCTGATCGACGGCGCCGGCGAGGACGGGTCCCGGCACCGTGCAGATCACGCGGCGGGATTCGGCACGCAAGGACGCCCCGAGTGTCTCGGCGGCCCGTCGGAGCCTCTCGGCCTCCGTGGTCATCCCGGCGACGTGGTCGTCGAGCAGCCGTGCGGCCTCGTCCGCGTCGGTGGCGAAGAACTCGCCGATGGCGAGCAGCGGCATCCCGATCTCCCGCAACTGCCGCAGCCGGCAGGCGCGCGGGACCTGGGAGCGACTGTAGAACCGGTATCCCGTCGACGGATCGACCTGCTCGGGACGCAGCAGGCCGGCGTCGTCGTAGAACCGCAATGCGCTCGCGGTCGATCCGACGGTCGCCGGCCGTCGGGCTTGACCTTCGAGTCGGTCGAAGCTTCATGATGGGCCTGTGACCGACCCGGAGATGATGTCGATCGGCGTGTTCGCCGAACTCGTCAGTTGCGGACCTTGCTGGCCACGGCAGGGGAGCGACCCTGCGCACCGGCACCGACCGAGGGCGAGCGATGCGGCGCCGAGGCGTTCGGCGTACGCGGAGTGGACTGGGATCCCTGTGCGCCGCTGTTCGGCTGCGCGGCCGAGTTCGGGCCGGAGGCGTCGCTCTTCGGGATCCGCACCGTCCGGTCGGCCTGCGGCATGGGCGTGGTTTTGTCGGTCTGCGGCAGCGGCGCGGTCTTGTCCGCCTTCGCGTCGGCCTCGGGGGATGCCGGCTCCTTCGGACTCTCGTCGTCCGAACCCTGCTTGTCGCCACCCTGCTTGTTGTCGCGCGCCGTGCCGAGGACGGTCGTGCGGGGCTCGTCGAGGGAGATCTCCCGGTCGAGCAGTTCGCCTTCGCGGGTGATCGCTGCGAGCAGGGTGGGGACGTCGTCGAGCTGTTCGCGAACGGCGTCGAGCTGGCCGAGGATGCGCCCGCGCAGCACACGGAGTTCCTCGGTGAGGTCGCGCGCGTTCGACACCTTCCGCTCGGACTGTTCGGTGGCCTGGGTGAGTCGCCGTTCGGCTTCCTGCGTGGCTTCCTCGAGACGGCGCTCGGCTTCGGCCTTGCTCGTCCGTTCGAGTTCGTCGAGGGAGCCGAGCACCTTGGTGCGGCGTTCGGCCATCGTGATCTCGAAATCCTGCTGCACCTGCTCGCGCTTGGCCTCGGCCTCGGCGGCAAGTCGCTCGGCTTCCGCGCGGGCCGCAGCGACGATCCGTTCGGCCTCCGCGCGGGCCGCGGTCATCGTCCGCTCGTGCTCGGCCGCGAAGGCGACGCGGGTGTCCTCGAGTTCGGCGAGCTTCTTCTCGTAGTCGCCCCGGAGGCGGATGCCCTCCTGCTCCGCGAGCGAGATCATCTCGGCGGCGTCGGCCTCGGCACGGGCACGCAGCTCGGAGGCCTCGTCGGAGGCGAGCCGCAGCATCCGTGAGATGCGGTCGCTCATGCCCTCTGCAGTGGTGGGAGGCACCGACAGCCGGTCGACGTCCTTGCGGAGTTCGTCGATTTCGTTGCGGGCGTTCTCGAGCTGACGGGCCAGATCGCGGGCCTGCGCGGCGGCGGCGTCGCGGTCGGTGGCGGTCACGCGCAGCTCGGCTTCGAACCGGGCGAAGTAGTTGGTCACCTCGTCGCGGTCGAAGCCCTTCCGCACGATGGAGAACGGCAGGTGGCTGGGTGCGCGATCACGATCGAAGACCATGGAGACAATCTACCCGTTGGATGCGGGTACGACCCGGATGCGCTCCCGCCCATCCGTGTTCGGGAGCGCATCCGGAAGAGCCGTCAGTGAGCGGAATGCGCTGCGGGCTCGACGAGCTCGACGAGGACGCCGCCCGCGTCCTTCGGGTGCAGGAAGTTGATACGCGAGTCGGCGGTGCCGCGACGGGGTGCGTCGTACAGCAGCCGGACGCCGCGCTCACGAAGCGCCGTGGAGACGGCGTCGATGTCGGAGACGCGGTAGGCGAGCTGCTGCAGACCCGGGCCGTTGCGGTCGATGAACTTCGCGATGGTGGAGTTCTCGTTCAGCGGGGCGAGCAGCTGGATCATGGTGGACCCTTCGGGGGTCCCCGGAACGGCCAGCATCGCCTCGCGCACCCCCTGCTCTTCGTTGACTTCCTCGTGGGTGGACACGAGGCCGAGGTTCTCGGCGTACCAGGTGAGAGCGGCATCGAGGTCGGGAACTGCGATGCCGACGTGGTCGATGGCGGTGACGAGCCCGGAAGCGAGAACGGACGCTGCCGGAGAGGATGTGGGAGAGGTCTCGGTCATGCTCTAGACGGTAGCGGTACCGTTGAGTGCACTCCTACCGGGATTCAGGTGAATACCGGTGGAGTTTTCCGATCACATGCCGATCTTTCGGAGGAATGTCCCGTGAGCAGTTCTGTCATCGTCGCCGGAGCCCGTACGCCCATGGGGCGTCTGCAGGGTTCGCTCAAGGATTTCTCCGGATCGGATCTCGGTGGCGTGGCGATCTCCGGTGCGCTCGAGCGCGCCGGTGTGGCCCCTGAGCAGGTCGAATATGTCATCATGGGCCAGGTGCTCACCGCCGGCGCCGGCCAGATCCCGGCCCGGCAGGCCGCCGTCGCCGCCGGCATCCCGATGAACGTGCCGGCGCTGACCATCAACAAGGTGTGCCTGTCCGGTATCACCGCGATCGCGATGGCCGACCAACTGATCCGCGCGGGCGAGTTCGACGTCGTCGTCGCCGGCGGCCAGGAGTCGATGAGCCGGGCCCCGCACATGCTCGAGGGGTCCCGCGCCGGCTTCAAGTACGGCGATGTGACCTTGCGCGACCACATGGCCTACGACGGCCTGCACGACATCTTCACCGACCAGGCGATGGGCAACCTCACCGAGTCGGCCAACTCCGGCGATCGCTTCGTCTCCCGCGACGAGCAGGACGCCTTCGCCGCCGCCTCGCACCAGAACGCCGCCCGAGCCTGGAAGGACGGCCTGTTCGACGACGAGGTCGTGCCGGTGTCGATCAAGCAGCGCAAGGGCGAGCCGATCGTCTTCGCCGCCGACGAGGGCATCCGCCCGGAGACCACCGCCGAATCGCTCGGGGCGCTGCGTCCCGCCTTCTCGAAGGACGGCACCGTCACCGCCGGTTCGGCCTCGCAGATCTCCGACGGTGCCGCGGCGGTCGTCGTGATGAGCAAGGCCAAGGCCGAACAGCTCGGCCTGAGCTGGATCGCCGAGATCGGCCGCCACGGTGTCGTCGCCGGACCGGACTCGACGCTGCAGTCGCAGCCGGCACGGGCGATCGCCACGGCCTGCGAGCGTGAGGGCATCGACCCGGCCGATCTCGACCTCGTCGAGATCAACGAGGCGTTCGCCGCCGTCGGCATCGTCTCGGCCCGCGAGCTGGGCATCGATCCGGCGAAGGTGAACGTCAACGGCGGTGCGATCGCGCTCGGCCATCCGCTCGGCATGTCGGGTGCGCGCATCGTGCTGCACCTCGCGCTCGAGCTGAAGCGCCGCGGTGGCGGCGTCGGTGCGGCTGCCCTGTGCGGTGGCGGCGGCCAGGGCGACGCCCTCATCGTGCGGGTGCCCAAGGCCTGACGTATTCCGAGAGCACGAATACGGCCCCGGCGCGTCGCGTCGGGGCCGTGATGTCTCTCACGGCACTACGGGCCGTCGTAGAAGCTCCTGCACAATGGGGCTCATGACGAACATCTTCGACCTGTCCACGCCCGCGAAGCGTTTCCGCCTCGTCGCGATCTGGGAGGCCGTGACCTGGCTCGCCCTGCTGATCGCGATGTTCTTCAAGTGGGTGCTCGGATACGAAGAGGCGATCGCCATCCCGGGCATGGTGCACGGAGTCGCCGGGTTCATCCCGTTCGTCGCCCTCGCCCTCCTCACCGCTCTGCAGCTGAAGTGGGACCTGAAGACCACCTTCCTCGCCCTCGTCTCGAGTGTTCCGCCCTTCGGCACCATCGTCTTCGAGCGCTGGGCCGTGCGCACCGGCCGCCTCGGGGAGCTGTCCGCTCCCGCGACCCGCGACCAAGCCACGGTCAACGCCTGACCTCGCGGTCGCACCCTCGGACCGCGCAGCACGATCCCGGTCGCTCGTGACAAACTGGTGGACGTGACTCGACCCGGTTCCCGTCCAGCACCTTCTGCCGCCGTCGCCGCGGCGATGTCCGGCGCGGTGGATCTCTCACCGCTCAAGGAGAGGGCCACCGCGCCGCCTCCGCCTCCTGCCGGTGGCGACGGCGCCGCGCCCGGTACCCTCGCCCCGATCGTGGAGGTCACCGAAGCGACGTTCGAGACCGAGGTGCTGCAGCGTTCGATGCAGGTGCCCGTGATCGTCGACCTGTGGGCCACCTGGTGTGAGCCGTGCAAGCAGCTCTCACCAGTCCTCGAGAAGCTCGCGAACGAAGCCGGCGGTGCGTGGGTCCTCGCGAAGGTCGACGTCGACGCGAGCCCACGCATCGCCCAGGCGTTCGGTGTGCAGTCGGTGCCCACGGTCGTCGCGATCGCCGCCGGGCAGCCGCTCGCCGACTTCCAGGGCGTCCAGCCCGAACCCGCGCTGCGTCAGTGGCTCGATGCCATTCGGAACGCGGTCGCCGGCAAGCTGTCGGGCCCGCCCGGCGCCGAGCCGGAGGAGCAACCCGTCGATCCGCGTCTCGAGGCTGCCGAGCAGGCGCTCGAGAACGGCGACTTCGAAGGCGCCGAGGCTGCCTACCAGCTCGTCCTCAATTCCGAGCCGGGTAACACCGAGGCTCAGGCCGCTCTGCGCCAGGTGCGTTTCCTGGCCCGCGCGAGCATCCTCCCCGAGGATGCGGTCGAGCGAGCCGATGCCGCGCCGACCGATCTGGAAGCACAGTTCGCGGCGGCCGACGCCGAACTGTTCGCGCAGCAACCCGAGGCGGCGTTCGGTCGTCTCATCGAGTTCGTGCGTCGCAGCGCCGGGGACGAACGAACCGCGGCACGCACCCGGCTCCTCGAACTGTTCGAGTTGTTCGACGCCGCCGACCCGGTTGTGGTGGCGTCGCGTCGCAAGCTCGCGATGGCGCTGTACTGATCCGTCATCGACCCGTCGTACCGGCCGCTCACCCTCCGGGTGAGCGGCCGGTGTCGTCTCAGCGGTAGCGCCCGCTGCAGGCCGCCTCACCGCCGAGGACCCCGGTGCGGAAGGCGTCCACCCGCGCGAACCCGCTCGGCACCGTGTTGCCGTTGACGTCGCTCGCCGCGAGACCGTCGGTGAGCAGACCCGAAACCGCTTCGTCGAGGTCGCCGGGGGACAGCCACACCAGTACCCGGCTCGGGTCGACGTTCGACGCGACGGTGCTGTCCGGGCTCAGCGCCGCGCTGATCACCCCGGACAGGCAGGCGGCCCGCAGTGCCGTGCGCGGCTCGGTGAGCGACTGCCCCGCCTCCTTCTGCACCGCGAGGGCGTAACGCGACGCGACGAGCACGTAGGCGTTGTAGTCGCCGCGGACACCGGAATCGAACCCGCTTCCCGACGGGGCGGCCGTCCCGCGCTCCGAGAGTGCTTCCATGTCGACGCCCACGGTGTTCGTCGCGGGGCAGTACGACACCGGTGAGGTGGCCTGCGCGTCCGCGCAGGCGAGGTCGGCACCCGCCAGATCGAGCCGCGGCAGAGCCCCGAGATCGAAAACCTGATGGAACGACTCGAAGATCGCCTCGACCGATTCGCCGGTGACCGGCAGCTCGCCGTCGTCCGCGCTGTCGTAGTACTGCGGCAGGTCGGCGCGACGCGACTCGATCTCGGCGGCGTCGATGCGCGCACACGCGGCGGTCCCGTCGGTGAAACCGATCTGCACGGCCGTCACGCGCTCGAAGGCGGAGCCGTGGATCGAGTCGGGATCGTTCGGGTCGACGTCGCGGAAGAGCACCATCGACGCGAGCACGTTGTTGAGTCCGTCCGAGGTGTCGAGCTGGAAGTGCGTCGCGCGTCCCTCCGCGACGTGCCGCATGAAGGCGCCGGCGAAACAATCGGCCTGCTGCTCGAACACGATGCCGGGATCGTCCTCGGCGACCAGACCCGCCGTGTGCTGGACGGCATGCCCGTACTCGTGGGCGAGGACCGTCACCGCAGCCATCGGACCGAAGCTGTCGATGAGCTGCGGCATGAGGAAGGTGCGGTCCCAGCCGATCTCGTCGCCGCCACTGCAGTAGGCCGCATTGATGAAGTCGTAGGTGGGTTTGCCGCAGAACCGCGGACCCCGTCGTTCGGACGGATCCCACGACACGATCGTCTCGACCGGGCGGAAGGTGCCGCGGGCGACGGACGCGAACTCCTGACGCCAGTACTCCTCGATGTCGGCGATCGCGTTGCCGGCGAGGACGTCGACGGGGCCGCCGTCGGTGTTCTCGATCTCCACGGCCGCATCGGGCACCCCGCTGCGCGGACCCGACGCCCCGGAGGTGACGGGCAGACCCGCCACGGTGAAGGGGTTGTCGTAGATCGACACCGCCGTTCCTTCGATCTGCTGGGCGCATCCCGCCAGCAGGACGACGGTCAGTGCGGGCACCACCAGTCGCGTGAACCGGTGCGTCCGTCGCATGTCGTTGTGCTCCTGTCGTCGGGCAGCGTCACCTCCGCAGCGACAACCAGATCGCGCCGTGCGCAGGCAAGGTCACCCGAGCCGATGCGGGGCGTCCGTGCCACGAGTGCTCGCCCGCCTCCACGGCACCGAAGTTACCTGCTCCGTTGCCCTGGTAGTCGGTGGCGTCCGTGTTGAGGACTTCCTCCCACGTGCCCGGTTCGGGCAATCCGACACGATAGTCGGCGTAGGTCGTGCCCGAGAAGTTGTGCAGGCACGCTACCACCGAGCCGTCGCTGCCGTAGCGCAGGAACGACAGGACGTTGTTGTGGGCGTCGTTCGCGTCGATCCACGAATACCCGCCGGGTGTGGTGTCGAGCGTGTAGAGCGCCGGATGCGAGCGGTAGATGCCGTTGAGGTCGCACACCAGACGGTGGATGCCGGCGTGGAGCGGCTCGTCGAGCTGCCACCAGTCGAGCCCACGTTCCTCCGACCACTCGGCGACCTGCCCGAACTCCTGGCCCATGAACAGCAACTGTTTGCCCGGATGCGCCCACATGTAGGCGAGCATCGACCGCAGACCGGCGGCACGCGTCGCGTCGTCGCCCGGCAGGCGCGTCCACAGCGTGCCCTTGCCGTGGACGACCTCGTCGTGGCTGATGGGCAGCACGAAGTTCTCGCTCCACGCGTACACGAGCGAGAACGTGATCTCGTGATGGTGATAGGTACGGTGCACCGGGTCGCGGCCGAGATAGCCGAGGGTGTCGTGCATCCAGCCCATGTTCCACTTCATGCTGAACCCGAGCCCGCCCACATTCGTCGGGCGGGTCACGCCCGGCCAGGACGTCGATTCCTCGGCGACGGTGACGATCCCCGGGTAGTGCTTGTGGACGGTGGCGTTGAGTTCCTGCAGGAAGGCCACGGCCTCGAGGTTCTCGCGTCCGCCGTAGATGTTCGGTGTCCATCCGCCCTCGGGACGCGAGTAGTCGAGATACAGCATCGAGGCGACCGCATCGACACGCAGACCGTCGATGTGGAACTCCTCGATCCAGTACAGGGCGTTGGCGACGAGGAAGTTGCGCACCTCCGGCCGGCCGTAGTCGAAGACGTAGGTACCCCAGTCCAGCTGCTCACCGCGGCGCGGATCGGGATGTTCGTACAGGGGGCTGCCGTCGAACCGCGCGAGGGCCCACTCGTCCTTGGGGAAGTGGGCGGGCACCCAGTCCATGATCACGCCGATCCCGGCGGCGTGGAGACGGTCGACGAACGCGCGGAACTCGTCGGGGCTGCCGAACCGTGAGGTCGGGGCGTAGTAGGAGGTGACCTGGTAGCCCCACGACCCGCCGAAAGGATGCTCGGCGACCGGCAGCAACTCGACGTGGGTGAAACCGGTCCCGAGGATGTACTCGGCCAGCTGGTCGGCGAGTTCGGCGTAGTTCAGGCCCGGGCGCCACGAACCGAGGTGCACCTCGTACACCGCCATCGGTTCCTGCCAGGGCTGCGACTTCTCGCGGGTCGCGATCCAGTCCTCGTCGTTCCAGGTGTAGCGACTCTCGGTGACCTTCGACGCCGTCGCCGGCGGTACCTCCGTGGCGAACGCCATCGGATCGGCCTTGTCGCGGATCGACCCGTCGCGGCCGTGCACCCGGTACTTGTAGAGCGCACCCGGTTCGATGCCGGGCAGGAAGACCTCCCAGACACCGCTCGATCCGAGCACCCGCATGGGGGCGGTGCGCCCACCCCAGCCGTCGAAGTCGCCGACGACGGTGACTCCGCGTGCTCCCGGCGCCCACACGGCGAACGAGGTGCCCGTCACCGGGCCGTCGGGGGTCTCGTAGGTCTGCGGATGTGCCCCGAGCACTTCCCACAGACGTTCGTGCCGGCCCTCGCTCAGCAGGTGCCGGTCGAGTTCGCCCAGCGTCGGCATGAAGCGGTAACCGTCCGCGACGACCTCGACGTGCTCGAACGGGTAGGTCACCACCAGGCGGTAGTCGGCGAGATCGAAGACGGGGATCAGGGCGCTGAAGACGTCCTCTCCCACGGGTTCGAGCGGATGATCGCGGCCGCTGATGCGGGCGGCGACCTTCTCGGCCCCGGGCCGCAGCGCTCGGATGACCGTCCCCTCCGGGTGCGGGTGGGCGCCGAGCACCGCGTGCGGATCGTGGTGCTCACCGGCGGCGAGCAGCGCCAGATCCTCCGGTCGCGGGCTGTGGCGCCGGCGCGGCACCTCGGCGCCCGGCGTCTGGGGCGGCACGGTCACGACTGCCTCCTGTAGGCGAGCGTTGTGCGGGTGGGGATGCCGATCGGGGGCAGTGTCAGGATGTGCGCCACCGCCCGCCACGGCTCGAGGCGCACATAGTTGGCCTGTCCCCACGAGTACTGTTCCCCACTCACCTCGTCGTAAACGGGGAAATGGTCCTGCCAGTCGTGTCCGATCGCCGGCATGTCGAGCCAGACGGTGCCCTGCTCGGCTCCGTAGGGGTTGAGATTGATCACCGTGAGCACGCAGTCGCCGGTGGACGGATCGAACTTCGAGTAGGCGATCAGGGCGTCGTTGTCGACGTGGTGGAAGGTGATGTTGCGTAGTTGCTGCAGAGCCGGATGAGCCCGCCGGATGCGGTTGAGGGTGGTCAGCCACGGTTCGAGCGACTCGCCGCGCCGGCGCGCCTCGTCGAACCGTCGCGGCCGCAACTGGTACTTCTCCGAGTCCAGATACTCCTCGCTGCCCGGCCGCACCGCGAGGTGCTCGAACAGTTCGTAACCCGAGTAGACACCCCAGGACGGCGCCAGGGTGGCGGCGAGCGCCGCCCGCAACGCGAACATGCCCGGCCCGCCGTGCTGCAGGGTTTCGTGCAGGATGTCGGGGGTGTTCACGAACAGGTTCGGCCTCGCCTCGTCCGCCTTCGCGGCGATCTCGGTACCGAACTCCGTGAGCTCCCACTTCGCGACCCGCCACGTGAAATACGTGTAGGACTGGGTGAATCCGCGCCGCGCGAGCCCGTACATGCGGGCCGGACGGGTGAACGCCTCCGACAGGAACAGCACGTCCGGATCGGTGTGCTTGACCTCGGCGATGAGCTGCTCCCAGAAGCTCGGGGGCTTGGTGTGCGGGTTGTCGACGCGGAAGATGTCGACGCCCAGCCGGATCCAGTGCCGGACCACGCGCAGGACCTCGGCGTAGATGCCGTCCGGGTCGTCGTCGAAGTTGATGGGATAGATGTCCTGGTATTTCTTCGGCGGGTTCTCCGCGTACGCGATCGTGCCGTCGGGCAGCACGGTGAACCACTCCGGATGCTCCCGCGCCCACGGGTGGTCGGGAGCGCACTGCAGAGCGAGATCGAGGGCGACCTCGAGATCGAGTTCCTTCGCGCGGGCGACGAAATCGCGGAAGTCCTGTTCGGTGCCGAGTTCGGGGTGGATCGCGTCGTGACCGCCCTCGTCGGAGCCGATCGCCCACGGCGACCCGACGTCGTGCGGACCGGCGACGAGCGTGTTGTTCGGTCCCTTGCGGTTGATCTTGCCGATCGGATGGATCGGGGGCAGATAGACGACGTCGAAGCCCATCGCCGCGATGCGCGGCAGATCGGCGGCGGCGGTGGAGAAGTTGCCGTGCCGCGGGGTTCCGTCCTCGTGCCACCCTCCGGTGGACCGCGGAAAGAACTCGTACCACGAACCGAACAGTGCGCGGCGACGATCGGCGAACGCTGTGAACGCCCTTCCACGCGTGACGAGTTCGCGGAGCGGATGAGCGCGGAGGATCTCGGTGACGTCGGGGGAGAAGGCGGGGGCGACGCGCTCGGGCAGCGGACGGTCGGACCGCAGCGACAGCGCGACCGCGAGCAGGGCGGGTCGGCTGCCGCGGGGAGCGCCCTTCGCGGCCTTCTCGAAGGTCCGTGCCCCGACCTCGAGATCGTTGGCGAGTTCGGTGGCATCCTGCCCGGCGTCCATCTTCGCGGTGACCGCGTGTCGCCAGGTCGCCACCGGGTCGCTCCACGCCTCGACCCGGTAGGTCCATGCACCGACGCTCGTGGGGGAGAAGGTGGCGTGGAAGGTGTCGGGTTCACTCCCGGGGACCATGGGGATCCGCACCAGTTTGCCCGCGGAGTCGGGGTCGTCGGCCGGTCCTCGGACCGCGAGTGTCGCGGCGATCGCGTCGTGGCCCTCGCGCCATACGACGGCGGAGACCGGCACCACCTCCCCGACGACCGCTTTCGTCGGATAACGCCCTCCGTCGATGGAGGGTTGTACGTCGTCGATGGCGAGCCGACCTGTCACACTAGCTCCGTTCCGTGCGGGTCCGGGTGGACGAGCAGGGCCGATGGGGGCAACGACCGTGTCTCGCACCACCGTAATGGAGGTCGCGGCGCACGGCTGTGCATGCGGCGGGACCCGCGAAGGATCCCCGGTGCCACACCGAAAATATCTGTAACTCTGCGTTCACTTCTGGTGACCGGGCCGTGGGAGTGAAGGCCACGCGGTGTGCACGTCGCGAGGCCTTCCCGTCTGCCGGGGGATCTCTGCGCGACCGGCGCGGATGCCGGTACGTGAGATCCGCCCGTCCGTCACGGAGCGTCCCCGGTGGGTAGTGTGCACCCCGTGAAAGCACTGCGCCGGTTCACTGTACGAGCCCATCTTCCCGAGCGGCTGGCCGCGCTGGGAGCCCTGACCGCGAACCTGAGATGGTCGTGGCACCCGCAGACCCAGGACCTGTTCGAATCGGTCGACCCGGAGCTGTGGCGCCGGTGCAGCAACGATCCCGTCCGGCTGCTCGGCGAGGTGCCGCCCGCCCGCCTCGATGCGCTCGCCGAGGACGGCGACTTCCTCGCCCGTCTCGACGCCGCGGCGGCCGACCTCGAGCACTACCTCGCCCGCCCCCGCTGGTTCCAGGAACAGCAGGAACGCGGCACGACTCTGCCCGCCGGCATCGCCTACTTCTCGATGGAGTTCGGTGTCACCGAGGTGTTGCCGAACTACTCCGGCGGCCTGGGCATCCTTGCCGGCGACCACCTCAAGGCCGCCTCCGATCTCGGCCTGCCGCTCATCGGCGTCGGCCTGCTCTACCGCTCCGGTTACTTCCGGCAGTCGCTCAGCGCCGACGGCTGGCAGATGGAGCACTATCCCTCCTACGACCCGCAAGGTCTGCCGCTGCGCCTGCTCACCGAGGCCGACGGCACCGCCGCGCTCGTGCAGGTCGCCGTACCCGGCGGACGGACACTCGACGCGCGGATCTGGATCGCCCAGGTGGGGCGGGTGCCGCTGCTGCTGCTCGACTCGGACATCCCCTCCAACGACGAGGAGTTGTGCGGGGTCACCGACCGCCTCTACGGCGGCGACCAGGATCACCGGATCAAGCAGGAGATCCTCGCCGGCGTCGGCGGTGTTCGCGCGGTGCGTGCCTACACGCGCATCCACGGCCTGCCCGACCCCGACGTCTTCCACATGAACGAAGGGCATGCGGGATTCCTCGGAGCCGAACGCATCCGCGAACTCGTCACCGGCTCCGGACTCGACTTCGACGAGGCGCTCGCCGCGGTGCGCGCAGGCACCGTCTTCACGACGCACACCCCCGTGCCCGCGGGCATCGACCGCTTCCCGATCGATCTGGTGCGCCACTACTTCTCGGGAACCAACGGTGAGAACGAGTCGGCGCTGCTGCCCGGCCTCACCGTCGATCGCATTCTCGCCCTCGGGCGCGAGAGCAACCCGAACGTGTTCAACATGGCCCATCTCGGCCTGCGTCTCGGCCAGCGCTGCAACGGCGTGTCGAAACTGCACGGCGAGGTCAGCCGCGGCATGTTCGAGGGACTGTGGCCCGGATTCGACGCCGCCGAGGTGCCGATCGGCTCGGTCACCAACGGCGTGCACGCCCCCACCTGGGCCGCACGCGAATGGATCGCGCTCGCCAACCGCCTCGCCGGACCCGATCGCGTCGAGGAGGCCCGCGGCTGGGAACTGCTCCAGGCCATCGATCGCAAGGAACTGTGGTCCACCCGGAACGCGCTGCGCGCCCAGCTCGTCGCCGAAGTGCGTCGCCGGTTGCGCGAGTCGTGGATCGAACGCGGTGCCACCGACGCCGAACTGGGCTGGATCGAGTCGGTCTTCGATCCGAACGTGCTCACCGTCGGGTTCGCGCGGCGCGTGCCGACCTACAAGCGCCTCACGCTGATGCTGCGCGACCCCGAACGGCTGCGCACCCTGTTGCTCGACGACGAACGACCCGTGCAGCTCGTCGTCGCCGGTAAGAGCCACCCTGCCGACGACGGCGGCAAGGCGCTCATCCAGCAGGTCGTGCGGTTCGCCGACGAGTACGACGTGCGGCACCGCATCGTCTTCCTGCCCAACTACGACATGTCGATGGCCCGCTATCTGTACTGGGGTTGCGACGTGTGGCTGAACAACCCGCTGCGCCCACTCGAGGCGTGTGGCACGTCGGGCATGAAGTCGGCCCTCAACGGCGGCCTCAACCTGTCCATCCGCGACGGATGGTGGGACGAGATGTTCGACGGCGAGAACGGCTGGGCCATCCCCACTGCAGACGGTGTCGACGACACCCGTCGCGACGACCTCGAGGCCGCCGCCCTGTACGAACTGCTCGAACGCTCCGTGCTGCCGCGTTTCTACGACCGCGACCCCGACGGTGTGCCGGCACGTTGGATCGAGATGGTGCGCCACACGCTCGAGAATCTCGGTCCGAAGGTGCTCGCCTCGCGGATGGTGCGCGACTACGCCGTCGACTACTACATCCCCGCTGCCGCCGCGGCCGCGGAGGTGACGGCCGATGACTACGCGGGGGCGCGGGCGGTGGCCGAGTACCGGCACCGCATCGACGCCTCCTGGCCGGGAGTGCGTGTCGCGCAGGTGGATTCGACTCCGATTCCGGAGGTTCCGCAGATCGGTCTGCCGCTGGGGCTGACCGCGCACGTGCAACTCGGCGACCTGGCCCCGGAGGACGTGGAGGTGCAGGCCGTGGTCGGACGTGTGGGCTCCGACGACGTGCTCAGCGACCCCGTCACCGTGCCGATGGAGCACATCGGTTCCGATCCGCTGGGGGAGGAGTTCACCGCGACGGTGCCGTTGCCGCTCGCCGGCGCCGTCGGGTACACGGTGCGGGTGCTGCCCCGGCACGGACTGCTCGCCTCGCCCGCCGAGCTCGGCATGGTCGCGCTCCCGTGAGAGTCGGGACCCGCCGGGTGCTCACTCCCGCAGACGCGTGAGTGCCCGGCGGACCACCGCAGGATCGGCGGTCTCCCAGAAGGGCGGCAGCGACGCGCGCAGATAGCCGCCGTACCGCGCGGTCGCCAGGCGCGAGTCGAGTACCGCCACCACACCCCGGTCGTCGGTGCTGCGCAGCAATCGCCCCACCCCCTGCGCGAGCAGAAGGGCGGCGTGGTTGGCGGCGACCGCCATGAACCCGTTGCCACCGCGGGCCTCGACGGCGCGCTGCCGGGCGACCAGCAGCGGATCGTCGGGCCGGGGGAACGGGATCCGGTCGATGATCACCAGCGACAACGACGGGCCCGGGACGTCGACGCCCTGCCACAACGACAGGGTGCCGAACAGGCTCGTCGCCTCGTCGGCCGCGAACTTCTCGACCAGCGCGCCGGTGGCGTCGTCGCCCTGGCACAGGATCGGTGTGTCGAGGCGCTCGCGTAGCGCCTCCGTGGCGGCCTTCGCGGCGCGCATCGAGGAGAACAATCCGAGTGTCCGGCCCTCGGCTGCGGTGACGAGTTCGGCGATCTCGTCCAGATGCGAAGGCGGCAGGCCGCCGCGGCCGGGTGGTGTCAGATGCTTGGCGATGTAGAGGATCCCGGCCTTCGCGTGGTCGAAGGGCGAGCCGACGTCGATGCCGTTCCACGCGAGATCGCCCTTGTCGGACGGTGGTTCGGCACCGGACGCGGCGGCGGTGTCGCTGCGCGCGGGCGACTGCGGCGGTAGACCCCAGTTGACCGCCAGGCCGTCGAACGATCCGCCGACCGTGAGGGTCGCGGAGGTGAGGACGACGGTCGACTCGCCGAACAACCGGCTGCGCAGGAGCCCACCGACCGACAGCGGCGCGACCCGCACGGTGCGGCGGACGTTGCCGCGGAACTCGTCGACGGCCAGCCACACGACGTCGGGTCGCTGCGAGGGATCGCGCTGCTCGAAGGTCGTGAGCACCCGGACCGCGCAGTCGTGTACCTCGTCGATCTCCGCCAGTGCCTGGCTGCGCGCGGCGGCGACCTCGGGATCGGTGCCGGGCTTGGCCGGTCCGATCGCCGTGTGCACGGCCCAGGCGGCGTCGCGGATCGAGGCCAGCGCGGCCGCGGCACCCTCGGGCAGGTCGTCCCAGCGACCCGCGGGAAGCTCGTCGAGGAACGACTCCCAGTTCTCGGCGGCGCCTTCGAGCCGGTCGATCTCCTCGTCCTCGACGAGCTTGACGCAGCGCCGCGCGGCCGCCGACACCGTGCCCGACGACAGTTCGGCCGTGGCGACGTTCGTGACGCGGTCGACGAGTTCGTGGGCCTCGTCGACGACCACGACATCGTGCTCGGGCAGGATCGAGATGCCGGTGATCGCGTCGATCGCGAGGAGCGCGTGGTTGGTGACGACCACGTCGACCTGTGCGGCCTCCGCGCGCGCGATCTCGGCGAAGCAGTCTTCTCCCACCGGGCACCGCGACTTGCCGAGGCACTCGCGCGCGGTGACGCTGAGCTGGCGCCAGGCCTGATCGGAGACGCCGGGGGAGAGGTCGTCGCGGTCGCCGGTCTCGGTGGTGGACGACCACTCGGTCACCCGGCGCACCTCGCGGCCGATGCGGGAGAGGGCGAACGCGTCGAACAGTTCGGCGTCGGGGGTCTCCTCGGCGAGGCCGGTGTGGATCTTGTTCAGGCACAGGTAGTTTCCGCGCCCCTTGAGGATCGCGAAACGCGGGCGCCGGCCGAGGGAGCCGGTGAGGGCATCGGCGAGCCGCGGCAGGTCGCGCTCGACGAGCTGCCGCTGCAACGCGATGGTCGCCGTGGAGACCACCACCGTGCGGCCCGTCTTCACCGCATACCGGATGCTCGGCACGAGATAGGCCAGCGACTTGCCGGTACCCGTGCCGGCCTGCACGGCGAGGTGTTCGCCGGTGTCGATGCTGTGCGCGACGGCCGAGGCCATCGTCAGCTGATTGCGCCGCTCCCTACCACCCAGCGCGTGTACCGCGGTTCGCAGCAATTCTGGGACTTCGGGGAGATCCGGCACCGGCACAGGGTATCGGTCTCCACCGTCACGTTCGGTCTGCGGCCCCGCGACCTGTGACTTCCGTGATATCCGGGACCTCGGTGAGCAGCTCGACGCCGGCCTGCCGCATCCGCTCGAGCGCGTCGCGGATCGTCGTCTCCGACACCCCTGCCGTGTAGGGCAGCAGCACCCGGACCCCGAAACCCTCCGCGATCGCGTCGAGCGCGGTGGCCCGCACGCAGTGGTCGGTGGCGATACCGACGATGTCGACATCGCTCACGTCGCGGTCGCGCAACCACGACACCAGCGCCGTGCCGTCGTCGTCGACTCCCTCGAATCCCGAATAGGCCGCGTCGGAAGCACCCTTCGAGAAGATCGCCTCGAACCGGTCGGTGGTCAGTTCCGGATGGAAGTCGGCGCCCGGCGTGCCCGCCCGGCAATGCGGCGGCCACGAGTCGACGAAATCGGGTTCGGGAGAGAAGTGCTCTCCCGGATCGACGTGGTGGTCGCGGGTGGCGACGATGTGCGCGTAGTCGTCACCGCGCACCTGCAGCAGACGGGTGATGTCGGACGCCACCTGCGACCCGCCGACCACGGCGAGCGAACCGCCCTCGCAGAAGTCGTTCTGGACGTCGACGACCAGTAGTGCGCGCATCGCACTCACCTCTCACGGACGAAACGGGTGGGGATTGCGGGATCCCCGGCCGAGAGCGTCAGACCCTCCCAGGGCAGACTCACCATGCTCCGGCGGAGGAACTCCCGGCTCTCCTCCAGGGTAGGCAGATCGTCGACCGGTTCGCCGCCGCGGATCAGCGGGATCATCAGCGGGTGGACCTGCGAACCCTCGCCCGGCGGAACCTGCTCGGCCCGCGCGGGATAGACGACCTCCTCGACGAGCGTGCCGGTTCGCCGCGCGTACCGCACGGCCTTCTTCGCGCCCCCTCGGGACTCCTTCGCCGCGCTGCGCTTCTCGACCGGGAGACCGTCGACCTCCACGAGCTTGAAGACCATCCCGGCGGTCGGGGCACCGGAACCGGTGACCACCGACGTGCCCACCCCGTACGCGTCGACCGGCTCCGCCCGCAGACCCGCGATGCCGTACTCGTCGAGATCACCGGACATCACGATCTTCGTGCCGGTCGCGCCGAGCTTGTCGAGCTGCTCGCGCACCTGGCGCGCGAGCACACCGAGATCACCCGAATCGATGCGCACCCCGCCGAGTTCGGGGCCGGCCACCGCGATCGCGGTGTTCACGCCCTCGGTGATGTCGTAGGTGTCCACCAGCAGGGTCGTCCCCACGCCGAGGCTCTCGACCTGGCTGCGGAAGGCGGACGCCTCGTCGCGGCCCTCCGTCGTGGTGTGCAGCAGGGTGAACGCGTGCGCGGCGGTACCCGCCGCGGGAATGCCGTACCGTTGCGCGGCCTGCAGATTGGACGTCGAGTCGAAACCGGCGAGATAGGCGGCGCGCGCCGCGGCGACCGCCGCTTCCTCGTGGGTGCGCCGTGAACCCATCTCGATGAGCGCGCGGCCGTCGGCCACACTCACCATGCGCGCGGCCGCCGAGGCGATCGCACTGTCGTGGTTGAAGATCGACAGGGTCAGCGTCTCGAGCAGCACGCACTCGGCGAAGGTGCCGCTCACCGACAGGATCGGCGAGCCGGGGAAGTAGAAGTCGCCCTCGCGGTAGCCGTCGATGTCGCCGGAGAACCGGAAGTCGCGCAGCCACTCGACGGTCCGCGGAGCGAGGAAACCGGCCGCGAGTCCGAGTTCGGCCTCGTCGAACCGGAAAGATTCGAGTGCCTCGATCAACCGTGCGGTGCCCGCGACGACGCCGTATCGCCGGCCCGGGGGAAGACGCCGGGCGAAGACCTCGAAGACGCACGGGCGGTCGCCCGTGCCGTCCGCCAGGGCAGCCTCGAGCATGGTCAACTCGTACATGTCCGTGAACAGTGCGGTGCCGGGACGACCGGCAGGGTGAATGGCTTCGGGCACCCGATCACTGTAGAGCCACGGCCTCCGAGCCGGGTTTTTCGCGGTGCTCCGAAGTCGTACCCTGGGAACATGGCGCCGTGTAGTACGACCACTCCGCTCGACGTCCGCTCGACGGCCGGCCAGGCCGTTCCGGTCATGGCAGGACAGGCCGTTCCGGCCGAAGCCGAAATCGTCGAGGAGATCGAAGCGGTCGACAAGCCATGGGTGACCGTGGTCTGGGACGACCCCGTCAACCTCATGCACTACGTGACGTTCATCTTCCAGAAGCTGTTCGGGTACAGCAAGGCCAAGGCCACCGAGCTCATGCTCAAGGTCCACAACGAGGGCAAGGCCGTCGTGTCGAGTGGTTCGCGTGACAAGATGGAACACGACGTGCAGCGTCTGCACGCCGCCGGACTGTGGGCGACGATGCAACGCGACGAATGATCCCCACAGGAGGGCCCGACCGACGTGCGGCAGTGGACCAGGAAGAACTCGCTCAGCGGGCCCAAGCTCCGGTCGGAGATGGACGCCCACGAAGCGTCGGTGCTGCGGTCGCTCGTGTCCTCCGTGCTGGGCATGCTCGAGGAACGCGCCGGACAGGCCCCGCAGGACGACCTCGCGGCGCTGACCGGTCTGCGCACCGGTAACGCCACCCCGCCCGAGATCCCGGCGCTGCGCCGCCTCCTGCCCGACTTCCACCGCCCCGACGCCGATGCCGTCGCCGATGTCGGAGACGACGCCGCCGACCTCAACGGTGCGATGCGGAGCCTGCACGAACCGAGCATCATAGATGCCAAGCTCGCCGCCGGCGCGGTCATCCTCCGCACCGTGCCCGAAGGCGGCGGCAAGGTGGTGCTCAATCCCGAACAGGCCGAGGCCTGGCTGTACGGACTCAACGATGTGCGGCTCGCGCTCGGCACCACCCTCGGCATCGACGCCGACACCCCCGACGTCCTCGACGACGACGATCCGCGTGCCCCGCATCTCGACGTCTACCACTGGCTGACGTGGATGCAGGACTCCCTCGTCCAGGCGCTGCAGCCGTGATCGTGCCGGGGCCGACCGATTCGCTGCTCGACGTGGCGGGTCTGAGTGTCGGTCACTGGCAGCGTCTCGACCCCGAGGTCACCCTCGAGGGTGCCGCCACCGGATGCACCGTCGTACTCGCCGACCCGTCGGCCGTCGCGTCGGTGGACGTGCGCGGCGGGGGACCGGGCACGCGGGAGACCGACCTGCTCGATCCGAGCCACTCGGTGCAGCGTGTCGACGCGGTCCTCCTCACCGGAGGCAGCGCGTACGGGCTGGCCGCCGCCGACGGCGTGATGCGCTATCTCGAGAAGAACGGCAGGGGGATCCCGATGGGCGCCCCCGGCGCGGTCGTCCCGATCGTCCCCGGCGCCGTCATCTTCGACCTGCCGGTGGGGCAGTGGTCCGCGCGCCCGACCGCCGATTCCGGCTGCACCGCCGCGGCCACCGCCAGCTCCACGCACTTCGACCGCGGCAGCGTCGGCGCCGGCACCGGTGCCCGCGCCGGGGCACTCAAGGGCGGCATCGGATCGGCGAGCGTACGGATCACGGACGGTCCCGCAGCCGGCGTGACCGTGGCGGCGCTGATGGTCGCCAATCCCGTCGGCTCGGCGTTCGACCCCGTGACCGGCCTGCCCTGGGGCGTCGACGCCGCACGAGCCGAGGAGCTGGGACTGTCGTCGCCCTCGGCGTCGGATCTGGCCGCGGCCCGCGCGCTCGGCGACAAGGGCACCGTCCTCAACACCACGATCGGTGTGGTCGCCACCGATGCGCCGCTGTCGAAGGCGGCGTGCCGCCGGGTCGCGGTCACCGGACACGACGGGCTGGGACGCGCGATACGTCCCGCGCATTCCCCGCTGGACGGCGACACGATCTTCGCCCTGTCGACCGGTACCGCCGACGTGTCCGACGCATTGCGCAACGCGCCGTCGATTCCGGCCTTCCCCGCGGAACTGCCGATCCTCGCCGCGGTGTGCGAGGCCGCGGCGGTGGTGGTCGAACGCGCGATCGTCGACGCGATCCTGTCCGCAACCTCGGTGGCCGACATCCCCGCCTATCGCGACGTGCTGCCCTCGGTCTTCGGCCGCTGACCGATATGTGACGGCAGAATGGTGCCATGACCATTCCCAGCGGTACCGGCGCCGACACCCGTATCCGGCCGATCTGGCAACGTGCCGGCCTGTGGATCGGGGGATTCGTCGCGATGCTCTACGGCATCGAGACCGTCGATGCGGTGCTCCCCGCCGATCTCGACGCGGCCGGTGTCGAACCCCGCACCGCCGACGGGCTGTGGGGCGTGCTGTTCGCGCCGATCCTGCACGCCGACTGGGCCCACCTCACCGCCAACACCGTGCCCGCGCTCGTCCTCGGCTTCCTGGTGCTGCTCTCCGGCATCGGGCGCGGCCTGGCCGCGACCGCGATCATCTGGGTCGTCGCAGGAGTGGGGACGTGGTTGATCGCGGGCTCGGGCGAGACCCACATCGGAGCGTCGAGCCTGATCTTCGGGTGGCTCACCTATCTGATCGTGCGCGGTGTGTTCACCCGCAAGGCCGGGCAGATCCTGCTGGGAGTCGTGGTGCTGTTCCTCTACGGCGGCATGCTGTGGGGTGTGCTGCCGAGCGAACCGTGGATCTCCTGGGAAGGGCACTTCTTCGGTGCGGTCGGTGGCGTTCTCGCGGCGTGGGCGCTGTCCGCGGACGCGCGTCGCGCCCGTCGCACCACTCCCTCGGTCGTGCCGCGCTGACCACCCGCGCCGACAACCCGCCGATCGGCCGCGCGAAGTGGCCGAACGATCCGCGCGTCACACTTTCCCGGCCACTGTGAGTCTGCGCCGCAATACGCGCGTTGGCTTCATCGAGGGACCTTCGGCATGGCAGCATGGCTGATATGCGCATGACCGTTCTGGGGTGCTCGGGCAGTGTGGCCGGGCCGGATTCCGCAGCCTCCGGCTACCTGCTGACGGCACCGGACACCCCGCCCCTGGTCATCGACTTCGGTCCCGGCGTCCTCGGCGCGCTCCAGCGCCACGCCGACCCCGGCGAAGTGTCGATCCTCCTGTCCCATCTGCACGCCGATCACTGCCTCGACCTGCCCGGTCTGTTGGTCTGGCGCCGCTACTCGCCGTCCCCGCCGCAGGGGCGGGTCCTCACCTACGGTCCCGCCGGCACCGCTCACCGCATCGGCGTGGCGTCCGCGGAGATCCCCGGCGAGGTCGACGACGTCAGCGACACCCTCGACGTCCGGATACTGGGCGACGGCGAGCCGATCCGGTTCGGGAGCCTGACCATCTGCCCGGGGCGCGTCCATCATCCGCCGGAAGCCTACGGTTTCCGTATCTCCAGCGATTCCGGTCGCACCCTCGTCTACACCGGCGACACCGGGATGTGCGACGAGGTGGTCGAGCTCGCGCGCGGAGCCGATGTGCTGCTGGCCGAGGCATCGTGGACCCACGCACCCGGGCAACGCCCGGAGGGGATACATCTGTCCGGAACCGAAGCCGGTCGCATCGCGGCTCTCGCCGGTGCCGGCGAACTCCTCCTCACCCACATTCCGCCGTGGACCTCCCGCGAGGACGTCATCGCCGAAGCCAAGGCCGAGTACTCCGGACCGGTCCACGCGGTCTCGGCCGGAGACGTGTACCGCATCTGAAACGCCCGTCCCGCGATCGCCTAGGCTCGGACGGGTGACGACACGAGAAGACGGCAGAGCGGACGACGAACTCCGGACCATTCGCATCACCCGCGGATTCACCAATCATCCGGCGGGCTCGGTGCTCGTCGAATTCGGGCAGACCCGCGTGATGTGCACCGCCAGCGCCGAGGAAGGCGTCCCGCGGTGGCGTAGGGGATCCGGGCTCGGCTGGTTGACCGCCGAGTACGCGATGCTCCCCGCCGCCACCCACACCCGCAGCGGACGCGAGTCGGTCAAGGGCAAGCTCGGCGGCCGCACCCAGGAGATCAGCCGCCTGGTCGGCCGGTCGCTGCGCGCGTGCATCGACCTCGCCGCGCTCGGCGAGAACACCATCGCGATCGACTGCGACGTGCTGCAGGCCGACGGAGGCACCCGCACCGCAGCGATCACCGGCGCCTACGTCGCCCTGGTCGATGCGGTCACCTACCTGCGTGCCGCAGGCCGCCTCGCCGACCCGCAGCCCATCTCGTGCCAGATCGCCGCCGTCAGCGTCGGCGTGGTCGACGGGCGTGTCCGCCTCGACCTGCCCTACGAGGAGGACGTGCGCGCCGAGGTCGACATGAACGTCGTCGCGACCGAGACGGGCACCCTCGTCGAGGTTCAGGGCACGGGCGAAGGTGCGACCTTCCCGCGCTCCACGCTCGACGCGATGCTCGATTCGTCGCTCGCCGGGATCGCGGAACTGTGCCGGATCCAGCGCGAGGTGCTCGCCGACCCGTACCCGGGTGCTCTTCCCGAGCCGGTCGAGTCCGAGACCGTCAAGAAGAAGTTCGGAGTCTGACGTGCGGGTGCTGGTCGCAAGCCGCAATGCGAAGAAGCTGCGCGAACTGCGGCGCGTGCTCGACCGCGCAGGGATCGAGGGCATCGAGCTCGTAGGCCTCGACACCGTCCCGCCCTACCCGGAGGCCCCCGAGACGGGGGAGACCTTCGAGGCGAACGCCGGGGCCAAGGCGCGCGACGGCGCCGCGGCCACGGGCATGGCGTGTGTGGCCGACGACTCCGGTCTCGAGGTCGACGCCCTCCGCGGCATGCCGGGAGTGCTGTCCGCGCGCTGGAGCGGACGTCACGGCGACGACGAGGCCAACACCGCACTGCTGCTCGGGCAGCTGCAGGACGTGCCGGACGAGCGGCGCGGGGCCGCCTTCGTGTCGGCCTGCGCGCTCGTCGTGCCGTCGGACGACGGATTCGTCACGACCGTCGTGCGCGGTGAGTGGCGCGGCAGTATCGTGCGCGAACCGCGCGGCGACAACGGTTTCGGATACGACCCTGTCTTCCGCCCCGAAGGCGAGGAACGCACCGCCGCCGAGCTGTCCGCGGACGAGAAGGACGCGCAGTCGCACCGAGGACGGGCACTCGCCCAGCTCGTACCCGCCCTCGCTGCGCTCGCCGCGACCGGTTAACGCACGCGGGCCTGCGTTCTGCGCTCCTCGTGGAGGGGTTCCGCAGCGCCGGTATGCGGCGTGGCAACGGCATCGGACGCCGGCACCGCGGTCGGGTCGGATGCGATCTGCCCATCCGGCTCGTCCCCGCGGGAGAGCTCACCTCCCACGACGGGCCAGCCCGCAGCGACCAGCAGTTCGCGGACCCGCTCGACGTCCTGCGGGTCGGGTTCCTCGTGGATCACCCCTGCCACGATCTTCCGGAGGGTGTCGTGATCCACCTTCCGCTCCGGGTGCTCGGACGCGGTCGCCGCTGCCGTCTCGATCGCCTCGAGGAGTTCCTCGTCCGTGAGTCGGCGTTTGAGAACGGCCAGCAACGCGAAATGATCCTTGGCCGGGATCCCTTCGGGATATCCCGCCCGTAACCAGTCCAGTACCACCCGTGGGTTCCACAGCGCCATCGTCGCCTCCTCACTCACCGCCCCGCGTCGGCCACTTCGCGTACGCAGTGCCGGGCGGGACCCCCTGTCGAAGTCACAGGGTTCCCGCCACGATAGCGAGGAACACCTGCTTCTTCCCGTCAGGGCAGTCACATCTCCGGTCAGGCACATCTCCGGTCAGGCACATCTCTCGTCAGGCGGTCGACAACCTCCGCGACGACGGCCTCCTTGCGAGGAAGCCCCGGCACAGCGAGCCCGGACCGATTTCCGCGTCCCGTGCGAGTCGCGGTTCCGCAGTTCGGCACCGCGAACCAGAGGCCGGCGCCGTGCAGGGGTGACGACAACGGCCGTGGGAGGAACATCGTGTTCCTCCCACGGCCGTGTGCTTTCGGGAACGTGCGACGCGTGCCTACCGCGCAGATCAGCCCGCGTCGTGTGACGAGAGTTCGTCGCCCTCTGCCTTCTCCGAGTCGTCGAGTGCCCACCGCATCTCGATGACCGTGCCCTCGGGGCCGGCCGAGACGTGGACGTCGCTGGCCAGATTACGGATCAGTGTCAGCCCGTGACCGCGTGAACGCCGGGCGTCGCTGTCGACGGCCTCGTGCCACGAACCGTGGTCGCTGACACGCACGAGCACCTCACCCTCGTGGGGCAGGAAGGTCGCCTCGTAGTCGAGGGTCCCGTGCGCATCGTCCGGCGCATAGGCGTGCTCGACGGCATTCGCGAGCGCTTCGTAGCTCGCGAGCAGAATGTCCTGTCGTCGGTCCTCATCGAGCGGCAGCTTCGCCAGCCACCGCCTCGTGACGACCCGCAGGCCTGCAATCTCGGTCGGGTCGGCTCGCACACCCGACGAACGGATCTCGTCGGGAAAGAGCAAGGCTGACTCCTCGGGGGCAGACGACATGACTCCTCGGTTCGTCGGGTGCGGCGGCCTACTCGGAGACTCCTTCCGGCGAGGCACCGAGGCCGGCGAGCGCGTCGTCGAGCTTCGGGTGGATCGCCAGGACCTCTCCGAGGCCGAGGAGCTCGAGCGGGCGTGCCGTGGCACTACCGTGTGCGACCACGGCGAAACCGACGGCGTCGGTAGCACGCTTGGACAACTCGACCAACAGAGCGATACCCATCGAAGCGAGAAAATCAACACCGCTGAGGTCGACGATCAGTCCGGTGATGTCGGTGTCGAGCAACCCCAAGGCTTCGTTCTCGAGCAGTGGAGCGCTCGTCATGTCGACTTCACCGTTGACGGACAGCACAGCAACGGAACCGTTGCGAGCTGTCGAAAGAGTCATATGTGGATGCGCGGTCAGTGGATCGTTCACCTTGTCATCATGCAAGATCGTGCCGACAGATGCACACATCGGTCCATTCGCCGTGGCTCCGGCGCTCAGTGGCCACCCTGTGAGCACGGTGTCGTGGAGTCTGTAATGTTCCCTTTCGACCAGGGAGGGAGGGGCGACCGAGTGGACATGCACCGAGCGCAAAGTGAGTCGGTCGAACCGCCGTCGTTGCTCCTCATCGAGGACGACCCCGGTGACGCACTCATCGTCGAGGAGCTGGTGGTCGACAGCGCCCCCGAGATGACGGTCGTGTGGGTTCAGACACTCGCGCAGGCCCGCGACGAACTCACCACATCCCATCCCGATTGCGTACTTCTCGACCTCCACCTGCCCGATGCGAGCGGCCTCGAAGCGGTCGCGCGCATCCAGGAGATCACCGATTCGGTACCCATCGTCGTCCTCACCGGCCTCGCCGAGGAACAGACCGGCCTCGCCGCACTCTCGGTCGGCGCCCAGGACTACCTCGTCAAGGGACGCGTCGAGCCCGATCTGTTCGGCCGTGCCGTCCGCTACGCCATACAGCGGAAGCAGACCGAGATCGCGGCGGCGGAACTCCAGGCGAGCCAATTGCACGCGCAGGAGAACGCCCGGCTCGAACGCGGTCTGCTCCCGTCTCCGCTCCTGCGCGACGCCCAGGACTTCGATGTCGTCACCCGCTACCGCCCCGGCCGGTCCTCCGCGTTGCTCGGCGGCGACTTCTACGACGTCGTGCAGACCGACGACGGCACCGTGCACGTCCTCATCGGCGACGTCTCCGGTCACGGTCCCGACGAAGCCGCTCTCGGGGTGGGGCTCCGTATCGCGTGGCGCACGCTCGTGCTCAGCGGCGTCGACGGTCCCCGGCGGCTGCAGCAACTCGAGGAACTCCTCGTCGCCGAACGCACCGAGAGCAGATTCTTCGCGTCCATGACCAACCTCACGATGTGTGCCGATCGACGCACCGTGGAAGTCACGAGAGCAGGGCACCCCGGCCTCCTGCTGCGCCACGCCGGAACCGTCGACTGGGTGGAAGCCCCCGGCGGCCCTGCTCTGGGCCTGCTGCCGGGAACGGCCACCTGGCCCGTCCACACGATGGATCTGCCCGAGGGCGGCGCGATCGTGCTGTTCACCGACGGACTCTTCGAGGGCCACCGCGGACCGGGACCGGAACGACTCGGCGAGGAAGGACTTCTCGAGCTCGCGCGCGAACGTGCCCATCTCTCGCCCGCCGAGTTCACCGACGCCCTCATCGACGGCGCCGAGAAGCTCGCGGACAGTAGAGGGGGACTGTCCGACGACGTGGCAGTCGTCCACGTGCAATGGAACAGGAAGTGATCATCACCGCATGACCGAGAGCGACGCAACGGCAGAGGCGGGGGACACGCGTCGCCCTCCGTCCCGGCGAATGACGGTCCAGGGCTGGTTCCTGCTCGTACTGAGCGTGATGGGGCTGTTGGTGATCGTCGGCACGGTGGTGGGCAGCTACTACCTTCGAGAGACGACCGAGGCCTCCAACTACGTGCGGGATCGCATCCAGCCCGCCCGAGCGGAGGCGTACCGCCTTCAAGGTGCACTTCTGAACCAGGAGACCGGCGCCCGCGGATACATCCTGGCTGCCGATCCCGACTTCCTCTCCCCCTACGAGCAAGGCAGGCAGGAGGAAGCTGCGGCCGCTGCCGAGTTGCGCACACTGGTGGGCGACGACGCGAAGTTGCTCGCCGACCTCCGGTCGATCGAGGTCCACGCCGCCGAATGGCGGCGTGTGTACGCCGAGCCTCTCGTCTCCGCGGTGATGCCGGGAGAGCCACGCTTCGTCGACCCCGCCGCCGTCGATGCAGGCCGTGTCGCATTCGATCGTCTCCGCGAGGCATTCGAGGTCCAGAACGCCGATCTCTTGCAGGCCAAGACGGAAGGTATCGAGTCACTCGAGGACATTCGGGCAACCCGTGATCGGATCCTTGCCGGCATGGTCGGGGTGTTCCTTCTCACCGGGGTGGGCCTCGCCGTCCTGCTCCAGATGATCGTGGTGCGGCCGATCCAGCGTCTGCGGCAGGCGTCGCGCGCCGTGATCGCAGGGGCGAACTTCGGGCGTGAGATCGAACCTCAGGGTCCTGCCGACATCTACGCCCTCGGCCGGGACGTCGAGGACATGCGCGAGCGGATCGTGCACGAACTGCAGGTCGCGCACGAGCGCGAGGAGCAGCTCGAGAGCCAGGCGACGGAACTCCGGCGTTCGAACTCCGAACTGGAGCAGTTCGCCTACGTCGCCTCCCACGACCTGCAGGAGCCGCTTCGCAAGGTGGCGTCCTTCTGCCAGCTTCTCGAGAAGAGGTACGGCGACAAACTCGACGAGCGCGGCACCCAGTACATCGCGTTCGCGGTGGACGGCGCCAAACGCATGCAGGTGCTCATCAACGATCTGCTGACCTTCTCTCGGGTCGGACGCGTCAGCGATGCGCACGTCCGCACCGAACTCGACGTCACGCTCGACGCGGCCCTGACGAATATCTCCCATGCCGTCGAGGAATCCGGCGCGAAGATCCTCCGGCCCGACTCTCTGCCGACGATCGTGGGCGATCCCACACTGATGATCATGTTGTGGCAGAACCTGATCGGGAACGCGATCAAGTTCCGCCACGAGGACCGGCCAGTGGAGATCCGCGTCGCCTGCGAGGAGATCGTCGAGGGAGACGACGAACTCTGGCGGTTCTCCGTGCAGGACAACGGCATCGGTATCGCCGAGGAGTTCGCCGACAAGGTTTTCGTGATCTTCCAGAGGCTGCACGGCCGGGATGTCTACACCGGAACCGGTATCGGTCTGGCGATCTGCCGCAAGATCGTCGAGTACCACGGTGGAGAGATCTGGCTCGACCCGCAGTATCGGGAGGGCAGTCGTTTCTGCTTTACGATTCCCAAGGCAGGCGACGACATGTCTGCAACCGAAGTCGCTCTGAAAGGGGCATCTGCATGAGCGTTTCCGGGCGGCCGATCGACGTCCTCCTCGTGGAGGACGACCCCGGCGACGAATTGATGACGCGAGAAGCGTTCGAGGACAACAAGATCGGCAACAATCTGCATGTGGTACGCGACGGCGAGGAAGCGCTCGACTTCCTCTACCGGCGCGGGGAGCATGCGGATGCTCCTCGGCCCGATCTGATCCTCCTCGACCTGAACCTGCCCAAGTACGACGGGCGGCAGGTCCTCGAACACGTCAAGTCCGACGACGACCTCACCGACATTCCCGTTGTGGTCCTCACCACCTCGGCCGCGGAAGAGGACATCCTGCGCAGCTACAAGCTGCACGCCAACGCGTACGTGACGAAGCCGGTCGACCTCGACCAGTTCATACGCGCGGTGCGCCAGATCGACGAATTCTTCGTCCAGGTGGTGCGCTTGCCGCGCCGCTGAGTTCGCGCTGCACAGACGAGATCGGGCGGATCCTGGAAGGGATCCGCCCGATTCGTGTTCGTGAAGGTCTCGTGGAGGTGGTGGTTCAGACGCCGAAGTCGGCCTTCACCTGCTGGGTGCGCTTGTGCTCGACGAAGAACGACAGGAACGGGATGGTGCCCGCCAGAAGCGTCCACACCGTGCGGGCGATCGGCCAGCGCACCTTGATCGACAGGTCGAAGGTGAGGACCAGGTACACCGCGTACACCCAGCCGTGCACGATCGCGATCCAGGCCGGCACGTTCTCGACACCGATGATGTACTTGGCGACCATCTCACCGGTGAGGATCAGCAGCCAGATACCGGTCGCGTAGGCGAGCACGCGGTAACGCAGCAGGGCGGACCGGATCTTCTTCCGGTCGGCGTCACTGACGACGCGCGGCGTGGTGGCCTGGCCGGACGCCTGCTCGGGGGTGGTGCTCACTGAGCGCTCCTATCGGACCTGCGCGCGAGCTGCGCGAGGTACTCGTTGTACTCGTTGATCTGTCGTGCGTCGGGATCCGCGGCCTCCTGCTCGCGGGCCTCGGCGAGCGTGCGCGGACGGGTGGGAAGAAGATCCTCGGGGATCTCGGTGGGCTCGTCCGGCTCGGACGGGCGTCGCCCGCCGGTGCTCTCGGCTTCCTGCTCCTCGGCCTCGAGGCGCACGAAGCGCCGGTAGGCGTAGACGCAGAAGAAGGCGAAGGCGGGCCACTGGAGTGCGTAGCCGAGATTCTGATAGGTACCGCCGACCGCCTCGAAGCGGACCCACTGCCAGTATCCGAGGCCGAGACATCCGGCCGCGGCCACCAGGACCAGAATGATCAGGGCCAACCGGCGGGGAGGGCGATGCTCGGACACGCCCTCGACGGTACCCGAACGGTGCACCGACCTGCCAAGACCGGTCGGTGCACCGTGGGTGAGGTCACGTGGTGCGCGAGGGGGGACTCGAACCCCCACGTCCGAAGACACGGATACCTAAAACCCGGGCGTCTGCCAATTCCGCCACTCGCGCCAGACCTCAGCAGGATACGGCATAGATGTCACTCCGGCGCGATACGGTGCTGCACATTTCGTCCGGCCCAGGTAGGCGTCTGACTGTGACAGTTGGGACAGAGGAAGCGAAGGTTCTCCGGGCGGGAGTCGCCGGGGTTCCCGTCGATGTGATCGACATGCAGGGTGAGCGGCCTTCCGTTCCATTCGGGTTCGATACCGCATCGGGTGCACCGGTAAGGGCGTCCGTACTCGACGAGTGCCCGTCGGAGCTGATCCGGTCTCGTGCGCCGAGAGCCGTACGGCTTCTCGATGAGCAGGTCGCGCCACTCGTGACGGACGTACGGTCTGCGCTCGGTTGTCCGGGGTCGCCCGGTGAAGTGGGAGGTGTCGATACCGAGTGCGCGGATCCTACGGCTCAGGTGGGTGTGGTGTCCGCCATTCGGTTTGAGGCCGAAGTGCCGCATGACCTCGGCGAAATTGACGCAGTTCCGAACCGCTTCTTCCAGCATCTCCTTCGTGTATTTGACCGGCCTCGCCATCACGCCACCTCGTCGGAATTCGATCCGATTCGGCCGGGAATCCGTTCGGATGATTCGTCGAGAACGCGACGTATGTTTCGGCCTGCCCACGTCGGCGTCTGGCTGTGGCAGTTGGGGCACAGGAAGCGGACGTTGTGCGGTCGGGAGTCGTTCGGATTGCCGTCGATGTGATCGATATGGAGCGCGAGTCGGGATTCGAGCCATTCCGGTCCGATACCGCACATCTCACACTCGTGGGCGCGACCGTATTCGAGGAGCGCCCGTCTGAGTGTCTTGGTCTCCTTCCGATTCGCACCGGCCGGTGCAACCGTGAGCACGTCCGACCAGTGCAGCCGGTTCCGGGCCGGTTGCCCCTTCTGGTGGGCCATTCCTCGGAAGTGGGATGTGTCGATCCCGTAGGCCTCGATCTTTCGGTTGACGACAACGTAGGAACCCCCGCCCGCCCGCAGTCCTAGATATCGGAGGACACCTGCCGTGCTGATGGACGCCGCCACCGCCTCCTCGAGTAGTTCCTTCGTGTATCCGATCCGCTTCCTCATCTCGCCCCCTGTCGAATGTGTGTTCGAATCGTCCGGAAGTTACCGCGTGGGCCCGACACGTTTTCGATCTTGCGATGCACGATCCACGCCGCCCGTCAATAGATAACAATTCGATAACGAAAAACGTGAGGGATTCCTCGGGTTCATGGACGTCCACACATCGGCGTAGCCAGGAATGACTCGGGTTACCGACCGGTTACTTTTGCCGAAGCTTGTGAGGGAAATCACTGGCAAGAGGGGTGTCGGGCAAACTGTGCGAAACAAAACATGAGGAACCCCTCATGATTCTGTGCGAACCTGGGCGTGCCCGAACAGCGGACCACTAGTCCAGCAGCACACCGGCGCGCAGCGCTGAAACACGAAGCCTCGACGCCGGGGTGTTCAGGAGAGGAACCACACGCGTGACGATCGACGAGACCACACCAGGCGACAACGGACGGAACTCGAAGGCATCACGACGCACCACCGATCGGTCCACAGCAGCCGCTCCGGCGCGTGCCCTGGTCGACAAGCTCCTCGCGGGTGAGCCCTACGCGCTCGCCTTCGGCGGACAGGGCGCTCCCTGGCTCACCTCGCTCGAGGAGCTCAGCCGCGACAACGGACTCGAACCGGTCCTCACCGACCTGGTCAACCGCGCCGCCGCGCACCTCGCCCCCGTCGCGAGCGATCTCGTCGTGGTCCGGCCGACGGGCTTCGACCCCGTCGCGTGGATCCTCGAGGCCGAACTCGCCGACGAGGACGATGCGCCCGCCGGCCCGTCCGAGTCCGCTC
The DNA here is from genome assembly GCF_001646655.1 of Rhodococcus gordoniae. Taxonomy (GTDB): domain Bacteria; phylum Actinomycetota; class Actinomycetes; order Mycobacteriales; family Mycobacteriaceae; genus Rhodococcus; species Rhodococcus gordoniae. Next base: position 18,568 of record NZ_LPZN01000012.1, on the reverse strand, counting down.
TCACCTCCGCCGCCGTGTCGCTTCCCGGCGTCTTCCTCACTCAGGTCGCGGCGCTGCGCGCGCTCGCGAACCAGGGCCTCGACGTCGACTCCGTCGCACCGAGCGCGGTCATCGGCCACTCGCAGGGCGTCCTCGCCGTCGAGTCCGTCGCCGCTGCCGGCCGCAAGGACACCGAAATCCTGGCGATCGCCCAGCTCATCGGTGCCGCCGCGACCCTCGTCGGCCGCCGCCGCGGCCTGATCTCCGGCGCCGGCAAGTACCCGATGCTCGCCGTCGCCAACGTCGACCCCGAGCGCCTGCGCGCGATCGTCGCCAACGTCTTCGAAGGCCAGGACGCCGAGCGCGGCGCCGTCGTCGCCATCCGCAACGCTCGTCGTCGCGTCGTGCTGTCGGGCCCGCCCGCCGCACTCGAGCGCGTGCAGCAGCGCTGCGAGCAGATCTCGGCCGCCGAGACCCGCGAGCGCGAGGCCAAGAAGCGCGGCGGTGCGGTCTTCGCCCCGACCTTCGAACCTGTCGCGGCCGAGGTCGGATTCCATCACCCCGCTTTCGCCGACGCCGTCGAGCAGGTCGCCGAGTGGGCCGCTCGCTGCGAGCTCGACGCCGAGCTCGCGCGTTCGCTCGCGGACGCGATCCTCGTCGCCCCGATCGACTGGGTCGAGCAGGTCGACTCCGCCGTCGCGTCCGGTGCCTCGTGGATCCTCGACCTCGGTCCGGGTGAGCTCCTCACCCGCATGACCAGCTCGGGCCTGCGGGGTCAGGGCGTCGGCATCATCGCCGCCGCGACCCGCGGTGGCCAGCGCAATCTCCTCACCCCGGGCGCCGAGCCCGAGGTTCCGCGTGCCTGGTCGGAGTTCGCTCCGAAGCCGGTCGCGCTGCCCGACGGCCGCATCGCCGTCGAGACGGCCTTCACCCGCCTGACGGGCCGCTCGCCGATCCTGCTCGCGGGTATGACGCCCACGACCGTCGATCCGAAGATCGTCGCCGCGGCCGCGAACGCCGGTCACTGGGCCGAGCTCGCCGGTGGCGGTCAGGTCACCGAGCAGATCTTCGCCGACCATGTCGCCGAGCTGACCGAGCTGCTCGAGCCGGGCCGCGCGGTCCAGTTCAACTCGATGTTCCTGGACCCGTACCTGTGGAAGCTGCACGTGGGCGGCAAGCGCCTCGTGCCCAAGGCCCGTGCGGCGGGTGCGCCCTTCGACGGTGTCGTCGTCACCGCCGGTATCCCGGAGCTCGACGAGGCAGTGCAGATCATCTCCGATCTGCGTGAGGCCGGCATCGAGCACGTCGCCTTCAAGCCGGGCACGGTCGCGCAGATCCGTTCGGTGATCCGCATCGCCAACGAGGTCCCGGACTACCCGGTCATCGCCCACATCGAGGGCGGCCGCGCCGGTGGTCACCATTCGTGGGAGGACCTCGACGACCTGCTCCTCGACACCTATGCGGAGCTGCGTACGCGCCCGAACCTGGTGCTGTGCGTCGGCGGTGGCATCGGTACGCCGGAGAAGGCCGCCGAGTACCTGACCGGTCGCTGGTCGACCGTCTACGGTTTCCCGGCGATGCCGCTCGACGGCATCCTCGTCGGTACCGCCGCGATGGCGACCCTCGAGGCCACCACGGCTCCCGAGGTCAAGCAGCTTCTCGTGGACACCCCCGGCACGCCCGACTGGGTCGCCGCCGGCACCGCGACCGGCGGTATGGCCTCCGGCCGCAGCCAGCTCGGCGCCGACATCCACGAGATCGACAACGCCGCCTCGCGCACGGGCCGCCTCCTCGACGAGGTCGCCGGTGATGCCGACGCCGTGGCCGTGCGCCGCGCCGAGATCGTCGAGGCGCTGAACGGAACGGCGAAGCCGTACTTCGGCGACCTCGACACCATGACCTACCTGCAGTGGCTCGAGCGCTACCTCGAGCTGGCGGTCGGTGCCGACAACGGCGCCGAGTTCGACTGCGGCAGCGATCTCGGTGATGTCCTCGCCGAGGCGCACACCAGCCCGTGGCTGGACGTGTCGTGGCGTGAGCGTTTCCGCGACATGCTGCAGCGCGCCGAGGCCCGCCTGCATCCCGTGTGCCGGGGCCCGATCCCCACCCTGTTCGACGACGACGCGGTGCTCGAGCGCCCGTACGCCGCGATCAAGTCGCTGCTCGCGCAGTATCCCGACGCGGGTGACGTCGTGCTGCATCCCGCCGACGTGCCGTTCTTCGTGTCGCTGTGCCGCACCCCCGGCAAGCCCGTCAACTTCGTTCCGGTCGTCGACCAGGACGTGCGTCGCTGGTGGCGTTCGGATTCGCTGTGGCAGGCCCACGATCCGCGTTACTCCGCCGACCAGGTGTGCGTGATCCCCGGCACCGTCGCCGTTGCCGGCATCACCCGTGTCGACGAGCCGGTCGGTGAACTCCTCGACCGTTTCGAGAAGGCCACGGCCGACGAGCTCGTCGCCGAGGGCGCGGAGCCGGTGGAGCTCGCCGCGCGTCGCCACCGCGACATCGCGCCGGGCCTGCTCGACGCCGTGCTGTCCTCGCCCGACGTCTCGTGGGCGGGTCGCCAGACCCGCAACCCGATCCACCGTCTCGGTGATCTGGGCGAGTGGACCGTCGAGTCGGAGACCGCTGCCTCGCACGCCCCGACGGGTGCGACCCTGACGATCCTCGACGACGAGCACGTCGGCCTGCGGGTGCCGCTGGTGCGCGACAAGGCCGTCGAGATCCGCCTCACCGTGCCCGCCTCGGTCGTCTCCGGTGGCGCGCCCGTCGTCACCGAAGCCGACGCCGATGCGTCGATGTCCGCTCTGCTCGGTGTCGCCGCCGGTCAGGAACTCCCCGAGGTCAGGAAGGGCGCTGCCCGTATCACCCTCGGCTGGCTGCCGGAGAAGACCGCCGACCACGCCGGTGTCACCGGTTCGGGTCTGCCCGCGAACCTGACGCCGAGCGGCAACGGTGTGCCCGACGTGCTCGTGGGTGCCTGCTGGCCGGCCGTCTTCGCCGCGCTCGGTGCCGCCCGCACCGAGACCGATCTCTCGGTCATCGAGGGCATGCTCGACCTGGTCCACCTGGACCACGCGATCGACGTCAAGAACGGTCTGCCCACCGATCCCGCCTTCCTGGGCGTCAAGGCCGAGGTCACCGGTGTCTCCGACACCGACCTGGGTCGCGTCGTCGAGGTCGACGTGGTCATCACCGCCGACAGCGGTGACGGCTCGGGCGACCGGGTGGTCGCGACCCTGGCCGAGCGGTTCGCGATCCGCGGCCGCACCGGCACCGCCGATCTCGCCGATCCGGTCCGCGCCGGTGGCGCTCTCACCGAGGCCGTCACCGACACCCCGCGTCGCCGCCGCCGCGATGCCGTGATCGTCGCGCCGACCGACATGAGCGCCTTCGCGAAGGTCTCCGGCGACCACAACCCGATCCACACCTCCGACAACGCCGCGCTGCTCGCCGGTCTCGGAAGCCCGATCGTCCACGGCATGTGGCTGTCGGCTGCGGCTCAGCAGGTCGTCACCGCGATCGAGCAGGACGCGAAGCTGCCGGTCCGTCGACTGACGGCGTGGACCGCCCGTTTCCTGGGCATGGTCCGTCCGGGCGCGAAGATCGACGTGCGTGTCGACCGCATCGCCACCGACGGGGGAGCCGAGGTCGTCGAGGTGGGCTGCCGTGTCGACGGCGACCTGGTGATGGTCGCGACCGGCCGTATCGCCGCGCCGAAGACCGTCTACGCCTTCCCGGGCCAGGGCATCCAGCGTCCCGGCATGGGCCTCGACGCCCGTGCCCGCTCGAAGGCCGCCCGCGAGATCTGGGAGCGCGCAGACAAGCACACCCGCGAGGCCCTCGGCTTCTCGATCCTCGCCGTGGTCCGCGACAATCCGACGGTCCTCAAGGCCCGCGGGGTCACTCACAAGCATCCCGACGGTGTGCTGCACCTGACCCAGTTCACGCAGGTCGCGATGGCGACACTGGGTGTCGCGCAGATCGCCGAGCTGAAGGAGGCCGGCGCGTTCGTCGAAGACGCCTTCCTGGCCGGTCACTCGGTGGGCGAGTACAACGCGCTCGCCGCCGTCGCCGGTGTGCTGCCGCTCGAGGCCGTCCTCGAGGTCGTCTTCCAGCGCGGCTCCGCCATGCACGCCCTCGTGCCGCGCGACGAGCAGGGCCGCTCGAACTACCGCATGGCCGCGATCCGGCCGTCGCAGTTCGGTCTGGACGATGCCGACCTGCAGGCCTTCGTCGCCGGTGTCGCCGAGGAGACCGGGGAGTTCCTCGAGATCGTCAACCTGAACCTGCGCGGTTCGCAGTACGCGATCGCCGGCACGGTCGCGGGTCTCGAAGCCCTCGAATCCGTGATCGAGCGCAAGGTCGCCGAGTTCGGTGGCAAGCGCGCGTTCATCCTGGTCCCGGGCATCGACGTGCCGTTCCACTCGACCGTGCTGCGGGGCGGTGTCGACGACTTCCGCGAGCGCCTGCTGGCGCTGCTGCCGCAGGAGATCGACCCGGACATCCTCATCGGCCGGTACATCCCCAACCTCGTGCCCAAGCCGTTCAACCTGGGCCGCGAGTTCATCCAGGAGATCGCCGACCTGGTGCCGTCGCAGCCGCTCGCCGAGGTCCTCGCGGACTTCGACCGCTGGTCGGTCACTCCGGTCGAGCTCACCCGCGTGGTGCTCGCCGAGTTGCTGGCCTGGCAGTTCGCGTCGCCGGTGCGCTGGATCGAGACCCAGGATCTGCTGTTCGCCGACGAGGCCGACGGTGGTCTCGGTGTCGAGCGGTTCGTCGAGGTCGGCCTCGGTGGCGCGCCCACCGTCGCGAACCTCGCGTCGCAGACGCTGAAGCTGCCCGGTCGTTTCGGTCAGCCCGTCGAGGTGCTCAACATCGAGCGCGAGGCGTCGATCGTGTACTCGACCGACACCGACCCGGCTCCGGTCGAGGACGACGAGCCGGCCGCACCGGCCGCCGAGGCCGCTCCCGCCGCCGCTGCGGCCCCGGCACCCGCCGCGGCTCCTGCTGCGCCGGCCGGTGGCCCCACCCCGGACGACATCGCGTTCAAGGCCGCCGACGCCACCAAGGTGCTCATCGCCCTGTGGACGAAGCTGCGCCCGGATCAGATCGGTCCCGCCGACACCATCGAGGCGCTGTGCGACGGCGTGTCCTCGCGCCGCAACCAGCTGCTCGTCGACCTCGGTTCCGAACTCTCGCTCGGTGCGATCGACGGTGCCGCCGACGCCGACATGGGTGCCCTCGCCGGCACGGTCGACCGTCTCGCCCGCACCTACCGTCCCTTCGGCCCGGTGCTGTCGGACTCGATCAACGACCACCTGCGCAAGGTGTTCGGCCCGTCGGGCAAGCGTCCCGCCTACATCGCCGACCGTGTCACCAAGGTGTGGGGTCTGGGCGAGGGCTGGGCGTCGCACGTCACCGCCGAAGCTGCACTCGGTAGCCGCGACGGTGCGTCCGTCCGCGGCGGTGACCTCGGTGGTCTGACCGACGGTGCCCTGGCGGATGCCGCTTCGGTCGACAAGCTGATCGACGCCGCCGTGCAGGCGGTGGCCTCGCGTCGCGGAATCGCCGTGTCCATGCCGTCCGCCGGTGGCGGCGGGGGAGCCACGGTCGACGCCGCTGCCCTCGGCGAGTTCGCCGAGCAGATCACCGGCCGCGACGGAGTTCTCGCGAACGCCGCACGCCTCGTGCTCGAGCAGCTCGGCCACACCGAGCAGGTCTCGGGTCCGGCCGACAAGGCCGACGACGAACTGGTCGACCTGGTGTCGGCGGAGCTCGGCTCCGACTGGCCGCGTCTGGTCGCACCTGCCTTCGACGAGCGCAAGGCCGTCCTGATCGACGACCGCTGGGCCACCGCCCGTGAGGACCTGGCCCGTGTCTGGCTCGGTGAGCAGCTCCGGAGCGAGCGGTTCACCGGTTCGGGCCGGACCGTCGCCGCGCACGCCGAGTTCTGGGGCCGCAAGGCCACGGAGGCCGGTCGCACGGAGCTGGCGCAGACCTACGCCGCGATCGCCGAGGCCGCCGTCGTCACCGAGGGCGCCGAGTACGCGGACGAGATCGCCGTGGTGACCGGCGCCAGCAAGGGCGGTATCGGCGCAGCGGTCGCCGCGAAGCTGCTCGCCGGTGGTGCGACGGTCGTCGTCACGACGTCCTCGCTGAACGACAGCCGCCTGGGCTTCTACAAGGAGCTGTACGCACGTAACGCGCGGGCCGGTGCCGCTCTGTGGGTGGTTCCCGCGAACATGGCGTCCTACAGCGACGTCGACGCCCTGATCGAGTGGATCGGCACCGAGACCGTCGAGGTCGCCGGTGGTGCGAAGAAGCTGATCAAGGACGCGCTCACCCCGACGCTGCTCTTCCCGTTCGCCGCGCCGCGCGTGGCGGGTTCGCTCGCCGACGCCGGTGCGCGCGCCGAGATGGAGATGCGGGTGCTGCTGTGGTCGGTCGAGCGACTGATCGCCGGACTGTCGAAGATCGGTTACGACCGCGACGTCGATACCCACCTGCACGTCGTGCTGCCCGGTTCGCCGAACCGCGGCAAGTTCGGTGGCGACGGTGCCTACGGTGAGGCCAAGGCCGCACTCGACGCGGTCATCAACCGCTGGAGCGCCGAGCGCACCTGGGCCGAGCGCGTCACCCTGGCCCACGCCCTCATCGGCTGGGTGCGCGGCACGGGCCTGATGGGCGGCAACGACCCGCTGGTCGACGCCGTCGAGGCTGCCGGTGTGCGCACCTGGTCGACGGACGAGATGGCCGACGAGCTGCTGAAGCTGGTCGGACCGGAGGCCACGCGTCTCGCTGCCGAGGCCCCGCTCGTCGCGGACCTGACCGGTGGACTGTCCGAGGTGGATGTCGACCTGCCGGCGCTCGCGAAGCAGGCGCAGGACGCGGCCGACGCCGTCGAGGAGACCGAGGACGGCACCGCGACCATCGCGGCGCTGCCCGAGCCTCCGCGCGCGGAGGCACTGCCGACCCCCGAGTGGGGCACGGTCACCGCCGACCTGTCCGACACGGTCGTCATCGTCGGTGCCGGTGAGCTCGGCCCCTACGGTTCGGCTCGCACCCGCTTCGAGATGGAGGTCGACGAGGAACTGTCGGCCGCCGGTGTGCTGGAACTGGCGTGGGTCACGGGCCTGATCGGCTGGGAGAACGATCCGAAGCCGGGCTTCTACGACACCGAGACCGGTGAGCTGGTGCCGGAGGCGGAGATCGCCGACCGCTACCACGACGCGGTGGTCGAGCGTTGCGGTATCCGCCGCTACGGCGACGAGGGCGGGATGATCGACAACACGGCGCCGCTGCTGACCTCGGTCTTCCTCGACAAGGATCTGTCCTTCGTCGTCGGTTCCGAGGCCGAGGCCCGCGCGTTCGTCGACTCCGATCCGGAGAACACGGTCGCGTCGGTCGACGCCGAGTCGGGCGACTGGACCGTCACCCGCAAGGCCGGCACCGAGATCCGCGTGCCGCGCAAGGCGAAGCTGACCCGCACGGTCGGCGGTCAGATCCCGACCGGCTTCGACGTCACGAAGTGGGGCATCCCCGCCGACATGGCGGACTCGGTGGACCGGGTGGGTCTGTGGAACATCGTCACCACGGTCGACGCCTTCCTCACCGGTGGCTTCACCCCGTCCGAGCTGCTGCGCTGGGTGCACCCGTCGATGGTCGCCAACACGCAGGGCACCGGCATGGGCGGAATGTCGTCGATGCGGTCGCTGTACATCGACACGCTGCTCGGCGAATCCCGCGCGAACGACATCCTGCAGGAGGCCCTGCCGAACGTCATCGCCGCGCACGTCGTCCAGTCGTACGTCGGTGGCTACGGCGCGATGGTGCACCCGGTCGCGGCGTGCGCCACGGCTGCGGTCTCCGTCGAGGAGGGCGTGGACAAGATCAAGCTCGGCAAGGCCGATCTGGTCGTCGCCGGTGGCTTCGACGATCTCGGTATCGAGGGCATCGTCGGCTTCGGTGACATGTCCGCGACCGCCAAGTCGGAGGACATGCAGGCCAAGGGCATCAGCGATCGTCGCTTCTCCCGCGCCAACGACCGTCGTCGCGGTGGATTCGTCGAGTCGGCCGGTGGCGGCACCATCCTGCTCGCCCGCGGCGACGTCGCGCTCGAGATGGGACTGCCGGTGCTCGGTGTGGTCGCGTGGGCGGGTTCGTTCGCCGACGGTGTGCACACCTCGATCCCGGCGCCCGGCATCGGTGCACTCGGTGCGGGTCGCGGTGGACGCGAGTCGGGTCTGGCGAAGGAACTGCGCAAGCTCGGCCTCACGGCCGACGACATCGCGGTGATCTCCAAGCACGACACCTCGACCGCGGCGAACGATCCGAACGAGGCCGAACTGCACGAGCGTCTGGCCGGTGCGCTGGGCCGCAGCGAGGGCAACCCGATGTTCGTGGTCTCGCAGAAGTCGCTGACCGGTCACGCCAAGGGTGGCGCCGCCGCCTTCCAGCTGATCGGCCTGTGCCAGGTTCTCGCGCAGGGTGTGGTTCCGCCGAACCGCAGCCTCGACTGTGTCGACGAGAAGATGGCGGAGTTCGAGCACCTGGTGTGGCCGCGCACACCGATCCGCTTCGGTGAGCAGCTCCCGCTCAAGGCGGGTCTGCTCACGAGCCTCGGGTTCGGGCACGTGTCGGGTCTGATCGCCGTGGTGCATCCGCAGGCGTTCGTCGAGGCGGTCCCGGCCGAGCGCCGGGAGGCCTACCTGGCCGAGGCTGCCGAGCGCACCGTCGCCGGCAAGCGACGCCTGGTGGACGCGATGACCGGTGGGGCGTCGCTCTACCAGCGTCCCGCGGATCGTCGCCTCGGTGGCGATCACGTGCCTGCAGCGGCCACGCGTCAGCTCGAGGCGGACATGCTGCTCTCGGCGGAGGCGCGTCTCGGTGACGACGACGTGTACCGCTCGGGTCTGCCCGGCTGCAAGTAAGTAGACGGGTCTCGGGATGGGAGTTGCGGGAGTCGGGTTCGACCTCGTGTCGGTGCCGGAGTTCGCGGAACAGCTGAGTCGTACGGGAACGACGATGCTGGCGAACTTCACACCGGGTGAGCGGCGCGACGCGAACACCCGCAGCTCCGATCCCGCCCGTCACTTCGCGGCCCGGTGGGCGGCGAAGGAAGCGGTGATCAAGGCTTGGTCGGCCTCGCTGTTCGGGAGTCCACCGGTGTTGCCGGAGACGATCCACCAGCAGATCGAGGTGGTGTCCGACGCGTGGGGACGCCCGAGCATCCGACTGCACCGGGAGGTCGCGGAGAGGCTGACCGGGATGCGGATCCACGTGTCGCTCACCCACGACGGTGACATGGCCGGCGCGTTCGTCGTCCTCGACGAGGTCGGCGACCGACCGACGACGATGTGAGGATCAGGCCGAGGGAGCGCGAGCTTCCTCGGCCTGATCCGTTTCGGTCTCCTGCCGGTCGGTCTGTTCGCGTGAGGATTCCGCGCGTTCCTCGCGGCGTCGGCGTCGCTTGGCCTGAGCGCGGGAATCCTGTTCGGCGATCTGCAGATAGGCGACCATGATCCGCTTGAGTTCGACGACGGCGTCGGCGTGGGTCTGGTCGTCCTGCACCGAGAAGTTGAGCATCGAGTACACGATGTGGACGAGCACCTCGGCCATGAGCTTGCGGCGCGGCCGCGGGGTGTCGGGGGTGAGCGGCGCGAGCATCCGTGCGACCTGCTCGGCGAACTCGCGTTCGTGGATGGCGCCGGTGGCGCGGGTGGACGGGGTGGACTGCATCGCGAGCCAGACCTCGCGCCGGGACGGATCGGTGGTCCACAGCCCGGCGAGGTGGTCGACGAAGCTGTTCAGGAAGCGCAACCAGTCGACCGACGGGATCTTGCCGTTGAACTGGGCGAGCTCGCTCTGGACCCCCACGAGGTCCTGCCGGTTGAGCTCGCACACGATCACGTACTTGTTGGCGAAGAACTGGTAGAGGGTGCCGATGGGGACGTCGGCGCGGGACGCGACCTCCTCGCAGGTGAACGACTCGAAGCCGACCTCGGTGAGCAGTTCACGCGAGGCCGCCAGCAGGGCATCGAACTTGCGGCGGCTCCGCTCCTGGGTGGGCCGCCGACGCGGCACGAGCTCCTGGGGCTCGGCCTGAACCTCGAGCGCCGGATCGATCCGGCGCGGGGCGCGGCGGCCGTTCGTTGCTGACTCCACGCGCCCAGGCTAGCCGTAGGGCATCTCTTTACCGAATACTTGCTGTGAGTCCGAGTGTCAGAAATGGAAGATGTGACGCCGGGAACGGGACTCGTCCGCGCCGGAGCGTCGCCGAGTCCCGGCGGGTCCCGCCCGGCCGGTCCTAGGATGGCGGCAGAACCTCGACGGACGGAGATCGATGAGCAGCGTGGACACCACCATCCCGGACCGAATTCGTGAGCGGATCCGTATCGCGATGCCGGCCGCGCGGGCAGACCTCGCAACCCTCGTCGCCTTCCGCTCCGTCGCGGATCCGCGTCAGTTCCCCGCCGAGGAGTGCACAGGGGCCGCGAACTGGGTGCGGGATGCCTTCGCCGCCGCAGGAATCGAGAACGTCGAGACGATCGAGACCTCCGACGGCTCGCTCGCCGTCCTCGGCCACACACCCGCACCGGAGGGCGCACCGACGGTTCTGCTCTACAGCCACTACGACGTTCAGCCGCCCGGCGACGAATCGCTCTGGCACAGCGAGCCCTTCACCCTCACCGAACGGGACGGTCGCTGGTACGGCCGCGGTGCCGCCGACTGCAAGGGCAATGTCGTCATGCACCTGCTCGCACTGCGGGCGCTGCGCGAGGACGGCTCTCTTCCTGTCGGTGTCCGCATCGTCATCGAGGGCTCGGAAGAGATGGGCGGGGCCGGACTCGACCACCTCGTCGCCGAGCGACCCGAGTTGTTCGACGCCGACCTCATCGTCATCGGCGACTGCGGCAACACCGCAGTCGGGCAACCCACGCTCACCACCACGCTGCGGGGCATCGCGAACGTCGACGTGCACATCGAGACGTTGAGAGGCGAGATCCACTCGGGGATGTACGGCGGAGCGGCCCCCGACGCGCTCGCCGCGCTCGTGCACCTGTTGGGCACCCTCCGCGACGAACACGGCAATACGGTCGTCGACGGACTCGACTGCTCCGCGACCTGGGACGGCGTCCCGTACCCCGAGGACCGTTTCCGCGCCGATGCGGGCGTGCTCGACGGTGTCACGCTGCCTACTTCCGGCACCGTCGCCGACGCGGTGTGGGCGCGACCGGCCCTGACCGTCCTCGGGATCGACGCCCCGCCCGTCGTCGGCTCGGCCGCGGCGGTCGTGCCGCGAGCGTCCGCACGCCTGAACCTGCGCGTGCCGCCGGGCATCGACGCCCGCACCGCCCAGGACGCGCTCGTCGCTCATCTCGAGGCCCACGTGCCCTGGGGAGCGCATCTGCGCATCGACCGCGACGTCCTCGGCGAACCCTTCCGTGCGCCGACGGACGGGCCCGGTTACGCCGCGCTGCGAACCGCGCTCGAGACCGCCTACGGCCGGGAGGTCGGGACTGCCGGGCAGGGCGGCTCGATCCCGCTGTGCACCGCGCTGCAACGCGCTGTGCCGCAGGCCGAGATCGCCCTGATCGGCGTCGAGGAACCGCGCTGCGTCATCCACGCGCCGAACGAGAGTGTCGACCCCACCGAGATCGAGAATCTCGCCGTCGCCGAAGCGCTGTTGCTGACCTCGCTGGCACCGCGGTAACGGCAGGACCGATCAGACCGACAGGTCGCGGCGCAGCTTCGCCACGTGCCCGGTCGCGCGGACGTTGTACTGCGCGACCTCGATCTTCCCGTCCTCGTCGACGAGGAAGGTCGACCGGATGACGCCGGTGACGGTCTTGCCGTACATCTTCTTCTCGCCGAAGGCACCCCACGCCCGGAGGGTGGTCTTCTCGGGATCCGACAGCAGCGGGAAGGTCAGCTGTTCGGCGTCGCGGAACTTCGCGAGCTTGGCCGGCTTGTCGGGTGAGATGCCGATCACGTCGAGGCCCGCCTCGTTCAGTTCGGCGAGGTTGTCGCGGAAGTCGCACGCCTGCTTCGTGCATCCCGGGGTGCTCGCGGCGGGATAGAAGTACACGACGACCTTGCGGCCGCGATGGTCCGACAGCGACACCTCGTTGCCGTCGGCGTCGGGGAGGGTGAAATCGGGGGCGGGATCGCCGGGCGTGAGTCTGCTGTTCTCCGTCATGAGGGCGACAGTAGTGGACCGTGCAGCCATTCCCGGCGCGCGTCCATTACCGTGGTCGCAGCACACTGCAGCGACCTTCTGGAGGACACGTGGCTAGGGACACCGAGGACATCGAGCGGGAGATCGAGAAGGCCCGCAATCAGCTCGCGAGCACACTCGACGAACTGAGCGTCCGCGCCAACCCGAAGAATCTGGTGGCGAGCACGAAGCAGACCCTCCTGGCAAAGGTGAACCAGCCGCAGGTGAAGAAGTACGCGGCGATCGCGGCCGGCACGGTCGTCGGATTGCTGGTGCTGCGCAGGATCCTGCGCTGACCTTCGCGCTCCACCGCTTCGGAGAACACCCACGTCGACTCGGCGTGGGTGTTCCTCGTTCCGGGGAACAGTGCCATCGAGTGCGGGGGACAGTACCGTGCGACGGCGTCACCGGTCGCGAACGACGAAGGCCGGATACCGTTTCCGGTATCCGGCCTTCGTGTCGTGCGCCATCAGGGACTCGAACCCCGAACCCGCTGATTAAGAGTCAGCTGCTCTGCCAATTGAGCTAATGGCGCGTGGCGGTGTGTATCCCGGTCGTCGTCTCGGCGAGAGGGTACGGCGTGACCGCCAGAACGAAGGCCGGACACTGGGTGCCCGGCCTTCGTGTTGTGCGCCATCAGGGACTCGAACCCCGAACCCGCTGATTAAGAGTCAGCTGCTCTGCCAATTGAGCTAATGGCGCTGGACGATCTGTTCCCAGGATGCCGTCCCAGCAACGAAGAGAACATTACACACCGTCTCGCGACGTACCAAATCGCCTGGTCAGAATGTTTTCGGTACGGTCGTCGCCGTAACGGCTCGGGTGGTCGGAGCGATTGTCATGCGAACGTTACCGACGTACGGGGGAGTCGCGTCGGGTCGGCCGCATCAGAGGCTGGCATCATCGTGTTCGGTGTTGTGACGTGCGTTTTTTGTGCCTTGGGGGAGGCGGGATCGGAGTATGACAATGGCGGAATCGAGTGCGCGGAACCCCCGGGGTCGTCGGGTGCGAGGGATCCTCGGAGTGGTCGTCGTCGGCGTTGTGGCATTTGTCACCGGATGTGCGGGCGGTACGGGTTCGGGCGCCGAGGAGGTGCCGATCGACTCCAATCCCGTGGCCGCGCTCATCAAGCCGACGGTGTCGTCGAGTGTGGCCGACGGCTCGGTCGGCTTCTCGCCGATCGATCCGGTGACCGTCTCGGTCGTCAACGGCAAGCTCGATTCGGTGACCCTGCTCGACCCGGCGGGGGAGCCGGTGCAGGGCGAACTCGCCGCCGACGGACTGACCTGGGTGAACACCGAACCCCTCGGTTACAACCGCTCCTACACCCTCGAGACGGTCGCGTACGGACTCGGCGGCGCGACCACCTCGACCGCGGCGTTCACCACGTCGTCGCCCGCGAATCTCACCCAGCCCTACGTGTTGCCCGGTGAGGGCTCGATCGTGGGCATCGGTCAGCCGATCGCCGTGCAGTTCGACGAGAACATCCCGGACCGGCTCGCGGCCGAATCGGCCGTCACCGTCACCACGAACCCTCCGGTCGAGGGCGCCTTCTACTGGGTCAACAACCGTGAGGTGCGGTGGCGCCCGGAGAACTACTGGACTCCCGGCACCACCGTCACCGTCGACGTGAACGTCTACGGCAAGGATCTCGGCGACGGTCTCTTCGGCCAGTCCGACGTCCATTCGTCCTTCACCATCGGCGATGCGGTGATCATCACCGCCGACGACGCGACCAAGCAGGTCACCGTCACCCGAAACGGCGTCGACGTCATCACGATGGCGACGTCCTTCGGCAAGGACTCCACGCCCACCCCGAACGGCGTCTACATCATCGGCGACCGGTTCGAGAACATGATCATGGACTCGTCCACCTACGGCGTTCCCTCCGACTCGGCGCAGGGCTACCGCACTCCGGTGGACTGGGCGACGCGGATGTCCTACAGCGGCATCTTCTTCCACTCTGCACCGTGGTCACTCGGCGACCAGGGCGTCCGCAACGTCAGCCACGGTTGCCTGAACCTGAGCCCCGCCAACGCGAAATGGATCTTCGACAACACCAAGCGCGGCGACATCGTCGTGGTCCGTAACACGGTCGGCGGTGTTCTCCCGGGGACGGACGGACTCGGTGACTGGAACATTCCGTGGTCCACATGGAAGGCCGGTAACGCTGCGGCGTGACGGATCAGAGGGGATCGATGGCCGTTCGGGGGCGAGCGTTGCGCGCCGCATTCTGCGGTGCCGTACTGCTCGCATCGCTGACGCCGACGGGGGCTGCGGCGGCTCCGGTCGCGTCGTCGACCGCGTCGACGCCCGGTGCCGTCGTCTCACAGCAGCCGCTGCCCGAGGAGGTGTCGCTGCCAGGCGCGGGCACCGCGACGAAGCTCGAATACCGCACCGAGTGGCGGTCGGGAGAGCCGACCGTCGCCACCGGGGCGTTGTTCCTGCCCGAAGGTGACGCCCCCGAAGGTGGCTGGCCCGTCATCGCGTGGGCACACGGCACGACCGGCGTGGGCGACGACTGCGCACTCACGACCCGCACGCCGCGATCCGCTCTGGAACGCACCTATCTGCGGCACTGGCTCGACTCCGGTTACGCGATCGTCTCTGCCGACTTCCCCGGTCTCGGCTCCGAAGGTCTCCATCGTTATCTCGACGGCCCCAGTGCCGCGAACAGTATCGTCGACATCGTCCGGGCGGCCCGCGCGGGCGGGGCACCGCTGTCCGAGCGGTGGCTCGTGATGGGCCAGTCGCAAGGAGGGCACGCGGCGCTGCACACCGCCACGATCGCGACCTTCCGGGCACCCGAACTCGACTTCCGCGGAACGGTCGCCACGGGCGCACCGGCGAATCTCGAGCGGGCCTTCACGATCGGCGTGCCGGGTTTCCCGGATCCCGGGCTGGGGGGTCTGGTCAGTTTCAGCGGCTACATCTTCGCGGGGCTGCGCGATGCCTACCCCGAGGTGGACGTCGACAGCTTCCTGACTCCTGTCGGCCGGGAGGTCGTCGACCGGGCCGAAGAGCTGTGTTACGACGATCTCGAGGAGTCGGTGCGCGGCATCCGGGTCGGTGAGTTGCTCGCGCGTCCGTTGGCCGAGGAGCCCATGGCGGCGCTGCTCGCCGATTATCTCGCCGCTCCGGCGAACGGATACGACCGGCCGGTGTTCCTCGCCCACGGCGTCCACGACGTGGTGGTCCCGCTGCCGCTTTCTGCGGCCCTCGCCGCCGACATGAAGGCCGCAGGAGCGGACGTCGACTATCGCGTCTACATGGCCGGGCACTACACGACGGTCGAGCGTTCGCTGCCCGAGGTCGGCGCGTTCGTGGCCCGCTCGTTCGAATAGACCCGCCTCGCGCCCCGAACCGGGCCGTGCGCGCGCTGTAACGTCGGCGAACCCCGGTTCGGCGCGTGAAGATTCGTCGTGGACGAGAAAACCCCCGATCGGGAATCCGATCGGGGGTTTCTTCGGGGTGAGTGACGGGACTCGAACCCGCGACAGCCAGGATCACAACCTGGTGCTCTACCAACTGAACTACACTCACCATCGCATTCGCCGGCAACCTCTCGGCCGCTTGCGCCTGCGGTACAGATACTAGCCTGACGATGACGGAAAAGACGAATCGGCTGGTCAGGCCGGTCCCAGGTCCTTCACGACGGCTGCGAGGTCGGCCGGGGTGGGGCCGGGGGGCGCCACGAACGCCGTGCGTCGGTAGTAGCGCAGTTCGCGGATCGACTCCTTGATGTCGGCGAGCGCCCGGTGCGACAGTCCCTTCTCCGGCTGGCCGAAGTAGATGCGCGGATACCAGCGCCGGCACAGCTCCTTGATCGAGCTGACGTCCACCATGCGGTAGTGCAGGTAGTTGTCGAGCTCGGGCATGTCGCGGGTGATGAATGCGTGGTCGGTCGCGATGGAGTTGCCCGCCAGCGGGGCCGTGCCGGCCTCGGTGACGTGCTCGCGGATGTACGCGAGGACCTGCTTCTCCGCCTCGGCGAGGCTGACCGTCGAGCGCCGCACCTCCTCGGTGAGCCCGGACCGCTCGTGCATCTGCTGCACGACCGCCGGCATGTCGGCGAGGGCGTCGTCATCGGCGTGGATGACGATGTCCACGCCCTCGCCGAGCACGTTGAGATCACTGTCGGTGACCAGAGCTGCGATCTCGATCAATTTGTCGCTGCCGAGACGCAGCCCTGTCATCTCACAGTCGATCCATACGAGTTTGTCCTGCACGACAGACAGACTAGCCATCGGATGCGCACTCCCGAGGGGCGGCATCGAGGGCCGGCGACGAAATGCCCGACATCACGCCTTGACGGGAACGGTGCGTGATGCGGTCGGCCGGACCGGGCGGCGCGCGGCCGGGGCACGGTGCCGGCCGATCGTCCGGCCTTCGCCGGTCCCGTTCTGCACTGCGGTCCCGTTCTGCGCTGCCGGCCCGAGCTGCCCCGAGCCGTTGCGGGTGAAATCCTGACTCAGGAAGGACTCGGGGGAGTCGTCGAGGATCTCCATCCACGGCGCCGGCAGCGGCGGAGCGAGGGTGCCGGTCAACGTCGAGGCGTAGCTCTTGTTCCGGTACCCCATGATGTCGTTCTTCTTGTCCTTCTTCCACTGCTTGAACACCTCGCCCTGGCGTTCGACGTGGAACTCGGGGTAGTCGGTGCGGTCGACGAGATCGCGGATGTAGGCGGCCTGGAAGTCGATGTCCTCCACCGGTGACGACAGCTTCTCCTCGCGTGCCCGCCACACGTCGATGTCCTTCTCGCGGGTGGCGAGATCGGGCAGGTCGACGCGGCCGAGCATGACGTCGCGTGCGTACCAGGCCTGCGCGTCGAACATGTTGAACGTGAAGTACTGGTCCTGTGCGCCGAGGTACATCAACCTCGGATTGCGCTGGAAGAAGATGCCCTTGTAGATGTCGCGCGGGTACAACCGGTTGTTGGTGCGCAGCGACAGTTCGTCGGGCAGGAACGGATAGTGGTGCTTGTATCCCGTGCACAGCACGATGGCGTCGACCTCGCGCGTGCTGCCGTCCTGGAAGTGGGCGACCTTGCCGTCGACGTGGGTGAGCAGCGGTACCTCGGAGAATTGTTCGGGCCAGTCGTGACCCATGGGTGCAGTGCGGTAGCTGAAGGTCACTTGTTCGGCGCCGTACTTGACGCACTGGGTGCCGATGTCCTCGGCGGAGTAGCTGCTGCCGACGAGGAGCAGGCGCTTTCCGGTGAACTCGCGGGCGTCGCGGAAGTCGTGGGCGTGCAGTACGCGTCCCGGGAACCGGTCGAGGCCCTCGAAGTGGGGAACGTTCGGAGTGGAGAAGTGGCCGGTCGCGACGACGACGTAGTCGAACTCGTCGGATTCGAGGACGCCGCGGTTGTGGTCCATCACCGTCACGGTGAACTTCTGCGTCTCGTCCGACCAGTCGACCCACCGCACTGCAGTGTTGAAGCGGATGTACTTGCGCACGTCGCTCTCGGCGACGCGGCCCATGATGTAGTCGAGCAGGACGGCCCGTGGCGGGTACGACGGGATCGGGCGGCCGAAGTGCTCTTCGAAGGAGTAGTCGGCGAACTCGAGGCATTCCTTGGGGCCGTTGGACCACAGGTAGCGGTACATGCTCGCGTGGACGGGTTCACCGTTCTCGTCGAGTCCCGTGCGCCAGGTGTAGTTCCACATTCCGCCCCAATCGGGCTGCTTCTCGTAGCAGACGATGTCGGGGATCTGCTCCAGACCGGCCTTTCGGGCTGCTTCGAATGCGCGCAGCTGCGCGAGTCCACTGGGACCTGCTCCGAGAATGGCGATCTTGGGCGTCAATGTGCTTCTCCTGTGCTCGTGAAATGTTTCGCGTAGTTCGTTGCTAGCACAAGTCATTGTTTTTGCGAATGATCTTCGTTTCCTCGCCGCTTCGAGTTCTCCCGAAGAACATGCAGGTCATGAGGGGTGTCGAGCTAAACGCTCGCGCGACATCGGTTGTGATCGGAATCACTGTAATGCGACAATTCTGGCGCTCGATAGAAATGGTCTTTCCGTAGCGTGAGGGGCCGGTACCGTCACGGTGGGCAGGTCGACGCCGGAGGGGGCGAGCATGACCGAGAACCCGGAAATTTCCACTGCTGCCATCGCGTCCGGATACGACGTGATCGGCGAGGCGCTCGAACTGGGAAGTGTCGTTCTCGACGGCGTCGCCGACCCGGACGCGCAGGTGCGCATCCCGCTCGCCACGATCAACCGTCACGCTCTCGTCGCCGGTGTTACCGGCACGGGCAAGACCGAGACGCTGCAGATGATGGCAGAACAGCTGTCGTCGGCGGGGGTTCCGGTGGTGATGGCGGACGTCGAGTCCGATCTGTCCGGCCTGTCGGCCGCAGGCGAGCCG
>NZ_LPZN01000098.1 GCF_001646655.1 Rhodococcus gordoniae | reverse complement strand
CCGAAGCCGCGGCATTCACACAACACCCCGGGCCGGTTACGGCTGGTCCGGCAGTGGTGTGGATGGGTAGGGGAGCGTCGTGTGGCCGTGGAAGCGCCGGAGTGATCCAGGTGTGGAGGCCACGCGAGTGAGAATGCAGGCATGAGTAGCGAAAGACGAGTGAGAAACTCGTCCGCCGGATGACCAAGGGTTCCTGGGCCAGGTTAATCCGCCCAGGGTGAGTCGGGACCTAAGGCGAGGCCGACAGGCGTAGTCGATGGACAACGGGTTGATATTCCCGTACCCGTGTATCCGCGCCCAATGGCGAATCAGTTGTGCTAACCGTCCAAAAGGTTGGTCGTCTCCTTCGGGAGTCGGCGAACCGGCTGCACGGGACCCCGATTGTAGTAGTCAAGCGATGGGGTGACGCAGGAAGGTAGCTGGGCCAGGTGATGGAATACCTGGTGTAAGCCGGTAGGGCGAATGGTAGGCAAATCCGCCATTCATGCAGCCTGAGAGGTG
>NZ_LPZN01000097.1 GCF_001646655.1 Rhodococcus gordoniae | reverse complement strand
CCGAAGCCGCGGCATTCACATGACACCCCGGAGGGATTACGGTTTCTCCGGCAGTGGTGTGGATGGGTAGGGGAGCGTCGTGTGGCCGTAGAAGCGCCGGAGTGATCCAGGTGTGGAGGCCACGCGAGTGAGAATGCAGGCATGAGTAGCGAAAGACGAGTGAGAAACTCGTCCGCCGGATGACCAAGGGTTCCTGGGCCAGGTTAATCCGCCCAGGGTGAGTCGGGACCTAAGGCGAGGCCGACAGGCGTAGTCGATGGACAACGGGTTGATATTCCCGTACCCGTGTATCCGCGCCCAATGGCGAATCAGTTGTGCTAACCGTCCAAAAGTCTCCTGTGTCCCTTCGGGGGCTCTGGGGATGGCTGCACGGGACCCTGATTGTAGTAGTCAAGCGATGGGGTGACGCAGGAAGGTAGCTGGGCCAGGTGATGGAATACCTGGTGTAAGCCGGTAGGGCGAATGGTAGGCAAATCCGCCGTTCATGCAGCCTGAGAGGTG
>NZ_LPZN01000096.1 GCF_001646655.1 Rhodococcus gordoniae | reverse complement strand
CAGACGTCGGTGCTGGTGGTCGGTGGTGCGCGGGCGGTGCGGCATATGACGCGCACCTTCTCCCGTAAGGACGGGGAGGGTTACCGCGTGGTCGGGGTGTGTGTGCCGCGGTATTCGGGGGCGCCGGGTGAGGTGATCGATGTCGACGGCCGGGAGATCACCATCTACGGCGACGAGCATTCGGTGGTCGACGCGTTGAAGTTGTCGCGTGCCGACACGGTGGTGGTCACCGCGACGGAGACTTTGGGCAGCGAGGGTCTGCACGATCTGGTCTGGCAGCTCGAACCGCTCGAGACGGATCTGGTGGTCGCGACGGGGGTGGTCGATGTGGCGGGTCCGCGGATCGAGATGCGTCCGGTGGCCGGCCTGCCGCTGATCCATGTGGAGAAGCCGAGTTATCACGGGGCGAAGCGGTCGGGGAAGCGGATTTTCGATCTGGCGTTCGCGAGTGCGGCGTTGGTGGTGTTGGCGCCGGTGTTCGCGGTGGTTGCGTTGTTGATCAAGCTCGAGGATCGGGGTCCGGTCTTCTACCGGGCCGAGCGGATCGGTCTCGACGGCACGCCGTTCGGGATGGTGAAGTTCCGGTCGATGGTCACCGATGCCGACAGGTTGGTCGACACTTTGTTGGCGCAGAACGAGGGTGCGGGTCCGTTGTTCAAG
>NZ_LPZN01000095.1 GCF_001646655.1 Rhodococcus gordoniae | reverse complement strand
ATGTCCTGGAGCCCGCACCGCTGCGGGTCAGGGCAGCAGTTCGTCGAGCTCGGTGGAGTCGGTGGCGCCGAGCGACGAGTCGGCACCGGCGCCGGCGAACAGGCCGCCGCCGAGACCGGAGGTCGCGGTGAGGCCGCCCTCGCCGAACAGACCCGCCTCCCCCGATGCGGATCCGAAGACGTCCTCACCGACCGACGCCCAGCCCTCCGCACCGCCCGACAGGTCGGTATCGACCTGCCCCGACAGAGCGGTATCGACCTGCCCCGACAGCGCCGTGTCGACCTGTGTCGAAAGTTCCGCACCCAGGTCGGCGGCGCTCTCCAGGCCGGCGGCGAGACCGAGATCTGCCGCTGCGCCCAGGTCGGCGCCCGTCCCCGGCTCCAGCGCGCTCTCGAAGTCCGTCACGGCACCGAGGTCGACCGACGTACCCAGCCCACCGGCCGCCCCGATTCCCGAGTCGATCGCCGCGCCGAGATCTGCCCCCAGGTTCGCGCCGGCCCCGAGTTCCGCCGCCGCGTCCAGGGCGCCGTCGAGGGCGTACCCGAGCTGGCCGGTGGCTTCGGCACCGGCACCGAGGCCGCCGCCGATCGTCGTGGCGAGCTGCGTGCCGAGATCGGCACCCGCGTCGAGGGACACCGAGCCCGCAGCCGTGTCGAGTGCGCTGCCGAGCTGCAGGCCGAGCTCGGCACCGGCCGAACCTCCGGTGGCGAACGTCGAGCCGAGGACGGACGACAGATCCGATCCGAGGCTCGTCCCCACCTGCACCGTCGAATCGACGGTCGCGCCGACGCCGTTGGCCGAGCCGATGGCGATGTTCAATGCCGACGACAGTTCGGTGGTCGCGGCGGTCTCGATGCCGAGCGCGCCGCCGAGCACCCCGCCGACCAGCGTTCCCAGGTCGATCTCGGCGCCGGTCTCCGCATCGATCGCGCCGCCTCCGGAGAGCACCGCGTCGAGGTCGACGCCGCCGAGCAGACCGCCCTGCGCGCTGCTCTCGATGACGGTCCCCAGCGCCGCGCCGAGATCGGCCGCAGCTCCACCGCCCGCTCCGAGCAGGGCCGAGAGGGACGCGCCGAGGCCGAGGGTCGCGCCCACTCCGGCATCGAGACCGGCAGCGAGATCGGATCCGAGTCCGGCACCGAGATCGGCCACCCCGCCGAGGACACCGTCGAGGCTCGTACCGAGCGCGCCGGTCAGTTCGGTGCCCACGCCGAGTACACCGCCGAGGGTGGTGCCGAGTGCAGCGCCGAGTTCGGCGCCGCCTTCGAGAGCCAGGTTCAGCTCGCTCGAGAATGCGCCACCGGCTTCGACAGCCGATTCCAGCAGCCCGCCGAGAGCGAGCCCGATGTCGGCGCCGAGCGTGCCTCCGATGCCCAGTGCCCCTTCGAGGGTGGTGGCGAGGTCGGCGCCGAGTCCACCCGACACCGCGACGGCGGCGTCGATCGCGGCGGCGAGATCGGCAGCGGCACCCACACCGAGACCGAGTCCACCTTCGAGAGCACCGGCCAGCGCACCACCGATGTCGACCGCGCCACCGAGTTCGAGGCCGGCGTCGAGGGCACCGCCGAGTGCCGCACCCAGCGCCCCGCCGAGCTCACCACCGGCTTCGAGTGCTGCACCGAGCTGCGCGGCGAGATCGACGACGATCCCGGTCTGAGCTCCGACGGCGCCACCGAGATCCAGTCCCCCACCGAGACCGAGACCGCCGCCCAG
>NZ_LPZN01000094.1 GCF_001646655.1 Rhodococcus gordoniae | reverse complement strand
GCTACGACGGCGCCCTGCTCGACACCGAGGATCCGCGCATCGCCGTCGAGCAGGTCGCCGGTGCTCTCATCCACGCCGTCGTGGGCCGCGTCCTGGCCCCCTACGCCCTCGAGGGCCGCGTCTGGGATCCCGGACTGGACAATCTGTGGCTGCACCAGGACAGCGACGGCTGCATCGATTGGGCCGGCCTCGCCGACGACACCCTGCGGGTGCTGCCCGACGACCGCGCCGCCGGGCAACGCGACGTGGTGGTGCTGCCGTGCGAGCAGGCGATGGCGGTGTGGACCGCGCACCGCGCCACGACCGCCCTGACCGCCGTCCATCTCGCGTTGCGCGCCCACGCCCCGCTCGACCGGTCCCGGTTCTGGGCGATCGTCGGCCGCACCGTCGTCACCGGCGCCGACCGGCTGCCCGTGCTCGGCGGCGCGTCCCGGCGCACCGCCGCGCGCCGCGGCCAGGCGTTGCTCGACGCCTTCGTCGCCGTCGGCCGTCCCGTCCGGGGCCTTGCTGGATTAGGGCAGCCTTCCCTATAATCGAAGTCGTTCCGACTGCCGGACCGCAGCGGAGTCCTGAGGGCTGCAGTGACTCCCGGTCCCTTCCCGCGGCGGGCCTCACGATCACGTGAGGCCCGCCGTCGTGTACCCGGGAGCCACAAGTCCCCGCCCCCGTTGTCGACTATCCGCGCGATGCCCTGTCGCTGTCGCCGCCACTCCCGCGACCGGCGACCAGGTGCCCGGACGCGACCGGACCAGCGGACAGCAGCCCCGCCCGAGCAGCGCCGCGGTGAAGTGCCCGACCGCGGTGAAGGTCAGGTCCACGAACAGCGGCACCGCGTAGAACGCGAGGACCGCGGCGAGGTAGAACGAACACCACGGCCGGGCGATCCGGTAGGTCGACACGGCGACCACCCCGGCCAGGGCGTAGCTGACCCCGTAATCGAGGGTGTCCACCGCCGACGCCGGTGCGTCGCCCCGGCGGATCGCCCAGTACAGGGCCCCTCACTGAGATAGGTCGCACCGACATGCGCGGTCACCACCACGCACAGCCACCGGAACGTCCCGAGCCAGCGTTCCGCGGGCACGTGGAAGACGGTGTATACGACGAAGTACGTGAACCATCCGCCGCCGGCGAGCCAGAAGGCGCTCGACACCAGCACCCGGAACCGGGTCCTCGGCCAGATGATGCAGATCGGTGGACCGATTCCCGAGCAGCACTTCGAGATCGCCGGCGGGAAGTCGTCTCGTCACCACCGACATCACCAGCAGCACACCCAGCCAGATGTAGGTCCCGGGAGCTCGCCGCACAAACGTCCGCGCGGCCCGGGGCATGCTCGTCGACGTCATCGACCGTGTGCGGCGCCGCGGCGGGACATCGGTGTCGCCGGACCGGACCGGCGCATGTCAGGGGATGGCCGGTCTCGCCGGGCAGTGTGATGATCGACCGGTGACCACATTGTGGATGATCGAGGACCTCGAACCGTGGCCCGATCAACCCACCCCCGGGCAGGTGTGTCGGCCGACCACCTACTGGACCACGCCCGGCGCGACGGACTGCATTCGCGAACTCGTGCGCGACATTCCCGCCCGCGTCGAGCAGATCACCGTCGACGATCGCGTCGAGTTGCTCGCCCATCTCGGTCACGGCGTCACCACCGTGCTCCCGCCGCAGCTCGACACCCTCGGAGATGTCGTGCTGACGGGGCATCTGGTGTGGGACCGCTACCTGTGGATGGTCTACCGCACCCGGCCCGAAGGTCGAGTGCTGGTCGTCGAACGTCACCCGGTGATCCAACGGACGAGGAGGATCCCCACCGAGGATGCGGGCTGGTACGGCGTCGAGTACGAAGGGGCCAGGGCCGTGCACCGGTACGGACCGATTCCCGACGGTTACTCGATCGTCGCGTACGCGCTCCTGGTGACCTTCCCGTGAGCGGATCGCCTGCACTGGGCGCAGCGTCGACGGACGAACGATGTGGGGACCGCACCGGGGTCGGGCGCGACCTTCCGAAAACCGCCATGTCCTACCATCGTTCGACGGCCACCTGTCCCGGCGGCCGGTCGACCGCACGCACGAACAAGGGAAAGCCCGTATGAGCGACCAGTCCACCTCCACCTCGGCGCAGCACGATGTGCAGTCGATCAACACCGCCAACGAGACCGGTTTCAACACCGCCCTCGGTCTCGAGTTCGTCGAGCTCGGCCCCGACCTCGCGCGGGCCCGCTGGACCATCACCCCGGCGCAGCACCAGCCCTACGGCATCGTGCACGGCGGTGTGTACTGCGCGGTGATCGAAACCGTCGCCAGTGTCGCCGGCGCCACCTGGCTGGGGGACAAGGGCAATGTCGTCGGGGTCAACAACAACACCGACTTCCTCCGCGCGACCCGCGACGGTGTCCTCACCGCCACCGGCACCCCCGTGCACCGCGGCCGCACCCAGCAGGTGTGGCGCGTGGAGATCGTCGACGAGCAGGACCGCCTCGTCGCGCAGGGACAGGTGCGACTCGCCAACATCACCGACGCCGACCGCATCGGGCACTGACCGCCCGCCCACCCGACACCGCAGATCCACGGCTCCGGCCGGAACCAGAAGTCCCGGCCGGAGCGAACAGCGTCAGCCCGCGGCCTGCGCCCCACCCCGGCCCTGCGCGGCCGACGTCTGCGCGGACCGTTCCTCCGCCGCTTCGGAGGCCTCGTTCGGGCCTTCCGCCCGCATGTGCTCGATCGCCATCCGGGCGAACACCTGCTGTTCGGTGGCCGCCATCTCGTTGCGGCCGGCGGAGAAGAACGCCTGCGCCCACGACAGCAGCGTCGAGACCTTCGACGAGAACCCCACCAGATACAGCAGGTGGATGAACAGCCACGCCACCCAGCCCAGGAACCCGCTGATCTCGAGCTTGCCGACCTTCGCGACCGCACTGAACCGCGAGATCGTCGCCATACTGCCCTTGTCGAAATACTTGAACGGTTCCCGATGCGTCGGATCGGCGCCGCCGAGCGAGGCGATGATCTGCCGGGCCGCGTACTTGCCGCCCTGCATCGCCACCTGTGCCAGACCGGGCAGCTTGTTCAGCGACATCATGTCGCCGATGACGAACACGTTCGGATACCCGGGCAGCGTCAGATCCGGCAGCACCTCCACCCGGCCCGCGCGGTCGATCTGCGCCCCGGATTGTTCGGCCAGCTGCTTGCCGAGCGGGCTGGCCGCCACGCCCGCCGACCACACCTTGCACTGCGATTCGATGCGCCGCTGCGAACCGTCCTTCTCCTTGACCGTCAATCCGTCGGCGTCGACGTCGGTGACCATCGCCCCGAGCTGGATCTCCACCCCGAGCCGCTCGAGGGTCTTGCGGGCCTTGCGGCTGAGCTTGCCGCCGTAGACCGGCAGCACATCGGAGGCGCCGTCGAGCAGCACCACCCGCGCCTCCGTCGGATCGATGTTGCGGAAGGTGCCCTTGAGGGTGCGGCGCGAGAGTTCCGCGATCTGCCCCGCGAGCTCCACACCCGTCGGGCCGGCGCCGACCACCACGAAGGTCAGCAGCCGGGCGCGTTCCTCGTGATCGTGCGACAGTTCGGCCTGCTCGAACGCCCCGAGGATCCGGCCCCGCAATTCCAGGGCGTCGTCGATGGTCTTCATGCCCGGCGCGAACTCGGCGAACTGATCGTTGCCGAAATAGGACTGGCCGGCCCCGGCGGCGACGATGAGACTGTCGAAGGGGGTGGTGGTGTAGCGCTCGAGGAAGCGGGAGGTCACCGTCCGGTTCTCCAGGTCGATCTTCTCGACGTCCCCGAGCAGCACCTGCGCGTTCTTCTGCTTGCGCAGCACCATGCGGGTCGCGGGGGCGATGTCGCCGACCGACAGGATGCCCGTCGCCACCTGGTACAGCAACGGCTGGAACAGATGGTGGGTGGTGCGCGCCACGACCGTGACGTCCACATCGGCACGAGCCAGGGCCTGGGTTCCGAACAGCCCTCCGAATCCGGATCCGATCACGACCACTCGATGACGGCGGGGTTCGGTCTGCTCGATGCTCATGGATGCTCCTTCACGTTGCCGGATGGATCGATCCCCAGTCTTGCAGTTGCCGCGCCCGCCCACAGCGCAACCGAGGAGCCCACCGGCCCCCAGCGGGCTAGTCCGGCCCGTCGCCGCTCGGCTCGCGCCGGGGGCCGAGCAGCCCGTAGACGGGGTTGTGCCGCGCGGCGTGCCGCACCGCGTCGTCGGTCGCCGAGGTGTACACCTGCACCGTCTGCAACGAGCGATGCCCGAGCAATTGCTGCAACTCCACCATCGTCGCGCCACTGTCGGCCAGGCTCGTCGCGAAGGTGTGCCGCAGTGCGTGGGCGAGCGCCCCGCGTTTGCGTTCCGATTCGATGCCCGCGCGGCGGTAGATGCGCCGCACCCGGTACTGCAGGGTGCCGCGGGTGATGCGTCTGCCGTCCGCGCCGACGAACAGCGGATCGGTCGGATCGTGCCGCTCCCACACCGGCAGCTCGTCGCGGTCGCGGGTGCGGCGCCGTGCGGCGGGGAAGCGGGCGTAGCGTTCCTCGAGATAGGCGCAGACGATCGCCGTCCAACTGTCCTCGAGGGGGATCTCCCGTTCGATCGCGCCCTTGCCGAGCACCCGCAGCACCGGGGCCTCCCGGCCGCCGAGGATGCTGCCCACATCGAGGCGGATCAGCTCGTCCGAGCGGATGCCGGTGAGCAGCAGGGTGGCGATGAGCGCCAGATCCCGTTGCGGCCAGTCCCGCGCCGATTCGGCCGGGCGTTGCGCCTCCATCGTGACGGTGTCGACGAGCTGAGTGATCGCGGTGGGGGAGAACGCTTTCGGGGTGTGCTGCGGTTTCTTCGGCTGCGCGATCGACGCCATCGGGTTGCCCTCCGAGACTCCTTCGGAGACAAGGAAGTTGCAGAAGTTGTTCCACACCGACCAGGCGCGGCGCACCGACGCCGGTTGCCGCTCGGCGGCGAACGCCGCGAACGCCGACCGCAACCGGCGCACCGTCACGTCGCCGAGCGCCAGGGTCTCCTCCGGAATCCCGCCCGCGCCGGCGAGGTGGGCGCGCACCGCGTACAGATCGAGCCGGTACGCCTTGACGGTGTGCGGGGACCGCTTCGCCGTCTGCAGGGTCTCCAGATACGACCCGATCCAGTCCGACAATCCCGGCTCGGTCGCGCTGCCCGCCACGATGCTCCTCCCGTGAACCACTCGTACAGATGTGCGAGTCCAGTGTGACAGCAGGAACCGACGGGACAGCGGAGACCGGGACGCGTTCGGGGTTCGGGCGGGCTCGTCGCCGGGTACGCGACGAACGAGGCCCGTCGAGGAGAGGAGCACGCCATGCCCGCAGGTGACATCGAGACGTTCCACCAGGACGGATCCTGGCACAACCGGATCGAAGGCTCGAGCGAGCTGCTCGGCACCTACACCACGCGCGAGGAGGCCGTCGCGGCCGGCCGCGACG
>NZ_LPZN01000011.1 GCF_001646655.1 Rhodococcus gordoniae | reverse complement strand
TAGCACCGCCGAGCGCAGTCCCAGCCCGTCCCGCGCCCGCGCCACCTCCGCGGCCTGTTGTGCCGACTCCACCGCGTCGACGTCGCAACCGCTGTCGCGCACGTAGAAACCGGGGAAGCGCGGGGTTCGGTAGCCGACCACGATCACCCCGAGCGTCTCGAGCCGTTCGAGTGTCGCGGGGATGTCGAGGACGGACTTGACGCCGCCACTCACCACGAGAATCGGAAGTGTCGCCAGCGCAACGAGATCCGCGCTCTCGTCGAATGTCGACGAAGCTCCTCGGTGAACGCCGCCGAGGCCGCCCGTGGCGAAGACGGCGATCCCGGCACGATGCGCGAGCAGCGCCGTCGCCGACACCGTCGTCCCGCCGTGCCACCCCTTGGCCGCTGCGACCGGCAGGTCGCGGAGGCCGAGCTTGACGACCGGGAAATCGTCCGCGCCGAGCATACGGATCTGCTGCTCCGACAGACCGACCGTCGGCGTACCGTCGACGACCCCGATGGTCGCGGGCACCACCCCGGAGTCGCGCAGACGCTGTTCGGCGTCGAGCGCGACCTCGACGTTGCGTGGACGCGTGAGACCGTGCGTGAAGATCGTCGATTCGAGCGCCACGACGGGCCGACGGGCCGCGATCGCCTCGCGCACGAAGTCCGCGACGCGGATCGATTCGCTCATACGACCGACGATAACGCGGCCTATCGAAGCGCCGCGGCCGTGCGCCGGCCCATCTTCGCGAGAATGCGGGTCGTGCGGTCGGCATCGTCGGGAGCGTCCACCGCCGGCGCGCAGACACCGTCCATGTAGAGCGCGTCGCCGAAACTGTCGGCGCCCGCCTCCATCCGATCGAGTTCGGCGTCGGAGAAGACCACATCGGCCCCCGCGCTGCGCGCGATGTCCCAGCGGTGCACGAGCATGTCCCAGATGTAGAACTGTTCGAAGGTCGCGCCCACCGTCGTCGGCCCGAAGTACCCGTCGTAGGTCGTCGAGACGAGTGCGTCGTCGGCGAGGATCTCGGCGATACGCGCCGTGTGTACCTGCCAGGCCTCGGCGGGACGGCCGGTGTCGGGCCGCTCCCCCGTCTCGACACCGCGACCGTCGAAGAACTCCCGCTGCGTGTCGATGATGTGGGCCAGGACGTCGCGCGCCGTCCACCCCTCACACGGCGACGGGGCGTCCCACTCGGCGTCGCGCAGGGACGAGATCACGTCGGTGAGCGGCTTGTCGGCCTCTGCGTGTCGCAGTGCTGTTGTATTCATGACTCGATACTGACGACCACCGAGGGCGAGGTATTGATGAAACCCGACGGCGGCGACCCGGCGGCGCGGCGTCTCGGCGGTCGCGACGACATCGAACGCGCCCACCTGAAGGATCCGCACGACGCCTCGCACACCATCGATCGCTATCCCGCCGGGCCCGACCTCACGGACCTGGTGCAGCGGTACTGGATTCCGGTCTGGTCGGTGCCGCCCGGCCGGGAGGCACCCCAGCGGGTGCTGCGGTATCCGGTCTGCCAGATGGTGGTCGGGCACGATTACGCGCGCTTCTACGGTGTCGAGCACGGACTGTCGACCGTCACACTCACCGGCGAGGGCTGGGCGGTCGGGTGCATGCTCAGCCCTGCGGCCGGCGCCCTGCTCACCGGCACCTCGCTCGCGGCGTTCACCGACCGGGCCGTCGACCTCACCGACGTCCTCGGCGACCCCGGCACGCGCCTGACCACACGGGTACGCGAGGCGATGGCATCCGACCCCCGTTCACCGGAGTCGCATCGCTCCGCGACGGAGGCGTTCGACGAGGTGCTTCGCGCCCACCTCCCGATCGACGAGGAAGGACGACTCGTCAATCGGCTGGTGGCGTTCGTGGAGGAGAACCCCGACGTCCTGCGCGTCGAGCAGATCCGGGCGGAGTTCGATCTCGGTGAGCGGGCCCTGCAACGCCTCGTCCAGCGGCGGATCGGCCTGACCCCGAAGTGGCTCATCCAGCGACGGCGACTGCAGGAGGCCGCCGGCCGCCTGCGCGAGAGGCCCGGCTCGTTGTCGGAGGTCGCCGCCGTCCTCGGTTATGCCGACCAACCCCACTTCGTGCGAGATTTCGCGAAGGTCGTGGGCATGACCCCCGGTGCGTTCGCTGCTCGCTACGGCGATACACGACCGCCTTCTTCGGATGGGTCCCGTGAGCCCGGCGCGCGTACCACATAGTGGAACCTCCCGAACCCACGACGCTTCGCGATCAGGTAAATGTAACGAAGCACACAGGGAGGACGACCTACCTGTCGAAGCACGACGAAGAACGAAGGGGTTCATCGTGGGACACGACCGCCTACTTTTCATCG
This sequence comes from Rhodococcus gordoniae, assembly GCF_001646655.1. GTDB lineage: Bacteria > Actinomycetota > Actinomycetes > Mycobacteriales > Mycobacteriaceae > Rhodococcus > Rhodococcus gordoniae. Next base: position 163,163 of record NZ_LPZN01000011.1, on the reverse strand, counting down.
GACGTCCGGACGCGGACGAGGTCGCGCACTGGAGCACTCTGCGCGAGCTCGCACCCCAGCGAGGATGGAAGCCCACTCGGACATTCGAGCCCGGCGAAGTCGCCTGGGCCGTCGCCGCCGGCAGCGCCTTCGAGCAGTCCGGCCCGACCGCCGAGGTGATCCACTCGCTGCAGGAAGCCCACATTCCCTGCACCAGCGCACTCGACGCGATCCGCCACGCGTACTCGGCCTCACGCCTGTCGCTCTGATTCGCATGCGGGTGGCCGTGCCTCGACGTCGCGGTGCGGCCACCCGCTGTGCGTTCCGACCTACGGCTGGCCGAAGGGACTGACGTCGAGCCAGGTCGCCAGGAACTCGGTGTCGCCGAAGACCTTCACGTCGGCCGCGTCCACCGCGCGCCGCCGGTAGAGCACCAGCAGTAGCTCCGTCAGCGGTCCGCGTACCGCGACGGCACTCTTCTCGTGGGCGTGCCGCCACACGAACTCTTCTCCGGTCAGATCCACGACCCACTCCGCCGACGTGTCCGTCGCATGGAAGTGCAGTGTCCGGTCCGGACCGTGCAGCGCACGGTGCCGTTCCGCATCGTGTCGCGGCCAGGTGACCACGGCCAGGTCGAGCCACTCGTCCACGCTGTCGACCGCGAGGTCGTGTGCCACCGTGAATTCCACACCCAGCGCAAGCGCAGCGTCGGCGCGGTGCACGACCGTCTCGTGGGTGAACCGCCGGGCGAAGAACTCCGGGGTTTTCTTGCCACCCGGGATCGGTGTCCACACCCGCATGTTCGGGCCGATCTCCCGCAGCGCGGTCCCGAGCTCGTGCGCCCCTTCCCGCAACCACGGGATCACCTCGTCCGGATCCTCGTCGACGTAATCCGCCAACTCCCGCATCGCGCGGTCGGTGCGGGGCATCGTCCCGTTCCCCCGGACCGCCTCGGCCGCCCACCGGTGCCCGTAGCCGATGTGTCGGGCGAGCTGACCGAGGTTCCATCCCGGGCACGACGGCACCGGTGTGGTCATGTCCTGCCCGGTCAGTGAGTCCACCAGCAGTTCCGTCTGTTCGACGATCTCTCCGCAGTAACGCGCGTAGTCCAGCATGCCTACCCTTCGCACTCGGCCCGATACCCGCCCCGATTCTGCACGGTCGGTGTCCTGTCACGATTTCGGTGTTTCCGACGTCGCCGAGCGCGGTCGGAAACACCGAAGTTCGCGATCGGTCTCGAAAGCGTCGTCTTCCAGTGTCACGTACTGCCGTCGGATTTCGACGAGATTCTCGCGGGGCGACCGTAAGCTGAACGGATGTACTCGTACAAGGTGATCGAGATTCGCGAAGGCATGCTCGGTGGGAAGATGTCCGGCGGCAAGCTCGAGAAGATCCTCAACGATCATGCCCGAGACGGGTGGCGCCTGAAGGCGATCACCTCCGCCGACATCAAGGGACGGATCGGCCCCGGTGGCGTCGAGGGAATGCTCGTGACGTTCGAACGCGAAGAGTAGAAGCGATGTCGCGCCGAATGCCGGTACCTGTCGGTAGCGGCAGTGGATTCTTCCCGCCCCTCCCGGCGACCTGAGCCGAAGGACGGACAGGTGTCGTCGCAGCCGGAGATCCGCTCGGGTTCATCACTGGTGCTCGCAGTACTGGCGTCGGGCCAGTTCCTGATGACGCTCGACAGCTCGGTGATGAACGTGTCGATGGCGACCGTCGCACAGGACGTCGGCACCACGATCACCGGCATCCAGACCGCGATCACCCTCTACACCCTGGTGATGGCGTCCCTCATGATCACCGGGGGCAAGGTCGGCACGATCCTCGGTCGACGCCGCGCGTTCGGTATCGGACTGGTGATCTACGGCATCGGCTCGTTCACCACCGGACTCGCCCCGAACCTCGCGGTCCTGCTGGTGGGGTGGTCGTTGCTCGAAGGTATCGGCGCGGCTCTGATCATGCCGGCGATCGTCTCGCTCGTCGCGGCCAACTTCGCTCCCGAGCGGCGTTCCGCAGCGTACGGTCTGGTCGCGGCGGCCGGTGCATCGGCCGTGGCCGTGGGTCCGTTGCTGGGCGGGGCCGTCACGACGTTCGCGTCGTGGCGTTACGTCTTCTTCGGCGAGGTCGTCCTGGTGGTGCTGATCCTGCTGGTGCTGCGCCGTATCGAGGACGTTCCCCCTCACCGCGTCCACCTCGACCTCGTGGGATCCGCACTGTCCGTACTCGGTCTGGGATCCGTCGTCTACGGCGTCCTGCGTTCGAGCGAATGGGGCTGGGTGCGGGCCGAGCCGGGCGCACCCGCCGTACTGGGTCTGTCCCCGGTCATCTGGCTTCTCGTCGCGGGCTCGCTGGTGCTCTATGCATTCATGCGGTGGCAGAGCGCTCTCGTCAGCAGGGGCCGCGACCCGCTGGTCGATCCGGGGCTGTTCGCCAACCGCCAGCTCGTCGGCGGTCTGACGATGTTCTTCGCGCAGTTCGCGGTGCAGGCCGGAGTCTTCTTCTCCGTCCCTCTCTTCCTGTCGGTCGTACTCGAACTCAGCGCGGTCGAGACCGGTGTCCGAATCCTGCCGTTGTCGGTCGCTCTGGTGCTGGCCGCAACGGTGATCCCGAAAGTGCGACCCCACGCCGACCCCCGGCGTGTGGTGCGCATGGGTCTGGGTTCGATGATCCTGGGGATCCTGATCCTCGTTGCCGGTATGGACCCGGGCGCCGATGCGGCCGTGGTGTCGATACCCATGTTGTTGATGGGTCTCGGTCTGGGGGCGCTGGCTTCCCAGCTCGGCGCGGTCACGGTTTCGTCGGTACCGGATTCCCAGAGCGCCGAAGTCGGCGGTGTGCAGAACACCGCAACCAATCTCGGGGCGTCGCTGGGCACCGCGCTGATCGGGTCGATCCTCATCGCGACCCTCACCACGTCGGTCGTCGCCGGAATCGAGAACAACCCCGACGTCCCGCCTTCGGTACAGCAGCAGGCGACCACCGAGCTGGCCGGCGGGGTGCCGTTCCTGTCCACGACCCAGTTACGGACTGCGCTCGACGAGGCGAATGTCGACCCCTCCACAACGGAAGCGCTCGTCGCGGTCAACGCCGATGCGCGACTCGAAGCACTGCGCGCCGCGTTCGCCGTGACAGCGCTCCTCGCGATCGCGGCGCTGTTCGGAACCGGACGGCTGCCGCGACGATCGGTCGGAACACCACCGCCCTAGAAATTCGCGGGGAATCGGTGCCCGGCGAACAGGACGCGAGCAGTCCCGCACCGAGTGTGACCACGTCCACAACGTGATCGGGCTCTCGTCCGGCGACAGCCGCGGCGAGACGGGCTGCGGCGTCGAGGGGGCGGGATGCGGGCTGCGGGTTGCCCGCGACGCCAACGATCGTCACGGGAGATCGCCTTCCGGATCGGCCCTCCGTGCGGAGAGCGACATACACCGCCGTCCTTCTCGCCGGCCGAACAGACCGGAGCCGTTTCGATCCGTACGAGCGGAAACCTCGACGACCCCTCGGTAGGGTCGGGTGGATGAGTGTCGCGGATTCACAGTCAGCCCCCACCGACGGTCTCGCAGGATGGGCACTCGAGTTGATGGACCGCCTCGGCGGTGTCGGTGCCGGCATCGCGATCGCTCTCGAGAACTTCTTTCCGCCGCTCCCCAGCGAGGTCATCCTGCCGCTCGCCGGGTTCGCCGCGAGCCTGGGCAGTTTCACCCTGTTCGGTGCGCTGTTCTGGACGACCCTCGGTTCCGTGCTCGGCGCTCTCGGTCTCTATTCGATCGGCCGTTGGGTGGGTGAGGACAGGATTCGCGCGGTCGTGCGGAAGCTTCCACTCGTCGATGTCGAGGACCTCGACCGTTCGACCGCCTGGTTCCAGCGGCACGGACGCAAGGCCGTCTTCTTCGGCCGGATGGTGCCCGTCTTCCGGAGCCTCATCTCCATCCCCGCCGGTGTCACGCGGATGCCGATCCGGCAGTTCCTCGCGTTCACCACCGCGGGCAGCCTCATCTGGAACTCGATCTTCGTGCTGGCCGGTTATCAGCTCGGCGAGAACTGGAGCGCCGTCGAACCGTACGCCTCGGCACTGCAGTACGTCGTGATCGCCGTCGTCGTCGCGGTGCTCGGCTACGGGATCGTCCGGCGCATCCGCTCGCGTTCGAAGGACACCGCTTCGGACAACCGCAGCTGACGGGTCATCCCCACACGGTGATCGCCGTGCACGCGCCCGCCACGACCAGCACCGTCAGGACGTCCCCGAGCCGCAGTCGCAGCGGCGGGCGGGTCGCCGATCGTGGTCCCCGTACCGCCAGCGCGTCGCCGAGATCGCGGACCTGGCGCATGGATACCGACACCACCGCGCCGACGGAGTCGGCCACCTCCTGCCACCATCCCGCCGGAGTGCGGATGCCGGGCCGGCCGCGGACCTTGCGCGCGGCGAACAGCACCCGCATCTCGGCGCGGACGGTCGGCAGCATCCGCAGCGCCAGCGCGCACACCGTCACCCATTCGTCGACGGGCATCCGTAGCAGTCGCAGCGGGGCGAACAGCACCGGCAGGGCGTCGACGAGATCGGACAGTCGCGTCGTCCACCCGACCAGCGACGCGAGCACCAGCAAACCCACGCCGAGCAGCATCGTCCGAACGTAGGCGGTGAGCCCGCCACCCGCAGCGTTGAGGACCAGGCCGACGGCGAGGACCGCAAACACCCACCACGGAATCGTCGGGACCACCCCGCGGGGAATCCGCGCGACGAGCAGACCCACCACCAGCACGGCGAGCAGGATGCCGAGCCCGGTCCAGCTCGGAGCGAAGCTCACCGCCACCGACAGCGCCGCTGCCGACAGGACCTTCGTGCCGGCCCACACCCGGTGCAGGGGTGTCTCCCGAGGCACGGGGCGCAGCAGGATGATCGGGCGTCGCTGGCGCGTGCGTGTGCGACTCATGCGATCACCGCTCCCGTCTGCTCCACGATGCGTCCGTCCTCGAGCACCACGGTGCGCGAACACACCTCTTCCATTCCGTGCAGGTCGTGGGAGATGACGACGACGGTGACGTGCTCGACCGCGCGTAGATGGGCGAGGATCGACACGACCTCGCGGCGGCCCCGCACGTCCAGTCCGGCCAGCGGTTCGTCGAGCACCAGCACCCGCGGGGTGCGGGCGAGTTGGGCGGCGATCGCGACCCGCCGCATCTCGCCGCCGCTGAGCCGGTCGATCGGCCGGTCGATCAGTTCGGGACGCAGACCCACCCGGTGCAGGACGGCGGCGACGTAGCCGCGGTCGGTGTGCGGAAGCCCGGCCACCTCGGAGATCTCCTGGGCCACGGTCGGTCGTTGCAACTGCAGCCGTGCCTGCTGGAAGACCATGCCCACTTCTCCGTGCAGATCGGCCGTCGGGGTGTCGTGCAGCACGGCCGTTCCGCGCGTGGGGCGCATCAGTCCGGCGACGATCCACGCGAGCGTGGACTTGCCCGAACCGTTCTCCCCGACGACCAGCACCCCTTCGCCGCGGCAGATCGTCAGCGACACCTCGCGCAGCGCGGTGTGTGCCCAGGGTGTGCCGGCCGCATAGATGTGCGTGACGTCGCGCAGTTCGAGGACCGGCTGCGGGAACGCGGGCGCGGTCGCCGCGACCGGTGCCGGCAGCGATGGCGCGGCGATCCTCGGGACGATGCGTCCGTCGGCGATGTGCACGATGCGGTCGGCCGCGCGGGCCTCGTCGTCGAGATGAGTGACGAGCACGACCGCGGTGCCCTCCCGCGCGACGTCCGCGAGCAATCGGATCAGTTCCACGCGACTGTCGGCGTCGACCATCGCGGTGATCTCGTCGGCGATGAGCAGTGCAGGTCGCCGGGCGAGTGCGCCCGCCAGCGCCAGCCGCTGCAGTTGCCCGCCCGACAGATCTTCCGTGGCGCGGTCCGCCATCCCGGCCAGGCCGACCCGCGCGAGCAGATCGGCGACGTCGACGTCCTCGAGTCCCCACCGCAGATCCTCGGCGACGGTGCGGCCGAGCACCTGGCTCTCGGGATGCTGCAGGATCATGGCCGTGCCACCGGGGCGTCCCGGACCGACGGATCCGGGCCGGTCGATCAGGCCGACGGTCGGCTCGAGTCCCGCGAGCAACCGTACGAGCGTCGACTTGCCCGAGCCGTTGCCGCCGACGATCGCGACGAACTCCCCCGGCCCGATCGTGAGGTCGATGTCCGAGAGGGCGTCGCGGTCGGTTCCCGGATACCGGTAACCGACGAGGCGCAGTGCGACGGGAAGCGGAGCCGGGTCGGCGGTCGGGTCCTGCTCGGGCCAGTCGACCGACCGGGTCGCCCACGTGCTGCGCAGGGCCACCACGCGGAAGATCCCGAAGCACAACAGCGCGGTCCCCACGGTGCCGACCAGCACCGCACCGCCGATCCACACCCACCACAGCCGCACCATGATCTCGAGGGTCCGTTCCCAGGTGTCGACGAAATGCTGCCCCGCACCGGCCACCTCGAACGCCCGGATCGTGCCGCGCATCGACGCTTCGAGCGCCTCGAGCAGCAGCACCCGGGTCCGGTCGAACAACAGCAGCAGACCGCAGGCGGCGGCCGCGAGCAGCAGCCCGGCGGGGACGGATCCGGCCAGCACCGCGAACACCGCCGCGTGACCCCACCGCCGGTGCGCGAACCCGACGAGCGTTCCGATCCCGGAGAGGACGACGACCGCGGCGACGGCGAACGGCCCACCGGCCACGAGCGCCACGACACCTGCGGCGACCGTCGCAGCGACGATCGCGCGCAGGCGGCCGGTGGCGGCGAGGAAAGCGACGGGGAGCGCGACGAGCACGTGGGCGACACCGACGGGTATCAGCCCGGTGACGACCGACAGCACAGCCGTCAACGTCCCGAAGACCGCCGCTGCGGCGGCCTCCGGTGGTCGAAGAGGTCCCCGTGTCCTGGTCACCGATCGCACCGGCCCCAGTGTGCCAGCCGCTAACGCGACTGCTTCTCCGGTGGCGTCATCTCCACCCGCACGCCGACGAGGCGAACCTCGCGGTCGTGATCGAAGCGGCCGAGCAGTCCGACGGCCGCATCGGTGACGGCTGCGAGATCCGTGGTGGGCGACGGCAGGGCGACACTCGCGGTGTGGGTGACGAACGGCGCGTAGCGGATCTTCAGCGCGACCCGCACTCCCGCTCGTCCCTCACCGCGGACGTCGTCGACCGCCCGCGCCGCGAGATCGCGCACGCACTCCGCGAGTGCATTCCAGTCGCCGACGTTGTGCTGGAAGGTCGTCTCCCGGCTGCGCGACCGGGCCACCCACGGTTCCGCCGACACCTCCGTCGAGCCGGCACCGGCACCCAGGCCGACGAGCCACGGACCGGTCCTGGGCCCGAACCGCGCCGCCATCTCGTCGACGGAAGCCCGGGCGAGTTCGCGGACCGTGCGGATGCCCATGTCGTCGAGTTTCTTCACCGTGCGTGAGCCGATGCCCCACAGCGAATCGGGCGAGAGTTCGCCCATCACCGCGAACCAGTTGTCGCGCGTCAGCCGGAAGACACCGCGGGGTTTTCCGAAACCCGTTGCGATCTTCGCGCGCAGGACGTTGTCGCCGATCCCGATGGAGCAGTGCAGACCGGTCGCGTCGAGCACCGCGGCCTGCACGCGCTGCGCGAACGCCTCCGGATCGTCGGTCTCCACTCCGAGAAACGCTTCGTCCCAGCCGAGTACGTCGACGACCACGCCGAACCCACGGAGTGTGTCCATCACGACCTGCGACACCTCGTTGTAGGTGTCGGCGTCGACGGGCAGGAAGACCGCGTCGGGGATCTTGCGCGCCGCGACCCGCAGCGGCATTCCCGACCCCACCCCGTGCTCGCGCGCCTCGTACGACGCCGTGGAGACGACTCCGCGCTCGGTGGGGTCGCCGCGACCGCCGACCACCACCGGTCGGCCCGCCAACTCCGGGTTGCGCAGCACCTCGACCGCGGCGATGAACTGGTCGAGGTCGACGTGGAGGACCCACTGGTCGATGCCGGGCGCACCCATGCCGACAACCGTAGGACGTTCACCGCGGTGCGGGCACGGATTCCGGGCGAGCGGTGCGGTTCGACCGAACAGTCCTTGCCTCGAGCATTCGCTACCGCTCTTGCCGTCCGCTATGGCAATTGCCGTAGCGGACGACCAATGGTGTAGCGGACGGACGGTCACATGACGTGGTGCCGACCTACGGGCAGCACGAGCGGCTTGCCGGAGACCGGATCGGAGATCACGCAGCTGTCCAGACCGAAGACCGTCTTTACCGTCTCACCGGTGAGCACCTCCGAGGGATCCCCCGACGCGTAGATACTGCCGTCGGCCATCGCGACGAGATGGTCGGCGTATCGCGCGGCCAGGTTGAGGTCGTGCAGCACCATCACGATGGTCGTCCCGCGGTCGCGGTTGAGATCGGTGAGCAGATCGAGCACCTCCACCTGGTGGCTGACGTCGAGGAAGGTGGTGGGTTCGTCGAGCAGCAGCAGGTCGGTCTGCTGCGCGAGCACCATCGCGATCCACACGCGCTGCCGCTGCCCGCCCGACAACTCGTCCACCGACCGCTCCGCGAGTTCGGTGGTGTGGGTGGCGGCGAGTGCGTCGGCAACCGCAGCGTCGTCCTCCCGGCTCCAGCGCGACAGCACCCGCTGGTGCGGATGCCGTCCCCGGCCCACGAGGTCGGCGACGACGATGCCCTCGGGGGCGATCGGCGATTGCGGCAGCAACCCGAGGGTGCGGGCGAGTTTCTTCGCGGGCAGCCGGTGGACGTCCTTGCCGTCGAGCAGGACGTGCCCGCCGCGCGGCGACAGCAGTCGTGACATCGACCGCAGCAACGTCGATTTCCCGCACGCATTGGCGCCGACGATGCACGTGATCCGACCTGGTGGCACCTTCAGGTCGAGGCTCTCCACGACGGTGCGGCTGCCGTACCCGAGTTCGAGTTTCTCGGCGATCAGGGTGTGCGATGCGGTCACAGCGAGCCTCCCGCGCGGTTGGAACGAATGATGAGGTAGACGAGATAGGGCGCGCCGAGCGCACCCGTCACCACGCCCACCGGGTAGCGCGTGCCGAAGGCGTACTGGCCGACGAAATCCGCGACCAACACGAGCAGTGCCCCGACGAGTGCCGCCGGGACGAACAGCGACGTTCCCCGTCCGACGATGCGGGCGGCGATGGGGCCGGCCAGGAAGGCGACGAACGCGATGGGTCCGGTCGCGGCGGTGGCGAAGGCGATGAGCCCGACCGCCGAGACGATCGCGATCAGACGCGTGCGCTCGACCCGCACACCGAGGGCCTGCGCGGCGTCGTCCCCGAGCTGGACCATCGACAGGTTGCGGGTCTGCACGAGCAGTACCGGCCCGAGCACGGCGAGGGCGACGACGACGGGCACCGTCGCACCCCACGTCGCGCCGTTGAGGCTGCCGGTGAGCCAACGCATCGTCTCCTGCAGATCCCAGGTTGCCGCAGTGCTCAGCAGATAGGAAGTGACGCTGTCGAGCATCGCGGCGATGCCGATGCCGATGAGGATCAGGCGTGTGCCCGCCACACCACCGCGATAGGACAGGCCGTAGATCAGCAGGGCCACGGCCAGACCGGCGACGATCGCGAAGATCGACACGCCGGTACCACCGAGGCCCAGCACGATGATGGCGAACGCCGCCGCGGCACCGGCCCCGGAGCTGATTCCGATGATGTCGGGGCTCGCGAGCGGGTTGCGGAGCATCGTCTGGAAGGTGATGCCGCCGAGCCCGAAGCAGACACCGGCGACCACCGCGAGGACCGCGCGGGGAAGTCTCAGGCGTCCGACGGTGAAGGTCGCGCCGGCCACGTCCTGTCCGAGGACGACACGCAGCACGTCCGCGGGCGGATAGAACGTCTTGCCGAACATCAGATTCGCGGCGAAGGCTGCGGCCACGAGAGTCGCGAGCACGGCGATGACGAGGTGTCGACGCCGTCCGCGCCGCACTCTGCCGGCGGCGAGTTCGTCGATGGCGGGTTCGGTGGTGGCCAGTGTGATTGTCACAGTTCGCGCAGTTTCTGCCGTCGGACGATGTACACGAAGAAGGGCGCCCCGATGAGCGCGGTGATGATGCCGACGTCGATCTCGGCGGGTCGGGCCACGATGCGGCCGACGACATCGGCGGCGGTGAGCAATCCTGCACCGACGAGAGCCGAGAACGGCAGCAACCACCGGTTGTCGATGCCGATGAGCAACCGGCACAGGTGCGGCACGACGAGACCGACGAACGCGATGGGACCGGCGATCGCGGTCGCCGCCCCGCACAGCAGGACGGCACCGAACGAGGCGACGCCACGGGCGAGAGCGACCCGTTCGCCGAGACCGGCGGCCATGTCGTCGCCGAGTGCGAGGGAGTTGAGGCTGCGCGCCGACAGCAGGCAGACGGCGAAGCCGACGCCGAAGAACGGCAGGGCCTGCGAGATGGCCTCGAAGTTCGCTCCGCCCACCCCGCCGATCTGCCACGACCGCACGCTGCCCGCGATGTCGCCGCGGGGCAGGATGACGGCGGTGACGAACGACGCGAGCGCCGCCGAGGTGGCGGCACCGGCGAGCGCGAGTTTGAGGGGTGTCGCTCCCCCACGGCCGAGCGATCCGATCGTGTAGACGAACAGTGCGGCCGCCGCGGCACCCACGATCGCGACCCAGATCATGGAGGTCTGGCTCCACAATCCGAACCAGGCCATGCCGATCACCACGGCGAGCGAGGCACCCATGTTGACACCGAGAATGCCGGGATCCGCCAAGGGATTACGGGTGACACCCTGCATCACGGCACCGGCGAGCCCGAGCGCTGATCCGACGACCAGCGCGAGCACCGTGCGCGGAATGCGTTTGGCGATCGCGCCCTGACCGATGTTGTCGGTCGCGCCTCCGAGAGCCGCGACGATGTCGGCCCAGTCGACGTTGCGCGAGCCGATGGTGATCGACGCGATCACCAGCAGAACGAGCACCCCGAGCAGGGCCAGAAGCCAGACGGAATTGCCGACGGCCGAGCGCCCTCGTTCGTGGGCGCTCGGCGTCGACTGCCGGTGTGGTGCGGTCACTCCGCGTTCGACTTGCCGGCTGCGTCGGCGAGCAACTCGACGTAATCGGAGAGCACCCAGGAGATGGCCAGAGGAGTGGGGTTGGCGGCGGTGCCGAGCGGGCCGGAACCGTCGAGGAAGACGATCGAACCGTTGCGGACCGCGGGCATCTGCGACAGCAGCGGGTCGGCTTCGAGCGCGTCGACGAGCGCCTGGTCACCGTAGGTGACGATGATCTGCACGTCGTCGAAGACGTCGACCTGCTCGGCGCTGACCTTCTTCGAGAACGCGTCGTCGGTGGAGGCATCCGCCACGCTCTTCGGGGTGGCCAGACCGAGATCCTCGAAGAAGGCCGCTCGCGTGTCGTTGGCGGTGTAGAAGCTGACCTGGCTCAGGTCGGCCGTGTCGACGTGGGTGAGGAACATCGTGGCCTTGCCCTCGAGTTCGGGGTGCGCGGCAGCGGCGTCGGCGATCTCCTGTTCCAGGCTCGCGACGAGTTCCTCGCCTTCCTCGGCCATGCCGAGGCCGGCGCTGTTGAGCTCGATCATGTCGCGCCACGAGGTCGCCCACGGCGCTTCGGGGTACGCGACGACCGGCGCGATCTCGCTGAGGGTCTCGTAGTCCTCCTGCGTCAGACCGGAGTAGGCGGCGAGGATGACGTCGGGGTTCGTGTCGGAGACGGCTTCGAAGTCGATGCCGTCGGTCTCGTCGAACAGGACCGGGGTCTCGGCGCCGAGTTCTTCGAGTCGCTCTTCGACCCACGGGAGCATGCCGTTGCCGTCGTCGTCGCCGAAGTTGGCGGCTGCCATACCCACGGGCACGACGCCGAGCGCGAGCGGCACCTCGTGGTTGGCCCAGTTCACCGTGGCGACGCGTTCGGGCTTCTCGTCGAGGGTGACGGTGCCGAGCGCGTGCTCGATGGTGATCGGGTATTCGCCCGAACCGGTGGAGCCGGAGTCGGTGGTGTCCGAGGAGTCGGAGGATCCACAGGCGGTGAGACCGAGGGCGACCGCGACGGATGCGGCGGCGATCGTCAGAAAGCGCTTCGAACGCATGGAGGCAGAACTCACTCTCGTACGGGGTGGGGGCTCGGCCTTACTACCGGCGGCAGTTAGGCGAGGTTTGCCTAAACCGTAATGTTCGCCCGAATCCTGCGCAATCGCTCGATCGGGACATCCCCTGTAGCGATCGGGACATCAGCCCACGCGGAACACCCCGGGCGTCGTGCCGGTGACCCTGCGGAAGGCCGCCCCGAATGCGCTCGCCGATCGATAGCCCACCTGTTCGGCAACCTCGTCGACATCCGTGCCGTGGCCGAGCAGCATCACCGCTCGCTGCGCACGGACCGCCGCAACCCACCGGCCGAGGCTCAGTCCGGTCTCCGACCGGAACGTACGGGTGATGGTGCGGGTGCTCACCCCGAGTTCGGCCGCCCAATCCGAGAGCGTCCGCGGATCGCTCGGGTCCTCGGCGATCGCCTCGACGATCGCTCGCACGACCGTCGACGACGGCACCTGCACCATCAGTTCGTGCTCGGCGGGGGTGAGCACGTCGAGCACCATGCGCTCGGTCAACGACCGCGACTCGTCGCCGAGACGATCGTCCGCCAGCCGGTCGAGCAGCAGTCGCAGCAGGGGTGTCATTTCCACCGCGACCGGACCGTCGGACAGCGAGGGAGCGGAGTCGATCCCGAAATGTGCGGTGCGGTACCAGGTTCCGGCGGGCATGACACCCCAGTGCAGCAGGCCCGCCGGAATCCACAGTCCCATGGCCGAGGTGATGGTCCATGTGCGCGACCCGATGGTCGCGCTGGACGCGCCCCGGTCGTTCCACAGCAGCTCGTGCGTCGGGTGCGAATGCGGCTCGAAGCGGGTCTCTCGGGAGACGAGTTCGTCCATGCCTGCGATGACGAACGGCACGTCGATCTCACCGGCCTCGTAGACCGGCAACGTCCTGCTCTCGGCCGCCTCGACGCTCTTCACCGACGCCCTCCTCCGCTCCGCGACGACGACAATTCTCACACGTCCCGCCGCCGGGGGTCAGTCCAGGATCTCGACGTACCCTTCGGTGCCGTGCACGCGGATGCGTTGCCCGTCGCAGATGATGCGGGTGGCGTCCTCCACGCCCACCACGGCCGGCAGCCCGTATTCGCGCGCGATCACCGCGCCGTGCGTCATCACCCCGCCGACCTCCGTCACCAGCGCGCTCACGGTCACGAACGCCGGGGTCCAGCTCGGGTCGGTGAACGCGGTCACCAGGATGTCGCCCGGTTCGAGGTCGGCTCGGTCCATATCGGCGACCACGCGGGCGCGTCCTTCCACGACACCGGTGGACACCGCGATACCGGGCAGCGCCCCGTCGGGGAGACCGTCGCGGCTGTACGCGCCGGTGAGCGTCTCCCCTGTCGACAGCAGCACCCGCGGCGGAGAGAGCCTGCCGAACGATGCGAACTCCCACTTCCGGTCGGCGACGAGGTCGCCGACCGGTCGTGGTGCGCGGACCACGTCCTCGAGTTCCTCGAACCGCAGGAAAAAGATGTCCTCCTTCTCGTCGATCACTCCCGCGTGCACGAGATTCTCGGCCTCCCGCAGGAGGGCCTGTTTGTAGAGGAGGTAACGCCCGACCATGCCGTACTTCGGGTACTCCCGGTAGCCCGCGAAGGCCCGCACACGGTGGACGAGCCTCTCGATCTCGTGGGCCTTCCGCTCTCCGTCCGGCAACGACCGCACGCGTTCGAGGAGTTCGCGCTTCTTCTCCTCGGCCTGCCGCCGACCGTCGTCGAATCGCTGTTTCGCCGCGCCGGGCCCGAAGTTGTCCAGATTGCTCACGATCGTCGGCACCAGCATGGTGGGGCGTTCGGCCCACCGCGGGCGGGTGATGTCGATTTCGGCGACGCATCGCCTGCCGTACTTGCCGAGAAAGTCCTCGAACGCCGCTCGTACCTGCGGTCCGCCCATGTGTGCGCCGAGTTCGTCGAGGAAACGTGCGTCGTCGAAGCCCTCCTCGTCGACCTGCCGGAGGAATATCACGACGTCGGGATGCGGACGAGCCGCATCGGCGACGTCCAGCAGCGCCAGCCCCATCTCCGAGGTGACGTTGTAGGGCACCGAGCGGGAGATCACGTCCGCAACGTTCTTCTCCCCCAACCATTCACGCCCCAGTTCGTTGAGCCGCTCGGCCGCTTCCATGCCCGCCGCGATCACCTCACCGACCTGCCGGCCGAACAACGCCTCCTGCAGATCGCGGATGTCGGCGCGAATGACATCGAGCAACGCCGAACCGGTCTCGTTCTCGACGCGACGCGCGGATTCGGCGATCGCGGCCTCGTTCTGCGCCACGAGTTCGGGGACGACGGCCGGGTCGATCTCGTCCGGGGCGGGTGGCAGACCGACCCGCGCGGCGGCAGGGTCGTCCGGGCGCGTCGGGACGAATCCTCGATCGAGCACGGTTCGCAGCGCGTCGCCGAAGAGCGGGTCGGAGCTGCCGATCATCCCGACGATGCCCGGTCCCTGGGTGGGTGAGGCCAGCATGGGCGTGACGTCGACGAAGAGCCGTCCACCCGCGTGTCGCATGGGCGCACGGCTGGTCAACTGCCACACGGAGATTCCCAGTGGCTTCAGCGGATCGGTCATCATCTGCTGGTGACCGACGGACAGGTACACGTGGTTGTCGTCGTCGTCGGCCTCCGGAACGGGAAACAGCGTGGTGATCGGGCGGCTCTGCACGATGTGGAAGACGTCGTCGGCCAGGCACCATTCGATGTCCTGGGGGTGCCCGAAGTGTGCTTCTATGCGCCTGCCCAGCCGCACGAGGTCGGCGAGTTGCGTGTCGGTCAGCACCGGTACCTCCTGCCGCTGTGTCCTGTCCACGACCTCGCCGGCACGCACCGCGTACGCATCGGCGTTCACCAGGCCCGACACCAGGTCGTCCCCGAGGCCGAATCCCGCATCCACCCGGGCCACCGTGCGGTCGGACGTCACCGGATCGGCGGTGAACAGCACACCCGACGCCTGCGGGGACACCATCCGCTGCACGACCACTGCCATGTGCACCTTCCGGTGGTCGACGCCGTTGCCGAACCGGTAGGTCACGGCGCGCTCGGTGAACAGCGACGCCCAGCACATGCGGAGATGCCGGAGCACCTCTGCCGCACCGACGACGTCCAGGTAGCTGTCCTGTTGCCCTGCAAAGGAAGCCGTCGGCAGGTCTTCGGCGGTCGCGCTGGAACGCACCGCGACGGGCACCCCCTCACCGAGTTCGCGAACGTGCGCGGCGATCTCCCCGGCGATGTCGTCCGGGATCGAGCACTCGCCGATCTCCGTGCGGACCTGCGCGCTCACCGCTCCGATATCGCCGGGGTCGACCTTCGCGAGTCGCTCGAGCAGGTCGTCGACGTGCGGTAGATCGGAAAGCACCTTTCGATAGGCATCCGTCGTCACACAGAACCCGTCGGGCACGTCGACGCCGTCGATGCGCCGCAACTCCCCGAGGTTCGCTCCCTTGCCACCGACGATCGACACCGCCGTTCGGTCGATCTCCCGAAAATTGTGTACATATCCCATTCCGGCTCCCCACCTGCTGATTCGATGCTGCGTGGGCGAGTATGAACCGAATCGCCGATCCTCATGAGGGCCGAGGATCCGGTATAACGTGAGAGGGGGAAGACGAATCCTGGCTCTACAGCGGCGCACCGAACTGCGAGCCCAGCAGCAACGCCCGGTCCGCCACCCGTTCCGCCAGGTCCACCCGCTCCTCGAGGCTTCCGGTGAGCAGCACCCAGGAGCGGCCCGTGGCCGTGAGCGCGTCGACGAACCACTCCGTCATCTCCGCTCGGATGTGTTCACCGTCCCGGATGCCGTCCTGCACGAACGGAACCCCGTGGTGATCGGTGAGCAGGTACAACGCTCGCCGGCCGCGGACGCCGCGCCAGGCCCGTTCGCTGCTGCCGAGATACCGCCGCTCCCACACGGTCGTCGCGAACGCGTCGGTGTCGCAGACGAGCAGCGGAGACCCTTCCCGTGCCGCGTCCTCCTCGAGGCGCGTCTGTTCGACGGCAATGTTCTCGAAATCGTCACCGGTCCAGACGATGTCGTTCACGTCTCCGGTGCCGAGCTTGTCGTGGGTGGCCTGTCGTCCGTATTCCGGCACCCACCGGGTTCGTTCCCAGACCCCTCCCCGTTTCCGGTACCGGCGTACCAGTTCGCGGCTGACGGTGGTGGTGCCCGTCGACTCGGCGCCGAGGACGACGATGCGGGTCGTGAGGCCGGCCCGGGCGGGTGCGTCCAGATCGTCCCAGCGCCCGGCGAGGTCGCCGCGACAGGCCGTGCCGGATGCGGGATGGGCGACACGCGACGGATCGACGCACACGTGAGTGGCTGAGAAGCGTCGAGCGAGTTCGTCACCGTACTTCTCGCTCGAGACCACCGCGTCGACCGGAATATCGGTGACGGTACGCGCGGCTGCTTTCATGCAGGCGACCTGCGCGGTCCATACGGTGTCCGATTCCAGGTCCATCGGCGCGTCGCACGGAATCCCGGTCACAGTGACCGTCGTGTCGGCGGCGTGTGATTCGCGCATCCACGACACGCGGTTACCCAACGGAATCGTCTCTGCCGCAGAGGACATGACGACGACGGTGACACGCTCGGCGACTTCCGCGGCACGGCGGACGAGGTGATGGTGACCGACATGGGGTGGATAGAACTTTCCGATGACGAGTGCGTGCCGGTACATCAGCGCACCTCCACCGGTTCCCGCTCGGCCGCCATCGAGCGTCGCCAGGCGAGCAGACCCCGGATGCACAGAAGCAGGAAGCCTCCGTACAGCAGCGCGGTGAGCGTCAGCCCCTTGTGCAGGTAGAGCGGGATGTAGATCAGGTCGGCCGTGATCCACAGCAGCCACGACTCCCACCGCTTCTTCGCCTGCCCCCAGGTCGCGAGCAACGAGAGCACGATGGTAGTCGCGTCCCAGAACGCGACGGTCGAGTTCGTCGCCACCTCGAGCAGTGCCGTCGACCCGATGACCGCAGCGACACCGACGACCGCGAGTACACCCCATTCGGTCGTGCTCGTGCCCGTCACCGGCAGAACGCCTCCCTCCCTGCCCCGCGCCCAGTTGCTCCACCCCCACACGGCGAGGGCGATGTACACGACCTGCAGTCCGGAATCGGCGTAGAGACCGGCGGTCGCGAAGAGCAGGATCCACACGATGTTGTTGACGATCCCGATCGGCCAGTTGAGGATCGACTGCCGGCCCACCAGGTACACGCACCAGGCGCCGCTGACGAAGCCGAACACCTCCGCCCAGGTGGTGGGCGCACCGAGTGCGGTGAATGCTGTCGAGTTCAGAAATGCGATCATCGTCGCCGCCTTTCGCTTGTGACGGCAATTAGATCATATTTGCTCTAAGTGAGGCAACGGTGAAGTGCGCTTCGGTGTTCTCGACAGCGCTGTGCGACGTCGAGAACACCGAAGTGTCGGAGAATCAGCGGGGTTCGGGGCCCTCCACGAGCGGCAGGGACTCGTCGGCGGTCCACGCGTTGAGCGAACCGTCGTACACCGCGACATCCGACCGGCCCGCGACCGCGAGTGCATGCGCGAGTCCCGAGGCTGCGATGCCGCCACCGCAGTAGGTCACCGGCGTGACGTCCGGGTTCAGTGCGCCCGCCTCGTCGAAGATCTCCCGCAGTTCCGCCGCCGGCTTCAGGCGCCCGGTCGACGGATCGACGAGTTCGCCGAAGGAAATGTTGATGCTGCCGGGGATGTGCCCGCGCCGTGGATAGGACGGGCTCTCACCACGGTAGGTCGCAGGATCCAAGGCGTTGATGATCAGCGTGTTCGGGTCGTCGAGCGACGCCGCAACCTCCTCCGTCGACCGCACCAACTCCGGACGATGCCGCGACGTGAAGGTCGCGCCGTGTGGCACCACCTGCTCGTCGGAGACCGGGTAGCCGGCGGCCTTCCAGGCGGGTAGCCCGCCGTCGAGCACGGCGGCATCGTCGAAACCTTCGAGTCGCAGCTGCCACCACAGCCGCGCCGCCCAGATGCCGTTCTTCTGGTCGTACAGCACGACGCGGCGACCTTCACCGATACCGACGGCGCCCGCGGCTGTGGCGAAGCGCTCCGACGGCGCCGCAGTGAACGGTTGCGGGGCTTGATGATCGGAGAAGTCCGTGAACAGGTCGGCGTAGACCGCACCGGGGATGTGTTCCTCCAGGTAGGTCGCCAAGCCGGGTTCGACGTGCACGGACCCGTCCGGCGGCATGCTCAGGTGCACGGTGGCATCGACGATGACGAGATCTTCGTCGCCCAACTGCTCGTACAACCACTCCGGAGAGACGGTGCTCGGCTTCGTGTCGCTCATCGAGGTCCTCCTCTGCACTCGGTATCTCCCTCCAGTAGAGCAGCCGTACGACCTGGGTGGGCCCGGCCCCGCTCAGCGGGGATCAACCCACCCGAATCGATTCGACTGGGCCGGGACCCCGCCGGGCGGGGTCTACCCCACCGAAATCGGGCGGGCGTTCCAGCTGTCCTCGACCACCCGCGGCTTGCACGCCTGGTAGGCGCCGGTCACCAGCACCGCGACAGCGACCGTCATGAAGACGAACGAGGCGGTCCAGCCCGAGGTGAGGTCGTGGAAGACGCCGAACAGCAGCGGGCCGAGGCACGCGGCGCTGTAGCCCACACCCTGGGTGAAGCCCGACAGAGCGGCGGATCCGGCGGAGGTGCGGGAACGCAGATTGATGAGGGTCAGCGCCATCGGGAAGGTGCTGGGCCCGAGTCCGAGGAGCACGACCCACAGGATCGGCGCACTCATCGGCGCGATCCACAGGCCCGCGAACGCGATGAGGAAACACGCGGCGCACGCCAGGACCACCGGGAACGGGTTCTCCATCCGCGCACACAGCGACGGAGCGCCGAACGCGGAGACCAGCCCCAGCAAAGCGAACAGTCCCACCATCGCACCACCGAAGGCCGGGCCGGCTCCGGCGTCGGCGAGGATGTCGGGAATCCACGTGAACATCGAGTAGGTGACGAGGGACGTCATGCCGAACATGCCGGCCATCCCCCAGCCCACCGGCGAGCGCCACACCCGGCCGGGGGCGTGCTGCTCCGCGGGTACGGCGTCCTCGGCAGCGTCGCCGCGGCGCCGCAGCAGGACCCACGTCCACGGGAGCGCTGCAGCGAATCCGATCAGCGCCCACACTCCGAGCGAGACGCGCCAGCCGAACGCGTCGGCGAGCGGGACCGCGACGAAAGCGGGCACGATGGTGCCGAGCTGCACACCCACGATGTATACCGAGCTGACGAGTGCCAGCGTGTCGGAGAAGTAGCGCTTGACCAGAGGAGGGATGACGACGTTGCCGATGCCCATCCCGCCCAGCGCGACGGCCGACAGGAGCAGCAGCGACCAGGTGTCGGTCATCAGCGCCCGGATCGCCATGCCGGCGCCTGCCATGAGCATCGCGATCAGCGCGGTGCGTTCGAGTCCCCATCGTCGGCCGAGCGCCGGGGTGGCCAGACCGAAGACCGCGAACATCGCGGTCGGGATCATGCCGAACACACCGACGATCGTGGACGAGAAGCCGATCTCCTCACTGATCTGCGCAGCGAGGGGACTGAACGAGGTGACCGCGAGCCTCAGGACGAGTGCCGACATCGCGATCGCACAGAACACCAGCAGACGACCACGAAGAAGACTCACGCCGAAAATCATAGGATGATGGGATGACTTTGGGAAAACCTGTTCAGCGCACGAACCTGATCGAGCAGGTCACCGAACAGTTGCGCAGCGAGATCTGCAGCGGACGCTGGAAGGTCGGTGAGAAGATCCCCACCGAACCGCACCTGTGCGAATTCACCGGCACCGGCCGCAACACCGTCCGCGAAGCCGTGCAGGCCCTCGTCCACACCGGCATGCTCGAACGTCGCCAGGGCTCGGGCACCTACGTCCTCGCGACCTCCCACGTCACCGGCACCCTCGGCAAGTATTTCGCCACGGCCCACGAACGCGACGTGCTCGAACTACGGCAGGCCCTCGACGTCACCGCCGCCGTCCTGGCCGCGCGTCGGCGCACCCCCGACGACGTGGCCCGGCTCGAACAGTTGCTCGCCGAGCGCAACCGATTGTTCGCCGGATCCGACATCGACGCCGCGGTGACCGCCGACGTCGCCCTGCACCGCGCCATCGTCGAGGCCAGCCACAACGCGGTGTACCTCGAGTTCTACGACTCGCTGCTTCCGTCGATCCGCCGCACCATCGACCGGCACGTCCGAGTCACGGGCCTGGGTTTCGAACCCGAACACACCACCTTGGTCGCCGCCGTCATCGCCGGCGACGAGGACGCCACCGTGGAGGCGGCGCAGGGGCTGTTCGCGGAGCTCACCGACTGAGAGGTAGGGACTCCGCCGATCATCGGACCCCGGCCGAGCGCAGGGCGTCCGCGAGGGTGTACGCCTCCGGAGAACTCAGGAGAAGCTCGTCGAAGTCGACGCCGGAGCCACCCAGCGCGACGCGCAGCACCGGACGGCCTCGCTTCATGGCGACCAGGCGCTTGATGCCGTGCGGGTGCCGGAAGGTGCCTACTTTCAGGTATCCGGAGATCACCAGGCCGGATCTGATGCCGAGGATCTCGGACGTCCATCCCGGCAGGACCTCCACGCCGGTGATCGCCGAGATCGGCACCTCCATCGCGGTTCGGCGGACCATGAAGGCCTCCCACCGAGAGAAGGACAGGTGGAGGGTTGCGTTGTCGCATGTCGTTTCGGCCATGACGTCGGACCTTCCGTCGACGGTAAACTGGCTACAGCACTGAGAACATTATCACATTGATAACAATGAGGGGTAGGTACCGATGGCGAAGACGCCGCCGATCGCGAAAGTCGTGCTGCACCCGGTCCGGCTGCGCATCGTCCAGCAACTCGGAGGACGGCAGCTGACCACGAGCGAGCTCCGATCGGCACTCCCCGACGTCACCCAGGCCACGCTCTACCGGCACGTCGCAGCCTTGATCGACGCCGAGATCGTCACCGTCGTCGACGAACGTCGCGTGCGCGGAACCGTCGAACGCACCCTCGCGCTCGGCGACCGTATGGCCCACGTCGGCCACGACGATCTCGCCGCCATGAGCGATGCCGAACTACGCAATGCCTTCGTCACATTCCTCGGCGCGCTCGGCGAGAGCTTCGACAGGTTCATCCAGGACGGCGATCGAAGCCTGCGCGACTATCTGGGTTTCGGGACTACCCCGCTCTACGTCACCACCGGCGATCTCGCGGAGATCCAGAGCAGGCTCGCCGACATCCTCGCCCCGTATCGTACGGATACAGGTGACGACCGGATGCGCATCACCCTGACGACCGCGGTGATCCCCGCTCCCCCCACCGCTCCATCCGAAGAGGAGTAGATCTCAGCGGAACCGGCCCACGTTCGCGTCGGCCCACTGCGCGAAGGACGAGAACCGAGCCGTCAGCAAATTTGTGCGTATTTCCGTTGCAGGGCAGACGAACCGGCAGATCCATCGCGGACGAACAGCCGATACACGGCGAATCGGGGTCACGACCCGGTGGCCCACCGAGCACGCGGGGAGCGCGTAAGTATCATTCCGGCAAACACCGCTCGAAGGGGAATACGGCGGCGGTAACTTTGGTACACCACATTTCCCTCGATGCCCACGTCCCCCAATACCTCTGTCACACATCATCGGAAACATTCCTGCTGCACTCTCCCCGGAGGCCGACGTGCGTGGATTCGGTATCGATCTCGGAACAGCCAACACCGTCGTCGGAACCCCCGACGAGGGCATAGTCCTCAACGAGCCGTCGCTGATGATGGTTCGCATCAAGGAGCCACGCCGAGCGCTCGCAATCGGCCAGGACGCGAGCGACCTCGTCGACCGCACACCTACCGGGATCGTCCCGATCCGCCCGATACGCGACGGGGTGATCGTGGATCTCGACACGGCACGGACATTCGTCACGGCCGTCCTCGCACAGATCTCACCGCGCCGGCACTACGGCATACGGCCGACGGGCGTCATCGCCGCTCCCGCAGGGGCCACGCCGCTCGAACGTCGCGCACTGCTCGAAGTCGGACACGAGGCCGGGCTCCGCAAGGTCGGCCTGATCCCCGAACCGGTCGCGGGCGCCCTCGGCTGCGGGATCGACCCGCTCGAACCCCGCACCCATCTCGTCGTCGACATCGGTGGCGGCACTTCGGAAGTCACCGCCCTCTGCTACGGCGGCGTCCTCTCCCATCGCAGTTGCCGCATCGCCGGCAACGACCTGACGAGCGCGATCCTCCGGTACCTCCGCGCGGAACACCGGATCCTCGTCGGCGAACTCACCGCCGAACGCGCGAAGGTGGGGGCACCCGACACCGCCGACGAGCGGTCGCTCGTCGTGGAGGGTCGCGACGCAGCGACCGGCCGGGCGCGCCTGGTGACGCTCGAGACCGAGGAGATCATGGACGCGGTGCGGCCCACCACGACCAGCATCGTGCAGACGTTGTCGACCTGCCTGGACGACCTGCCTCCACGCGCGATCAGCGACGTGATGGCCGAAGGCATCCTGGCGATCGGCGGAGGATCGATGCTCCGCGGTGTGCCGCAACTGCTCGAGGAGGCCTTCGGTCTCCCGGTGAAGACCGCCGACCGTCCTCTCACCTGCGTCGCCGAAGGCGCGACGGCCTGCATGGAACGGCCCGAGGTGCTCGCCGCCTACGCCGCGTCGTCGACTGCTGCCTGATCACTTACGGATTCGGTGCCCGGGTCTGCGCGAGGTAACGCTCGAGCAGACCCTTCACCACCGGCCCGGAAGTGGCCGAACCGAACCCGCCACCGCGCACCAGTGCCGTCACCACGACCTCCGGTGCCTCGGCCGGTACCACCGCGGAGAACCACGCGTTGAGACCCTTTCCGGGGGCCGACGGATCCTCCGCCGTACCGGTCTTGGCAGCGGCCGAGACCGGCAGGCTCGCAAGCTGACCGGCGGTGCCGGCCGAGGCGGACGCCCGCATGCCCGCCCGCACCGGTTCGAGCTTGTCCGCGAACGACAGCCGGTGCGGCGCCCCGGTGGGAATCGGAACCGCATCACCGGGGCCGTAGGCGGCGGCGAGCTGCGGGGTCACCACCTGACCCGACGCGATACCCGCCGTCCACCGCGCGACCTGGATCGGGGTCGCCGTGACGGTGCCCTGACCGATACCCATCAACAGGGTCGAGCCCGGATACCAGGCACCTCCGATGCTCTCGACGTTGTCCGGGGTGCCGAGGAAACCCGCGGATTCGGCGGGCAGGTCGATTCCCGAGGGAGCGCCCACCCCGAGTTCGGCGGCGGTCTCCGCGATGCGGTAGGGACCGAGGAGGTCGGCCAGTTGGTAGAAGTACACGTTGTCGGACCACTGGATCGCCCCGAGCAGATTGTTCGGGCCCATCGGCTGCCAGTTGGCGAAGGTGTGACCGCCGTAGGTATAGGCAGCGCCGCCTGCCAGGAACGCGTCCGGTGACAGCACATCGAAAGCTGCGTTCGTCGACGCCGTCACGATCTTGAACGTCGAGCCCGGCGGCACCGCCGTCTGGACGGCGTGGTTCAGCATGCGGCCCGGCCCCGATCCCGTGGTCTGCGCTTCGATCGCGGCCAGATCGGCCGGAGGTCCGTAGACGTTGTTGTCGTAGCCCGGCACGCTCGCCAGCGCCAGCACCGCACCGGTGCGGGCGTCCATCACGACCGCCGCGCCGAGGTCGCCTCCACTGGTGCGCACCGCCTGGGCGAGGGCCTCGGTCGCGGCCTGCTGCATACCGAGGTCGAGGTGCAGCCGCAGGTCGTGGCCGTGTATCGGATCGACCCGCTCCCCCGTGCCCACCGGTCGCCCGGACGGATCGACGTATACGCACTGGCGGCCGTCGACGCCGCGCAGCAGCGCGTCGTACTGCCGTTCCAGTCCCGCCTTGCCGACCCGCGATCCGAGCGCGAGGGTCGGCCAGACCTGCATGTCCTGCCGGTCCGCGACCCCGACGTACCCGAGGAGCGACGCGAGCACTTCCCCGTGCGGGTACTGCCTGCGTCCGGTCGGGTAGACCAGCACCCACGGCAGCCGGGCGTCGACGATCGCCCGGGCCTGGTCGGGCCCGACGCGTCCGAGCACGACCTGCAGTTCCCCGTCGCTCCGGAGTTCCTCCTCGAGCTGTTCCGGAGTGATGCCGAGCAGCGCGGCGAGTTCGTGGTGCGCCGACGGGTTGCTCTCGGCGAACATCCGGGCGACCACCGCGACGGTGTACTCGGCGACATTGGTCGCGACCGGAACGCCGGCCCGGTCGAGGATCTGCCCGCGTTCGGCGGGTAAACGGATGCAGCGCAACATCTGTGTGTCGCTGGTCGCGCGCAGTTCGGTGCCGTGGTCGGTCTGCAGCTGGTAGGCGAACACCGACATCGCGACGAGCGAGGCCGTCGTCAACACTGCCCCCGCCGTCACGCCCCGCGGCAGGCGCCGCTTCGTGGACTCGGTGGCCCACAGCTGCCGGGTCACACCGTCGCGGCGTACCGCGAGAACGAGGCCGATGGACACGAATCCGACGATCGAGGCGGTGCCCCCGTAACTGAAGACGGGAATCGGCATGCCGGTGTGCGGCAGCAGCGACAGGCTCTGGGCCACCGACACCGCGGTGTGCAGCCCGAACAGCCCGCCGACGCCCGCGGCGACGAGTGCCGCCTCCCGCGTCCGTGCCGTGCGGGCGGCGACCACCGAACGCCACACGATGATCACGACGGCCAGCACGACGGCGATACCGGCCGCCAAGCCCCACCCGTACACCAGGCTCGCGAAGGCCAGATCGTGCTGCGATTCGGGCAGGTACTGGGCCCTGAGGTCGTAGTCCGGTTCGCGCCCGAGACCCCACCAGCCCGCACTGCCGATCGCGATGTCCGCCTGCCATGCCGCCCAACCCGACCCCTGGGGGTCGGCGCCGCCGCCCGACAGGAAGACGTGGATCCGCTCGAGCTGGTACGGACGCAGGAACAGCACGGCCAGGGGCAGCGAGGCGAGCCCGAGTGCGAACAACGGGAACAGCGAACGCAGCGGCACCCGCCCCAGGACCAGCATGAGCAGCACGGTGGCCACGAGCACCACGGCGGTCGACAGGTCGGGCTGCAACGCCACCAGCGCGATCGGCAACGCCGACACGATCAGGACCCCCACGAACCTGCCGAGCGTGTATCCGCCGGCCAGTATCGCGGCGGGCACCAGAACCAGGGCGAGCTTGGCGATCTCGGAGGGTTGCAGGGTGAAGACACCCAGGTTCAGCCAGCGCTGGGCGCCTTTGGTCGCGATGCCGATCAACGGCACCGCCGCGAGCAGGACCACCGAGGCTGTGAACAACGCCCAGCCGAAACGACTCAGGGCGGCGATCCGCATGCGGGAGGTCGCCCACATCGCGCCGAGTCCCACTGCGGCGATCGCGGCGTGACGCACGGCGAGCGACGACATGCCGGTCGAGATCATGTTGAGCATGCCGAGTGCGACCAGCGCGACGGCCGCCGTGACGAGCCAGGGATCGGATGGGCGCCTATCCGCCGTCACGAGTGCCCCCGGGCACGCAGCCGGCGTTCTCGGCGGGAACGTACAGCGGCTCGGACGCGGCCGCTGCGGGGACGGTGGTGACCGCGGCGACCGCCAGTGCCGACCCGGGCGGCAGGTCGACGCTGCCGATGCCGTATGCCTCCGGCGCGCCCGGCGGCACCGGTACCGTGATCTCCCCGCCCGGCAGGACCACACCCGTACATCGGTCGTAGACCGTCAGATTCCAGGCCACCGCACCGACATTCGCTGCCGGGTCGAGTCCGACATCGACCCGCACCGTGCACGATCGTCCCGGCTCGCACGGGCCGTTCGCGAAGCTCGCGGCGACCTGCGTGACCGGTCCGGCGGCACCCGGCAGCGCGGTGGCGACGGGCCCCGGTTCGACGGCTCCCGGTGCGGCTTCGGGCACCGGCGGAATCGGAGGGGGTGGCGAGACGGGATCGATCCGATCGTCCATCGACGAGTCCACCGGGTCGAGGAGGGTGTGCCAACCGCGGTTCAGTTCCGACCATGCGGGGGGAGCCACCCACGCCACCGCGACGAGCGCGAGGATCGCGATCAGCGCGATGATCCACCGGCGCGGCGACAGGCGCCTCTTCTTGCGATGCCACACCTTCCCGGCGGGTGGGCGCGGGCGGTTCGGGGTACGAGTCCGCTCCGTCGTCGGGATCGGCATGTTCGCCCGTGCCGCGATATCGCTCCCCGAACGGGCGTGCCCCTTCACGGCGGAGACGAGCGCGGCGATCTGAGACCGCTTCCTTTCCCTCTCGGTCTCGTCGAATTCCGTTGCGGCAGCATAACGGACCCGTCTCGCCAGGCCGACCGGATCCGACGATTCGGCGATCGTCGCGTCCACCCGATCGGCAAGCGCTTCGTTACGGCAGTTCGTCACGATCCGGCGGAGCAGACCTGTCGTCGCATCACGCACCTCGTCCCAGGATCCCGCACTTCCGGCGCTGTCGATGGTGAGCTCTCCGTTCTCGGACACCATCACGGCATCGCCTCGGAGACGGATCGGATGATGGCCCCGGCCGTGCGCGAGTTCGAGCTGATCGACCGCGTCGGTGACGAGCAGCGCGGCCTGCGCAGACGTCAAAGTCACGACGGCAAGCAGTCTTCCGAGTTCTACGCCGCCGCCCCCTGCGTCGTCATCCACTCGTGTGTCCGGTCCGGAGCGAACCTCGACGGGCTCGTGGTCTCTCGCATGGATTCCCAAGACTGCTTCGATCATCGCGCATCCCGAAAACGCCAGGCCTCCCGCAAGTGTCAGCCAGACCGGAGCGGGCGGGTGAATTGATCTGGGAGTACCTTTCCCCCTCGACGACGTGCTGCCGAAATTCATTGTGTGTCATTTGCGCACGAGTTGCCTCGGCTTTCGAACGAAACCTTGTGACACATCTGTCCCAAAGCTGTTACCGCCGGGAACATCCACCGATCACTCGCCGTCCGCATGCACCGTGTGGGGACGTGCCGGGAAGTGGCGCCGGGCGTCGTACGGTTCGAGCCACACCTGCACCGTCGCGAACAGTCCGCGCTGCGGGAGCCGGAAGTCGCCGAGGCGGTCCTGCCGGCTCAGGGGACCTTCCGGACCGAGATCCACTCCACGGACCACGGCGTGCTCGGTATGGGCAACCCACAGTTGCCGCGGGTCGGCCCGGAACCACTGTCCGTTCGGCAGGTGCCCACCGAGCCGCACCCGGCCGGCGCCGAGCACCGGTCCGGCGAGACGGCCCATCGCGGCCAGCACCGTCGGACTGTGCCGGAGCACATCGGGCATCAGACTGCCCGCCGCGTTCATGACGGTGGTCGCCGGCGATGTGGTCATCCGGAGATCCCACTCCAGTTCGGTACCGGCCGTCACATGCAGGTCGGCCGGGCCGGTCCATTCGGCACGCACGTCGGTCTGCTCCGTTCGGTTCAACGCGTGACCGAGATAACGAGGGCAGCTCAGCTCCGGCGGGACGTCGCTGTACACCGTCCACGTGCTCTCCGGGTCGCGGTGCCATACGGACGTGAAGCCGTCGCCGATGCTGGTCGTCGGGAATCTGCGCAGCGCGAGATAATGGCCGCTCGCGAACGGCGCGCCGATCACGGCGTAGCCGGCGAAACGCTCTCCGGAAACCCGGGGCAGTTCGCAGGACCTCTCGGCAGCTGCGTGCGGGGTGATAGTCATGATCGTCCTCCTGAATTGCGGGTACTTCGATCCTGGGCTCACCGCCCCCGCACGTCATGAGGCCGCTGCCTCATCTTTCGAACCCGGAACTGTGCGAGGACACTGATCCCATGACGTCCACAGGGGACGGTCCGCGACGAGCGGAACTGGTCGCCGCGCTGTCCCTCGCGATCGATCTGGGTCTCGGTCAGCCGATGGAGCACATGCTGCGCTCGGCCGTGATCGCCACGCGTATCGCCGACCGGATGAAACTGACTGCAAACCAGCGCGACGTGGTGTTCTACGCCGATTTGGTCGCGTGGATCGGATGCCACGCCGATTCGCACGAACTGGCACGGATGTTCGGCGACGACATCACCTTCCGCGCCGACACCTACGCGGTGGACATGACGGGATTACCGTTCCTACGGCTACTGATGAGTCATGTCGGGCGGGGACTGCCTCACGCGGAGCGATTCCTCCATGCCACGGCCTTCCTGTTCACCGCGCGGCGGCAGATGTCCGAACTCATCCGGTCCCACTGCGGGTCCGCGAGTGTCCTCTCCGATCGGGTCGGCCTGGATCCGGAGGTGGGATCGATGCTCGCCTTCACCTTCGAGCGCTGGGACGGCGCAGGGCTACCTTCGGGCGCGCGCGGCGACGAGATTCCCGTCGAGATGCAGATCGTGCACCTGGCCGACGTGGCCGAAGTGCACCTACGGCTCGGTGGGCCGGCACAGGCGGGCGCTGTTGCTCGTGCGCGCAGCGGAACCCAGTTCGGACCCCACGTGGTGCAGGTGTTCGTCGACGCTGTCGACGCGATCACCACGGGAGTGCTCGAACAGGACGCGTGGTCGGCGGCGCTGGCCCAGGCATCCGATCGGGATTACACAGTGAGCAAACCCGAACTGGACGAGATGCTGCGCGCGATGGCAGATTTCGTCGACCTCAAATGTCCGTATCTACTGGGACATTCGCGGCGCGTCGCGGATCTGGCGGCGGCAGCGGGCCGGCATCGCGGGCTTCCGGTCGCCGAGGTCGAACTCCTCTACCGTGCCGGGCTCGTGCACGGACTGGGACGGATGGGTGTGCCCAACCAGATCTGGGAGAAGATCGATCCGCTCACCACGGCGGAATGGGAACGGCTCCGCTTGTACCCGTATCTGACCGGACGGATCCTCAGCCGCGTCGGTGGGCTGGAGTCCGTCGTCGCCGTCGCTGTGACGCACCGAGAGCGACTCGACGGTTCCGGCTATCCCGGTGGGCTCCGGGCCGCCGACCTCGGCGTGACTGCGCGAATCCTCGCCGCCGCAGAAACCTACCAGCGCCTACGAGAACCTCGGCCGCACCGCAGAGCGTTGACGGCCGAGGCCGCCGCAGCCCGGATGTGCCGTGACGCGGAAGCCGGTCGATTCGACACCGAAGCCGTCGAGGCCGTGCTGATCGCGGCCGGACACCCGACGAAGCGCCGTGCCCCCTGGCCTGCGGGATTGACGGGGCGTGAGGTGGAAGTCCTCAGACTCGTCGCTCTGGGATATTCGAACCGGCAGATCGCCGACGAGCTGGGCATCGCGCACAAGACGACCCGCAATCACGTCGAGCACCTGTACACCAAGCTCGACGTCCACAACCGCACCCAAGCGGGGCTCGCGGCCATCGACCTCGGCTTGTCCTGAGAGCGGCAGGACGATGGCACCATGGGGCCTCGATCAGGCGTGATCACCACGGGGTTCGATGTTGGCGTTGCGGTGAAAAACGTTGTCCGGATCGTACTTTCTCTTGATCTCGACCAAGCGCGCGTACTTGGTGAGGCCGTAGGTGGCCTGCACCTGCTCCTGCTCGAACTCGCTCATCGCGTTCACGTAGGAACCGATCCCGACCGAATGCGGGCGCAGAGCCTGCCAGAGGGAACGGACCCAGGTGCGCTCGGCCGGCAGCAGGTCGGAAGTGGGACAGACACCGGCCAGGAAGGCGGCGAAGCGAGGGGTGCGTTCCCCACCGAAGGCGGTGTCGTCGTCCCCGGCTTCGCAGTACGCCTCGTCCAGCCGGTAGAACAACATCATCGACAGCGGCGAGTTCTTCCTGGGCAGATGCTCAGTGACCACGGCGATCGCTTCGTCGGTGAGGGCTTCGAGATAGCAGCTCTTGTCGTAGCAGTACAGGCCCCACGCGGTGCTCTCGTCGAGGAGCCGCTGCAAGTCGACGTAAGGCATCGGGGTGACGAACTCGAACAGCGGCGGGAGCGTGTCGCGAATCCGTGCCAGGAGGTCGTGGTGTGTCTGCGGTGTTCCGAAACCGGTCACGACGAGGGCGTAGCCGGGCTGGAAGTGGTACTTCTCGGGCACGAAGGGAGCCGGCGGGGCGTTGAGTCCTGCGATCACGATGTTGAGTTCGCGCGGCAGCGTGTCGATGACCTCCCGGGCGAGTCGCAGCACCTCGGCGCCCTGGTCCAGCCCCCAGAACAGCATCCCGAACTGTACGACCGGTCCTACCTCGTGCAGGCGGAACTCGAACTCGGTCACGACACCGAAGTTTCCTCCGCCTCCGCGGATCGCCCAGAACAGATCCGGGTACTCGTCCGCGGAGGTCCGCAGGATCCGGCCGTCGGCAGTGACTACCTCGGCGGAGACGAGGTTGTCGATGCTCAACCCGGCTTGACGGGTAAGCCAGCCCATCCCCCCGCCGAGGGTCAGTCCCGCAACCCCGGTGTGACTGATCAGCCCGGCCGGGACGGCCAGCCCGTGGGCTTGGGTAGCGGCATCGAGATCACTCAGCAGCGCGCCGGCCCCGACCCGCACCCGCCTGGTATCCGGATCGACAGCTACGTGGTTGATCGGGCCGAGGTCTATCACCAGGCCGTCGTCGAGAACCGAGGAACCCGCGGTGCTGTGCGCTCCCCCGCGTACAGCGATCTCCATCGCGTGCTCGGTCGCGAAGGCAACCGCCGCCACCACGTCGGCGGTGTCACGACATCTCGCGATCATGGCCGGGTGACGATCGATGTCGGCGTTCCACACCCGCCGCGCCTCGTCATAGCCCGCATCGTCGGGACCGAGAACCGGCCCCGCCATCGTGGTTCGCAGGGTCCCGACGTCACCGCCGGTCGTGTAGGTCATGAGCGTCTCCTCCTGCCGGCACTACCTGGCGCTGGGGTGACGACGCGCATTTCGGCGCGAAAACATACTGTTCCATCGTCGAACCCCACTATTACCGACCCAGGGTTGCTTTGGACCCATCAACCGTACGTCCGGCTCTCGGGGTGCCACAAGGGCGGCCGGGTTGATCGTGGCGCGCAAGAAACGGGGCGGTGCCGGCCTGACGCGACTTGTGTGGATCCGACCCCGCTATCCGGGGTCGAGGCCACACACATCTGTTTGGGGCACGCCGTCTGGACTGCCTGCGAACTGCGGGGATACGCTTCTTTCGGCGCCCATCGAGAATCCGCTCACCCGACCACGCCGCTCGGTCCGACGTGATCTCGACGAAGGACGCATTCACCATGACTCACGACATCGCTACTTCGGCGCCTCCCGGCGCCACCGATCCCGACCGCCTGTTCACCAGCGTCGACCCGCGCGACGGGACAACCCTGGGCCAGTACCGCATCACCGGCGCCGCAGAGGTAGCCGCCACCGTAGAGCGCGCCCGTTCGGCCGCACGGTGGTGGGACGAGATCGGTTTCCGAGGTCGGCGCGATGTTCTCCTCGAGTTCAAGAAAGCCATTGCCGGTGAGGCAGATTCATTGGCTTCACTCATCTCCGCCGAGACCGGAAAACCGCACGACGACGGATTCATCGAAGTGATGCTCACCGTCGAGCACCTCGACTGGGCCGCACGGAACGCCTCGAAAGTTCTGGGCCCCGGCGCGTTTCCTCCGCCCTGCCGTCGATGAACCAGAAGGCGATCCTCGAGTACCCGCCCCTCGGTGTCGTCGGGGTCATCGGTCCGTGGAACTTCCCTGCCTTCACGCCGATGGGGTCGATCTCGTACGCTCTCGCTGCGGGTAACGCTGTGGTATTCAAGCCGTCCGAACTGACACCGGGTGTCGGCATGTGGTTCGAGAAGACTTGGAACTCCGTCGCTCCCGGCCATCCGGTTCTCCAGGTGATCACAGGTTTCGGCGACACGGGTACTTCGCTTGCGCGGGCAGGCGTCGACAAGATCGCCTTCACCGGTTCCGGTGCCACCGCACGCAAGGTGATGGCCGTATGCGCCGAGACGCTGACGCCCATGGTCGCCGAGTGCGGCGGTAAGGACGCTGTGATCGTCGCCGAGGATGCCGACCTCGACAAGGCAGCAGAAGCCGCTGCGTTCGGCACGGTCCTGAACGCAGGACAGGCATGCGCGAGTGTTGAACGTATCTATGTCGCCGATCCGGTATACCAGCAGTTCGTCGACAAGCTCGCCGCCGCCCTCTCCCGCGCCCGTCCGGGCCCGGAGGACACCGCCACATACGGTCCGATGACTTTGCCGCGGCAGGTCGAGGTGGTGCGACGCCACCTCCGCGACGCGCTGGACCACGGTGCAACGGCCGTCATGGGCAGTCTCGATTCGGTCCGGGAGCGATACATCGAACCCGTCATCCTGAAGGACGTGCCGGACGACTCCCCCGCTGTTCAGGAGGAAACGTTCGGGCCGACGGTCGTCGTCGATCCGGTCCGTGACCTCGACGAAGCCGTCGAACGGGCCAACGGCACGCACTACGGTCTCGGCGCGGCGGTGTTCACGCGCAGCAAGAAACGAGGCTTGAAGGCGGCACGCCGGATCCGTAGTGGCGCAGTCGCGGTGAACAGTGTCTTCAGCTTCGGCGCGGTACCTGCCCTCCCCTTCGGCGGTATCGGCGAGTCGGGCTTCGGCAGGATCCACGGCGCCGATGGCCTGCGCGAGTTCAGCCGGCCGCACGCGGTGACGGTGGAACGGTTCCGCGCCCCACTGGCCCTGTTCGCGGTCGACACTCCCGAGCGGGACATGAGGATCGCGAAACGTATGTTCCGGATGCGTCACGCATGGTGATCTCGAACCGGGGCATTCCCTTCGCCCGGACGCTATCGGACGGATGGATCTACAGGTCGGTGATATCTGTCAACTTGTAGTGCAACGCCGACGTCCGCATCAGGCGATGTGCGAGATGGACGCCGATGTGCTGCACGACCGGGAACTTCTTGTCGATGAGATCGCCGGCATGCTTCGACTCGTCACCGGACAACAGCCGGGCCGTCGCCCGGGCGGGCGCACCTGTCGGTTTGCCCGACCACGTGCAGGGCCGGATGCGGACTTCGGGGTAATTACGGAGCCGTTTGTTCTTCGACGCCTTGCCCGGCGTGCGGAAATAGGCGTGATCGGCTTCGACGACGAGGTTGACGGGGGTGTCCACCCACGTGCCGTCGCGCTTACGCGTCTGGAGTTGCACGACCTTCTCGTCGGCGAATCGGTTCGGAGCGTTTCCTGCCATGTCACTGATCCTCGTCTCGACGGGTCCTTCTATTGTGGATCGTGGGAGTGGCTGACGACATTGACGACCGTGCCATCCGGTGCGCGCACGAAGAACCGCCGTACGCCCCACGGCTCCGTGGTCAGCGGATGGACGATCTCGAACCCTCGACGCTGCGCTTCCTCGTAGGCGGCCTCCACCTCGTCGCCGACGTGAACCGAGATGGACGAGTCCACGGGAGCGGTCTCGTCGCCGCTGACCAACTGGACGACGGCACGACCGTCCGGAGTGGTGAACCGCGCGACCCACCCGAGGTTCATCTCTTCGACGCTCAGCCCCAGATAGTCCATGTAGAAACTCCGTGCTTCCCCGATATCCGGAACGTTGATGTTCGTGGTGATGCCGGTCGGACGCATGCAGGTCGCTCCTTCGACGATCTTCGGTGGGATCAACCCCGCTCAGTGGGGCCCAACCCACGCAAATCCGTAATCACAGACGAGGCCGCTCTCCCTGGGCACTACCGCACCGTAACCCCGATTTGGTGTTCTCGACCGGTCGAGAACACCGAATCGGGTCGTCGCTTCGTCCCGCCTCCGGAGGGGGTTCCGCTCATGATGGTCGACGGTCTCGCAGCGAAGTTCTCCAGCAATTCGTGAATTCGAGTACACCACTACTCATGCCCCGCGGGTTCGACCCCGCCAGACTCGTATCCACGGATCGGCCCGTCCCGACAATCGGAGAACTCATGTCTCTCACCAATTCCACGGCCCACCCGAAACTCGCACCCACCTTCGTCCGCTACAGCGACGACCTGGAGCGACGCGACCCCGACGAAGATGCCCTGATCGAGCGGATCGTCGAGTCGCTGCACCGTAACAACGAGTGGGCCGCCGAGAAGTACAAGCATGCGATCCGCGACGCCCACGCCAAAGGGCTCGGTGTCATGCGTGGAGAACTGACCGTATATCCGAATCTGCCCCGGCCCTATCGGCAGGGACTGTTCGCGAAAGCCCGGACATATCCGGTGCTCGTTCGCTTGTCCAGCACGGCAGGCGCGCTTCGCAGCGATCAGGTGGGCGGAGTCCGCGGAATGGCGATCAAGGTTCTGGGTGTGAGCGGTGACCGGATCATCCCGGACGGACACACGAATCAGGATTTCATTCTGGTGAACAGCGATACGTTTCCGTTCGCCGATGTGCGTTCGTACGCCGGCAAGGGAATGCGGTTCGCAAAGATCCTTGCACGCACTCCCGACCCCCTGCTTCGGACAGCCTGCTTTCTCGCCCGAGGCGCTTCGCGGATCTTCACGCCACTGCACCTCACCCTCCCGAACGATGTGCAATTGTTTGCGCGACCGAACGATCACGTCCTCGGTGAGACCTATCATTCGGCGGCGGCGCTTCGTTACGGCGACCACGTCGCCAAAATCTGCATCACTCCCCTCTCCGATTCGGTCAAGAGCCTCACCGGACAACGCATTCCTCGCAGCGCCGGCGACGACGCGCATCGCCTGTCCGTCGAGCAGTTCTTCGCGCACACCAGTGCCGACTACGAGGTGCGCGTCCAGCTCTGCACCGACACCGAGAGGATGCCGATCGAGGATGCCACCGTGCAGTGGGCCACGAGCGAGTCACGGCATGTTCCGGTGGCCCGAATTCGGATTCCCCGACAGGGCACCAGCAGCACGGCGCTGCGCACCTACGCCGAAGACGTCGTATCGTTCAATTCGTGGACCGGTCTCGCAGATCATCGTCCGTTGGGCTCGATCAATCGGCTGAAACTCCGCGTCTACAACGCGTCGAGCGAATTCAGGCACCGCAAGAACGGAATCGACCGCGTGGAACCGACCACAATTTCCGATATTCCCGAATAGTGAGCTGTATTCGCACTGCTCGAACCATATTTTTACGCTCCCGGCCTCCTTATACTGAGTTACCGTGGCCATCAATTGGCAGTTGGTCGATCGTCCCGACGAATTCGATACGATCCGATCCCAGCTGACCGGAGACGGTCAGGGCGCCATCCTGATCGGCGCCGCCGGGGTCGGCAAGACCACGCTCGCGCACCTCGTCGCCGATTCCCTCGGTTCGCCCGTGCAGTGGGTGGCGGGCACCGAGTCGGCACGCGGCATTCCACTCGGTGCGTTCGCCCCGCTCGTCGATCCGTCCACGACCCGCGACGCCGTCGCATTGGTCGGATCCGCTCGACGGTCTCTCCTGCGGCAGGGAGACATCGTGCTCGGTGTCGACGACGCGCATCTACTCGACCAGCTGTCGGCCACCTTGCTCCAGCAGCTCGCGATCGAACACACGGTGCGGATCATCGCGACGATCCGCTCCGGCGAACCCGTCCCCGACGCCGTCACCTCGCTGTGGAAGGACGACTACCTGCGGCGCATCGAATTGCGTCCGTTCACCAAAGAAGAAAGCATCCGTCTCGTCCGGTCCGTCCTCGACGGGCAGCTCGAGGAACTGAGCGCCGACGTCATGTGGGAGATGTCCGGCGGCAATGCGCTGTTCCTCCGGCATCTCGTCGAAGGTGCCCTCGATGCGGGACATCTGGTGCAGGTGTCCGGGGTGTGGCAGCTCCGCGGGCAGACCGCCGCGACACCCGGGCTCACCGAACTGCTGGAATCGCGCCTCGATCGCGCCGGCCGGGAGGTCCGTACCGCTCTCGGACCGCTCGCCTTGTGCGAGCCGCTCGACCTCGACATTCTGCTCCGCATCGCCGGTGAGGACGCCGTGGACGCGGCCGAGATGCGCGACCTGATCCGCATCGAGCCCGACGGCTCCCGGCTCGACGTGCGATTCAGTCATCCCCTGCTCGGCGAGGTCGTGCGGGGACGCATGGGCACCGCATCGGCCCGCAGGCTCCGCGGGCGGCTCGTCGACGAGCTACAGCAACGTGGGACGGGTACCGCTGCGGAACGCATCCGCCTCGCCGAGCTCTACATGGGCAGCGATCGCACTCCCGACACCGAACTCCTCGTCACCGCGGCGCGCGACGCGGTCTCGTTGTCGAATCATCCGCTCGGTGAACGCATCGCCCGCCGGGCCTGCGAACGTGGGGGCGGTATCGCCGCCGCCGAACTGCTGGCCCGCGCGCTCCTGTGGCAGGGCCACCCCGGACGCGCCGAGAAGACACTGTCCCGATTCGACCCGGAGGGCATGAACGAACTCGAGCTCATCCAGTGGGGCATGCCGCAGGTATCCATTCTCTTCTGGTCGCTCGGTGAGGTCGAGCGCGCCCACGAGATCCTCGACCTGCTGCGCGAGCGGACCCACCACCCCGCGTTGCGCACGCTCGTCGACGCGGTGACGGCCTCGGTCGCCGTCCACGAGAACAAGCTCGACGAGGGACTCTCGCTTTCCGCCGAAGTCCTGTCCGACCCGGACGCACTGGCCCAGGCGGTCGAATGGGCTGCCTTCAGCGCGGGACTGGCCATGACGGTCGCCGGTCGCGGCAGCGAGTTCGAACCCATCGCCCGCCGCTGCTTCGACATGCGGAAATCGACCGACGGCATGATCCGCACGATGATCCGGTACGGCGACGTCGTCGCCCTCGCCCAGATCGGCGACCTCGCGCTGGCGGAAGAGCGGGTCGCCGAGATCTCGTACTTCTCCTCGTCCGGTCAGTACCTCGCATGGGCGATCTCCAAGATCATGGCCGCCGTGATCCACACGAACCGCGGTTGCTTTCCCGAGGTCGTCTCGGAGATCGAACAGGCGCTGGCTGCGCTCACGGCCGAAGTTCCCCTGCCGTGGCGAGTGCCCGCAACCATTCTTCTGGCCAAGGCGTACGCCGTACTCGGGCAACCCCAGCAAGCACAGCGTGTCCTCGACGACGCCGACGAACACACCGGACTCCACACGGCGATCCATCGTCCCGCCCGGTTGATCGCACAGTCCTGGCTGGCTGCCGCCGAGAACTCCGAGCAGCGCAGCGTCGCCTTCGCCCGCGAAGCCGCCGAGGCCGCCCGCACGTCCGGGCAGTACGCCGTCGAGGCCGACGCCCTTCACGACGCCGCGCGCTTCGGAGACCGCAGTGTCGCGTGCCGCCTGGCCGAACTCGTCGACCACGTCGACGGTCCGGTGGCGTCGCTCCAAGCCCGCCACGCGGCCGCCGTGGCCAAGGCGGATGCGGCCGAACTGGACGCGGTCAGCGATGACTTCGAGCAACATGGGCTGTTCCTTCACGCTGCGGATGCCGCAGCGCTCGCGGCGTCCGCCCACACGCACGACGGCGACAGGCGACAGAGCACCGAATCCGCCGCCCGGGCATTCAAATTCGCCGCCCGCTGCGGTGGGATCACGACACCTGCGATCCAGTCTGCGGCCCACCCTTTGCCGTTGACCGCCCGCGAGCGGGAGATCGCCGCGCTCGTCGCCACGGGTCTGACGAACCGGCAGATCTCCGAGCGACTGTTCGTGTCGGTCCGCACCGTCGAAGGCCATCTCTATCGGGCGTGTATCAAGCTCGGTGTTTGCGATCGCGAACAGCTCGGACGCTTGATGCGCAACGAGGACGAGTGACGCTCGACGAGTAGTGCGCTACTCGCGACATGCCGACGGCCGCCCTCCATGCTGGGGAGAAGAACGCAGCGCCGTCCGGATCCGCATCGTGACGACGCGGAGATCCCGGGAGGAGCGCATGGTCACCGTTGCGACGTGGAACCTGGAGAACCTGTACCGTCCGGGGCACGAATCCGGACCTCCGAACGACGAGGTCTACCAGCGCAAGCTCGACACTCTCGCCGACATCGTGACCGAAGTCGACGCCGACATCCTTGCGGTCCAGGAGGTCGGCGACCCTGCCGCCCTCGACGACCTCGTCGCCCTGCTACCCGACCACTGGCACCGATGCCTGTCCGCCCATCCGGATCCGCGCGGGATCCGGGTGGGTTTCGTGTCCCGACCGGCGTTTCTCGACTCGTCCGAGATCACCGTCTATCCGGAGCCACTGGGATCCGTGCGGGTGGCCGACGGGTCTGCGCCCGACAGCTTCGCCACGCGAATGGGACGGGGCGCGTTGAGGGTTCGGGTCGCGACGGAGATCGGTGTGCTCGATCTGATCACCGCGCATCTGAAGTCCAAGCTGCTCACCTATCCCGGTAACCGGTTCGCTCCACGCGACGAGGACGAACGTGCCCGCTTCGGTGCCTACGCGCTCTACCGGCGGGCAGCCGAAGCCGCCACCGTGCGAGCAGCGGCGACCGCTCTGCTCGACGGTGCGATCGAGGACCGGTCGCCGCGCGACGACCCCGCCGTCATCGTGCTCGGCGACCTCAACGACACCGCCGACGCCGCCACCACCCGGGTGCTCCACGGGCCGCCCGGCTCCCAGATCGGCACCGGCGGGTCCCTACGCCCCGCCCACGGCGGCCGAACCCGCCTGTGGAACGTCGCCTCATTGATTCCCGAGGAGCACCGCTTCTCACGAATCTTCGAAGGGCAACCCGAGCTGATCGACCACATCCTGGTCAGCCATCGGCTGCTCGACCACCTCGAGTCCGCCACAGCCGTCACCGATGCACTGACCGGAATCACCGCAGACCCCCGCTTGCGGCGGGCCACAGTGAACTCCGATCACGCGCCGGTCGTCGTGCGTCTCCTCTGACAGGCCCGCTCACTCGATGCGGAAGCTCGCGTACGCCTTGTCGCAGGTGCGCGAGTTTCGTTCGACGATCTGCTGCAGGCAGTGCGTTTGCTCGATGATCCCCATGCCGATCTTCGAGAAGGTGTCCTCGTGGTAGACGTGGCGCGCCAGCAGCGGGTTCGTGAACGCCTGCGTGAACGCGTCGTGGGCGACCATCGTGGTCAGCAGCTCCCCCATCATGCGGTGCCGGGGATAGTCCTCGGCGAAGATCCCCACATACCACTCGACCGCGTCGACATCGCCGTAGAGCCGCGCGAGCTTCTGCTGCACCTCGACGTCCCCGGTGAGCTCGGTGAAGCTCGTCAGCCGCCCGAGTCCGAACGCCTCCCGGTAATCGTTGAACGAACGCAGCCGCGCCTGACGCATCAGCCCGACGGTCCTCTCCTCCACCGACTCACGGTCGGGGCACATCGGATGGCGGTCGATCAGGAAGGCCGGGGTGTTCCCGAGGCCGATCCTCGACGCCTTCTGCCGCGAGCACTGGTCGATGATCGACTCGATGCCCCTGTCGAGCACCAAGGGATTGTTGTCGACCAATATCCGCGTACTCACCCGCTGCGAATCGAACACCACCGTATCCGGAATCAGCGAATGCCACCGGTACAGGAGGTTGAATTCGATTGCACACCAGTTCGTTCTGTTCCACGGCGCATTGTCCGCCATGAACGGGACGAACTCGATCGGGAAGTCGAACGGTCCGATGTGCTTGATGTACTCCTCGATGACGATCTTCAACAGGATGACGATCATGATGTTGCGGGTGGTCTCGAACAACCGGTCGTCGTCCCACTCCGGGTACGCGCCTTCGAGAATGCCGGCGATCCGGTTGTGTTCGCGGAGGAACAGCACGTTCAGCACGGTGTTGCCGATCGTGCTGTTGCCGTGTTCGAGTCCGACTGCGAACACAGACTTCTTCCGCTCGTCCGGGCACAGTCGGAGAACCGTGTCCAGCAAGTACTCCCGGTCGTGCAGACCCTCGAACTTCGGAACGAACCGGAGCTCCTCCCCCGGTGTGCGCGCTGCGAACAGGAACGGCGGATACTCCTTCTTGTCGATGACCTGACTGTCGAGGCGGCCTCCGTAGCCGGCCCGCAGCATCGTCGTCTTGGCCTGGTTCACCCCGTAGATCTGACACAGGTCGATCTCGTGGTTCGAGTCGTTCTTCCGCGGGTCCTTGCTGTTCGTGCGCAGGAAGCTGTCGGTGAACCACTGCGCGAAGAACGCGAACCACACACTCGTGTCGGTCGAGGGAATCTCACGGGTGCGCCGGAACAGCGCTACCACGTCCCCGACCGCCGGCAGTTCCTCCGGCGGTGTGGTGGACGGAGGGAGGTGACGACCGCTGTAGGTGCGGTCGGTCAGACTCGTCCACGTGGTGTAGTCGGCAGCCAGCGTCAGCGGGCGCGGACGCGGCGGCACAGCGTTGGCATACTTCTCGATCGCCAGTCTGCTGGCCTGCCGTCGAGCGACCGGGATCCGCCCGACCAGCTCGGCCCCGATCCACGGGAGGCGACCGGAGAGCAGGGGCGACAACTTCATCGTGGAGTGGTGCCGACGTGGACGGCGAGTCGGTAACAGCAAAGGTGTGAACATCGAGGTTCCCGTCGTCGATATCGATGCCGGTGGAGACCGGCTAGATGCGAACCACCGAGGCGAGCCGGTACGACGCCGACAGCCGCCGGGGGTTGTTGTCCATGGTCAGCGGAGGTGAGTACCGGGAGTTCATGGTCACCCGGAAGACCACCGAGTCGGCCACGCGCGCATCGTCCCCCACCGTCCGGCGATGCGGGAAGCCCCACAGGGGATTCCACGACTCGTTGACCGGTCCGAGCGCCGCGGTGCAGTCCAGCAGAAGTGCGGGATAGGTCGCCGCGACGGCCGGGTCGATCTCGACGCCGTGCCTTTCGGCGTTCGACAACATCCAGGCGAGGCTGATGTCGGCGAGCGAGGTCGTCGGGAAGCCACCGCCGACGTCGCAATGCACTCCCGCGAACCACACCTGTTCGATGGTCTGTCCGTCCGCCGCTGGGCCTTCCCAGAGAGTCGGTGGGAACTGGCGGCGCCGCTCGTCGAGCGACAGCGCGTGGTAGCCGGCCTTGACGTTCCGATGGAGCCGGGTATCCAGGAAGCCGTAGTCCTTCTGGTCGAGCCGACCGAAGAGCGCACCCGGGATTCCGAGTGTTCCGACCGTGTCCCACACGCCGATCATCTCGATGTGCCCGTCGACCATACGGATTCCGTCAGGAAGACCGGCCCACTTCGAGTCGTCGCCTGTCCGGTTGCGGTAGGCGTGGAAGGCCTGGTCGACGAGGCGATCGGTGGGACGACGGGACGGCAGCCCGCAGTAGGCAATCATGCCGCCGAGGCTCCGCGCGGTGTACGCGCCGCGGCTGAAGCCGACGAGGAAGAGACGGTCACCTTCTTCGAAGACGTCGGCGATACGTCCGTAGCCTTCCCGTACGTTCTCGATCAGACCGTGCCCGAAGGCGCCACCGCGCAAACGCGACAGCAGGTTCCCTTCCGTACCCACTCCGGGGTCGTAGATCTTGTCCTGAGTGGTGGTCGTCGCCAGCGCTTCGTGGAAGCGGTGCACATTCGTGCGCGTACGCTCTCCCGAGTTCCAGGTTCCGTCAGCGCAATAGATGATGTTCTTCGGCATGTCGATTCGTCCTTGCCGCATCGGTTCGAAGCTGGTGCAACGATCGTCACGCGGCGGGGTGCGGCAGGCACGAGTAGTGCGCTACGCGAATGTGCTCACGTGGCGTCTCAGAACGGGGCGACCTCCGGGCACGTCCATTCCCCATCCCAGTTCGCCGCGTCAGTCTCGTCGATCCCTTCCAGCCGCGTCATGCTGATGCGCGAGTACTCGTCGACGGGGAGAACCAGGACGTATCCGTACTGGGTCGTCCACCGCGCAGGCAGCAGCACCCAGTAGTTCTGTCCGACCAACAGCGATCTCAGGCATTGGTACCGATAACCGAATCGTTCCTCCGAACTCGGATCGAGAACCGTCTCGTGCACGAGGTTCGCAGGCGCATACAGACGGTCGGCGGTGTCGAGCACGACGACGCTCTCCTTGTCCCACAGTTCGGACGCAACGTTCTGTGCCTGACCACGTCCGTACTCGGTGGCGAAGATGTTGGTGCACCAGAACAGCGCCAACACGAGCGCAACACCCGCGAACAACCAGGTCGATCGCTCCGCGGCAGACACCGTCGAGACACCGTCCGCGCCCAGCGCCGACCGGATGCCCACTCCGACGATGATCAGCACAGCTCCTACCGCCAGGAAGATCGGAACGAGCATCGCGCTGCGTACCGGAGAGAACCGCGGCACCATCACAGCCGACACCGACAGGGCCACGAGCAGGACTCCCACGCCGATCGCGCTCCATCCGGCGTGCCGGACGACTCGACGTTGCCGGCCTCGCCGAACCAGCCGCAGACCGTAGGTGCGGACCCAGAACGCCACACACGCCACCGCGAGGAACGAGACGAGCGCGGGATACAGGACGCTGACGCTGCGCAACACGTAATCGGCCGTCGTGAAACCGAAAGCGCCCGTGTCGACAGCGAAGTACGCGAATATGCTCGGGCGGAGACGAAACCGAAGTAGTAACACAGACCCGTCAGCAGGGTTGTCGGAGCGACGATGCCGGCGAGCAGGCCGACCCACATATGGGGCGGATATGCCGTTGTCGAGCGGGTGGCGTCGTCACTCATCGGGGACCGGCACATCCTCGTCGGGTGGTACGTCGTCACCCGTCACGTCGGTTGTGGTGGGAACCGTGGGCTCTGTGGTCGTCGTCGGGCCAGGCGGTGTGTCCGTCGTAGTCGGTCGAGGACCCGGGTTACGTGTCGGCACCGTGTATGACGTCGTTGCCGACCACGTCGTTGTTTCGATCGTCGGCGGCACGGACTCCGACGAAGGCCGAGGCGCACTCCCCGTCATCGACGATGTCGGCGACCCCGATCCCCCGGACGTCCGATCACACCCCGCGACTCCCACGACGCAGAGCGCCAACGCCGCAACGGCACCGGCCGTCCGATACCGAGATCGTGTGTTGAAGCCTTCGAGCGCGCGCATCTCGCAACCTCTGCTGGAGCTCCGGCAGTTCTTCGATTCGTCATGACCGTAGAACCGACGGATACGTCCGGTCACGAGTACTCCACTACTCGTTCACCGGCAGACGCACGACCCCCTGCAGAGTTGCCGCAGCGGAGCCAAGTTGCCGGTCCCGCAGCGCCACACGCGCTGTCCCACCACGAATCGAGTAGCCCTCTACTCTCCCCGGAGTGCTTGCGCGCTCGTAGCTTTCTTCTCACAGACCGCGGACGGATCCGCGTTCCTCCAGATCGGAGTACCGAGAATGAGTACGCAACCCGGACAGTGGCGGCTGTTGGACGAAGCCGAGACCGCCGCACTCTCCCTGGCCGACGAGTCGATGCCGGTGACACCGACCGTCGACAAACCCGATACCGACTCCCCGGCCTACACGGCAACCGCCTCGGAGCACTTCCCCGGCTCGAATGATGTCACCGGCGACAACGGGGACGCCGACCTGCCGGCCGACCCACCGCTCACGACACAGGAATAGATCATGGGACTCTTCTTCCGCAATCGGACGGGTGAATCCGTCTGGGTTGCATACGCATACAGTTCACCGGGTTGTCCGGACGGCGGCGACTGGGCGAAGAAGGGCTGGTGGCGGCTCACGCCGGGTGCCACGGCCAAGGTCCGCTCGGGTTTCGTCGGTGGAAGCAAGTTCTTCTTCTACGCGCACGGCGAAGGTGGCAGCCCGGAATGGAGCGGCCCGTTCGTCACAAACCTGCCGCAGCAGGCATTCGACTGGTGCTGGAACACCGCCGGCTCGTCGGGAACGAACCGCGGTCTCCAGAAGCTGATCGTTCCCACCACGAGCCTGGATCACACGGTCGTGTTCAGCTGATCGGCTACCGATTCATCCACCCGACGGCGCCGCGTCATCGTCGCGCCGTATCCACAAGGATCGACCATGGTTACAAAGAATCGCGGAAACGGCCGTACACCCCGCCCGGAGAAGGACGAACTCGCCGTCGCCCTGCGGAAATTCATCCGCACCAAGGGCGCGGACTACCTCGACGATCCGAACGTCTCGTCCGTCGGCGTCGGTTACAAGCACGTGGACGGCAAACCCACCGGTGAGCTCGCCGTGCAGTTCACGGTGAACGAGAAGGTATCGGAGCCCGAGGCTCTCGAAGCATTGGGCACCTCCCCGCTTCCCGAGAGCATCACCGTGAACGGTGTGGAGGTTCCGACCGATGTGATCGAGCGGTCGTACGAACCCGCATTCCATCGCGTCCCGGAGGCAGCGACGCCGCCCCGGAAGACGCGACTGGATCCGATCGTCCCGGGTGTGAGCGTCGGGCACACGAGTGTCAGTGCCGGGACGATCGGATGCATCGTCTACGACGTCGACAACCACACCCCGTACATCCTCAGCAACTGGCACGTGCTGCACAACGCGACGGGTCGGGTGGGTGACACGATCGTCCAGCCCGGCCCGCACGACGACAACCGCATCAACGACAACCGGGTAGGACGACTCGTGCGGTCACACCTGGGGCCGGCCGGGGACTGTGCCGTGGCGACGATCGAGGATCGGCAGTTCGATCCGGAGATCTGTGGGCTCGGCGTGGTCCCGGACGCGATCGGGGAACCCGAGCTCGGCGACAAGGTGATCAAGAGTGGCCGCACCACCGGTATCACCCATGGCCTGGTGCGTCGTGTCGACGTGATCGCCAAGATCACGTATCGAGGGGTCGGCACGAAGTCCATCGG
The DNA here is from genome assembly GCF_001646655.1 of Rhodococcus gordoniae. GTDB lineage: Bacteria > Actinomycetota > Actinomycetes > Mycobacteriales > Mycobacteriaceae > Rhodococcus > Rhodococcus gordoniae. The sequence goes on along the minus strand of NZ_LPZN01000011.1, from coordinate 118,512 downwards.
TGGGTTCGAGATCGGACCCGACCCGAAACACCCCGCAGCCGACGGCGAGATCAGCAGCGGCGGCGACTCGGGAGCGGCGTGGATGTTCCGGTCCGGAACCGGCGCGGCGACCACCGTCCTGGCCGGTCTGCATTTCGCCGGCGAAGCCAACGGCAACTCCGACGAGCACGCGCTGGCGTGCCTGCCGCAGTCCGTCTTCGAGAAGCTGGGTGTAACTCTCACCCCGCCCGCGTCGGAAGAGGCGGTCGCAGTCGGCTACGACCCGAACTTCCTGTCGACGCCCGTGCCTCTTCCCAAGGTGACGGCCGAGGTGAAACCCGACATCGCGAAGGCGAACGACGGGTCCGAGGTGCTGCACTACACGCACTTCTCGCTGGCCATGCGGAAGTCGCGCCGGTTCGCGGCCTGGGTGGCGTGGAACATCGACGGCGGATCCATGAAGAAACTCAGTCGCAAGAACATCGACTTCGTCAAGGATCCACGGCTGGCAGCGGACGCCCAGGTCGGCAACGAGCTGTACCGGGCGAACCGACTCGATCGCGGGCACCTCGCACGACGGGCCGACCTGCTGTGGGGCAGCACGAGCGAGGCGAAGAAGGCGAACACCGACTCGTTCTTCTACACCAACATCACCCCGCAGGTGGACGACTTCAACCAGAGCGCCCGCGACGGCGTCTGGGGCAAGCTCGAGGACGCCGTCTTCGCAGACGTGGACGTCGACGATCTGAAGGTGTCGGCGTTCGGCGGCCCGGTGTTCGCGGACGACGACCGCGAGTTCAGGAGGGTGAAGATCCCCCGCGAGTTCTGGAAGGTGCTCGTGTTCATGGAGAACGGCGAGCTCGAGGCCCGAGGCTTCCTGCTGAGCCAGAACCTCGACCAGCTCGAGGTGCTCGACCTCGACGAGTTCCGGGTCTTCCAGGTGCCGTTGACCGAGATCGAACAGCGCGCACTGCTGCGGTTTCCGCAGGCGTTGCGTGATGCGGATCTGCAGGTCGCGGCGGAGGCGATCACCGAACCACTGGATTCGGTGGCAGCCATCCACTGGTGACGGCTCAGCCGATGTGAGGACGTGTGCGTGAGGCGTGTCCGCGGAGTCGTGACGATTCCGGCCGATGCACCCACCACGACGGCGCGAGTCGTGGTGGAGGTCAGGGACGTGTCGTACGCGGACGGAGCTGCGCCTGTGCTGGCGAGTGTCGCGATCGAAGACACGCCCGTACGACCTGGTGGGCGTATCCCTTTCGTACTCGATGCACCGGAAGTTCCTGCTACAACGGCGCTGTCGCTGCGCTGTCACCTCGACATCGTCGGCGATGGGGTCGTTGCGGTCGGCGACCTCCTGTCGACCCGGTCGATACCGGTGCCGGTGACCGGTGACGCCGGTCCGCTCACAGTGCCGGTCGACGTGGTCACCTGACGACTCTGCGATCACAACCTCTGCGGGAGAGGGCCATCGGATCCCGTATCGAACGAATCGACTCCCGATCGGGACGGTTCGCACCCCACGGAAGGAACACATCCCATGTCCATCGACGAAGCACCACTCACCCACACCGAGGACTACGGCGACACCGGCGAGTTCCGATCAGGACCTGTCGCCGGTACAACCATCGTCCGCACCGTCGACGGTGATCGGGAAGTCCAGTACGCCGACGTGGACGGCCTGGCCGTGTTCGAAGGCGACATCGTGCTGGGTACGGTCGAGGAGATCGCCGAACAAGCCGGTCCCGAGGGAATCGGCATCACAGGAGCTCACCTGCGCTGGCCGAACGCAACCGTCCCGTTCGAGGTCGACCCCGCATTCCCCAATCCCCAGCGCATCACCGATGCGGTAGCGCATTGGACCGCCAACACCCGAATACGGTTCATCGCCCGCGCCGGGCACGCGAACTTCGTTCGATTCCGACCGAGCACAGCGAGCCGGTCACCGGTCGGAATGCGCGGTGGCCGCCAGGACATCGAGATCACCGCCAACGCTCCTGTCGGCACGGTCGTCCACGAGATGGCCCATGCACTCGGGTTGTGGCACGAACAGAGCCGGGAGGACCGCAACACTCTGGTCGAGATCCGCTTCGCCAACATCGATCCCGCCAGTGCGCACAATTTCGACCAGCACATCACCGACGGCGACGATATCGGCGCATACGACTTCGGTTCCGTCATGCACTACCCGGCGACAGCGTTCAGCACCAACGGGCAACCCACCATCGTGCCGAGAGTTCCACTACCGCCCGGTGTGGTGATGGGGCAACGTAACGGACTGTCGCGCGGCGACATCAACGCGGTGCACACGCTGTATCCCGATTGGTCCGGCATCGGTGACCGATGGCGCAACATCGGCGGCGTCTTCCCGCCAGGGGCACCGCTGTCTGTCACCTCACGTGGCGCCGGAAACCTCGACGCGTTCATCACGGGCAACGACGGTCGCGTCTACACGTCGTGGTGGTACCAGGGCAACGACTGGTCGGGTATCGGCGATCGATGGCGCAATATCGGTGGTGTCTTCCCCAAGGGCGCGCCGGTCACCGCGATCGCCAAGTCGTCGAACAGCATCGACCTGTTCATCACGGGAAACGACGGTCGCGTCTACACATCGTGGTGGTACTACGGCAGCGACTGGTCCGGACTCGGCGACCGTTGGCGTTCGATCGGTGGGTTCTTCCCTCCCGGCGCGCCTATCTCGGTCACCTCGCGGAGTCCTGGCAATCTCGATCTGTTCGTCACCGGGAACGACGGACGTGTCTACACCTCGTGGTGGTACCAGGGTGGCGACTGGTCCGGCATCAACAACAACTGGCGCAACATCGGTGGCGTGTTCCCGAAGGGCGCACCGGTCACCGCAATCACCAAGTCGTCGAACAGCATCGACCTGTTCATCACCGGCAACGACGGCCGCGTCTACACCTCCTGGTGGTACCAGGGCGGCGACTGGTCGGGCCTCGGCGACCGCTGGCGTTCGATCGGTGGATTCTTCCCACCGGGCGCACCTGTCGCGGTCACGTCGCGCAGCGCCGGCAACCTCGACGCCTTCATCACGGGCAACGACGGTCGCGTCTACACCTCCTGGTGGTACCAGGGCGGCGACTGGTCGGGCCTCAACAACACGTGGCGGAATATCGGCGGTGTCTTCCCGAGGGGTGCGCCGGTAAGTGCGGTTGCCAAGTCCCGCGACAGCATCGACCTGTTCATCTGCGGAAACGATGGTCGCATCTACACGTCGTGGTGGTATCAGGGTGGTGATTGGTCCGGCATCGGCGACCGCTGGCGCAACATCGGCGGGGTTTTCCCGGCCGGTCGCAAGGTGACGGCGATCGCGCGGGGGCCGAAGAACCTCGACGCGGTCATCTGCGGCAACGACGGTCGCGTGTACACGTCGTGGTGGAAGGGTTCGTAGTCCAGCAAAACCGGGCGTCGTTCCCGGGTCGACTGCGCCCGTACAACTCCCGCGCGCTGAATCGAGGCTCGCCCCGCGTGTAGCGCGAGCGAACCCCGGTTCGGCGCGCGAGGTCGCGACGGCTCGACTCGAATGTCGGCACTATGGTCAAGAACTCGATACTGCGGTGGCCATGGGCACTTCACAGTGCACGCATGAACCCTTACCACCGGGCAGCACCGTAACTTCCAACGCCGACCTCAAATGTCGGTACGTGTTTGCCCAGCCATCGGCCTCGTGGTTCTGCGCAGCTGCTTCCTCTTCGTCGCCATCGGCCGTGGCCTCATCCGCACCGGAACGCCAATCGATTTCTTGTTCCTGCACGATTCTCAAGTAGGCGAGAATTGCATCCCGATCATGTCCACAAACGTGGGCGACATGATGCGGGTCGAGGGTTCCTGTTCCATCCTCATCGAGATGGGTCAAAGCTTGCAATGCTGGAGGAAGCGGGTCGTCTTCTTCGGAGCTTTTCGGCTCGGTTGCTGTCTTCCCGACCTCGGGGAAGATCGCGCGATACCGCATGCTGCCCTCTGTGCTCATCGAGTACTCACTGGCGAGCCGATTGAAGAAAGTGTGCAGGTTATCGATTGCGTCGTCAAAATGCCGAGGAACGAACGGGTAGGCCGGTATGTCGATCATTGCCGACAAGGAGTTCTCATGTTCGAGCAACCTGAGATACGCGGTCTTGACGACGAGCTCCACGTGCCGTTTCGGGAATTCTTTGAGCCCGAACGGCTTGGGGACTGCCGGGACTATCAGGATCACTCTCGGGTAGGTAGGGCTCACCCTTGTGTGCACTGTGCGACTGCCCAATGAAAATTCCCACGAGTTCGCCTTGTCGATTTTCGGTGCACGCCCGAGTATCCGGCACAGGTGCCGATAGACGATGCGGCCGAGATCATCCTGGTCTCGAGCAAAGACCGCGGTGTTCACTTCGTCCTCGGTTATCGACGACAACCGACCTCCGATGATCGGAAGAGTGGACTGAACGAACTGAGATGCTCGTACGCGCCCAGTCAGACGGAACGTCATTCTCAGGGTGATGCCGTCGGCGTGAGGGACCTTGAATACGTGCTGGAAGATGTCGACCACATCGGCAAGGAGGCCGGTACCGAGTGCTGTGGGGCGTGAGGCCCGGTACTCCACTACAGTCTTGTCCTTGGTTTCAGCGCCGCGCTCAGAGGGAGCGTGCCGCACCGACCATTCGCGCCGCTTCATCAAACGCTCGACCTGGTCAGCTGTCACAGACTCCGGAGCGATCGAGAGCCTGGCCGTTCCGCTCGAGGAACCTATTTCGACCCCGAGACGGACTTCACGATCGTCCATAACCCCCATGAGGGTGATGGAGGACGGTTCCTTGAAAAGTTCGGTCTCCTTCGCGAGCCAATTCTTGAACGCCAACCAGCCTTCTGTCCGCCGCTCTTCCCACGGCCTGACCCCGAGAAGACGTCCGTCCGGCACCAAGACATCGTCAGTTCGTATACCGCTCATGAGCGGGAAGTATGCCTGTTCACTCAGATCGGATGAGAGCGACATACTGGATAGTTGTTACATTTCGCATTGACGAACCGATGTCTCCAAAGCAGCCCGGGCACACGGCCAGGTCGGCGTGTACCAGCAGCCAGCAGAAAGGGACGGAAGACCGACGAAACATATGGTCGGAGCTCTAAACGGCAGCGGTCATCGACGAGCCTTTCATCGCAAGTGTGGCGACAGGTAGTCGGACGATTATCCCCCTCACGTACAACAGCTCTTCGCACCGCGGGTCCTCAAGCGGTGCAACCAGATCCATCAGGCAGGACATTTGATGCAATCGATAGATTCATGGGCTTCGACGAACGGCTTCGGTCCACGCGTCACCTACACCCCCGAAGCATTATCGGTCTCACGCTCACCGCGCGGACCTCGAGGTGCGCGTGGCATCTACCTCGTCGAGTTTTCCAACGGAGCCTGCTACATCGGGATCTCCGGTAGCAATTGCGCTCATCGCCTAGCCGCACACGGCAAGACTTACGACGACATCTCGGCGTTTCGGTTGCAACGATTCTCCGGTTCGTATTCGGCGTTGCGCGCGCGAGAACGTGAACTCATTCACGATGCCGAAAAGCACGGGCTTGTTGTACGTAACCGGGAGCACGCACTTTGTTTCGAAGGCACGTCGGTCTTCGATGACGTCGTGGATCCCGACGAACAAGAGCTATGGCTCGAAGAGCCGAGTGTGAGAAACGCTCTCGACGACGTGTGCGCGTCACCGGAGCTGCCCGCGAGTCATATCGAGGGTTACGCGCATCGCTGGAAACGATTCACCGATCGCCCTGATGCCGACGAGCTAGTGCGGCTCGTGAACGTCTATCTGTCGAATGCGGTATGCCACCCGCACCGCACAGAGGCCCAGTTCTGGTCTATCAGCTGCCTCCCGACCTCGAACCCGAATCGGCTGGCCTGCATGACATTGAATTGGATGGAAACCTTCGTCCTGTTCGTCGCCCCCTCGGGACAAGTACGCGCATCTTTGTTCGTCGACGGCGAAGAGCTTCCACAAGGGCGGATCCGGCAGGCCCTCTATCTCCGACGACGAGGTATCCGCCGAAGCGGCATCACGCACGCGCCGGGCGGGCCGACCCAGAAACACCTCATTGCACGCGGCCCCGAGGCTATCGCGGCAATGATTACGGACCCTGTGATTGCGCGCGCAGCTGCGAGCATGAACCTCGCGCTGATGCGTAAGGGCCGGAGCTCGCAAACCCGGTCACATTGCGCACAGCTCGCACAGGCCGCGCTTCACTCGGCATTGCCCGATCCGGCGTAGTGGATTTGTCCTGGAACCCCTCGTCTATTCGGCGGTGGGTTCCAGGACGTACGTGGCCGTTCCGCCAAAGACTCAGGTAGACCCTTCCTTCATGGAGCGCATGAAATGCCTTGACTCGAAACAACATTGAGGGATCTCTTGCGCTTACCGCAGAACTGGTGCCAAGATTCCAAGATCGTCACCGACCGGCGTGGCGTCACAATTGAAGAAGGCCCGCCAGGAGCGGCAACTCCCGACGGGCCGGATGTCCGACTAGTTGGGAGTCGAACGTGGGCCAGAATACCCTGGCTGGCGGCGTGCGTCGTGGACCGCGCCTCGCCAGCAACTTCACCATCCTCAGCAATGCCGTCATCAACGACGAACGCCTGTCCTTCCGCGCCCGTGGCGTGCTCATCTGGTTGCTGTCGAAGCCGGACGACTGGCGCACTCGATCCGACTCGATAGCCGCCCAGTCACCGAAAGAGGGACGAGACGCCATACGCTCCGCCCTCCGAGAGCTGGCAGAGCTTGGCTACCTGATCCGCGAGAAGATCCAGAACGAGCGCGGACAGTGGATCACCATCCAGACGATCTACGAGGAGCCGCGCACCGGCCCGGAGCCTGAAAAGCCGACGCGCGGTCGCGCGGACAACGGTATGCCAGGCGCTCTTATCAGTACTGATGAACCAAGAACGAAAACCAACCGCACCCCACCGGCGTCCAATGCTCCGCTCACTCCGGCCGTGGCAGGTCTGGCAACAGCCTGCAAGCAAGCGGGATTGATGGCGACGTTCGCGTACCTCAAGCCTGAGGCGGCAGCTGCAATCGAGAATCTGATCGAAACCCACGGCACCGCGAAGCTGGTCGCAGCAGCCAGGGCAGTCCATCGTCCGGAGAACCCCATGAAGTACGCACAAGCGTGGGTGCGGATGTGGCAAGAATTGACCGTCCCGCGCAGCGTCCCGGAGAAGTGCGACGACTGCGACGAGTACGGATGGTTACCGGACGACGAGTACGGGCGTGCGGTGAAGTGCCGGTGCCGCGTCGCTCGCGTCGCGTAAGCAGGCTTACACCCGTTGGATCACCTCTGAGAAGCAGAATTTCAGTCTTTTCGGACATGCCGTAACGGATTTCACGCTGCCGCCGAAACAAGCAAGTGCACCGGTTCGGCGTCCATTGCCAGCCCCTATGAATTGGTATCCACATGCTCTACTCCACCCCCGCGCATTCCATTCTTGCCGCGGTCATCCATACCTGCTTCCGCGTCGGGCAGGTGTAACCATGTCGACGAATCCCTCCCGAACGTCCCAACGTGATCGGGGAGCACGCACTCGCCTGGGGAAGCTCATCGCTGTAATCGCGATCGTGCTCGGCGCGATATTTGCATTGGCCGGTTTCACGGGAGCGTGGGGCATGGCAGTCTTCGGACTCCTTGCGATTGCTGCAGGCGTCATGTACCTGCGCGAGGACCGCACCCGGCCTGCGCGCTACAAATGGGCGGCGTGGGCCCTGATCCCCGGCTTCATACTCGCTGGCGCTACTGCCCCGGAGCCCGAATCTGAGCCGGAAACGCCTACTGCTGAGCAGACTTCCGCTATTGCAGCACCCATCTCCTCCTCCACATCGACTACGACTATGCCGCCACCGGAGCCACTACCGGCACCGGCCAGTTTCGAGTTGGTCGACAGCGATGGCGCAACGCAAGCGCTGAAGACTCTTGCAACGATCAGCGTCCGCGATGAAGCACCTTCCACGCAGTTCGATCTCTCTCGTTTCGGCGAAGAATGGTCCGACGACGTGGCAGTCGACGGTGGCCACAATGGCTGCGACACGCGTAACGACATCCTCCGCCGCGACCTGACGGCCGTAGCACTCGATCCGCAGTCTGCGTGCACAGTCCGCACCGGAACGCTCGGAGACGTCTACACTGGTGATTCGGTCGCATTCGACGATGTCGTCATCGACCACGTCGTCTCGTTGAGCGATGCATGGCAGAAGGGTGCGTACGAACTCGATGCCGAGACCCTCCGGGACCTGGCAAACGATCCTCGTAACCTTCAGGCGGTCGCACAGAGCGTCAGCACGGAAAAGGACGAGAGGGACGCTTCTGCATGGCTTCCATCGAACGAGGGATACCGCTGCACGTATGCAGTACGACAGGTCGAGGTGAAAGCCGCTTACCAGCTGTGGACCACGATCACGGAACACCAAGCGCTCGAGCGTGAATTGCTTTCGTGCGGTGGTATTGCTCCAACCACGGCGCCCACGACGACCGAGCCCGCGCCGACCACAGAGCAGTACACACCGCCGCCGGCGGCTGCGTTCGTCGCTCCTCCCCCGCCGGTCGAGATCGAACCGGCGCCGGTCGAGATCGAACCGGCACCAGCACCTGCTCCCGCTCCCGCTCCCGCTCCCGCTCCCGACAGCGGTTACAGCGGCGGTTGCGGAGCGAACAGCTACGTCAATGTGAACGGCAACTGCATTCCCGGCCCTGTCCAGGCGCCCACAGCTCCGGCTGGAGCATCCGCCCGATGCGCTGATGGCACGTACTCCTTCAGCCAGAATCGACGCGGCACGTGTTCGGGCCATGGTGGCGTGGACGAATGGCTGTAGGCGAGCAGGCGGGCCGGCCCGGAATACACCAGTAGCCCCTCAATTGCGGAGTTGCTTGACGAGGTCGTAAGCGCGGGCAGGACTGGACAGCTCCGCGATTCGCCGTTCGAGTACTTCGGTAGCTTCCTGACGCCATTCGGCCTCTCGGAGTCTGTACCTGACAGATTCCGAGAGGCCGGCGCGTAAGTCTTTCCGCACGGCCAGCGAGCTCAGGACCTGATGCCGGGCTTCGGCTTGATCGACTCCCTCGGGGACTTCCAGCGTCCACCAGCTGCTTCCCCTCAACGCCACCCAGGGGTCCGCGGGGTTCGGTGCGGACTGAGCCAGCGCAAAGGGCGCCAATAATGCCGCCAGTTCCTTCCGAACCTCGGAGAACGGCACAAGCCCGGTGTACGTATCTGCACGGATGACGGCCCAGAGCAGCACGACGAACTTGTACGCAGCACTTCGGCCACCCATCTTGAACACCTGGGTGGTCTCGAGGTCCCACAAGAGACCACCACGGGCGTGCTTACCGCCGTGATCGACGACGAACCCGAGTGCGGTGAGGCAATCGGAAACCGTTGCGAGCCCACCGGAGAATTCAGAGCTGTCGCAGAAGTGCCCCGTCGCGTACCCGTGTGCGACACCGGCGATCGCTTTCGAATCGTAGAAGCGGCCGCGATAGACCAGCCTGAAGTTTCGCGCTTCGGCATAGCCCCGTGTACGCAGGAACTCCTCTTGTCCGAGTGTGTCGAACTCTTCGATCGCGGACAGGACCGTCGGTCGGGTTATCGCAGAAAGGTCCACCTTCACAGCCACAGCTGTGATCTTAGTGTTCGCATGCAACGAACTGAGTGGGAGTCCGACCTGGATGATCTTGAGCGTCGCTTACAATTCCGCCATGGCTCGCATTCGCTCCATTGACGCAGGTACACAGAAGGTTCAAGCTCATCCGACGGAAGTCGACTGTTTCTACAACATCATCGACGATAACGACGGTCCGCGACTGCTTCACCTGAGCACGTTCGGATCAGACTACCGACAATCGAAGCCGAAGAGTAGCCAATCCATCCAGCTCGACCGCGATATGGCGGTGCAGCTCATCGAGGTCCTGCTGAAGGCCTTCCCCGACATTCTTCCTGCGGCCAAGGCAGCGCTGCCGAGCTCTCGGAATACCACCGATGTCGCGTGGCCGGCGGACGAGTCCCCCATTTTCCAGTCGCTTCTCAAGGAGCTCGGAATCACCGACTGAGGCATGCGCCTGCGAGGTACCACCACGGGCACTCACGTACAGGCACCTCGGTGGGGTCCCGAGCCTTCTCTGAAGACCCCACCGAGCACGAGCGCCAATCAGTCGAGTGTCAGTTTCGCGATCAAGGTGGCGACATCGGCCTGCTCGAGTGGCACAGAGTCATACCCATTCGTGGTCAACCACTCGTCGCGATCGCTGTCGTCTCCAACGAGGACTGCGAGCTTCTCGTTCTTCCACATGATTTCTACGAGCCAACCGTCACCCATTTCGACGCCGATCTCAGGGACTGTCACTTCGGACTCTGCGAGGTGCGACAGCAACGGTCGCGCCTCACTGTCCACCAGGTCGAGTGCTTCTTGCCATGGTGTCGATGTTCCACCGGCAATCGAGATCTCTCGGAAGATGGTGAGCGCTCCGCCGCGAGTCAACTTGTCGTGATGCTTGGAGTTCCGGTAGGTCCGGAGGCATCCGTAGCATGACGTTTCTTCACCACAGTCGCACGAATTCAGACGCTCGATCGCCCCCGCGAGAACAGTCTCCAGATTCTCGGCAATCTTCTTGGCTGCCCCGGCACCGGCAGGCACCGTGTCGAACAGCACGATGCTTCTGCGCCCGTCGCGACTCCAGGACAAGGTGCCGTCGATGTCATCTCGACTGATCTCGAGCACCTTGGACGCCCCTTCCAGAAGGGCGTAGAGAACCGAAAGCCAACGCGCTTCGGTTTCCTTGTCGTAATTCACATCTCCGAATGTGAACTCGGCAACGTCCGTCTCGTAACGGTGCGCGAGGGACACGCGGTCGAGCGGTCCGTCGCATGCCTTTCCGGTGGCCGGACGCTCGTGTGTGCGGACAGTGTTACGTCCGGAATGAGGTGTCGCCCAACCACACCACTTGCACAGCACAAAACCGGCGCCTTGGCCTTCGGAAATCACTGCCATGCGGGCACGGACTCCGGCCTTGGCTTCGACCGTGATACCACCCGTGGACTTCCAGGTGAAGGTGTCGACGACCTCACCGATGTCCTCGACGTAGCTGGCGCCATTCCACTTGCGTTCCGGCGGAGCAGTTCCTACATCGTCAGCCTTGCCATCCGCAACGAAACCGTACTCGGGGATGACGAACCGTTGGATCGAAGTGAACGGCTCCTGGCAACCACCGCATACTTCACCCGCATCGAGAGTATGCGCCGCTTCAAATCTGTCGCAGTTTCGGCACACTCGATACTCGAACTGTTCGAGTTCACGCTTCGGCACTCGATGAACGCCGCGCGCGGTCCACACCTTTCCGCCAGCGACGATCTGGTTGCCCGGAGCATAGTCGTAGATCGCCTGACTCAGGTCACGTGACAGCTCGAGGTTCCGCCCGACCGGCTCCTGGCAGTGCTGGGTTCTCAATTCGACGGTGTCCACCGGGAATCCGTATTTCGGCAGAATATTCTTGTTCGCGAGGAATCCGAGAAGTTGGCGCTCGTCGATCGTGCGCAGTGTCTTCTGCAGATGATCGGCGACCCGGAACTGTTCCGCGGTTTTTGCTTCCTCGATCAGTTCACGGAAAGTCTGGAAATCGTTCTCCACGTCCTTCTCGACCTTGTCCAAGAGGTCGGCGAGGTAATCGACCCATTCGTCGTTCTCCACCCCGATCTGTTGACGTACCTCAGGCGGAAGAATCCTTCGGAGGTCTTCGCGCATCTGCTCGGGGACAGGGGTGAGGAAGTCCTTCACCTGCGCAGCGGGAGACACACCGCCCTCAGTATCCGCCCGGAAGAACTGACCTGCCTGTGTCCAGGGCTTTCCGGTCGCCTCGACACCGTGCCTGAAGTATGCGGCCAACGCGACGGAATGGGCGTGGCGTCGACCGATCCGTTCGTTCTCGATGGGAATCCAAGGGATCCGCATCTGGCCTGCGATCATCGATTTCGGGTCCTGGAATTTGGACAGATCGTGGGAACTGCGCTTGGCGTAGGTCAGGACGAGCGCCGCCGACGCCGCTCGACGGCCGGCACGTCCTGCGCGCTGCACGTAATTGGCAGTCTTGGGTGGCATGTTGCGCATCACTACGGCTTGCAGGTCACCGACGTCGACACCCAGCTCGAATGTGGTCGAGCACGACAGCACGTTGACCTTGCCGTCGATGAATTCGCGCTGGATCTCCGCCGCCTGCCGCGCTGTCCATTGCGCGGTGTGCTCTTTCGCCCTCAGCGGGGCGGGATTGAGAGTGCCGTAGATGTTCCGGTAATGGTTGGTGTCCCGTTCGAGCGGAGGAACCTCGTACGGGAGCAGCTTCCCTGTGCAACTGCTGTTGGGGCACACCCCTCGCACATTGAACGCAGTGATGCGCCGACAGGTATCGCACCGATGCCAGTGGCAGTCCATTCCGTTGTGAACCGCGAGCCTCGTGTGATCGATCTGGTAAGCGTCGGCCTCGAACTTGTCGGGTTCATGCTTGACGAACCCGTTGTCGAGTAGGAAACGCCAGCAACCGTCGAGAACCTTGGTCGAATCCATGCCCTTACCGAGTTCGGCCAACACCTTGGACATGAAGCGGACACGATTGTTCGTTCCGTTCGCGCGTCCACTCGGAAGCCACGACAGGACCTTGCTCTTCGGGCTGGAACCCACACGGGTGATTCGGATTCGCATGTTGCGGGGCTCGAAGCGCTCGCTGCGGATGTCGACTTCGTCCAGGAGATTCACTGCGCCCTGCAGGCGAACGGTCTTGAGGAGTTCGTCGATGAGGTCCCACGACTCGTCCTCCGACAGGCCGAGCTGGATAAGACCCCTCGGCACGGTGACGTTGTCCCGGGAAATAGCCACCCGCATCAACCCGAGACCTTCCAAGGACTGCTTGTGGTCCATCGTCATGAGCTCGCCCATGGCCCATTCGTTCGCGGCCTTCTCCATCACGACCCGGCCGGCCGTCTGGGGAAAGTGATGCGCCGCCTTGGCCTTCTTCTGCGCGACATAAGCGAGGTCTTCGACTGTGAGATCCTCGTCTGCGTACTTACGGTCCTGTAGCGCCATGGTCAGATAGCGACGCTCGAGAAGTCGCCCGTATGTGCGGCCCAGATAAGGCGCCGCGAATGCTGCGGCTTGACGGGAGTCGGAGAACATCAGAAGCTTCCTACCCTCCCCCACCTCCTTGACGGTCTCATCGGTTGCGGCCGGAAGTTGCTGGTACAGCGTTGTGGTGATAACCGATGGTGCAGCATTGACATCCGTACGCAATCGACGAATGAGCTGGCGCGCACTGCCTCCGCACTCGGTGCAGGTGCTCATGACCTTCTTAGTGCCGCGATGTTCACGTACTCGGCGAAATTCACCGCCGGGGCAGTCGGCGATCGGGCACAAGCCGTCCGAGTCACTCAGCAGGCCGCACCCCGTGCACAGGTATCGGACCCCGGACTCATGCGTAGTGGCGCTGTCGCCCAGCGTTTCCTCGTCCTCGTCCACGCTTGTGTCCGGCGCATCGGTGAGGACCAACCACTTCACCGATGCGTCTTCCTTGACACTCGGAGTGAAGAACTTTCCGTTTTTGCGAATCGAGACTTCACCGGCCAGGTGCACGGCCCCACAGCGCTGGCAGGTACCGAACTCGAACATCGCGCGCCGAGTCGTCGGATCGATCTCATGTCGACCCAACAGCACTGTCGGCTCGTCGTCGCCGAAGCTGACGAAGGCACCTTCCGTGGCGCGCACGAACATGTGGTACCGCGCGGAAAGCACCGGATTCCCACTCGAGTCCATCACCGAGGAACCGAGTGTGACGAGCGCTTGGAGCCTTTCGCCTGCGTGCGGGTCACCGGACCACAAACGATCTGCCAATGCGAAGGCATCGAGAGGCCCCTCAGCCAAGGTCTCACGCAAGGACACGATGGTCTTCTCCGAATGCAGCGCCTCAGCGGCGTCGCTATCTGGCGAGCGCGAAGCCAGTTCGGTGAGGTCAGCCCCCGGCCTGGCCCAGTCCATCAGCTCGGCGTCGGTCATTTGCCAGGTGGCGGGCTCGCGCCGCTCCAGACGCGTTGGGGTCACCAGGTCTTGACGAGCAGGATCGTCCTCGACGAATTCGAAGTCCGCATGAAAAAGATTGCGTGCAAACGTCATCGCCTCTTCTGGATCGCCATCGAGCGACGCGGACGTAGCGATGCACTGCAGGGAGTTGTTCGGCGCGACCCGCTGCCTCAGGCGCCGGAGCAGAAGGGCAACCTCAGAACCCTGCGCACCGTCGTAGACGTGAGCCTCGTCGAGAGCGATGAACTTCCACGTACCGGCATAGGGTCCGTCGAAAAGGTCGAGATCGGCGGGTCGCAGCAGGAGGTACTCGAGCATGGCGTAGTTCGTGAGAAGGATGTGTGGCGGGTGGGTCCGCATTTCCTCACGACTGAGCAGTTCGTTGCTACACCGCTCCTGCCCCGGGTTCGTAGCCCGGAACAGACTCTCGGCCTTGTCGGCATACTGCTCGGTCTCACCCGTGTAGCGCCCGAAAGTGATCTCCGGAAGGTCCTTCAGCATCCCGCGTAGGCGCTTGAGCTGGTCGTTGGCGAGAGCGTTCATGGGATACAGAAGAAGAGCACGCACGCCAGGTCCGAGGGTGCCGGCCTCGCGTTCGGCGATCAACGAGTTGATGATCGGGAGCAGGAAGCTTTCGGTCTTACCCGAACCTGTACCGGTGCTCACCACGATATTGCGACCCGAGGTGACCTTGCGGATCGCTCGTTCCTGGTGCTGATAGAGCGGCCGGCTCAGGTCATCAGGGTTCTTGTACAGCGCAGTCAATCCGGGCTGCAGCACCCCTTCCGCGATGAGCTCCGGAATCGACTTGCCCGGCGCATACGGAGGGGTCAGCTCCAACAGCGGTCCCTTGGTGAGGAGACGTGTCTCGTCGATCGCCGAATCGAATGCAGCCGCCATCGCAGGATCGCTCGGACCGAGCAGTGTCTTCAGGTACCGCTTGTAGGTCTCATCGATCTGGCGCGCAGTGACCAACGGGTCGAGTCGAGTCGACATCAGTTCTCTCCGATCAGATTGCCGTAGCAGGCGTGTGTTACAAGAGCTTCAGCGATGAGGAGGTCTGTCATCACGAGACCTGGGCACAGTCGGGCCATCACTGCCCACGCTTCCTCGAAGTCCGATGTGACAGGTGGGTGCCGCAGCATGTCGTGGGCCTTCATGCGCGCCAGTACAGCGAAGGTCAGCGACTGGAGGGACAACAACATCCAGGGGTGTTTCCCTGTGCTGACACCCTCGAGTTTCTCGTTGCGTGCGGCGACTTCCCTGTAGATCTGACCTCGGGTGCGTTTGATGACTTCGAGCGTCCGCACTGTGGCCGAGCCGAAGGACTGCGACCATCCCTGCTCGATCCATGTCCTGCGATTGTGGAACGCGTCGATGACTGCGCTGACACGCGTGTCCTCGTCGAGAACGGCGCCCGGGACGAGACGAGCGTGTTCGAAGATCGACTCGACCTGCGATGCAGGCATCCCGTCGAGCAGGATGGTGTCCTTGTCGAAGACACCGCCGTAGAGCTTGGCGGACTTACCTCTCATCAGTACTTCGATGAGTGTCTTTCCACCCTTGTCTTCCAAATAGTCCAGTGTCTCCGCGCGCTCGGCTGCCACGTAGTCGCGCCGGTCGTACAGGGAAGGTAGGTCGGAGATCTCGATCATGCAGCCCACCCACGGATTCGGGTGCAGATCGTTCATCGTGAAGTCCGCCGCGAAACTGCGGTACACCAGCCCAGTGCGGATGAGAAGTGCCATCATTTCCGGCAACGGAATCGTGCTGCTCCCGAGCGCTTCGAGCGCCGCCCGCGGGTTCTCGGAGAGGATACGACCCAACGCGGACCGCAACTGCTGGGTGTGGACGTCTTCCGAATCCTGAGGGAGGAGAGCCAACGCAGCCCATACCTCGGGCATGCTCACGGCGTCGGCCGGTGCCGGACCTTCGCCAGCGAGGAAGCGTGACAGATTGTCGCGTTCGCGCGACAGGTCGTGCATCCATCCGGGCTGGTCGATCTCGAGGGCGTTGTCCCCCGGCCAGGACGGGGGCGTGACCGTCACCCACGGATCGTCGACGAACACGTGCGCGAGCAGAGGCCCGGCATCGACATAGGCTTCGGGCAGTTTGGCACGCCCCTCGGTGACCTGGACCGTCTGTACAGGCAGCCACGGAGCAGTGCGGGCCCAGAGATAGACGGCGAGGTCTTCTTCTTCGGCCGGATTCTCCAGCACCAGAACACCGTCGTCGACGGTCATTCCCGTGCACAGCGCTGCCGGTCGAATATGTGCCAGAACAATTTTCGTCGTACGGCCGTGTTCGTCGTCGACGAGGGCGACGATGCGGCATTGACCGGCTGTCCGGGCAGCGTCGACGAAGACACGACTGGGGGCCTGGAAGTAGTCGTAATGCGGGGTGTCAGGAGTGACATCCTTGATCAGTGCGCCGTCGACAGTCTCCAGTTGAAAGACCGCGGCCTCCGACTTCGGAGCATGCAGAGCGAGGTTCCGGTCTTCGTCGAGTTCGGCCGGCGTGAGGACTGCGGCTGCCGTGCGCCATGCCGCAGCCGCGCCCACAGGATCGACGCGCATCTGCACGTACGGCGGAGTCACTCGCAGCCGATAGGCACGCTCACGCTGCGTGATCGTCACGAGCTTGTCGCGATCGCCCGGTGCGAACTCGACGCGCGGATGTGGCACCGCGAGGTCCCATTCGCTGCTCACGGTAGCGACTACTGGGGCGAGACCTCCGGCCACCGGGAAGCGGAACGGACGGGTGTACTCGATCGAGATACCTTCGGCGAGGAACGCCTGCTGCCGCAGATCAGACCCGATCGGACCCGAAACGTGGATCTCGAAGAGACCCAGCACTGCGTCCTCGATCGGTTCGAAAGGATCGACGACGAGCTCTTCGTCCGTTCCGTGCACTTCGGTATCGACCATCCAGCCGGACGAGTCGGGCCGCTTCACACGGATGCGCCAGACCATCTCCTGCTTGCCGGGATTGGCAGGCAGTGTGATTTCCGGACGCGATCCGTACACGGTGAGACCGTTGAGGGTCTGCAACCCGTCGACAGCCTCGCCGTGTTCGAAGGTCGGAGTCGTCGCGTCGCGGACTGTGCGAACTCCACCGGGCGCGCGCGAACCGCGCCGAGTCAGAACGATAGATCTGCATGTCGAGAGGTCGAGCTCGGCGACGGACCAACCGGTCCAACCGACAGGGACGTCGGGGGTGAAGGTCGGCATCAGCGTGTGCCCCGTGGCCGTATCGACCACTTGAGCATCGCTGGGGTATACGGCGAGCACGCACTGGCGCGGGAGCACCGTGTGACGGGGGATCCATCGACCATCGAGGTCGAAGATCAGCAGCGGGTCGTCCTTGTCGATCACCGAGAGCTGAGCAGACTCCTCGCTGGGTACGTGCTGCAGCAAGATCTCGCGGACGGGACCGGTGACGGGGACCTGCGTCGGCGGATGTTCCTCGTCGGCACGGACACCCCATCCGCGTTCGGCCAGAGCCTCCCGAGATACTCCGTCGAACGACACGCGCCACGGCACGTCGGGTTCGACATCCGGGTATGGCACCTCGACGACGATCTGCCGATCCAGCGGCAGGTATGCAATCGTCGGTTTGCGTCGACGCCGGGTTCGCGGTGTGACGGGCCGCGGTCCGCTTCCGAACGGCCGATCGCGCAGCAGCTCGATGAGCTTGTCGAGCAGCAGCGTCGGCAGCCCGGTCGTGGATGTCTCGAGGTCGATCTCCGAAGCAGCCCACCCCTCGTTGTCCACCGTGAACTGGACGAACTCGATGATCCGGTTGAGGATGTCCACCGCGAGCTGGTCGCCGTACAGGATGAAGTTGCGGACAGGCACATCCAACGAGTTCATCCGGTGCTTCTTGCCCGGTTCGCGCAACCACTCGATGATCGCCGCGCCCGTGGCCTCCGTACCTGCGACCATACGTTCCTCGAGGAGGTCGATGATGTCGCCCATGCAATACACCGGGAAGCCGGCGTGCAGGGCCATCAACTGCACGTAGTCGTTCTTCAGCTCGGGGAACTTGCGCAGCGTGAACCGCGTCAAGAGGCGCTCGAGCGACTTGCGGAGCGCTTGTTCGAAGGTCTGCTCGCGCGGGAGGTCGAGCCGGGCGAAGAACTCGTCCCAGTAGCGATGCTGTTCGTATCCCAGGGCCGCCTGACCGACGAGGATGGCGAGCGTCAGTGCGGGGTACTTGGCGATGACATCCTCGGCGGCTTTGCCCACACGCAACATCTCGGCGGCCTGGCGACCGTACATGTCTTGAGCACGCCGGATCTCGTCCTCATCGAGGTTGATCTCGACTACGAGAGACGCCTTCTCCAGTCGCCGCGTGATCTCGAACTCCTGGTCGGACAGCCACTGCTGTCTGAACGACGCCCCACTCAAGAAAACTCCTCCCGTACCAGCCCGCCGACACCTTCGCACACCAAACCGACAGACCTCACGAAAAGGTCATGTAACAAGTGTTTCGTTCGCAAACGTTAAGTTGGTACATCAAACTGTCGAACGCCAGGAGTCACCAGCACATGACCACCTCCGTACCGAGCGAAGAGCTCAACGTCGCCCCGGGCTCGATCGTGGTCGTCCGCGATGAGGAGTGGCTGGTCACATCGGCCGAGCAAGGATCGGACGGATGGCTGGTCAAAGCACGTGGCCTGTCGGAACTGGTCGCGGAAACCACGGCGACGTTCTACTCGAGCCTCGACAAGATCAAGGTGCAGAATCCGCGCGACACCGAGGTGATCGCCGACGACTCCTCCGGATACCGCAAGTCGCGGCTCTGGCTCGAAGCGCTGCTGCGCAAGACGCCGTTCCCGTACGGCGATCAGACTTTGACGGTGTCGACCCAGATGCTCGCCGACTCGCTGGGTTATCAGCGGGCCGCGGTGGCGATGGCCCTCGACCCGCAGCACATCCGCCCGCGCATCCTCATCGCGGACGCGGTCGGCCTGGGCAAGACCCTCGAGATCGGCATGATCCTGTCGGAGCTGGTGCGACGCGGCCGCGGTGAGCGGATCCTCATCGTCACGCCGAAGCATGTGCTCGAGCAGATGCAGCACGAGCTGTGGTGCCGATTTGCGTTGCCGTTCGTTCGCCTGGACTCGGCCGGCATCCAGAAGGTGCGGCAGAAGCTGCCCGCCACCCGCAACCCGTTCACCTACTTCAAGCGGGCCATCATCTCGATCGACACGCTCAAGAGCCCCCGCTACAAGGCGCACCTGCAGCGTCAGCACTGGGATGCGGTGGTGATCGACGAGTCGCACAACCTCACCAACGTCGGCACCCAGAACAATGAGCTGGCCCGTGTCCTCGCCCCGAACACCGAAGCACTGATCCTCGCGTCCGCCACCCCGCACAACGGACGGGAAGAGTCGTTCGCGGAGCTGCTGCGCCTGCTGGATCCGACGGCGGTCGCAGCCGACGGCTCGTTCACCAAAGACGACGTAGCCGCCCTGTTGATCCGCCGGCATCGCCACCACCCGGAGGTGGCTGCGGAGGTCGGCAGCGACTGGGCCGAACGCGCCGAGCCGGTGCACATGCTGGTCACGCCGTCCCCAGCGGAAGATGCCGTCGCGCAGGAACTCTCGCAAACCTGGCTGCATCCGGAATCGGGTAGCTCCCCGTACTCGGGTGAGACGAGGGCATTGTTCCCGTGGACGTTGGCGAAGGCATTCCTGTCCTCCCCCGCCGCGCTCGCGGAGTCGATCAAGCAACGCCGCAACAAGCTCGACCCGCACAACCCCGTACAGGCCACCGAGCTGACGGCACTGACCACACTCGACGAACTCAATGCGAAAGCGTTGAACGAGTCCGCCGGCAAGCAGGCCGCGTTGGTTCAGCGACTAAAGGGCATCGGCGTCGGCGCGAAATCGCCGATTCGGGCGGTGGTGTTCGCCGAACGTGTCGCGACGCTGCGGTGGCTCTCCGAGCATTTGCCGAAGGCATTGGGTCTCAAGGCCGAGAACGTCGCGATGCTGCATGGCGGCCTGTCCGACGTGGAGCAGCAGGAGATCGTCGACAGCTTCAAGCTGGGGACCTCCCCGATCCGGGTGCTCGTCACTGGCGATGTCGCATCCGAGGGCGTGAACCTGCACGCGCAGTGTCATCACCTGATCCACTACGACATTCCGTGGTCGCTGATCCGCATCGAACAGCGCAACGGTCGCGTCGACCGGTACGGGCAGAAGCATCCACCGGTGATCTCGTCGCTGATCCTCGAACCGTCGGACCCGGACTTCTCCGGCGACCTGCGGGTGCTTTCCCGATTGCTCGAGCGGGAGAACCAGGCGCACGGCACCCTCGGCGACGTCGCGTCGCTGATGGGTAAGCACTCGGTGACCGACGAGGAGAATGCGATCCGCGACGTGCTGGTCGGCAAGTCCACCCTCGACGAGCAGATCCGCGACATCGACGAGGTCGCCGACGGCGACGACCTGGATGCGTTCTTCGCGCAGTTCGACCTCGACGAAACCGCTGACGATGCACCGGAAGCCGCGCTGCCACAGGCACCGCGGCAGAGCTTGTACCCGGACGACCTCACCTTCCTCGACGAGGCACTCAAGGCCGCGTTCCACGATGTGCCGAACGCCAGGCTCGAGGACGGTGGTGTCGGGTGGACGGTGCACGCCAATCATGCGGTCGCTGAGCTGACGCCGCCACGGGATCTGCGGCAGCGTCTGGCCCAGTTGCCGCAGAACTACCTGCAGCACGGCAAGGTCCTCGAACGTCTCACCCTCGCCACGTCCCCCGAGATCGGCAACGCCCAGCTCGCTTCCGCGCGGGAGGGCAAGGGTGTCGCGGGTACGACGTGGCCGGAGGCGCACTACCTCGGCCCGCTACACCCGGTCTTGGACTGGGCCAGCGACCGCGCGCTGAGCGCATTGGGCCGCAATCAGATCTTCGTGATCCGCGGCGACGTGCACGCCCCCACGGTGCTGCTGATGGGCACCTTGATGAACCGGCGCGGGCAGCTGATCTCGCGGGTGTTCTCGACCGCCGCGTTCCCCAATCCGAGCAATCTGTCGTTCTGTGTGGTGGAAACGCTCGCGGACCTCGACTTCCTCACCACCGACACGGGACTGCGGGCGGGGTCCGCGAATCCCGGTCCCGTGCCGAACGCCGAGCAGTACCGCACGCTGGTCCCGATCGCGGTGGACGAGGCGACAACGGCGATGCAGATGGTGCTCGACGCGCAGGAGGCCACCGCCACCGAACGGCTCGATCGGTGGCGTAAGCGTGCCGACCGATGGCACTCCGGTGCCGAACAGCTCGAACTCTTCGGCGGGCAACGCAAGAAGGTGGACGTGTTGTCGCGACGGATCGCGGAAGAACAACGCCTCGCCGAATCTCTCGCCCCCACCCAGCAGTTGGTGCGTCCGCTGCTCCTGATCGTTCCTGCTGTTCAGACCAACGGAAAGGACCAGTAGGCGTGGCCTCCTTCGATTCCATCGTCATCGGCGAGGATTGGATCAGCGAGCACTACTTCACCACCGACTCGGCGAAGGAGTCGTTCCACGGCAAGGTGCTCGAACTACGCAAGCTGTGGGATGCGGAGAAGAAGGAAGGGCGCACGACGGTCCGCGACGACCTGCTCGCCGCCACCAAGGACCTGCAGACCGCGCTTGCCGCGCTCGCCGAGAACCCGGATAACGCCTCCGAGGTGCATGCCCTGGTGCGGACGACGTTCGGCTACCCGGCGGCGCTGTCGACCTTCACCGCCGAACGCGCGGGCTCCGAGTTGGAGATCCCGAACGCGAAGCTCGACGGTGTCGCCGAGGTGTTGTTCCTGCAGGCCGTTCCTATCGCGTCGATCGAGGACCTCCTCGACCCCGACACCGGCCTTCTGATCACCCCCGCAGTCGAGGACAACAAGCCGATCGAGGCCGCGTCGAAGGTCGTGTCCGCCGCGTTCCGATCGGACGCACCGCCCACGTTCGTGGTTGTGCAGGCTGGGCAGTGGTTACTGCTCGCCGAGGCCGAGCGCTGGGCCGAGGGCCGCTACCTCGCTGTCGACATGCTGGTCGTCACCGAGCGCCGCCACGAAGCGAAGGGTGGCGAAATCGACCGTGTCGCTGCCATGTTCGGCAAGCAGGCGTTACTGCCCGACGCGGACGGCAACCTCTGGTGGGCGGGGGTGCTGGAGGATTCGGTCAAGCACACCGTCGGGGTGTCGAAGGATCTGCGCGAGGGCATCCGCCTGTCCATCGAGATCATCGCCAACGAGGTGGTCCGACGCCGAGCCGCGAACGGCCTGACCCTCGACGGGATCGACGGGCAGGACCTGGCAAAGCATTCGCTGCGGTTCCTGTATCGGATCCTGTTCCTGCTGTATGCGGAGGCATCACCCGAGATGCGGGTGCTGCCGACCGGTGCCGCCGAATACGAAGAGGGCTACGGCTTGGACCGGCTCCGGGAGCTGACGCTCACCGAGCTGGTATCGGAGCAAGCCCGCCACGGCACGCACCTGTACGAGTCGCTGGCGACACTGTTCCGTCTCGTCGAGTTCGGGCATACGCCCGCCGTCCGGGAGCACATCGCCGATGATCCGGCGCCGGGTATCGAGTTCCAGCCTCTGCGCGCAGACCTGTTCTCCCCCGCCGCAACCGCCCTGATCGACGAGGTAGGTCTCGGAAACGAGGCTACCCAGCGGGTTCTCGAGCACCTGCTGTTGTCCAAGGAAAGCAAGGGGCGTAAGGGCGCCGATCGTGGCTTCATCTCGTATGCGGAACTGGGCATCAATCAGCTCGGTGCGGTGTACGAGGGTCTGATGTCGTACACCGGCTTCTTCGCCGAGGGGGATCTGTACGAGGTCGCAAAGAACGGTGACCCGGAGAAGGGATCCTGGGTGGTCCCGGTGGACCGCTCCGATCACCTCTCACCTACCGACTTCGTCCGGAAGGTGGACGCGGTAACCGGCGAGGAGAAGCCGGTCCTGCATGAAAAGGGCACCTTCGTGTTCCGCCTCGCGGGCCGCGAACGCCAACAGTCGGCGTCATACTACACCCCCGAGGTGCTGACGAAGTTCGTTGTATCGCAGGCCCTCGAAGAGTTGCTGGATCAGAACGACGAGCGGACAACGCCGGAGCAGATACTGGAACTCACGATTTGCGAGCCCGCCCTCGGGTCGGGCGCGTTCGCGATCGAGGCGGTCCGTCAGCTCGCCGCCGAGTACCTCAAGCGCAAGCAGGAGGACCTGGGCGAGCTGATCGATGCCGATCAGTACCCGATCGAGCTGCAGAAGGTGAAGGCGCACATCGCCCTGCACCAGGTATACGGGGTGGACCTCAACACCACCGCGGTCGAACTCGCCGAGATCTCGCTCTGGCTGGACACGATGGTGGCGGGATTGCAGGCCCCGTGGTTCGGTCTGCACCTGCGCCGCGGCAACTCGCTCATCGGTGCGCGGCGTTCGGTCTACGCACCAAGTCTGCTCTCGAAGAAGCAGTGGCTCAAGACACCTGCGAAGGACGTTCCGCTGGGCGAGGAGATCGGCGCCGGTATCCACCACTTCCTCCTGCCGTCCGAGGGCTGGGGCGCGGTGATCGATACCCCCGAGGCCAAGACGTACGCGTCGGAGAAGCGCGAGGAGTTGCGACTGTGGCGCAACGAGATCCGGAAGCCACCGAGCAAGGTGATCGTCAAGCGGCTGCAGGCGCTCGCACAGCGAGTAGAGACGTTGTGGGAGTTCACCCTGCGACGGCTGACGATCGCGGAATCGGAGATTCGACGCGACATTCACCTCTGGGGATCGGATCCGGTCGAACACACACCGGCGGTGTCGCGTGAGGAGATCGAGAACGTCCTCAGCAATCCGAACGGCGCGTACCAGCGTCTGCGTCGGGTGATGGATGCGTGGTGTGCGATCTGGTCGTGGCCGTTGACATCACAGTTCGATCCGCCGGATTGGGATCAGTGGGTCGGGGGCCTCGAGGCCGTGCTCGGCATACAGGTCAAGGAAACCGCAGCTGAACGCCGCGGGCAGTTGAGCATCGGCCGCGACACCAGTTGGCAGGAGCTCGGAGTCGGCGAGGAGAACGACCTACTGCTTTCACGCGCCACGGCGGTCGGTCATACGTACCACCAGTTCCCATGGCTGGAGGTGGCACAGGAGATCGCCAAGCGGCAGGGCTTCTTCCACTGGGAGCTCGACTTTGCACCGGTGTTCGCACGTGGCGGCTTTGAACTCCAGGTTGGTAACCCGCCATGGGTGCGGCCGGACTGGGATGAGGCTGGGGTGCTGGCCGAGTTCGACCCGTGGTGGCAGTTGGCGGACAAACCGGCCGAGGCCGTAAAACGTGCCAAGCGCGAGTCTGCCCTGCGCGACCCGAACGCACTGATCTGCTTCATCGACGAGCGTTCTGAACAGGCCGGAGCCAAGGAAAGCCTTGGGTCAGGGATCGACCGGCCGGCACTGACCGGTCTACAGCCCGATCTGTATCGCTGCTTTATGGAGCGCACATGGCGGTCCGCAGCCTCGAGCGGAATAACCGCGCTGATACACCCTGAAAGCCACTTCACCGAACTACGAGCGAAACACCTACGTCGCCAGGCATATCGCAGGCTAAGGCGCCACTGGCAGTTCAAGAACAACGCCTACATCTTCCGCGAGATCAGCGACAAGCGCGACTTTGGCGTCCACATCTACGGGCATGCTTCACCAGATGTGAGCTTCGTTCAAGGCGCATGGCTTTACCACCCATCTGTCGCCGAGAGATCACTCGCGCATGACGGTTCTGGTCCGGAACCCGGAGTACGAGATGAAGACGATCAGTGGGACACGCGACCGCACAAACAGCGTGTTGTTGTGGTTGATGCCGCAGTTTTGGCTGGCTGGGCTGAACTAATCGACGAGCCAGGCACACCCGCTGATGAAGCACGCATGCTCTATCCCGTGAATCGCGCGAGTACCCAGGTTCTCAAGAAGATCTCGACTGCACCACGACTCGGAGACATTAGCTTTGAGTGGACACGAGGATGGGAAGAGGACCGCGACCGCAAGCTCGGATACTTTGAAACGCGAACCACAACACCCGACCAATGGGACGAAGCGATCCTGCAAGGCCCGCATCTCACAGTCGCGACACCGCTCTATCAACAGCCAAATCCGAACCCGAAGAGTAGGCAGGACACTCAGCAGCTCGACCCCTGCAAGTTCGGTGCAGACTACATCCCCCGCACCAACTACCAGATCGCCAAGCCATACGACGAGTACATCGCCGCCTACCCGAAGTGGCACGATGAACCCAGCTCATCGTTTTTCCGCCTCGCCTGGCGTGCAATGGCTGACTCAGCCACCGTGCGCACCCTTCATTCAGCAATATTGCCTCCTGGTCCCACACACGTATCGGGACTGTTCTCGCTAACAACCCACTCACACACAGATATTGCGCTCGCATCCGCCTTCTCTGGCTCGTTAGTCGCAGACTTTCTCATCAAAGTGACTGGCGTCGCGAACATCAAGATCGGCGTGATCGGCAAGGTCCCCCACATAATGGACCACGACCTTGAAGCTCAACTGATACTGCGAATCCTCCGGCTGAACTGCCTCACCCGGCCGTTCGCACCCCTGTGGAAGGAGCTGTACAACGAGGCATGGCAGCAGGATTCGTGGGTTCCGGGTGTCGGCGTCAGCTATGCCGACCGCGCACCCCTCGGCGAAGTCAGCCCGACGTGGGAATGGGAAACTCCCATGCGCCGCGGCGCCGACCGCCGCCAGGCATTGGTCGAGATCGACGCGATCGTCGCGATCATGCTCGGTATCACCGCCGAGGAACTGCTGACGATCTACCGCACCCAGTTCCCGGTGTTGCAGAAGTACGAGCGCGAAGCCCTGTATGACGCCACCGGCCGCCAGCTCCCCACCAAGCTCGCCTCCGAGTACCGCAAGAAGGGCTCCCTCAAGGCGGCCGACCTCACGGTCGACGGCACCACCTACCAGGAACCCTTCAGCGACGTCGACCGCGAACGCGACATGGAACTGGCTCACCAACACTTTCAACGATTGCTCCGCAGCCAATCCATTGCTACTTCCGACCCGAACCCGAACGGAACCATAGAACAATGCGACTAATCGAAGTTACGGTGAGGAACTACCGATCGATCGAGTCGGAGACAAAATTCTTCGTCGAGGACCTCACCACACTTGTCGGACCCAATAACGAGGGAAAATCAAATCTACTAAGGGCGCTCGACCTTGCTATGTCACTCATTGACCGCTGGAGCCGACTACCCGACCGCCTTTCAAAGCAGACGGAACTGACCGGCCTTGACGCGCGCATGCTGCTCCAGATGAACCGCAACACAATGCGGAGTGTCAGCAGCGATAGCCCGGGCTTCAGCTGGAGCGACGACTATCCGATAGCTAAGCAAGAAAAGCGCGGCAGTCAGCCAACTGTAATCCGCCTAAAGTTCGAATTGGACGAGTCGGAACGAGCCGACTTCACAACTTCGACAGGAATCAAAAACAATGGAGTACTTCCTGTAGAAATCAACCTGGGACGCACGAACGCATCCTTCGGCGTGGTGAAGCCTGGACGTGGGGCGGCTACGCACCGCGCAAAGGCCCGAGCGATTGCCGAGTTTATTTCCCAGCGACTAAGCCTGGTGTCAATCCCCGCCGTTCGAACGGTGCTCCAAGCACGGAGATTGGTTAATGACCTGGCAAGACTGCGTATGCGCGAGCTCGCACGCTCCAAAGAGTACCTAGCCCTTATCGAAGAAATCAACCTCCTACGGCACAATGCAGTCGCGGAAGTAGGAAAGGGACTCGTCGGATCAATCCAACGATACCTACCAGGCGTCAAAGGAGTAGAGATTGTCCCGGAGGACTTTGGGCGGAGCGACTCGGTCGAAGACATCCTCATGGACGACGGTTCGATCACATCACTCTCACGCAAGGGCGATGGGGTCAAAAGCCTCGTAACACTCGCTCTGATTCAGGAACTAGTTGGAGAGCAAAGCCACAGCCACAGCTTCATTCTCGCTGTCGACGAACCCGAAGCACATTTGCACTCTTCCGCAGTTCACGAATTGCAGATCCTGTTCACGAAGCTCTCGGCATCACAGCAGGTAATTCTAGCTACCCACAATCCAATTTTTGTTAACAGAGACCACGTCGGATCGAATATTCTGGTGCTCGGCAACAGGGCGCGACCTGCGCAATCTATTCCACAGGTGCGAGAAGCACTCGGTGTCCAGCTTCACGACAACCTGTCATCAGCCGAAGTCATTGTTCTCGTAGAGGGGCACACCGATGCTAAGCTCCTCCCACGTCTTATCATCGAGTTCGACCCAAGCAAAGCTAGCGACATCAGAAATCAACGCGTCGTATTCAAGGCGGTTACCGGCGCCGGAAAGATGCGACAGTCCATCGTGAGGGAGAAATCAACAGTCTGTCGCATCGTCGCCGTCCTCGACGACGATGCAGCAGGCCGAGAGGAAGCGAAACGCCTAATAGGCGCCAACCTACTCAGTGACGAATGCGTATTTCAGCTGAGGGGATCCGGACGCAAGAACACCGAGATTGAAGACTTACTAAAACCGGAAATCTTCTTGCCAGCAATATCAAAGAGGTTCGGGAGATCTTTCTCAAGACGACACTTCTCGAATAGGTCGCGCAAGTGGACCGACAATCTGGTCGAAGCCGCGCATTCACTTGGTGTTGCGGTCGACCCCGAGGACCTGCCGAGTGTTGCGAAGACCGCAGTGGCCGAGGCCATCAGCAACACAGAAGGACCGATTGCCTCGGAAGCCGCAATTGAAGCAATTACGTCGTTGCGCGATGTAATTTGGGGTGGAAGATAGTGTCGCGATTGCTTCCGACTCTCCAGGCTAACCATCTGCGCGAGGGCCTGACCGACTACCTCTCGACAACGTTCGCGCTCACCGACCCTGACGCTCAGGATGCGCTGTCGGACTTTGTCGGCCATCCCGACACCGGCATGTTCAAGGGTCCCTACGCCCGCCTGCGCCTGCCGTTCGCACCGGCGGGCGGCAACTGGGGCATGCACTTGGACTGGCGGCCAAAGAGATTCACCCCCTACGGCCACCAGGCGGGCGCATTCGAACGCCTCTCCACGAAATTTCACGACCGCCCGCAACCCACGCTCGTCACCACCGGCACTGGCTCCGGCAAAACCGAGGCATTCCTCTACCCGATCCTCGACCACG
This sequence comes from Rhodococcus gordoniae, assembly GCF_001646655.1. Classification (GTDB taxonomy): domain Bacteria; phylum Actinomycetota; class Actinomycetes; order Mycobacteriales; family Mycobacteriaceae; genus Rhodococcus; species Rhodococcus gordoniae. The sequence continues at coordinate 90,245 of NZ_LPZN01000011.1, read as the reverse complement.
TCCTTCGTGCCAAAGCTGCCGGTGTCACCGGGATGAAGGCGCTCATCCTCTACCCGATGAACGCGCTCGCCAACGACCAAGCCGAACGGCTCGCCCGACTCATCACCCAACACCCCGAACTTTCGGGTGTCTCCGCCGGTCTCTACACCGGCGAACAATCCACCGGTGGACGCACCAAGGTCTCCGAAGAAGGCCTCATCACCGACCGCTCGTTGATGCACGCCGCTCCTCCGGACATCCTGCTCACCAATTACAAGATGCTCGACCACCTGCTACTGCACCCTGACCGTGCCGACATCTGGCGTCTCTCGGCGGACTCGCTGCAGTACGTCGTTCTCGACGAGTTCCACACCTACGACGGCGCGCAAGGCACCGACGTCGCGATGCTCCTTCGCCGCCTTGGCCTCACAGTCAAAGCCCACTGGACCGACGCCTCGCCTGTCACCGACGACGATCGCGCTCGCCCCCTCGGCCTCATCACCCCCGTCGCGACCTCCGCGACCCTCGGTTCCAAAGCCGCACCCACCGCGATGCTCGACTTTGCACACACCGTCTTCGGCGAAAAGTTCGACGCCGACGCCGTGATCGGTGAGACCCGGCTGAGCCCGTCCGAGTGGCTCGCTGATCGCGACACTGCGCTTGATCGGCTCTACCGGCCGATCTCGCCGCCCGTCGCCGACACCTCCGCGCGCCTCGACGACAGCGCCGAAGCCCTCGGAAACGCCGCGCTGACGGCGGCCATGCTCGCGGAACTGTTCGAGCGCGCCGACGACCTCGACACGGACCATCGTCTCTCTCCCACAGAGTTGCGACACCTCGACGCCGCCGAACAGTTACACCTGCTCAAGGGCCATCCGCTGATGCGGCGACTACTCGAGAAGGCCGTCGACGCGATCTCTCTCGCCGACCTCGCAGAGGCTCTGTTCGACGCACCCGCCTCCGAGCGCGATACCCGCCGCGTCCGCGCTGCGCAGCAACGCTTCCTCGACTATTTGTTCGCAGCGCTCTCCCACATCCGTGCCGAAGTCGGCCGTGCCGCATTGAGCGTCGATGTGCACCTGTGGATTCGGGAGCTGTCCCGCATCGACCGGGTCGTCGCTACCGCCACGTCCTACCGCTGGTCCGACGACGGCGTCCACGAAGACGGCGACGTCATGCACCTACCGGCAGTTTTCTGCCGACACTGCGGTCGTTCCGGATGGGGTGCGCGCCTCGCGCCTACGGGGCACACCCTCGACGTCACCGACGACGCCATCCGTGCCGACCACGCCGCCGGCGCGTCCCGCTTCCGCGCGCTGATCTCCGCGCCCGCCGAAGCGCTACTCGCCGCAACCCGACCCGACTCACCCATCGAGGGTCTGCGCTGGTTCCGCATCGACGACCGCGAAATCTCCGACGATGCGCCCGACCCCGACGGCACCGAACAACTCGAAGGCAAAGTCCTGCCGGTGCTCGTCCTCACCGGCGAGAACGCCGAGGAGGACTCCAAGAACGACATGTGCCCGGCCTGCGGTGTCGCCGATGGCATCCGCTTCCTCGGTAGTGCCGTCGCCACCCAGCTCTCGGTGACACTGTCGAATCTGTTCGGCGACGCCTCCCTCGACGCCGACGAGAAGAAGGCGTTGATGTTCACCGACAGCGTGCAGGACGCCGCGCATCGCGCCGGTTTCGTGCAGGCCCGCTCGCACACCCTCAGCCTGCGCTCGACGCTGCGCAGCGCCCTCGGCGATTCCGCGCTGAGCCTGCCCGAACTACGTGATGCGGTCATCGCACGTGCCGGCGACGACCCGGCCCGCCGCTACCACCTCCTCGCCCCCGACATCGTCGATCACGACGAGTTCACCCCGTTCTGGAAAGCCGACGCGCCGAACCAGGCCCGAAAGAACGCCACCGACAAGGTGCGAAAGCGGCTCGAATTCGACATCGATCTGGAATTCGGCCTGCAGTCGAGGCTCGGCCGCACACTCGAGCTCACCGGCAGCACCGTCGCCGAGGTCGATCTCGGCGGCGCGGAGCGACCGGTGCGGCTCGGTCGTGCTGCCCTCAACGCCACCGAACACCAGCTCTCGCTCACGCCTCCGGACAACGCAGCCATCGCTCGTTGGGTCCGCGGCACCGTCGAGCGGGTCCGCACCCGCGGCGCCATCCGTCACCCGTGGCTGCTCAAATACATCGAGAAGGACGCCAACCGCCGCTGGGTGTGGGGCGCACGCCCCAAAGGTGAAGGCATGCCCGCATTCCCCAAGGGCCGACCGGCCCCCGCGTTCCCCGCGATCGGATCACGCACGGTCCCCGAAGGATTCGACGCGATCACCGCTGTCTCCTCCTGGTACGCACGCTGGGCGTCGCAGTGCCTCGACGTCTCCCCGTTCGACGGCAGCTTCCTCGCGCGGTCGCTGTTCTCCGTCCTCGCCGAACAACGAGTACTCACCGCGGTCCTCACCGAAAGCGGACTCACCGCCTACGGACTGCCGCCCACCTCAATCACCGTGTCCGCTCCGTCGGACGAGGACCTCGCCGCCCGCCGGCACCTGCTGGTGTGCAGCGTGTGCCAAACCCCCACCCCGGGTTCGGCCACGGTCGTCGACGAGCTCGACGGCGCACCGTGCCTGCTCGTCCGCTGCCCCGGCACGCTCACCCGCGCACCGAAGGCACAGAACTTCTACCGGAGCCTCTACGACAGCTCCGAGATGAAGCGGGTCGTCGCGCGCGAGCACACCTCCCTGCTGCCCACCGCGACCCGATTGGGCTACGAAACCGCGTTCAAACGCGGCGGCGCCGACCCGCAGGCCCCCAACGTCCTCGTCGCCACCCCGACGCTCGAGATGGGTATCGACATCGGCGACCTGTCCACGGTGATGCTCGGCTCGCTGCCGCGCACCGTTTCGTCGTATCTGCAGCGCGTCGGCCGCGCCGGACGCCTGACCGGCAATTCGCTGGTCCTCGCGTTCGTCCGCGGTCGCGGTGAGCACCTGCCGAAACTGTACGACCCGACATCGGTGATCCAGGGCGACGTCCGCCCGCCCGCGACCTTCCTCACCGCCGAGGAGATCCTGCAACGCCAGTACGTCGCGCACGTCATCGACCGGCTCGCCCGCGACCCCAACACCGTCGCCCCGCGCGGCGCCCGCGCCGTGCTCGGCAGCTTCGACCCGGACAGTTGGATGGCCGGTCTGCTCACCGCAGTGGACACCGACGCCGATCAGCAGGTCGACGAATTCCTCGCCCAGTTCGACGAAGTCCTCGACGCCCACACCCGAGACTCGTTGCGCACCTGGGCAACCCCGGGTGACGACGGGATGCCCAGCGGACTCGTCACTGATCTGCAGGAGGCCGTGCACCGCTGGAACCGCGACCTCACCGAACTCGCCGCACGACGCGCCGCCGTCGAAGCCGAGATGTCCGAGTTCGAGCGCCGCGCGGCCTCGCCCGCCGCCACCGACGACGACCTGCGCGACCTGCGCACCGCCAAGGGGTCGTTGCGCCTGCTCGGCGGGCAGATCCACGACCTCACCGACGACTACTGGATCAGCGTCCTCGAACGCTACGGCGTACTGCCCAACTACACGCTGCTCGACGACTCCGTCACCCTCGATGTCGGCGTCACCTGGATCGACCCCGACACCAACCAGTACATGGGTGAGGCCACCAGTTATCAGCGCGGCTCCCGCGTCGCGCTGACCGAACTCGCCCCCGGCGCCACCTTCTACGCGCAGGGCCTTGCGGCGCGCATCGATGCCGTCGACCTCGGTGCCGGCGAGTCCAACATCCACACGTGGCGGCTGTGCCCGCAGTGCGGGTGGGCGGGCATCACCCTCGCCGGGGAGGAACCCCCGATCTTGCATTCGTGCCCCCGCTGCGGGACCGGGGCCATCGCCGACGTCAGCCAGCAACTGCAGGTCGTCGAGATGGCGCGGGTGTCCGCTGAGGTCCGTCGCGACGAGGCGTCGATCAACGACTCCCGCGACGAGCGGCACAAGGAATCGTTCACCGTCGTCACCGCTGCCGACATCGACCCCGTCAACGTGGACCGGGCGTGGTTCGTCGAGGAGCACGAGTTCGGCGCGGAGTACCTGCGCCGCATGGATGTTCGCTGGCTGAACATGGGTCGGCGCACGTCACAGGGCCGCACCCGGCACATCGCCGGGCAGGAAACCACCACCGGCCTGTTCCGGGTGTGCTCCTCGTGCGGACAGCTCGACAAGGCCGCGGGCCGCAATTCCCGCTACGAACACCGCAGTTGGTGCCGGCACCGCAACGCCGCGACCGAGCATGTGCGGGAGATCGCGCTCGCCCGCACCCTGCGCACCCAGGGGGTGCTGCTGCACCTGCCGCGCTCGCTCGAATACGACATGTTCGCGCATCCCAGCCTGAGCGCGGCGATCCTGCTCGGTCTTCGGCAGGTGATCGGCGGCTCCCCCGAACACCTCGACGTCGTCACCATCACCGACGCCCTCTACGCACCGACGCAACGCGCGCTGCTGATCCACGACACAGTGCCCGGCGGCACCGGATACCTCGCCGAGTTCGCCGACCCGGCGAAGGTGTGGGCGGTGCTCGACGCCGCGCGCACCGTGGTGCGCGACTGCGACTGCTCCCAACACGACCGGCTCGCCTGCCACAAGTGCCTGCTGCCGTTCTCTCCCCCGCACGAACTCGACAAGGTGTCGCGGAAGGTCGCGCTGCGGGTCCTCGAACAGATCCTCGGTGTCGACAACGACGCGGAACCTGATCGGCAGGCGTGGCTCGACGCCGTCACCGAGGAAGCCCCGTCCCAACCGGTCGGTAGTGAGGAATCACCGCTGGAGAAGGAGTTCTACGCCGCGTTCGTGGAGCGGCTCCGGTCCATCGGTGCGACCGTGAAGGAATCCCCCGGCACTTACGGTCCGTCTGCGACGGTTGTGCTGCCCGGCAAGAAGATCCGCACCTGGAAGCTCACTCCGCAGGTGCACATGGCCAATTCGAAGCCCGACTACGAGCTGAGCACCACCGATCCGGAGATCCCGCGGATCGCGCTGTTCGCCGATGGCCGCAAGTACCACGCGATGGCCGGCTGCAATCGCGTTGCCGACGATGCGGGCAAGCGGGCCATCCTGCGCGACAGCGGCCATCTGGTGTGGTCGTTCGGCCACGAGGACCTGCAGCGGTTCAAGGAGAACGTAGCCGCCACACCGACGTGGCTCTCCGAACAGGCCACCACCAACATGATGAAGGCAGGCAACCTCCGGCCGGCACTCGTCAAACTGCTGTCCGCGGACCCGATCACGATGCTGCTCGCGTTCATCAGCGACCCCGACCTCGAAGCGTGGGAAACCGTCGGTCGTTGGCTGCCGTTCGGATTCGTGGGCGGCAGCAACCGCAGCAAGGGTGACGGCGACACCATCGCCGCCGCCGCGCTGGATCTCCTCAACGGCGGCAAACCCTCGTTCGGAGACGGCGTCGACATGTGCTGGTCATATACCGACGGACCGTTGACCGTCACCGCCACCATGCGCACGGGCACCCGCGCAATGAATGCCGTTGTCGTCGTGGACGACCACGACGATCAGCTCGAGATCCTCGACGGCCGCGCCTGGAAGGAATGGCTGCGGCTGTCTAACTGGTTCGGGCTCGGGGGCAGCCACCGCATCACCACCCGGAAGCTGTTGGAGCTCGACACCAGCGCCCCCGTCGAGGCACCGACGGCCGCCACGCTCAGCCCAGAGTGGCAGGAGTTGTTCGACTCCACAGTCTCCGACGCCGAGAAGCAGCTCGTCCTCGCGCTCGCCGAGAGCGGCGTGCCCGTCCCCGAGCTGAGCTACGAGACCGACGACGGCGACGTCGTGGACTTCGCGTGGGGCGAACACCGCATCGGCGTGCTGCTCGCGCCGAACGACGAGGTCGCTCGTACGATGGCCGAATCGGGGTGGACGATGTGCCCGCCAGATGTCGAACAGATCGCAGCAGTGGTGAAGCGTGCAGGTTCGTGAGTAGCGAACCTGGCCATCGCAACGAATATAGAAGCGCAGCGGTCTCAAGGAAGGGCTAACCAGTGCAGGGCAGCATCAGACGAATCACCGATCTCTTCGACGGAAACAGCAAGCACCTTCTGATCCCGGTCTACCAGCGCAATTACGACTGGAAGGAAAAGCACTGTGCTCGGCTCTTCGACGATCTCGTAGACATCATTCGCACTGACCGCAAGACACATTTCTTCGGTGCGATCGTGGGAAACCCGGAGACTTCGTTCACTTACGTTGTGATCGATGGCCAACAGCGATTGACCACCACCAGCTTGCTCATGCTGGCTTTGGTCCACGCACTCGATGCCAACGACGTCACCTCAACGGATCCAGATCTATCGACAAAGATCCGTGAGAGTTATCTCGTACTCAAGAACGAACACAATGCCGTCAAGTTCAAGCTCAAGCCTGTCAAGAACGACAACGCTGCATACAGCCGCTTGCTGCACAATAACGACACCCCGATCGAGTCCTCCACCATCACGGCCAACTACCGGTACTTCCGCAACCGAATCGCACGTGGCGAGCTCGATGGGGACCAGATATGGGACGCCATCTTCCGCCTCCAGGTAATGGCACTGGACCTGGAGGAACAGGATGATCCCCAGCGGATCTTCGAGAGCATCAACTCAACCGGCCTCGAACTCAGCGAGGCTGACAAGATCCGCAATGTGGTGCTCATGCACCATCCGAGCCACGAGCAAGAAGACCTGTACGAGAACTACTGGAATCGCATCGAGAAGGCGGTCGAGTACCGCACTGACTGGTTCATCCGCTTCTACCTCGTTTCGAAGACAGGCAAAACTCCTCGACAGGACGGCGTGTACGAGGCGTTCCGCGACTATCAAAATAACGTCAAGGCAAGCACCCGCGACATCCTCTCGGAAATGCGGGACTACGCCGAGTACAGTCGCGAGCTAAACACCGCCAGCACCGGCATTCCCGCGGCGGACAAGAGGCTACGTCGCTTCAACATGGTCAAGCACGACGTGACGCTGCCGCTGACCATGCCCCTGCTGGGCGAGGTGAAGGCCGGCACGGTGTCGGGTGAGGACTTCACCGATGTGATCATCATCCTCGATTCCTACCTGTTCCGACGCTTCGTCAGCGGTGTCCTCACCAGCGCCCTCAACAAGATCTTCGCGACCCTGTACTCCGAGATTCACCGCCTCCGCGGCGAAGGAGACCGGTTCTCCGACGTGCTGGCGTATTCCTTGCGCCGACGAGCCGCCTCCGGCCGCTTCCCGACCGATGACGAGTTCAAGGAGTCATTCGCCACCCGCAACCTGTACAACATCAAGAGCGAGAACCGCAGCTACCTGTTCGAGTGCCTCGAGAACAACTGGTCCAACGACACCCACGACATCGCCATCGCGCTCGAGGGCCAGTCGATCAGTATCGAACACATCATGCCGCAGACGCTGACCTCGGCGTGGCGGCAGGACCTGGGCCCCGACGCCGAAGAGATCCACGCAACCTGGTGTAACCGCATCGGGAACCTGACCGTGACCGGCTACAACTCCAGCTACTCCAACTCAACGTTCGCAGATAAGAAGAAGCGCGACAACGGGTTCGATGCCTCGCCGTATCGTCTCAATGCGCTGTTGAAGAGCTCCGAGGTGTGGACGGTTCCCCAGCTCGAAGAGCGAACAAGGGCGCTGACCGCCATCGCCCTGAAATACTGGCCGCTGCCCTCCACGGACTTCGAACCGTACGTGCCACCGCTGCCCTCCATCCCAATGGGCGACGACGAGTCGTTCACCAACCGCAAGATCGTCTCGTTCGAGTTCGGCGACATCCGTAAGACCATCGCGAGTTGGAAGGACGCTTTTGTCGAGGTGATCCGCACACTCGTCGAGGACCACCGTGAGGAGCTCTTCGCCTACGCCGGCGACTCGAACGAGCTGACGTTGGTATCGGACTCGCATGAGATCACGGACTGGGAATCACTGGTGGTTCCGGGTCTGACGGTGGTGACGGGGAACTCCACTCGCGCGAAGCTGGTGATACTGCGGAAACTGTTCAACCATCTCGATCTGGACACCGACGACCTGGTGTTCACACTCCGCAACAACGACACCGCCGAGCCCGAGGACACAGTCGAAGAACCCGGTCCGTTTGCGGAGCTGACCAAGTTCCTTCCTGCCATGGAGGAATACTCATCTTCCACCGCCACTGAGGACGACACTCGTGACCTCCGTGACGAGTTCACCAAGGCGTTCGCCGGGTTCACCGTCGCGAACCCCCAAGCGGCCCTTCCTGGCAAGAACATCCTGGATCTGGAAACATCCGGCTTTATCGAGAAGGCAACAGCCGACGATATTCTCGCTGCGGTGAGCATGACGCTTCAGGTCGAGAGCATCGCGCCTCAGTTCCACCGTCTGATCACCACGGGAACTATCGCGCAGTGGCTGACCACGCTGACATCGAGCACGCTGGGAATCACCACCAGCAGGGATCGCACGGGTGATCCTGCCACCGTGCAGACCACAATAACGCTCGCCCCGCAGTGGCAGGAACTCTTCGATGCCACCGTCTCCGACGTGGAGAGGCAGTTGGTGCTCGCCCTCGCCGCAGCCGATCTGCCGGTACCGACCGTCGGCTACGAGACCAGCGAAGCCGACGTCCTGGACTTCGCGTGGGAAAACAACCGCATCGGCGTCCTCCTCGAATCGGACGACGAGGTCACTCGTACGATGTCCGAATCGGGGTGGACGATGTGCCCGCCGGATGCCGAACGCATCGCGGCTGCGCTGAAGAATGGAGTGTCGTAAGTGGCGAATCTGGTCATCGCGTCGAACACCAAGGCGATGAAGAAGCTCGACAAGTCGGTCAGCGACAAGGTTTGGGCGTTCATCGAGAAGCTCTCCGCCGATCACACCGCCGCGGGCCTCCACATCGAACCGATCAAGGGTGCGATCGATCCGCGCGTCCGAACCGGTCGCATCGACCTGAACTTCCGAGCCATCCTGTTCAAGATCGAAGCCAAGCTCGGCGACGACCCCACCTTCATCTACATGGGCACCTGGCCGCACGACGATGCGAACAAGCTCGCCGAGCGGTCCAAGCTGCGGGTCAACCCCATCAACGGTGTTCTCGAAGGCATCATCGGTGAGCTCGACGGCGAAGAGGACCGCAAGAAGCGCACCGTGGTCCCCGACCCACGCGGCGAACTGAACCGCGCTGTCACCGCTGCCCCGACGTCGTACCTCGGTCGCACCTTCAGCCTTACCGACCTCACCGATCGACTGGGCTTGGATGCCGAGCTGGCCGAACGCGCCTTTGCCGCCCCCGACGAGGCCACGCTCCTCACCATCGCAGCACACGCAGTCGAGTGGCAGGGCAGCGCACTGCTCGAGCTCGCAACCGGCACACACATCGACGTCATCCGAGAGAAGCTCGGCTTCACCGAGAACCCCGTCGACGAGTCCCTGGACGAGGACGAGCAGATCCTCAAGGCTCTCGAACAGCCCGCCTCGAAGATGCAGTTCACGTTCGTCGAGGACAACGAAGAGCTCAAGCGCATCATCGAGGACGGCGACTTCGCCGCGTGGCGTACCTTCCTCCATCCCGAACAGCGCACCTACGTCGAGCAGAACTACAACGGCGCCTTCCGCCTGTCGGGCGGTGCCGGCACCGGCAAGACCGTCGTCGCGATTCACCGAGCTCGTCGCCTCGCCAAGGAAGACCCGACCGCACGGATCGTGCTGACGACGTTCAACAAGACACTCGCTGCCGACCTCAAGGCTGCCCTCAAGACTCTCGATCCGAAGATCCCCACGGCGGACCAGCTCGGCGAACCCGGCATCTATGTCACCGGGATCGATGCTCTCGGCAACGCCGCACTGAGTCACTCCCGCGATATCGGCGACGCCACCGAGGCAGTTCTCGGGTACCGCACCGAACTCAGTCATGCGCGTACCCAGAGCGACAAGGTGTGGCGAGACGTCGCGCAAACGGTCAACAGCGGACTCGACCCCAAGCTCGCCACGCCGGGATTCCTCGAAAACGAATACGTTGCGGTCATTCTCGCAAACAAGGTGACGACGCTCGAGCAGTACGCGAAGGTCGCGCGGCCGGGTCGTGGTGTGCGCCTGAGCCGACCGCAGCGGATCGCAGTGTGGAAGCTGGTCGAGGCATATCGCCGACAGAGCCGCATGGACGGCAGCTTCAGCTTCGCCGAGATTCTGGCGCTTGCCGCTGAGCAGCTGCGGCTGCGCACCGAGGCCGGAGAGAACTTCCTCGCCGATCACGTGCTCGTCGACGAAGCGCAGGACCTGCACGCGACGCACTGGGCTCTGCTCCGCCATCTCGTCGCAGAAGGCCCGAACGATCTGTTCATCGCCGAGGACTCTCACCAGCGGATCTACGGCCAGCCCGTGGTGCTGAGCCGCCTCGGCATCAAGATCGTGGGACGTGCGCGGCGGTTGACCCTGAATTACCGCACGACCGCTCAGAACCTGCATTTCGCAATCAGCATTCTTTCCGGGGCCGAGTACAAGGACTTGGAGCAGGAAGAGGAATCTACGAGCGAATACCGGTCGGCGCGGCTCGGTCCGAATCCAAGATTTGTCGAATGCGTCGATCCTGCGGATGAGCTCGACAAGGTCGCTGAGCTCATCAAATTCTGGATCGAGAAGGATGAGATCGACCCTGGCACGATCGCGGTCTTGACCCGTGGCCAGAACGACCGCAGCCAATTCGTTCGCGCCCTTGGCGAACGCGGTGTCGAAGCTCGTGCACTCGACAACAGCCCGATAACCAGTGGTCATGTACAGGTTCTCACCATGCACCGCTCCAAGGGCATGGAGTTCTCCCGCGTCGTCCTCGCCGGCATTGACGACGCTCATGTGCCCTCCGCAGCAACGATGCGCTCCGTTCCCGAAGAAGAACAACCCGAAGCGCTGCTACGGGAGCGGTCGCTGCTGTACGTCGCGGCGAGCCGGGCACGAGACGCGTTGGTAGTGACGTGGAGTGGTAGGAAGTCTGCGCTTTTAGGGAGCTCAATCGACTGAGGCATAGGGTGGACAGCAGTGCCGTACCGCAGATACGTTGTGCTGGCGCACTCCTGCACTCCGGACCTCGGAGTCGACGGCTCGCACACCGCGCAGCGGGGGACGTGACACAGGGAGTTCGGGTACCAATGGCCCGGCCGGGCTACCCAAGACGAATTCTGCACCGAAGACGTCGTCGAGGCCCAGTCCCCTCTGGAACTGGTGCCGGCTGCCGCAAAGAAGTTTGGATCTGACTCTCGACAGGGCCGCCAAACCCCGAGTAAAGGATCAACGCCGATGAAGGTGGGCGCACCTGACGTGCTCATCAGTGAACACAATCAACCGGCGTGCCGAAAGTGGTGGCGAAGTCCATGGTGCCAGCGGATCGAATCCGTCGGCACCATGGACTCAAGACGAAGTACCTGCTAGGAAACCAGCTGTCTATCGCTACGTTTCACGCTACCTCTGGACGATGCGATCCCCGCCCGCTTCCAACACCCGAGTACTGGTCTTGCATTGGTAGCACTCGAAAGTCGGGTCATCCTTGGTTACATTCTGCTTCGTATTGCACCTCGGGCAGGTCACCGCCACGAAGCCTTGGGGAGCGGGAGGCTCTCCAGGGCCAACAACTGCAGCAACGAGAACTCCGATCGGACCGAACAAGAGTCCTACGAGAGCAAATCCCGGTGCATCCCGATTTTTCCTACTTGCTACATTCCCTGCGACTACAGCACAAACTATCGCGACGAGCAGATAAGCGAGGACGAGAACATCCATTCTTGAAACTCCTTAGGAGGGATGGGGTATCCCAAACATCCCATATGTATGAGAACCCATAGACGTGAGTCAGGTCGGACAACCTGGGTCAGATAAAAGACTAGACGGTGAGCGAATCGGGAGGAGCTTCAGCTCCGGCCACACGGGCAGTGCGCCCAGAGCGGACATCAGCCCTGGAAGTGATCCAAATCCCCTATTTTATCCAGTAATTCGGCGCAAGACGCAGACCCTTGCATGATCAAGATGTCTGCGCAACCGATACGTTCGCCTCAACGTGCAACTGGCTCGCAGGAGACAGGTCTAGCAGGGATTCGGCTCGGTCAGCTTCACAACCGAGAGCACCGCGTCACCTTCACCGATCGGAACCCCCACGCCCGGAGTCTGTCCGACCACGACCCAGTTCGCATCGAGTACCTGGTTCCGACCCTTTCCGGTCGCATCGGTACTACGCGAGTAGAAGACGCCGAGCTCCTGAATAAGATTCTGCGCGTCCTGAAGATTCATGCACACCACGTTCGGCATGGGAACCGTCGTCGGGACAGGCACAGCCGACGACGTGGTGGCTCTCGGGGCAGCCACAGGAGCAGGAGGCAGCTCGGTGGTGGAAGAACTCACGGGTGCTTTCGTCGTGGTCTCCGCCGACGTACGTGCCTGGGTCGTCGTAGGCGGTTGAGACACCGACGATGTCACGGAAGTCGAGGCCGATTCTGCCGTGGACTCGGAATCCGAACCGCAGGCCGACAGACCTACCGCCAACCCCACAACCGTCAAGACGGCTCCTGCAGCACGAACAGAAGTACCGACGCTCCACGACATGATCTATCTCCTTCTGGATACCGGCACTTCGAGCCGGACAATGGAGAATCGTCGCGAGTAACTCTGTCGTTACACGGGATTCGGGATCGAAACGGTAGCCTCGACCGCGCATGCGTTCTGACCGCCAACTAGCTATCGCACGCGCTGTCTCACACCCACACTCCCCGCTGCGCAAGAATCCACCGCACCGGATCCAGGCACCGGAACGGCGAAATGCCGTTGTGGTGCAGCCGATCCCCCACCGGCGACTCGCCGAGAGCCGACACAGCGAAGAATCTGCTGTTCAGCGTCACTCCGGTATGCGGCTGATCCACCGACATCACCATCGACTTCGCTTCCAGCTTGTCCAGCAGACTCCGGACCTCCTCGTGCAGGAGTTGCCCGTCCATTTCGTTGTACGGCGCGTACTGCAGGCTCGGGTCGCGGGAGAACGCTGCACCCGGTTGTCCCATGATCTCACTCCAGTCGCTGCCCTCCACGTTGTGAAGTGCTTGGAGTGCATCGAATTTGGACAACACCACGGCAAGATTCGGTGTGGAGTTCCCGATGATCGAGAAAACTGTGCGCAGCACCGAACGCGGGTCGCCGCCGACCCGCTCCTGCACCGGCACCAGGTCGTGCAGCTGCTGACGTACGGATTCGACCCGGAGCGGATCGAACATGAACACCACGCCGTCCGCCTGCGCGAAGAAGCGCATGTGCTGGACGTGGACGTTGTTCGGGTTCTCCAGGTCCTCCCCCGCCACGTCCCGCAGGATCAGGTACTGCCGGCGTCCGTTCCATACTCCGAGCGAGAAGATCAGCGGTTCACGCTGATACTGATTGCTCGTGTGCGCGGCTGGAGTCGGTTCGAGGATGCCGCGTTCTTCATAGAGCGGCTTCTCGTACAGCTCGCGGTACACCATCTCCGTCTCGGATGTCGCCGGCTCCACGACGCAGTTCAGTCGCTCGCCGAGCAGCTGGAGCGCCTTGACGAGAACCGCAATGTAGACGGTCTTTCCGGTGGCACGCGCTCCGGCCATGGCGATACAGGTGGTCTGCGCACCCCGAAGTCCGACAGGAAGCCGGTAGTGGCAGGTCGGGCATGCCTCGACAGCCGGCCCTCCGGCCTTCTCCTCCACCGTCTCGGCCTCGGGCGACCAGTCCTCCCCCGCTGCAGCCGGGCGGTCGAGGTACACAACTTTGCCCGACCGAACCGGCGTCCCTTGATGAGCAGTGGCGATCTGGTCCGGCTCCACCTCGGCGGGAGCAGTGGGCAACCAAGCAGTCCGGTCGGCCGGCAGTTCGGTGAAGCACCGTGGGCATTTCGTCATCAGAGGGCACCTTCCGTGTGCGTGCCGGCGGCCAGTCCCGCCACGAGCGACTTCACGGTGCGGAACAGATCCTGCGGATCGTCCAGCCACCCCCGACTCGCGTGCGTCTCGGTCGCGGTCGATACGACCGTGCCGCCCGGTTCGAGTTCGTTCCGCGAGTCCTCTCCGGCCTGCAGGATGATGGGACGCCGGCGCACCCCCTCGACCGGCACCGCGGTGTGATCCGCCGGCACGGCGTCGGTCACAGTGAAGACAAGGGTCGTTTCGGCGGGGTGTGACCGGTCGACGGTGGAAGACCGGAAACCGATACCCAGTCCGGCAGCGTCCAGAGCGCCCTGCACGGTGTCGGCAGCGCGTCGCAGTTCCTCGATCGGCAAGGCCGTGACCCTGTGTCCGATCAGGTTCACGTGCAGTTCCTCCCGGCGTCCGACGACAGCAGCGATGCCGGACAGAAGATCGACGACGTCGCGTACAGTGCCGTTCTCGATGAGGGGAAGCATCGACATTGTGGTGTCGATGTCGACCTCGACCCGAACCTGTCCGGACTCCGGCAACCGGTCCACACCCAGCACTCCTCGGGCCGCCGAGCGCGCTCGCGCACCGAGTTCGTTCAGCGGGACGTCGACTGCGGTCTTGCGCGCGCGGACGACGAGCCGATCATCTGCCGGAGTGATGGTGGCAAGTTCGACATGGTGCAGTCCCGACACGTCCAGGGGCGTGAGCTCGGCCCGGTCCGGGTCGACGACATTCGTCGTGTCCACTGCGACGATCGCCTGAAGCACCGTGCCCTGCGGGAATCCCGAGTCGTTCCCAGGGGTGGCAACCACGACGACATCCCTGTCGATCCGCGGCAACACCACGAAGCCGGGCTTCGGATGCAGCGCCGATGGTAGGTCCTGGCCGTCGGCGGTCGTCGCACGAACGACCACCGGAACGTCGAGCGCTGTGACGGTGACGGCGAGCGGTTGCCGAGGCAACTCCACTCGCCCTGCCCCGTCGAGTACGTAACCCGGCATCAGATCGATCCTCTCGGTCCGGAAATCACACGTTCGGCGTCCGCCAGCCGCTGGTCGAACCACCACACGACGAAGGCCTCGTAGGCTTCGCACACCCGGTCGGCGTCACGGCGACCACGCGCTCGTAGTTCAGTGCGGATCGTCGTCATCACAGCCCCGGGCCCTCTGAACCACGACGCGGGTAGCAGGCGCGTCACAACCTCGTCGAGCAGTCCCTGCCGGCCACCGTCGGACTCGATCACGAGCCGACTCAGCAACTCGGTCTGCGCCGACAGTCCACCCGCTCTCGGGGCTTTGGGCGAACTGAACACTGCATGCGCGAGCAGCCACTCGATTCCGACGACACCTGATTCGACGAGTTCGACAATCGACTCGACTGCATATCTCACTTCGGTTGCAACAGCGTCGACGAGTGCGTCCTGGTGTGCCGCCGGCAGATCGATTTCCGCCAACGGATCTCCATACGGTCGTGCAAGTGCTGCCAGGAGAAAGACGGCAAGCCGCGCGAGCACGTCACTCGGAAGGTCGGCTGCGTAGTGCCGGGCGTAATCGATGAGTACCGGTAGTCCGTCCTGCTGCCAGGCCCGATCGAACTCAGGCCCCCCGACGGTCGACCAACTCTCCTGCCAACGGATCGCGGCCCAACTCTCCGCAAGGGCATCGAGACGCCGATTCTCATGCCAGCGCCCCCTCAGCTCACCGCGACGTACTCGGATCAGGTGAGCGGCGACGGCTTCGACATCCGACGCCCATGCGTTGCACACGACAGCGTCCTGCAGATACCGCGGCGCGACCACCTGTGGGAACGTCTCGATTGCCTGACACCATTGAACGGCATTCCATTGCTGGGCTGCGACCACCTCATCCAGGCTGTCGACACTCGCAGCGCCGTCTTCGAGTTCGAAGAAGGCACGCCACAGCGCAACCGTCGCCAGATCGCTGCGAACACGTCCACCGTCGGCGGTGAGCCCGAAAACACCTTCGGCAACAAGGACACTCACCGGCGACGTCACGACAGAGCTGTCCGCCACGAGCTCGTCGAACGTCGGCCGCTCCCTCAGGCTGCTGGCGACCCATGCGAAGACCGAACGCTCCAAGCGGCGCCCCAGTGGTCGGGCGAGGAAGTCGGGATGCGTGACCACCGCCGGCTGCACGAAGTCGACACAGGTGGTCTCCTCCACCTCCCCGATTTCGGCGACCACCGCAGGTCCTATCTTCGGAGCGCACAGGACGGGCACGACCGCGAGTTCGAGAATCTCGAAAACGCGATCCTCACTGCGTGTGGTGAGAAGTCCTGCTCGCACCACCACATCGATCGTGCGTAGAGCGTCCACAGCCACGGCGAGGCGATCGCTTCCCACACCCACGTGGTGTCGGAGCCGGTCGATTGCGCGCTCTGCCGCGGTGACGAGTTCCGGTGCACGATCGCAGTGACCGAAGAGTTCGCGGCGCATCGGGTCGGCACTTGAGATCCATCCGACCTCGTCGAATGCGCGATGCGCAAAGACCACTGCAGCAAGAGTGCGCACCGCCGGTGCCAGGGTGTCGTCGCGTGACCAGCGATCGAGTCCTCGAGCCGCGTCCTCGGTGCTGTCGCCGAGGTTGTGTTCCACGATGTTGGCGATCAGTGCCGCCCATTCCGTACCTGCGACAGTCTCCGGACTGTGTTCCAACAGAATCGTCGTCGCTTCGTCGAGAGCGTCGTGGAGTTCGTCGTCCGACACCACGGCCATCGCCAACGGCCACATCGGTGAGAGACCGTCGTCGCCTACTTCCGCTGCGATCGCGTCCTGACGGGCAAGCGCACGTCGTGCTGGGTCTTCCTCCACCAAGACCGTCTGGGCGAGCAGCGACCAGGGAGTCACCAGCACGAGATCGCCGTTCTCGACACAGTGCGGTTCGCCGTCGAGTTCACCGAGATCGGGCGACTCGCCTTCTCCGAAGACGACGCATCCAGGTGTATCTCCGGGCAGGTCGTCGAGCGGCACGGCGATCAGGTGTGCGCCGCACGCGACAGCGTCGTCCACTGCGTGTAGCCGATCGAACGTCGACCACCCGAACCGCCGGCTCGTGCCGGGCGACATGAAGTGCGAGACCGAGGCGATCCACAGTGCTGCTCTGTGCGGATCCCGACAACCGAGAACCACCGGCGGCCCGCCTTCGAGCGTTCGTGCCACTGCATCCAGAAGAACGCTGAAGACACCCACGCGCCATGTGTCCGGATCGAGCAGGAAATCCAACACGGCGTCGCGGGAGACGAGATCACTCGGTTCCGGCTCGGTGGCACCGAGAGTTGCTGCGGCGACCTCGTCCGCACCGTAGGGCACGAGCCAACCCGACGAACCCCACCGCTCGATCGGACGACCATCGGTCGCCTCGCTACCGACACGATCGATGAGGCAGTGCGCGAAGACGTTTCCGGGTCGTCCCGTCGCATCCGCACCGGCCGGAACCGTGTGCCAGTACATACCGGTACGGCCCGCTCCGGGCGCGTACATCAACCGTCGTGGGCGATTGCGAAGCTCCTCCGCATTCGGGAAACGAGGGATCGGAGGTATCGCGTCGAATCGGGTCACGATCCCCGCTCGCAACCGTTCCTTCTCGTCCGCGTAGAGGTCGCCGGTGGTGTCCTTGACCTGCCAACCTCCAGCGGTCGCAGTACCCGGACGGTCGAAGGAGGTATAGGTGAGCTGGCCGAACCTCGGGCGTTCGGCATCGTGGGCACTCACGTCACTCCAGCGGATCGTCGATCGGACGCCGGTCGATCAGATCGAGGTTGATCTGCTCCACCGGCGGGTCGAGCAACGCGATGGTGCGCGCCTTCTCGGGTCGCACATCCGCGAACACGCGCACGAATCCCCGGGCGTCGCTCACGTCGACCAACCACGGCTGGGACCACTCGCGGCGCAGACCGTTCGGGTGGAAGCTCCGCGCTCCCGGTTGCGTACCACTGCCCCCGCGGACCTCGAGCGGTTGACCGTCCCGCGCGCTCAACGGCAGCCGCCTGAGATTGTGCACGATGAGGAAGGGTGGTGCGGTGGACAATTCGATCTCCGACGCCAACCGGATAGCCAGGACCAGGACTCCACCCGGAGCAGGCCGGGATTCGATCGTGTACTGGATTCGCAACAGTCCCGGATAGTCGACGGTGGACGGCTTACCGACGATGCGTTCGCCCGCCGTGTAAGCGATGGCGACGACATGCACGGCGCACCCCTGCTCGGGAAGTTGATCCCGCAGATGCAGCCCACCGTCCCGCTCGTACTGCGAACGGGAGATCTCCGCGACCGGTCGCTGCTCGATGGCATGTTCGGCAGGCACCTGCGCGGCGCTCACGTAGACCGACACCGACGCTGCCCCGTCCGGCCACGGAAAGGTCACCACCTGCTCAGCACACCGCTCGACGATGCGAACACCCTCGAGCGCCGGGAGCGGTCGCGTTGCGATGACGGTACGACCCACCTGCACCTGCCCGTCGAGAACGGTCACCGGAGTGAAGTAGGCACGCACCCACCCCCGCGGCCACGACACGTTGGCCATGCTGTGGCGGCCCTGCGAATCGATGACGACCGGGTGCACGAGCCGCGCGGACGCGGGAAGCCCACCGGAGACGTCCAGGGCGCTCGCTTCCAGGAGTTCCCGGTCGATGCCCGCCTTCGGCGCGGTCTCCGTGCGGTACATGACCACGCTGCCGATGTCCGGCGGAGTCCACCCGAGGTCGAAGTGGAGACCGTCCTCGTGTTCGTGCGTGGTGACCTGCAGATCGGTCACCGGTTCGAGTACGGCGGAAACGAGCACCTCGGCCTGCGCCGCCGGGGACAGACGCGTCTGACCGTCCACCTCGATCTCGCAGATCGCGCGGTACAGGTAGCGGTGACCACGCAGTGCATCACGGTCGACGAAGCCACCGAAGTTCGGCTGATCGGCGAGGATCCGGTAGCGCGGGTCGTTCGTGACGGGCGAGCGACCGTCGAGAGGGATGCGGAGAACCCGGACGCGGGAAACCCCCGGCCACACCGACCACTGGCCGATCACCGCACCGTCGTCCTCGATGACGACGAAATCCTGGACGGCACTGAGAACGTGTCCTTCGGCGATGAGCACCGGCTGACGCTCCGCGGCATCCCGCTCGTTGCTGCCGATGTGCGCCCACACCTGCAGATGGCGCACCGCTGCTGCCGCAGGTTCGATATCGACGATCATCGAGCCACGGGTGACGCCGACGAGTCGCCCTGCCTCGGGCTTGTAGGCCCGATGGGTCTCCCCCGACACCACTCGATACAGCACCGTCGTTCCGGACCGCCCGGGCAGCGGTGTCCATTCGACGCGGTGCCCACCTCGCGGTTCAGCGGTGATGGTGAGCGGACCGACCTCGTACTCCGACTCACCGTGCAGATACTCGCAGAAGTCCTCGGTTCCGAGGTCCACCAGGAATTCGCTGCCCGGAAGCGGCTCGACCGGTTCGACCACCGGTTCCGGCTCTGGCTCCCGCGTCGCGGAGGTCGTCTCGGACGGAGCGGTGTCGGTGCTCAGCGCGGTGGCCGACGTGAGCGCTTCGACGAGACCCTCGACGAGAGGCTTCGCGTGGCGCGGGAGCATCGACTCGATCTCGGCGACCGTGCGCCGATTCGTCCGGACGATCTGCTGCAGATGCGTGTCCTTGATCAGTCCCGGCCGCAGTCGACCCTTGTCGATCTCGGTCTGCCGCCACTCCTGCAGCGCTTCGATGACACCTTCCGACACGGAAATCCTCGCTCTCAGAAGTTGATGCCGTCGACGGCAGGCGCGATGTACGAAGTTCGACCCGAATTGTCGGCGGACGATTCCTCGCGTTGCGCGGGACGCAGATCGATATCGGGGATCTCGTGGATCTCCTCGGTCCGGACATGCTTCGACGTCGGTCGGGCGAGATCCTCGGCAGAGACACCCTCGGTGAACTGGGTGGTGACCGCGACGAGGCCGCAACCGACCCGTGTCCGTGAGTAGAGCTCACCGGATACAGCCGAGGCACCGCGCATCGTCGCGGTGTCGGTGAAGGCCGCGCGGTCGAGGAAGCCACCCTCGGTCGGCACTCCGACCCCGGCGAGGAAGTCGTCGATACCGGAGCGATGGACGGTGCCGTCGATGCGGTACTCGATGACGTCGAGAAGGTCACGAGCGAGTTCGGTGCGAGGACCGGTGAGTTCGCTCATCGCCCGCTGCCAGAGCACCGCCGCACCGGTGGACTGCACCCGGCCGCGGTAGAACATGAGCGACCACTCGTCGAGGGGAGAGCCCGACCCGGCACCGGCCTTGGTGGTCAGCAGGCTCGGGTCGCGGGTGATGTCGTGTGCTGACCCGCCGAGAGCCACACCGGCTCCTGCCGAGACCGTGTCCCACGGTTCGGTGAGCCATCCGACGGTGAACAGATCCTGCCGCAACTGATCGGCAACGCGAGCGATCTTGTCGTCGTCGGGGCTGCCGGACCCGATGGCACTGTGGCGCGGCAGACCCCAGTCGATCCGCCGGCGAGCAGTCAGGACGTGCTTCGGCACACCGAGGGGCCGGGCCAGGAAGGCGCCGAGCGCGCGGCTCCACGACAGGTACTGCCGGTAGGCACCGGTCAGAACCTCGATCTCGCGCAGAGCCGCACGAAGATTCACTCGGTCGGCCTCGTTGGCGGCGGTGATGGCTTCGCGACTCGCCAGCAGATCTTCGAGGTACTGCTGCGCCTTCTGGCAGATCAGCGTGACGGCGATGGCCCACCCGATGACACACAGCGCGATGATCGGGCCACCCGCCCACCAGGAGATGAACTCCTTCCACGCGAGGACACCTGCCAGCACACCCAGCACGAGCGCGATCAACGTTGCGATGCGCACGCGCCAGAACATCCGCCTCTGAACCTCGGCGCTCTCCTCCGCAGGGTCACGCAGGGCTTCGACACCCTTGATCCGTTCGAGCAGTGTTCCCGCTTCGGTGATGTCCGCGCTGAGCCGGCTGGTGAGAATGGAGCCGAAGGACACCGCGAAACTGTGGCGCCGCTTGGCGGCCCACGTCTGGATGGCTGCGCCGGTGCGTCGCGCATCGAGACCGATCACCGGATCCTGCTCGAGACCACGAAGTGTGGTGCGGAGCTCCTCGACACCGAGGATGTCGGGGGCCTCGGCCACGTGCAGCTGCGTCGTGGCGGAGACGACGCCGGGGATGTCGGTGAAGTCGTTATCAGGACCGGGCACGATGTCGGCGGCCGATCGCAGGACGGCACGATGCGCACCCACCTGGATCGGGGGCAGACCCGCCGATCGTTCACTGGCGTCGGCGAGTGTCAGCGCACCGCGGGCGTAGTCCCGCCACAGGGCCGACAGGTCGGGTGCTGCTACTTGCGGGGTGCCCTTCGCCTCGTCGAGTGCCGCGCCGAGCTGGCGCGAGGCCGATTCGTACTCGGTCCACGACACGCGTTGACCGTCGGCGTCGACACCACCCACGAGGACCCGGTATGCGCCGGGCGTCGATCCGAACAGTGCTCGCTGCGCGGCGGAGGCCACGGACGTCGAGGCTCGGTGGATCGCCCGCGTGATGAGGAGGGACGGAGCGTTCTTCAGCACCGCGAGAAGAAAACGTCCGGTCATCCGCACCGCGTCCATGAAGGTGATGGTGCGGACGTCCCGCTTCGGGGGCGCGCTCTTTCGCGGGCTGGTCAGCAAGTGTCCGTGCTTGACCCACACGGCGTGTGCCATCTGCCGGGTCGCTGCCGGAACATCATCGGCGTAGAGCACCGCGGTGCCCGCGTCGCGCGGAAGCGGGAGCTGTCCGTCGAACTCCAGCAGTTCGGAGTGCAACCGGTGTTCGGCGTGCGATGTATCGAGGCGGCGGTAGAAGGACCGCACCACGCGCAGCGAGTTGCCCGGAAGGACGGGAGCATCGTCGAACGGGGTGTGTTCGATATCCGTCCACAAGCCGGTGATGCCGGCGATCACCGGCGCGGCCTGGCGGCCCACATCCACCGGATCGTGCGTTACCGTCAGCGACTCGTGGCCCATGCCGGGTCCACGGGAGTCCTCCGGTGCGACGAGCAGGTTGTGCCAACCGGCCAGAGCAGGGGTCGCGGAAGCAGGCTGTTCATCGGCGGGGCGACGCAGCAGAACCCGCAGACGCACGCACCGCGCGCCTCCGGAGTTCGACGACAACAGCTCGGCGAGCATCGTCTCGGTGCCCAGACGTACGGGTACAGCGCCCGGCCCACTCGGCACCAGGACACACAGGCGAACCAGGTCGTAGTGACGCGAGGCCAAGACGTCCTGAAGCGTGACCGACCGGGAGATTCCTCGCTCGGTCTCCACGGCCGGGACCCGAGCTCCGGCTTCACCGATCTCGGAGTCGTCCACCCACACGAACGAACCCACGAGTTCCGCTGTCGAGAGGTCGCGCAGGACGTCCCGCACGCCGGCAGCCGGACCGACCGAGCCGACGAAGACCGTCAGAACGCTCTTGCTCTCCGTCGCCATCTCAGAACTGCCCCATGTCCGGGATCCGGAAGGTCTGCGCCGAGGTGGTCGCGGTACTCACGGTGGGAGTGACCGTGTCGACGTGCTCGGGCTGCTCGGCGCGAGTCTTGCATTCCTTGACCAAAGCGATGAGTTCGCCTGTCGCCCAGTACACATCGGCGGCGATGTCGCGGTAGATCGGGGTCTGGGACGCCTGCTCGCGCACCGTGATGGTCGAGAACACGCCTCCGCCGGGTGCTCCTTCCCGACCCGGTGCCAGGTAGTGCTGGCCGGTCAGATCGCGGACCTTCGTCAACCAGGCGATCGCGTTCTTCGCGCGCGCGTCGATCGAGACGCCCGCGCCGGTGTCGGCGACCTGGGACTGCCAACCGGTTCCCGTGTCGCCGGTGCGCAGCCAGTCGGTAAGCACGGACTTGGCCGACACCTCGAGGATGCCGCTGGCCGGCTTCTCCGCCGATGCGTCGTAGATCCCTCGCAACGCGCGGTAGGGAGCCATCGACGCCATGACAGGCGACTCGTGCGAGCGAGCCATCGCGATCAACACCGATTCCATGACGGCGGGAAGCCAGTCGTTGTTCGCGAGGAACCGTGCCGGCGGGGTGAGCAGCGGGTTCGGGAAGTCCACCCAACTCGACGTGGCACCGTCCCACACGCGGACCGGCTCGTCGTAGGGCTCGGAGGGCAGACGCAGTCGACCCGTCACCAGACCGAGGAACCACCCGGCGGTCATCGCGCGCCGCTCGCTCTCGTGCATCGGCAACGATGCGGCGAGCGGACGTGCACGACGCCACTGCCAGAACGCTTCCTGCTGCGCCGGAGTGGAATCCGCCCACTGCTTCGCGGCCGGAGCGAGCACGGAATCGTATGCCAGCGGGGAGTAGTTCGGATACGACCCGAAGATGTCGATGCGAGTGAGCTTGTCCTCCTCGGACAACAATCGGACGAACTCCGACCGGGTTTCGTGATCGATCATCGGGTTCTTCTGCAACACCTGCGACAGAGCATCCGCCACAGGGAGATTGAGGAACGGGATCGACGTGAACTTGTAGCGGTACTCGATCTGCTGACCGGGATGCAGCGCTTCGAGTGCCTGCTGGTTCACACTCGCCAGCGGCCGAGCGAGAGAGAGCGCCTCGACGAACTTGGAGCGGAGACGCTCGCGACGCTCGTCGAGTGCGTACTCGGGCACCGTGATGTCCTCGATGTACTCACGCAGGGAGACCCGGCAGAACCTGTCGAACGACTCCCCCGTCCTGGCCACGAATTGCCGTGCGCGTTCGAGCAGTTCGGCCGGTCGCACGTGCACGTCGAATCGCGCGGCGGAGGGCACGAGGGCTTCACGGGTACCGGGATCGAACGGGAAGGCACGGGTGCGCCACGCCGAGGTGCGTTCGAGCAGCGGGTGCTCCTCCCCCGGCGGCCGGCTGCCGTCGATGGTGGTCCAGATACCGGTGACCACCTCGGCGACCGCGCGATTGACGGCCTCCTCGAACGGCGGAGTGCCCAGGCCGTCCGATGCCACGGCGAGCGGAAGGTCGGACCGGTACTGATCCATGAAATCGGCCGACGGAGTGAGCATCACCTCGTTGTTGGCCTCGGCGAAACGCTTGGGGACGCGATCACTCTTGTCGGCCGGCCAGGCACCGTACTGGTCCGTGGCAAGGCGAGCGAGACCCACGTCGCTCGCCGGCTTGCTCCGCGCCTTGCGCAACGCCGTCTGAGACTCGTTGAGGGCGTCGAGCAGCGGCTTGAGGATTTCCGGCACGAGTGCGGCCGCGACCTCGGAAACCTTGCCGGACAACGACGCGTACAGCTGGCGGTAGACGTTGTTGCTGCAGCTGGAGATCACCCGCTCGAGGAGGTCGGCGTCGCTCTCGATGTTGCCCTTGAGCGCGGAGAGCATCTGCAGGGTGTCGGCGGACTGGACGGTGATGTCCTCGGGCGCATGGCGCGAGAGTTCCTCGGCACCGGCCCGGATCTGGTCCTTCACCAAAATCGACAGCCTGTTGACCACTGCCGTCGCGTAGGGCAGGCCGAGGTCGGCGACCGCCTTGGCGACCTGCTGCTCGATGCGCTGCGCCAGCCCTCGGTGCCACTGGAAGGCGTGACCGAGCGCGTGTTGCTCGGCCGAGGTCACCAGTGCCTGACGACGCGCCGCGAGTGCACGTCGGACCTCAGGAACCCACTGCGACGCGCTCAGGCCACTGCCGGACGGCAGATAGGCACGCAGCTCGGTTTCCACGATCTGACGTGCCATCCGCTGGGCTTCCGCCGACGGAAGAACGCTGTCGGTCAACCACGGTCCGACACCGACCTGCGCTCCAGCGGGATTGTTCTGCATGACCGGCAGTCCCATGTTCGTCAGCAGTGTCTGCCACTGGCTGTCGAGGATCGCATTGACCTGGTCCTCGTCGGAGGCGACGCTGGCCGCGTTGCGGTGGCCGTCGAGCAGGCGATCCACGGTGCTGCGCGCCAGTCGCTGAGCGGAGTACTCGGCGTAACGGTCGCGTCCCATGCTCAGGCTGGAGAACCCGTAGGTGCCCCACGGCAGGTTGTCCCACTGGCCGCCCCAGCCGATGTTCTCGCGCTGGCCGGACAGACCCGCACCGTTGGTCAGGTCGTATTGCACGAACTGGCGGGTCGCGGCGCCACTCATCATCATCCCGGCGAGACCACGTGCGAGACCGCGGTAGATCGCCTTCTGCGAGCCGTCACCGAAGGGTGCACCCTCGACACCCACGCGGCGACCGACGGGGAACACGCGGGCGAAGGGCACCTTCTCGCCTTCACCGGCCTGCTGACCGAGGGCCCGCAGGATCTCGACGTCGTGTTCGCGTGCGGAGCCGAGCTGGCCGGCGACGATCTCGCCGAGCATCGCGAGCGCGTTCGCGCGCACACCGGTCGTCGCGCTGCGACCGAGACCGTCGAAGATGTCGGGAGCCACCATGAACACGCCCATCAGGCGCGGGTCGAGCTTGGGGATGAGAGTGAGCAGTCGGCAGATGTCCAGGGCCATCGATGCGCCGGCACCACCGGCCATCGACGAGACGACCAGGACGATCGGCGACTCCTCCTGCTCGAAGCTTCCCCCGCCGGGGATCTTCATGGCAGACATCTCGGTCGCCGTCTGCACCGTGAACAGCTGGTCCCACGCTTGCTGCAGCGTGTCGCGGATGCCGCCGGCCTTGCTCAGGGTGATCATGCGACCGAGGGCCCGATACTGGCCGGCGCCCGAGCCGATCGGCACCGTCACCGCGGAGGGGTCACGGGGTGCCCAGGTCGCGATCTCGTGGAGGCTGTTCCGTGCGCCCAACTGGTTGCTCAGCGCGTTGTCAAGCACGGCATACGAGTCGCCCTGCGGACCGCTGCCGAAGTAGTAGCCGCCCTGGTCGCGTACGTTGCCCAGACCGTCGGGCCCGGCTTCGGGGGCGGTGGGCACGTCGACGCTGACGAACTGCCAACCGCCCGGGATCTTGTCGATGCCCACGGCGGCGAGATCGGACCGGAGCTGGTCCATCATGTACGCGAGGGTGACGGCACCGGATCCGCCGCAGCCAACTACCAGAAATCGCCTCATTGCGGTCCTTCCGAATCGAGATAGAGAGTTGTTGCGCGGCCGTCAGGAACCGGGCGGACGGAACGGGTCGAAGGGTTGTCCCGGCGGTGTCGATCCGGGACCGGTCGGCGGTTGACCCCCGAAGCCGGGACCACCGGTGAACGGCGGCGGAGCACCGAAGGTCGGAGCCGAAGGTGTCCCCGGTGCGGCGAACGGATCGAACGACGACGGAGCGCCGGCCGTCGCCGGCTCAGGCGAAGTCGGGTTCTGCGGTGTGTTGCTGTCGGAGCCCTGTGCGCGGGCTCGCAGATCGTCGATGATCCGTGGTGCTCGCCGACCTGCCTCGTCCACAAGTCCCCGTACCCGTTCGTTCGACGCATTGGCACCGACGAGCAGGAGCAGGACCGCCTCGTCGACGGGTCCCTTGGGGTCGTGGAGCAGCACCCAGTTGTTGTGCACCGCGAGGGGCAGACGTGCCTGACCGGTGCTGCGATCGGTAGCGGGAGTCGCACCCGAAGCGCCGAGCATCCCCTCGGCACGGACGAGGACGTAACCGGCTCCGACGGGCGCCCTACCCATCTTGGCTTCGAGGCGAGCTCCGTCGACGTCGAGGTTTCGAGCCGGCTTGTCGAGATTACGGACGATCTCTCGCAGGTCGTTGTCGTTGAGGGTGAACGGTCGACCGTCACGCAACAGCCCACCGTCGGACACTCGCACGAGGAAGCTCTGCGACTTGAGGGTTTCGGCCGGGATGCGAGACGCCCACCACTTGAGCGCATACAGGATGGCGAAGGGGATTCCGACACCCAGGAGGAACACCGCCAGGAAGCCCAGCAGGAAGCGTGCGGTGTCGAGCGGCTTGAGCAGATCCGCCGTGAACGGAACGTCGACGGGCATCGCGCGATCCGGCTCGCCTTCGGGGGCGATCATCAGACGGACCGCACCGTTGAAGGCACCGTTGCCCGCTTCCGGGACAGCGAGTTCGAGGGGCAGTCTGCCGCTCGTTCCTTCCTCGATGGTGAGGCAGTTGTCCGGCGAAGTGGCTCCGCCGACGGTGAGTGCGGCATTTCCGACGCCATCGGGAATTGCATCGATACGGACGGGCGAGGCAGGGTCGACCCACACGCACCCGGGCCCCTGGATCACGAGCTCGCCGGGGAAGGTACCGGAACCTTCCACCTGCCCGAAGTCGATCCGGCCGGGCACCGTCGGGTAGCCGATCGGCGGAGCCAAGTTCAGCGGCACGTCCACGTACTGCGGCGTGAGGTCGGTGCCGGGAGCGATCACGGAGCCCGACTCGTCGGTGGCGTCCGCGGTGGTCACTTCGAGGACGAGACGCAGTGTCGCCTCACCGGGCGCGACGTTCGTCAGGTCCAGCTCGATCGGTTCACCGATCGCGTCCTTGGACACCCCGGACGCCAACGTGTGATCCACCTGCGCCGCGTCGGTGAGCGACACGCCCAGGTACGCGGATCCGAGAAGCTCGGACGGATCGATCTCCTCGCGGTCGGAGTCGACGATTCCCAGTCGGACCGCGGACGTGACCTCACCGGCGTGGATGGCGGTGACGTCCTGGCCGAGCAGCGCCGGGAACAGGTTTCCGGAGATGTGGATGTTCGACTTGGAGCGGGCAGCCGGCTCGGACCCGTCGGGGTCGACGAACACGAGAGCCCACATGCCCTGCCACTCGCCGGCGGCGTTCTCGGGCTGCTCCATCGTGAACGACACCGAGCGGTCGGAGAGCCAGCGGTAATCGACCGCGACGCCCTCGACCGACGAACCGGACTCTGCCGACGTGTAGGCCATGGGGAGCTCGTCGCCACTCGGGTTGACGAGCGTCGGAACCAGACCTTCGGCGTCGGCGAATCCGAGAACCGTGACGGACCCGATCGAGTCGTCGAGCACGAAGCGGTGCTGGGCCTCCTCGCACACCTCGTAGGCGCAGACACCGGTCTCGTTCTCGAGCGGAGCCTGACCGGGACTGCTGAACGCGTCGAAGGCGAACAGCAGATCGTCGATGTTCTGCGCGAGGTAGAAGTCGCCCGGCGTGGGTTCCGTCCGCACACCACACGCTTGACCGGCCACCGGCTCGCCTGTCGCGATGGAGCGCATCAGGTCGAAATCGGCGGCCTGCGCGGTGCCGTTGGCGAGGCCCACCGCGAATGTCGCGATACCGGACGACCGCAACTGATCAGCGACTCCCGCGGGTCGGCAGATCGACTCGCGTGCCGCGCCGACGACCTGAGCGACGCCTTCGTCGGTGGACAGCGAGAGACCCGGCGCATAGGGCTTCTCCCCGTCGCGAGCCGTGAAGTCGAGTTTGCCGTCGGAGAACCAGGCAATGGCCTGGCACGACGTGGAGCCTCCGGACGAGTGCTCCGCCAGTGCGCCTCGGGCGCCGTCGAGCGCGAGCCAGTAGTCGGTGTCGAGCCCGGACGTCCGTGAACGGAACGCATCGACCTCGGATCGCAGTCCGCCCAGCGTTCCGGACTCCAGGCGGGTCCACGGCGCATGCATCGTGAACTCGGACGAGAAGCCCGCCACGGCAACATCGAGCGCGACACCTGCGGACGCACCGAAGGAAGCAAGCTGGCCGAGAAGGTAATTCGCGGCTTCGACGCGGGCAGCATCGGGGTCCGACTGCTGCAGACTGCCCGATTCGTCGATCATCAGGAGCAGGTCGCCCTCGCGCTGCGACGCCAAGCAGCCACCGAAATCGGCCACCGCGGTCTCACGGGGTTGGCCGGACGCCGTTGGCGCGATCAGCAGGCAGCCGAGGAGAACAATGATGACGGTTGCAAGCTTCTTCACAGTCGACCGAACCAATCCGCAATCTGCCATGCGCCGAGGAGCACTCCCGCCGCCGCACACGCGACGGTTACCCAATAGATGACCTGTGCCGCTTTCGACGGCTGATAGACCGGAAGGGCACGTTGCTTCGTGTCCGCGATCATGTACGTGGCGAGGAGCAGAGCGGCGATCGGTCCGGCGAGGGCCCAGCCTGCGACAGCGAAACCCGCAGAGCCGAGCGCGAGTGCGATGATCGCCAGAACCAAACCCACGACGGCGACCGCGCACGCCGCGACGACGCGCCCGACGGGGGTCTTGCCCTGCGAGAATCCGGACGAACGCACCGGCTGTTCGGAAGCGAACACATCGGTAGACGCAAATGCCGGCGACGACGCTCCCGGCCCGAACGGGTCCGGGTGGGAACCGAAGGTCGGAGCGCTCCCCCATGCAGGTCCACTCGGGGTCGTCGATGGTGTGTCGATCCCGTCTCGCGAACTCGAGTACTCGCTGAAATCGAACGGGTCGGACGGTGACTGCACAGGCTTCTCTCGGGGGCTAGCTTCGGACCGATTCCTGAGCGAGTACATCCCGGCAGATATCGGCGTTATTGATCCTTCAATCGGGGGACGCCCACAGCCCGTTACGAGTACCAATGGGATCGTTACCCCAACGTAATATCGTCCGCAGTTGGTCTCGCCGAGGCAGAGGATTTGGTCCCTACAGGCACTGAGATCCGACTGGTCCAACCTTCCTCGGAATCGTCGGTCCCTGCCATACAGACGGAGCGGTGGTTGATTTGTCCGGGTCGAGTGGCACACTGGGCCGACCACACGAAGGAGAGCTCATGGTCCTACCTCTGATTCCGGCCGCGCTGATCGCCATCGGCGCCGTGACGGGCGGCGGCGGCGTCGCGCTCAGCGGCAAAGGCATCGCCGACCGCAAGAAGGCGGCGGACCAACTGCGCAGGGCTCACGAGCAGTACACCAAGCGCCGCGACGCGATCGTAGAACGCGTCGAGAAGACCAACGCCCAACTCGAAGCGCTGGGCGGGCAACAGCAACAGGCGTTGACCGACGTTGTCATCCGCATGGCGGAGTTCTTGCGTCGACACGAGAAGCAGGTACGGGAGAACGAACGGCTGCTGGCCGACGGTCTCCAGGCCGGCATCACGCAGGTCGACGGACCGAACGGCCTCGACCTGAATCTGGGCGGTTGGCTCGGCGGAGCCATGGCATCGGTTGCGACCGGTGTCGGCACCGCATCCGCAGTATCGGCGGCCGCCACGAGCTTCGGTGTTGCAAGCACAGGGGCCGCCATATCCGGTCTCTCGGGAGCAGCCGCACAGAGCGCCGCAATGGCATGGCTCGGCGGAGGCGCGCTCTCGGCCGGCGGTGGCGGTGTGGCACTCGGCGCGGCCGCGCTGAATGTGGTGACGATCGGCCCCGCTCTCCTCATCAGCGGATTCGTCATCAAGGGGCAAGGCCAGAAGGCACTCACCGAAGCGGCCGAGTTCCAAGCCGAGATCGACATCGCGAATGCCGAATTGGGCACCACCGACACTCTCCTGACCGCCGTCGACCACCGCATCGACGAATTGCGCTCCGTGCTCGGCGCACTGACCGTCAAAGCAGTCGCAGCCCTGGACGTACTCGAGTCCGAGCCCTTCGATGCGCGCATACATGCGTCGCGCTTCCAACAGGCAATCACGCTGTCGAAGGCAGTCCGGGACGTCGCCGCGACTCCCATTCTCGACGAAGACGGCGAGCTCACCGAGAACAGCGCGAATCTGACCGTGCGGTACCGCCCGATGACCGAAGGAGACGACCGTGGCGCCGAACAAGGCTGACCGGAAAGTGCACGAGGGCGAGGTATTGGGCTCGGTGAAACGCAATATTGCTGCGGTCGACGGTTTCGCAGCGCTCTCGCAGCTGGTCACCGCCGCGCAGGAGTGCATCGAGATCCACGCTGTCGAACAAACGAAACGCGCCCGTCTGCACACCTACGCAACCGCGGAAGTTCAGCGCATCAAGTCGGCCGAGTCGATCGTCAGGGACTACTTCGAGCAGTCCTTCGCCGAACGCCGCACAACCTTCGATGCGTTGTTCTCCCGACTGGATCAGGCACTGGAGCAAGAGAATTCACAGGTGATCAGCGAGGTCCTGCGAGGGATCGTCGATATCGCCAAGACTTCTCCCCTGGCCGACCTCGGTGATCTCGGACAGATTCGCGCGGCGCTCGACGATCCCGATCAGGTGTGGGATCTCTGAGCCGTCTCGTTGCCTCTCTCAGTCGACCATGACCGCAAAGCGACTCCAATCGGTGAATTCCCAATCCCATCGTCGACCTACCCGCTCAGGTGAGAGCTCAGGGCGAGGGGAGGACGATGACGGGTGAAGGTCTGGGGACGGGCCAGGCGCGCACCGACTTTGAAAAGATGAGTTCGTGGGTAGGCGGCGGAGCCTGAGATCCGAGCGTAAATTACCTGAGTCGCAGATATGCCCTACCGACATACCCCCATCGCGCGGAAGGTCGATAGACGGCGTACACGTTCCGTATTAGTTACTGTCGCACCGTGACCGCTCCCGCCACCCCCCTCGAAATCGACGAGTCGAGTGAAAACACCCGACGCCACCTCTCTGTCTTCGGCCTCGACTTCGTCGGCCTCGTCGTCGCCCTGCTCTTCTTCGCGTGGAGCCTGAGCCCCTCACTCATCCCCCGCGAGTGGTATTTCCAGGGTCTGATCAGTGGCGTGACGAGCATCGTCGGCTATGGCATCGGTGTGCTCATCGCCTTTCCCGCGCGGCGATGGATCGCTCCGCGGCTCACGTGGCGGCGAGGCCACACTGCTCGGCTCATCGCCGAGGTGCTGGTCGCTCTCGTCGCGGTGGGAACACTCGCGGGAAGTCTGCTCGCCGCGGCGGAATGGCAGAACGAGGTCCGTGCGCTCATGGGTATCGAGACCACGACGGGCTTCGCGTATCTGCGGACCGGTCTGGTGAGCGTCGCAATCTTTGCCGTGCTCCTCTACATTGCACGGGGCTTGCGGTGGGTCGGACGACGCTTCGCGGAGTTCCTCGCGACCCGCCTTCGTGTTCCGGTCGCCGCAGCAGGCATCCTCGCACCGGTGATTCTCGTGCTCGCGGTAGTCGTGTTCGTCGACCAGGTTTTGCTTGCGAGCAGTTCTGCGGCGGCACGTGTCGTCTTCGCCGACGACAACAACAGCACCGACCCAGGCGTGGAACAGCCACAGGTTCCCGAGCGGTCCGGCAGCCCGGCGTCGCCGTCGTCGTGGGAGAGCCTCGGTCGTCAGGGACGCACGTTCGTCGCCGGTGGGATGGACGCCGAGGAGCTGACCGAACTGAACGGCGCTCCCGCACTCGAACCCATACGGGTATACGCAGGGCTCGAAGCCGGCGGCACCACCGATGAGCAGGTGCAGCTGATCCTCGACGAACTCGACCGCACGAAAGCGTGGGAACGCGAGATCCTCGTGGTCGCCGGCACCACCGGCACCGGGTGGGTGAACCCGTTCGCCGCCGACTCGATCGAGATGATCTACAACGGCAACTCTGCAATCGCTGCGATCCAGTACTCCTTCCTGCCGAGCTGGATCTCCTTCCTCGTCGACGGTTCCGCCGCCAAGGCAGCCGGCGACGCACTGATCAACGGGGTTCACGAACGCTGGTCGCAACTGCCGGAGGAGCAGCGACCGAAGCTCGTGGTCTACGGCGAAAGCCTCGGCTCGCAGTCTGCCGAGGCGGCCTTCGACGACATCGACGACATGCGCAGGAAGATCGACGGCGCGCTCTTCGTCGGACCGCCGAATTCGAACCAGTTGTGGCGCAGCATCGTCGACCATCGCGACCCCGGCAGCCCTGAGGTCCTGCCCGTCTACGAGGACGGTGTCGCGGTGCGGTTCGCCTCCGACCTGCAGACGCTCGAGGATCAGCAGGGACCGTGGAACGACCCGCGGATTCTGTATCTGCAGCATGCGTCCGATCCGGTGGTGTGGTGGGGACCGGGACTGCTGTTCGAGCGACCCGACTGGCTCGCCGAACCTCCCGGTGCGGATCGCTCACCGTCGATGCGGTGGTACCCGATCGTCACCTTCGCTCAGGTCGCGGCCGACATCATGGTCGGCACGTCGCCACCCGTCGGTCACGGGCACAACTACGAGGACCTCATCCCCTACGGCTGGGCCGCGGTGACGTCACCTGAGGGGTGGACGTTCGCCGACACGCAGCGGATCGCTGAGGCCGTCGGACATTTGAACACCGCGGACGAGTAGTCGAACACGGCACGCTGCCCGAGGCTCTGATAGTTTCTCCCCTACGGCTTCGCATTC
This sequence comes from Rhodococcus gordoniae, assembly GCF_001646655.1. GTDB lineage: Bacteria > Actinomycetota > Actinomycetes > Mycobacteriales > Mycobacteriaceae > Rhodococcus > Rhodococcus gordoniae. The sequence continues at coordinate 57,149 of NZ_LPZN01000011.1, read as the reverse complement.
CGTCTCTTCGCCATGCCTTCCTGCGCACTGGTACCGACGAAAGTGACCGCCGATGACCACGACCCTCGATACACCGCCCGCACCTCCTGAGCCGTCCCCTTCGTTCTCGGCTCGGCTGAAGGACGGGATCCTGCGATGGTTGGGACGGTTCCATCCGGTCGGCCTCGCCGTCGCGCTGCTGTTCTACTGCTGGTCGCTGTCACCGTCACTGCTTCCCCGCCCCTGGTACCTGCAGGGCGTCGCGACCGGCATCAGCGTCATCACGGGCTACGGGATCGGCGTGCTCCTCGCCTGGATCGTCCGCAAGTGCGGCTTCGAGACGAACTGGTCGGCGACCGTCAAGAAGGTCGGTTGGTACCTGCTCGCGGTGGTCGCCGTCGTGGTGGTGCCGACCTTCCTCGTCCTCGGTTCGTGGTGGCAGGACATCAGCCGCGAACTCGTCGGGATGGAACCCGGCAGTAGCTGGGACTATCCCGGCGTCCTGCTCGTCTCCGTGGTCGTGGCGCTGCTCCTGCTCATCATCGGTCGCGGTCTGCGGCGCGTGGCGCAGTGGGTCACCGGCCTCGTCGTCCGCGTGTTGCCGAGGCCGTTGGCGCGGATCGTGAGTGTCGTGCTGGTCGGGTTGATCGTGTTCTGGGCGGTGGAAGGCCTGCTGTCGGTGGAGATCGCGCGTATCGCCAACGGATCGGCGATGGCCGTGGACGAGGGCACCGCCGACGGAGTCGAGCAGCCGCAGGCGCCGGAACGATCCGGGTCGGACGCGTCGCTCGAACCGTGGGATTCGCTGGGCCGTGAGGGCCGCACGTTCGTCGCAGGCGGTCCGTCTCCGGAGGAGATCACCGCGGTGACCGGTGGACCCGCGATGATGCCCATCCGGGTCTACGCCGGTTACCGCTCCCTCGACAATCTCGACGGCTACACGGACTACGACGAGATGGAGGTGCTCGCGTCCCATGTCGTTGCCGAACTCGACCGCACAGGCGCCTTCGAGCGCGAGTACCTCGCCGTGGCTACGACGACAGGTCGTGGCTGGGTGAACCAGGACGTCGCCGCCGCCCTGGAATACCTCTCGGACGGCAACTCGGCCATCGCAGCCATGCAGTATTCGTTTCTCGCCAGTCCCCTGGCTTTCCTCGCCGACCGGGTCTCGCCCCGCAATGCAGGTCGCGCGTTGTTCGAGGCGGTGTACGCGAGATGGAGTGTCCTCGATCCGGAAACCCGGCCGAAGCTGCTCGTCTTCGGCGAATCACTGGGCTCGTACGGAGGTCAATCGGCCTTCGCCGGCGTGCAGGACATGATCACCCGAACCGACGGCGCGCTTTGGGTGGGCACACCGAATTTCACAGAGCAGTGGCGACGTATCACCGATTCGCGCGATCCGGGAAGTCGCGAAATTCTCCCGGTCATCTACGGCGGGCAGAACGTGCGATTCGCTGCGACACCCGACGACCTCACCGAACTCGACGGCCTGCGCGACTGGGAATCTCCCCGCATCGTGTACTGGCAGCATCCCAGCGATCCGATCGTGTGGTGGTCCTCCCAACTGGTCCGGCACCGCCCGGACTGGCTGCGCGAGGAGCGCGGCGCCGACATCGACAAGGGGATGTCGTGGATTCCGTTCGTGACGTTCTGGCAGGTCACGCTTGACATGGTGTTCGCCGCCGAAGTGCCCGGTGGCCACGGCCACGCCTACACGACCGAGGCCGGGTTCTTCTGGGCGGACATTCTCGGCATCGAGGACGAGGTGCGCGTGAAGGCGGTCTTCGACGCACTGTCGTCGGATGAGTGACGAGGAGAATTCACCCTCCCGCTTAGTCCGGCGAATCGAGTTTTCTCCAGGTTTCTCGCACCACCCCGTGATACAACCTCGATATCGCTTGTGAATCGACACAGGAATGCGAACCGGAGTACGTCGATTCACGGGGATCGATAATTCGTCGACGCGGATCTACCGCGGGAAGGTGTCGCATATGTGCACACGAGTTGTGTGGAACGGCCTGTCCGGTCAAGTGCTCGTGGGACGCAACATGGATTACCACCGCGAAACCGCCACCAATCTGTGGGCGCTCCCCCGGGGTATCACTCGCGACGACGGTGTCGGTGGACAACTCTCGTGGACGTCGAAGTACGGCAGTGTGGTCGCGGGTGCCTACGACATGATGACCGTCGACGGACTCAACGAGGCCGGCCTCGGTGGGCACATCCTGTGGCTCACCGAATCGGACTACGGCACCCACGACAAGAGCCGACCCGCGCTCAGCGTTGCGGTGTGGATGCAGTACTTCCTCGACCACTTCGCGACCGTCGCCGAGGCCGTCGACTGGATCGAGAAGACCGGCGTGCAGGTCGTTCCGCTGGGCGACCCGGCGACCGGTGGGTACCCGCCGTGCATCTCGCACTCGACGACGCGACCGGCGACTCCGCGATCATCGAATACCTCGACGGCACACCGACGGTCTGGCACAGCCGCGACTACGCCGTCATGACGAACTCCCCCGCCTACGGCGAACAGCTGGAACTGCTGAAGAAGGTGAAGGGATTCGGCGGTGAGGCACCACTCCCCGGCACCGGTAATGCGTCCGACAGGTTCGCTCGCGCAGCGCATTACGTCGGCAGCCTTCCGGAACCGCAGAGCCAAGTGCAGGCGATCGCGGGCGTTCTCAGCGTGATCCGCAATGCCGCGCAGCCGTTCCGCGTACCCGAACCCGGAAAACCGTCTGCTTCGCAGACGATCTGGCAGACGGTGGCCGACCTCGCCGAGAAGCGTTACGTGTTCGAATCGACGACGCGCCCCAACATCGTATGGGTCGACCTGAGCGATCTCGACCTCTCGGAAGGCGCACCGGCGGGCAAGCTCGACCTCCTGGGCGACACGGCACTCGAAGGTGGTCTCGCGGGCAGTGTCAGCGGCCGATTCGAGAAGTCGGATCCGTTGACGTTCATCGCTATGCCGTCATAGATCTTTCTCTATCCGATGGCCACCGCGAACGCTGGGGCGGCCCAGTCGTTTCAGTAGTCGTCCATTCCCGCCATCAATCGCGTACCCGGATCGGCGATCTCACCGACGACCGTTGCATCCATCCGGCCCGGCGCGATCCCGCGACGTTCCAGCTCCTCCCACAGTCCTGACAGGGCGGCGACCGGGTCGAGGTAGTACTCAGATTCCCGGACCCGCCAGAACTTCCAGCCACTGCGGTGCAGTTCACGCTCTCGCTCCAGATCGGCGTTCTGCCGGTCGGGGCTCGTGTGCCACTGCTCGTCGTCGCAGGCGACTGCCAGCTTGCCTGCCGCCCCGGTCACGACGAGATCGATGAAGTGTCCGTTCACCTCGACCCGCGGGTTCACGTGATAGCCGCGAGTAGCGATGTCCAGGAAGACGTCCTGCTGGAAGAGGCTGTCGAACGCCTCGTGCCGCTCGTCGCGCGTCACGCCGGCGGGCATCGGCTCGGCCGGGCGCGGGGACGTAGTCCGCATGTGGGTGAGCAGCGAGTACCGCAGGTCGGTGCGACGCAGCGTGTCGATCGTCCTCGAGTGGAACAGCCACAGCTGGTCCTGGGCACGCGAGGCCGCGACGTTGAAGCGTCGCTGGTATTCGGTCCGGGTCAACGCCGCGATGTTCTGTTCGGGCGCGACGACCATCGACAGGAACACCACGTTCCGTTCGTCGCCCTGGAAGTCCGGGGGCGTGCCGACACGGAGCCTGCGTTCCTCCCACTGCTCCGGGGTGAGCCGGTCCAGCAGCTCGTTCTGGATGATGTCGACCTGCAGCTGCCCCTGCAGCACCACCACACCGAAGGTCTTGCCGTCGTAGGCGGGATCCTCGACGCACTTCACGAGCGTGTCGACCAGGGCGTGTGCCTCGGCGTAGTTCGTCAGCGTCGAGTTCTGGCCGGTGACGGCCGCGTCCTCGACAAGCGTGGTGCGCAACGGCTGCAGACGATCGGAGCCGTACTGCCGCATGGGAACCAACGGATCGTCGGCGTAGAACTGGTCGCTCGACCACGCGATGATCTCCGGCATCGACCGGAAGTGCTCGCGCAACCGGACGATGCTGCCGAACCTCGACCGCAGCAACGAGAACAGGCTCGACCGCGGAGTGAAGCTGTCGCGCAGGTAGTTCGGGATGTCGGGCAGGTACGAGTCGAGGCGACTGAACACCCCGTCGAGCGCACCCAGCGACACCGCACTCGGTGCACACTGCTTGTCGTCGCCGACGATGATCACGCGCGGCGCCAACCACAGCAGGAACAGGCTGCTGATGTCGGTCTGGCTCGCTTCGTCGACGATGACGACGTCGAACGAATTCTGCTCGGGCGGAATCGAAGCCAGCACCTGTTGCAGCGGCATCACCCAGGCCGGCACCGCGCCCTGCGCGACCTGCATGGCCTCGCGCGCGGCCGCCCGATAACGTTCCGCGTAGCGCCCGGTTCCCTTACCGATACTCGCGACATGGTCGCGGTACGAATGGAGCGCCTGCACCTGCTCGGCGGTGGTGCGGTCGAGACACGCGCTCCATGCCTTCTCCTCGACGAGCTCGGTCGTGAGACGCGCGAGGTCTTTCTCGACGGCATCGAGTTCGCGTTCGAACTGCCCGTCGTCGTTTCGCTCCTGGAAGCGCCGCACCCATTCGTCTGCGCGTCGCCACGCCCACGCCTCCTCGACGTCTGCGAGGCGAACCGGCCACGCCAGACTCAACGGATTCTCGGCGAGGGCCTGCGCGAGCGCGGGTGCAGCGGTGGTCAGGCGCGCGTGAAGGGAGACGAGTTCCAGCTCCTCGCGTTGCTCCCCCGCCGCCCGGTCCCACGCATCCAAGGCCGCATTGATGGCGTCGAAGTCGGCGTCGTGGAAGGCCCGTGCCAGTGCGCGTCCTTCGGGCGACGCTCCCCCGGAGATCTGGCTCCGCACGTACATGCCGATGGATTCGAGCCAGTTCTTGCTCGCTTCCGCGGTGCCCGCTGCGGCGATGGTCCGTGCCGACTCCGCGGTGGAGCGCGCCTGCTCGATGCTCGTGATCCGCGGCGCACCCGGATGGACCTCGCGCAGTGCCGATTCGACGTCGTGCACACGGGCCACCAGATTGTCGACGATGGCGCGGTCCCGATCGAGGAATACGAGGGTGCCGACCGCACGGCTGCGCGACTCGTCGAGTTCGATATCGATGCCCAGATCGCGAAGCACGACGCGCGCGACCCGGATCGCTTCGAGCGCACGAAGGTGCTCGGCGACGATGCGCGCGGTCTGGGCGGTGGTGGCCGCGACGCCGTCGACGGTCGCGAGTTCACCGAGTGCCTCGACGGCGGATTGCTCGTCGCTGCGCCGGAAGCGGGTGAAACCGCTGCGCCAGGTGTCGCCCCCCTCCAGCTTGCGCGCGAGCGCGTCGTACGCCTCGAAGGCCTGCCGTCCCGTCACGGCGGTCTCCACCGAGCCGGCACCGATGATCCGGTCGGCCTCCTGCGCGGCCTGCACGAGCTCAGCGAGTTCGGCGGTCTTCCCCCACAGATGCTGGGCCCGGCCCGACAGGACGTCGTCGGCGACGCGCTGGATCCGCGCGTCGAGCCGGTCCGCGTCCTCGAGGGCACCTTGCAGCTGCTCGCACAGGTCGCGGATGCGGCCGAGTGCTTCGAGCGACGCACTCTCGAGAACCCGCAGCAGGCCCTGCGTCTCACCGTTGGTGGTGCCGCTCGATGCCTGAGAGACGGCGGCGCACGCGTACTGCAGTTCCCTCTGGGTGGGCAGGGACAGTTCGGGGAAGCGCTGCTGGCGACGGCGCGCGCGCTCGACGCTCGACCGTTGATGCAACGAGTGGAGCGTGACCAGCTCGTCGACGGTCAGCGGTGGGGTGTCGGTGAGCAGAGGCGCGGGCAACCACGCGTACTTGGCTTCGTGCGCGCGGACCCGCCGGACGATCGACGCGGCCGTCCCCTCGTAACCGGCGGCGACGTCGGCGTGGACCTCGGTTTCCTCCGCGCGCGCCTGCCGGATCTGTTCCATCAGCGTCGCGCGACGCTCCAGCGCGTCGTTGCGCTGCGTGGTGAGTTCGTCGATGCGCTCCTGTGCGCGCCGCACGTTGAATTGCGCCTTGCGGATGGCGATTTCGCTGACGCTACGGGTGAGCTCCACCGTGCCGCCGTGCACCGGGTCGGTGACGGCCACGCACAGTTCCTGCAGTTCGGACGGGAGCTTCTCGCGGAGTACACGCAGGGCTTGCGCCTTCTCACTGGTGACCAGCACGCGCTGGCCCCGTGCGAGCAGCGCCGCGACGATGTTGGCGATGGTGTGGGTCTTGCCCGTGCCCGGTGGTCCCTCGACCACGACACCGCTGTCACCGGCGAGCCGGTCGATGATGTCGCGCTGCTCCTCGTTGGCTGGCAGCGGCATCAGCTGCTCCCCGGTGAACTCGGTCGACGGTGTGCCGATGCGGTCGAGCCATGCGACCCGGTCGGCCGGTTCGATCGCTTCGACGAGCTGCGCCAACCCGAGTGGCACCGGGTTCGACTCGTCGGCGGCGGCCTCGGTCATGCGGCTGTAGTACTCGATGAGCGCGTGGGCGCCGCGCTTACGCAGCACGAGCACCGGCGACGGCGTCACGAAGGCGTCCGACGACGAGGCTTCGTCCGCCCGCTCGACGACGTCGACCGGCACGGTGAGCGCACGGTCGGCCCAGCTCTTCAGGAACGCGCGGGCCGCGGGGTCGAGAGGCGACGCGACCTGAGTGACGAGGGCATCGTGCAGCTCGCGGACACTCGTCGGGTCGAAGACCTCCAGTCCGGTGAGGAGCTGGACGTCCTCCAGCGACGGCCCGGCGCTGGGGCTCAGCCGGACCACCAGGTCGCCGGAGTCGCCCTGTCGCTCGATGAGCGCGGCCTGCGTGATCAGGTGCGTGTGGACCCGCGCGCCCGCCACGCCCTCGGAGAGGTGCAGCAGCCCCGACGCGACGACGAGCTCCAGCGATTCGGGCTGGTCCTCGAGGTCGAGCATCGCTCGCTGCAGGAAGCTGTACAGGTGCGAGGCGGCCTGCCGTTCACGGTCGACGACCGCCCACGCGCGCCAGTCCGTCAGCCAGACTTCGAGACCGTCGGTGCCGATGGTCTGCGGGTCGAGTTCGGGCTCGACGGCGGAATCCGCGATGTCCCCGTGCACGTACTTCGCGAGCTCTGCGGGCGGGCGCGGCGGGTCCTCGAGCTGAGCGCGGCGCGAACGCAGGACGATGTCGCCCGATGCGGCATGGGGCCGCAGCCCGGCTCTGATGTTTCCCTCCTCGAGGGACATCACGGCGCGGTGTTTGTCGACGACGCGGACGGGCGCGCTGCGGGCCTTGACGAGCTCGGCAAGGAAGGCGAGCAGACGTTGCACGCGATCCCTCAGCTGGGGTTCGCTCTCGCCTGACTCCACGCGCTCTCCACTCACCCTTGCGGACGTCCTTCCGCCCGTCCACGGGGACGGGTATGTCCACCTTAGAAGCCCCAGCCGACGCGTCCGTGGCCGGTCCCGCTCACGACACGATCGTTTTCCGGCATCGAGCCCACCGCATCGGCCCGTAGAAACAACAAGCACGGGGTACTACGGCTGCACTGCCCGAAAGAAGTGAGACACGCACGACGCCCCGGTTGGCCGAAGGAACTCGGTTCCACGGTCCGCTACTGGTTGCCACACCAGCCTTGGAGGTACTCCACAAGCGGGCCGGGTGGAGTCATCGCCACGAACCCGATTCCGGTGATCAGTTCGAAACCGACCTCGTCGAGTCCCCGACACCAGCGATGTCCCGTTACGATCTTTCCGAGTACATCAGCCGAGATGACGAGGAAGTCCACACCTCCAGGACTCAGCTCCACCGTGTGGGCCGGGATCGGCGAAACACGTCCGAGACCCACCCCTTCTGCCCCGTTCCTCTCGAGTTCTGCAGATTCCACGGGGCTGGTGAGATCGACAAGAGTCACCAACGCCTCCTGTTCACCGTGAGTGACGCGAACTCCATTCACCGAGACGGGTCGCTTACCCGGGTTTCTGAGCACGAGTTGCACCGCGCCCGTCACCGGAATGGAGTCTGCCAACAAGACGTCGTAGTAGAGATCAGCTCGGTCCACTTCCAATGCACGCGCTGAGACATCTGCAGATGCCCTCGACGAATTCGCGCTGACGCAGGCTGCGGCAGCCGACACCACCGCAACGAAAACCGCAATAATCGCAGTCCACTTCTGCCAATCGAACGATTGCGTCTGATCTCCAGAGTCTGCCCCCATGAACGGAGACACTAGCGTTGGTGTCCGACAAGTTGATCTCCGCTGCACCTAGCGGAGGTTCGGCTCGCGACTGTTACCGGAGTGCCGCGGCATGAGCGTGCCCGCGTAGGGCCGGCATGCTGATCTGCACGGAGAGCGTGGGGCACTGGAACCTCAGGGGATGGTGATCGTGTGCGAGGCCGCCGGCGCGTGGTTGGTCGCGCCGAGTTGGCGTGCCGTCTGCCGCGGCGGCACCCGATCCAGCGCCCAGCGTTCGACCAGCAGCGTGATCTTGGTCGGCATCTCGGTACGCAGGCGCCGGAAGGACTCCTCCGGGTCGGTTCCCACCCACCCGAGCAGCACCCACCACGCCCACGCGACCGCACCGGCATTGGCGACGAAATCCGGGATGACCGGGATGCCGCGACCGGTGAGCACGGCTTCGGCGTCCGGAGTCGTCGCGGAGTTCGCGGCCTCGACCACGACCCGCCCGGCGACCCGGCCGACGTTCTCCGCCGTGATGGCGTAGGAGATGGCAGCGGGAACGAAGATGTGGGCAGGAATGCCGATCACCGCGTCGCGCGGAAGTTGCTCGACATTCGACGGAACGCGGGATCGATCGATCTCCCCGTATTCGTCCCGCAGGTCGAGCAATAGCGGGATATCCAGCCCTTCACGGCAATACAGCGTTCCGGCGGCATCGGCGACGGCGGTCACGTGCATACCCGCTTCGTGCAGATACCAGGCGGCGCCACCACCCATCGTGCCGATTCCCTGGATCGCGACGGTGGTCTCGGCCGGCATCCATCGGAACGCGTTCGCGGTGGCGATGCAGGCCTGCGCAACGCCGTAACCACCGATCACGTCGCCCAGCAGGAAACCGCCGTCGACCGGCGCGTTCAGGGACATCCGCACCCGGTCCAGGGTGATCGCCGGATCCGCCGCGCGGCAGATCGCGGCATGGAACGACTGGTGCAGGCCAAGCCGCGCGAAGACCTCGTCGAGAAGATGCTGGGGAACACCCAGGTCCTCGGCCGTGACCCAATGCGCGTTCAGCCACGGACGCATCGCCTGGCAGAACCGCTGCAGCACGCCGACGGCACGGGGATCCTTCGGGTCGAAGTCGATCCCGCCCTTCGCGCCGCCCACCGGCAGGTCGAACACCGCGGTCTTGGCCGCCATTCCTCGCGCCAGATCCTCGACCTCCGACATCGTGCACGCGGCCCGCATGCGTGTGCCGCCGGTCGCCATATCACCCACCAGGGTGTGGACGACGAGATAGCCGTGCGCACCCGTCACCGGGTCCGTCCAGATCAGGCGTATGAAAGGTTCGTCCTGGCGGGTGTCCACCGCGTCGACGCGTGCCATCGTGGTCATGTGCGGTCCCCCGTTCGTCAGAGTCGTCGCTACGGCGATTCGGCCGGTGACGCCAGCGTGCCCGGGGGTAGCGCGGAGCGTCCAGTTACGAAACTCGAAGGTGAGAGTTCACGATTTCTACACAGCGCGATGTCGCAGCAGTTGCGAGCCTCTGCGCGTTACCTACGCTGACGACATGGAGCTGTCGCTGCGCCGGTTACGGATGCTTCGAGAACTGCATCGCCGTGGCACCGTGACGGCCGCCGCGCTCGCCCTGCACTACACCACCTCTGCGGTCTCGCAACAGCTCACCCAACTCGAACGGGATGTCGGCGCAAGGCTTTTCGAACGTCGGGGGCGTCGGGTCCAGTTGACCGAAGCCGGTGTACTGCTCGCCGAGCACGCCGAAGAGATCCTGCAGTCGGTGGAGCGCGCGACGACCGCACTCGAACGGACACGCGACGGTGTCACCGCGCGCCTCACAGCCGGCGTGTGGGCGTCCGTCGCGTCCACGCTGATACCCACTGCACTGGCGCTGCTGGCCGCCGAACACCCCGGCATCGAGGTCCGGACGCGAGAGCTCACGCCCGAAGAGACCGCCGACGCCGTCCGCGACGGTTCCCTCGACTTCTCCTTCGTCATCGAATACTCCGGCTACCCGATGCTGTGGGATCCGGAGCTGACGAGGGTGGTGATCGCGGTCGAGCGACTGCACGCCGCGGTGCCACCCGGAACGGTGCCGGCAGGCACCATCGCACTCGCCGACCTCGCCGAGCATCCCTGGGTTCTCGCTGGGCCCCACTCTCATTTCGGTCGCGCGGTGAGCCTCGCGTGTCAGCGTGCGGGGTTCGAGCCCAGGATCAACCACGAAGTCGGTGAGCAGGCGACAGCGTTGTCGATGGTCGCCGCGGGGCTGGGCGTCACCCTCGTCTCCGATCTCGGATTGACGTTGAGCCCACCCGGAGTCGAGGTCGTGGCGTTGACCGAACCGCTCATTCGCACGATCTCCATCGCCCATCGCGGGATCGCTGCGGAACGGCCCCCGCTGCGGCTGGTCATCGACGCCGTACGCACCGCCGCAGCGGAACGGGGGCTCGCGGCCCAGTAGCCACGAGCCCCCGCTTCTGTTGTCACTGCGCGAGCTGGCGCAGCACGTACTTCAGGATTCCGCCGTGCCGGAAGTACTCGGCCTCGGCGGGGGTGTCGATGCGCACCGTCGCGTCGAACTCCGTATCCCCCGCCTTCACGTGCACGGTCTCGGGAATCTCGTTGCCGCCCTCCAGACCGGTGATGGTGAACTCCTCCTCCCCCGTCAGGCCGAGGCTCTGCGCCGACTCGCCCTCCGGGAACTGCAGCGGCAGCACGCCCATGCCGATGAGATTGGAGCGGTGGATGCGCTCGTACGACTGCGCGATCACCGCCCGCACACCCAGCAGCAGCGTGCCCTTCGCCGCCCAGTCACGCGACGAACCCGACCCGTACTCCGCTCCCGCGAGCACGACCAGCGGAGTGCCGTCCTCCGCGTACTTCTGCGCGGCGTCGTAGATGCTCATCTGCTCGCCGGTCGGCAGATACCGGGTGACACCACCCTCGACGTCCGGCACGAGCTGGTTGCGCAGCCGGATGTTGGCGAAGGTGCCGCGGATCATCACCTCGTGGTTGCCCCGTCGCGAACCGTAGGAGTTGAAGTCGGCCTGGTCGACGCCGTGCTCCTGCAGGTAGCGACCGGCGGGGCTGTCCCGTCGGATCGACCCGGCCGGCGAGATGTGGTCGGTGGTCACCGAATCGCCGAGCAGCGCGAGCACCCGCGCGCCCTCGATGTCGCGCAGCGGGTCGGGCTCCGACGACATGCCCTCGAAATACGGAGGTCGCCGCACGTACGTCGACTCGTCCTTCCACTCGAACACCTCACTGTCGGGCACGTCGAGATTCCGCCACGTCTCGTCGCCCGTGTAGACGTCCTGGTAGCCGGTCTCGAACATCTCCGCGCGCACCGCGTCGTCGATGACCTCCTGGATCTCCTGCGTGGTGGGCCAGATGTCGCGCAGGTAGACCTCGTTGCCCTCGGTGTCGGTGCCGAGCGGGTCCTTGAAGAGGTCGACGAGCATCGAGCCGGCCAGCGCATACGCGATCACCAGCGGCGGCGACGCGAGGAAATTCATCTTCGTCTGCGGATGGATCCGTCCCTCGAAGTTGCGGTTGCCCGACAGCACGGCCGAGACGTTGACGTCGTGCTCGTCGATCGCGGCGGCAATCTCGTCGGGAAGCGGGCCGGAATTGCCGATGCAGGTCGTGCAGCCGTAGCCGACGAGATTGAAGCCGAGCTTGTCGAGATACGGTGTCAGACCCGAACGTTCGTAGTAGTCGGTGACGATCCGCGACCCCGGAGCCAGCGTGGTCTTCACCCACGGCTTGCTCCGCAGCCCCTTCTCGACGGCCTTCTTCGCGAGCAGCGCCGCGCCGATCATCACCGACGGGTTCGACGTGTTCGTGCACGACGTGATCGCCGCGATCACCACGTGGCCGTTGTCGAGTTCGAACTCGTCGCCGTCGCCGATCCGCACCGGGACCTTCTTCGACGGCGGCGCCGAGGTATCGGCATCGTCGGGTACGGGCTCGCGCGGCTCGTCGCGGGAGTCCTCGCTGCGCACCGACACCGGATCGCTGGCGGGGAACGATTCGAGCACGCCCTCGTCGACACCCGAATCCTGGACGCGGGAGACGACGTCGGGCACCTCCTCACCGTTGAGCAGCGAGGTCACGGCCTTGGGTGTGAGCGCGACGGGAATGCGGTCCTGCGGTCGCTTCGGGCCGGCGACGGACGGGCGGACCTTCGCCAGATCCAGTTCGACGACCTCGCTGTACTCGGGCTCGCGATCCGGGTCGTGCCACAGACCCTGTTCCTTCGCATACGCCTCGACGAGGCGGATCTGCCGGTCGTCGCGGCCGGTGAGGCGCAGGTAGTCGAGGGTGACGTCGTCGATCGGGAAGATCGAGATCGTCGAGCCGTACTCGGGGCTCATGTTGCCGATGGTCGCGCGGTTGGCGAGCGGCACGTTGGCCACGCCGGGACCGAAGAACTCGACGAACTTGCCGACCACGCCTGTCTTGCGGAGCATCTCGGCGACGGTGAGCACGAGGTCGGTCGCCGTCGTGCCTTCCGTCAGCTCGCCGGTGAGCTTGAAGCCGACGACCTGCGGGATCAACATCGACGCGGGCTGGCCCAGCATCGCCGCTTCGGCTTCGATACCACCGACACCCCAGCCGACCACGCCGAGGCCGTTGACCATGGGGGTGTGCGAGTCGGTGCCGACGAGCGAATCGGGATAGGCGACGAGCCCGCCGTCCCCGTCCTCCCGCGTGAAGACGACGCGGGCCAGGTACTCGAGGTTCACCTGATGGCAGATGCCGGTGCCGGGCGGAACCACCTTGAAATCGTCGAAGGCACCCTGCGCCCAGCGCAGCAGCTCGTAGCGTTCACGATTGCGCTGGAACTCGAGATCGGTGTTGACCCGGAAGGCGTCCTCGGTGCCGAAGACATCGGCGATCACCGAATGGTCGATGACGAGTTCGGTGGGAATCAGAGGGTTGATGCGCTTCGGGTCGCCGCCCTGCTGCGTCATGGCGTCACGCATCGCCACGAGGTCCACGACGCACGGCACGCCGGTGAAGTCCTGCATGAGGACGCGCGCCGGGGAGAACTGGATCTCCGGGTTGTGCGTCGACTTCGGATCCCATCCCGCGACCGCTTCGATCTGCTCCCGGGTGACGAGACGCCCGTCCTCGGTGCGCAGCAGGTTCTCCAACAGGACCTTGAGGCTGTAAGGCAGTCGCTCCGAGCCCGGGACCCTGTCGATGCGATAGATCCGATAATCGGTGTCGTCGACCTTCAGGGTGTCGCGTGCGCCGAAACTGTCGTCACTCATGAACGTGCCCTCCCGACTGCGATGTTTCCGGTGGTTACCCGGATGGGTAGCCCGTTCCGCTGTGCGGCAATCACCGGGTGGATTCAGGGGCCCCGGACACCGGCAGAGGGCGACTCGATAGCGACGCGTGAAACGGTCATCGGTGCGCGTTATTGCGCGCTCCGATGACCAGTTCGCGCCCGTGGTCCGGGGTGCTGTGAGAGCGCTTCGGGAGTGTGTAACGCGGGCGCCGGCACACGCGACACCCATACGGTCATTCCATACAGAACGGACATTGCAGTGAACCTGTTCGCCGGCTCGCAGCCGCGTCATTCTCGGCCTGCCCTGAGCCGACGAGCACGGATCGCTGCGCACAGTCCGCTGTGGTGGAAGGCGCGATATCTCGGAGGATTCGACGACCCGCGGTCATAAGCCGCCACTTCGCCCTCCTCTCATCCCGTCCACATACGGACTGCAGCCCATATCCGAGGCGGGATGTGCCAGGCCGACAGCATTCACACAAGGATTGGAATCAATGAAGAAGTTCATCGGAACGCTCGCTGCTGCTGCCACGCTCGCAGCAGGTTCGGCAGTGCTCACCACCCCCGTGGCCCAGGCTGTGACCATCTCCGGCAGCGGGGTGAAGTACGTGTTCTGCAGCTCCAACCAGCACAACAACCAGATCTCGTACGACGACCGGTACGGCGAGGTCAGCAAGATCGTCAGCCTGCCCGCCAAGGCGCAGGACGGCAGTTACTGCGGCGTCATCGAGGTCGGCATCGAGTCCGATTCGTATGTGTCTGCTCTGATCAAGAACGAGCGTGCGCACTATGTCTACGCCGCCGTCTACTCGGTCTCCTACCCGCTGTTCTCGGGTAGCACCGGTGCGCCGCCGAACTACACCCTGGTTGCACGAGACGAAAGCCATAGCAGCTACGGCGGATACAACTATGCCTTTGCATACTGACCGTCAGCATTGACCCGCGCGAACCGATAGTCGGGTCGCGGAGGTAACCGAACGCTCTCGGCTTCCTGGAAGCCGAGAGCGTTCGTGTACGACGAATCAGCCCTCATCACCCCTCGCCCGCTTTGTGTTAGCGTCTGCCCGACAATCGATCGGGGGGTCGCATGGGTAAGTGGGGAATCATCGCGCTCGCAGCAGCAGTGGCAGTGGTGACGGCGTGCAGTCCGAGCGCCGCGGATGACCTCACAGACGACGAGGCAGCCACGTCGACGACCCGCACCCCGCGCATCACCGACGACTCCGGCAGACCACCCGTCACCTTCGACCCCTGCTACGACATCCCGGATGACGTCATGAACGCGGCCGGGTACGACGCGGCGAAGAAGGAAGTCGCGGATTACCCGATGGGTACCTACACCTTTCTCGGTTGTACATACCGGAAGGATGACTACGTTCCCGGAATTCGGCGGGGCTATAACCTCAGCATCTTGGCAGGGAATGTCTCCCTTGATGAAGAACTCGCGAAGAACGGCGCTATGGCGACCGAAATCAGCATCAACGGGCGTCGGGCGCTCCTAGAAGTGAATCCGGCGAATAAGGACGCCTGTACATATGTCCTTCAGTCCGACTTCGGAATCGTCAGTTTCCTGCGGCTATACAACAAGGACCGTCCGGGACCGGTTCCCGAAAGTGAATGGTGCACCGACATGGACGAGCTTGTCTCGGCAATTGAACCGATCATCGACAATTAGACTCTGACCATGGAGGTCTCATGTCCGGATTTCTGAGACTGGAACCCGAAATCATTGACGAGATTGTGCGCATCTGTGACGTCATGCTTGCCGACTTCGAAAAGTCGAGAGCTACCACCGGAAACCTGTTGTTCGCTGACGGCTTCGGCGATTTCGACTCGGCCAAGCAACTCGCCGCAGGTTACCGACGAAAGGCCGCTGGTACCCCGGAGTCTGCGAAGGAACGCGTCGAGCAGTTCATCGAAGTACTCACCCAACTCCGCGACGCCTTCGCCACCGGTGGAGAAGCCTTCCTCGACACCGAAGCCGACTGGGCACGTCAACTCGCCTCCACCGACCCCGACAACGGAGCGGGAAACGGTCATCAGAGCGCGCAATAACGCGCACCGATGACCATTTTGCGCTCCGCAGTACTGCCATCGGCGGTTGTGTTAGCGTCTGGCCGACAATCGATCGGGGGGTCGCATGGGCAGGTGGGGAATCGTCGCGCTCGCAGCACTGGCTGTCATGGGGACGGCGTGCAGTCCGGGTTCGGCGGAGACGGCCACGAGCGACGAGGCCGCTACTTCGACCACCCACACTCCGCGCATCACCGATGACTCCGGCCGCCCGCCCGTCGCTTTCGATCCCTGTTACGACATCCCCGATGACGTCATGAATGCGGCCGGGTACGACGCGGCAAAGAAGGAAATCGCGGACATGCCGATGGGGACGTACACCTACCTGGGGTGCCGATACAAAGGCACTGTCAAGATCCCGGGGGTGCTCGCTCGCTACGACCTCACTTTGTTGTCAGGAAACGTGTCTCTCGACGAGCAGCTTGCGGAGAATCCGACCGGAGCGACACCGACGACCATCAACGGTCGCCCTGCTGCGATGAGGGTCGATCCCGATCGAAGCCTCACATGCAGCTACCTGTTGCAAACAAGTTTCGGGGTCGTCATCTTGAACAGGCTTCACCACTCGGACTACCCCGGGGGTCCGCCGATCGAAAAATGGTGCACCGACTTCGAGGAGTTGGTTTCTTCGATCGAGCCATACGTCACTGATTGAACTGTCGAATCGTCAGGAGACAGCATGTCATCGCCCTTCGTACGACTGGATCCGGCTGTGGTCGCGGAGATACTTCGAATCTGCGAGGTGATGCTCAATGAACTCCGAGAGTCCAAGACACTCGCCGACAGTCTCTACGACGTGCGCGGATTCGGAGATTTCGAGTCCGCCAAACAGCTTGCTGCGGGATACCGCCGCAAGGGCGCTGGAACGTCACAATCAGCAAGCGAACGCATGCAGCAATTCATCGACGCCCTCACTCAACTCCGCGACGCCTTCGCCACCGGCGGAGAAGCCTTCCTCGACACCGAATCCGACTGGGCCCGACAACTCGCCGCCACCGACCCCGACAACGGAGCGGGAAACGGCCATCAAAGCGCGCAATAGCGCGCACCGACGACCGTTTCGCGCTCCGCCACGCTCAGCTGATCTCCGCCCGAACGACGAAGCAGAAATCAGTCGTCGACCTCCACCCCGTACCGGCGTGCGAGGGCTGCGAGGTCGTCGTCGTACCCCTGCCCCACCGCGCGCAGCCGCCATATGCCGGCGCGACGGTAGATCTCGGCGAGCACCATGGTGCGTTCGGTGGTGCCGGCGTCGAGCACGAACGTCGCGGCGGTACCGCTGTCGCTGTCGACTCCGACCGACACTGCGCCGAGTTCGCCGAAGGTGCGGTTGCCGTCGATGGCCGCGGCGACGGCGATGCGTTCGCATTCGGCGGGAAGCTCCGCGAGGTCGACCCGGATGCAGTGCTCACTCGAACCGTCGATGGTCAGTTCGACGACACCGTCGTCGTAGAGCGGGTTGTTGTAGAAGACGAAATCGTCGTCGGTGTCGACCTTCTCGTCGGCGCCGAGCAGGAAGGCCACAATGTCGAGATCGAATTCGTCGCCGACGGCTTCGGCTTTCCAGGCGACGTTCACGGCCCAGCGGTGACTGTCGGACGGCAGGTCGGTAACCTCACCGCGGGACAGCACCGGCGCCGTCAGCCGCGACTCCGCCCGCATGTGCGGGGGCACCACTCCGTTCTCCACCGCGGCATCGACGTCGTCGGGTCGCAGGACGGGCAGCTCGCGCGCCGCGACCCGCGCCATCCGCTTGTCGGCCTCTCCCCCTTCGAGGACCAGCACGTCGGTGACGGCGGCCGTGAAGTTGAGGGCCGGCCGGGCACCGAGCTGAGTGAGGCGCGAGCGCATCATGACGGCCTGCAGATGCGTGCCGCCGAGCAACAGCACCGTGCGTCCGGTCCACATCTTGGGCTTCTGCCCCGTCAGTGTTCGGACCTGAGGCACCATCGCGACCTGCGGTTCCGGCGGTGGGATGATGTCGACGACGGTCGCGACCTTCGGTTCGCCCGGCCGCACTCGCGTCAACAGGTCCTCGAGCTGGTGTTCGCTGATCACGGGAATGCCTTCGGACATCGCCTTGCGGACCTTGGCGGTCTGCACCGTGGGGTCGTTGCACACCACGACGCTTGTCTGCTTGCTCGCGTTGTTCATCACGTCGAGTCCGGCGTCGGTCAGCCGGTTCGCGAGCGCGACACGCGGAGTGACGGTGGAGCCGCTGATCACGACCTTCATGCCCTGGACGAGGCCGTCGTCGCCGAGACGACCCGGGTTCTTCCACTGGCACGCGACCCGCGGGATGGATGCGGGATACACCGACTTTCGGCTGCGGCAGTTCACGACGGGTAGCGGCAACTGCAGGTTGTCGGCCATGGCGGCGCTGCGCAGGAATATCTCCGACAGGACGCGCGCGTCGTCGTAGGCGTCGTGCTCCTGCAACTGCTGGACCTGCCAGTGCTGCGCGAGGGTGGCCAACCGGTAATTGGGGACGTCGAGATCGAGCCGGCGCGACAACGCGAGCGTGCACAGGCGGTGCTCCGCCGGAAGCGAGGTGCCGGCCCGACGGAACTCGGCGTCGAGGAACCCGTAGTCGAACGACGCGTTGTGGGCGACGAGTGTGGCGCCGTCGAGAATCCCGGCGAGTTCGCCGGCGATGTCCTCGAAGCGCGGCGACCCGGTGAGGCGCTCCCGCGTGAGGTTGTGGATGTGCACCGGTCCCGGGTCGCAGCCGGGGTCGACGAGAGTCGAGAACTCTCGCTCGACGGACCCGTCCTCGCGCAACACGAGGGCGGCCACGCTCAGGACCCTGTGGGCGTTGGGACGTACACCCGAGGTCTCGACGTCGACCACCACCCATCGATGGTCGCGGGGCAACGTCACGGACCCCTCCGCCGGTGCATGCACTTCGATCACGTACTCCTCCGATCGCTTCGTCCCCCGACGAAAACCGCCACAATCGGACATTCTCGACCAGTCGACCGACAGGATCGACACCGCCCTCCCGATGTACCACGCGCGCCGGCTCCGTCGATATCGTCCGTCTCCCCCAGGGGTTATGGTGCAGCGGACCGACCCCGCCGAAGGAGCAGCATGACCGACCGCTCACCTCTCGAGATCGTGGCGCGACTGACCGTCGAGGAGAGGGCGTCGCTCACCAGCGGCCTCGACTTCTGGCACACCGAACCGATTGCGCGCGAGAACATCCCCTCGATCATGCTCACCGACGGGCCGCACGGTGTGCGGAAACAGACCGCCGAGGGCGACCATCTCGGTCTGCACTCGTCCGTGCCCGCGACCTGCTTCCCGCCTGCCGTCGCGCTGGGGTGTTCCTTCGACCCGGAGTTGCTCGAGCGCGTCGGCGCGGCGTTGGGCGAGGAGGCCCGCGCACTGCAGGTCGGTGTCCTGCTCGGGCCCGGTATCAACATCAAGCGCTCCCCCTTGTGCGGCCGGAACTTCGAGTACCTGTCGGAGGATCCGCTGCTCTCGGGTGTTCTGGGCGCTGCGCTCGTGCACGGCATGCAGTCGCAGGGGGTCGGTGCGTCACTCAAGCACTTCGCGGCGAACAACCAGGAGACCGACCGGATGCGGGTCTCCGCCGACGTCGACCCGCGGCCACTGCGGGAGATCTACCTGCGTGCCTTCGAGCGGGTCGTGCGCGACGCGCAGCCGTGGACGGTGATGTGCTCGTACAACCGGATCAATGGGGTGTACTCGTCCCGTAACCCGTGGCTGCTCACCGACGTCCTGCGCGACGAGTGGGGTTTCGAGGGTCTGGTCGTGAGCGATTGGGGTGCTGTCGACGACCGCGTCGCGTCCCTCGCGGCAGGTCTGGATCTCGAGATGCCGTCCACAGGAGGTCGTACGGACGCCGAGATCGTCGCGGCGGTACGGGCGGGCACGGTCGACGAATCGGTCCTCGACACGGCAGCCGCGCGGGTGATCGAACTGGTGCAGAAGGCCGTCGCTGCGTCCGATCCCCGCGCGACCTTCGACGCCGATGCCCATCACGCCCTCGCACGCGAGGTGGCCGGGCAGAGCATCGTCCTGCTCCGCAACGAGAACGACCTGCTCCCTCTCGCCACCGACGCGAACATCGCGGTGATCGGCGAACTGGCCCGCACGCCGCGCTACCAGGGCGCCGGATCGTCCCGGATCGAACCGACGCGCCTCGACAACGCGCTCGACGAGATCCGGTCGCTGTCCGGCCGGGACGTTCCCTTCGCCGCCGGTTACGCGCTCGACGGATCGGACTCGGCCGCACTCGTCGACGAGGCGGTGAAGCGTGCCGCAGACGCCGATATCGCGGTCGTGTTCCTCGGTGTACCCGCCGAACTCGAATCCGAAGGTTTCGACCGCGACGACCTCGAACTCCCGCAGCGTCAGACCGCGCTGCTCGATGCTGTGCTGACGGCGAACCCGAACGTCGTCGTCGTGTTGTCGAACGGCGGTGTCGTGCGGCTCAGCGGCTTCGCCGACCGTGTTCCTGCGATCGTGGAAGGGTGGCTGCTCGGGCAGGCCGGTGGGGGCGCCGTCGCCGACGTGCTCTACGGGCACGTGAATCCGAGCGGCCGCCTCGCGGAGACCGTCCCGATCCGGCTCGAGGACACCCCGGCGCACACGAACTTCCCGGGCGAACACGGCCATGTGCGGTACGGAGAAGGATTGTTCGTCGGATACCGCTCGTACGACGCGCGTCGCCTCGACGTGTCCTTCCCCTTCGGTCACGGCTTGTCGTACACGACGTTCGAATACTCCGATGCCGCTGTGGAATCCGACGGCGATCTCACGGTGCACGTCACCGTCACCAACACGGGTGGGTGTGCGGGCGCCGAGGTCGTGCAGGTGTACGCCGGTGCACCCGGTTCGTCCGTTGCGCGGGCGCCGCGAGAGTTGAAGGGCTTCACCAAGGTCCGTCTGGAATCCGGCGAATCGCAACGTGTCGCCGTGAGTATCCGACGCGACGACCTCGCCTACTGGGACACCCGCGTCGATTCCTGGGTGGTCGAAGGTGGCACGTACAGCATCGACATCGGTGCGTCGAGCCGCGACATCCGGCAGACGCTCACCGTCGACGTGACGGGCGACGCGGTGCGAATTCCGCTGACGATGGAGTCGTCTCTCGGAGAACTGTTCCAGAACCCCGCGGCCGCCGAGATCGTCCTGCAGGCGTTCGGTTCGCTCGGCGGCGAGGTCGGGGTCGACGAGAGTGTTCTGAAGATGGCGGCGTCGATGCCGCTCGGTCGTCTCGCCGGGTTCGCTCCGGGGGTCGAGCCGGAGCAGATCCAGCAGCTTCTCGATATCGCCGATCAGCAGGAATGAGCGTCACGACCCGGCCGTGAGGAGTACTTTCAGCGCACCGGTCTCGCCGGCACGGGAGAACACGTCGTAGGCCTGTTCGAACTCGTCGAGCGCGAACCGGTGCGTGATCATCGGCGACGTGTCGAGCTGACCACTGCTCACGAGACCGATCAGTGTGGGCGTCGAGTAGGTGTCGACCAGGCCGGTGGTGATCGTCAGGTTCTTGATCCAGATGTCCTCGAGGTGCAGGGTCGCAGGTTTGCCGTGCACGCCGATGTTCGCGACGTGTCCGCACGGCCTGACGAGCGCGACCGCCTGCTCGAACGTTTCGGGATAGCCGACGGCCTCCACGGTGACATCGGCGCCGAGACCTCCCGTGAGATCTCGGACGACGGCCGCCGCGTCCTCGCGACCGCTGTTGACCACGACGTTAGCCCCGAACGCCTTCGCCGCGTCGAGGCGACTGTCGGCGAGGTCGACGG
Organism: Rhodococcus gordoniae; assembly: GCF_001646655.1. Taxonomy (GTDB): domain Bacteria; phylum Actinomycetota; class Actinomycetes; order Mycobacteriales; family Mycobacteriaceae; genus Rhodococcus; species Rhodococcus gordoniae. The sequence goes on along the minus strand of NZ_LPZN01000011.1, from coordinate 35,775 downwards.
CAACGATGCGGCTCGGGCTGAACAGTCGTGCGGCGAGGATCGCGGCGAGTCCGATGGGTCCGGCTCCGATGACGACGACGACGTCGGCCGGTCGAAGACAGCCGTTGAGTACGCCGACCTCGTAGGAGGTGGGCAGAATGTCGGCGAGCATGAGCATCTGCTCGTCGCTCACGCCGTCGGGAATGCGGTGGGTCGAATTGTCGGCGTACGGAACTCGGACCAGTTCGGCCTGGGTGCCGTCGATCAGGTGCCCGAGGATCCAGCCGCCGCCTCCGAGGCACTGCCCGTACCGGCTCTCGCGACAGAAGCGGCACGTACCGCACGCGGTGATACACGAGACGAGCACTCGGTCGCCGGGAGCGAGTGTCTGCACTCCGTCCCCCACCTCGACCACGGTGCCGACGGCCTCGTGGCCGAGGATCCGGCCGTCGGTCACCTCGGGCACATCCCCTCCGAGGATGTGCAGGTCGGTGCCGCAGATGGTGACCGCGTCGACCCGCACCACCGCGTCGGTACTGTCCTGGATGGTTGCGTCGGGAACGTCCTCCCAGGATCGCTTCCCCGGCCCGTGGAACACCAGTGCCTTCATGATCTGACCTCCGTACACGGATTCGGCCCTGTTCCAAGGATGACATGAGGGACACTGCGATCGGAATCGTTCGGAGGGGGTGAAAAATTCACCTCGACAGCGGGAAATGTCCGGATTCGTGACACCACCACAGAGTCCCCTGCTCTTTCGGGGACCACCGATCCCGAAAGCAGACGATCGATGAAGACACTCGCAACCTCACTCGTGGCGGTGGTCGTACTGGCCGTCTCGGCGTGCAGTTCCGACACCACCGAGCCCGAGTCCGCGACGTCCCCTGCCTCCTCCGAGGAGGCCGGGCCCGAGTATGTGGCGGAGGTGGAATCGACCGTCGACCGGTTGATGCGCGACAACGCCATTCCCGGCGCGGTGATACAGATCAGCTCCCCCGACCGCGGTGACTGGACCGGCACGTTCGGTACGTCCATCCTCGACACCGACGAGCCGATCTCCGCCGACGACCATTTCCGTATCGGCAGCAACACGAAGACGATGACCGTCACCGCCATCCTGCAATTGGTGCAGGAAGGTCGCGTGTCGCTCGAGGACCCGATCTCGAAGTACATCGACGGTGTCCCGAACGGCGACACCATCACCATCGCGCAGCTCGCCGAGATGCGGAGCGGCCTGTACAGCTACACCTTCGATCCGGAGTTCAACGCGACACTGGACCGCGAACCCGAGAAGGTGTGGACGCAGGAGGAGTTGCTGCAGATCGCGTTCTCTCGGCCCGTGAACTTCCCGCCCGGGGAACAGTTCGAATACAGCAACACCAATACGGTGCTGCTCGGACTCGTCATCGAGGAACTGACGGGCATGCCGGTGGCGGATGCGTTCGACGAGCGCATTTTCGCTCCACTCGAACTCGGGAACACCTCGTTCCCGGCGATCGAGGACGCCTCGATCCCGGATCCGCATCCGCAGGGCTACATGTTCGGCACCAACGTCTCCACCATCGACACCTTCGAACTGCCGGACGACCAGCAGGCCGCAGCGGTCGCCGGAACACTGAAGCCGAACGACGTGACCGACGACAATCCCTCCTGGGCGTGGACGGCGGGCGCTGCGATCTCCACCGTCGACGACATGACGACCTATGTGAAGGCACTGGTCGGCGGTGGGCTGCTCGACCGACAGATGCAGCAGACCCGGCTCGACAGCGTGCAATCGGTGGGCGGGGGAACCGCCGGATACGGGCTCGGCATGGCCCGGTTCGGGCCGCTGCTCGGACACGACGGGCAGCTTCCGGGCTTCATGACCTTCATGGGCCACGACCCGGACACCGACCTGACGATCGTCATCGCCACGAATCTGTCGACGGTGCCGTCGGGTGAAGGTTCGGCGCTCACCCTCGTCAAGGGCATCCTGCCGATCTTCTACGGCTCCGATTATCAGGCGCCGGGCGATCCGGCACGCGCTCCCGACGCAGAGGAGAGCACACCCGCGCCGACGCCGGGAGGCTGATCGTACCGGCGTCCGGTGGGCGGGCACGGCCGGGTCCCCGGCCGTGCCCGATGATCGGTCCATGACCCGACAGGTGTGGACGAGGGCGATGCTCGCCGAGGCCGGCGTCTCGGATCGTGCGGTGCGCACACGACTCCGGTACGGCGAGCTCGTCGGGATCGCTCGCGGCACGTACATGACACGAGAGGACGTCGACGCCCTCGGCCCCGTGGGCGTTCACCTCGCCCGGGCACACCTCGTCGGCTCCCGCCTCGGAGCCGATGAGGCGCTCAGTCATGTAACGGCCGCGGTCGTCCACGGCCTCGACGTCTGGGACGCGCCGCTGGGACGGATCCACTTCACGCGCCCGTCGACGCGCAGCTGCCGGGTGAGCGACGACCTGCACATCCACACCTCCGACCTGGACTGTGACGTCGTCGACGTGGACGGTCTGCGCGTCACGTCGCTCGCTCGTACCGTCGTCGACGTCGCGCGCACACTGTCGCGTCCGCGCGCTCTCGTCATCGGCGACTCGGCGTTGCGCGCGGATCCGACGGCGCGCCTCGACCTGCCCCGGATCGTTGCTGCATGTCGCGGCAGGACCGGGATCGTCGCGGCGGAGTCGGTCGCGCGCCTCGTCGACGGGCGGAGCGAGAGCGTCGGCGAATCTCTGTCGCGGTTGCACATGATCGAGGCGGGTCTACCGATACCCGACCTGCAGCAGGAGATCGCCGTTCGCGACGGACGCCGGTACCGGGTGGACTTCCTGTGGTGTGAACTCGGCATCGTCGGTGAATTCGACGGCGCCGGAAAATACACCGGACGTCACCACCTGCTCGCAGAGAAGGCGCGCGAGGATGCGTTGCGGGATCTCGGGCTGGAGGTGATCCGCTGGAACTGGGCGGAGCTGTCGCGATTCCACGTCGTCGTCGATCGGTTCGAGCGTGCACGTCGCCGGCAACAGGCGCGTCGCGAAGCTTCAGAGCGCGAAACGGTCATCGGTGCGCGCTACAACCCGCTCCGATGACCGGTTCGCGCTTTGCTACACCGCCTTCAGACCGAGCGAGTCGCGCAGGGTCGACCCGGGGTATTCGGTCCGGAACAGGCCGCGGCGCTGCAGTTCCGGGACCACGAGATCGACGAAGTCGTCGAGGGAATCCGGATAGGCGGGACACATCAGGTTGAAACCGTCGCAGGCACCCGCGGTGAACCATTCCTCGATGCTGTCGGCGACGGATTCGGGGGTGCCGATCATCGTCGCGTGGCCACCACCCGCCGCGAGGTAACCGAGCAGCTCGCGCAAGGTGGGACGCCGGGTCTCGATGATGCGCTGCACCGTCGCATAGCGGCCCTGCGGACCGGTGAACTCCTCGATGGGCGGCAGGTCGCCGACGGGAGCGTCGAGATCGTGGCGCGTGTAGTCCTGACCGGTGAAGACTCCGAGTTGGGCGAGGGCGGCGTCGATGTCGAGCAGAGCGTCGAGTTCCGCCTTCTTCGCCCACGCTTCGTCTTCGGTGCGGCCGACGTAGGTCACGAGCCCCGGCAGGATGGCGACCGAACCGGCGTCCCTGCCCACGGAGGCGATGCGTGCACGCACGTCGGTGGCGTACTCGAGCGCCGCGGTCATGTCCCACGCGACCGAGTAGACGGCCTCGGCGTGGCGGGCCGCGAGGTTGCGGCCGGTCTCCGATGCTCCGGCCTGGAACAACACGGGACGGCCCTGCGGGCACCGCGGCACGGTCAGGGGACCGTCGACGCGGAAGTGCTTGCCCCGGTGATGGATCGGACGGATCGCGGAGGAGTCCAGGAACCTGCCGCCGGCCCGGTCGACGAGGACACCGCCGTCGTCCCACGAATCCCACAGTGCGCACAGCACTTCGATGAACTCTTCCGCCCGGGCATATCGCTCCGTGTGCGGCGGGAGCGCGTCGAATCCGTGGTTGCGCGCTTCGTCGTCGAACATCGAGGTGACGATGTTGGCTCCTACGCGGCCACCACTGATGTGGTCGAGCGAGGCCAGCATCCGTGCCGCGTGGAACGGCGTGAAGAAGCTTGCCGAAACGGTGGTGACCAGACCGATGTGCTCGGTCGCGCGCGCCATGGCCGCCAACGCGGTGAGGGGTTCGAGGAACCAGGTGGTGCCCGCCGTGTACTTCGGGTTGACGCTGTGACCGTCCGCGAAGAACACGGCGTCGAGGCGTCCTCGTTCGGCGGTGCGGGCAAGCTCCTCGAAATATGTGATGTCGCCGATGCGTTCGGCGGCGGAGTCGGGATGGCGCCATGCCGCCGAGTGGTGCCCGACGCCGTAGAGGAAGGCGTTGAGGTGGAGGGTGCGTGGTCCGGGCATCAGTTCATCACCAGTCCTCCGTCGACCACCAGGTTCTGCCCGGTGACGGCCCGCGACCAGTCGGATGCGAAGAACAGCACCGTGGCCGCGAAATCCTCGGGGGTGGTGACCTTCCGCAGCGGCGTCGACGACGCGATGAGGTCGAACACCGCCTCCGGCGTCGCCGACGATGCGTCGGTCGTGCGCAGCAGACCACCGGAGACCATGTTGACGCGGATCCCGTCGGGGCCGAGGTCGGCGGCGAAGGTGCGGGTCAGCGACAGCAGCGCGGCCTTGGCGGCGGTGTAGTCGTGGTACGGGACCACCGGATGCTGGAACAGATTGGTGCCGATGTTGACGACGCTGCCGCCGCCGGCTTCCCGCATGCCCGGCAGCGCGGCCTGGATGACGTTGACGGCACCACCGACGACCCCGTCGAACTGGGCACCGAATTCGGCGTATCCGATCTCGTCCGCCTTGGCGCGGGCGTCGCCGTTGAACGAGAAGTCGGGCAGGGCGTTGTTGACGACCGTGGTGACGGGTCGCCCGAAGTGCTCGCGGGCCCGCGCGAACAGCGACTCGACGTCGGCGCGGTCGGTGACATCGGCCTTCAGAGCGACGGCCCGCTCGGGTCCGATCTTGTCGGCCAGTTCGTGCGCGCTCTCGCCGCTGCGCCGGTAATCGAGAACGACGGCGGCTCCTTCGTCGGCGAACGCCTGCGCGATGCTGTGGCCGAGGCCGCGACCGGCACCGGTGACGAGGACGATCCGGTTCTGCAGTGACATCTTTCTGTGCCTTCCCTGTGTCGGGAAGGGTGCGTGAGGGCGACAGACCTCAGGCCTGTCGCCGGCTCGGCATCCCTTCGCTCGCATAATCGAGATCAGGTTCGACGGGTGTTCTCTCAGCCGTGTCCGGCACCCCGTGTCGAGTCCTGCGCACAGGTTACACCTCGGGATCTCGACCCCGTCGAGACCGTCGGCGTCGGCGTTCATCGGATCGTCACATCACCGACCCGGAAACTTAGCTCAGATCGGCGTTAAAATGAGCCTTTCCTGACCCGACCCGCGAAAGGAGATTCCGACGCACTCGCCGGCCCCCTACAACGCTCCCTACGTCTCCCTTTCCCAGCAGGTCGGAGACGCCCCGCCGCTCGACCGTGCCCCGGTCCGCGGACCCGCGCGCCACGAGGACGTCGTGTGGTTCGAGGATCGCTACGCGATCCCCATCACCACCACCACGCCGGACGAAGCGCAGATCGAGGACGTGCTGTTCCTGCGCCGCGTGCTCGACCGGGCGCGCATCGACTACCTGCTCGTGCGCGACGACAGCGAACGTCCGATCCTGGCGATCGACCGGTCCGACCGCAAGAGGCTGCGTGCCGCTCTCGCCGAGGGATGCTCCGACGAACCCTTCTACTCGAAGGCCGTCGGTTCGAAGCGTCGCTCGACCCTCGTCGCGGACGGACACCTGTCGCCCGCCAAGAAGAATCGGGTGTTCCGGCTGTTCCGCCCGCGGGTCGAGCTGACCAGCGGGCTGCGGTACGGCGCGTCGAACGGCGTGGACATCGAGCTGTGGACCTACACCGACGACGAAGTGATCATGCCTCGCCCGAATGCTCTGACCCGCACGACCGCACGGCGCGACGAGATGCGCCGGACGACCGTCGAACGGTACGGGCAGCTGTGGCCCACGATCGAAGGCATGTTCGACCGCCATCCCGGCGACATCCCGTTCGAGATCGACCTCGTATTCTCCTGGGTCGACGGGTCGTCGACGTCGTTCCAGGCCGAGCGCGCGAAGCTCATGCAGAACTATGTCGTCGGTGAGGGTGACGACTCGCCGGCGCGCTACCGGCAGATCGACGAACTCAAGTACGCCCTGCGTTCGGTCCACATGTACGCACCCTGGGTGCGGCGGATCTTCGTCGCCACCGACTCGCCGCGACCGGCGTGGCTCGCCGACGATCCGCGCGTGACGTTCGTCCGCAGTGAGGAGTTCTTCGCCGACCCGTCGGCGCTGCCCACCTACAACTCGATGGCGGTCGAGTCGCAGCTGCACCACATCCCGGGGCTGTCCGAGCACTTCCTGTACTCGAACGACGACATGTTCTTCGGTCGCCGGGTGAGCCCGAGCCTGTTCTTCTCCGGCGGCGGCGTCGGCAAGTTCATCGAGTGCGACGTGCGGATCGGTCTCGGCCGAAACCACTCGTCGCGCAGCGGTTTCGAGAACTCCGCCCGCATGAACCGGACGCTGCTGCAGGACCGATTCGGGGCCACCATCACCCGGCATCTCGAGCACACGCCGGTCCCGCTTCGCAGGTCGATCATGGCGGAGATGGAACAGGAGTTCGCGGACGAGTTCGCCGCGACGGCGGCGAGCCCGTTCCGGGCTGCCGACAACATCTCGGTGACGAATTCCTTCTACCACTACTACACACTGCTGACCGGCCGTGCGGTACAGCAGACGACGGCGAAGGTGGCGTACGTGGACACCACGGCGAAGACCGGACTGCGACGGCTGGACACGATCCTGGCCCGGCGCAACCTCGACCTGTTCTGCCTGAACGACGGCAGTACACCGGAAGTCGACCTGGAGTTGCGGACGGCGAAGGTCACGCAGTTCCTCGAGCGGTACTACCCCGTTCCGGCGCCCTGGGAAACCGACTACCCGGGTCGACCGGACATCGACTAGACGCGAACGGTGAGGTCGGGGTTCTCGGGGATGCGAATGCCGGCTTCGGCCAGACGTCGCGCCGCATCCTCGGCCGTGTGGGGCTGCCCGGCGGTGGCGTAACTTCCGCTGGGCACCACCGAATGCACGATCGTGTCGGGATAGACGTGCACGAGGTTGAAGCCCTGCGCGCCGTCGTGCCCACGCTGCGACCCGACCGGAACGTTCAGATCCTGCGTGTAACAGGTCGACGAGGCAACCGACACCGGGATGCCCGCGAACGTCGCCGAGGTCGAGTAGTGCAGGTGGCCACCGAGGATGGCACGCACATCGGTGCCGCGCAGCACCTCGGCGAGACCGGCCTGGTCGCGGAGTTCGACGAGCACGGCCATGTCGAAGACGCTGGGCACCGGCGGATGATGCAGTGCGAGAACGGTACCGAACGGCGCGGGTGTCGAGAGCTCGTCGGCCAGCCAGGCGAGCTGCTCGGCAGAGACCTCGCCGTGGTGATGGCCCGGAACCGAAGTATCGAGCGTGATGATCCGCAGTCCGCCGACCCTGTGGACTTCGTCGATGGGCGCGCCGGCGGGCGCTTCGTCGAGGAGCTCTTCTCGGAAAACGGCCCGGTCGTCGTGGTTCCCCATGGCCCAGACGATGTCGGCACCGAGCGCCGCCGCCAGCGGCTCGACGAGCCTGCGGAGCTTGCGGTAGGCGTCGGGTTGACCGCGATCGGCGAGGTCGCCGGTGAACACCAGGGCGTCGGGACGGACCTGTGACGCACGGATGTCCTCGAGGATCAGCCCGAGGCGGGTGTCGGCGTCGACGGTGCCGTAGAGGAGTTCGTCTCCACCGACGAGGTGCGTATCGGTGAGATGAAGGAGGGTGTGCGAAGGTCTGGGATATTCGGCTGTTCGCTCAGGGGCTGGAGAACTGCCCATGATCTCTCACTTCCATTCGCCCGTTTCGGGCACTCGATCGCCATCAACGGTAGCGATTGTGTTTCCACGACTCCATGGCTTCTGGATCACATCGAGACCCAGACCCCGCGGCGAACAGCGTGTTATTGCCTGGTGACCTGCGGAAACGGACAGCTGCTTCAGCCCTGGTGATCTGGCTCACAACAGAGGGTCGTTCATGGACCGGTCGTTGACGCGGTGAACCGGGGCTCGCCCCGCGTGTTACGGCAGCGAACCCCGGTTCGGCGCGCGAACAGGGTCGACGGACGTTCGGCGTCCGACACACGACTGCCGTTCCCTCTCGACGTCCCCACCGGGAGTGCCATGGATTCACCACTACCCATCCCGGTGAGGGGCGTCATGATCCCCAAACATGCAGCCGCCTTCCGCGGTGGAGCAGTGCACCCTCCTCGGGGACATCGTCTTCGAGGAAGCGAGGAACGCGCCGAACCGGGGTTCGCCGCCGCTGTAGCACGCGCGAACCCGGTTCGGCGCGTCAACGGCCTCCCAACAGAGTTTGTCCCCAACCCCGCGATCGATCCACAGGTGCCCCGGATCGGAGATCGTCGCAGGTTCGGTGGGTGTCGTACCGCGCAGGATCGTCGTTGTGACTGATCCGAACATCCTCACCAACGCCTCGCTCGCCCTCGCGGGTCTCTCGGACACCGAGATCCGCACTGCCGTTCGCACCGGCTCACTCGTACGGGTCGGACGCGGCTGCTATCTGCACCGCTGCGACCTCGACGCACTCGGGCCGGTCGGCGTCCACCGAGTCCGTGCCCGACATGTCGGAGCGACGCTCGGTCCCGACGAGGCGCTCAGCCACGCGTCGGCCGCGGCCCTGCACGGACTCGAGCTATGGGACGTCCCACTCGATCTCGTCCACATCTCCCGACCTGCCACGCGGCGCGGCCGCGTCACCTCGCAGATCCATGTGCATCCGACCGAACTCGGCGACGACGTGGTGGTCGTCGACGGAGTACCCGTCACGTCGGCCGCACGGACCGTCGTCGACCTCGCACGCACGCTCCCGAAGGAGCAGGCCGTGATCGCCGGCGATTCCGCCCTTCGTCTGTACCCCGTTATGCGTGAACAGGTTTCACGCGCGCTGGTCGATGCCCGGACTCGCCACGGCCTGGCACGTGCCCGCACGGTGGTGCCGTTCCTGGACGGTCGCAGCGAGAGTGCAGGAGAGTCGCTGTCGCGTCTACGTATTGCCGAAGCGGGACTCCCGCGACCGATCCTCCAGTACGAGATCGTGGGTGGAAACGGGCGACGCTATCGCGTCGACTTCTTCTGGGAGAACGGCGTCGTCGGCGAGTTCGACGGGCGGATCAAGTATTCCGATCCGCGCGATGTGTTCGACGAGAAGCTCCGGCAGGACGCGATCCGCGACGCGGGCTACGAAGTGGTGCGCTGGACGTGGGCGGAGTTGGAACGGTTCGACGTCGTGACGGAGAGACTCCGGCAGGCTGCGCGTCGCGCCGCGAAGCTGACGCGGTGAACCGGGGTTCGCCCCGCGTGTTGCGGTAGCGAACCCCGGTTCGGCGCGCGAGCTACACCGCGACCGGTTGCTTCGCAGGCAGGACGGCCGGCTCCGGAACGGTGACCGCGCGGACGGGGCGTCGCACCAGCGCGACCGTCACGTAGGCGACCAGCGACACCAGGAATCCGATGAAGGTGGTCCAGCCGTCGACGGACGAGGTGACCAGTGAGTTCGGGATGTACAGCAGGGTGTTGTCGACGCCGTAGATCGTCGGGGTGAGGACGAAGAAGCCGGCGCGCACCGTGATCCCGGCGATCGCGGCGGCGGCCACGGCACGCCCGTCCCCACGCGACCAGAACAGCCCGAGGATGAACGGAACGACGAGCGAGGCGAGCAGAAGGTCGAAGGTGAGGGTGAGAAGGATGCCCGTCTGCGGAACGCGCAGGGCGACGAGCGCGCCGAAGGCCGCCATGGGCAGCATGAGCAGACGCGTGGCCTTCATGACGTCCGAGGACATCGCGGCGTTCTCGCCGCCGACTCGGAAGACGTTGCGCACCAGGACCGTCGCGGTGGACAGCAGCACCCCACTGATGGTGGTCAGCGACGCGGTGACCAGACCGGACAGGACCAGGATCGACAACCACTGAGGGGTGTACTGCCCGAGCAGGACGTAGAGGATCGGTGCGTCGGCAGCGCTGTCACCGACGATCGAGACCGCGGCGAGAGCGACGAACGAGAGCGGCACGCACAGCAGGAGAATGCCGGTCGCCGCGGAGAAGCAGGCGCGCTGCGCCGCGTGCGGCGACTTGGCGGAGAACACACGCTGCATCAGGTCGATCGCGACGAGGTTGCCGAGTCCGAGAGCGACGATCGTGGCCCAGTTGATCGCGGCGCCCTGCGCCGGGTCGGTGAGCTGCCCGAGATCACCGATGCCGAGGCCGTCACCGTGGGTGAAGCCGGGACCGAGGGCCACCCATGCGAGGAGGGAGACGATGCCGACGGCCATCACGGCGAACTGGACCATGCCGGTGTAGACGCTCGCGAACATGCCGCCGGCCATCGTGTAGGCGAGCACGAACGGGATGATCACCAGTACCGCAGCGGTGTAGTTCAGACCGAGGAAGTACTGCAGGAGGTAGGCCAGCGCGACGAGGTTGCCGGCGAGGAGGATGCCGAAGCTGCCCACGGTGAGGACGGAGGCGGTGATCTCGGTGCCGCGCCCGAAGCGCCGGGCGAAGAACTCCGGCAGGGTCACCACGCCGGTCGCCCGCAGGCGCTTCGCGAAGAAGATTCCGACGAGCAGAACACTGAGCGCGACGCCGAGGGGCATCGCCGCGCCGGCCCAGAATCCGAATCCGGCCGCGAGGTCGGCCGAACCGAGGGTCGCGTTGGAGTCGATGACTTGGGACATGAGCAGGACGGCGAGAACGGGTGCGCCCAGCGAGCGACCGGCGAGCAAGAAGTTGCCCGCCTGTCCGCGGACCTTGCGGGTGGAGTAGAAGCCGGCCCCGAGAAGTACGACGAGGCACACGGCAACACCGGTGATGATCATGGCAGCTCCGTATGGAGAAGGTCAGACGGCAGGAGCGCTGCGTTGGGCTTCGCGTCCGAGCGAATAGAGGGGGCGGGCATTGTCGGGAAGAACGATCTCGCCGGAGGCGAGCCGGTTGCGGAGATAGGTGAAGCTCTGAGCAGTCTGCGCGAACAGATGTTCGCCGGCCGTCACTCCGTCGTATCGTGGTCCGTCCGCGTCGACGAACCTCTCCAGCGGCTCGACCCGGGTGTCGTAGTCGACGTTGAAGAACAAGGGGAACGAGTAACGCTCCTGAGCAACCTTACGCACCCGATGTGACGTCGCTGTAAACACACCGTTCGTCCAGATCTCCAGCAGGTCACCGATATTCAGTACGAAAGCATCGTCGCGGTAGGGGACCTCGATCCAGTCTCCGTCGGCGTTGACCACTTCGAGCCCCGGCGCCGTGGGCAGGAGCAGCGTGAACATTTCGTAGTCGGTGTGAGTGCCGATACCGGGGCGGTCGGATGCACTGGGATCGTAGGGATAATGGATCATCCGCAACTGCGCCGGCGGTGTCGTCACATACCGATCGAACAGGTCGGACGGCTCACCGAGCGTCTCGGCGAAAGCCCTCAGAAGCACACGGCCCAGACCGAATACGGCATCGTAGTACGCCCCCACGGGCTTCTCGAAGTCCGGCAGTTCGGGCCACTGGTTCGGTCCGAGCAGTGGATTGCCGGCCAGATAGTCCGGATCGCCGGCGGGAAGATCGATGGACAGATCGAACGCTTCCTTGTGATCGGGTGTGGCACCGGCGAACACCTCCTCACCCGGCGGCACATAGCCGCGGTGGTTCGACGAAGTGCCTATGTAGACCGACATCTTGGTTTCGTCGGGCAGTGCGAAGAAGCGTTCTGCGGCTGTCTTCAGTCCCGAGATGAGGGTGGGATCGATACCGTGCCCGACGATCTGAGCGAAACCGACCTCGCGGGCGGCACGCCCGAGTTCCTCGACGACTGCGTCCCGTCCGCTGTCGTCGGCGGAGACCAGTGCGTGTACGTCGACGACGGGGATGCTGGTGAAGGTCATGGTTCCGTCCTGAGGTTCGGGTCGAGCGGACGCCACCGCCTCGTGACGGGTGTTCCGCCGAATGTGACGTCGCTCGTGTGGATCTCGTCTCCGAAAGCGGGGTCGAGGTAGTCCCCGATCCAGTACGGGAGAGTCGATGCGGTGATGTTCCATCGGCCGGCGCACACTCGGCCGACGGCGACCTCGCAGTCGAGCACTGCGCGGGCCTCGCGGAGTGTCGCCGCCCCCCTGATGCGTTCGAGCAGAGAACCGGATCCGGGGGTGCGGTCGCGGCCGCGCGCGAACGCGAAGGTCTCCCCCACCCGCACGAGTACCGCGGTCGCCCCGGTGTCGATGTCCTCGAGCAGATACTCCTCGATGTCGGACGAGACGCCGGCGGTGTGCCAGTGTTCCGTGTAGTCCTCGTACACACCGTGTTCGACGATAGTGTCCGCGTCGAGCAGGGCCAGACTGCCGGCGTCGGGTGTCGGACCGAGCGGGTGGAACGACACGGCGCGTTCCCACTCGACGTGATCGCCGCGGTCGAGCAACCGGCCTGCGAAACCGTCCTGCGTCGCGAGTGCCACGAGATCGTCGAAGTTCATGTCGTTCGCGGTCGAGGCCGTCACCACAGGCAGTGAGGCGGGTTGTCTCAGATCGCAGTACAACTTCTCGCCCTGCACCCAGGTGACCCGGGTGGTGGTGTCGGGTTCGGTGCCCGGACGCGCCAGCAGGGTTCGCTCGAACCGGGTTCCCGCGAGCCGGATCCGTTCGGCGGTCGTCATGCGCCGGTCGCCTTCCACCGTGCCCGCTCCTGCGCGAAGGCGACGGATTGGGTCGCCTGGAACTCCGCGATCGAGAATGTGTTGTCGGCGAGGAATTTCCGGTGGTCTGCCAGCGAGAAGGTCCCGTCGGTGATCTCCACTCCCCCGCCACGACCGGCCGCGAGATCGGCGCGCAGATCGAGCAGTTCCCCGGGGTCGACGGGATACCAGGAGATCCGGTCGAAGAACCGCAGCAGCCACGGCGTTCCGTCCTCGAAGGGCCCGGCCGGCTGCGGGTGCCGGTGATTCCACACCTGGGTGGTGCGGCCGACGAACTGGTATCCGCCGGGGCCTTCCATGCCGTAGATGCACAGATACGCACCGCCGATCCCGACCGCGTTCTCGGGTGTCCACGTGCGGGCCGGGTTGTACTTGGTGGTGACCAGCCGGTGCCGCGGGTCGAGCGGTGTCGCGACCGGTGCACCGAGGTAGACGTCGCCGAGTCCGAGCACCATGTAGTCGGCGGCGAACACCGTGTCGAACACGTCGGCGACGGTGTCGAGGCCGTTCATCCGACGGATGAACTCGATGTTCCACGGGCACCACGGCGCGTCCGACCGCACGCCGTGCATGTAGCGCTGGATGGCCTCGCGGGTCGCCGGATCGTCCCAGGACAGCGGCAGGCGCACCTGACGGCTGGGCACTTCCAGTTCGTCGCTGTCGCCGATACCGTCCTCGACCTCGGCGAGCAGACCGAGCAGGACCGGTACCGGCAGGACATCCGGATCGACCTTGACCTGCAGCGACCGGATACCGGGGGTAAGTTCGAGCAGGCCGGCAGGTCGCTGCGCTTCGAGGCGCTGGTGCAGGGCGTGCACGCGGGCCCGCAGCGCCAGATCGAGCGTCATGTCGCCGTACTCGACGAGGACGTTGTCGTCGCCGCTGCGGCGGTAGGTGACGGCGGTGTGCCCGTCGCGGCGGGCCAGGACTCCGTCGTCGCCGTCGCCGCCGCCCGACGCGACCAGCGACAGACCTGCACGACGACCGACTCCCAGTTCGCGGCGCGACGCGCTGTGCTGCGACTTCACGGGGACGAACCTGACGGTGTTGCCGGGTGCGAGCTGACCGAGCTTCCAGCGGTCGGCGGCGACGACCGTCACCGGGCACACGAAGCCGCCCAGGCTCGGCCCGTCGGGGCCGAGCAGGATCGGGGTGTCGCCCGTGAAGTCGAGCGCACCGACGGAGTACGCGTTGTCGTGGATGTTCGACGGATGCAGCCCCGCTTCCCCGCCGTCGGTCCGGGCCCATTCCGGCTTCGGGCCGATGAGCCGGACCCCGGTGCGGTCGGAGTTGAAGTGCACCTCGTACTCGGTGGCGTAGAGGGTGTCGATGTCGGAGCGGGTGAAGAACTCGGGGGCGCCGTGCGGGCCTTCGGTCACCGCGATCTCCCAGCGCGTGCCGAGCGCCGGCACGTGTTCGGACGGGACGGGCGCGCTCTCACCGAGGGGGTCGTCACCCACGACGAGGACGTCGCCTTCGCGAAGGGTACGACCCTCGTGACCACCGAACGTGCCGAGCGTGAACGTCGAGGCGCTGCCGAGGAATTCGGGAACGTCGAGTCCGCCCCGGACCAGGATGTAGACGCGCAGGCCGGGACCGGAGACGACGCCGACGTCGAGCAGTCCGCCGGCCGGAACGGTGACGGGCCGCCACTGCGGAACGGTGACTCCGTCGACCCGGACGACGGCGGGAGCACCGGTCACGCACACCTCGGTGTCCTCGGTGAAACGCAGCGCGGGACCTGCCATCGTGGTCTCGAGGCCGGGGGCGCCCTCGTCGTTGCCGAGAGCCACGTTGCCGAGACGGAAGGACAGGTCGTCCATGGGCCCGGAGGGCGGTACGCCGATCTGCCAGTATCCGGTGCGACCCGGATAGTCCTGGACGGTGGTGAGCATTCCGGGGCGTTCTACGCCGATCTTGGTGGTCATGGCAGGCTCACTCCTCGCGGGTGACGATCATGCGAACCGGCGTGGGATCGAAGCCGTTGCACGGGTTGTTGATCTGGGGGCAGTTCGAGACGAGGACGAGCACGTCGCGCTCGGCGCGGATCGCGAGGCGCTTTCCGGGAGCGGAGAGTCCGTCGACGATGCCGAGGGTGCCGTCCGCCTCGACGGGCACATTCATGAAGAAGTTGATGTTGGAGACGAGATCCCGCTTGCCGAGGCCCCACTTCGCGCCCTCGATGAGGAAGTTCTCGACACACGCGTGCTGATGCTTCGTGTGGTGCCCGTAGCGCAGGGTGTTCGACTCCTGCGAGCACGCGCCACCGACGGTGTCGTGATTTCCCACCTCGTCGGCGACGAGCGTCATCAGCGGAGCGCCCTCGGAGTCGCGCAGCACGGATCCGGTGGTGAGGAACAGATTCTGCTGTGCGGCGACGGTGGCCGCCGCGCTGTACCGCCGGCCCGTGTCGTGCGCGTCGTAGACGAGCGTGTCGACGGCCTGATTGCCGTGCAGGTCGACGATCGTGAGGACGTCTCCCGCGGCGACGACGGCCGACCACGGTCCGCGGAGTCCGACGATCTCGTCGAGGACGACGCGACCGGGAACGAGGGCGAGTTCTGCGGTGTCTGCGGTGAGGGTCATCGGCGGATCTCCGTTTCGGACGTGGCGGCGGCCCAGGCGTCGTCGGTGTTGAGGACGGCGCGCTGGTATTCGGGATCGGTGTTCGGCAGCGAATTCAGTTCTTCGGGCGCTCGCCAGGCGAGAACCTCCAGGCTGCCGGTGGTGAACTCGGGATCGGGATCGAGCGGGTGCGCGGTGTTGGCGACGAGCACGATCACCGGCAGGTGGATCAGGAGGTCGACGTAGGCGCCGGGCCCGGCGTTACCGGTGCTGACGAGGCTTCCGTCCTCCTCGACACGGACGCCGTGGAAGAAGGACAGGGACGGCGGCAGGTCGCGCGGTTGCAGGTCGTGCTTGGCGGCGGCGACGGAGAACAGTTCCCGGCCGGCCGGCGACGGCGAATGAAGTTCTCCCGCTCCGTACTTCGCGGTGTTTCCGGCGAGATGGGTGGTGCCGCACAGGGCGTCGTGCCGGCCGGAGGTGTCGGCGACGATGGTCGCGAGTACTCGGCCCTGGTCGGAGAGCAGGGGGTGCCCGGTTCCGAGATAGGCCTGCCAGGGCACCTTCACGGTGTCGGCGACGTTGAGCCGCTCGTGCGGCGCATCGGCACGGAAGAGCAGCACGTGCGCGCAGGCCGTGCCGTCGACGTCCCGCAACCGCAGGCGGGTGCCGCGGGCGAGAACCTTGCCGGTGTAGCGGCCGCCGGGGACGGTCTCGGCCCAGGTCATCGCTGCCGCACGGCCGTTCGGCGGGGCGGGCCAGGAGGAGGCGGGGACGATCGGCATCGCGTCCGTGACGGTTCCGGCCTGCGCTCGGGCGTGGGCACGAGCGGCGTGCGTGGTGGCGGTCGCGAGGGTCTCGGTCATGGCGCTCCGATCGGCGGTCCGGGGAAACTGTCGATCGACAGTTTTCCGATCGCTCATCTTCGGGGAATGTCCCCGGCGTAACGAGTCCGTGACGTGTGTTTCATCCGTGTGACGAAATCTTCACGACCGAAGACCATGGTGCTGCAGTCACTTTCGCCGTGTCAGAGTGGAGAGGTGACCCATGCAGGACCGGGACGCCCCCGTCTCCACGCGCCGCGTCGGCCCGGACCGACCGCGCGTGCCGAGATCCTCGATGCCGCAGCGGAACTGTTCACCACCCGCGGGTTCTCCCCCACGTCGACCCGGTCGATCGCCGAGGCGGTCGGGATCCGGCAGGCGTCGCTGTACAACCACTTCGCCACGAAGAACGACATCCTCGTCGCCTTGCTCGAGGGCACCGTCGAACCGACCCTCGACTTCGACGACCATCTCGACGACACGCTGCCGCCCGAGGTGCGCCTGTGCGCACTCGCCTGGTTCGACACCGCCCAGTTGTGCTCGGGCAAATGGAATCTCGGAGCGCTGTACCACCTTCCGGAGATCCGCACCGAGCCGTTCGATCGTTTCCGGGACGAGCGCCGGCAACTGATGGAACGCTACCGGCGTCTCGCGGCCCGGATCGTCGGCGACGGCGATCCCCGCACCCACCTGCCGTTCCGGATCGTCGAATCGGTCATCGGGATCCGCGCCGACAACGCAGACATCGACGCGGGGCTCTCCGAAGCGCTGGCGACGGCGTCGCTGACCGTTCTCGGTGTCGGCGACGTTGCGGCAGTGACGAGCGTTGCTCGGGCACTCGTGGTGGGGGTTCCCGACGATCTGCTGGGATCGATGAATCCCCCGTCTCCGCCATACGCGTGAAGCGCCCTGCGGGCTCGTCGACCGCGAAGGTCGTCGACGGGCGCTTCGTCTTCAGCTGGTACACCGTGTCGATGCCGGAGATACCGGCGCCGACGATCAGGACATCCGCCTCGGCGGGCACGCTCCCGCCGAGTTCGACTCCGGTCGTGTTCGCTCGGCTCCGCCCCTCGGCGGGTGCGTTCGGTCGGTGGTTCTACGCGTGACGATCACTTACGAGGAAGGTCGCCCGGTGTGCGGTCGGCGCCTTCGAGCACGTTCACCTCGTGCTTGTCGCTGCCCGGGCCCACGTGTGCCTCGGCGCGCATCCGCTCGACCATGTCGGGATAGTGCAGCTCGAAGGCCGGGCGTTCGGACCTGATCCGCGGCAGCTCGTAGAAGTTGTGCCGTGGCGGCGGGCAGGTCGTCGCCCACTCGAGCGAGTTGCCGTAGCCCCACGGGTCGTCGACCGTGACGACCTGGCCGTAGCGGTAGCTCTTGAAGACGTTCCACAGGAACGGCAGCGTCGAGGCGCCCACGATGAACGCACCGATGGTGGAGATCGTGTTCAGGGTGGTGAACCCGTCGGACGGCAGGTAGTCGGCGTAGCGGCGCGGCATGCCCTCGTTACCGAGCCAGTGCTGCACCAGGAAGGTGGTGTGGAAGCCGATGAAGGTCAGCCAGAAGTGCCAGCGGCCGAGCTGCTCGTCGAGCATGCGTCCGGTCATCTTCGGGAACCAGAAGTAGATGCCGGCGTAGGTCGCGAACACGATGGTGCCGAAGAGCACGTAGTGGAAGTGCGCCACCACGAAGTACGAGTCGTGCAGGTGGAAGTCCAGCGGCGGGCTCGCGAGGATGACACCGGTCAGACCCCCGAAGAGGAAGGTGACGATGAAGCCGACGGCGAATAGCATCGGCGTCTCGAAGGTGATCTGGCCCTTCCACATCGTGCCGATCCAGTTGAAGAACTTCACACCGGTGGGGACGGCGATCAGGAAGGTCATGAACGAGAAGAACGGCAGCAGCACCGCGCCGGTGGCGTACATGTGGTGTGCCCACACGGCGATGGACAGCGCCGCGATCGCGATGGTCGCATAGACCAGGCCGCTGTATCCGAAGATCGGCTTGCGGGAGAACACCGGGAAGATCTCCGAGACGATGCCGAAGAACGGCAGCGCGACGACGTACACCTCGGGGTGACCGAAGAACCAGAACAGGTGTTGGTAGAGGAGCACGCCGCCGGTGGCGGGATCGTAGATGTTGCCACCGATCACGCGGTCGACGAAAGCCCCCATGAACGCTGCGGCGAGGAGGGGGAAGACGAGGAGCACGAGGATCATCGTGATGAAGATGTTCCACGTGAAGATGGGCATGCGGAACATGGTCATCCCCGGTGCACGCATACAGACCACGGTGGTGATCATGTTGACGCCGCCGAGGATGGTGCCCAGACCCATCACCGCCAGACCCAGGAACCACAGGTTGCCGCCGATACCGGGTGAATGGATCTCGTCGGCGAGCGGCATGTAGGACGTCCAGCCGAAGTCCGCGGCACCACCGGGAGTGATGAACCCGAATGCCACGGTGAGCGCACCGAACAGGTACAGCCAGTAGCTGAAGGCGTTCAGGCGCGGGAAGGCGACGTCGGGAGCGCCGATCTGCAGCGGCAGGATGTAGTTCGCGAAACCGAAGACGACCGGCGTCGCATACATCAGCAGCATGATGCCGCCGTGGTTGGTGAACAGCTGGTTGTACTGCTCGTTCGACAGGAACTGCAGGCCGGGGACCGCGAGCTCCGCGCGCATCAACAGGGCGAGCAGACCACCGAACAGGAAGAACGCGAACGATGTGAAGATGTACATCAGTCCGAGCTTCTTCGGGTCCGTCGTGGTGATCAGGTCGTGAAGGACCGCCCCCTTGGAGTGCGCTCGCGGCGGATACGGCCGCGTGGGCTTGACGGGAGCGACAACCGCGTTCATCGGGCCTCCTCGAGCCGCCGTGCGGCGGCAACGGTGCGGCGCGGACGGGATCGGCGCGCGCGACGATCACCACCCGCGATGCTGCAGGTGCACCCAGAGTATGCGTTCCGTCACACATACGCACCGGGTTCGCGGACGGAAGTGCGACTCGGATATCCGCACGGGAACGGGCCGCCGGAACTCCTCCCGTGTCCGGACGAGAACGTGTTCTACCACGTGACCGTCGTCGACGTCGCGAGTCCCGAGTGGCGGGCACTCGTCGACGGCGCCGGCCCGCTCGAGCCGTACCGGGAAAAGGGGCCGACCGATCCGTTCATGCCGATCTTCACCTCGACGACGCGACACAGCCGGCGCGAGGAGCGCGACACGGTCGTGGACGCGGGATGCTTCGCGCTCCGACGACCGTGTCGCGTTCCGGTGGCTCAGCGCTCGCCGAAACCGGGCAACCGCGACGGCTCCTCCACCACGGAGTACTCGCGCGCGTCGCCCTGCACGACCCGGGCCTGTGTGCCGTCGACGCCGACGGGGATGTCGCCGGCGAGAGTGATGCGCTGCAGCCGCCGGGTGTGGTCGCCGAAATCCGCGATGCCGTAGTGCTGTGTGGCACGGTTGTCCCAGATCGCGACATCGCCACTCTCCCACGACCACCGGAAGGTGTTCTCCAACTTCGTGATCCGGCTCTGGAGGAGCTGGAACAGCGCCGCGGTCTCCGACGGCTTCAGGCCGACGAACTCCTTCACGAAGTGACCGAGCAGCAGGGTGCGCTCACCGGTTTCCGGATGAATCCGCACGACCGGGTGGATCGTCTCGTAGGTGGTGCGGCGGAACTCGTCCTGATAGAGACGGCGTTCCTCGGTCAGTGCCGGATCCGAACTGCCCACGTCGAGCTTCTCGGCGTAGTCGTAGAGGTTGGTGTGCAGGGCCCACAGGTTGTCGACGAGCGCTTTCAATGCGCCCGGCAACTGCTCGTAGGCGGCGGTCGTGGACGCCCACGTCGTCGCACCACCGTACGGCGGCAGGGTCACCGCACGCAGGATCGACGCCTTCGGAATGCGGTCGACGAAGCTGACATCGGTGTGCCAGCTGTTGGCGGCACCCTCGATGGGCAACAACCGCGTGCCCTTCGAATGGACCGTGGGGTGCGACTGGGTCTGTGTTCCGAGCAGACCCGCGAAGGCCCACTGCTCCTCGTCGTCGAGATGATGCTGACCGCGGAAGACGATCGCCTTGTGCACGGCGAGCGCGTAGCGGACGGCCTCGACCGTCTCGGGCGACAACGACCCGGACAAGCGCACTCCGTCGATGCGAGCACCGATGTGCTGCCCCAGCCGGGTGACCGCGATACCCCCGGCCGCATAGACGGATTCGGCGGTGGTCGTGTCGCGATCGAGTTCGGTGATGGTCATGCGATCTCCCCTTCGGTGAGCTGAACCGGGCGTCGTGTACTGCGCCGGACCAGTTCACCGCCATCCGTCGTCCGAGTCGACGGTTGTGGTCACCGAGATCGAAACGAATCGCCCCCGTTGCCGGGAGCGCGCACTCTCACTTGAGGACCTCGCTGCGCCAGAAGGTGTCTCCGTCGGGCAGCGTCTCGTGGTCGTCGAAGAAGGCGACGAGCGCCCGTGCCGCGGCCGTGGCGTCGGGGAAGCGACGCCCCTCCATCGGCCCCCGGGTGATCTCGAGCATCCCCGACGCCGGATCGACGCGCCCCTGGACGCGGTAACCCCCGATGTCGGCCACCACCGCGAGCCGCCCGTCGTCGGCCTCGGGTTCCGCGACCGCCGGTGCGGCCGGGCGTTCCACGCGGGCGCCCGTTTCGGGCGCGGGCGCCGGGTCGTGCCCGGGATCCCTGGTCTTCGCGAGACCGAGCAGATCCCAGTGATCGCGACCGTGAAGGACGTTGCTGCGCTGGATCGGATGGCTACCGGTGGGTGTCCGGCCGGGACGGTCGGCGAGCCAGAGAGCGACCTCCTCCTCGATTCCCGCTTCGATATCGTCCGCGTCCACCACGAAGAACTCGGGTGCGGGAGGCGCGAGGTCGACGAACACCCAGTGCGACACCCCGGAGCCGTCGGCGGCGGGAACTCCGTCCCGGCGTCGCGCGAGCCACGGATCGCTCGCCGTCGAGCACACCCGCACCACTCGTTCGGAGCCGTCCGTCCCGCGTACGCGGACGTCCCGTTGCCCGGAAATCGGCTCGGCCCGGCCGCCACGCGCCGATACCTCGGCGACGAAGGCCGTGACTCCCTGTCGGACGATGTCCCCCATGTAGGCTCCTCTTCTCGGTGCGCACATCGAGCGGTCGAGCGAGATCCGCGACTCGATGCACCCACGTCCTGCGGTCTCTGTCGAGACCGGAGGTCTCGACCGACCATACGTGGCTATGAACAGAACAAGAACCGTCTGTGACCTGTCACCGGAACACATCACCCTTCGTGGTGAGCGCCTTGACCCGTTCGACGACGCGGTCCTGGAGTTTGGACGGCGTGCGCCAACGCATCGCGAGCTTGTCGTAGTCCATGGCGTGCTCGGCGATGATGTCCTTGAGCTGCTCGACGCCGAGGGACGACAGCCTCTCCCGCAGAATCGCCTCTCCGTTCTCGCGGTACACCGCGAACGGATCGAATGCTCCGGGTGCACGCCGACTGCGGCGTGCGGGCGTCCTGGCTGCAGCGGCAGGAGCAGCAAGGGCGGGAACAGACACCGGGACCGCTGCGTCGGTGGTGACCGAGAGCGCCGTTGCCAGCGCCTTCGCGAAGCGCGGCGTGCGCGCCGCCTCGTCGGCGATCACCTGCACGAGGGCGACCAGTGCGCCCGCTGTTCCGGGGGCCGTCTCGTCGAGGCGGAGCAGCGCCGAACTCGCCTCGCCGATGCGCACCCGCAGACGCGCCTGTGCCATGTCGGTATCGGTGCCGGGATTCGTCACAGGTACACCTGCGCATTCATCATGATCGTCTCGGTGAGGATACGGAGTGCGTCGTACTGGCCGGTGTTGCCGTACTTGCGCTTGAGCGTGCCGTAGGGCACGTACTCGGCGGACGCCGCGATCTGGTTGGCTTCGGGCACCCAGGCGGGAACGACGTTCGCGATGCGATCGTCGCGCTGGAGTTGCTCGATGATGGTGCGGTGCAGATTCGACGCACTGCGATATTTCGTGATGACGAGACCGATCTCCCGCACCGAGTGCCCGGTCCGCTTCGCAAGCTCCCGAATCTTGTTCTGCAACTGTGGAATTCCATAGGTGGACAGGATGTCGGGGATCGTGGGGATCAGATACCCGTCGGCGAGACGCAACCCGTTGAGCGTGAGGATGCCGAGATTCGGCGGACAGTCGACGAGGATGTAGTCGTATCGATCGGCGATGGGCCGCACTGCCGACAGCAGGATCTCGACGGGACGATGCGAGCCGGGATCGGCGTACTGCTGATGGGTGAGACCTTCCTGGATGTCCATGAGGTCCAGGGACGACGCGAGCAGGTCGAGATCACGCACCGTACGCACGGGCGAGACACCACGCTGGACGGCCTTCTCGATGTCGAACTCGTCGGCATCGGGATCGATCGCCTTCCGGAAGAGCGTCGCGAGGGTCCGCCCGAGTTCGTTCAGTTCCTGCCAACGCTCCTCCCCCACCATCATCGTGGTGAGGTTGGTCTGCGGGTCGAGGTCGATCAGGAGCACTCGCTGCCCGAACTCCGCCGCCATGAACTCGCCGAGCGCTGCTGTCGTCGTGGTCTTGCCGACGCCACCTTTCAGGTTGATCGTCGCGATTACCCGTGCCACCCCACACCTCTTCGGGAAAGAAAGTCTTCACTCGTTGTTGCGAGAAAAACTACCCGAGAGCGGACATACAGGGCAGCCGGGTGCCGCCTACCGGATCAGCGCCCCCTGGACTCGACGGCGAGACGAGGAATTCCGGCGAGCACATCGGGCGTGACGCTCGAATCGGAGGTCCCGAAGCCGCTCAGGTACAGCGACGGCTCGCGGTCGGCGACCGCGCGCACGACCTGCTCCTGCGAGACGAAGACGATCAACCCTTCGGCATCGGCCCCCGGCAGGTTGCGCCAGGTCACGCCCGGCGTGTGCATCATCCGGTTGAGCTCGCTCATGAGCACCGGCACCCGGAAGTAGTACATCCGGTCCCACGACTCGATGCCCGCGGCGGCCGTGATCTCCCCGAGCGTGCGGGTCTGCCCCGAGACGAGGACGGATTCGAACTCGGCCTCGAGCCTCGGGTCGTCGACGACCGACACACTCGTCGACCCCGAACATCCCGAGACACCCAGCGCCACAGCGACAGCCAACGCAGAACCTGTACGCACGAACCGCGACGCCACCGCGCCCCCTTGTGGATCGACCCCCGACCGGACCCGAGGAAGCTACCACCGGTTCGGACAAATACACCAGTGAGGCGGGTCACGTCCCGCGACTTCGGGTATCCGCCCCGACCTGCAGCCGAATCGGTGTGAGCGGTGACAGTGACTCCGGGTCACTCCTTCCCGGTGAGCTCCGCGATGTCCGTTCGCAGGGCACTGCGGAGGGCGACCATCGACCCGGCCGCCGCCCCGAGCTGGTCGACCACGAAATCGGTGTTCTCCGCAGACAACTCGCGCACACCCGACCTTCCGATCAGATCGTCGATCCGCTCGTCGAGATTCGCGGTGCGCTGCGCGATGTGCGCGAGGTGCAGGTGGTCCTCGGCCCGCGTGAGGAGGTCTCCGATACGCGCGAGGGCTGTGACGCGCGCGAGAATCTGATCCCATACCGGCGCGAGCGCGGCCACCCGCGATTCGAGCCCGGAACGCGCTTCCGGCGCCGATCGGACGGCGGCCCGCAGCTCGTCGAGCAGATCGCGCAGGGCGACGGTGTCCACCGCGATCTGGGTGAGTTCCTCGGCGAGATCGAGCTGGGCTCGTTGAACCTCGAAATAATCCGAACGCCACGCCGCCGAGGCCTCGATGCGGTCGTACAGCGACCCGGCGAGGAACAGCAGAGTGTCGTAGCGGTCGACGAAGCGATCGTCGCCGGCGGGTCTCTCCTGCCCGAGCCGTTCGGCCACGCGGCGTCCGGCCTCGGCCAGCGGGGTGTGCTCGGACCAGCGGCTCACACGATCGACGGCGACACCGAGCACCATTTCGCGCGCCTGCTCCACCGGAGCGACCGGCAGGGGTGCGGGGGTGCGCTGCAGGGCGGCGAACAGCGCTTCGCGTTGCTCGATCTCGAGGTGCAGTCCGTCGCGCCGGTCGCGGCGCACGGCGCGGACCCCCTGGGCGTAGTGCAACGGCGAGTGCACGACGGTCTGCCGCGCCATCCGGATGCGCTTGCCGAGTTCGTTGGCCCGGTACTCGAGCGCGAGTCGCGCGGCGCCGGGCCGCTGACCGGCGATGCGCGCGCGGATACGAGCGTGGTCGTCGGAGAGACGGCGCAGTTCCCCGAAGCCGTCGAGCGCGGGCAGGCGGCGTCCGGCCCGCCGGCGGTTCGCCACTATCGCGCGTGCAGATTCGTCGAGGTGGCCGGCGGCCAGCGCGACGGCTGCGGCATCCGACAGCGGCGCGTGCCGGCCCTCGATGCTGCCGCTCTCGCACCATCGGCGGACCTGCCCGGCGATCCGGGCGCGCCGGTCCACCGGCGTGCCGTCGTGGTCCGGCGCGTCGTCGCGGTCGGGGATGTGGGGTCGATCGGGCACGGATCCTCCTCGCGGGCTCGTCCGCCGTACACGCTCCTGCGACTCGGGTCGCAGGCGCACACTTCCACTGTTCCAGATTCCGCAAGGACTCGGAGGAATGCCCGGAACCGGCCCGGAACCCGGACCGCCGACGCTCCCGATTCGGGGCATCGCCACGCGCGTCCCGGTTCGGTTGAAAGCTGCACGTTTTCGCATCTCGTGACGGATGTCACAGGACTTCCGGCCGAGTGCGGCACGATGTGCCCGGTCCCGGATCGCGGACCGGTTCAGAGCACCCGAAAACCTCTGCGTACCAGCGCAAACGAGGAGTCGTTCGAGGCGGGCCACGAACGGTCCCGCAAGTTACCGATGGGTGTTACTGCACAGTACCGGCCGCGCCCTCACGCGCGATGCCCCCTCCCGCGCCCCGCTCCCGACCGAAAGTCCCTGCGCCCGAGAGGCAGTGGGAGACTGCGGCCGAGGAGGCGCAGCGAGACCTTCCACCGGGAGGCGAAACGTGACAAACCCTCATGTTTCCTCCATGCTGTTATCCGAACGGAGCCTTCGCCCTGGGGGACGTGACCGCCGCAACCGGTGGCCGTAGCTGCGAAGATCTGTTCGAAACGGTCCTTCGGACACCGCGGATGCTGCCCGGTGGATCGACGACGAACACGCATGCCCATGCCAACCACGAGGAGCCGACCGCTACATGTTCCCGCTCGCGCCGCCAACACGAGACGTGGAACGTAGGACCGGTTAGTTTGTCCTCCTCATTGGGGTGGAGCTTCGAGACGCGCGCCCGATGCGTGCACAAACCATGGAGAACGGTGGCAACGAGTATGTTCAAGCGGATCGCAGTGGTCAATCGCGGTGAGGCGGCCGTACGCCTCATCCGGGCAGTCCGGGAGCTCAACTCCGAGCACGGCTACGACATCAGGACGATCGCTCTGCACACCGACGCCGAACGACGGGCGATGTTCGTCCGTCAGGCCGACGAAGGAGTGACCCTCCGCCCGTCGACCACGGCGGCGACCCCCTACCTCGATCACGCCGAACTCGAGCGCGCTCTGCTCGAGGCGAAAGCCGACGCCGTCTGGGTCGGCTGGGGCTTCGTCGCCGAGGACCCTGCCTTCGCCGAGCTCTGCGCCCGCCTCGGCATCACCTTCATCGGTCCCTCGGCCGACGCCATGCGTCTGCTCGGCGACAAGGTCGAGGCGAAGATCCTCGCCGAGAAGGTCGGCGTTCCCGTCGCACCGTGGTCCGGGGGACCGGTCGAGTCCCGCGCCGACGCCCGCCGCCACGCGCAGGCCATCGGCTATCCGCTGATCATCAAGGCCCGCTCCGGCGGCGGCGGCCGCGGCATCCGCAAGGTCTATGCGGAGGACGAGCTCGAACTCGCCCTCGAACGCACCCAGGGTGAGGCCGAGCGTTCCTTCGGTGACCCCGTCGTGTTCATCGAGCGTCTCGTCACCGACGCGCGCCACGTCGAGGTCCAGGTCATCGCCGACAAGCACGGCAACGTGTGGGCCCCGGGGGTGCGCGACTGCTCGATCCAGCGCAAGAACCAGAAGGTCATCGAGGAGTCGGCCTCTCCCCTGCTCACCAAGGAGCAGTCGGACCACCTGCGCGCGGTCTCCGCGGATCTCGTCCGCGCGGCCGGATACGCCGGTGCCGGCACCGTCGAGTACCTCTACCAGCCCGACCTGAAGATCTTCACCTTCCTCGAGGTCAACACCCGCCTCCAGGTCGAGCACCCCATCACCGAGGCCACGACCGGCATCGACCTCGTCAAGCTGCAGATCCTCGTCGCCTCCGGCGAGAAGCTGCCCGGCGAGTGCCCCGGCGAGTTCGGGCACGCCGTCGAAGCCCGTCTGAACGCCGAGGACGCTGCCAACGGCTTCGCACCCGCTCCCGGCACCGTGCAGTTGCTCAAGTTCCCGCTCGGGTCCGGCCTGCGCGTCGATACCGGCATCGCCCAGGGCGACGTCATCCCGCCCGACTACGACTCGATGGTCGCCAAGATCATCGCGTGGGGCCGCGACCGTGACGAGGCGCTCGCCCGCCTGCGCACCGCTCTGCGCGAGACCACCGTCGTCCTCGACGGCGGCACGACGACCAAGTCGTTCCTGCTCGATCTGCTCGATCGCCCCGAGGTGATCGACGCCTCCGCCGACACCGGCTGGCTCGACCGCACCGGCGCCGGCACCGAGACCGGACCGTCCAAGGTCGCCGACGTCGCACTCATCGCGACCGCTGTCGACGTCTACGACACCGACGAGGCCCGCGAACGCGCCGCCTTCCTCGCCTCCGCCCGCGGTGGCCGCCCGCGCGCCGGCCACACCGTCGGACGCAAGGTCGAACTGAGCTACCAGGGACAGGCCTACGAACTCGTCGTCGGACAGGTCGGTCCGCACCGCTACCGGGTCGACACCGGCACCTCCGAGTTCGACGTCGACGTCGAGCGGCTCGGCGCCTACGAGTCGCGTCTGACCGTCGGCGGCCACCGCCACAACGTGGTGTCGATCGCCGGTCCCGCCCACTTCCTCGTCGAGGTCGACGGCATCAGCCACCAGATCAGCCAGGACGAGGCCGGTGTGGTGCGCACACCCGCCCCCGCCGTGGTGGTCGCGGTCCCCGTCGCCGTCGGTGACGAGGTCGAGGCCGGTCAGACCCTCGTCGTGCTCGAGTCGATGAAGATGGAGACCGCGGTCCGCGCCCCCTTCGCCGGGAAGGTCCGCGAAATCCTGGCCGTCGTCAACGCCCAGGTCGACGCGGGTGCCCCGCTCCTGCGGGTCGACCAGATCGTCGAGGAGGTCGTCACCGAAGCCGTCGAGCGGGTGGAGTTCGCCGCACCGGCGCCCTCGCTGAGCGACGACGTCGCCGCCGACGCCCTTGCCCGCCTCGACTCGCTGGCCGCGCTGGTCACCGGATACGACGTGTCCGCCAAGCGCACCGCGGCCCTGATCGCCGACTACGAGCAGCTCTCCGGCGCCGTCGACTCGTGCGATATCGTCCGCGCCGAACTGGCGCTGCTCACGACGTTCGCCGACGTGTGCGAACTGTCGCGCAACCGCCCGACCGAGGACGAGAAGAACAGCGACGATCGGGTGCACAGCCCCCGCGAGTTCTTCCACGGTTACCTGCAGTCGCTCGACGTCGAGGTCGGAGGGCTGCCCGACAGCTTCCGTGCTCGCCTCGCACGGGCCCTGCGGCACTACGACGTCCTCGAACTCGATCGCACCCCGGATCTCGAGGAGGCCGTCTACCGGCTGTTCCTCGCACTCGAGCGCATCGAAGCCCATGTTCCCGTGGTCACTGCGCTGCTCGACCGCTGGATCGAACGCGACGACACCGAGGTGGGCATCTCCCACGAACTCAACGAGGTCCTCGACCGTCTGATCGTCGCGACCCAGGTCCGGTTCCCCGTCATCGGTGACACCGCCCGCAACCTGCGATACCGCTACTTCGAGGAACCCGTGATCCGCAAGGCCCGCGAGCAGGTCTACGACGGGGTCCGCGGTTCGCTCGCGTACCTCGCCGAGCATGCGCAGGCGGCGGACTACGCGCAGCGCATCGAGTCGCTGGTCGCTACCCCCGAGCCGCTGATCGACCTTCTCGCACAGCAGATCACGCGTCCCGAGACCGTTCCGGGTCCGTTGCTCGAGGTCATCACCCGACGGGCGTACAAGATCCGCACCCTCGAGGACGTCTGCTCGTGCACGGTCGCCGAGCACCAGTTCGTCACCGGCAACTTCGATCTGCGCGGCACCCGTCTGTACCTGATCTCCGCGGAGGCACCGCACGCCGAGTTCGCCTCGCTGCTCGCCGCCGTCGAGGAGTCGGCGGCATCGGTTCCCGACACGAAGAACCTGGTGATCGACCTGTATCTCGCGTGGGACGACGCTCCGGCCGATGCCGACGCCCAGGCGGACGCGCTGCGCACCGCACTCGCCGCCCGCACGGTGACGGGTGCGGCCCGACGCGTGACCGTGACCGTCTGCCACACCGACACCGCCGAAGAGCACGTGTTCACCTTCCGCCCCTACGAGACCGGATACGCGGAGGAGACCAACATCCGCGACATCCACCCGCTCACGGGTCAGCGTCTGGATCTGTGGCGTCTGAAGAACTTCGACGGCACCCGCCTGCCCGCCAATCCGGACACCTACCTGTATCACCTGGTGTCGCAGGACAATCCGTCCGACGAGCGATTCATCGCGCTGGCCGAGGTGCGCGACCTGACGCCGCAGCGCGACGAGACCGGCAGGATCGTCGGACTTCCGGCCTTCGAACGCGCACTGGCCGGTTCGCTCGACGGCATGCGCCGCGCCCAGGCGAACCGCGGTGGGCGACGTCTCGACGCGAACCGCGTGGTGCTCTACGTGTGGCCCGTCGTCGATCTCGACATGGAGGACCTGCGCCGCATCGGCAACAACGCCGCGCCGCTGACCGTGGGTGCCGGCCTGGAGGAGATCACCGTCATCGGTTCGTGGCGCGAGCGCCACGACGAGCCGGTACGTGAGGTCGCTCTGCGCTTCTCGTACCGGTCCGGCGCCGGCGTCATCGTGCGGGTCACCGAGCCTCCGAAGGAGCCGCTGCAGCCGCTCGACGAGTACACCCAGAAGGTGCAGCGCTCGCGCGCCCGCGGCACCGTCTACCCGTACGAGCTGATCCCGCTGCTCACCGGCGGCGACGGCAGCTTCGTCGAATACGATTTCGACGAGCAGGGCGCACTCGTGCCGGTGGACCGCCCCTACGGCCGTAACACCGCCGGTCTGATCGTCGGCGTCGTCGACACCCCCACCCCGCGCTATCCCGAGGGCATGAAGCGCGTCGCGTTGTTCGGTGATCCCACCAAGGCGCTGGGCACCGTCGCGGAAGCGGAATGTTCCCGCGTGGTCGCCGCGATCGATCTCGCCGAAAGCCTCGGCGCCCCCGTCGAGTGGTTCGCCCTGTCGTCCGGCGCGACGATCTCGATGGGTTCGGGCACCGAGAACATGGACTGGGTGTCGCGCGGTCTGCGTCGCATCATCACGTTCACGCAGGACGGCGGCGAGATCAACGTCGTGGTCACCGGCATCAACGTCGGCGCGCAGCCGTACTGGAACGCCGAGGCGACGATGCTCATGCACACCAAGGGCATCCTCGTCATGACTCCGGACAGTGCCATGGTGCTCACCGGCAAGCAGTCGCTCGACTACTCGGGTGGCGTCTCCGCCGAGGACAACTTCGGTATCGGCGGATACGACCGCGTCATGGGCCCCAACGGCCAGGCGCAGTACTGGGCCCCCAACCTCAGCGCTGCCATCGAGACGCTGTTCGCGCACTACGCCCACGCCTACGTCGCACCGGGCGAGCGCTTCCCGCGCAAGGCCGTGTCCGCCGACCCGGTGGACCGGAACGTGTGCGTGTACCCGCACGTGCATCCGTCCAGCGATTTCACCACCGTCGGCGACATCTTCTCGTCCGAGACCAACCCGGATCGCAAGAAGCCGTTCGACATCCGCACGGTGATGCGCTCCGTGGTCGACCAGGACCACGCGGTGCTCGAACGGTGGGCCGACATGGCCGACGCCGACACCTCGGTCGTGTTCGACGCGCATCTCGGCGGTATCCCCGTCAGCGTCATCGGTATCGAGTCCCGCGCGATCCCGCGCAAGGGCTGGTTCCCCGCCGACGGACCGGATCAGTGGACGTCGGGCACGCTGTTCCCGAAGTCGTCGAAGAAGACGGCGCGGGCGATCAACGCGGCGAGCGGCAATCGTCCGCTCGTGGTGCTCGCCAACCTGTCGGGCTTCGACGGCTCCCCCGAGTCGCTGCGCAACCTGCAGCTCGAGTACGGCGCCGAGATCGGCCGGGCCATCGTCAACTTCGACGGTCCGATCGTGTTCGTCGTGGTCTCCCGCTACCACGGTGGTGCTTTCGTGGTGTTCTCGGGCGCACTGAACGAGAACATGGAAGTCCTCGCCGTGGAGGGTTCGTTCGCCTCCGTGCTCGGTGGCGCTCCCGCGGCAGCGGTCGTCTTCACCCGCGACGTCAACAAGCGCACCGCGAGCGATCCGCGGGTCGTGGAACTCGAAGCCCAGCTGCGGGCCGCGGAGGACGGCGACAAGGCGCGTCTGGGTGTCGAACTCACCGCGCTGCGTACCGCGGTGCGGTCGGAGAAGCTCGGTGAGGTGGCGGCCGAGTTCGAGGCGATCCACAACATCCAGCGGGCGCAGCAGGTCGGGTCCGTGGACGCGATCGTGCCGGCGGTCGAGCTGCGGCCGCAGATCATCGCGGCCGTCGAGCGCGGCATGGCACGCACGCTCGCGTAACCCACGCAGACGGATCGAGACCCCACCGGGACACTTCCGGTGGGGTCTCGTCGTCGTGGGGGCCGGAGCGATGCTACGAGGTCGTCATTCGAGACGCGTACGGATCCACTCGACCAGGATCCGGGCCACCTCGTGCGGCGCCTCCGGCACGAGGGCGTGCCCACAACCCGGCACGACGGCCGTGGAGACGAGTTCGCTCCCGAACTCGTCGACGAGCTCACCTCGGGTCTCCGCGGGCCGGAAGACGTCCTCTTCCGCCTGTACGTCGAGCAGAGGTGACGACGCCACGGTCCACCACGATTCCTTGTCCGTCGCGGCCATCGCGGCCCGCTGCGACACGATCGCCTCGGGCCACCACCCGTCGAGCCACACCGCCGGATCGTGCCCTTCGGCGAAGAAGACGTCGCGCAGGTGCACGAGCCGTTCGCCGTCGGGAAGCGACAGGTCGGAGCACTTGGCGACACGCTCGGTCAGCGAAGCCGGGAATCGGCGGGCACCGGCGGCGAGCACGGCGACCCCCCGGACGAGGTCGGGCCGGTCGGCGGCGAGTACCCGGGCCACGTAATGCCCGAATGCGTGGCCGGCCACCACGGCGGGTGCGGCGTCGAAGTTCTCGATGACGCCGGCGACGTCGCCGGCGAGGTCGTGGAGGTCGAGGCCGGCCATGGGCCCGCGGCTGCTTCCGATACCTCGGGGTTGCGGTCGCAGAGCGGTGAATCCGGCTGCCGCGAGATCGCCGGCAATGGGATCGAATTCGTAGGAGTCGCGTCCCAGGGAAGGAAGCAGGACGACCGCCGGCCCTTCCCCGTCGACACGCACCTCGAGCTCTGCCACGGGTGTTTCGACAAGACGAGTGCTGCTCACGGGGCCATCCTCTCACCGCCGGACGAGCTGTGCTTCGACACAATCACCCACGGTAGTGTCGAGGATCACACCGTCACGGGGTGTGGCTCGTTCTCGAACGGGGAATGCCGAGAGGCGCACGGCCGGCCGGACTCGGGCGGCACGCAGTGCGCCCTCCCCGAGCAATGGCCGGCGGCAATCCCCCGGCCGAGCATCGTCTCCGAATCGATTCTGCCGAAACACATTTCGGAACATTTCGTGAAGACCGATCACGTTCACGCCATGTGCACACAGTTGTGGCCGACTCCCCGGTAACACGGTGTGCCATTCCGGAACGGCCCGATCCGTGCAGGCTGTACGTCCAGGTCGGCTACGGACATTCAGCATGTTCGTACCGTGAGGTAACCCCGCATGAACTACATATCTCGTTGTCGCACAACATTTTTCGAGACATTCGGACAAATTGACGAAATTCGAAGATCGAATTGTTCCTGGTGACAACATGTTCGACGTGATGCATGATTGTTTCCGCAGGGAGATACGAGCCAACGAGGGCTCGTTTCACGGGGACACGCGTTCGAGTCAGGGGGATTCGAAACGTGCTCCTCCACAGGGAAATCAATGCGCAGGGGGCGTTTGTGCGACGTCGGCGACCAGCCGCGCCCGTCGCCCCCTCGCACAGCGAGGAGATCAGCATGACCAGCACCATCGAACCCACCTCACAGATCGCTGCCGGCGGAAACAAGCTCCGCGGACGCGTCGCCTTCGTCACCGGCGGCACGCGCGGCATCGGAGCGGCGATCAGCCGCAGCCTGGCGAGCCAGGGCGCCACCGTCGCCGCAGGTTACGGACGTAACACCGCTCAGGCGGACCAGTTCCTCGCAGACCTGAACGACAACGGCCGCAAGGACGTCCGCTACTCGGTGCATCGCGGCGACGTCGCCGACGCCGACGACTGCCGGCGCACGATCGACGAGGTCATCGCCACACACGGCCGCCTGGACATCCTGGTCAACAACGCGGGCATCACCATCGACCGCACGGTGCTGAAGATGCAGGACGAGGACTGGGACACCGTCCTCGGGGTGAACCTCTCGGGCGCGTTCTACCTGGCACAGGCAGCACTGCGGCACATGCTCGAGCGCGGCACCGGACGCATCGTCAACGTCTCCTCCGTCATCGGTGAGACCGGAAACATCGGCCAGGCCAACTACGCGGCGTCGAAGGCCGGTCTGTTCGGCCTCACCAAGACCCTCGCCAAGGAAGCGGCCTTCCATCTGGCCAAGAACGACAAGCTGGATCCGAACGGCATCGGCGTGACCGTCAACACCGTCACTCCGGGCTTCGTCGCCACCGAGATGGTCGAAGCCATCCCCGAGAAGGTGCTCGCGCGCATCACGGACACCATCCCCGTGAAGCGACTCGCCGACCCCCAGGAGATCGCCCGGGTCGTGCACTTCCTCGCCGCCGACGCCTCCTCGTACATCACCGGTCAGGTGTGGGGTGTCAACGGCGGGCTGGACATGTGATCCGGCTTTCCCACCACAACTTCGAATCGAACGGTCCCTCTCGCACATGCAGCCCTTCGAGCTCAACCGGCACGGCCGAATCGTCTTTCCCTCCAATTTCGTTCCCGAACTCGACTTCTCCACACTGAGCAGCGTCGAACATCTCGACGCCGTCATCCGCCGCGACTTCGACACCAAGGCACCCACGGTCTCGGAGATCCTCGCCCGGCACGAACTGGGTAATTACGGTTCGAAGTTCGAGATCATGCGGGACATGGCCCTCAACGTGTTCTGGGCCGACCGCTTCGCCCTGATGATGTTCGAGCGGCGGGTCACCCGCTGGGGCGACGTGCCCCGTAACCGTGACGACGTCTACATGCCCCGCCTGACTCCCTGGCCCGAGGCCGAGGAGCGGTTGGGGGCCGTCGAGGAGGCCTACCACTCGCTCCCCCGCGCCTGGGACAGCGCCGCGGAGGATCACATCTTCGACCGGCTCTTCGCGGTCTTCGGCTCGCGACGTCATTTCGCCGGCGACCTGCCGAGCGTCAAACCCACTGTTGCGCAGCTGCTCTCCGATCCGGAGAACATCACCCTGCGTATCCGCCACTACGATCCGAACCACCCCGTGTTCGGATACGACGAGATCCTCGACTGCCACGAGGACGTCGCCGAACTCGAGGCCCTGAGCCGGTGGTCGATGGTGCTGCACAACCAGCAGCCCTGGGACGGAAACGAAATCGAACTCGCCCGGGTGGCGGATCTGAAGGACGACGACTACGTCGTGGTGTCGCACCCACGCAATCGTGAGGTGCAGCGGTTCATCAACCGGGTCGCCTCCGGGAAGACCCGCAAGGCCACCTCGTTCACGCGGCACGAACCGGTTGCCCCGTCGACGCCCTACCCGGCCGTCGACGTGCGCTCGGAGTTCACGGTCGCACCGCACATCGATGCGATCGCGGTGGCCCACGGCGATCAGGTGTGCACCAACGAGGACCTGATCCGGAACACCGCCTACAACTGGTCGCCGATGTCGGCCGACGAGATCACGGCGAAGACCGGGATCGAACAGCGCCGGTACACCTCGGGAACCTTCGAGGAACTGGCCCTGATCGCGGCGAAGCAGGCGGTCGCCCACGCCGGTATCGGTCCGCAGGACATCGGCGCGGTCATCACCTGCACGTGCACGAGCGGACGGCTGATCCCGTCGCTCGCCACGTGGATCTCGGGTGAACTCGGTATCGGCCAGACCCATGCCTCGTTCGACCTCATCGCGGCGTGCGCGGGCATGCCCTACGGCCTGGCCGAGGCGACCCGCATCCTGCAGCAGGTGAAACGTCCCGTCCTCGTGGTGTGCGTCGAGAAGTTCTCGGACAAGATCGGCAACGTCCGGCCGTCCCGCATGATCTTCGGTGACGGTGCCGCGGCGATCGTCGTCTCGCCCGCCGCCGAGGGCGATGCCCCCGATCTCGAGTTCTTCAACAGCTACGCGAGCGGTCCGACGAGCGAGGTCAACTCGATCATCTGGCCGAACCCGGACTTCGACAACTTCATCACGGTCTACGGACCGGAGGTGAAGACGCTTGCCGGTCGTTACCTGGCGCAGATGCTCGACGAGATCAAGGCCATCCCCTCCCCCGACGACGCCGAGCGGTCGCTGCTCGACGACATCGATCTCATCGTTCCCCACCAGGCGAACAAGACGATGGTCATCGAGCTCGCCGCGAACGCGGGACTCTCGGCCGACCGGTTGTACTTCAACATCGAGAAGGTCGGCAACACATCGTCGGCGAGCATCCCGCTCGCGATCCACGACGCCGTCCGCGACGGGGTGATCACCGAACCGGTGCGCATATTCGCCCCCGGCTTCGGTGCGGGAGCGGTGGCGGGTTACACCGTCATGCGGATCGACCCGAAGGTGGTCGTGCCGTTCGAGACGACGGACGCCGGCTGACCGGCGTACGACAAGACATCCGGGCCGTCCCCCGGCAGGTCCGGAGAACATCGGTCCGCTCGCGACATCCGGTCGCGGGCGGACCGATCGTCGTCTGTCACCCGGCGACGTAACACGCGCGGCGCTCAATCCGACATTCCGTCCGAATCCGGCACATCGGATCCTGACGAAGTACAGAAAGGCCTCGCGCATGAAGTTCCGCCGCATTGTCGCTGCGACGCTGGGGTGTGTGGCCCTGACGGTCACCGCGCCCTCGACCGCAGGTGCCTTCCCTCTCGTGGACCTGCTCCCGAAGGGCATCGCCGATCTCGTCCCGAGCGGGTCGTTCAACCCGTTCGCGCCTCCGCCGGCACCTGCCCCTGCTCCCCCCGC
>NZ_LPZN01000093.1 GCF_001646655.1 Rhodococcus gordoniae | reverse complement strand
CCGCCACGGCCGCGGGTGGATCAGTCGCGCGGCTTCTCGCGCAACTCGTACGCCTCGATCACGTCGCCGACCTTGATGTCGGAGTAGGTGACCGTCATACCGCACTCGAAGCCCTCGCGGACCTCGGTGACGTCGTCCTTCTCGCGGCGCAGCGACGAGATGGTGACCGTCTCGGCCACGACGTTGTTGTCGCGGATGAGGCGGGCCTTCGCGTTGCGCTTGACGATGCCGGACTGCACGAGGCAACCCGCGATGTTGCCGATCTTCGACGACTTGAAGATCGCGCGGATCTCGGCGCGGCCGAGCTCGACCTCCTCGTAGATCGGCTTGAGCATGCCCTTGAGGGCCTTCTCCACCTCGTCGATCGCCTGGTAGATGACCGAGTAGTAGCGGATGTCGACACCCTCGCGGTTCGCGAGCTCGGTGGCCTTGCCCTCGGCGCGGACGTTGAAGCCGATGATCACGGCGTTCGACGCGGCAGCGAGGTTGACGTTGGTCTCGGTGACGCCACCGACACCGCGGTCGATGACCCGCAGGCGCACCTCGTCGTCGATCTCGATACCCATGAGCGCCTCTTCGAGGGCCTCGACGGTACCCGAGTTGTCGCCCTTGAGGATGAGGTTGAGCTCGTTGTGCTCCTTGAGCGCGGCATCGAGGTCCTCGAGGCTGATGCGCTTGCGGCTGCGTGCTGCAAGCGCGTTGCGCTTGCGGGCATTACGCCGGTCGGCGATCTGACGCGCGATGCGGTCCTCTTCGACGACGACCAGGTTGTCGCCGGCGCCGGGCACCGAGGTGAAGCCGACGACCTGGACCGGACGCGACGGCAGTGCCTCGAGCACGTCTTCACCGTGCTCGTCGACCATGCGGCGCACGCGGCCGTAGGCATCGCCGGCGACGATCGAGTCGCCGACCCGCAGGGTGCCGCGCTGGATGAGCACTGTGGCCACCGGACCGCGACCGCGGTCGAGGTGCGCCTCGATGGCGACGCCCTGCGCCTCCATGTCCGGGTTGGCACGCAGATCGAGTGCTGCATCAGCGGTGAGCAGCACCGCTTCGAGCAACTGCTCGATGTGCAGGTTCTGCTTCGCGGAGATGTCGACGAACATGGTCTCGCCGCCGTACTCCTCCGCGACCAGCCCGTACTCGGTGAGCTGCTGACGGATCTTCTGAGGGTTGGCACCCTCCTTGTCGATCTTGTTCACCGCGACCACGATCGGGACGTCCGCGGCCTGCGCGTGGTTGATCGCCTCCACCGTCTGCGGCATGACGCCGTCGTCGGCGGCGACCACGAGGATCGCGATGTCCGTCGACTTGGCACCTCGAGCACGCATAGCGGTGAACGCCTCGTGACCCGGGGTGTCGATGAAGGTGATCAGGCGATCTTCACCGTTGAGGTGCGTCATCACCTGGTAGGCACCGATGTGCTGGGTGATGCCACCGGCCTCGCCCTCGCCGACGTTCTCCTTACGGATCGTGTCGAGCAGGCGGGTCTTGCCGTGGTCGACGTGACCCATGACGGTGACCACCGGCGGACGCTGGCGGAGGTCTTCCTCGCCGCCCTCGTCCTCGCCGTACTGGATGTCGAACGACTCGAGCAGCTCGCGGTCCTCGTCCTCGGGCGAGACGACCTGCACGACGTAGTTCATCTCCGAGCCGAGCAGCTCGAGGATGTCGTCGTTCACCGACTGAGTGGCCGTGACCATCTCACCGAGGTTGAACAGTGCCTGCACCAGGGCCGACGGGTTGGCGTCGATCTTCTCGGCGAAGTCCGACAGCGACGCGCCGCGAGCGAGACGGATGGTCTCGCCGTTGCCACGCGGCAACCGCACGCCGCCGACCGACGGCGCCTGCATCGAATCGTATTCCTGCCGCTTCTGCCGCTTCGACTTGCGACCACGACGCGGAGCACCACCGGGACGACCGAACGCGCCGGCTGCACCGCCGCGACCGCGGCCACCGCCGCCACCACCGGGGCGACCACGGAAACCGCCGGGAGCGCCTGCACCGGCAGGTGCGCCGCCGCCGCCACCGGCACCGCCACCGCGGTAACCGCCGCCACCGCCGCCGGGACGTCCACCGGGAGCTCCGCCGGGGCGACCCGGGCGACCGGACGCGGCCGGACGTGCAGCACGCTGCGGCATCGCACCCGGGTTGGGGCGCGGAGGCATCGAACCCGGGGACGGACGGGGTCCGCCCTGACCGGGAGCGGGACGAGGACCGCCCTGACCGGGAGCCGGCCGGGGGCCGCCCTGACCGGGAGCGGGACGCGGGCCACCGGGGCCCGCCGCGGGACGTCCCTGTCCGGGCGTCGGGCGGGGGCCGCCCTGACCGGGAGCCGGACGCGGTCCGCCCGGGCCGGGACGCGGTCCACCCGGACGCGGAGCGGGACGCTCGGCCGGAGCCGAGGAGTACGGGTTGTTACCGACGCGTGGGGTCTTCGGACCCGGACGCGGACCGGCCGGCTTGGGGCCGGGCTTGGCCGCGGGGGCCTGCGGCGTCGGGCTGGGAGCCTGCGCCTGCGCAGCCGGGGCCTGGGGTGCCGCCTCGGCGGCGGGCGCCTGCGGCGCGGGAGCCGCGGGCTTCTCCTCCGGTGCCGGAGCCGGCTTGGGAGCGGCCGGCTTCGGCGCGCCCGGCTTGGGACGCGCGGTCTCGGCCGCGGGGGCCGGGCTCGCAGGA
>NZ_LPZN01000092.1 GCF_001646655.1 Rhodococcus gordoniae | reverse complement strand
CGGTTCAGAGTTCGACGGCGACGTCGCCGACCGGAGCGTTCACGCAGATCTGGATACGGCGGCCGGGTTCCGAATCGACGTCGCCGGTACGCACGTCGCGGGTGCACCCCGAGAGCCTGACTGCGGTGCAGCTGTGGCAGATACCCATGCGGCATCCGTGTTCGGGCGTGAGACCGGCCGCTTCGGCCTGTGCGAGCAGCGTCGATCCGGTGTTCTCGGCAACGATGCCGGATTCGGCGAAGGAGATCTCACCGCCGGCATCATCTGTCGACGCGACCGATGGCACGAGGACGAATTCCTCGGTGTTCACCATGGCCTCGGCGCCGCGCTCGGCGTAGACCTCGCGGATGCTCGTGACCATCTCCGCCGGGCCGCACACGAAGGTGGGCGTGTCGGCGTACCAGGGTGCGACGGCCGCGAGGTGGCTGCGGTCGAACCGTCCGTGCAGCAGTCCGCCGCCGGATCGTGTGTGTGCATGGACGATCTCGATGTTGGGCCGGTCGGCGAGAACGTCGAGTTCGGCGCGGCGCGGGACGTGTCCGGGCGTACGGGTGTAGTAGAGCAGGACCGCGGACCCGTCGTACCCCTCGGCGACGAGACCGGTGAGCATCGACAGCACCGGCGTCAGCCCGGACCCCGCGGCGACGAACAGCAGCCGCCGAGGGCGAGGGCTCGGCACCACGAACTCGCCTGCCACAGGACCGAGTTCGACGACGTCGCCGACCCTCGCGTGGTCGTGGAGGTGACGCGAGACGGTGCCGTCGGGGTGCCTGCCGATGGTGAAGCGCAGGTCGGGATGTCGCTGCGTCTCCGTATCCACGAGGGTGGGCGAATAGCAGCGCGTGTGCCGCACCCCGTCGACCCGCACCGCCACGGTCACGTACTGCCCGGGAAGGGGGCGGCACGACCGTGCGGGGCGCACCGTGAACGTGAGCGAATCGGTGGCACTTCGGTCCACATCTGTAATCCGGGCATAGTTCGCCGACGTGACGAGCAGCGGGTCGGCAAGTTCCAGATAGCGGTCCGGGTGGTGGGGGTAGGACAGCAATTCGAGTGCTCCTACCAGGAGCTTTCGTAACGAACCCGAGCGCGGGACGGGTGTCGGACGGTCGCGCACGATCATGTCTGTCCGCCTTTCGGTAGACCTCTGCGTGC
This sequence comes from Rhodococcus gordoniae, assembly GCF_001646655.1. Lineage (GTDB taxonomy): Bacteria > Actinomycetota > Actinomycetes > Mycobacteriales > Mycobacteriaceae > Rhodococcus > Rhodococcus gordoniae. The sequence continues at coordinate 1,063 of NZ_LPZN01000092.1, read as the reverse complement.
TCAGTGAACGAATGTGCACTGAAATCAGTGTGACAGCCGGACACACCTGACTGTCAACCCAGGTGTGATCGCGGTTACAGTTGCTCGGACACCGCCGAGCCCATCGTGCCTAGACTCGGAGCGTGTCCACCGCTTCCGCACCTCCGCCGACCACGCGCGCCGAACGCAAGGAACGCACGCGCCAGGCGCTTCTCGACGCCGCCCTCGACCTGTCCGCCGACCGAGGACTCGGCGGGGTGAGCCTGCGGGAGGTGGCCCGTCACGCGGGCATCGTGCCCACCGCGTTCTACCGGCACTTCTCGTCGATGGACGAACTCGGCGTCACCCTCGCCGCCGACACGATGCGGGTGCTGCGCCGTCTTCTGCGCGACGCGCGACGCACCCCCGGACCGTCCGGCGCCCGTCAGTCCCTGGACGTGCTGGTCCAGCAGGTACGGGCCCACAAGGCGACCTTCCGGTTCCTCGCCCGCGAACGCCACGGCGGAGTACCCGAGGTCGCCGCCGCCATCTCCGTCGAGTTGCGCCTGCTCACGAGTGAACTCGCCGCCGACCTGGGCCGCTCCCCCGGCTTCGACGACTGGCAGTTCGACGATCTCGAGATGGCCGCCGACCTGCTGGTGACCGCGATGCTCGACTTCGTCCTCGACCTGCTCGCCGTCGAACGTCCCGGCAGCGCGCAGGAAACGGAGGTGGTCACCCGCGCCGAGAAGCAGATGCGTCTGATCCTGCTGGGCACGGCGGCGTGGCGGCCACGTCGGACGTCCGGCGACCGGTGACGGGCCGGAGCGACTCCGGTTCGTCGAGGTGGACGGGAAATCCTGTCGGAGACCCTCCCCTTCCGTAACGTGGTTCCCATGGCATCGAGCGAACCCGCCACCTACGACGATTTGACCTTCGACGTGCGCGTGGCGGGTCCGAGGGACGGCACACCCGTCGTGCTCCTGCACGGCTTCCCCCAGACATCACGCAGCTGGACGCCGGTGGCCCGCCTGCTCGTCGAACGCGGTTTCCGCGTGATCGCCCCCGACCAGCGCGGATACTCCCCCGGCGCCCGGCCGGCCGG
>NZ_LPZN01000091.1 GCF_001646655.1 Rhodococcus gordoniae | reverse complement strand
CCCGGCGCCCGGCCGGCCGGCGTCGAGCACTACGGGGTGCCGGCGCTCGCCGGTGATGTCCTCGGTCTGCTCGACGAATTCGGTCTCGATCGCGTCCACCTCGCGGGACACGACTGGGGCGCCGCCGTGGCGTGGTACTTCGCCGCCCACCATCCCGACCGCGTCTCGGCGTTGACCGCGGTCTCGGTCCCCCACCTCGCCGCCTACGGCTGGGCGCTGCGCGAGGACGCCGACCAACGCGAGCGCTCCTCCTACATCGGCCTCTTCCGGGAGGAGGGCAAGGCGGAGGACCTCCTCCTCGCCGACGACGCGCGGCGCCTGCGGGCGATGTTCGCGCCGGGCGTCGACCGCGCCGCGGTGGACCACTACGTCGCCGCGATGTCCGCGCCGGGCGCTCTCACCGCCGCCCTGAACTGGTATCGCGCCATGACACGGGATCTCGATTCGACTCCCCCGGTCCGCGTCCCGACGACCTACCTCTGGAGCACCGCCGACATCGCGATCGGCCGCGCCGGCGCCGAACGGTGTGGTGAGTTCGTCGACGCCGACTACGACTTCGTGATCCTGCCCGACGTCTCGCACTGGATCCCGGAGGAGGCGCCTGCCGAGGTCGCGAACGCGATCGCGCGGCGACGGAACGCCTAGACGGGCCCGAGCCGGTCGCCACCCGGATTCTCGGTATGTTGTCGTACGGATCCGACCTGCGCGACACCTTTTCCGAGGAGACCCTGTCATGACCGACGTCTCGGTGACCACTCACGTCTTCGACGCCGCCGTCGACCTGTTCGAAGTCCGGGACGATCGCACCGAAGGGCATACGCATCCCGCCTACGCGAACATGGTCGGCCCGTTCGGCGGTATCACCGCCGCGACCCTTCTGCGCGCGGTCGAACGGCATCCTGATGTCCTCGGCATGCCGCTGTCCCTGACGGTCAACTTCGCCGGACCCATCACCGACGGACCGTTCGACATCACGGCGCGACCGGTGCGCACGAACCGGACCACCCAGCACTGGTCGCTCGAACTGTCGCAGGGCGGCGAGGTCGCCACCACCGCGACGGCCGTCTTCGGTCTCCGTCGCCCCACCTGGTCGTCGACCGAACCGCAGGCACCGGCCGTCCCCGCACCCGACTCGCTCGAACCGACACCGCTGCCCGACTTCATCGCGTGGGCACGCAACTACGAGATGCGGTACGCCACCGGGGTCGTTCCCGAGGAGGGCAGCGCCGAGGTCGCCGACTCCACGTCGACCCTGTGGGTGCGCGACGTGCCGTCGCGCCCGCTCGACTTCGCCTCGCTCACCGCGATGTGCGACATCTTCTATCCCCGCGCCTTCCTGCGGCTGGGTCGGGTACTGCCGGCCGGCACGGTCTCCATGACGACCTACTTCCACGCCGACCCGGAGACCGTTGCCGCGCAATCCGACAGCCCCGTCCTCGCCACCGCACGGGCGCATCGCTTCGAACAGGGCTTCTTCGACCAGAGCGCTCGGCTGTGGGGACGCGACGGCGTCCTGCTCGCGACCTCGCACCAGATCGTCTACTTCAAGGCATGAGGCCGCTTCGAAGCGCGGAACGTGACGTCGCGCTCCGGCCCACGTCCCGGCCACCGGCGCACCTGTAGCCTCGGATACATCGGCTCCACTGATTGCGAGGTCCGATGTGACGAGACCGAGACCCCTCCGACGAGCGGGCGTCATCGCCTGCGCCGCAATCACGTTCGTGGTAGCGGGGGCGGCTTGCGCCGGGACGGAGGAGACGGCCCCGGCTGCGGACTACGAGTCGTACGTGGCCCTGGGAGACTCCTTCGCCGCCGGACCCGGCATCCCGCCGCAGACCGAAGGCGATCCGTGCGGACGGTCGGGGAGCAACTATCCCACCCTCGTCGCTGCCGGACTCGGCATCGACAACTTCGTCGACGCGTCGTGCGGCGCCGCCACCTCCCTCGATTTCGCGATGCCGCAGACCACCTTCCGCGGCGGGACGGTGCCACCCCAGTACGACTCGCTGCGACCCGACACCGAACTCGTCACGGTGGGCATCGGCGGCAACGACATCGGCCTCGTCCAACTGGCGCTGGGATGCGTGAATCTCTCGGCACCGCCGGAGGGCGCGTCGTGCGCGATCACGAACACCACCGGTGGCGCCGACCGCGTCGACGCCACCATCGACGCTTTCGCACCCACCTACACCACCGTGATCGACGAGATCCGTCGACGCTCACCGGAGGCACGCATCGTCCTCGTCGGCTATCCCACCGGCATCCGCGACGGTGGCTGCTTCCCCGACCAGCGGATCTGGCCCGAGGACGCGACCTATCTGCAGGAGAAGATCGACCGGTTGAACACCGTCATGCGCGAGCAGGCCGAGGCCGCCGACGCGGACTACGTAGACCTGCGTTCTTCGAGCCGCGATCACGACGTGTGTGCCGCTCCGGAGACCCGATGGATGGCCGGTCTGCAGCCGGCCGCCGGGTCGATCCCGCTGCATCCGAACGCGGCCGGGCACCGCAACGCCGCCGACCAGGTACTGGCCGCGCTCACCGATCGATCCTGATCAGTCCTTTGCGGACATCTCGGGAGCCCGCACGGCGAGCAACGACAGCAGGCCGGCGCCGAGCACGAGCAACAGTCCCACGATGCCGGCCCGGTCGGTACCGAACCACCATGCGAAGAAGCCGAACAGCGTCGGCGCCAGGAACGACACCGCCCGACCGGTCGTCGCGTAGAGACCGAACATCTGGCCTTCCCGGCCCGGCGGGGTGAGGCGCGCCAGGAAGGTGCGCGCCGACGACTGTGCGGGACCGACGAACAGGCACAGCACGAGACCGAAGATCCAGAACATGATCGGACCCGAGACCACGAGCAGCACGATGCCGGTCGCGATCATGGCGACCAGCGATCCCACGATCACGGCCTTGGGCCCGATCCGGTCGTCCACCCGTCCGGCCACGAGCGCGCCCACGGCGGACACGACGTTCGCGGCGACACCGAAGAGCAGCACATCGCCCGCTCCGATCCCGTAGACGGTGACGGCGAGAACCGCACCGAAGGTGAAGACACCGGCGAGACCGTCCCGGAACAACGCCGACGCCCCGAGGTACCAGATGGTGCGACGATCCGCCCGCCACAGCTCCGTCAGATCGCGCCCCAACACGCGATAGGACTCGACGAAACCCGCCCGGCGCGCGAGGTCCCCATGCGCGACCGGCTTCTCCGGAACGGCGAGGAGCACGGGCACGGCGAACACCGCGAACCACACGGCAGCGAACAGCGCCACGAGCCGGATGTTGGTGCCGTCCTCCGTCGGTACACCGAGGAAACCGCGCGAATCGCCGTCACCGGCGATGAAGCCGGTGTAGCACAACAACAGGAGCGCGATCCCACCGAAATAGCCCATCGCCCAACCGAAACCCGACACCCGGCCGATATCCGCCGGGGTCGACACCTGGCGCAGCATCGAGTTGTACGGGACCTGCGCCAGTTCGGCCATCACCGACGCCACACCGAGCAGGACCATGCCGAGCCACAGATAGTGATAGTCGTCGCGGACGAAGTACATCGCCGCCATGGCCGCGACGGTGACCGCGGTGAGAATGCCCAGCGACCGCTTCCGCCGCCCGGTGGCGTCGTAACGCTGACCGGACACCGGTGCGGTCACGGCGATGACGAAGCCGGCGATGCCCAGGGACCATCCGAGCCAGGTGCTCGCCGAGATCCCGCCCGGCAGGTCGTCCCCGACCGCGTCGGTGAGATAGACGGAGAACACGAAGGTCAGGATCACGGCATTGAACGCCGCCGAACCCCAGTCCCACAGACCCCACGAGAAGACCTGACGACGCGTCGTGGCCTCCCCGGCCCCACTCGCCGTGTCCGTGAACGCATTCATGCCCCGGAGCCTAGGCTTCGAGAGCGCCCGCGGCACCGAACGACTCGATCGCACAGTCGGGGCGGCCCCGGCCGTCGCCGCGCGCCTGCCGCTACGCTGACCCACTGTGACTCTGCCGAATCCCCATCCCGATGCCCGTGCCGTCGTCACCGGAGCGTCCTCCGGCATCGGTGAGGCCCTCGCAACCGAACTCGCCGCCCGCGGCCACTCGCTGATCCTGGTCGCCCGCCGCGGAGAGGTGATGGAGACCCTCGCCGAGACCCTGCGCGCGAAATACGGTGTGACCGTCGAGGTACGCGCATGCGATCTGTCCGACCGCGACGCCCGGACACCGTTGGTCGACGAACTCGTACGCCGCCGCATCAGCATCCTGTGCAACAACGCCGGCATCGCGACCTTCGGCGCGGTCGCGGAACTCGACGCGGCCTACGAGCGGGCGCAGGTCGAACTCAACGCCGTCGCCGTGCACGACCTCACCCTCGCGGTACTGCCGCAGATGGTCGAGCGGAATTCCGGCGCGATCCTGATGGTCGGTTCGGCCGCCGGCAACATGCCGATCCCGAACAACGCCACCTACGCCGCCACGAAGGCATTCGTGAACACCTTCTCCGAGTCGCTACGCGGCGAACTCAAGGGCACCGGCGTGCACGTCACGCTGCTCGCCCCCGGTCCGGTGCGTACCGAGGAACCCGATCCGGCCGAGGCGTCGATCGTCGACAAATTGGTCCCGGACTTCCTGTGGATCTCGAGCGAGCACACCGCGAAGGTCTCGCTCGACGCGCTCGCCGCGAACCGCATGCGCATCGTGCCCGGCGTGATCAGCAAGGCCATGTCGGCCGCCGGTCAATTCTCGCCGCGATCGGTCTCCGCGCCGATCGCCGGAGCGTTCTACAAGAAGCTCGGCAGCAACTGACACAGCAACACCTCACCGCCTCGGCGGCAGCAACACCTCACCGCCTTCGGCGGCGTCCCGTGCCGAAGAGGCTCCGGCCGATCTCGCGGCCGGCCGCGGACGCCGCCGAACGGATGAAGCTGCGCACCGCCGCGCTGCCGAGCACCTGCTCCACGACCGACTGTCCGGCTTCGTCCGGCGCCGGCGACGGCACGTCCGGGACGGGCTCGACATCGGCCGCCCCGACCATCGACGCGGTGAGCTTCTCGTACGCCGATTCCCGGTCGATGGTGCGGCCGTACTTTCCGTACAGCGGGTTCGCCTGCGCCGACGCGCGCATCGCGCTCTCCCCCACCGTGCCCGTCAGCGAACGCGGCGGTCGCAGACGCGTCCAGGCGACGGGCGTCGGCGCGCCCAGCTCGGACAGGACCGTCACGATCGCCTCGCCGGTACCGAGCCCGGTCAGCGCCTCGGCGAGGTCGTAGGCGTCCGTCTTCGGGAAGGTGCGCACGACCTTCGCGAGCGCGGCCTCGTCCTCGGGGGTGAAGGCGGGTAGCGCGTGCTGCACCCACGCGCCGAGTTGCGACAGCACGCTCCTGGGAAGGTCGGTAGGTAGTTGCGTGCAGAAGACCACGCCGACCCCTCTGGAACGAATGAGCTTCACCGTCTGCTCGATCTGTTGCACGAAGGCCTTCGACGCGTCCGTGAAGAGCAGGTGCGCCTCGTCGACGAAGAAGACGAGCCGGGGCTTGTCGACGTCACCCACCTCCGGCAGCGCCTGGAACAGGCCGGCGAGCAACCACATCAGGACGGTCGAGAACAGCGCAGAACGGGTGGCGTCCTCGCCGAGTTCGAACAGGTTGATCGTCCCGTGGCCGTCGATCACACGCAGCAGGTCCTCGACCTCGAGTTCGGGTTCCCCGAAGAATCCGTCGCCACCCGCGCTCTCGAGGCCGACGACGGCGCGAAGGATCACACCGGTGGTCGCGGGCGACACGGCGCCGAGTGCGTCGCGTCCTTCGTCGCTCGTCAGGTACCGGATCACCTGCCGCAGGTCGGCGAGGTCGAGCAGCGGAAGTCCGTTGCGGTCGGCCCAGTGGAAGATCAGTCCGAGCGTCGATTCCTGAGTCGTGTCGAGGCCGAGCACCTTCGAGAGCAGGATCGGGCCGAAGGAAGTGACGGTGGCACGGACCGGGATGCCGACGCCGTCGGTGCCGACCGAGTAGAAGGCCACGGGATGACCCGTCGGAGTCCATTCCTCGTCCCCGGTGTCGGCCGC
>NZ_LPZN01000090.1 GCF_001646655.1 Rhodococcus gordoniae | reverse complement strand
CGACGAATCCGGGATCCGCCGGCCGACGCGCGTTGTTCCCTCGCGGCCGGGATGATCAGCGTCCCGGCCGCCAACGCCCGCTGCCCGACGGCCTCGTAGGCCGTCACCGGCCGAGGTACGTCGGCGCCCAGCGACATCGAGATGACCTGGCACCGATTGGCCAATGCCCATTCGATCCCGGCAAGGATGGTGGAGTCGGATCCGCTGCCCTGATTGCTCAGTACCTTGCCGACGAAGATCGCGGCCCGTGGTGCGACGCCGTAGCCGCGCGCGGTCGGTAGATTCCTCGGTCCGCAGGATGTGCCGACGCAGTGGGTGCCGTGCCCGTTCCCGTCCTGGACGGCCTGACCTGCGATGAACGACTTACTGGTGATCGTCCGACCTGCGAAGTCGGGATGGTTGAGATCGAATCCGGTGTCGAGCACTGCTACCCGGACAGCGGACCCGTCGAACTGTGACGTCAGTGCCCGGGTGGCCTGCAGACCCCAGGTGTGCCTGCGACCGTCCGCCAGATGTGTCTCCAGGGCGAGTGGTGCCGCCAGCGTACGGACGACGTGTTCGGGTTCCACGGCCACGATCGCCGGATCCTGACGTGCGACGTCCTCGAGCGATTCGACCTGCGACCCGTCGACGGCGGCGACAGCCACCCCGAGCCGATCGAATAGGGTCGCATCGGTGGATTCGAGTTCGTCTGCGGGTACCGCTTCCGGCCCCGTCTCGTCGCTGGACGCGATCGAGTTCACGCCGCTGATCGCCTCGAGTGCGGCCACGCGTTCCTCGTGAGTGCTGTCCTCGGTGAAAGTGATGATCTGCCGGCCCGTGGTTTCGGCTTCGACGGGGCCGTCGGCATCGTCCGTCATCATGATGTGTTCCTCTGATCCGAAGAGTGATACGAGATGCGGGAGGACCCCGCGGGATCAGTATGGGAACCGGCCGATACCGGCGCCTGCGTAGACGACTACCCCATTTCGACCGTGCTGGTCGCGTCACTGGCGCGTAGCCGTTCTCGATTTCGGTGTTCCCGACCGCGCTGAGCGATGTCGGGAACACCGAAATCGCATCCGGTCACCGCGTGTGCGACCGCTCCGGGACCGGCCGGAACCAGTCCCCCACACGCGACACCAGCGCGGGATCTCCTGCAGCCGTGACGGATCCGTCCCGGACAGCGCGCGACCAATCGCCCCGACCGCGAGCCAGTGCCAGCAGTGCCGGGATCGACGACTCGAGATACACGTAGCGAGCCGGGTCCAGCAGCGGATCGGTGAGGCATCCGTACGGTTGCGCGCCGCGCTGCACGACCAGCCAGTACCTGCGGTCGCACCGATGGTGGAGCCGGAACTCGAGCACGACCGGCCGGGCCGGACAGTGCGCGCGCTCCACCCGTCGCGCCAACCAGCCGAGCACAACGTCCGGGTCGCGTTCGACCATCGCCGGATCGTCCGGCAACCATGTCTCCGCCCAGGTGCGCAGCGCGCCGAGCGGTGCCATCAACCCGAGGCCGACGTCGGTCAGACGGTAGGCCGGGTGCGGATCTTCGCAACGGGACACCACCCCGAGCATCTCCAGCCGGCGCAGTCGGTCGGCGAGCACCGAACGCGAGATCCGGCCGGGCAGGCCGGTGGCGAGGTCGTTGAAGCCCTGCGGCCCGAGGATTCCCAACTGCCGTACGACGAGCAGACTCCACCGGTCACCGAGGTGTTCGATGGCCTTGGTGAAGGAGCAGTACCCGGCGGATCCACTCGCGTCCACCCCCCGAGTGTCCCACCGCCCGGCGGCCGGGTGCGGTTCGAAGTTCGAACTGGTCACGTCCCACTCGACGACGGATCGTGAAGACGAGGACGAGATCCGGAGGTCACGATGAACATCCAGACGCGCGTACCGGGTCACCCGACTCGCGTGCAGAACGGATACGATCGGATGGTTCGGGACGCCGGTGGTCGGAGCCGATTCGTCCCGACACGGACGGGCCGGGCACACGTCGTCGAGCACGGTGACGGGCTACCGGTCGTCCATCTGCACGGCAACAACACCTCGTCGTTGTCGCACCTGATGCTGCTCGAGCACACGACGGCGGTGCACTCGTTCCTGGTGGATCGGCCGGGTTTCGGTCTCAGCGATCCGTCGGACTTCCGCCGCACCGGGCTCCGGCGGCATGCGGTCGGATTCGTCGACGACGTGCTCGACGGGCTCGGGCTCGAGTCGGCGGTTCTCGTCGGCGCGTCGGGCGGAGGGATCTGGTCGATCTGGTACGCCCTCGATCGTCCGGAGCGGGTGCGGGGCGCGGTCACGCTCGGGTCCGTCCCGCTGCTGCCCGGTGCTCGGATTCCCGTCGATGTCCGGGTCATGGCGACCCCCGTTCTCGGGCAACTGCTCGGCCGCATCGTGAAACCGGGTCGACGGATGCTGCTGCACCTGCTGTCCTCGGTGGGCGAAGGCGAGACCATCCGGCGGTACCCCGAGCTGCTCGACTCGCTCGTCGACGCGGCGCACGATCCCGTCGCGAGGGCAGCGAACGTTGCGGAGTTGCAGGCGATCCTGTCACCGTTCGGCACCCGGCGCGCCGCCAGGATCTGTCCGGATGTGCTGCGGCAGCTACACGTTCCCACGCTGATGATCTGGGGTGACCACGATCCCGTGGTCCCGGTCGAGGACGCCCGGGCCGTCGCGGCACTCGTACCGCACGCGCATCTGGAAGTGCTGGTCGCGGGACACGTGCCTCAGCTCGGCCATCCCGCACGGGTGGCGGCGCTGATCGAGGAGTTCGCCCACTCGATTCCGTGAGCAGCCCGCGGGACGCGATCAGTGCTTCAGGTGTTGCAGCCGTTCGTGTTCCGACAGTCCACCCCACACTCCGTGCGGTTCGCCGCGGAGTATCGCGTGGGTGCGGCACTCGGCCAGCACCGGGCAGTTCGCGCAGATGCGTTTCGCGACGACCTCGCGCCGCCTGCGGATGCTCGGTGGCTCGCCGTCCGGGGCGAAGAAGAAGTACTCGTCGGAGGTCCGGCAGTTGGCATGCTGCTGCCATCCGAGACGTGGCCGGACACGCTCGGTCAGCAGGGTCATCCGATCATCACCACCTCCAAGGTGCGGGGGCCGTGCACGCCCTCGACGCGTTCGAGTTCGATGTCCGACGTCGCGGACGGCCCACTGATCATCGTGATCGGCCGCTCCGGGACGAGCCGGGCCAGCGCTTCGGGCACTCCCACCTCGACATCGCTCATCGCCACCACGCACACGTGCAGGTCGGGGACCAGTGTCAGCGCGCGTCGCCCCTGGTCGAGGCTGCCGTCGAGGAAGATCGTGCCCGTCTCCGCGCAGGTCACGGCCGAGCCGGTGACGACCCCGTCGAGATCACCGAGGTCGGCTGCGGGCCTGTCGGTGGAGTCGACCACCACCTCGCCACCGAACTCCGCCAGCCACGACCGATCCAGGCCCTCCGGGACCCCGACGCGGCGCACCCCGCGATCCGTGAGGATCTTCGCCAGCACGACGGGCAGATCCTCCGGCGTGCTCTCGTGCACGTGAGCCTTGTAGTCGACCAGCCGATCGACCAGCAGCTCACGGCGCTCGGCGTCCGGCAGGGTGCGTCCGAGACGGTAGTCGCGCGGTACCTCGACCGGTGTCGGCGGTGCGAGGGTCTGCGCCGAACGGATCCGGCCGAGAATCGCGTCGCGGCTGCTCATCGCTGCTGTCCTTCCTCGCGTGCCTTCGCGAGCGCGGCACGGCCTTCATCGGATGCCCACCATTGCCGGAAGGTCTGTTTCGGCGGGGCCGGCATGTCACGGGCGTCGGTCCAACCGGCGAGCGGACCGGGCAGACTGGTGATCTTCCCCTTCTTGCCGGCGAGGACGCGGCCGAGTCCGGCGGCCTTCTGCGCGGCCGTCCAGCGCTGCGAGGACGACATGGCCAGCGAGGCGGCCTTCATCGCCGCAGCCTCGGGCCCGAAGCGGGCGTGTTCGACCTTCTGGTGGCGCAGTTCCACCAGCAACGAGGGGATGTCGATCTTGACGGGGCAGGCGTCGTAGCAGGCACCGCACAGGCTCGATGCGAACGGCAGGCTGGCGTTGGGGTCGTCGGGTCGGTCCATCCCGGCCAACTGCGGGCTGAGGACGGCGCCGATCGGGCCCGGGTAGGTCGAGCCGTAGGCGTGGCCCCCGGTGCGCTCGTAGACCGGGCACACGTTCAGGCATGCCGAGCACCGGATACAGTGCAGCGCTTCACGTCCGATCTCGTCGGCGAGCGCGGCGGTGCGGCCGTTGTCGAGCAGCACGAGATGGAACTCCTGCGGGCCGTCGCCGGGGGTGACACCGGTCCACATCGACGTGTAGGGATTCATGCGCTCCCCCGTCGACGAGCGCGGCAGCAGCTGCAGGAACACCTCGAGGTCACGGAAGGTGGGCAAGAGTTTCTCGATGCCCATGACGGTGATGAGTGTCTGCGGCAGCGTCAGGCACATGCGGCCGTTGCCCTCGGATTCGACGACGGCGAGGGTGCCGGTCTCGGCGATGCCGAAGTTCGCGCCCGACACCGCGACCGGCACGGTCATGAACTTGTGACGCAGGAACTTTCGTGCCGCGGCTGCGAGATGACGGGGGTTGTCGTCGAGGTCGGGGTCGACGTCCGGCATCTCACGCAGGAAGATCTCGCGGATCTCGGCGCGGTTGCGGTGGATGGCGGGCACCAGGATGTGCGAGGGCTTGTCGTGGCCGAGTTGGACGATGAGCTCGGCGAGGTCGGTCTCGTAGGCCGCGATCCCCCGTTCTTCGAGATGCTCGTTGAGCCCGATCTCCTGGGTGGCCATCGATTTGACCTTGATGACCTCGTCGGATCCTGTCTTCCGGATCAGCTCGGTGACGATGGCGTTGGCCTCGGCGGCGCCGGCAGCCCAGTGCACCACGCCACCACGCGCGGTCACCGCCTCCTCGAGCTGGGTGAGCAGCTCCGGGAGGCGGTTGAGCACGTCGGTCTTGATGGCGGCGCCGGCGTCGCGCAGTTGTTCCCAGTCGGGCAGTTCCCCGGTGACGTTCAGTCGCTTGGCACGGATGGTGTGGGTGGCCTTGCCGATGTTGCGCCGCAACTGCGGGTTCGCGAGTTCCTGGTGCGCTGCGTCGGGAAACTTTCTGATGCCGCGCAGATTTCCGGATCCACGCGGCGGGACGGTGGGCATACCGAGTGCGGTCACGCGGGCACTCCCTTGGGGGCGACGGCCGGTTCCACGGAGGCGAGGATCTCGGCGAGGTGGATGGTGCGGGTACCGGTGCGCAGGCGCGTGAGACCACCGCCGATGTGCATCAGGCACGACGAGTCGCCGGCGCTGCAGTATTCGGCGCCGGTGGCGGCGACATTGC
>NZ_LPZN01000010.1 GCF_001646655.1 Rhodococcus gordoniae | reverse complement strand
CGGTGCCGCGGTCGGCGCATACGGGTCGGCTCCGGCGAGATAGAGACGCACGAACGCCCGCATGCCGCGGGAGGTGAGCACCGGAGCGTTCGCGAACTGCCGCTCCGACGGGAACTCCTCCTCCATCTCCGTCGCCGGATAGATCAGCACCTGGCCGACCGGCAGCGGACCGTCCGACCGCCCGGCCACATCGGCGACGACGGCGGCGAGATTGCCGCCGGCGCTGTCGCCCGCGACCACGACGCGGGACGGATCACCGTCGAACTCCGCAGCGTGCGCGACGACCCACCGGAACGCGGCCCAGCAGTCCAGTACCGCCGCGGGATACGGATGTTCGGGGGCGAGCCGGTAATCCACCGACACCACCACGCACGGGGTCCGCGCGGCCGTGTGACTCGCCCACCATTCGTTCTGCTCCGGATTGCCGAGCACCCACCCCCCACCGTGGAACAGCAGAACGACCGGCAGCGGGCCGCTCACACGTGCGGAGGGTCGATAGATCCTCAGACGGGTCCGGACCGGCGAGTCCTCGGCTTCGAGGTCGTCGATCGCGTCGTGCTCGAGATCGACCCACCTGTCCTCGATCCGCACGCCGGGATGCGGCCGGCCCGAGATCAACCGGCCGACCGGAGACGCCAGCAGTTTCGCGCGCGCAGCACGGCGTGCGGGAATCTCGTCGACGCGGGCGTCGGCGATGGACTTGCCGGTGAAGCGTTCGAGGAACGCGAACACCGTCGTGCGGAACGGCAGAGAGGCGGCCACGAGGACAGACTAGGCCCTCGTGGCGGTAGAGCCGGCCGACTCGGCCAGGCCCGGCGCTGCCGCGTAGTCGGTCAGACCCGGCGCTGCCGCGCGATGTCGGCGAGCACCACACCCGCGGCGACGGAGGCGTTGAGCGACTCGACGTCGCCGGCCATCGGGATCGACAGCACCGCGTCGCAGGTCTCGCGCACCAGGCGCGAGAGTCCCTTGCCTTCGGAACCCACGACCACGACCACGGGATCGGTGCCGTCGAAATCGTCGAGGTTGGTGTCGCCACCCGCATCGAGACCGACGACGCGGACACCCCGGGACTGCCAGTCCTTGAGAGTGCGCGTGAGGTTGGTGGCACGCGCGACGGGCAGCCGCGCTGCGGCTCCGGCACTCGTGCGCCACGCCACCGCGGTCACCGACGCCGAGCGGCGCTGCGGGATCACCACACCGTGCCCGCCGAAGGCCGCGACCGACCGGATCACGGCACCGAGATTGCGCGGATCGGAGATGTTGTCGAGGGCCACGAGCAGCGGCCGCTCGTGATTCTCCGCGGCGCGGGCGAGCAGGTCGTCGGGATGCGCGTAGCGGTACGGCGGCACCTGGAGACCGATGCCCTGATGCATCCCGTTGGCCGACAGGCGGTCGAGTTCGGAACGCGAGACCTCGAGGATCGAGATGCCCATCTCGGCCGAGCGTTGCACGGCTTCCTTGAGCCGCTCGTCGGACTCCGCGCCGAGGGCGACGTACAGAGCGGTCGCGGGGACACCGGCACGCAGGCACTCGACGACCGGGTTGCGGCCCAGCACCATCTCCGGGCCGTCCTCGGCCTTGCGACCTGCTGCGGGGCGACGACCGCCGCCGCGAGGATCTGCGGCCTTGGCCGCGGCCCGGGCACGCCGCGCGGCGGGGTGGTAGGGCCGGTCCTCGGCCTTCGGGGTGGCACCGCGCGCTTCGAGGCCGCGACGCCGCTGCCCGCCGGACCCGACGACCTGGCCCTTCTTCGTGCCGCCCTTACGAATAGCGCCGCGACGCTGGGAATTGCCTGCCATCACTGTCCTGCTTTCAGAGACCACTCGGGTCCGTTGGGCGTATCGGTCACTTCGACCCCCGCAGCTGCGAGACGATCCCGCACCTCGTCGGCCACCGCCCAGTTCTTCTCGACCCGGGCGGTCGTGCGGCGTTCGAGATCCGCGCCGACCAGGACGTCGAGGGCCGCGAGCGCGGCCGATCCGGAATCGTCGGTGGAGCCCCAGTGCTCGTCGAGCGGGTCGACACCGAGGATGCCGAGCATGCTCCGGATCTGCGACGCGATCTGCACGGCCGCGTCGAGATCACCGTTGTCGAGCGCCTTGTTGCCTTCGCTGCGCTTGCGGTGGATCTCGGCGAGCGCCTTGGGCACACCGAGGTCGTCGTCGAGTGCTTCGGCGAAGGCGTCCGTCCAGGCACCCACGGGTACCTCTCCGGCCCGGTCGCGGGTCTTGAGCACGAACGACTCGAGCCCCCGGTAGGCCGCCGCCGCTTCGGCGAGCGCGTCGTCGGAATACTCGAGCATCGAACGGTAGTGGGCGCTGCCGAGGTAGTACCGCAGTTCCTGCGGGCGGACCCGGGCGAGCACGTTGGGGATGGACAGCACGTTGCCGAGCGACTTCGACATCTTCTCGCCGCCCATCGTCACCCAGCCGTTGTGCAGCCAGTAGCGGGCGAAGCCGTCGCCTACGGCGCGGGACTGGGCCATCTCGTTCTCGTGGTGCGGGAAGACGAGGTCCATGCCTCCGCAGTGGATGTCGAAGGTGCCCCCGAGATAGAAGCCCGCCATCGCGGAGCACTCGAGATGCCAACCGGGACGACCGCGCCCCCACGGGGTGGGCCACGACGGCTCCCCGGGCTTCTCGGCCTTCCACAGCGTGAAGTCTCGCGGGTCGCGCTTGCCGAGTCCGGCGCTCTCACCCTGATGGACGTCCTCGATGCGGTGACCGGAAAGGGCTCCGTATTCCGGATAGCTCAGCACGTCGAAATAGACGTCGCCGTCGGCGGCGTAGGCGTGCCCGGCGTCGATGAGACGCTGGATGAGTTCGATCATCTGTGTGATGTGGCCGGTCGCGCGGGGTTCCACCGAGGGGGGAAGTACACCGAGCGCGTCGTAGGCGCGGTTGAAGGCCCGCTCGTAGGTCGAGGCCCATTCCCACCACGGCCGGCCCGCTTCTGCTGCCTTGCGAAGAATCTTGTCTTCGATATCTGTGACATTTCTCACAAACAAGACATCGAGGCCCTTGGCTCCGAGCCATCGGCGGAGCACGTCGAACGCAACGCCGCTGCGTACGTGCCCGACATGGGGTTCGCCTTGGACGGTGGCCCCACACAGGTACACCGAGGCCTGGCCGGGGGTCAGCGGTTCGAAATCCCGCACAGCCCGCGATTCGGTGTCGTATAAGCGCAAGGTCACGACCGTCGATCCTACCGCTCGTCCTGCTGCGCCAGGACCAGTGCGGTCGCAACCGCGGCCACACCTTCCCCCCGGCCGGTGAGGCCGAGTCCGTCCGTCGTGGTTGCCGACACGGAGACCGGACCGCCGAGCGCCGCGGACAGCACCGCCTGCGCCTCCTCGCGTCGCGGCCCGACCTTCGGGCGGTTCCCGATCACCTGAACGGCGGCGTTGCCCACCACCCAGCCGGCATCGCGACGCCGGAGGCACCGGCCATCTCGGGTCGCCCCGTACCGAAGACGGCTCCGAGGTCGCCGAGACCGGCGGCCGAGAGCACGGCATCGCACAGGGCGTGCGCGGCGACGTCACCGTCCGAGTGGCCCGCGCAGCCGTCGGCGTCCTCGAACAGCAGACCGGCCAACCGGCAGGGCCGACCGGGCTCCACGGGATGCACGTCCGTTCCGATACCGACACGCACGATGCTCACATCTCCTTCTCGGTGCGGACGCCGGACGCGAGCACGGCACGTGCCAGCACCAGGTCCAGCGGGGTGGTGATCTTGAAAGCGAGCGGATCGCCCGCGACGGTGGTGACGCGTTGGCCCGACCGCTCGACGAGTCCCGCGTCGTCCGTGGCGTCGGCAGCGTCGCGGTTCGCCCGCTCGAGCAGCGCGACGTCGAATCCCTGCGGGGTCTGTACCGCGCGGAGGGTCGAGCGGTCGGGGGTGCCGGTGACAGCGCCCTCGGCGTCCACACTCTTGACGGTGTCGACGACGGGCAGGACGGGGATCACCGCGTCGCTGCCCGCCCGCAGCGCGTCCACGACCCGGACGAACAGATCGGCCGGGGTGAGCGCACGCGCGGCATCGTGGACGAGGACGAACCGTGCTCCCGATGCCGCCGAGAGACCGGCACGCACCGAGTCGGCGCGTTCGGCACCACCCGCCACCACGCTCACCCGGTCGGCGAACGCCTCACCGACCAGCCGGGCCGCGGGCGTCGCGGCCAGTTCGGGTGGCGCGACGATCACGACACGATCGACCACCGCCGAGGCGAACATCGCCTCGACCGAGCGGTCGAGCATGGTGCGGCCGTCGAGTTCCACGAACGCCTTGGGCAGTGGTTCACCCAGGCGGACACCACGGCCGGCCGCCGGAAGGATTCCGACGACCGGCCCGTTGCGATCGTTCATGTGCAGTTTGCCGATGTCTCGCGCCGATCAGGAAGCGGCGGCGAGAACCTCGTCGAGCATGGTTTCCGCCTTGACGTCGTCGGTGCCTTCGGCGAGCGCGAGCTCACCGACGAGGATCTGACGAGCCTTGGCGAGCATCCGCTTCTCACCTGCGGACAGGCCGCGGTCCTGCTCCCGGCGCCACAGATCGCGCACCACTTCTGCGACCTTGTTGACATCACCGGAGGCCAGCTTCTCGAGGTTGGCCTTGTACCGCCGTGACCAGTTGGTGGGTTCTTCGGTGTGGGGTGCGCGCAGCACCTGGAAAACCTTGTCGAGGCCTTCCTGCCCGACGACGTCGCGAACTCCGACGTACTCCGCGTTCTCTGCAGGTACCCGGACCGTCAGGTCGCCCTGCGCGACTTTCAGAACCAGATATTCCTTCTGCTCACCCTTGATGGTGCGTGTTTCGATTGCTTCGATCAGCGCCGCACCGTGATGGGGGTATACGACGGTGTCTCCGACCTTGAAAATCATGTGTCCCGTGCCCCTTTCGATTCTCCCAGTTTAACACGTGACCACATCGCCCTCGCGTCAACGGTGCAGGTCAGGGGCATCGAGCGTTGAGCGCAGGGCTTGACAGGCAGTCTGTTCCGTGTATCGGGTGACGTCCGACACACCCTCCGATCGGCGCCGGTCGATATCGCCGCCCGGACGGGAATCCGCACGAGATCCGGCCCCGACGTACACAGCGCACACGGGAACTACTACTCTGCCTAGTGGATTGCGAGCCTTACTCGAGTGGAGGAACCCGTGACTGCTCTCAAAGCGCCGACTCGTCGAGTCGTGACCGCTCTCGCCCTTGCCGCGGGAGCGGCGCTCACGATGTCCGCGTGCAGCGCCGGTCAGATCACCCAGACCTCGACGCAGGTCGCGGCCATCAACGGTTCCAACGTGGACGCCGGCAGCCTCGCGCTGCGCAACGTGCACGTGATCTACCCGAACTCCGAGGAGTACAGCATCGAGGCCGGCGGCACCGCCCAGCTCGGCTTCACGATCGTCAACCTCGACCCGTACGTGGGCGACAACCTCACCGGTATCTCCACCGATTTCGCGGCTTCGGTCACAGGCACTCCCATCGAGGTCCCTCCGCAGTCCTCCGTGGTCGCCGGCGTCTCCGAGGCGAACGCCGCCCTCGTCGAGGAGGTCGACGAGTCGCCGCGTCCGAACAGCACCGAGGAGACCCCCTCCCCCGCTCCGGCCGGCGTCGTCAACAGCGTCGAGCTCGTGAACCTCTCCGAGGGTGTCCGTCCGGGCCTGACGATCCCCGTCACCTTCACCTTCGCCGAGGCCGGCGACGTGACCCTGTCCGTGCCGGTCGACGCCGGACCGGAGCTTCCCCGCGACGAGTCGGAACTCTCGCCGATCGTGGGCGAAGCACACTAGGAATTCCTTACGAGAGGGCCCGGTCGAGCACAGCTCGGCCGGGCCCTTCCGTATCCGCCCGATGTCGGTCCGACCGTCTATTCTCCGGCCGTGGCAAAGACCAAGACCCTCTACCGCTGTTCCGACTGCTCGCACACCGTCGCGAAGTGGGTCGGACGCTGCCCCGAATGCGGCACGTGGGGGTCGATGGACGAAGCACCCGTCCAGCCCGTCGCGGTCGCCGCACGAGCCGGCACCTCGCTCGCCCGCGCCGGTGCCGCCGCCGTGTTGCCGAGCACTCCGGCCACTCCCCTGTCACAGATCGACGGCAAGGCGACGCACGCGAAATCCACGGGTATCCCGGAGCTCGACCGCGTCCTCGGCGGCGGCGTCGTCCCCGGTTCCGTCGTCCTCCTCGCCGGCGAACCCGGCGTCGGCAAGTCCACGTTGCTCCTCGAGGTGGTACACCGGTGGGCGCTGCGCGGCGAGTCCGATCGGGCTCTCTACGTCACCGGCGAGGAATCGGCCGGTCAGGTGCGGTTGCGCGCCGACCGCACCGGTGCCGTGCACGACCGGGTCTATCTCGCCGCCGAGAACGACCTCGCGACGATCTTCGGGCACGTCGAGCAGGTCGGGCCCACGCTGCTCGTGGTCGACTCCGTACAGACGATGCTCGCCGCCGACGTCGACGGCGTCACCGGCGGTGTCACACAGGTGCGCGCGGTCACCAGCGCCTTGACCTCCCTCGCGAAGTCCAGCGGCATCCCGGTGCTGCTCATCGGTCACGTCACCAAGGACGGCGCGGTGGCCGGTCCGCGTTCCCTCGAGCACCTCGTCGACGTGGTGCTGCACTTCGAGGGCGACAAGCACTCCACGCTGCGCATGGTGCGCGGGGTGAAGAACCGCTTCGGGGCCGCCGACGAAGTGGGGTGCTTCGAACTCGCCGAGGACGGGATCGTCGGCGTGAGCGACCCGTCCGGATTGTTCCTGCAGCACCGCGACGAGGCCGTGCCCGGCACGGCGGTCACGGTGACGATGGACGGCAAGCGCCCCCTCCTCGGTGAGGTCCAGGCTCTCGTGGTGCCCACCCACAATCCGTCTCCGCGACGTGCCGTGAGCGGCCTCGACTCCGCGCGGGTCGCGATGGTGCTCGCGGTGCTCGAGCGTCGCTGCGGTCTCGGCCGCCTCGGCAACTGCGATGTCTACGCCTCCACCGTCGGTGGCATGCGGATCACCGATCCGTCCGCCGACCTCGCGCTCGCGCTCGCCGTCGCCTCGGCCGTGCGCGACCAGCCCGTACCCGCCGGCACCGTGCTGCTCGGCGAAGTCGGTCTCGCCGGCGAGGTCCGTCGTGTCGCAGGCGCGGGCCGTCGTCTCGCGGAGGCGAACCGGCTCGGCTTCGACCGCGGAGTCGTTCCGCGCGATGTCGAAGGTGTACCGAAGGGCATGAAGAAGTTCGAGGTGTCGAACGTGGCGCAGGCGCTGTCGACGCTCACGCGCTGACTCGCGTTTCCGCTGCCGTGTCGGCGACCGGTGCGAACATGTGTTCGTGTCCGACGCGACGGTGCTGCACGCCGACCTCGACGCGTTCTACGCGTCGGTGGAGCAGCGCGACGATCCGTGGCTTCGCGGCAAACCGATCGTCGTCGGCGGGGGCGTCGTGCTCGCGGCAAGCTACGAGGCCAAGGCCCACGGCATCGTCACCGCGATGTCCGGCCGGGCCGCTCGCGCGCTGTGTCCGGGAGTGATCTCGGTGCCTCCCCGCATGGAGGCCTATGCGCAGGCCTCCCGCGACGTGTTCGCGATCTTCGACCGCACGACGCCCCTCGTGGAGGGAATCTCGATCGACGAGGCGTTCCTCGACGTCTCCGGCCTGGGGCGCATCGCGGGCAGCCCCGTCGACATCGCCGCGCGCCTGCGCCGCACGGTCGCCGAGGAGGTGGGCCTGCCGATCACCGTCGGTGTCGCACGCACCAAGTTCCTCGCGAAGGTCGCGAGCGGAGTGGCCAAACCCGACGGCCTGCTCCTCGTCCCTCCGCATGCCGAACCGGAGTTCCTCCACCCGTTGCCGGTGGAGCGGTTGTGGGGCGTCGGCAAGGTCACCGCGGCGAAGCTGCACGCGCACGGACTGAGGACCGTGGCCGACGTCGCCTCCCGTTCCGAGTCCGATCTGGTTTCGCTGCTCGGACGCGCGGCGGGTCGCCACCTGCACGCCCTCGCGATCGGTCACGATCCGCGTCCGGTCCGTCACCGGCGGCGCAGTTCGATGGGCGCGCAGCACGCGCTGGGTCGCGGACCGCACAGCATGGAGTCGGTGGAGGAGACGCTGCAGTTGCTCGTCGACCGGGTATGCCGGCGGATGCGCCGATCCGGACGTCTCGGGCGCACGGTCGTCCTACGGATGCGGTTCGCCGACTACACCCGCGCGACGCGCTCTCACACCCTTCCCGGGGCCACCGCCCGCACCGACATCCTGTCGGCCACAGCACGCGACCTGCTCGACCGGACCCGGCCGCTCATCGCCGAGCGCGGTCTCACCCTGATCGGTATCGCGGTGACGAATCTCGCCGGCGAGGGCGTCGAACAGCTCGAGCTATTGTTCGACGAGCCGATCGACGCGGAGACCGGTACCGGCGATGCGCGGACCCATCGTGCCGTCGACCGGCACGCGCTCGATGCCGTCCTCGACGACCTGCACTCTCGCTACGGTGCCGGCGCGGTCACCTCGGCCACTCTGCTCGGGCGCGATCACCGTCCCGGGGTTCCGTTGCTTCCCGACGGCCCCGGCGAACCGGCCTCCTAGACCGCCGAGATGTCGTGCTCGCTCTGCGGGATGCCGTCGGCGTAGTCACGCCCCTTCGCGAAATGCTCGTGACCGACGACGACGAACAGCCCGACCGACGACGCCACCACGACATCCGGGTCGGCCAGCGGTCCGTCGACGATGCGTGCCTCCGCGCTGGTGTAGACCTTGCGCCGCACCGTGCCGTCGACGCGGGCACGGAACTCGAGGACCGAACCCAACGGGATCGGGCGGGCGAAATCCGTCTCGAAATGCCCGGTGACGACGGCGGTCCGCAGGGCGGCGTTGCACGCCATTCCCTGCACCTCGTCGAAGGCCGTCATCAGGATGCCGCCGTGGATGAACCCCGGTCCGCCCTGATAACGCGTGGCGACGTCGAGCCGGCCGAGCACGTCGAGGCCCTCACCGAGCGTGAAGTCCATCGCGAGACCCGACGGCTGGTCGTCGCCGCAACCGAAGCATTTACTCCAGTGCTGCGGTACGGAGACCCCAGGGCCGGGATGATCTTCCGGTAACTCGGGAACGACGAGGTCGTCGGGCAAAGTCCAGGTGCTGCGCATAAGCAAGTAATGTAGTTGCGCGGTCGGGAGCGCCGATCCGGGAGTCCGCGCAGTGTGACGACGACGACCGCAGACCGCACACGGAAGGGATGTCCAGATGACCGAGTCGGCGCCGGCCTCGACGCTGAGCGACACCATCGCTCGCCTGGCGCCCGGCACTGCGCTACGCGACGGTCTCGAACGGATCCTCCGTGGTCGGACGGGCGGACTGATCGTCCTCGGTTTCGACGAGAAGGTCGCCGAGCTGTGCGACGGCGGATTCGAGCTCGACGTCGAATTCGCCCCCACCCGGCTGCGGGAATTGTCGAAGATGGACGGGGCGGTGGTCGTGTCCACCGACGGCTCGCGCATCGTGCGCGCCAACGTCCAGCTCGTGCCCGATCCGAGTATCCCCACCGTGGAGTCCGGCACCCGGCATCGCGCCGCCGAACGCACCGCGATCCAGACCGGCTATCCGGTGGTCTCGGTCAGCCAGTCGATGAGCATCGTCAGCGTGTACGTCGACGGTCGTCGCCACGTCATCAACGACTCCGCGACCATCCTGTCCCGGGCCAACCAGGCCGTCGCGACACTCGAGCGCTACAAGGCCCGCCTCGACGAGGTGACCCGGCAGTTGTCCGTGGTCGAGATCGAGGACATCGTCACGCTGCGCGACGCGCTCACCGTGGCCCAACGACTCGAAATGATGCACCGTCTGTCCGTGGAGATCGAGCAGGACGTGCTCGAACTCGGTACCGACGGTCGCCAGCTGGCCCTCCAACTCGAAGAACTCGTCGGCGACAACCAGCTCGCCCGTCAGCTCATCGTGCGCGACTACCTGGCCGGCGATCATGTTCCTTCTCCGCAGGAGGTCGATCAGGCGCTCGAGCGTCTCGCGCGCCTGACCGACGTCGACCTGCTCGATCTGACGACCCTTGCCCGCGCCTTCGGATATTCGGGCACCATCGAGGCCCTCGACACCTCGATGAGTCCTCGCGGTTATCGCGTGCTCCATCGGGTGCCGCGCCTGCAGACCGGGCAGATCAACCGCCTCGTGGGGGCATTCGGCACCCTGCAGGGGCTGCTCGCCGCCACCGCTGCCGATCTCCAGGCGGTCGACGGTGTCGGCGCCCTCTGGGCCCGGTACATCCGGGAAGGACTGTCGCGGCTGGCCGAAGCCGCCATCAACCACTACGACTGAACGGCACTCGTCTGCTCAGGGCGTGATGTTGAACGGTTCGGGCGCGCTACGCAGGCCGCCGAGCTGCCCCACCACGGTGTAGGCACCGGGACCGACCGGTTCGCGCGGTGCCGTACAGCCGGGTTCGGAGGTCGTCGCCGACCACTTGACGGAATAGGCCGCCTGGTCGCCCGGGGCGAGCGACCGGATGTCGGCGGTCGATTCGGGGAAGCAGTCGGTGTTCGCCCAGAGCCGCTCGTTACCGTCGAGGCTGTAGACGAGCACCTGCTGCAGACCGGCACCGAGGTCGCGTTCGCACTGCGAGGTCCCGATGTTGGTGATGACGATCGTGAAGTCGGGCTCGGAGCCGACCCGGTAGTTCGGCTCGTCGGCCGTCACCCGCACGGCGAGCGACTGATCGGAGCACTGCCCCGACGGAACCGGTGCGGCGGAGGTGGTCGTGGACGAATCACGCTCGCCCGTGTTCGCCGCGGCCGAACTCTCGGGGCCGCGCGAGCCGGACGAACCCGATCCTCCACCACTTCGCGTGGTGCTCGCGGACGCCGCCTCGGCGGACGCGTCGGCCGCCGTGGTCGTGGCGGAGGTCGTCACTTCCGCCGCCACGGGCTCGGGATTCGGATCGGGATCGTCGCCGCCGGTCAACGCCACTACGAGCCAGATGACCAGGGCCAGCACGACCACCGAGACACCGATCGCGAGAACACGTCGTCGCCAGTAGATCTCGGGGGGCAGAGGACCGGTCGGTTCAAGCACGCCCCCCACGGTATGTGCCGTGGGGGGCGCTCGGCTACACCACCGTCGGCGTGTCGCTGTGACCTGCGGTCACATCGCTGCCGCCGGCGGGTCCGCGCCGTCTCAGTTGTCGGAGACCTCGCCGATGTCGCCGATATGTCCCCGCAGGCTCACGCGACCGTCGTCGAGCTTGTAGGTGACGCCGACGATGGCGCAGCGGCCGTCCTCGACGCGCTCGGCGATGATCCGCGAACGATCCGTGAGCAACTTGCCCGTCTCGACGACGTGCCGGCCTTCGAGTTCGTCGACGCTGTCCAGGCCCTCGGCCCGGCCCATGAGGATCGACGGGGCGACGCGCTCGACGAGGCTGCGGATGTGGCCGCCGGGGACCGTGCCCTTGTCGAGAGCATCGATGGTCGCTGCGACGGCACCGCAGCTGTCGTGCCCGAGGATGACGATGAGCGGAACGTTCAGGATGTCGACGGCGTACTCGATGGAACCGAGCACGGAGCTGTCGATGACGTGGCCCGCGGTGCGGACCACGAACATGTCACCGAGTCCCTGGTCGAAGATGATCTCTGCTGCTACGCGGGAGTCTCCGCAACCGAACAGCACGGCGGTGGGATGCTGACCGTTGACGAGTTCGGCGCGACGGTCGATCCCCTGGCTCGGGTGCAGCGGGGTGCCACTGACGAAGCGATGATTACCCTCGGTCAGGGCTTTCCAGGCTGAGATGGGATTGGAATTCGGCATGCGTACATTATTCACCTGCGCGCATGTCCGATTTCGTCCGACATCTCCGTTGCGGATCCCCACCCCCACCTTGTGATCGGAGGAGACCCGAGATGTCCGTGGATGCATCGTCGTTGCTGCGCTGGTATGCCGCCGGGGCCCGCGACCTTCCGTGGCGCCGCGACGGGGTGACGGGCTGGCAGATCCTCATGTCCGAGGTGATGCTGCAACAGACGCCGGTGGCCCGGGTGGCACCGATCTGGGAGGAGTGGGTGCGACGCTGGCCCGTGCCGTCGTCGATGGCCGCCTCGAGCCAGGCGGAGGTCCTGCGGGCGTGGGGCACACTCGGCTATCCGCGCCGCGCGCTGCGTCTGCACGAGTGCGCCGGCGTGCTCGCCGCCGAACACGACGATCGGGTTCCCGAGGACGTCGATGTCCTGCTGAGCCTGCCCGGCGTCGGCGCCTACACCGCGCGGGCGGTGGCATGCTTCGCGTACGGGCAGCGTGTGCCGGTGGTGGACACGAACGTGCGGCGTGTCGTCGCCCGGGCCGTCCACGGTCGGGCAGAGCCGGGGAACCCGTCGACCACACGGGATCTCGCCGACGTCGAGGTGCTCCTCCCGAGTCAGCGTGCTCGTGCGGCGACCTTCTCCGCGGCGCTGATGGAACTCGGCGCGACCGTGTGCACCGCCCGCACCCCCGACTGCGGGCGCTGCCCGCTGCCCGACTGCGCCTGGGTGCAGGCCGGGCGACCCGCGCACGACGGGCCGCCCAGGAAGGCGCAGAAGTTCGCCGGCACGGATCGGCAGGTGCGCGGCCGGTTGATGGCGGTGCTGCGCGAGAGCAGCGTCCCGGTGGAGCGTCCCGTCCTCGACAGCGTGTGGACCTCGGATCCGGGTCAGCGCGACCGCGCCCTGCATTCGTTGCTGGTGGACGGTCTCGTCGAGCAGACCGACGACGGCCGGTTCGCGCTCGCCGGCGAGGGGTCGGTGTCCTAGAGTCGACTGCCCGACAGCGACTGCGTCGTCAGGAAGCGCTCCACGGCGGCACGGAACTCGCCGGGCCGGTCGTCGTGCACGAGGTGCCCCGCGCCCTCGACGAGGACGTACTCGGTGCCGGGGCGCGTCGCCATCTGCCGCATCTGCCCCTCCGGGGTGATGGTGAACTCGCCCTCGAGCAGCAGCGCGGGCACCCGGATCGAGTTCCACTCGTCCCAGAAGTGCCGCGACCCCCATTCCTCCGAGATGTCGCGGAAGGTCGCGACGTCGCCGTGCAGATACCAGCCGTCCTCGCGCCGGACGAACGAATCGAGGAAATAACGCCCCGCGACGGGACCGAAACGGTCGAGCACCGCCTCCTCCGTGGGGAACGGTTGCGGCCACTGTTCGACCATCGCCGCCCAGTTCGCGGCGGTGCGGCCCCGGAAGTCGGGGGCCATGTCCTCGAGCACCAGCGCGGTCACACGTTCGGGACGAGCAGCGGCGAAGCACCACGCGTGCAGGGCGCCCATCGAGTGCCCGATCACGACGAGCGGTTCGGTGATCCCGTGCAGATGGGCGTCGAGATCGGCGACGAATGCCTCGGTGGTGAGGTCGTCGGGAGCGGAGCGCCCGTGGCCGGCAGCGTCGAAGGTGTGGACGTGCCCGTGTTCGCGCAGCCACGGCACGTGGCGACGCCACGTCCGCGCGCTGCCCATCAGGCCGTGCAACAGCAGGATGGGTCGTCCGGTTCCGCCCTCGTCGTGCAACACAATCGACCAAGTTAGCGGAGTAGGCTCTCGCGCATGGCAGTCGTGAAGATCAACGCAATCGAGGTTCCCGAAGGCGCAGGCCCCGAACTGGAGAAGCGGTTCGCCAATCGCGCGCACACCGTCGACAACTCCCCCGGATTCCTGGGTTTCCAGCTGCTCCGCCCCACCGCCGGCGAGAACCGGTACTTCGTCGTGACGCAGTGGGAGACCGAAGAGGACTTCGCTGCGTGGCGGGACGGCGGCGCACGTGCCGCTCACGCCGGTGAGGCGAGGAACCCCGTCGCGAGCGGCGCGTCGCTGCTCGAGTTCGAGGTCGTCCTCGACGTCAAGAAGTCCTGAGATGTCCGCGTCCGGCGAGTTCGGGCGCGAGCTCACCTATCCGGAGGTGGGGGCGAGCCTGCGGGCCTTCCGAGGTGAGGCGCCGCTTCCCTCCGGTTATCGGCATCTGAGAGTCGAGAGCGAACCGGGCAGCGGCGACACCGTGTTCGAGGTCGCTGCTGCCCGGTTGCTCTCATGGGACATGCACCGCGGCGCCGGAATTCATGTGCCGGCGGACACCCCCGCCGCAGCAGCCGGACTCGACGTGCGGCTCGGGTTCGGCCTCGGACCGGTACGGGCGACCGCGCCGTGCCGTGTGATCGAAGTGTTCGACACGGGCCGGCAACGAGGCTTCACCTACGGCACGCTCGACGGGCACCCGGAGAGCGGCGAGGAGACCTTCGTCGTCGAGCGCACCGCCGACGGACGGGTCAGGGGCACGGTGATCGCCTTCTCCCGCCCCGCCCGCTGGTACACCCGCCTGGCCGGGCCGGTCGGGCACATGCTCCAGCGGCGCATCGCGCGCCGTTATCTCGCGGCACTCACAGCGTGACCGTCACATCGTCGACGGCCTTGCGCAGGAACTGACGGAAGACGTCCACCGGCTGCGCACCCGACACCGCGACGGCGCGGTTGGCCACGAAGAACGGCACCCCTTGCACGCCGATCCGTCGCGCGTCGAAGAGATCGGCGGTCACGGCGTCGGCCGCGGCCTCACCGGCGGGATCGTCGCCGTCGAGGGCCGCGCGCGTCGACTCCGGATCGAGCCCGACCTCGGTGGCGACCTTCACGAGGACATCCACATCGTCGACCACCTCGCCGTCGACGAAATGCGCACGGAACAACGCCTCGAGGACCTCGTCACGCTTGTCGCCGGCCAGATGCGCGAGCCGGTGCGCATCGAAGGTGTTGGCAGCGACGACGTTGTCGAAGTCGATCTCGAGTCCCACGTCGGCAGCGGTGTCCGAGACTTGGGCGAACATCTGCCGGACCTGCTCGGCAGGCATCCCCTTCATCGCGACGAGCGCCTCGACCTCGGGGACCCGTCGCCCGACCGGTGTGTCGGGCGAGAGCTGGTACGACCTCCAGGTGATCTCGATCCGGTCGCGGTCGTCGAACGACTCGAGCGCCTCCGCGAAGCGCCGCTTGCCGATATAACACCAGGGGCAGGCGATGTCGGACCAGATCTCGATATGGGCGGAGGGAAGAAGTACCTCGGGCATGCTCATATCCGGGTACAACCCGGCCCTGACATGCTCTGTTCCCGGGCCGGGCCGACCGTGCTCCGTTCCTCCGCCCCGTCAGCCTTCGAGAGCAGCGTCGAGGGAGATGTCGACGCCTGTGAGTGCCTTGCTCACAGGGCACCCGGCCTTGGCGCCCTCTGCGGCCTTGGCGAAGCCGTCGGCGTCGAGGCCGTCGACCTCGCCCCGCACCTTCAGCGTGATCCCGGTGAGCCGGAACCCGCCTGCCGGGTCCGGTCCCAGTGAGACGTCGGCGGTGACCTCGAGGCTCTGCGGTGTGCCGCCCGCTTCCGCGATCAGCGCGGACAACTGCATCGCGTAGCACGACGAGTGCGCAGCGGCGATGAGTTCCTCGGGGCTGGTGGTGCCGTCCGCGTTCTCGGCCGAGCGTTTCGGGAAGGACACGTCGAACGTGCCGCGGCCCGAACTGGTGAGTTCCACCTGTCCGGAGCCCTTCTGCAGATCTCCGTTCCACGCGGTCCGTGCGGTACGTGTGGGCATGACTTCTCCTTCTTCGTGTGGGGCAGCACTCCGGAAACCACACTTGCAGAATCGCCGGGACGGCGAGGGTCGTTCGCGACAGAGCGTTCCCGATGTCCGGATCAGGCCGATCGCCAGACGAGGGCCGCCCTCCTTCAGGATCGGCTTCGGGTCGTCGTGGTTGTGCCACACTCGACGATGTGTCCGAGCCCGAAGCCGCCCGCGCATATCGTGGCGTCGCCCCGGCCGATCGACGCGCCGAACGCCGCACACGCCTCCGGAAGGCAGTGATCGACGTGGTCGCCGACGAAGGATGGTCGGCGGCGACGGTACGGAAGGTCGCGGCCACCGCCGGAGTCGGTCCGCGCTTCTTCTACGAGAGCTTCACCGACATGAACGACCTCGCCACCACCGCCTACGACGAACTCGGTGCCGCCCTCCTCGAAGGTGCCGTCGACGCGATCGCGTCGGCCCCCGACGACCTGCACGCCAAGGCACGCGCCGCGGTCGGGGCGATCGTCGGTGCCGTCGAACTCGATCCCCAGCAGGGCCGTTTCCTCATTTCGGACGCGCCCCCGCTCGCCGAACGGAAGAGTGCGTTCATCCGCGCTGCCGCCGACGAACTCGTCGAGCAGAGCGACGCGGTGGGAACGCGCCTCGGCTCCCGTCGAGCCGAACTGTGCGCGGTGGTCGTCGTGGCCGGCGCCGTCGAACTCGTTCGCGAATGGCTCGACGGTGGCCTCGACATCCGGCCCGACGAACTCACCGAGATCGTCGCCGGCACCCTGTCGACACTCGCCGCGCACATGCCGGCCATCGGCAGATGAGCCGGCCGGGCAGATCGTCCGGAAAGAAGATCTCTGCTCAGCCCTGCACCGCGGCAGACAACCCCGTCAGAGCCTGGTCGATGTGGGCGGGCCACTCCCGGGGGTCGACCCGGTGCACGCCCGACTCCCCCGCGAACGCACTCGAGATCACCACATCGGGTTCCGTCGTCGCCAGCAGGCGCAGACTGTCGGCGAGCGCACGGGCGTCGCTCATCCCCTCGATGTAACCGGCCTGCCACTTCCCCGAAGCACCGCAGTACAGCGTGTCGCCGGTGAACAGGTAGCGGGTCCCGTCCGCGCCGGGCACCACATAGCAGATGCTGCCCACCGTGTGCCCGGGCGTCGGGACGATCTCCAACCCGTTGTCGTCCACGTGACGTTCCGTCAGCGGGACGTCGATGCGGGCGTGCCGGCCGACCACGTCGGCCTCCGCCGCCGCCGCGTGGAGTCTCGACCCGAAGCGCTCGGCGATCCTGCCCAGCATCGGGCCGGCCTCGTCCTGGTGGGACAGGTACTGGTCGGTGATCCCGCCGAGGCGGTCCAGTGCGTCGAAATCGGCCTCACCGGCAACCGAGTAGAAGAGCACGTTGTTCTTCCCGGTCCACAGATAGGCGTGCGTCCTCAACCCTGGGAAGGGGTTGTCCTCCTGCGTCTCCCACAGATCGGGCAGTATTTGCCGCATCGCGATACCTCCTGGTCGTCGTCCGTTCACCACCCCACCGTGCAACCTCGAGCCGACTGGAGGTCAAGTGCGTCGGACGACGAGAGGGGCGACACCCTCTCGGGTGCCGCCCCTCTCGGTACAGCAGGTGCCTGCATTCACAGGCTGCAACACGTGCCTGCATTCACAGGCGTCGAGCGGTTATCCGGCTTCGGACTCACCCTCGCTGGACTTCGCCAGCGCGACCGCCGGGGTGTCCGGGACCTCGGCCGGCTTCTCGCTCGGCGTGAACGTGAACTTCGCGTTCTCGCCCGCACCCTCGCCGTCCCAGCCCTCGACGTCGACGAGGACGATCTGGCCTGCGCCGATCTCGCCGAACAGGATCTTCTCGGAGAGCTGATCCTCGATCTCGCGCTGGATCGTGCGACGCAGCGGACGTGCGCCGAGCACCGGGTCGAAACCGCGCTTGGCGAGCAACGACTTCGCCTTCTCGGTGAGCTCGATACCCATGTCCTTGTTCTTCAGCTGCGTCTCCACACGTCCGACCATGAGGTCGACCATCTGGATGATCTGCTCCTGCGTGAGCTGGTGGAAGACGATAATGTCGTCGATACGGTTGAGGAACTCGGGCCGGAAGTGCTTCTTCAGCTCGTCGTGGACCTTGTTCTTCATCCGCTCGTAGTTCGACGCCTCGCCCGTTCCGGCGGAGAAGCCGAGCCCGACGGCCTTCGAGATGTCGGCGGTGCCGAGGTTCGACGTGAAGATCAGCACGGTGTTCTTGAAGTCGACCGTGCGTCCCTGACCGTCGGTGAGGCGACCGTCCTCGAGGACCTGCAGGAGGGTGTTGTAGATCTCCTGGTGGGCCTTCTCGATCTCGTCGAACAGAACCACGGAGAACGGCTTGCGGCGCACCTTCTCGGTGAGCTGGCCGCCCTCCTCGTATCCGACGTAGCCGGGAGGAGCACCGAACAGACGCGATGCGGTGAAGCGGTCGTGGAACTCGCCCATGTCGATCTGGATGAGGGCGTCGTCCTCACCGAACAGGAAGTTCGCGAGCGCCTTGGACAGCTCCGTCTTACCCACACCGGACGGACCGGCGAAGATGAACGAACCGGACGGACGCTTCGGGTCCTTCAGGCCGGCACGTGTACGACGGATCGCCTTGGCGACGGCCTTGACGGCGTCCTCCTGGCCGATGATCCGCTTGTGCAGCTCGTCCTCCATGCGGAGCAGACGCGTGGTCTCCTCCTCGGTGAGCTTGAACACCGGGATACCGGTCCAGTTGGCGAGGACCTCGGCGATCTGCTCCTCGTCGACCTCGGCGATGACGTCGAGATCGCCCGCACGCCACTGCTTCTCGCGCTCGGCACGCTGCGCGACGAGCTGCTTCTCCTTGTCGCGCAGGCTCGCGGCCTTCTCGAAGTCCTGCGCGTCGATCGCCGATTCCTTCTCGCGACGGGCATCGGCGATCTTGTCGTCGAACTCGCGCAGGTCCGGCGGCGCGGTCATGCGGCGGATGCGCATGCGGGCACCGGCCTCGTCGATGAGGTCGATCGCCTTGTCGGGCAGGAAGCGGTCGTTGATGTAGCGGTCGGCGAGAGTGGCCGACGCGACGAGCGCCTTGTCGGTGATCGAGACACGGTGATGCGCCTCGTAGCGATCGCGCAGACCCTTGAGGATCTCGATGGTGTGCTCCACCGTCGGCTCCCCGACCTGCACCGGCTGGAAGCGGCGCTCGAGAGCGGCGTCCTTCTCGATGTACTTGCGGTACTCGTCGAGGGTCGTCGCACCGATGGTCTGCAACTCACCGCGGGCGAGCTTCGGCTTGAGGATCGATGCGGCGTCGATCGCACCCTCGGCGGCACCCGCACCGACCAGCGTGTGCAGCTCGTCGATGAACAGGATGATGTCGCCGCGGCTGTTGATCTCCTTGAGGACCTTCTTCAGGCGTTCCTCGAAGTCGCCGCGGTAACGGCTGCCGGCGACGAGCGAACCCAGGTCGAGCGTGTAGAGCTGCTTGTCCTTGAGGGTCTCGGGGACCTCACCGTTGACGATGGCCTGCGCGAGACCCTCGACGACGGCGGTCTTACCGACACCCGGCTCGCCGATGAGCACCGGGTTGTTCTTCGTACGACGCGACAGCACCTGCATGACGCGCTCGATTTCCTTCGCCCGGCCGATGACCGGATCGAGCTTGCCCTCGAGAGCTGCCTGCGTGAGATTGCGGCCGAACTGATCCAGGACGAGCGAGGTGGACGGAGTGCCGGTCTCGCCACGGCTCGTGCCGGATTCTGCGGGCTCCTTGCCCTGGTAGCCGGACAGCAGCTGGATGACCTGCTGACGCACCCGGTTGAGATCGGCGCCGAGCTTGACGAGCACCTGCGCCGCCACACCCTCACCCTCGCGGATGAGGCCGAGCAGGATGTGCTCCGTGCCGATGTAGTTGTGTCCGAGCTGGAGCGCTTCGCGCAGGCTCAGCTCGAGGACCTTCTTGGCACGAGGAGTGAAGGGAATGTGCCCCGAGGGCGCCTGCTGCCCCTGGCCGATGATCTCTTCGACCTGGCTGCGAACACCTTCGAGGGAGATACCCAACGACTCGAGCGACTTCGCCGCCACACCCTCACCTTCGTGGATGAGGCCGAGGAGGATGTGCTCCGTGCCGATGTAGTTGTGGTTGAGCATCCTGGCCTCTTCCTGAGCCAGGACAACGACGCGCCGCGCGCGATCGGTGAACCTTTCGAACATCGCACTCCCTCACACTCTCCGGCCGCCGGTCCGGTACGCCGATCGTCCCGCACCCTGCTGCCGCTCTTAGCTCCGGCACTCGAGTCGTTCGTCGGAACCGTTTCGAGGTTCCAAGCTCCCACTCCACACTCTAGTGGTCGTGGTATCGACTCGCTTTCCCTCTACCCTTCGGAAGGCGGCGAGAAAACCCGGTTTCAGAAGTCAACGCTGCACGTGGCGGATACGTTTCCGCAAGCTGTACGCCACAAGCGAACAGCGGCAGTGGGGGATCAACGG
This sequence comes from Rhodococcus gordoniae, assembly GCF_001646655.1. Taxonomy (GTDB): domain Bacteria; phylum Actinomycetota; class Actinomycetes; order Mycobacteriales; family Mycobacteriaceae; genus Rhodococcus; species Rhodococcus gordoniae. The sequence continues at coordinate 31,505 of NZ_LPZN01000010.1, read as the reverse complement.
GCGAAGAATCGCTCGATCCTGCGTCCGAGGCTCCCCGAGGCACGTTCGGGATCGGCCAGAGCACTTTCGGCGAGGACACTGTCCTCGTCCGACACCGTACCCGGTTCGAACGGCCGCAGCGAACGTCCCGGCCCCCGCAACCGTTCGATGGTGGAGATGAGCGATCCACCCTCCTCCGTGGCCTCGGCGATCACCTTCGGGTCGACGTTCAGATGCTCCGCCACCAGGATGTTGCGCAGCTCGACGGCGGCGCGGCCGACCGCGTCCCCGGGTTCGGCGGACTCGATCGCCAGGTCGCATTCGGTGTCGAATCCCATCGAACGGTTGTTCAGATTCGACGACCCGATCCGCAGCAGCCTCTCGTCCATCACGACGACCTTCGCGTGGACGTAGATCGGCTCCCCGCCGGCCGTGACGGGATAGTAGGCGGCGAAGCGGCCGTGCACGTCGGCCTCCCACAGCATGTGCAGCAGGGCACGGCGGGCACCGTCCATCGCCTTGCGTTCGAGCCAGCCCTCGGCGTTGCGCGGGATCACCGCCACGATCTCGGGCCCGTCCGGTTCCTGCAGTCGCTCCGCGAGCGCGTCCGCGATCCTGCGCGAGGCCAGATACTGACTCTCGAGGTAGAGGGTGTGCCGGGTCTTCTCGATCACCGACAGGTACAGCGATTCGATCTCGTGGACGCCTTCCTTCCCGCCGTAGGTGGGCAGCGTGCGGGCGATGCCCACGTCGACGCCCCGCAGGGTCGGTTCGAGGTCGTCGGGCCAGATCGGTTCCGGGTCCGGCACCGGATCGAGTTCCTCCCCCGTGGCCGCCTTCCACCGGGCGCGGGCCTGGTCGCCGAGAGCCCGTGCGGCCCCACCGTCGACGGCGGTGGTCACGTCGTGCCAGGGCCCGTAACGTTTTCCGCTCGGCTCCCGCCGGTATTTGCTGCGGTCCGGGTGATCAGGGGTGTCCCAGCGGTCGACGGTCATATCGATACCACCGCAGAAAGCGATACTGTCGTCGACCACGAGAATTTTCTGATGATGGGCGGCGCCCACGGGATGCGCTCCGTCTATTTCGAAGTGCAACCGCGGGTCGGTGAGCCAGTCGAGCACGAACACCGGAGTCATTCCCCGCGCCAGGGCGCTGAACGCGCCGATGTTCCACTTGAGCAGATAAATATCGAGATCGGGCCGCCGTTCGGGGAGCCATTCGAGGAATTCACCGAGTTTGTTCGGTCCCTCGAGAGTCGGACCGTCCGGTTCGAACTTGATTCGGGTGTCGAAATCCCATCCGATCAGCATGATGCGCTTTTTCGCTCCGAGCATCGCCGACTTGGCGTGACGGAAATAGTCGGCTGCGTCGACGATACAGGTCAGCCTCTCCGCTCGCGCGATTCGCCAGCAGGTGGAACCCTGTTCGAGCACGGTCTCGGCCATGAGCGGATGCTACTCCCCGACCGTATCGTCCCAGCGGGCTCCATGGGGAATCGGTGTGGCGGAGGCCACTGAGCCACAAGCGAACCCACCTTCCAGACGACTGTGGGGCGCCGTCCACGGATGGACGACGCCCCACGGACGACGATGTCGTCAGTGTGCCTTGTTGTACGCCTCGACGATCTCCGCCGAGATACGGCCACGCGCGGAGACCGGCAGATCGTTGTTCCGTGCCCATTCCCGGATCGCAGCCGTCTGCTCGCGACCCGCACTTCCGGATGCGCTCTTGCGTGCGGCCGGAGCAGCACCGACCGCAACTTTGCTCCGCTTGCGGCCGCCGACCTTACGAGCGTGTTCGATCCAGAATTCCAACTGCTCGCGCAACCGTGCCGCATTGTCCTCGGAAAGGTCGATCTCGTACGTCACTCCGTCGAGTCCGAACTCAACCGATTCGTCCGCCGCCGATTCCTGATCCACATCGTCGATCAGGGTGACAGTGACTTTCTTCGCCATGTGGTGTAAATCCTCTCGCATGCGATTCCCCCCGCGGGACGGGCACCACACTACCCGCCGATTAACGCATCGCAATATGGAGTGGCGAAATCCGATCAGCGGGTGTTCGGTCGGACAATCGGGAAGAGGATTGTTTCACGGATTCCCAGACCGGTAAGTGCCATGAGGAGGCGATCGATTCCCATTCCGGTACCGGTGGTCGGCGGCATTCCCTGTTCCATCGCGGCGAGGAAATCCTCGTCGAGCACCATCGCCTCGTCGTCCCCTTCCGAGGCCAGGCGCGCCTGATCGACGAAACGCTCGCGCTGAATCACCGGATCGACGAGTTCCGAGTAACCCGTGGCGAGTTCGAAACCGCGGACGTACAGATCCCATTTCTCGGTGACGCCGCGCACGTCGCGGTGATCGCGCGTCAACGGCGAGGTCTCCACGGGGAAATCACGCACGAATGTCGGCTCGTGCAGCTGGTCGCCGCACATGTGCTCCCACAGTTCCTCGACGAGCTTGCCGTGACCCCAGCCCTTGCCCTCGGGAATCTCGAGACCCACGCGACCTGCGAGCGCGGTCAATTCCTCGACTGTGGTGTCGGGGGTCACGTCCGAACCGATCGCCTCGGACAGCGAGGGATACATTTCGAGGGTTTTCCATTCACCCCCGAGGTCGTATTCGGTGCCGTCGGCGAGCATCACGACGTGGCTCCCGAAGACCGCGAACGCGACCTCCTGGATGATTTCGCGGATCATCCGCGCCGAATCGTCGTAGGTGCCGTAGGCCTCGTACGTCTCGAGCATCGAGAATTCCGGCGAGTGCGTCGAGTCGGCACCTTCGTTGCGGAAATTGCGGTTGATCTCGAAGACCTTCTCGATACCGCCGACCACACACCGCTTGAGGAACAGTTCCGGGGCGATGCGCAGGAACAGGTCGATGTCGAGCGCGTTCGAGTGCGTCACGAAGGGGCGCGCCGCAGCACCGCCGTGCAGGGTCTGCAGCATGGGAGTCTCGACTTCGAGAAATCCGCGACGCTCGAGCGCGTTGCGCAGTTCGCGCACCACCGCGACACGCATGCGCGCGTTGCGGCGCGCCTCGGGACGCACGATGAGGTCGACGTAGCGCTGACGCACCCGTGCCTCTTCGTTCATCTCCTTGTGCGCGACCGGCAGCGGACGCAGCGCCTTCGACGCCATCGTCCACGAGTCGGCCATGACGCTGAGCTCGCCGCGACGGGAGCTGATGACCTCACCGTGCACGAACACGATGTCGCCGAGGTCCACATCGGACTTCCAGCCGGCGAGCGCGTCCTCGCCGACACCCGCGAGACTCAGCATGACCTGCAGCTGGGTGCCGTCGCCCTCCTGGAGCGTCGCGAAGCACAGTTTGCCGGTGTTGCGCGAGAACATCACGCGTCCGGCGACGCCGACGACGGTGCCGGTGGCGGTGTCGGGTTCGAGGTCGGGATATTCGGCGCGGATCTCCGCGAGCGTATGGGTGCGCGCGATCGTTACGGGATAGGCCTCGGAACCCTGTGCCAGGAGCCGTTCGCGCTTCTCGCGGCGGACCCGCATCTGCTCGGGGGTGTCGTCGGGCTGCTGAACGGTGGCATCACTCACGGGTAACCAGACTATCGGACACCCGGGGTCGTTCTTCCTGCAGATGCGCGCTTTCAGTGCGCGGTGACCCGTGCCACGTCCTGAGCGACGTGCTGGGCCTCTGCCACCGCCCCGACCAGGCGGGCGGCGCGGATGGCGTCGTAGCCACCGACGAGATGAGTGACCCGCCTCAGCCCCTGCGCGTGCAGCCCGGCGACCACGCCGTGCGAACTCGCACCGTCGGACGAGACGAGGATCCATTCGACGTCGCGATCGACGGCGAGTGCGAGCCGGCCCGACCCACTCGGATCGAGCCGCTCGGCGACGAGATCGGCGGAGATGGCCAGCGCGCCGGGAAGTGTTCCCTGAGCGGCACGTTCGGCGTGCGAGCGGATGTCGACGACGACGGCGCCGCGAGCGACCGCCGCGGCCAGTTCGGTGGGGTACGTGCGCTCGACGGCCAGTCGGTGGAAGGCGACCGGAGCAGCGGTGGAAACAGAAGAGGCGGAAAGAAGCGCAACGCGCATGAGAAAACTCCCAGGAATGTGTTATCGGTCGAGGTGGCGGTCAGCCTCGACAACACTCCTGGGTGCTCATGCAACGGATCACGGAAACCATCTTTACACAGAATGACGCTCGGCGGAACCCGCAGTTCCGCGTGCCGCTCGTCTCACCTGGTTCCGTTCGTACACCAGACGCAACCCTTCGAGGGTCAGATCCGGTTCGTGGTGCTCGAGAGTGCGTGACTCCGGCATGATCAGCGGCGCACTGTCGCCGGTGCAGATCACGGCCACGTCGTCGCCGTCGAAACCGGGAACCTCCGCGCAGATCCGCCGTACGATGCCGTCGACCATGCCGGCGAACCCGAAGACGGCCCCGGACTGCATGCACTCGACGGTGTTCTTACCCAGAACGCCTCGGGGACGGAGCAATTCGACCTTGCGCAGCGCCGCAGACCGGGACGCCAGCGCATCCATCGAGATCTCCACACCCGGAGCGATGGAGCCGCCGAGGAACTCACCCTTGCCCGACACGACGTCGACGCACGTGGAGGTTCCGAAATCCACGACGATGCACGGAGATCCGTAGAAGTGGTAGGCCGCCAGGCTGTTGACGATGCGGTCGGCGCCGACCTCCTTCGGATTGTCTACCAGCAGAGGCACTCCCGTCCGCACACCCGGCTCCACCACGACGTGTGGCACCGACGACCAGTAGCGGTCGAGCATGACGCGCAGCTCGCGCAACACCGACGGCACGGTCGACAGCGCCGCGACCCCGGTGACCTGCTCGGCGGATTCCCCGAGCAGACCGCGGAACAGCAGGGCGATCTCGTCCGCGGTCATCCTGGGATCGGTACGGACGCGCCAGTCGCGCAGCAGGCGCGCGTTCGACCCGCTGCCCGCGAACACCCCCAGGACGACATTGGTGTTGCGGACGTCGACGGTGAGGAGCACCTCTAGACCAGGGACGGGGAGTCGAGAGTCGACAGCATCCGAGGCGTGATCAGACCCGAGCCCTCGGGAGCGTGGGCGGGGTCGTTTCCGAGCTCGACCTGACGGTTGTCGGCGTCGACGAACACCACGCGCGGGCTGTAGTCCTTGCACTCCTGCTCGTTCATCACCCCGTAGGCGATGAGGATGACGAGATCGCCGGGGCTCACGAGACGCGCTGCGGCCCCGTTGATCCCGATGATGCCCGAACCACGTTCACCGGCGATGACGTACGTCTCGAGCCGGGCCCCGTTGTCGATGTCGACGATGCAGACCTGCTCACCTTCGAGCAGATCCGCGGCGTCCATCAGATCCTGGTCGACGGTCACCGAACCGACATAGTGCAGATCCGCGTGGGTGACCGTGGCGCGGTGGATCTTCGACTTCATCATGGTGCGGAACATGCTCGTCCTCGGTTTCTTTCTCGTTTCCGAATTCGATCGGTGGGTCAGCGGGTCGTCAGGTTGTCTTCGGCCTCGGGATCCACCGGGCCGGTGGCGCGCTCGAGGAAACCGGTACCGACGGCGACCCCGACGTTGTCGATGAGGCGGGTGGTGCCGAGTCGCGCGGCGACGAGCAGCCGGCCGTCGCCTCGTTCGGGCGCGGGCCCGAGATCGGCACCGCGCACCTCGAGATAATCCACCTCGATCTGCGGGCTCTGTGAGAGCACCTCGCGCGCCGTGGACAGGATCGCCTCGGCTCCACCCGCCGCGGCGTGCGCGCCGGCGACGAGGGCCGCCGACAGCGTGGTCGCGATCTCGCGCTGTTCGGCGTCGAGATAGCGGTTGCGCGAGGACAGTGCGAGTCCGTCCTGCTCGCGCACGGTGGGAACACCGACGATGCGGATGTCGAGATCGAGGTCGGCGACCATCTGACGGATCAAGGTGATCTGCTGATAGTCCTTCTCGCCGAAGTACGCGGCGTTGGGGCCGACGATGTTGAACAGCTTCGCGACGACCGTCAGCATCCCGGCGAAATGGCCGGGGCGCGAAACACCTTCGAGTTCCGATCCGAGCGGACCGGGATGGATCGTGGTGCGCGGGCCGTGCGGGTACATCGCGGAGGCCGACGGGACGAACGCGAGTTCGACCCCGGCTTCGCGGAGCAACTCGAGGTCGGCGTCGAGGGTGCGGGGGTAGGCATCGAGGTCCTCCCCCTTCCCGAACTGCAGCGGGTTGACGAAGATCGACACCACCACGACGGCGCCGGTGAGCTTTGCCTGGCGCACGAGTTCGAGGTGACCGGTGTGCAGCGCACCCATCGTCGGTACGAGTGCGACGGTGCGGCCGACGCCGCGCAGAGCCCGGGTGACCTTGGTCAGGCCCGCGGGATCGTGGTGAACGCTCAGTTCACCTCGCACGTATCCACGCTGTCCTGCTTCACTCACCGTATTCAGCTCCTTCGAGAATTGCCATGAGTTCCGGCTTCGAGCCGGTCCGTTGCGCCGACCGCAACGACATCGCCCGATAACCCGCTGCGATCTGCGGATCGACGGCCTCGAGCGCGCGCAGATGTGCGGCGACGGCGTCGGCGTCACCACGCGCGACCGGTCCGGTGAGAGCCGAGGGTCCGCGCCGCAGCACATTGTCGAGCGCCGCCGAGAGCAACGGCTGCAGGACCCGTTCGGCGACTCCACCGGGAGCATCGTCGACGAGTTGCTGGCCGAGCAACTCCTCACCCTGCAGGGCGCTGCGCAGTGCCTCGACGGCGTCGGCGACCAGCGTGACCAGGTGGTTGCTGCCGTGCGCGAGGGCCGCGTGGTAGGTCGTCCGCATGGATTCGGGGACGCGCACCGGCTCACCGCCGATCTCGAGGACCAGGGACTGGGCGATGGCGTAGCCGACCTCGTCGGCGGCCGTGATGCCGAAGCACGCGGACGAGAGCCGGTCGATGTCCTCGTCGTGACCGGTGAAGGTCATCGCGGGATGGATCGCGAGGGGTACGGCGCCCTGCTCGGTCAGCGGCTCGAGGATCGCGGTGCCATGAGCGCCCGAGACGTGGGCCACGATCGTGCCGGCAGCGACCGAACCGGTGGCCGCCAGGCCCCCGACCAGCGACGAGAGTTCGGTGTCGGGAACGGCGAGAAGGAGGAGGTTGCAGCGACCGGCGACCTCGTCGACCGGCAGGATCTGCGACTCGGGCAGACGGGTGGCGGCGCGGTGCCTGGAGATGTCGGAGACCGCCGAGCAGGCCACGACGACATGACCGACCCGTTCGAACGCCGCGCCGAATGCGGTACCGACCCGGCCGGCGGACACAATTCCTACCGACAGGCGCGCAGGCGCAGGTGCGTTGGTGATCCCGAAGGAATTCACGGGAGTCCTCTCGTTCGTTCCAGTCCCGCTCAGCGGGTACCGGACGTTCCGATCGACAATAGCGCGCGCTTTCCGGGGCCCGCCACGGTCGGGTCGAGTGATCTGCGCCTCATCGAACGAGGTCGGCGGGTACGGCGTGACGGACGAGCCGTCCGAGGATCAGCGTTCGCTCGACAACGACGCGAGGATTTCCGCGACCGTCCGGCCCTCGCCGTGGGCGCTGTCGCCCCGGCGGCGTCGGGAACGACGTCCCGACGATTCGTCGTCGGAGTCGTCATCGTCGTCGGCTGTGTCCGCTGCTCCGTCCTGCGCGGTGGTGTCCTTCTGATCCGCGGGGTCCTTCTGCTCCGACGGGTCCTTGCGCTCCGCGGCATCGTTGCTCTCCGCTCCGGCTTTCTCGGACTCGTGCTTCCCCGGCTTCTGCTCGGCCGGCTTCTGGGCCTCGCGCTGTTCGTCGGTGTCTGCTTTCTCGCTCACCGACTTCTCGCTCGCCGGACCTTCGTCCTTCCTCCTGGCAGCCGGTTCCCCGGTCGCAGGCGTGCCGGCGTCGCTCTTCTCCGGCGCCTTCCCGGACGTCTTCACCGCGTCGCGCAGGGCCGCCTCGACCGATTCGGTCTCCGCGGTCAGCGGTTCGTCGTCGGGAGACGCGAAGGCCGGCCCGGACGGACGAGGCGCGGACACCCGCGCGGCCTCGCTCAGTTCGCGCAGCTTCTCCGCCTGGCCTTCGAGGGCGACGACATCGTCGGGCAACCGGCCGTCGAACAACATCTCGAGGGTGCGACGCAGGGTGGCCAGTTCGGTGCGCAGGGCCGCCATCTCGCCGGCGTCGAGCTTCAGATCGGCGCGGACCTTCTCCTCGACGGTCAGCTCGTATTCGCGCCGCGCCGCGATCTCCCGTTGCAACTGCAGTTCGTACACCGTCTTCAGGTCGTCGGCCTTCGCCCGGTCGAGTGCCGATTCCCGGCGATACTTGTTCATGGCGATGGCGCCGACGGTGGCGGCCCACAGGGCGACGACCACCGCGACGCGCAGCAACTGCACACTCTCTGTGAAGATCAACAGCAGCGAGGCGATCATCGCCAGAGCGAGCAGACCGGCCACGATCATCGAGCCGGTGCTGCGCCACGGACGGCGATTTCTGTCTGCTCGCGCCGAGGTTGCCATGACCATCAGGGTACTTGGCCGGGTCCACCGATCGGAGCCGGACGACACGCCCTGCCCCACCGCGAAACCCGAGGTCAGACAGCCGGTTCGTTCGGCTCGTCGGGGTCTTCCGGTGTCCGGCAACAGTATTCGAGCCACAGTGCGGCGGCCGCCAGCGCGACGCCGGCGACGGCTCCGACCAGCACACCCGACGTGTCGTCGGTGGCCGCCTGCACGACACCGCGCTGCGGCACGAGATACAGCAGGAACCCGATCCATACCCCGGCACTCGCGGCACCCACCAGCGCGGACGCCTTGGCGAGCGCGACCGCGCGGGCCGCGGTGATGGGATGCAACCGACCCGGTCCCTCACCGATCTCGTGCTTGCCCACCCGCGAACGGATCATGAACGCCAGGATCACTTCGATCACCGCGACCGGATACAGCGAGGCTCCCGCGTAGACCGGGATGGGCGGTAACGAGCCGTACATCGTGCGGACGAGCAACCACGCGGCGACCGCCGCCAGCGCGGCCAGCGCCAGCAGGTCGCGGATCCTGGTCTGTTTCAGCACTCGCTGCGTCCCTGGGTCGTCGGCCCGGTCAGCGGCAGATCGGTGCGATGCACGCCTTCTCGTTCGGCGTCGTCGAGTTCGCCCAGCCACTCGCCGATGCCCGCCCGTCGGCCGTCGGCGGTGAGCACGGCCTCGGGTTCGACGTCGAGCCACGGGACGAGCACGAACGCCCGCTGGTGCGCGCGCGGGTGAGGCAGGATCAGGTCCGGATCGTCGCTGCGCACCTCACCGTCGCCGTTGTCGCAGCTCACGACGTCGACGTCGAGGCTGCGCGGCCCCCAACGCTGCACCCGCACGCGTTCGGCGGCTTCTTCGAGTTCGCGGCCGAACCGCAGCCAGTCGTGCGGACCGAACCCGGCGTCCTCCGCGACGACGACCGCGTTGAGGAAGTCCTCCTGCTCGACACCGCCCCACGGTGCCGTCGAGTACACCGCCGAGACGGCGACGAGGCGCTCACCGAGCGCGTCGACGACCGACCGCAGGTGCGCGAGCCGGTCGCCGACGTTCGACCCGATGGACAGCACGGCACGACTCACGACGCGCCCCCGGCCCCGTCACCTCGGGAGCGGTCGATCACGACGGCGACATCGCCGAAGGTCAACGGGATCGGCGCCGACGGCTTGTGGAGCGTGACCTCGACCCGGGTGACACGCGGGTCGGTGAGGACCTCGCCGGCGATCTCGCCCGCGACCGTCTCGATGAGATCGCGGCCCGGACCCGCGATGATCGCCGCGGCACGCTCGGCGAGCTCGCCGTAGTGCAACGTGTCGGTGAGATCGTCGGACGCCGCGGCCGGCGCGAGATCGAGCCACACGACGATGTCGACGACGAAGTCCTGGCCGTCCCGCTTCTCGTGTTCGAAGACGCCGTGGTTGCCGCGGACGGTCAGTCCCCGTAGTTCGATGCGGTCGCTCACGCGTGCACTCCCTCCGCGCTTCCGCGCTGCCAGGCACGCACCACCGCGAGCGCGTCGCGGGATGCCTGCACGTCGTGGACGCGTACACCCCACGCGCCGTGGGTCGCGGCGAGCGCGGAGACGACTGCCGTGGCGACCTCGCGGCCCGCGGGGGGCCGGATCGTGCCGTCGGGCGCTGCGAGCAACGATCCGAGGAAACGCTTCCGGGACGCCCCGATCAGCACCGGGAATCCCAGATCGGTGAGCTCGGGCAGACGGTGGAGCAATTGCCAGTTGTGGTCGGGTTCCTTCACGAACCCCAGACCCGGATCGAGCACGATCCTGTCGGAGTCGACTCCGGCGGCCACCGCGATGTCGACCTGCGTGAGCAGCTCGTCGCGGACTTCGCGGACGACGTCGTCGTACTGCGTCGAGCCACCGGCATGGACGAACTCGCCGAGAGGACGCCAGTGCATGAGGATCCACGGAATTCCGGACTCGGCGACCACCCTGGCCATGTCGGCGTCGGCACGCCCACCCGAGACGTCGTTGATCATCGTCACCCCGGCCTCGATGGCAGCCTCGGCGACCGAGGCACGCATCGTGTCGACGCTCGTGGGGATGCCTGCTTCCGACAGGGCCGCGATCACCGGCGCCACGCGGGACGCCTCGACCTCGGGGTCGACACGCACCGCACCGGGCCGGGTGGACTCGCCACCCACATCGACGATGTCGACACCGAGTTCGCGCAGCTCGAAACCATGGGCTATCGCGGTCTCGCGATCCAGGTAACGACCTCCGTCGGAGAAGGAATCACTGGTGACGTTCAGTACGCCCATCACGACGGGCCACTGTTCGGCAGGGAAGACGGTCACCGGCGCAGAATCAGGTCCAGGGCCTCGGCACGCGACGCCGAACTGGTCTGGAACAAGCCGCGCACAGCGGAGGTGGTGGTGCTCGCCCCGGGCTTGCGGATGCCGCGCATGGCCATGCACAGATGCTCGGCCTCGACCACGACGATCACGCCGCGCGGCTGCAACTTGCGCATCATCGCATCGGCGACCTGACTGGTCAGGCGTTCCTGGACCTGCGGCCGCTTGGCGTAGAGGTCCACGACACGCGCCAGCTTCGACAACCCCGTCACGCGGCCCGTCGGACCCGGGATGTACCCCACGTGGGCGACCCCGTGGAACGACACGAGGTGGTGCTCGCACGTCGAGTACATCGGGATGTCGCGCACGAGGACGAGTTCCTGATGACCTTCGTCGAAGGTCGTGTCGAGGACCTCGTCCGGATCCGTGAACAGTCCTCCGAACACCTCCCGGTAGGCGCGGGCCACACGGGCGGGGGTGTCGCGCAGACCCTCACGATCCGGATCCTCACCCACTGCGATCAGCAGTTCGCGCACGGCCGCTTCGGCTCGGGCCTGGTCGAATGTGCGTCCCGCGTCCACGCTCAACGCGTGAGTCGTCACATCCTCCGGGTCGGAACCCGTATCCGACTTCAGGTGGTTCACCGACACCCGCTCGCCCTCCACTCTTCACTCACTCGTCTCCATCGGACCCGACCGGCCCGATGCACGCCCGGTACCGGCTCGCCGGCACGGATCAGTGCCGGCCGGCCGGGCCTTCCCACCGCTGGGTGGGAGGAGGCTCGGGAGTGCCGTAACCATCGCGCGGTTGCGAGTCTCCCACGTGGCTCTCACCACGGTGCGGATCTCCCGCACCGTTGTCGGCGGATTCGGACCGGCGCTCGGGATCCTGCGGCTCCTGCGGACGCCCGTAACCCTGGGATTCCTGCGGCTGTCCGTAACCCTGCGGCTCCTGCGGCTGCCCGTAACCCTGCGGCTCCTGCGGCTGCCCGTAACCCTGCGGCTCCTGAGGATGCCCGAGACCCTGCGGTTCCTGCTGGGCCTGCTCACGCGGCGGCCAGCCGGGGGCCGACCATCCGGCGGGGGCACCGTAATCGGGCCGGGTCGCATGCCGCGGACCACCCGGGTACGGAGCGGGCGGCTGGAAACCGGGAAGCGGTTCGGAGGCCGGGACCGGCTGCGGTCGGGGGTACCCGTTCGCCTGCTGCACGGGCTGCGTCGGCTGGTACTGCGGCTGCCCGCCCGGCTGGTAGCCACCGGCGGCGGGCACCTCACCCTGACCGGGATACTGCGGATGCGCATGCGCCGGCTTCGTCAGCGACGGCGGTTCCGGCGGCCACGGCTCGCCACGCTCGGCCGCGAGTTCGGCAGGCGTCTTGATCGGCGGCTTGTCGGACGGGACCCGATCCCCGAAATCGTTGAAGGTCGTGATCCGCGGACGCTTCTTCACGTCGGCCAGGATCCGATCGAGATCCTTACGCGTCAGCGTCTCGTGCTCGAGCAGTTCGCCCGCCAGCAGGTCGAGAGCGTCGCGGTACTCGTTGAGGATCGCCCACGCCTCGGTGTGGGCGGCCTCGATGAGGTTGCGGACCTCCTCGTCGATCTCGCGTGCCACCTCGTGCGAGTAGTCGGACTGCACGCCCATCGACCGGCCGAGGAAGGGATCGCCCTGCTCCTGGCCGTAGCGGACCGCGCCGAGCTTCGCGCTCATGCCGTATTCGGTGACCATCGCCCGCGCGATCTTCGTGGCCTGGTCGATATCGGACGAGGCACCGGTGGTGGGCTCGCGGAAGACGAGTTCCTCGGCCGCACGACCACCCATGGCCATGACCAGGCGCGCGATCATCTCCGAACGCGTCATCAGGCCCTTGTCGTCCTCGGGCACCGTCATCGCGTGCCCGCCGGTGCGACCGCGGGCGAGGATGGTGACCTTGTAGACGGGCTCGATGTCGGGCATCGCCCAGGCGGCGAGGGTGTGGCCGCCCTCGTGGTAGGCCGTGATCTTCTTCTCGTGCTCGCTGATGATGCGGCTCTTGCGGCGGGGACCGCCGATGACGCGATCGACCGACTCCTCGAGGAGCGCCTCGGTGATCACCGTGCCGTTCTCGCGGGCAGTGAGCAGCGCGGCCTCGTTGACGACGTTCGCGAGGTCGGCACCGGACATACCCACCGTGCGCTTGGCGAGCGCCCCGAGATCCGCGTGGGGATCGATCGGCTTGCCCTTCGAGTGCACGGCGAGGATCGCCCGGCGACCGGCGAGGTCGGGATTCGTGACCGGGATCTGACGGTCGAAGCGGCCGGGACGCAGCAGCGCCGGGTCGAGGATGTCGGGTCGGTTCGTCGCGGCCATCACGATGATGCCGGAGCGGTCGCCGAAGCCGTCCATCTCGACGAGGAGCTGGTTGAGGGTCTGCTCGCGCTCGTCGTGACCGCCGCCGAGGCCGGCGCCGCGCTGACGGCCCACGGCGTCGATCTCGTCGACGAAGATGATGCACGGAGCATTCTGCTTGGCCTGCTCGAACAGGTCGCGCACACGCGAGGCACCGACACCGACGAACATCTCGACGAAGTCCGAACCGGAGATCGTGAAGAACGGGACGCCCGCCTCACCGGCGACCGCGCGGGCGAGGAGGGTCTTACCGGTGCCGGGAGGGCCGTAGAGCAGCACGCCCTTCGGGATCTTCGCGCCGAGCGCCTGGTAGCGCGACGGGTTCTGCAGGAAGTCCTTGATCTCGTAGAGCTCCTCGACGGCCTCGTCGGCGCCGGCGACATCGGCGAAGGTCGTCTTGGGCATGTCCTTCGTGAGCTGCTTGGCCTTCGACTTGCCGAAGCCCATCATGCCGCCGCGACCACCACCCTGCATGCGGCTCATCACGAAGAAGAACACGCCGAGCAGGATGATCATCGGCAGGACGAACAGAAGGATCGACGTCAGCCAGCTCTCCTGGGTGACGTTCGTGTCGTACTTCTGCGCGCCCGACGCGGAGACCAGGTCGAAGATCTGCTCGGACGCCGACGCGGGGTACTTCGCGATGATCTCGGTGCTGCCCTCGGTCGCGTCGTTGCCGCTCTCGAGCCACAACCGCACCTGCTGCTCGCGGTCGTCGATGCGTGCTTCACCGACGTTCTGCGATTGGAGTTGCGCCACCGCGACGGACGTGTCCACCCGAGTGAAACCGCGCGTGTCGTCGCCGAAGTAACTGAAGGCGTAGATCACCAGCAGGATGCCGGCGACGATCGCCAGATTACGGAACACTGTCTTGCGGTTCATACAGGTTCGGCCCGAGCGGCCGGTCCTTTCGATCGAGTTCGTCGGGGTCTCGCAGTCGCGGCGCTTCGCGCCCGGTGTGGCCGCCATGCGCCGCGACGGTCACTGACCAGGCAACGCAAGGTTACCGCGTTGCAACGAGCAGTCGCCCCGGCACCGACCGGAGCCGATACCGGGAAGACGTCGTACTCGACAACGATCGGGACGGAACCGGAGTTCCCCGGGCCGGGGACCTCACGCCCCGGCTCGACCGGAGGTCAGCTGCTGTAGACCTTGGGATCCAGCGTGCCGATGTAGGGCAGGTCGCGGTAGCGCTCGTCGTAGTCGAGGCCGTAGCCGACGACGAACTCGTCCGGGATGTCGAATCCGACGTCCTTGACCTCGACGTCGATCTTGACGGCTTCCGGCTTGCGCAGCAGCGTGACGACCTCGAGCGACGCGGGGTTGCGCGACGACAGGTTCTTGAGCAGCCACGACAGCGTCAGGCCCGAGTCGATGATGTCCTCCACGATGAGAACGTGGCGACCGGCGATGTCCTTGTCGAGGTCCTTGAGGATGCGCACCACACCCGAGGACGACGTCGACGACCCGTACGAGCTGACGGCCATGAACTCCATCTGCGTCGGGATCGGCAGAGCGCGCGCGAAGTCGGTCATGAAGAAGATGGCGCCCTTGAGCACCCCGATGAGCAGCAGATCACCTTCGGGCGCACCCACGGGGTAACGCTCGGCGATCGACTGCGCCAGTTCTGCGGTCCGCTCCTTGATCTGTTCCTCGGAGATCAGCACCGACGCTATGTCGTTCTCGTACACCGGGGTCCTTCCCTACCTTCTGCTGCCGGTCGCCCGGGGCTTCGCCCGGTCGACGTACTCCACGGCAAGCGTGCCACGCCGACGCGACACCACCAACCTCGTCCCCGGCTGCGGGCCCCGCCCGACCGCCACCGGCCCCTGCCCACGCCACGCCACTACCAGGTCGTCGACCGCCCGCAGCATCGTCTCGTTCGGTGTGGCGGTGTGATCGATCAGCCACGACCGGAGTGCGCGCCGCCGTACTGCGGCGGGAGCCGCGGCGAGCACAGCGGTGTCGAGCAGGTCGTCGTCGTGGCGCGCCGCCGTGAGCAGTTCCACTGCCCGGACATCGAGGGCGTGGCCGTCGTCCTGCAGTTGCCCGGCCGTGCGCGCGAGAGCTTCGGCGACGCCCCCACCGAGCACGTCCTCGAGCAGCGGCAGGACCTCGCGGCGCAATCGCACGCGCGTGAACCGGTCGTCCGTGTTGTGCGGATCCTCGTACGGGCGGTAGCCGAGTTCGTCGCACGCCCGGCGGGTCGTGCTGCGGCGCACGCCGAGCAGCGGTCTGCCCCACGGCGGCTCGTAGGACGCCATGCCCCGGATCGAACGCAGTCCCGAGCCGCGGCCGAGGCCGAGCAACACCGTCTCGGCCTGGTCGTCGAGGGTGTGCCCGAGCAGCACCGGCCGTTCGTCGCGGTGCTCGTCGAGCGCCCGGTAACGGGCCGCACGCGCGGCGGCCTCGAGTCCTCCCCCGCCGGTGACGTCCACGGCGGCCACCGTGACGGTCGCGCAGCCGCGGGCCCGGGCGAACTCCGCGGCGCGGGCAGCGACGACCTCGGAGCCGGACTGCAGGCGATGGTCGACGACGACGGCGTGCACCGCGTCCGCTTCCGCCACGGCGGCGGCGGTCAGGGCTGCGGAATCGGCTCCGCCGGACAGCGCGACGGTCACCTCGCCGACGGGGTGCGCGCCCAGCCAGGCCCGCACTGCGAGTCGCACTTCGTGGATCGCCGGGGTCTCGGGCAGCAGCGGGCGATCGGCCGACGGGGATGCCACGATCAGCCCAGCACCCGCGCGATCCACGCGTCGGGGTGGTCGATCTCCGCCAGGGTGGGCAGGGCATCCGGTCCGGACCACACCGCGTTGAAGTCGTCCATGCCGACCTTCGCGACGACGGCGTCGACGAACTTCTTGCCGTGCACGTACTGCGCCATCTTGGCGTCCATGCCGAGGACGAGCCGGATCAGGCGATGGACAGGGCTGCTGTTGCGGTGCCGGCGGTTGTCGAACGCCCGCCGGATCCGTGCGACCGACGGGACCACGGCCGGGCCGACACCGTCCATCACATGGTCGGCGTGACCTTCGAGGAGAGTTCCCAGCGCGAGGATCCGATCGAACGATTCGCGTTGCGATTGTGCCTGCAGAGCACGCACGACGCCGAGCATCCCCCGCTCCGACATGGGCTTCTCGCCCGGAGTGCGCAGATCCTTCACCGCCGACACCACGCGGGTCGCGACGTCGCCCATCGGTTCCTCGACGGCGGTGGCGAGATCGGCGGCAGCATCACGCATCAGTTCCGCCATCCACGGTGCCTGCGAGAACTGCACGCGGTGGGTCACCTCGTGCAGGCACACCCACAGCCGGAAATCGGTGGGCGGCACCTTCAGGACACGTTCGACCGCGACGACATTGGGCGCGACGAGCAGCAACGAGCGGGAGAACGGATCGTATTGTCCGAGCACCGCCGAGGACAGGTACGCCAGCATGGCACCCGCCTGCGCGCCCGCCGGTTTGCCCACCCAGCGTCGGCTGCCACCCGGACCCGCACCCGGCGCCGCAGTGAGGTCGGCCATGGACGCCGCGGCCGCGCGCACCCATCCGGGCCGGTCGACGACCCGCGCCGGCGGCGGCTCGGTTCCGTCGTCGAGTCGCGTGTGCTCGCGCACGGGGCCCTCGGCACGTGCGGCAGCCGAGAACAGTTCGTCCTGCACCGCGTCGCGCGTGTACTGCGACATGGCAGGTTCGGAGCGGGTGAGGCGCACGCCGACCCCGGCCGCGAACGACCAGTCGATCGCGTCGCCGAGAGCCCGCTCCTTGCCGGTCATCGGCAGCCGCACTCGCGAAGCACCGACGCCACGGCGTCGAGGGCGGGCCGGGCCTCGCCCGGCGACCTGCCGTTGGAGAGCAGAGCGAACGACAGCACACGACCGTCGGAGTCGACGACGTACCCGGTGAGTCCGTTGACCTCGGTCAGAGTGCCGGTCTTCGCCCGCACCCAGCCGGCCCCGGCACGGGTCGTGGTGCCGTAGCGGTCGGCGAGCGTGCCGGTCGCTCCGGCGACGGGAAGATAGTCGAGCATGGGCCGCAGCTCCGTCCTGTTCGGTCCGGCCGCCTCGGAGATCACGCGATCGAGCGTACGAGCGGGGATCCGGTTCTCGACCGAGAGTCCGCTGACGTCGCGCAACGTCACACCGGTGACGTCCAGACCCGCTTGCTGCAGGGTACCGGTCACCGCCTTCGTGGTGCCCTCGAACGAGTGCTCGTTGCCCGTCGCGACGGCGACCTCCCGTCCGATGGTCTCCGCGAGGACGTTGTCGGATCGGCGCAGCATCTGACCGAGACGCACAGTGAGTGGCGCCGACTGGACCGACGCCATGGGCGCCGCACCGGGTGAGGCGGATCCGAGCGCTACCCGCGCGGGGTCGGCACCGAGCGCCGTCGCCAGTGCACGACCGGCGTCCAGGGCGGGCGTAGCGCTGCGAGACGATTCGTCTTCGAGCGGGCGCAACCGGCCGCCGTCGAGCATCACCGGTTCGATGGGTGCGACGTAACCGTCGCCGACGTCCTGGGGAAACCAGCCCGGCGCGAGCGGATCCCCGCTGTACAGGCTCGTGTCGACGAGGACGGTCTCGACGGTCGTGCCGCCGCGGCGGATCTGTTCGGCGAGGTCGGCGATGCGAGGACCACCCGGATAGAAGCTCTCCTCGCCGGGCGGCAGTGCCGACAGGGTGGGGTCGCCCCCGGCGATCAGGACGATCTCTCCCGGCTTCGAACCTTCGACGACGCGCGTGGTGATCCGATGATCGGACGGCAGCACGAGCATGGCAGCCGCAGCGGTGAGAATCTTCGTCGTGGAGGCCGGGATCAAGGCGCGGTCGGGATCCTTCGACCACAGCACCGTGCCGGTCGTGGGGTCGCTGATCGATCCGGCGAAATCACCGAGCCCCGGGTCGTTCACGGCCCGGTCGAGTGCCGACGCCAGCGAAGTCGGGTCGGGCGTCGGAGCGTCGGGTGAGACCGCGGCGACCGCGGGGGTCGCGACCACCGGTGCCGGTGCGGGAAGTACGACCGCGCCGGCGGACGTCCGCACGTCGTAGATCGCGAAGGCTCCACCGACGACCAGAGCGAGGAAACCCGCTCCCCAGATCCCGAACAGGATCTTCATGTTCCGCCGTCGCCTGGTTGCCAGTGAACCCTGCTTCTTGTTGCCGCCCTGCCCCGTCAACACGCCTCCGCTGCATCCTGCACACACTGGTCGACCAGCTACCCGCACTTCCCGCTGCCGGCCGCACACTGTTGTGACGCACTCGGGGCCCCGGTACCTGCACCTCCAGCCTAGCGCCGCGACCGTTATCCTCTCTGCGGACCATCACCGCAGATACGGATGTCGTATCCGCCGGAAAATACCGACGAAGTGAGGCAAGGCGTGGAGTTCGAGGTCACCATCGAGATCCCCAAGGGACAGCGGAACAAGTACGAGGTCGATCACGAGACCGGACGCGTCAAGCTCGATCGTTACCTGTACACCTCGTTCGGCTACCCCGCCGACTACGGCTACATCGAGAACACCCTCGGTGAGGACGGCGATCCGCTCGACTGCATGGTGCTGCTGCCCGAGTCGGTGTTCCCCGGCGTTCTGGTCGACGCCCGCCCGATCGGCATGTTCAAGATGGTCGACGAGGCCGGGGGCGACGACAAGATCCTGGCCGTCCCGGCCGGCGACCCGCGCTGGGATCACGTCCAGGACATCAGCGACGTCTCGCAGTTCGAGCTCGACGCGATCAAGCACTTCTTCGTCCACTACAAGGACCTCGAGCCGGGCAAGCACGTCGAGGCCGCCGACTGGGTCGGTCGCGCCGAGGCCGAGGCCGAGGTGACCGCGTCGGTCGAGCGTCTGAAGAACAACGGCGGGCACTGACACCGAGCCTGCAACGCAGATCCCCCGGACGATCGGATCGTCCGGGGGATCTGTCGTAGGAGGGGCCTACTCCCCCGTGAACTGCGGCGGTCGCTTCTCGAAGACGGCGGTGATCGCCTCGGTGAGGTCCTCCGACGGCAGGAACGCCGCGTTCCACGCCGCGACGTAGCGGAGGCTGTCGTCGACCTGCGGCGAGCGGGTGTGGTCGAGAACGTTCTTGATGCCCTGAACCACGAGCGGCGGGTTCGCGGCGATTTCCGCGGCGGTCGCGTGAGCCGCGGCGAGCACGGCGTCCGCGTCGTCGTAGACGTCGTTGACGAGTCCGATCTTCTCGGCGCGGGCGGCGTCGATGTCCTTGCCGGTCAGCGCGAGTTCGCGGACGTGACCGTCGCCGATGATGAGCGGGAGCCGGGCGAGGGTGCCGACGTCGGCGACCATTCCGACCTTGACCTCGCGGACGCTGAACTTCGCGTCGGCGCTCGCGTAGCGGATGTCGGCGGCGGAGATGAGGTCGACCGCTCCGCCGATGCACCAGCCCTGGACCGCGGCGACGACCGGCTTGCGGCAGTCGGCGACGGCCGTGACGGCCGCCTGCATGTTCTTGATCATCGCGTGGAAGTCCGTGCGCGGCTTCGCGAGCGCCTTGCCGGAGACGACGGCGCCGAGACTGCCGCCCATGGCGACGAGGTCGAGCCCGTAGGAGAAGTTCCGGCCGGAACCGGCGAGGACGACGGCGCGGACGTCGGGGTCGGCATCGAGCTCACCGAAAAGGACGGGCAGTTCCGCCCAGAAGTCGGGGCCCATGGCGTTGCCCTTGCCGGGGCCGATGAGCGTGACCCGTGCGACGTGGTCCTCGCACTCGACGGTGAACGCTTTCCAGGGAGAGTGATCGGTCATTACCCAACGGTAACTTCTGCGCCCTCGGAATGCACCGTCCCCCACTTCACGACGCGACGACGACGCATCCTCCGAACCGTGCCCACCGGGCGCCGATTTTCCTACTCTTGGTGCATGACCAGGTCGCTGCATCCGAATGCCCACCGCGTCTCGGACACGCTCATCGCCCGCGGCCATCACGGTCTGATCGTCCAGCAGCCGGAGACCGTGCACACCGCCGAGCAGGCCGCCGCCGCGGTGGGCGTGGAGGTGGGCGCGATCGTGAAGTCGCTCGTCTTCCTGCTCGACGACGACCCGATCCTGCTGCTGGTGTCCGGGGCGCATCGCGTGTCGGTCGAGCGGACCGGCGAGCGGCTCGGCGGCGAGCTCGTGCCGGCCTCCCCCGACCTGGTCACGGAGGTCACCGGCCAGCCGCTCGGTGGTGTCGCGCCGCTCGGCCACCCCACGAACCTGCCCACCTACATCGACCGAGCGCTGCAGCTCCACCCGGATCTGTGGGCGTCGGGTGGATGCCCGAACACACTGTTCCGGACCGTCTATGCGGAGCTCATGCGCATCACCGCGGCGATCGACGTCGACGTCGACTGAGACCGTCCACCCAGCGGTACCGTCGGCACCTCCACCCGGGTACACTCTCCGTCGTGACAGTCCGAGCGTGGAGCCGCAGGCATGTCGACCTGTGCCGTACCCGCTCGTGCCTCTGTGCGGCCTGAGATCCGCACCATCCCTTCTCTTTCCGGCGCCGCGCAGCTGCGGGCCACTGCCCGCCCGGCACCGTTCACCTTCCGACCAGCGGAGCCCTTCCATGACCACGTCCTCCATCGAGAACCCGGCCGACGGCTCGGTCGATTCACCTGAACTCGTTCTCATCGTGCAGATCTCGGACACGAACGCCGGATCGGCGGGTGATCTCGCAGCTCTCGCCGACGCACTACGGGAGACCGCCCTCGATCTACTCCCGGGTGCGCGCACCCACACCCTCCTCAGCCCCGGCCCGACCCCACTGGTGATCGACCTGCCGGCCCGCGGGCTGGTGCTCGACAATCAGCGAGTCGAGTTGAGCCACAGCGAATTCGAGATCCTGGCCCATCTGGTTCGCCGGCCCCGCGTCGCGGTGCCCCGCGCGGCGCTACGGCCACTCGGCGCCGGATACTCCGAGAACGACGACTTCGACACCGACCGGGGCAACCGCAGTGTCGACGTCCACGTCTCCCGGATCCGTTCCAAGCTGGGACGTTTCGGCACCATCATCACGACTGTCCGCGGGTCCGGTTACCGGTTCGATCCCGATCCGCGCGTGCACGTGGTCGAAGCGCTCGATCGCCGCACTGCGTGAACGCACGCGAAGGAGGGGCAGGAGTCGAAACCCCGGCCCCTCCTTCGCGATACGAACTCGAGTCAGGAAGCGCGCACGGATTCCTGGGCGCCCTCGCCGAACCGGCGCAGGACCTCGACGACGGTCGGCGAGACCTCGATGAGGCCGCGCGACGCCAACCACGGCAGCGTTCCGTCGACGAGATACTCGACGGTGAACGGCGCGGCGAGCGGGATCAACGTGACGCCGTCGGCGACCTGCACGGCGTGGATGTCGGCGATCAGCCCGGCGAGACCGTGCGGCGTTCCGACGTACGACAACGTGTCGGCCTCCCCGCGGGTGGCTTCCGGACGGGTGCGTCGGGTACGGGCGGTGCGGGCATCGGACGCGAGGACGACCTCGACGTCGACGAGCACGGTGACCGAATCGGGCTCGCGGCCCTCCTCGGCGGCCTCCGCACGGATGCGGTCGCGCAGCTTTCCGGCCTCACGCAGGTCGGCGGCACGCACCCGCACGACGTTGGGTGCATCGGCGCTGAGGTCGAGCGGCGGATCGCCGGCACGCCCCAGGGTCAGGTCGGCCCAATAGTCGGGTCCGGAGTGACCGGCGAGCTCGACGGCGATACGCAACGCCCGGATGGTGGCGGACTCGACGACGGCCGGGTCTGCGGTGGCCGGATCTGCGGATACAGGGGTGACGGTGGATGCGACGGGCATGGGATGCCTCTCGGTACGGGCCGCGGAGCGGCACGGAGAAATCGGCCTGTGAGCCGGAAGACTTCGAGGGAGAAGACCTTCAGTCCGAACAGATTCCCGATGCCGTACGGCAGAGGTCGACATGGCGACGGCACCAGCGTGCCGCGGCGATCGCCCTCGTCCGTTCCATGCGAATTACCCTACTGACCCTGTGGGGAATTGTCGACCGCTAGACGCACGGAGATGCGTCGGCGTCGGCCGCTCCGAGGCCGGGCCGCGTCTCCGGCGAGGGGTTCCACACGCCGTCGGTCTTCGCATGCACCCACGACGGTCCGTTCTCGACCAGCGAACGCAGCGCCCCGAGGAGCCGTTCGACGTCATCGGACGAGCTGCCGAGCCCGAGCGACGCCCGGACGGCACCGCCGGCGCGACCGACCCGCGCGAGCAGCGGGTGGGCGCAGAAACGTCCGTCACGGACGCCGATGCCGTGCTCTGCGGACAGATAGGACGCGACGTGACCGGGCTCGTAGCCCTCGATCGTGAAAGTGACGATTCCGACGCTGTCGGCCGAATCGTCCCACAGCCGAAGCACTTCCACTCCGCCGATGGCGTCCAGGCCGTCGACGAGCAGGGAGCACAGGGCCTCCTCGTGGCGGGTGACCGCGTCGGAGTCGAAACCGGCGAGCGCATCGCATGCGGCGGCGAGAGCGGCGACACCGAGCACGTTGGGGGTGCCGGCCTCGTGACGCGCAGGGGCGCAGGCCCATTCGGTGTGGTCGAGGCGTACCTCGCGCACCGCACCGCCTCCGGCGAGGTACGGCTCGGCGGCGTCGAGCCAGTCGCGTCGGCCGACGAGCGCTCCCGCACCGAACGGCGCGTACAGCTTGTGACCGGAGAACGCGAGGTAGTCCACGCCGAGCGACGCGAGGTCGACGCGGCGGTGGGGCACGAGCTGCGCGCCGTCGACGAGGATCCGCGCGCCGGAGGCGTGGGCGAGTTCGGCGAGCTCTGCGATGGGCAGCACCTCGCCGGTGACGTTGGAGGCACCGGTGACGGCGAGCAGGGCCGCGGGGGCGCGCTGGAGTTCGACTGCGAGGCGCCACACCGTCTCCGAGACGGTATCTGCCGCCTCGACGATGCGGGAGTTCTTCCACGGCAGCAGATTCGCGTGGTGTTCGATGTCGAGCACGACGACATCGCCGGGCACGGCACTCGCAAGCAGGTTCAGCGAATCGGTGGTGTTGCGCGTGAAGACGACGACCTGGTCGTCGTCCGCGCCGACGAAGCGCGACACGGAGGTGCGAGCGTCCTCGTAGGCGGTGGTGCTGATCCGCGAGGCGTATCCGGCACCGCGGTGCACGCTCGCGTAGAAGGGCAGCAGTTCCGTGAGGCGGTCGGTGACGGCGGACAGTGCCGGTGCGCTCGCCGCGTAGTCGAAGTTCGCGTAGGTGCAGGTGCCACCCTGGACGAGCGGAACCTGCGAGTCACAGCCGGACACGGTGGCGAACGGAGCAATGCAGGTGGTGGAGGCTACAACAGTCATGACAAATCCCTCGTGTACTCAGGGACCCGCCGGTGACGCCTACGACGGAGAGTTCTCGTCGCCGGCGGAGTCCGCGCTTGCCGTGTCCGGTGGTGGATTCACGGCCCGGTCGTCACCCGGAGCACCCCACCGCGGTTGGAGGGTTGCCGACCAGCGAGCCGGGGCTTGACGCTGGTACTCATGACCTGGCGAAGACAATGACAGGACGATCGAGCCGTGTCAACCCGTATCGCACGATGCCGACACACGTTCCGCGCACCGAACGTTCACCTGTTGTCCACCCGGACGTGAGATAACCGGAGGATCCATCGAGCAGAAGGACCCGCGGAGTTGCCAGCCATATCCTCGATCCCCGTCGGCCGGTCCCCCATTCCGGACGAATTCCTCCGCGCGTCGCACGCTCCGCCTGCACGCACCCTCGTCGACCTGCTGCGGAGCACCGCCGAGGCACATCCGGACGCCCCTGCCCTCGACGACGGCACCACCGTCCTCGAATACGCCGAACTCGTCGAGGCGGTGATCGCCGGCGCCTACGCGTTGAACGACGCGGGTGTCGGTGCCGGCGACAGGGTCGGCGTGCGCATGACGTCCGGGCGCACCGATCTGTATGTGACGATTCTCTCGATTCTCGCTGCGGGCGCCGCATACGTGCCCGTCGACGCGGACGACCCCGACGAGCGCGCCGAACTCGTGTTCTCGGAAGCACAGGTCACCGCCATCGTCACCGACGAGGGCATCGGGCCGGGTACGGCCGTCCCGCCGGGCAGCCCGGCCGTGCGGGGGCCGAACCTCGACGACGATGCGTGGATCATCTTCACCTCGGGTTCGACCGGGACACCGAAGGGTGTCGCCGTCACGCACCGCAATGCGGCGGCCTTCGTCGACGCGGAAGCACGGATGTTCTGCCGGGCAGCGCCACTCGGCCCCGGCGACCGGGTCCTGGCCGGCCTGTCGGTGGCCTTCGACGCATCGTGCGAGGAGATGTGGCTCGCCTGGCGGCACGGCGCCTGCCTGGTTCCGGCCCCCCGCGCGCTCGTCCGCTCCGGCATGGATCTCGGACCGTGGCTCGTCTCGCGCAACATCACCGTCGTCTCCACCGTGCCCACGCTCGCGGCGATGTGGCCGGCCGAAGCACTCGAGGCGGTGCGCCTGCTCATCTTCGGCGGTGAGGCCTGCCCACCCGATCTCGTGGAGCGTCTCGCCGTTCCGGGACGGGAGGTGTGGAACACCTACGGCCCCACCGAGGCCACAGTCGTCGCCTGCGCCTCGCTGATGGACGGCACCGGACCGGTCCGCATCGGGCTGCCGCTCGACGGCTGGGATCTCGCCGTGGTGGACGCCGACGGCAACCCCGTCGAGGAGGGCGCGACCGGCGAACTCGTCATCGGCGGTGTCGGCCTCGCGCGCTATCTCGATCCGGCGAAGGATGCCGAGAAGTACGCTCCGATGCCCACACTCGGCTGGGAGCGCGCCTATCGCAGCGGCGATCTCGTCACCCTCGACCGCGAGGGACTGCTGTTCCAGGGGCGCGCCGACGACCAGGTCAAGATCGGTGGCCGCCGCATCGAACTCGGCGAGGTCGACAACGCGCTGCAGAACCTGCCCGGCGTGGCCGGCGGTGCGTGCGCGGTGCGCAGGACCGCTGCGGGACACCCGATCCTCGTGGGGTACATCGCCTCCACCGATCCGGACTTCGACATCGCGTCCGCCCACGACCTGCTGTCCGAGCAACTCCCCGCCGCGCTCGTTCCGCGACTCGCGCTCGTCGACGAACTCCCCACCCGCACATCCGGCAAGGTCGACCGCAACGCCCTGCCGTGGCCGCTGCCGGGCGCCGACGCCGACTCGGTGGAGGCGCTCGGACTCGATCCCACCGCCGAATGGGTCGCCGAATTGTGGACCGACATCCTCGGTGCCCGGATCGAGGGCGTCGACGACGACTTCTTCGAACTCGGCGGTGGCTCCCTCGCAGCGGCACAGCTCGTGACGGCGCTGCGCAGCAGGTATCCGGAGATGACGGTCGCGGAGCTGTACGACCATCCCCGGCTCGGATCGCTCGCGGTCCATCTCGACGAACTCGCACCGACGGAAGCTGCGGCACCACGAGAGGTCACCCCGGTGCCCCGCCTCGCCCAGTTCGCCCAGATCGCGGCGACCGGCGTCCTCACCACCCTCACCGGACTGCAGTGGGTGACCTGGCTGGCGATACTGAACAACGTCATCGCGCTCGTCGTCGACGTGCCGTGGACCGTCACCCTGTCGTGGTGGTGGGTCGCGCTCGGTGTCCTGCTGTTCCTTTCTCCCGTCGGGCGTATGGCGATCTCCGTCGCCGGTTCACGTCTGCTGCTGCGCGGTGTGAAGGCGGGGAGCTACCCCCGCGGAGGCGGTGTCCACCTCAGGCTGTGGACGGCCCTGCGGTTGTCCGAGGCCGTGAACGCGACGAACATCTCCAGTGCTCCCTGGATGCGGCAGTACGCGCGTGCCCTGGGAGCGAAGGTCGGACGTGGCGTCGACCTGCACAGCCTTCCGCCGGTCACCGGTCTCCTCGAGCTCGGCGACGGATGTTCCGTCGAGCCGGAAGTGGATCTCGGCGGCTACTGGGTGGACGGCGACGTCGTCCACATCGGGAGTATCAGGATCGGTGCCGGTGCCACTGTCGGCGCCCGGTCGTTCCTCGCCCCGGGTGCGCGTATCGGTAAGAACGCGGAGGTGGAAGCAGGATCGGCCGTGTTCGGCCGAGTGAAGGCCGGGCAGAGCTGGGCAGGATCGCCTGCGCGCAAGGTCGGCAAGGCCGACCGGCCCTGGCCCGCCGGGACACCGCCGCGGGGTAACAGATGGGTTCCGGTCTACGCCCTGTCGTCGATCCTGCTCGGCGGCCTGCCCATCGTGTCGATCGCCGCGGGCGTCGCGCTGCTCGTGTGGTGGGTGCACGACACCCCCACCGTCTCCGACGCCGTGGTGCATTCCCTGGCGATGCTCCCCGTCGCGGCACTGCTGACGATGTTCGTCTTCGCCCTGCTCACCCTGCTCTCGGTGCGCCTGCTCGCGATCGGCATGACGGAAGGCTGGCATCCGGTGCGCAGCCGCGTGGGCTGGCAGGTGTGGTTCACCGAGCGCCTCATGGATTCGTCGCGCACCTTCCTCTTCCCGCTCTACGCGTCGATGCTGACCCCGATCTGGCTCCGGCTGCTCGGCGCCGACATCGGCAAGGACGTCGAGGCGTCGACCGTGCTGATGGTTCCCAAGTTCACCAAGGTCGCCGACGGTGCGTTCCTCGCCGACGACACGATGGTCGCCTCCTACGAACTCGGCGGCGGCTGGCTGTACATCTCGCACGCGAAGGTCGGGAAGCGCGCCTTCCTCGGCAACTCGGGCATGGCGGCACCGGGACGGCGGGTACCGAAGCACGGACTCGTCGCGGTGCTCTCCGCGGCTCCGGAGAAGGCGAAGTCCGGATCGTCGTGGCTGGGCAGTCCCCCGGTTCGCCTGCGGCGCGCGAGCGGCGACAGCGACACGAGCCGCACCTTCGAACCCCCGCTGAAACTGAAGGTCGCGCGCGGCGCCGTGGAGACCTTCCGGCTCGTGCCCATGATCGTCACCTACGGCATCGGCCTCGGTGTGCTGTTCGCCCTGAACACTCTCGCCGTGCACTGGGGATACGCCGTCGCGGCACTGCTCGGTGGCATCGTGCTCATGAGCGCCGGAGCCGTGGCGTGCCTGGTGACGGTCGCCGCGAAATGGCTCGTGGTGGGACGGATCGGGCGTGTGGAGCATCCGTTGTGGAGTTCGTTCGTGTGGCGCAACGAGGTCTCCGACACCTTCGTCGAGACCGTCGCGGCACCGTGGTTCGCACGGGCCGCGACCGGCACCGCCGTGATGAACCTGTGGTTGCGGGCACTGGGATCGAAGATCGGCCGCGGGGTGTGGTGCGAGAGCTACTGGTTGCCCGAGGCCGACCTGGTGTCCCTGGGCGACGGCGCGACCGTCGAACGCGGTTGCGTTGTACAGACCCACCTGTTCCATGATCGGATCATGTCCATGGACACCGTGACCCTCGGCGCCGGCGCCACGCTCGGCCCCCAATGCGTCGCGTTGCCTGCCTCGGGCATCGGCGACGGTGCCACCGTCGGACCGGCCTCGCTGGTGATGCGCGGCGACGTCGTCCCGCAGTCCACCCGCTGGCAGGGCAACCCCATCGCGCCGTGGACCACACCGAACAGCTGGGCACCGCGGTGAAACCCATCAAGGCCGCCAAGCCCGTCGCGCCCGTCGCCGCCGATCGTCCCCTCGATCCCTACCTGCCCGAGAGCGGGAACCGCGGTTTCCGCGTCTCGCGCTACGAGCTGGATCTGACCTACAAGGTCGTGTCCAACAGGTTGGACGGCCGGGCGAAGATCATCGCCACGACGACGGATGTGCGCGCCAAGTACTCGCTCGATCTTGCGCAGACGATGCGCGTCGCCAAGGTGACCGTCAACGGGCGACGACCCGCCAAGTTCGTCCACCGCGACGGCAAGCTCACCGTCACCCCGGCCGAGAAACTCCCCGCCGGGTCCGTGCTCGTCTTCGGCGTGCAGTACTCGGGTACCCCCGCCCCGTTGCGGACCATGTGGGGTGAGGTCGGCTGGGAGGAACTCGACGAGGGGTCGCTCGTCGCGAGCCAGCCGAACGGTGCGCCCACCTGGTTCCCCTGCGACGACCATCCCGGTTCGAAGGCCACCTACCGAATCTCCGTCACCACCGACGCTCCGTTCGTCGCGGTCGCGAACGGAACGCTCGTGCACAAGACCACCAAGGCCAGTCGCACCACCTGGGTCTACGAGCAACCCGAACCGATGGCGACCTATCTGGCCACAGTGCAGACCGGCCATTACGAGGTACGCACACTGGCGTCGGATCCGGTGCCGCAGTACGGGATCCATCCACCTCGCCTGCGCGCGTCGTTCGACCGTGATTTCGCGCGCCAGACCGAGATGCTCGAGGTCTTCACGCGCCTGTTCGGCCCGTATCCGTTCGCGCACTACACCGCACTGGTCACCGACGACGACCTCGAGATCCCCATCGAGGCTCAGGGACTGTCGACCTTCGGCGCAAACTTCTGCGACGGCACGGGCCGCGAAGAGCGGCTCGTCGCACACGAATTGGCGCACCAGTGGTTCGGCAACAGTCTCACCCTGTACCGCTGGTGCGACATCTGGCTCCACGAGGGATTCGCCTGCTACGCGGAATGGTTGTGGTCTGAGAACTCCGGCGGCAGGTCCGCGCACGCGCATGCTCTCGACGCCCACAGAGGGCTGGCCCGCAAACCTCAGGACATCCTCCTCGAGGATCCGGGCCCGAAGGACATGTTCGACGACCGCATCTACAAGCGCGGAGCCCTCACCTTGCACGCCCTGCGGGTGCACCTCGGCGACGAGCACTTCTTCGACCTCCTGCGGACGTGGACCGCGGAACATCGACACGGCAATGTGACGACGGCACAGTTCAAGGATCTCGCCGCGCGTTTCTCGGAGACCTCGCTCCGGTCGCTGTGGGAGGCCTGGTTGAGCACGACATCGCTTCCACCGGCCCCCTCACCCGGATAGGTCGGCTCGCTCGCCGGACCGTTACGGGCTCTTCGCAGTTGCGGGCGTAGGCCGAGAATGTAGAGCTGTCGGACGATTGGATGTGAGCCGTCAGGGGGTGCGAGCGTCGTAGTTCTCGCGGTTCGCGAGAACCTCGGCCATGTGTGTCTGCGCCCAGTTTCTGAGCCCGCGGGTCATGTGGTGGAGCGAGAGGCCGAGGTCGGTCAGCTCGTAGGAGACGGTGACAGGGACGGTTGGCGTCACGGTACGGGTGAGCAGACCATCGTGCTCCAGCGAGCGGAGCGTCTGGGTCAGCATCTTCTGGCTGACCCCGGCCAGAAGACGAGAGATCTCGGAGTAACGCATCGCCTTCGGAGCGTCTTCGTGTGCTGCACCGGGCCGGCCGGGGCTGTTGTCGCCGCCCAGCGCACACAGGATCAGGACGACCCACTTGTCCGAGATTCGGTCGAGCAGTTGCCGGCTGGGGCACCCTGCCAGGAACGCGTTGTACTCCATCTTGGCCTGAGCCCTCTTCTGGGCCGCCTTCATCGTCGTCACTGATCGCACCTCTCACCGATGGATGGGTTACGCACTCCCGAGTGCCTACTTCCCGACAGGAAGTTTCTCCCCAATGCTGATACAGGGAGGCAACAGGCGCCACCCCCCCGAGTGCACGACGAAAGGCAACAGGATGAGCACACCCTCCCCCTCTCTTCCCGGCGGCACCTGGACTCTGGGTGACCTGACCGTCACCCGGTTCGGCTACGGTGCCATGCAACTGGCCGGGCCAGGGGTCATGGGGCCGCCCGCCGATCGCGAGGGTGCCCTGGCCGTGCTGCGCGAAGCGGTCGCCCTCGGCATCACACACATCGACACCAGCGACGCCTACGGGCCGCACGTCACCAACGAGTTGATCCGCGAGGCACTGCACCCCTATCCCGAGTCGCTGCACATCGTGACCAAGGTGGGCGCGACCCGCGACGAACAGGGCGGATGGCCTACAGCCCGCCGGCCCGAAGATCTGCGCCGCCAGGTCCACGACAACCTCGAGTCCCTCCGCCTCGACGTACTCGACCTGGTCGACCTCCGACTCGGCAACGCCGAAGGTCCCCGACCCGGCTCGCTCGCCGAGGCATTCGAGACGCTCGTCGAACTCCAGCAGCAGGGCCTGATCCGCCACCTCGGGATCAGCAACGCCACCGAGGAGCAGGTCGCCGAAGCACAGAGCATCGCGCCGATCGTGTGCGTGCAGAACATGTACAACCTCGCCCACCGCCATGACGACAAGCTCATCGACCGGCTCGCTACCGACGGCGTCGCGTACGTGCCCTTCTTCCCCCTCGGGGGCTTCACACCGCTTCAGTCCTCGGCGCTCTCGGCGGTCGCCGCTCGACTGGAGGCGACACAGATGTCCGTCGCTCTGGCCTGGCTGCTGCACCGATCACCGAACATCCTGCTCATCCCCGGCACGTCATCGACGGCACACCTGCGCCAGAACATCGCCGGTGCGGGACGCTCCCTCTCTCATGAGGACCTGACCGAACTGGACGACGTCAGCCGCTGAATGTCCTGGGGTCGACCGCCTCACAAGCCACGATCAACGGACAGCTCGACCACCTTCGCGGTTCCGCTCTCGGATTCCGCGACCTCACCGACTACCTCGCCAGATCCTTGCCGGAAACCGGCGGCGTCAGGCCACGACTACAACCTGGATTGTGGAGGGCCCAGTTACGGCTGCTGCGGTCCCCCGTTGCGCAAAGAGAGATCCAGGGTCCTCATGAGGTGCCCGACGCGAGTCCTCGACGTCGACGCGAGCGGGTAGCGCGAAAGTACGTCGACCAGTACCGGGGTCGCGCGTCGGCGTGCCTGCTCGATCATCGCGCTCCCGACTGCCGGGTCACCATCTGCTCGGAGCTCGGCTATGCGTGCAGCACTCGCAGCAGCCCGCAGAATGTGTCCGACCTGGGTGGCTCTCGCGATCGGGTGCAGATAGGCGGCTGCGGCGGCGTCGCCGGCACAGCGGGCGGCCAGAGAGACCGATTCGGTGGACGCTTGCTTCGCTGCCCGGTGTGCATCCGACGCAGTGACGCGCTGAAGTCTCGTCCGTCTCGCACCGCCGACGAATTCCCAGGCCGCATCGAGAGCAGCACGAGGACGTCGGTCCTGGGGAACGGCTTCTTCGAAGACCGGAAGCACGTCCTGCGCACTCTCCGCCACGTACTGCGTCACCACCCGCAACTCGTTCATGGTCAGCTCGAAATCGCCGAAGACACTTCGCACCGGCTCGTTTCGACCCATGTACCGAAGCGTATGCCGCGGAACGCAGTCCCTACGAGAAAAAGGGGACCCGCGAAAGCGGATCCCCTCCTCAAAGCCGAAGACCCCCAACAATGTCGGGGGTCTTCGGTAACGGGTGTTCGGCGGTGTC
>NZ_LPZN01000089.1 GCF_001646655.1 Rhodococcus gordoniae | reverse complement strand
TGACGGCCGGCCCCGCACCCTAGCAGCGCACGGCGACGGGATCGGCCGGTGGACGCCGGAGACCCCCGTCGGCCGCGGAAGTTGTCCACAGCCGGCCGCTTCATCCCCAGCAGGCCGCGGATCGCCCTCGTGGGCGGCTCTCCGCTCGGACCCGTAGGCCACGGTCCGAGCATGACAACTTCCATGCCCTCGTCCTCGCATCCCCTCCGGCTCACCGACGTCGGTGACGTGATCGCGGCCCTGCCCGCGCTGATGGGATTCCCGCCGGCCCGCTCGATCGTCGTGATGTGCCTGACCCCGACCGGGGACGCTCCGACCCGCCCGAACGGGAAGGTCGCGACCATCGGTGCCGTGATGCGACACGACCTCGTCCTGTCCGGGGCCGGGGAACCCGTTCCCGAACTCATGCGCGCGGCGTTCCGGCGTTTCTGCGCCGTCTGTGCCCGTGAGGGTGCGGAATCCGTGGTCGCAGTCCTCGTGGACGACGAGCTCACCGACCGGCACGACCCGGCCGTAGCCGAGGTGTGCCGGCTCGTCGACGATTTCGCGGATCACCTCGACGCCGTCGGAATCGATCTGGCAGGTGTGTACGCGCTACCCGAGATATCCGGCGGGGCAACCTGGTTCGTGCCCGGCCAGGACATCATCGGCACTGTGGCCGACCCCGGATCCTCGGTGGTCGCGGCCGCGCGGGTGTTCGAGGGCAGCCCGATCCGGGGCTCCCGCAACGAACTCGAAGCGCTGCTCGCCCCGTACCCGCCGGCGGTGCGGCAGGAAGTTGCGCGCTGCATCGACGAGGTCGTCGAGACCCGCGACCGCGAGTACGAGCGTTGTGCCCGCGAAGGTGGCGGCGAACGTGCCGACCGCGTCGAACTGCAGGCCGTGCTCGCGCACGTCGAGGCGTACGCCGCCGGAACGGATCCGAGTGCGCCGGACGTCGCAGAACTTGCGGTGCTGCTCGCGAATCGCACGGTGCGGGACGCCGCGATGGGGCTCGCGACCGGTCCGCTCGCACGCGCGGCGGAGCGGCTGTGGAGCGAACTCGCACGCGCACTGCCGGATCCCGAACGGGCGGACGCCGCGGCACTCGTCGGCTTCGGTGCCTACGTGCGCGGCGACGGGCCGCTCGCCGGGGTCGCGCTCACCGCTGCCCTCGAATCCGACCCCCGCCACAGGCTTTCGGATCTGCTGGACCAGGCGTTGCAGGCGGGGCTGCGGCCCGATGCGATCCGCGGCCTCGCCGAGACAGGCCACGAGATCGCCATGAGATTGGGACTCGGGCTGCCGCGCGACGACGAGTCGTCCTGACGGCTATCGCGCACGCAGTTCACACCGCGCAGCGCTCAGCCACGCCGAACGGCGTGCAGTCGGTCGCCGAGGGACCGGGTGAACTCCCACGCGTCGGAGACGATCTCGTCGAGATCGGTGTGCTGAGGGTTCCACCCGAGTTCGGACATCGCGCGGCTGCTGGAGGCGATGAGAACGGCCGGATCACCGGCGCGGCGCGGTGCGTCGACCGCTGCGATCGGAAGTCCCGTGACCCGCTCGCAGGCCGAGACGACCTCGCGGACGGTGAAACCTTCTCCGCTGCCGAGGTTGTAGATGCCGTGCCGGCCGGGTTCGGACTTCGTCAATGCCAGCACGTGGGCGTCGGCGAGATCCTTGACGTGGATGTAGTCGCGCACCGCGGTGCCGTCCTTGGTCGGCCAGTCGGTGCCGAACACGGAGATGCGATCGCGCACACCGAGAGCGACCTGCAGCACCAGCGGAATCAGATGCGTCTCGACGACCCGGTTCTCGCCGGCGCCGCCGTAGGCGCCGGCGACGTTGAAGTACCGCAGGCTCGTCGCGGCGAGACCGTGCGCGTGCGCGTAGGACGAGATCGCGTGATCGATGGCGAGCTTCGACGCCCCGTACGGGTTGGTGGGACGGGTGGGCGCGTCCTCGGTGATCGGCACGCTCTCGGGCTCGCCGTAGGTCGCGGCGGTCGAGGAGAAGACCAGTCGCGGCGTACCCGAGCGGCGGATGGCCTCGAGGAGGGCGAGGGTGGTCACCACGTTGCCCTGCCAGTACTTCTCGGGGCACTCCACCGACTCGCCGACCAGTGATTGCGCTCCGAAGTGGAGGACGCCGTCGAAGCGGGGACCGGGTCCGGAGAGCAGATCATCGGCGACGGCCGCGATGTCGCCCTCGACGAACTCGGCGCCCGCCGGTACCGCTTCGGCGTTCCCGGTGGACAGATCGTCGACGACCACGACGTCGTGGCCCTGTTCGAGCAGCACGGTCGTGCACACGCTGCCCACATAGCCGGCGCCGCCGGTCACCAGAAGTCTCACGCTGTACATCCCCTTTTCGCATGCCCGTACCGGACATGCGAAAAGGGGTCTGTGTCAGACCTGCTTCACCTGCACGGCATGGGCCATCTCGTCGGAAAGCTCGAAGCTGTCGTGACCGGCCACGGTGATGGACACCGAGCCCGGTCGCGTCTCGACTGTAACCCGCGCGTCCGGGACGACACCGGCCTCACGCAGCCGGGCGATGACCTCCGGATCGGACTGGACGTACTCGGCGAGCCGCCGCACCACGACGGCGGTCGGCTTGCCGTGGGGGATCTCCGTCAGCCGCACCAGCTTCTCGTCGAGGGCCGCCGCACGGTCGAGACCCAGCTGCGCCAGCCCCGGGATCGGGTTGCCGTAGGGCGAGGTGGTCGGGTTGTTGAGCACCTCGACGAGGCGGCGTTCGACCTCCTCGCTCATCACGTGCTCCCAACGGCACGCCTCGGCATGCACGTTCTCCCAGTCGAGACCGATCACGTCCACGAGAAGCCGTTCCGCGAGCCGGTGCTTGCGCATCACGGACACCGCGAGATCGCGGCCCTTCTCGGTGAGCTGCAGGTGCCGGTCGCCGGCGACACGGAGCAGGCCGTCGCGTTCCATGCGGGCCACGGTCTGGCTGACCGTCGGTCCGCTCTGCTCGAGGCGTTCGGCGATGCGCGCGCGCAGCGGCACCACGCCTTCCTCTTCCAAGTCGTAGATGGTCCGGAGATACATCTCCGTTGTATCGACCAGGTCCTTCACTCTCACACCCCTTCGTCCGGGCCGATTCTAACCGTGCGAACAGGACGGTGGGGGCGCGCTCCGAGGCTCGCATGTCCGTGGGCGGCGCAGTAGCGTCTGTGTCCATGACCACGAGCTCCACCGCGGCGGGCGGTACGACACAGCTGAGCGGCGATCGGATAGTGGTGTGGAGCCCCGACTACCTCGACTACCGGTGGGGTCCGACGCATCCGATGAACCCCACGCGTCTCGATCTCACGATGGCGCTGTCCCGCAGTCTCGGTCTCCTCGAAGGCGTCGAGACGGTCCGTCCGTCCCCTGCGGACGACACCGATCTGTTGCGCATCCACACCGCGTCCTACGTCGACGCAGTCAAGCGCGCGGGTTCCGCCCCGGAGGGAGCGGCACCTCCGGCCGACGCCCCGCACGGTCTCGGAACCGAGGACAACCCGATCTTCCCCCGCATGCACGAGGCCAGCGCGACCCTCGCCGGAGGCACGCTGGCGGCCGCGCGCGAGATCGCGAGCGGCCGGGCCCGGCGCGCGGTGAGCATCGGCGGCGGCATGCACCATGCGATGGCCGACTGGGCCGCCGGATTCTGCGTCTACAACGATGCCGCCATCGCGATCTCGTGGTTGCTCGACCACGGCTACGACCGCATCGCCTACATCGACGTCGACGCCCACCACGGTGACGGCGTGCAGCACGCATTCCTCGGCGACCCCCGGGTCCTCACCATCTCGCTGCACCAGCATCCCGCGACCCTGTGGCCCAACACCGGATGGTCCAGCGAGGTCGGCGCAGGCCCGGCCGAGGGCACCGCGATCAACCTTCCCGTCCTGCCGGGCACCGTGGACGCGTTGTGGTTGCGCGCCTTCCACGCCGTCGTGCCGGGTGCTGTCGCGGCGTTCCGCCCGCAGATCCTCATCAGTCAGTGCGGAGCCGACAGCCACCGCGAGGATCCGCTCGCCGACCTCTCGCTCACCGTCGACGGTCAACGCGCGTCGTATCTCGCGATGCGGGATCTCGCCGATCGCTACTGCGAAGGCCGCTGGCTCGCCGTCGGCGGTGGCGGGTACGGCCTCGTGCGGGTGGTTCCTCGCGCATGGACGCACCTGATCGCGGCGGCGCTGGACCGCGAGATCGACCCGAGCACGCCGATCCCGGCGGACTGGAGCGACCGCGTCGGCGCTCTCGCTCCCGGCGTCGAACTGCCCACCGGCATGGGGGAGGACTCCGACGTCTCGTATATGCCGTGGGACGGTCCCGGAGGCACCCCGGAAACGGGCATCGCATCTCTGGACCGTGCGCTGACCCGCATCGATTCCGCGATCATCGCCACGAGACGGGCGGCGTTCCCGCTGCTCGGCCTGGACCCGGAGGATCCGCGTGACTGATCAGCAGAATCCCGCGGCGGGATCGAGCACCGATCCCGCGAAGGCTGTCGCGACGGCGAGAGAGACCGACCCGGCTCGCGAACGCGCCCTCGCCCGGGCACGCGCCTATCCGCGGCACTGGGTCGCCGACGTGCTGGCCTCGGACGGCGGCGTCGTGCACCTGCGGCCGATCGTCCCCGAGGACGCCGAGGGGATCGTCGCCTTCCACAGCAAACTCTCCGAACGCACCCGCTATCTGCGGTATTTCGGTCCGTACCCGACCATCTCGAAGAAGGACCTGTTCAACTTCACGGTCGTCGACCACCGCTCCCGAGTGGCGTTCGTCGCGGTGCTCGGCGACGAGATCATCGCCGTCGGCCGATACGAAGGACTGTCGAACGAAGGCGACGGACTTTCCGCGGAGGTGGCCTTCACCGTCGCCGACGCCCACCAGGGACGCGGCCTCGGCCCGATCCTGCTCGAACATCTCGCCGGCGCGGCCGCCGAGAACGGACTGCACACCTTCGTCGCCGAGGTCCTCGCCGAGAACCGGCACATGATCACCGTCTTCCGGGAGGCCGGCTACCAGGTCAGCCGCAGCTTCGAAGGGGGAGTGGTCCGCCTCGAGTTCGCGATCGACCCCACCGAGGCACTCGTGTCGGTGCGCAACGCCCGCGAACGCGCCGCCGAGGCGCGCAGCGTGCGCAACATCCTGAGCCCCGCCAGCGTCGCTGTCATCGGCGCCTCCACCGACAGCCGCAAGGTGGGCAACGCCGTGCTGGTGAACATGCTGCGCAGCGGATTCACCGGACCGGTCTACCCGGTCAACGCCGAGAACCGGTCGGTCCGGGGTGTCCGCGCGTACCCCACCGTCCGCGACATCCCGGACGAGATCGACCTCGCCATCGCCGCCGTGCCGGCCGAATCCATCGACTCGGTGCTCGACGACTGTCTCGCGAAGGGCGTCAAGGCGCTGCTCGTCGTGTCGTCGGGTTTCGGTGAGACCGGACCGGAGGGCCGCGACGCCGAGCGCCGCCTCGCCCTCGCCGCACGGTCGCACGGCATGCGGCTCATCGGCCCGAACGCACTCGGGGTGGCCAACAACGACCCGGCGATCCGCCTCAACGCGACTCTCGCGCCCGTGCTCCCGGCCGCCGGCAACGTGGGCTTCTTCTGCCAGTCCGGTGCGCTCGGCATCGCGATTCTGGACGAGGCGGCCAAGACCGGGGTCGGACTGTCGTCCTTCGTCTCGGCGGGCAACCGCGCCGACCTGTCGGGCAACGACCTGCTGCAGTACTGGGACACCGACCCCGCGACCGAGGTGGTGCTGCTCTACCTCGAGAGTTTCGGGAATCCACGCAAGTTCTCGCGCATCGCCCGCCGGGTGGCGCGCAGCAAACCGATCGTCGCGGTCAAGAGCGGCCGGCACGCGGTTCCGCCCGCACTCGCCGCGCGGACCGGCGAGATGGACGACACCATCGTGCGCTACCTGTTCGAGCAGGCGGGCGTGGTGCAGGTCGAGTCGATCGGCCAGCTCTTCGACTCGGCACTGCTGTTCGGCTATCAGCCGTTGCCGGCAGGACCGCGGGTCGCGGTGGTGGGCAACTCCACCGCTCTCGGAGTGCTCGCCGTCGATGCCGCACGCGGACAGGGACTGCAGGCCCCGGACGCGGTGGATCTCGGCGCGCAGGCGTCACCGGAGGAGTTCGCCGAGGCGGTCGCGCGGGCACTCGAATCATCCGACGTCGACTCGGTGATCGCGGTCTTCGTCCCGCCGGTCGCCGTCGACGTCCAGCCCTACGCCCAGGCCCTGCGCGACGCCGTGGCCGGGTCGGAGAAGCCCGTGGTGACCACCTTCCTGGCAACCGAGGGCATCCCCGACGTTCTGGCCGTGCGCGGACCGGACGGCAGTCCGACCCGTGGATCCGTGCCGTCCTATCCCGGTCCGGAACGGGCTGCGCTGGCGCTGGGACGGGCGTGGCGGTATGCGAAGTGGCGGAGCCGGCCGCCCTCGCAGGTCGTGCGGCCGGCCGGAATCGATCCCGAACGCGCCCGTGCGCTCGTGGACGGCTGGCTCGGGACGACACCCGAAGGCCGGTACCTGTCGGACACCGAAGCGGCCCTGCTGCTGTCCTGCTACGGCGTGGAGGTCGCGGACTTCCGTGCGGTGACCACCGAGGACGAGGCGGTGGCGGCGGCGGAGGAGATCGGATTCCCGGTGGCGGTCAAGGCCACCGGCGCGCAGTGGCGGCACCGGCCGGACCTGAGCGGTGTCCGGCTCGATCTCGTGGACGCCGACTCGGTGCGGATCGCGTACTGCGACCTGGCCGCAGTGTCGGGGGAGCCGTTGATGCACGTGCAACGTATGGCACACAAGGGCATCGGCTGCGCGATCCGTGTGCAGGACGACCCGTCCTTCGGTTCGCTGATCTCCTTCGGTCTCGCCGGTGTGATCTCCGACCTGCTCGGCGACCGCGCCTATCGTGTGCTTCCTCTCACGGAGGACGAGGCGGTCGAGTTGATCGATGCGCCGAAGGCCGCCCCGCTGCTCTCGGGTTACCGGAACGCGGCACCGGTGAACAAGCCGGCGCTGGTCGATTTCGTCCAGCGGATCTCGGCACTCGCCGACGACCTCCCCGAGGTGCGCGAGCTGGTGTGCGAGCCGGTGCTGGCCTCGGTGGTGGGGGCCGAGCTCACCGACGCGCATGTGCGGATCGGGCCCGAACCGCATCCGCTCGACCTCGGACCGCGCCGGCTGCGCTGACGGGAGCCGGACGGGACGACTCGTCGGACACGATCCCGGACAGCAACGATCCCCGAGAACCCAGCCCGGTTCTCGGGGATCGGATACCGCTGACGCGCCCGGTCAGCTGGCGTAGGCGCGAAGGCGCTCGGCGCGATCTCCTTCGCGGAGCTTGGACATCACCTCGCGCTCGATCTGGCGGACACGCTCACGGGAGAGCCCGAAGAGCTTGCCGATCTGATCGAGGGTGCGCGGCTGACCGTCGTCGAGGCCGTAGCGCAAGCGGATGACCTGCTGTTCGCGCTCGTCGAGCGTCGCGAGGACGCTGCGGACGTCGCTGTGCAGGAGGCCGGCGATGACGGCGGTCTCGGCGGATGTCGCCTCTGCATCCTCGATGAAGTCGCCCAGCGGGGCCTCCTCGTCGTTGCCGACGGGCATGTCGAGGCTCACCGGGTCGCGGCTGTGATCGAGCAGATCGGCGATCTTCTCGACGGGGATGCCGGACTCGTCGGCAAGTTCCTCGTCGGTCGCCTCACGGCCGAGCTGCTGATGCAGTTCGCGCTTGATGCGGGCGAGCTTGTTGACCTGTTCGACCAGGTGGACGGGGAGCCGGATCGTGCGGCTCTGGTCGGCCATGCCGCGGGTGATGGCCTGACGGATCCACCACGTCGCGTAGGTCGAGAACTTGAAGCCCTTCGCGTAGTCGAACTTCTCCATCGCACGGATCAGGCCGAGGTTGCCCTCCTGGATGAGGTCCAGCAGGGGCATTCCGCGTCCGGTGTAGCGCTTCGCCAGCGAGACGACGAGACGCAGGTTGGCCTCGAGCAGGTGGCTGCGGGCGGCCTGTCCTTCACGGACGATGACCGCGAGGTCGCGCTTCTTCGCGGCGGACAGGCGCTTCTTCGTCTCGAGCAGGTGCTTGGCATACAGGCCGGCCTCGATCCGCTTTGCCAGTTCCACCTCGTCGGCTGCGGTGAGCAGAGCGGTCCGTCCGATGCCGTTCAGGTAGACGCGAACGAGATCGGCGGCGGGGCTCTGACCGTCGAGGTCGGAATCGAAGCGAGCGGTGGTTTCGGGGCGTGCCATGACGTGCCTCCTCATCGGTGGTGTCTCACAGGGTTCAACGAGCGGCGAAGCCGTGGAGTTCCCGTCGGTCTTCGAATACCACCGCGCTGACCTGCACTAACCCGGTGAGCTCCTGAGAAGTTGCTGAGAGAACCGAAGGGTGGAACCTCAGACGCACCCCGGCGAGCGTCAGGCGGGCTCGATCAGCCCGTGACGCACGAGCCCGTGCACGAGACCCACCGCCCGGGTGAGCAGATCGTCCTCGTCCTCACCGTGCGCGGCCGCGAGCAGCGACACGAGATCCCCGAGGGGCAGGCCGTCGGCGCGCATCCCTCCGAGCAGGGCGGCAGCGAGATCGTCCACCTCGTGCTGCCAGGCCGGACCTCCGCCGCGGTGCACCCGCGCGACCACCTGTTCCCAGCCCTCCGCGCCGGGCAGGTGCACCCGCTCGAGCGCCGTGTCGGGGCGTACCACGAACCGGGCGTCCGGAACCTCGTGCGTACGCAGCCAGTCGAGGCGGCGGAAGTAGTCGATCGCCTCGTCGCCCAGGGCATCGGTGAAGGCGTGCCGCAGATCCTCGGCCATCACGTCGGACGGCAGACCGGTGCGACGCAGGTAGACGAATCCGAACCCGACTCCTTCGACACCGTGCTCGGCGAAGTGGTCGAGCCACTGCTCGGCGCGCACCGCGACCTCCGGCTCGCGCTGGTCGGCGTCACCGTCCCTCAGCCACGTGCCGACGTACAAGGCGGGATCGGCGACGTCGCGCTGCACGATCCAGGCGTCCACGCCCTGCGACGGCAACCACGACGCGACCCGGGTCCGCCAGTCCTCACCCTCGACGTGCACCCACGAGGCGAGCATCGCGGCGGTCCCGCCGGGATTCAGGTGCTCGGCCGCCTGCGAGATCATGAGCCTGCTGGCACCGTCGAGGTCGAGACCGGAGTCGCGGTAGCTGTGCTCGACACGTCCCGCGCTCACCACGAACGGCGGATTCGCGACGATCCGATCGAAGGTGCGGCCGGCGACCGGATCGAACCAGGAGCCCTCGAGAAGATCGAGGTCGATCCCGTTGAGCGCCGCGCTCGCGGCGGCCAGGGCCAGGCACCGGGGATTGATGTCGGTCGCGGTGACCTTCTCCGCGTGGTCCGCGGCCCGGATCGCCTGCACTCCGCAGCCGGTACCCAGGTCGAGCACCGTGCCGACCCGATCGCTGGGGGTCGCCTGCAACAACGACAGAGAGGCCTGCCCGACGCCGAGAACGTGATCGGGACGGGTCGGGACGGGCCGGATCGAACCGTCGAGATCCGACAACACCCAGCGACTTCCGGTACCGGCGTCGAGGGGTCTCAGATCGAGTGCGGCGCGCAGGCCGTCGCCGTCGCGTTCGAGCAGGCCCGCTCGTACGGCCTGCTCCGGCGTCACCGGTTCGAGAGCGTGCGCCACCTCCGTCTCGGCGCAGGTGTCCTGGAGGAGGAACAGCCGGACGAGCACGCCGAGATCACCGGCGCTCCGCGCGACGCGCCGGGCGGGGACGGGTTCGCTGCGCCCGAGTGCGGCATGCGCCTCGGGGCCGAGCAGATCCCGCACGGTGTCGAGGTCGTAGCGGCACCGGATCAATGCGGTGCGAAGA
Organism: Rhodococcus gordoniae; assembly: GCF_001646655.1. Lineage (GTDB taxonomy): Bacteria > Actinomycetota > Actinomycetes > Mycobacteriales > Mycobacteriaceae > Rhodococcus > Rhodococcus gordoniae. The sequence goes on along the minus strand of NZ_LPZN01000089.1, from coordinate 6,660 downwards.
GCCGGGCAGAGAGACAGGAGAAGGTCGCGGTCCACCACGACATTCTCGCAAGCTCCCCGCTCGCTCTCTCCGTCAGCCGTCGATCACGCGGTGGGTCGACGCCTCGATCGCCGGAGCGTCCTCGAAGCGACCGTCCCAGCGACTCGGTTCGTCCTTCCGGCGCGGCGGCCGGTCGTTGGCGATGAGAACCGCGACCCACGGCAACGGAATCGACACCCCGATGATCGCCATCGAAATCCAGGGATTCTCCCAGATGCCGTACGCGATCGCCGCCAGGAGCAGTGCCGGTATGCGGAACGACATGATCGTGAGGTACTTGCGAACCCGTGCTCGGTGCTGATCCTCGAGCGACGTCTCCGCCGCTGTGATCAGAACCGGGTTGTCGGGCGATCCGTTCTCGGGGGATCCGCCGAAACCGTGAGTTCTCGCCATGTCTTCCACCTTCCCACGACGAACCGTCGCACGCACATACGCATCCGGCCTCTCCGTGCGGCATCATGGACACGTGAGCACGGATATCAAGGAACGGCCGGATACCACCACCGACGAGACGACCGACGACGACACCCCCAAATTCTTCCATTACGTGAAGAAGAACAAGATCGCCGAGAGTGCGGTCATGGGTACCCACGTGGTTGCGCTGTGCGGTGAGGTCTTTCCGGTGACCCGGTCGCCGAAGCCCGGCTCGCCGGTGTGCCCCGAATGCAAGAAAGTCTACGACGGTTTGCGCAAGGGCGACTGAGGCACCGGGTGGAACGGCTCGTCGTCCACCGTGGCGTCGGGTGATCCCGGCGAGAGCCTCGCTGCCGGCGGAAGATCGGTCTCGGCCGGGGGAACTTCGGATCCCCCGGCCTTGTCGTCGTGGGATGCCTTGTCGTCGTGGCCGGCGGGGTCGTCGTGGGATGCCGGCCCCGACTCGGCAGGTCTCCCGTCGATCGGCCACGACTCGGGTTCGCGTTCCCCGGGCCGGATCAGGTCGGACAGCCGGATCGTCGTGGTGCCCGTCAGTCGGCGGGTGAGGTTCGTCACGGGCCCACTGTCCGGCGACGGCTCGCGCGCCGCCTGCTCCGCCAGCCATACCCGCCACTGCTCCAGACGCGTGGCGCGTGCGGGCCAGAACTGCTGCACCGTGGCGTTGAACTCGGCTCCGAGGACCACCGCGAAACCCAGGAAGAACGTGAACAGCAGAAACGCGATCGGAGCGGCGAGCGCCCCGTAGGTGTAGCCCGTAGCGGCGATCCACGTCAGATACCACCGCAGGATCACGCTGGACGTGAGGAAGAACACGCCCGCCAGCACCGCCCCGCCGAGCAGTCGGTGCCACGGCAGCGACTTGGGCAGCGCCACCTTGTACAGGGTCGTCAGGCCGATCAGCAGCAGCAGACCCACTGCGGGGAAGTAGAAGGTGTCGATGATCTGCGAACCCAGATCGAACCACGCATCGGGAAGCAGCCGGCCGATCAGCGTGGGTCCGAGCGCGACGAGCGGCAGCGTGAAGACCGCGAGGATCAGGAAGACGACGTAGAGCAGCAGACCGAAGATCCGCTGCCACACCGGATGGCGGTGGTCCTGCTGATGGTGCGCTTCGACGATCGAGTCCACGAACGTCGAGATCGCCGACGAGCCGGCCCACAGCGACAGCACGAAGCCGAGCGACATCAGGTCGGCGCGTCCGCGGCCGAGGACGTCCGCGACGGTGGGTTCGATGATCTGGTCGACCACGCTGTCGCTGAAGACCGAGCGGAGGAAGGTGACGGTCTTGGACGTGATGATCTCGACCGTGTCCGGACCGAACCAGCCGCCCACGTACCCCAGGCTGCCGAGCAGACCGAGCACCAGCGGTGGCAGCGACAGGGTCTGCCAGAAGGCCGCGGTCGCGGCCTTGCTGAAGATCGAATGGTCCCATGCCGAGGACATGGTGTGTGTGACCACCTCCCACCCTTTACCCACCGCGTGCCGTATGCGGCCGCGGGGTGCCTGTGCGTGGGGTCGTGGTGTGTCGTTCATCTACTTCCAGAATTCCTGATGACACGCTCGCGTGCGCGCTCAGGCAGGTGAGGGTGCATCGAATTCTGCCACGCAGCCCTCGTCGGACCCGCCGACGCCGCGGCTTCGGCGGGTCCGCGACGTCCGAGACGATAGGCTGCATGACGGTCGGGACCCGGACGAGTGCGGTGGGACCGGCCCGAGCGAAGCGGACAAGGAGCACGAGAAACCGGTGAGCACCGAAACCGTCGGACAAGCTACGACCTCCGCCCCTGTGGCCCAGCTGCGCGCCTGGCAGCGCCGCGCCCTCACCAAGTACCTCGCGACGAAACCGCGCGACTTCCTCGCGGTCGCCACCCCCGGCGCCGGTAAGACGACCTTCGCCCTGCGGGTGGCGTCGGAGCTGCTGCGCGACCGGACGGTCGACCAGATCACCGTCGTCGCCCCCACCGAGCACCTCAAGCACCAGTGGGCGGGCGCGGCGGCCCGGATCGGCATCGCCCTGGACTCGAACTTCACGAATTCGACCGGGCAGACGTCGAGCGACTATCAGGGCGTCGTGGTCACCTACGCGCAGATCGCCTCGCACCCGTTCAAGCACCGCGTACGCACGGAGGCGCGCCGCACCCTCGTGATCCTCGACGAGATCCACCACGGCGGCGACGCGAAGAGCTGGGGTGAGGGCATCCTCGAGGCGTTCGGCGACGCGACCCGCCGTCTGGCGCTGACCGGTACGCCCTTCCGCAGCGACGACAGCGCGATCCCGTTCGTGACCTACGAGCCGAACGGAGACGGTCTGCTGCAGTCCAAGGCGGACCATGCCTACGGCTATGCCGACGCCCTCGCAGACGGCGTCGTGCGGCCCGTCGTGTTCCTCGCGTACTCGGGTGAGGCACGCTGGCGCACGAGCGCGGGGGAGGAGTTCACGGCCCGTCTGGGTGAGCCCCTCAGCGCCGAGCAGACGGCCCGGGCATGGCGGACCGCCCTCGATCCCGAGGGCGACTGGATTCCTGCGGTGCTGGGCGCGGCGAACACCCGTCTGCAGCAGCTGCGTGCCGGCGGGATGCCGGACGCCGGCGGCCTCGTGATCGCGACCGACCAGACCACGGCCCGGGCCTACGCGAGGATCCTCGAGGCGGTGACCGGCGAGATGCCCACCGTCGTGCTCTCGGACGACCCCACGGCGTCCGAGCGGATCTCACAGTTCAGCGAGGGCAACCAGCGGTGGATGGTCGCCGTGCGCATGGTGTCCGAAGGCGTCGACGTTCCGCGACTCGCGGTCGGCGTGTACGCGACCAGCGCCTCGACCCCGTTGTTCTTCGCGCAGGCTATCGGCCGCTTCGTGCGGTCGCGGCGCACGGGGGAGACCGCCAGCGTCTTCCTGCCGTCCGTGCCGGTGCTGCTCGAACTCGCCAGCCAGCTCGAGGCGCAACGCGACCACGTGCTCGGCAAGCCGCACCGGGTCAAGGAAGGCTTCGACGACGAGCTGCTCGCCGACGCGAACCGGCGTAAGGACGAGCCCGGCGAGGACGAGAAGGCCTTCCATTCGCTCGGTGCGGACGCCGAACTCGACCAGGTCATCTACGACGGATCCTCGTTCGGCACCGCCACATTCGCCGGTTCCGACGAGGAAGCCGACTATCTGGGGCTTCCGGGTCTGCTGGACGCCGACCAGATGCGGGCGCTGCTGCGTCAGCGTCAGGAACAGCAGCTGAACAAGCCGAATGCCGAGCCTGCGCCCACCCCGCCGCCCCAGGTCACCGAGCGCGTCGAGACCGCAGACACCCTGGCGCAGCTGCGCCGCGAACTCAATTCCCTCGTCGCGGTCGTGCACCATCGGACCAGGAAGCCACACGGGGTGATCCACGGTGAGTTGCGTCGCCAGTGCGGTGGTCCGCCGACGGCGATGGCGACCGCCGAGCAGCTGCGCGACCGCATCGCCATCCTGCGGAGCTGGTGAGCCGCACACCGAGCCCCCGGCGACGAGAACGGGCGACCACCTCGAGGTGGTCGCCCGTTCATTCGGTCGGGTCTCGGAACCGACGGTTCGTTCGTGTGACAGAACGTCGGTTCCGGACGGCGGATTCACACGGTGGCGTCGGACTCGCTCACGATCGTCGCTCCGAGTTCACGGAGACGGTCGGTGTGCTCGTTGGCGTGGTGCCCGCAGAACAACAGTTCTCCGCCGGTGGGAAGGACGGCGCGGACACGAGCGGCAGCATTGCACCGATCGCAGCGATCTGCAGCGGTCAACTTCGGGCTGGTCAACGTACCGGGCATGACTCCTCCAAACTGGCCACCGCTCATATCGGGTGCCGGGGTCTGGTCCGCCGCACCGGCCGGCGCGGTGGATCTACTCTGACAGACGATTTGTGTTCACGTGTTGTTCCCTTGGGTGCCCAATCGTGGCGCGTTTCACGCATCGAGCAGCGAAAACGCTGCGACATGCCGGTTTTCCGTGCGGGTGTTCGCTCACAGCGCAGAGGGCGGGACGCTGCGGACGCCTCGGATCGGCTTTCCGACGCACAATGACGACATGACCGAGACCCTCCTGCACATCATCTCCCGAGACGACTGGGACCGCGCCGGACCTCTCGGGGCCGTCGTTCCGGCATCTCTCGCCTCCCAGGGTTTCGTCCACCTGTCCACGCCGCAGCAGGTGCATCTTCCCGCCGACCGGCTGTACTCCGGACGCGAGGATCTGGTGCTGCTGCACGTCGACCCGACACGGCTCGACGACCCTCTCCGTTTCGAACCCGGCGTACCGGAGGACCCCGAGTCGATGCGGTTCCCGCACCTGTACGGGCCGTTGCCCGTGGACGCCGTGGTGGAGGTCACGCCGTTCCTCCCCGGACCGGACGGCCGATTCGCGCCCCTCGGGGCCGGGGGAGCGGACGCCGTCGGTCCGGAGGACTAGTCTTTCGGCATGATCGTCGACGTGACTCCGCTCCCCGGGATCGGTGTACGCAAGGACTTCGAACTGGCGTCCGGGCGCCGCATCGGGGTGATCACCCATCGGGACGGTCACAGCGACCTCATCATCTCGAAGGCCGGCGACCCCGATGCGTGTGCCGCCTCCCTCCCCCTCACCGTCGAGGAGGCGGCGACGCTCAGCAACCTGCTCGGTGCCCCCCAGCTCGTCGCCCAGTTGAGTGAGGACCACCGGGACATGCCCGGAATCGTCACCCGCCAGCTCCACGTCCACGAGGATTCCCGGTTCGACGGAGCGGCGCTGGGCGACACCGCGCTGCGCACCCGCACCGGCGTGTCGGTCGTGGCCGTGATGCGTGCGGGCCAGGTCATGCCTTCTCCGGCACCGGACTTCGTCCTCACGGGCGGGGACATCCTGGTGGCGGTCGGTACGGCGGACGGCCTCGACGCTGCCGCCAGGATCCTGCGCAACGGCTGATCCGGCGGTATGGACACTACGACACTCGCACTCATCGAACTGGGTGCGGTGTTCTTCGGGCTCGGTGTCCTCGGGCGGCTGGCGGCGCGGATCGGCATGTCGCCGATCCCGTTCTATCTGGTCGGCGGCCTGTGCTTCGGCAACGGTGGACTCATCCAGCTCGGCGACATCGGCGCGTTCAGTCATATCGCCAGCGAGATCGGCGTGGTACTGCTGTTGTTGCTGCTCGGGCTCGAGTACACCGCGAACGAGCTGATCAGTGGATTGCGACGCTCCCGGATGGCGGGTCTGCTCGATCTCGCCCTGAACGCGGCACCCGGGGCCGCGGTCGCGTTGATCCTGGGTCTCGGCCCTGTCGGCGCACTTGCGCTCGCAGGCGTGACCTACATCTCCTCGTCGGGGATCGTGGCGAAGGTCCTTGCCGATCTCGGGCGCCTCGGCAACCGCGAGACGCCGGTGGTCCTGTCGATTCTCGTCTTCGAAGACCTCACGATGGCCGTGTACCTCCCGATCCTCACCGCGATCCTCGGCGGCGTGAGTCTGCTCGGCGGCCTCGAAGCCGTCGCGATCTCGCTCGGTCTCGTCACCGTGGTGCTGGTACTGGTGGTGCGATACGGACGCTACATCTCGGTCGTGCTCGACAGTCCCGACAGGGAAACACTGTTGCTCAAGCTGCTCGGCGCGGCGCTGCTGGTGGCGGGCATCGCGTCCGCCCTCCAGGTGTCTGCGGCCGTCGGCGCCTTCCTGCTGGGTATCGCCATCTCCGGTTCCACGGCACACAACGCGGTACGTGTCCTCGAACCGCTCCGTGATCTGTTCGCCGCCATCTTCTTCGTCTTCTTCGGACTGAACACAGACCCGACGGAGATACCGCCGGTGCTCGGCTGGGCGATCCTGCTGGCCGTGCTGACCACGCTGACGAAGCTCGCCACCGGATGGATCGCGGCGGCGCAACACCACATCGCCGTGATGGGCCGGGCCCGCGCCGGTGCGGCACTCATCGCTCGGGGCGAGTTCTCCATCGTGATCGCCGGACTGGCTGTCGCCTCGGGGCACGTCGACAGTCGTCTCGCGGCGATCGCCTCCGCATACGTGATGATCACCGCGGTCTTCGGTCCGGTCGCCGCACGAGTCGTCGAACCCGTGATGCGGTTCGCCTCCGCACGACTCCCGGGACGCGACGGCCGGCAGCGTCTTCCCGGGGACGAACCGGAGCTTCTCTAGCAGCGGTGGTCCGGAACGGCGAACGAGGGCCACCCGATCGG
>NZ_LPZN01000088.1 GCF_001646655.1 Rhodococcus gordoniae | reverse complement strand
CGCGGATCCGGCGCGCGCCGCCCGAAGGTCGTCCGGGGTGTCGCAGTCGGTGGCCTCGGGCACCGCGACGGTGACGTACCGCTCGGGAACCAACGCCTTCATGGGCCGGTTCGCGACGTCTCCCCCGAGAGCGGTCAGACGTGCGGCCAGTGCCGGTGTCCGCCATGCGGCGAGCAGGAACTGTATCCGCCCGGTCTCGTCCACCGCGAAGGCGGCCTCGGCCCTCGCGTCCTCGTTCAGGGCCTCCAGCAGGGCTGAGACGGTCTTCGGCGTGACGAACGGAAGGTCGGCGGCGAGGGTGACCACGAGATCGGCGACCGGATCCGCCGCTGCCAGCGCCGCCACCGGACCCGCGCCCGGCGGTGTCTCCTGGATCTGCAGCACGTGCGGGCCGAGATCGTCGCGGTGCGGGCCGATCACCGTCACCCGTGCACAGCCCTCGACCGCGGCGAGAGCGGTGTCCAGCATCCTCCGGCCACCGACCGTCAGAGCGGGCTTGTCGACGCCTCCCATGCGGGTCGCGCGACCGCCCGCGACGATCACGGCTTCGACGTGCGTGAGCGTGCTCATGCCTTCATGCTGCCTCATCCGCCCTCACAGGACCGTCCCTGCGTACGCACCGCGCGGCATAGACTGCCGGTCATGTTCTTCGGATGGCGGAACGGTGCCGCGGTATGCGTCGTCCTCCTGTCCTGGCTCGTCGCCACCGTCGTGCCGGTCACCGCCGTGTCCGCCGGCGACACCGCCGGACTGCTCGCCGGACTTCTGATGGTGCTCCTTGCGACGCTCGCGTTCGTCGCGGCCGCCGACGACCCGTTGTTCGCCTTCGGCCGCAGTGTCCGAGGGCCGACCTCCGAGGAACGACGCCTGCGCGGTGGGTTCCGTCGCCACTCCCACCCCGACACCCCCGGACGGCCACGTCCACGCTCACCCGGTTCCGTCCTCGCCTTCGACACTTCGTCCGACGAGGAACACCGGGAGACCTTCCATGTCCGATCCCATCCGATGCGGCGCACCCGCCGTGTCCGTCCGGAATGCCCACCGTTCGTTCGGTGACCTGACCGTCTTCACCGGGGTGAACATCGACCTCGCCCCGGGCCGATGTTGCGCCGTGATCGGGGCGAACGGCAGCGGCAAATCCACTCTGCTCAGATGCATCGTCGGCGCCGACCGGCTCGACGAGGGTGTCGTCGAGATCGACGGCGTCCCCGTCGACGAGAGCTCCCCGACGTTGCGCCGGCGGGTCGCCGCAGTCCTCGGCGACGTCGCGACGTTCGCGCATCTCACCGCACACGAACACCTGCAACTCGTCGCGACCGGTCACGGCGTGACCGACCCGTTCGCCGCCGCCACCCGGGTTCTCGAGGAGGTCGGTCTCGCCTCGTCGGCGGATCGACTGCCGGTGACCTTCTCGGGCGGGCAGCGCCGCCGGCTCGCCCTGGCCTCCGCGCTGGTCCGACCGCGGCGGCTGCTCGTCCTCGACGAACCCGAACAACATCTCGACGACGACGGGCGCCGGTGGCTGGCGTCCACGCTCGCGGCCGAGAAGCGTGCCGGCGGCACCGTGCTGATGGTCTCGCACGATGCCGGGCTGGTGGACGCGGTCGCCGATGTGGTGGTGGAGGCGGACCGATGGAACTGACCGCGGTCGTCCCCGGCGCGCGGGATCTCCGCGCGCTCCGTCGCAGCTTCGAGCGTCGACACGCCCCGTTCGCGGATCGTCCCGCTGCGGTCGTGCTGATCCTCCTCGGCCTGTATGTGGGTGGGGGATCGGCGTGGTGGCTGTTCTCCCTGCCGTCGGCGCCGGTCGCCTGCACGGCTCCGATCGGGCGTGACGTGGGGTGCACCTCGGCATGGGGATGGGCGGTCGTCGCGGCCGCGGCCGCGGTGGGGACGGCGTCCGCCCGGGCTGTCGGTCCGGTGACGTGCGGTGGCGAGACGGAGTTCTGGCTGCTGTCCACACCGATGGATCGCGGCGCGGCACTGCGGCCCGGAGCGGCGGCGATCCTGATGGGCGGTGCGGTCGCGGGTGCCCTGGCAGGACGGCTCGCGACCTTCGTGGCCGCCCCGCCGGATCGGCTCGCGTTCACGCTGCTCACCGTCGCTCTCGGCGTCGGCGCTGTCGCCCTTCCGATGCTCGCGCAGTGCCGGATGCTCCCGCCCGCCGTCGTGAGCACCGTGATCCGGCTGTGTTTCTCGGCCCTACCGGGCGTGGTGATCGTCGCCGCCACCGGCGTGCCGATACCGCCACCGGGGCCGGTGCTCGTCGCCGTCGTCTGGGCCGTCGTCGCGGCACTGGCGATCTCGGCACTGTTCGCGTGCGGCAGGATCGCCGCACCCGAGTGGAGGGCCGGAGCGGGCACCGCGGTGGGTGTGTCGGCCTCGCTCACCGCGCTGGATCCGTCACTGCTGGTCGACGTGGTCGAGCACAGGGCGTGGCTGCGCATCGGAGCCCGTCGCTCCCGGATGCTGCCGCGCGGCCGGATCGCGGCGCTCGTCCGTGCCGATCTGCTCCGCCATGCCCGCCGGCCGGCACCCGTGCTCCTCACGTGTGCCGCTCTGCTCGGCGTCGCGGTCCTCGGGTCGGTCGTATCGCCGCCTGCCGCCGCGGTCGTGCACCTCGTCACCGTCTTCGTGGTGGCTGTGGCCTCCGGTGCGGGTCTACGCGACGTGTGCCGCGACCCCGATGTCGCCGTTCTGCTGGGCGCGAGCGACACACAACTGCGTCTTCCTCTTTCGGTCGTCCCGGGCGCGGCCGCCGTGATCGCCGCCGTCGTCACGGCCCTCGCCGGGAGTGCGTCGGTGGTGAGCGCCGCGGTCGGACTCGTCGGTGGGTGCGCGGCCGCCTACCGTATGCGCACGCGACCGCCG
>NZ_LPZN01000087.1 GCF_001646655.1 Rhodococcus gordoniae | reverse complement strand
GCATGTGGTTCCTCAACCGTCTCGAACCGCACTCCGCCGTGAACAACATCCCCGTGGCCATTCGCCTTTCGGGGCGACTGGACACCGACGCGCTGCAGGCGGCGGTCTCCGACGTGGTGGAACGCCACGAATCGCTCCGCACCGTCTACCCCGAGATCGACGGTGTCGGCCATCAGCAGGTGCTGCCCGCCGCGGAGGCGATCGTCGAAGTCCGCCCCGAGAGCATCGACTCCGACGAGGTCGCGACCCGGGTCGCCGAAGCAGTCACCACCGGCTTCGATGTGACACAGCAGGTTCCGATCCGGGTGCGCCTGTTCTCCGTGGCCCCGGACGAGCACGTGCTCGTCGTCGTGGTGCACCACATCTCCGCCGACGGCTACTCGATGGGACCGCTGACCCGCGACGTGGTGACGGCCTATGCCGCGCGTGTCGCGGGCGGGGAACCCGGATGGGCACCGCTCGAGGTGCAGTACGCGGACTACACGCTGTGGCAGCGCGAGATCCTCGGCGACGAGTCCGATCCCGAGTCGCTCATGGCGCGGGAGGTGGACTTCTGGAAGCGGACCCTGGCGGATCTGCCGGAAGAAGTGACGCTGCCGTTCGATCGTCCCCGGCCGGCCGTCGCGAGCCATCGGGGTGCCTCGCACCGCCTCACTCTCGGGGAGCGAGTCCGCGCAGCGATCGCCGATCTCGCCCGTCGCAGCGGTGCAACGGAATTCATGGTCGTCCATGCCGCACTCGCCGTGCTCCTCGCCCGGCTCGGCGGCAACGAGGACATCACGATCGGCACTCCTGTCGCCGGCCGTGGCGACGCGGCGCTCGACGACCTGGTGGGCATGTTCGTCAACACCCTGGTGCTGCGCACACCCGTCGAATCCGATGCGTCCTTCGGAGACTTCCTCGACTCGGTGCGCACGGCCGACCTCGAGGCGTTCACCCACGCCGACGTGCCGTTCGAGCGGCTCGTCGAGGTGCTCGACCCGTCGCGTTCCCTTGCACGCCACCCGCTCTTCCAGGTGATGCTCACCTTCCAGAACATGCCGGTCTCGCAGCTGGAACTGCCCGAGCTGACCGTGTCCGGTATCGATTTCGACACACAGGTCGCCAAGTTCGACCTGCAGGTGACCGTCGCGGATGTCGTCGACGCCGCCGGCGATCCCTCCGGCCTCGTGGTGGAATTCGACTACGCCACCGAACTGTTCGACCCGCAGACCGTCGCCGCTGTCGCAGAACGATTCTCGCGGATCCTCGAGGCGGTCACCACCGATCCGCGCATCGCGATCGGTGACGTGCCGCTCGTCACCGACGGCGAGCTCGACCGCATCCTCACCGAGTGGAACACGCTCGGCGAGTCCGTCCCGGTCGTCGAACCGGCCACGCTGACTGCACGTTTCGACACGGCCACCCGTGCCCACGCCGCGAACGCCGCGGTGACCCACGGGGAGACGACCCTCACGTACGCCGAGCTCGGTGCCCGCGCGAACCGGACCGCACGTCGGCTCGCCGCCGCGGGGGTCGGACCCGGCACTCTCGTCGCGGTGGCCCTGCCGCGGACCGAGGACCTCGTGGTCGCCCTCACCGCGGTCGTGCTCTCCGGCGGCGCCTACCTGCCGATCGACACCGCACATCCGCAGGATCGTGTGCGGTACATCCTCGACCAGGCCCGGCCCCGCGTGATCCTCACCTCCGATGCACTCGGAGACGAGCCCGGAGCAGAGGCGTTGCGCGACAGCGGAATCGAGATGCTGGACGTCGTCGCCGCGCAGAACGACGACTCGGTCTCCACCGATCCGCTCACCGCCGCCGACCGGATCGCATCGCCGCAGCCGGACGATCTGGCGTACGTCATCTTCACCTCCGGTTCGACCGGTCGCCCCAAGGGCGTCGCCGTCACGCACCGGAACGTGCTGACCCTCTTCGCCAACGCCGAACCCCGTTTCGGCTTCGGCCCGGACGACGTGTGGACGCTGTTCCACTCCTACGCCTTCGACTTCTCGGTGTGGGAGCTGTGGGGGCCGCTGCTCCACGGTGGTCGTCTGGTCGTCGTCGACTACCTGACTTCACGATCGCCGGAACTGTTCGTCGAACTCGTACGGCGCGAAGGAGTCACGGTTCTCAACCAGACGCCGTCGGCGTTCTACCAGTTCGACGAGGCCGAGCGGATGCTCGCGTCGTCCGCTTCGGTCGACGCCGGGCCGCTCGCGCTGCGGTACGTGATCTTCGGGGGCGAGGCGCTCGACCCCGGCCGGCTGACGGCATGGTTCGAACGCCATCCCGTGCGGCCGCAACTCGTCAACATGTACGGCATCACCGAGACCACGGTGCACGTGTCCTTCCATGTCGTGGAACCGACGGAAGCGCGACCGGGCGTTCCGAGCGCGATCGGACGGTCGCTGCCGGGTCTGGACGTCCGGATCCTCGACGAGCGGCTGCACCCGGTTCCCGCCGGCGTGGCCGGCGACGTCTACGTCTCCGGCGATCAGCTCGCCCGCGGCTATCTCGGACGCCCCGAGCTCACGGCGGCCCGTTTCGTCGCCGACCCCTTCGGCTCCGGACGTCTCTACCGGACGGGCGACGTCGCCCGGTGGAACGCCGACGGCATCATCGAGTACGCCGGCCGGAGCGACTCGCAGGTGCAGCTCCGCGGCTTCCGCATCGAGCTCGGGGAGGTCGAGGCAGCGCTGCTGCGCGCTTCCGGCGTCGCCCACGCTGTGGCAGTGGTGCGCGACGACGGCATCGGCGAACGTCTGGTCGGATACGTCGTACCGCGGGCCGGCGACAGCATCGAGCCCGCCGCCGTCCGTCGGGCTGCCGCCGAGTTCCTCACCGGATACATGGTGCCCGACGTGGTGACGGTCCTCGAAGAGCTGCCGTTGACGGTCAACGGCAAGCTCGACCGGCGCGCACTGCCGGCACCGCAGGTGACCGCGGACGGTGGCGAACACCGCGAGCCGGTCACGGAGTCCGAGATCGCCGTCGCGGCCGTCTGGTCCGATGTCCTGGGGCTCGAGCGCGTGGGTGCCGACGACTCCTTCTTCGATCTCGGAGGCAACTCGCTCGTGGCGACGCGGGTGATCGCCCGGATCAACGAGGCACTCGGATCCTCCCTGGCCATTCGTGAGTTGTTCGAGGAACCGACGGTGGCGGGCCTCGCAGCCCGGATCGACGGCGGTTCGACCGCCGCAGCCGTGCCCGAACTGCGGGCACGGCCCCGTCCCGAGCGCATTCCGCTCTCGCTCGCACAACAGCGGATGTGGGTGCTCAATCAGCTCGACCCCGGTTCGTCCACCTACAACATCCCCCTGGCGATCCGGCTGCGCGGAAACCTCGACACCGAGGCACTCGCAGCTTCCGTGCGCGATGTGATCGAGCGCCACGAGACGCTGCGTACCGTCTACCCGCACGACGATCAGGGTCCGTACCAGCGGATCCGGTCCGTCGACGCGGTCGAGGAACTGACGGTCGTCACCGCGGGTACCGAGGGAGAGGCGTTCGAGGCGGTCGTGGAGGTCGCGTCGCAGGGCTTCGATGTCTCCACAGACGTACCCGTGCGGGGCCGGTTGGTCTCGCTCACGCCGGACGACCACGTCCTCGTGCTCGTCGTGCACCACATCTCGGCGGACGGTGCGTCGCTCGCACCGCTCGCCCGCGACCTCGTGTCGGCGTACATCGGGCGCATCTCCGGCAGCTCCGTCGAGCTCCCTCCGCTCGAGGTGCAGTATGCGGACTTCGCGCTGTGGCAGCAGGACGTGTTCGGGGACGCCGACGATCCGGCATCGCCTGCGGGGAAGCAGCTCGACTACTGGCGTGAACGCCTGGCAGGGGTGCCGGACCTGCTGGACCTTCCCGCCGACCGGCCGCGACCCGCACAGACCAGCACCCGCGGTGCCACGACCATGATCGATGTGTCCGCGGACACCCGTGCTCGTCTCGACCTTCTCGCCTCGGAACATCGTGCCTCGCTGTTCATGGTGGTGCATGCCGCTCTCGCGGTGTTGCTGTCGAGACTGAGCAGTTCGCGCGACGTCGTGATCGGGACGGCAGTGGCCGGGCGCGGTGCTCGGGCACTCGACGACGTGGTCGGCATGTTCGTCAACACGCTGGCACTGCGCAGCGACGTCGACCCGGCTACGGCGTTCGACGCCCTGCTCGACACGGTCCGAGCCGGCGACCTCGAAGCCTTCGCGAATGCGGACGTGCCGTTCGAGCGTGTCGTGGACGAACTGGGGATCGCTCGTTCGAGCTCCCGGCATCCGGTCTTCCAGACGGTGCTGTCCTTCCAGAACCTCGACCCCGTGCGTATGGAACTGCCGGAGCTGACCGTCGAAGCGCTCGACACGGGAGAGCTCTCCGCCAAGTTCGATCTGCAGGTCACGGTGGAGCCTCGGGAGGACTCCGCGAGCGGGCCGGGTGGGATGGCCGTTGCCTTCACCTACGCGACCGATCTGTTCGACGCGGACACCGTGGAGGCCTACGCGCGTCGTTTCGTGGCGGTGCTCGACGCGGTGGCCGCCGATCCCGCCGCGGTGGTCGGGGACATCGATATCCGGACCGCTGACGAGGTCGCCGTGGTCACCGGTGCCCCTCGCGCCGTGCCGGAGTCGTCCTCTCAGGTCCCCGATACGACGATCGCCCAGGAACTGCGCGTTGTGGTCGAATCGGATCCCGACGCTCCTGCCGTCGTGTTCGGCGAGACCGAGTCGACCTTCGCGGAGGTCGAGAAACGATCCTCTCGGTGGGCGCGGCATCTGATCTCGCTCGGTGCGGGTCCGGGCGAGACCGTCGCCGTCGACGTCCCCGCCGGAATCGACCTGGTGACCGCCATCTGGGCAACCGTGAAGACGGGGGCCGCGATCGCGGTGGGGACGTCCTCCGAGGCTCGTTGGATTCTCACGACCTCACAGCGCACCGCCGACGGCTCGGCGGTTCTGCTTCCGATGGACGACCCGGAACTGGTGTCGAGGGTGTCGGCGCAATCGGAGCGCCCCGTCGCCTACACCGAGCGCACGTCCGTCCTCCGTGCCGGGGACCCTGCGCTGAGGTTGCCGCAGGGCGACCTCACTCAGGGACGTGCGGTGGCTGCTCTTCGCCGCGATCGCACCGAGTTCGGTCTCACCTACGATGCTCGGATCCTGGTGTCGGGGCGGGCGGCAGACCCCTGGTCGGTATATGCGGTGCTCGCTGCCGCACTGGCCGGTGCTGTCGTGATCGTTCCCGAAAACCGTGACGATCTCGCCCGTGCTGCGGAAGAGGAATGGGTGACACACGCATTCGTTCCCGGTGATGCGGTGGCCGACCTCGTCGGCTGTGCGGATCTCGAGTTCGTCTCGGTCACGGACGGGGTCGGGACGGCGGCTTCCGAATCGGTCGACGCCACCATCTGCGCGAGAACTCACCCGTGGTCGTCCGGTTCATGATCGACTTCTCGGGGTGACACTCCGGACGGATTGTGAGCTGTGACGAACACGAGCGCCCGACGGTCCTCCCGGTCGGGCGTGCAGGACACGTGACCGAACGGTAACTTTACCGTGACCGGGGCCGTCGGGGTGCTCCGACGGGGAGGAGTTGTCACGTGGCCGAGGCGGGGTCCGAACGAGGAATCGACAGGTTCGGAGGAGCCGCGACACAGTCGCGGAGTGGTCGCCGGTCCGGCGGACCCCGCCCGGAGCGGCGTGGGCGTGGTCGTCGTGGTGTGTTGTTGCCGCAGTTGTTGGTGTCGGCGGTGGAGTCGGCCGGTGATGCGGTGGCGGTGGTGGGGGGGTTTGT
>NZ_LPZN01000086.1 GCF_001646655.1 Rhodococcus gordoniae | reverse complement strand
GCGGTGATCACCGCGGCGGGTCCGGGTCCGGGTAGGTCGTAGCGGGCCACGGTCACCGCCGGATAGCCGTGGGCTGTGGCGACCGCGGTGTCGAGGTCGATGCTGCGACCGGCGATCACCAACACGGTGGCCGCGGTCTCACTGCCGGTGTGGTTCATGTTTTCTACTGCCCCGGCCGGGTCCGGGTCGGTGTCGTCGTTGCTTCCCGGATCGGTGCGTGGAGTCGCGGGGATGTACCTGCATTCGTCAAGGTGGAGATCTCCGTCCGACGTGGTCGGCTCGAGGTGCGGATCGTGCGAGCGAGTGCCCGCAGATCCTGCAGCGAGCGGCTTCCGTCCGGGACGCTGCCGCCGGCGGGTGGCCGTCCACCGCGGGAACAGGCGCGGAAATCCTCGGTGCCGGTCTCGTTCATCGCATCGCTGAGGTCTTGCGCGGCAGCGATGTACTCGGCGCGGTCCTGTTCGGTGAGCGAGCCGAGGTAGCTGTCCAATGTCTCGATCCGAGCCTGGGCGGGGGTGTGCGCTGCCGCATCGGCCTTCGTCTGCGCGAGTGTGCCGCTCCGGTGCGATTCGGGGGTCGGCGCGTGGGCTGTGGCCGATCGTGTGCGGAATCGGGCCGCGTAGTGCGGTGAACATCGTTCCCCTCGGTGCGTGTCGGTGGCCTCTCATCATGCACGCCACCGGACGACTCGACCACACACCGAATTTGGACGGATGCGATCACGCAAGGGCCGGGGCTCAGGTGGGGTAGACGAAACCCCAGGGCTGTCTACGGCGTCGCGGCCCTGGTCGGCGAGGAGTGAGTGCCTGACCGGCAGAACCCATCCCCGCCGCAAGGGGTACGGCGGGGGTGGCCGGGTCGAAGTATGCCAGGTCGGCCCCGTCGAACTTCGAGGGCGGCAGCTCTCCCCGCCGGGGTGCCACAGAGGGACCCCGGCTGGGGGATCAGGGGACCTCGAAGGGCGCCGGGGCCGCCCTGGCATACTTCGGGGCGGCGATCCGCGCCGTACCCCTTGCGGCGGGGGTGGCCGGTTGGTACGTA
>NZ_LPZN01000009.1 GCF_001646655.1 Rhodococcus gordoniae | reverse complement strand
GTCGGCACGCAGCTGGTCGCCTACGTCGTGCCCGCGGACGGTGCGCATGCGGACATCGAGTCGATAAGATCCGCCCTCGGTGCTCGAGTGCCGTCGTACATGGTGCCGTCGGCGTTCGTGACGCTCGATGCGTTGCCGCTGAACGTCAACGGGAAGCTCGACCGCAGGGCCCTGCCCGAACCGGTCTTCGAGACCCGCGAGTTCCGTGCCCCGAGCACACCGATCGAGGAGATCGTGGCCGGCGTGTTCGCCGACGTCCTCGGCCTCAGCCGAGTGGGCGTCGACGACGACTTCTTCGAACTCGGCGGCAACTCGCTGCTCGCCACCCAGGTCGTCTCGCGGATCGGCGCGGCGCTCGACACCCGCGTCCCCGTTCGCGTGCTGTTCGAGGCCCCCAGCGTCGCGGCGCTCGCCGTCGCGGCCGAGCAGCACACGGGTGCGGCGGCACGTCCGGCGCTGGTGCCGCAGCCGCGGCCCGACCGTGTGCCGTTGTCGCTCGCGCAGCAGCGCATGTGGTTCCTCAACCGCTTCGACACCGAATCGTCGGTCGACAACATCCCGGTCGCGGTGCGCCTGAGCGGTGCACTCGACCTCGGTGCGCTGCAGGCGGCGGTCCAGGACCTGCTGGCCCGGCACGAGGTGCTCCGCACCATCTACCCCGAGATCGACGGACAGCCCTACCAGCTGATCCTCCCCGTCTCGCAGGCCGCGCCCGACATCGACGTCGAACCGGCCACCGAGGACGACCTGCTGCACAAGGTGACCGGGGTCGTCTCCCGCGGGTTCGACGTCACCACCGAGATCCCGCTGCGCGCACGACTGTTCGAGCTCTCCGAGCGCGATCACGTGCTCGTCTTCGTCGTCCACCACATCAGCGCCGACGGCTGGTCCATCTCGCCGCTGACCCGCGACGTGATGACGGCGTACATGTCCCGCGCCGAGGGTGAAGCCCCCGGCTGGGCGCCGCTGCCGGTGCAGTACGCCGACTTCGCGATCTGGCAGCGTGCGGTCCTCGGCGGAGAGGACGATGCCGAGAGCCTGCTCGCTGCGCAGGCCGAGTACTGGAAGCGCACGCTCGCGGGTCTGCCCGACGAGCTGAATCTCCCCATGGACCGGCCGCGTCCTTCGATCCAGTCCTTCACCGGCGGCAAGATCGAGTTCGTCCTCGGCGCGGACCTGCACCGCGGCCTCGCGGCACTCGCACGCTCCACGGGCACCACGATGTTCATGGTGATGCACACCGCGCTCGCGGTGTTCCTGTCGAGGATCTCCGACAGCGACGACATCGCGATCGGCACGCCCATCGCCGGTCGTGGCGAATCGGAGGTCGACGACCTGGTCGGCATGTTCGTCAACACGCTCGTCCTGCGCACCCGGGTGGACGCGGGCAAGAGCTTCTCGGACCTCCTCTCGCGCGTGCGGGAGGGCGACCTCGAGGCGTTCGCCCACGCCGACATCCCCTTCGAGCGGCTCGTGGAGATCCTCAACCCCGAGCGGTCGACGGCACGCCACCCGCTGTTCCAGGTGGCACTGTCGTTCGAGAACCTGCCCGAGACGGCGCTGGAACTGCCCGAACTCACGGTGTCCGGAGTGCCCTTCGAGGTCGACACCGTCAAGTTCGACCTGTCGCTGACCCTCCGCGAGCATCGCGGCGGATCGGATGTCCCCGCCGGAATCTCGGCTGAATTCTCCTACGCGAGTGCGTTGTTCGACCGCTCGACGATCGAAGGATTCGCTCGACGGTTCGAGATGCTCGTCGCGGGAGTACTGGGCGATCCGCACCTGCCGGTCGGAGATCTACCGCTTCTCGACACAGACGAGTTCGACCGGCTCACGCACGTCCACGGCGACCGCGTCAGTGCAGGTGGAAGCCTCAGCGACATCCTCACTTCGGGCGTCGCGCGGGCCCCCGAGGCCGTCGCGGTGCGGTACGAGGGCCGGTCGGTCACCTACCGGGAACTCGACGAGACCTCGTCGCGCCTGGCCCGCATGCTCATCGAGCGAGGGGTCGGACCGGAGGACATCGTCGCCGTCGCGTACCCGCGTTCGTACGAGATGGTGCTGAGCGTGTGGGCGATCGCGAAGGCCGGTGCCGCCCACCTGCCGGTCGATCCGAACTACCCGATCGACCGCGTGCGCTACATGCTCGCGGATTCCGGTGCGGCCATGGGTATCACCGGGTCCGAATATCGCGAGGCGATGCCGGACGACTCCGACTGGGTCGTGCTCGACGCGCCGGAGACGGCCGCGGAACTGGACGCGCGGTCCGGTGCACCGGTCACCGACGCCGACCGCGTGCGGCCGATCCGGCTCGAACACCCGGCCTATGTGATCTACACGTCGGGTTCGACGGGTAGGCCCAAGGGCGTCGTGGTCACCCACACCGGTCTCGGTGGCGTCGTCGACACCGCCGTGGACCTCTACCACCTGCGTGCCGGCCACCGGTTCCTGCACATCTGCTCGCCGAGCTTCGACCCGTCGGTGCTCGAGTGGATGGCTGCATTCTCGAGCGGTGCGACGCTGGTGATCGTGCCGGGCCGGATCATCGGCGGCCCGGATCTTGCGGAACTGCTGCAGACCGAACAGGTGACCCACACGATCATCACGCCCGCAGTGCTGGGCACGATGGATCCTGCCGGTATCGACAGCCTCGAGGTGGTGTCGGTGGGCGGCGACGTCACCACACCCGAACTGCTCGGTCGCTGGGCGCCGGGACGGAAGTACTTCAACGGTTACGGCCCCACCGAGACCACGATCATCTCGTCGTTCGCCCGCCTGCAACCGGGCCGGCCGATCACGATCGGCAACCCGACCCACGGTGTATCCGCGCTCGTCCTCGATGCCCGGCTGAACCCGGTGCCCGAGGGTGTCGCAGGCGAGCTCTACATGGCAGGTGGCGCGCTCGCGCGGGGTTACCACGGGCGCACCGCCCTGACCGCCGAGCGGTTCGTCGCCAATCCCTACAGCAGCGACGGCTCGCGCATGTACCGCACGGGCGACGTGGTTCGCTGGCGTTCGCTCGAGGGCGGTCCCGTCGAGCTCGAATTCGTCGGCCGCAGCGACTTCCAGGTCAAGGTCCGCGGTTTCCGTATCGAGCTCGGCGAGATCGACGCGGCTCTCGCCGGACACGACAGTGTGGATTTCGCGGCTACTCTCGGCCGGACCACCGGTTCCGGCGCCACCGTGCTGGTGTCGTACGTGCTGCCGGTGCGGGGCCGAACGGTCGACACGGTGGAGTTGACCGAGTTCGTGGCACGGTCGTTGCCGCCGCACATGGTGCCGTCGGCCATCGTGGTGCTCGACGAGGTGCCGCTCACGCCGGTGGGCAAGCTCGATCGCGATGCGCTGCCGGAACCGGTGATCGAGGAGCGTGAGTACCGGGCCGCCGAGGGTGAGGTCGAGCAGATCATCTCCGAGGTGTTCGCGGAGGTTCTGCATCTGGACAAGGTGAGCGTCGACGAGTCGTTCTTCGCGCTCGGCGGCGACAGCATCGTGTCGATCCAGTTGGTGTCGCGGGCGAAGGCGCGCGGTGTGGTGTTCACCCCCCGGGACGTCTTCGAGCGTCGGTCGGTCGCCGGTCTCGCCGAGGTCGCGACGCGCTCCGAGGGCGGGACGACACTGCGTCCGGCCGAGCTTCCCGGTGGCGGTGTCGGCGAGGTTCCGCTGACGCCGATCATGCACGAGGTCCTGTCGTGGCCCGGTGGTTTCGATCGGTTCTCGCAGATCGTCGCCGTGACATTGCCGCGCGGGATCGATCAGGACGTGCTCGTTCGTACGATCGGTGCCGTCGTCGATCACCACGACGCCCTGCGTTCGATCCTCGAGCGCGGAACCGATGGGGAGCATGTCCTACGCGTTCGCGCCGCGGGAAGTGTCGATCCGGTGTCGATTCTCGAACGGGTCGAGCTACCCGCCGGAATCAGCGACGCAGATCTGACCGTCGTTGCGGAACGCGAGATCGACGCGGCGCTGGGCCGGCTCGATCCTGCCAGCGGTTCGGTCCTCCGGTTCGTGTGGTTCGATTTCGGCGGTGAGCGTGCGGGCATCCTCGCGGTCGTCGCCCACCATCTGGTCGTGGACGGCGTCTCGTGGCGCATCCTGCTGCCGGACCTCGGCCTGGCCTGGGGGCAGATCGTCTCCGGCCAGGAAGTGTCGCTCGACGCCGTGGGCACGTCCCTGCGGCGATGGGCGCACGGTCTCGTGGCTGCGGCCTCGGAGCGCCGGGCGGAACTTCCTCTGTGGGAGCGCATTCTGGAGGGCCCGGACCCGGCTCTGGGCTCACGTCCGTTCGATCCTGCCGTCGACACCGTCTCCACCGTCCGACGGATCGAGCTGTCTCTCCCGGCGTCCGAAACCGATGCTCTGCTGACGTCGGTGCCGACATTGTTCCGCGGTGGTGTCGCCGACGGCCTGATGGCTGCGCTCGGCCTGGCACTCGTGCGGTGGCGACGCGATCGAGGCATCGAATCGTCTTCGGCACTGGTCGAATTCGAAGGTCACGGACGGGAGGAGTCCGTCCTGCCGGGAGCGGACCTGTCGAGGACGGTCGGGTGGTTCACCAGTGCGTACCCGGTCCGGGTCGACCTGACCGGAGTGGACGTGGACGAGGCGTTCGCCGGTGGCGCTGCGATCGGATCGGCCGTGAAGGCGGTCAAGGAACAGCTCCTGGCCATCCCGGACAAGGGCATGGGATTCGGCCTGCTGCGCTATCTGGATCCGGAATCGTCGGCGCGGTTGGCGTCGATCGCCCGAGTGCCGCAGGTGAGCTTCAACTATCTGGGCCGGATGTCGTCGGCGGACGTACCGGAGGGTCTCGCGGAGATCGGCTGGGCACCGACCTCCGCGCTCGGCGAGCTGGATGTTGCTCAGGACGCCGACATGCCCGCCAACGCGAGCGTCGATATCAATGCGATCGTCTCGGACGGCGACGGCGGACCCCAGCTCGGCGCGAGCATCGCCTTCCCGTCGGGGTTGCTGGATTCCGACGACGTGGACGAGCTTGCTCAGCATTGGTCGCAGGCACTGAGCGCACTCGCACAGTACGCGGCATCACCGGATGCGGGTGGCCTGACACCGTCCGACCTGCTGCTCGCCGGTCTGGAACAGAGCGAGATCGAGGAATGGGAGCAGCGCTACCCGGCGCTCTCGGACGTGTGGCCGCTGTCGCCGCTGCAGGCGGGTCTGCTGTTCCACGCGTCGATGGTGACCGAGGAGCACGTCGACGTCTACACCATGCAGGCCGTGCTGGACCTCGAGGGTGAGGTGGATCCGGCGCGCCTGCGTGCGGCCGGACAAGCACTGCTGGACCGATACCCGAATCTCAGGACCGCTTTCGTCACGGACGCGGAGGGACGGTCCCTGCAACTGGTGCTCGACGACGTCGAGCTTCCCTGGCGAGAACTCGATTCGAGCGACACCGAGGACGAGCGACGGATGGCCGCGGTCGCATCGGCATTGGCGGACGAGCAGTCCCGCCGCTTCGACATGGAGTCGGCACCGCTCATTCGGTTCCTGCTCGTGAGATCCGGAACGAACCGGTACCACCTCGGAGTCACGACCCATCACATCCTTCTCGACGGCTGGTCGATGCCGCTGCTCATGCAGGATCTGATGGCCCTGTACGTGCTCCGCGGTGATCCCACGGCACTGCCGCGCGCGCGCTCCTACCGCAGTTTCCTCGCGTGGCTCGCCGAGCAGGACAGGACGGTTTCGCTCGACGCGTGGGCCACCGCGCTCGAAGGGCTCGGAGATCCGACCGCCATCGCTCCGGTTCAGCGCGACCCCGGGAACGACACGATCTCCACGGTCCGCGTCCTGCTCGACACCGAGCGCACCGCCCGGTTGACCGCCCTCGCGGCCGATCTCGGCGTAACCGTGAACACCCTCGTGCAGGCTGCCTGGGGCGTAGTGCTCGGCCGCATCACCGGCAGCTCGGACGTCGTGTTCGGCGCGACCGTGTCGGGTCGTCCCGCCGACCTGCCCGGCGTCGAGTCGATGGTGGGTCTGTTCATCAACACACTGCCGGTGCGCGTGAGGACGAACCGGCACGAATCCGTGTCGCAGATGCTCCGACGTCTGCAGGCGGAGCAGGCGGGATTGCTCGATCACCACTATGTCGGCCTGTCCGACATCGAACAGCGCATCGGCACGCCGATCGGATTCGACTCCCTGCTGGTGTTCGAGTCGTACCCGATCGATCGGGACGCGCTGTCCGACGCTGCGGGCTCGATCGACGGCATGACGATCACGGGCGTCGGAGTGAAGGACGCCACGCATTATCCGATAACGCTGCTCACCGTCGCCGACAGCGAGATCGAGCTGACCTTCAAATACCTGGAGCGGTTCTTCGACGAGGCCGAGGTCGTTCACCTCTCCCGGCGATTCGTGCGTGTGCTGGAGGCGTTCGTCGAGGATTCCGACACGGCGGTCGCCGACATCGAACTCGTCGAGGCCGACGAACTCGCGCGTATCGTGGCCGAATCCGGGCCCTCCGCGGTGGTGGCCGGTACGGGAGCGGGCACCCTCGCCACCGTGCTCGCGGAAGTGGTCGAAGTGGACCCCTCGGCGCCCGCACTCGCCGTGCCCGCCGAACCCGAGGCCGACGGGCAGGGTGTGGAGATCTCGTACCGCGAACTCGACGAACGGTCTTCCCGCCTGGCCCGCATGCTCATCGATCGCGGGCTGGGAACAGGCGATGCTGTCGCCGTCTCGATGCCACGATCGGTGGACTCGGTGGTCGCGCAGTGGGCGGTGGCCAAGACCGGCGCGGCACTCGTGATGGTCGACCCGGCTCGCCACGGCGAAGAGCTGCCGGCGGGAGCCGCGGTGGGTCTGACCCTCTCGAAGGCGGCAGGATCCCTGTCGGGCGACTGGATCGTCGTGGACGACGAGAAGGTGCAGACGGACCTGTCGGCTCTCTCGGCCGCTCCTGTGACGTACTCGGACCGGCTGCGTCCGGTGGAACCGTCGGACGCGGCGGCGGTCATCGGGTCGCGGACGTTCACGAACGCCGAACTTCTCGAGCGGATCGACGAGCTCCGCGAGAGGTACGAGCTGACCTACGAGTCGCGGAGCGCCGCCCTGGGCAGCGTCGACGTCGAATCGGTGGCCCTCGAGCCGCTGACCGTGACCGCGACGGGTGCGGTCGTCGTGGTCGTACCCGAGAAGACGGTGTCGGGGGCCTCCCTGGACGGTGTGCTCTACAACGAGTGGGTCACGCACGTCCACCTGCCGGAAGCCTCGCTGCGCACGCTCGAGCCGGGCAGTCTCGAGGATCTCGCGGTGGTCGTCGTGGTCGACGAGGTGCCCCAGGATCTGCTCGACGAATGGGGCGCGGCGCACCGGGTGCACCGGCTCTCCGATCCGGACTGACCGCAGGCGGGGCCGTCCTCGGACGGCCCCGCCGATGCGCGGG
>NZ_LPZN01000001.1 GCF_001646655.1 Rhodococcus gordoniae | reverse complement strand
GCGGAAGTCCGTGCACGAGCGTGTCGCGCTCGGTCCAGGCCCACGCCTCGGCGAGCGCGTCGATGCCGGCGGCGATCGCACGCCGGCTCAGGAGCACGCCCTTCGGGGCACCGGTGGTACCGGAGGTGTAGAGCACGAAGGCGATTCGCGACGGGTTCGGCTCCGGCAGATGATGCCAGTCGCGGGCGTGCAACCGGACCGGCAGTACCGGCAGTTCCGGGACGTCGGGATGCTGCACCTCGGGGGCCGGAGGCGACCGCGGTCGCCGCGCCGAGCAGATCGCTGCGGGAGAAGGTGTGACCGTCGATACGAACGGCGTCCGGGAGATCGTCGCCGCGCGCGACGGCCAGCGGGTTCAGCGAACGAAGCAGTGCAGACACAGCAGCCACGATCCCATATCGCGCCGCACTCCCATCGGGGCGGTCAGGTGCGGACGTCGCCGCGCGTCGCCGACACCGATGCCCGCGTGAGGTACGGCGGGGGAAGCACAGTGGCCAGGACCGCGCCCAGCAGCATCCCGATCAGGATCGCCACGCCGTGCGCGTCGCCCGCGACCACGAGCACCACGCCGAGAACGAAGGTCGCCGCGGAGGCGACGAGCAGCGGGCGCGTCGCCCCGACGACCGGCCAGAGTCCCGCGAGGGTCGCGGCCGACGCGAGCGTCGCGCCGGTCGTTCCCGCGCCGTCGGACGGGAAGACGAAGGTGGTGAACAATCCCCACAGCAGCTGACCGACCACGAACAACCCGATCGCCCGGTACCACCCCCACACCCGCACGATCGCGACGGAGACCACCGCGAGCAGCACGAGGTTCACCACGGTGAGGAGCACTCCGCCGTCCTCGACCAGACCGGCGGCGAGGACGCGCCACCACTCCCCCGCATCGCGGGTGCGGACGGGTTGCCGCCTGAAGAGGTCGAGCAGTTCCGGGAAGATCAGCCGGGCCAGCGACATCACCGCGACCACCGACCACAGGATCGTGGCCGCGACCGGCGGCGGCCACCAGAACGATCGGGCCCTCGCGTGCGCGGCACTCCCGGACCAGGAACGCGACGCACTCACCGCGGTGATCGCCACGACGGCGACGTAGAGCACCCACAGCAGCGGATCCTCACCGGACGAACTCACGGGGCCAATCTACCGGCGACCCGCCCGCCGGGCGTCGGGTCGAGAGGGGTGACCGCGCTCGATCAGCGCAACCGGGCAGCGGCCGCGGCGATGTCGTCGTCGGTGGCGGTCAGCGCGATCCGCACGTGCAGGACACCGCCGGGACCGTAGAACTCGCCGGGCGCCACGAGGATTCCTCGTTCGGCGAACCAGTCGACGGTCGCGCGGCATTCCTCACCGCGCGTCGCCCACAGGTACAGGCCCGCCTCCGAATGGTCGACGGTGAAGCCGGCGCCGCGCACGGCGGCGAGGAGCACCTCGCGACGCGTGCGGTACTTCTCACGCTGCGCGTTCTCGTGCTCGTCGTCGTTCAGTGCCGCGGTCATCGCCGCCTGGATCGGCAGCGGCAGCATCATGCCGGCGTGCTTGCGGACCTCGAGCAGGTCGGCGACGAGGTCGGCGTCGCCGGTGACGAAACCGGCCCGGTAACTCGCGAGATTCGAGGTCTTCGACAGCGAGTGCACCGCGAGGAGGTTGGTGTGGTCGCCCCCGCACACGCTCGGGTGCAGGATCGACAGGGCCTCACCCTCCCAGGTGAGACCGAGATAGCACTCGTCGGAGACGACGATCGCGTCGCGGCTGCGCGCCCAGTCGACGACCTTGCGCAGGTGGTCGGGACCGAGCACCTTGCCGGTGGGGTTCGACGGCGAGTTCACGAAGACCAGCGACGCCACTTCGGGTCCGAGGCGGGTCAGTCCGTCGGCGCGGATGATGCGGGTGCCGGCGAGCAGGCCGCCCACCTCGTAGGTCGGGTACGCCAGTTCGGGGATGACGACGAGATCGTCGGCGCCGAGACCGAACAGCGACGGCAGCCAGGCGATCATCTCCTTGGTACCGATCGCCGGCAGGATCGCGGCGTCGTCCAGACCGGTGATGCCGTAGCGGCGCTCGAGCGCACCCACGGCCGCTCGCCGCAGTTCGGCGGTGCCGTGCGTGGTCGGGTAGCCGGGCTCCTCGGCGACGGAGACGAGCGCCTCCCGGATCACGGGAGCGACCGGGTCGACCGGTGTGCCCACCGACAGGTTGACGATGCCCTCGGGATGCGCCGCGGCCTTCGCCTTCGCGTCGGTCAGGGAATCCCAGGGGAAGTCCGGCAGGTTCTTCGCCACCGAACGGCGGACACGCGTGCTCACGACAGTTCCACCGGTCCGTTCGTCACTCTTCGCCCATGGGAGGGAGGTTCTTGACGAACGGCGGGTCGTAGTCGACCTTGCCGAGCTTCGCGGCGCCACCGGGCGAGCCGAGATCGTCGAAGAAGTCGACGTTGGCCTTGACGTAATCGGACCACTCGTCCGGAACGTCGTCCTCGTAGAAGATCGCTTCGACGGGGCACACGGGCTCGCACGCACCGCAGTCGACGCACTCGTCGGGGTGGATGTACAGCATGCGACCGCCCTCGTAGATGCAGTCGACGGGGCATTCCTCGATGCATGCCTTGTCCAACACGTCCACGCACGGTTCCGCAATCGTGTACGTCACTGCTGTTCTCCCTGCCTCTCTGTCAGCCCGCCGACCTGCGCGGCCTCGCCGAAGGGGCGTTCTCGACGCCCACGGTCCTCCAGTATCCCCCGACCCTCCGCAACGCTTCGGAGTAAGGGTCCCCTACCACGCCCGGAGTCGTGACCCGAGGTCAGCGCGAGGTCGACGGGATCTCCGCGGGCGTGTACGCCGTGGTCCGCTGACGGGCGGGCCGGCCGATACCCTCGGCGATCGCGACGAGTTCGGCGACGGTCTTCTCCGAACCGTGCTGCGATCCGGCCATGCGCGAGATGGTCTCCTCCATCAGGGTGCCACCGAGGTCGTTGGCCCCGCCTTCGAGCATGGCCCGCGTGCCCGCGACACCCAGCTTGACCCAGCTGGTCTGGATGTTGTCGATCCGGCCGTGCAGCATGACCCGGGCGAGCGCGTGCGCGGCACGGTTGTCGCGCATGGTCGGGCCGGGGCGCGACGCGCCGGCCAGATACAGCGGCGACGACTGGTGGACGAAGGGCAGCAACACGAACTCGGTGAACCCACCTGTGCGGTCCTGGATCCCGCGGATCACGTTCAGATGACCCACCCAGTGGTGCGGCTGGTCGACGTGCCCGTACATCATCGTCGAACTCGAGCGCAGACCCACTTCGTGTGCGGTGGTCACCACCTCGATCCACTCGGCCGTCGGGAGTTTGCCCTTGGTGAGCACCCACCGAACCTCGTCGTCGAGGATCTCGGCGGCGGTGCCCGGGATGGTGTCGAGTCCGGCCGCACGCAGTTCGGTGAGCCACTCGCGGATCGAGGTGCCGCTGCGCGCGACACCGTTGACGATCTCCATCGGCGAGAACGCGTGGACGTGCATCGACGGCACCCGCGCCTTGACTGCGCGGACCAGATCGGCGTAACCGGTCACCGGAAGTTCCGGATCGATACCGCCCTGCATGCACACCTCGGTGGCACCGGCGACGTGCGCCTCCCACGCCCGGTCGGCGACTTCGCTCGCCGAGAGGGTGAACGCGTCGGCGTCGCCCTTGCGCTGCGCGAACGCACAGAACCGGCAGCCGGTGTAGCAGATGTTGGTGAAGTTGATGTTCCGGTTGACGACGTAGGTGACGTCGTCGCCGACGGTATCGCGCCGCAACTGGTCGGCGAGTGCCACGAGCGCTTCGAGACCGGCCCCGTCGGCGTCGGCGAGGGCCGTGTACTCCGCGTCGGAGCAGCCGCCCGGATCGCGCTCCGCCGAGCGCAGCGCCGAGAGCACGTCGCTGTCGAGCCGCACCGGCGCGGAGGCACCGAGCTCGAGCACCTGTTCACGGACGGTCTCCCAGTCGCCGAAGGCACTCCCCAGATCCGACCGGTGCTCGGTGTTGCGTCCGGTCACGTCGATCTCGGAGTTGAGGTCGACCCGCCCCGACGACTCCCAGTCGACGTCGGGTTCCTGCCAGGGCAGTCCGGACGGGATCACCTCGCGCGCCAGGCCCGTGGCCGGGTCGGCGAGGGCGTGTACGTGGGCGGTGATGCGTGGATCGATCCACGGCTGGCCGGCGAGCACGTACTGCGGCTGGGCGGCGATCCGTTCGGTGAGTTCGAAGCCGGCCTCGGCGCTCAGGCGCGCGAGGGTGTCGAGACCGGGCCAGGGCCGCTCGGGGTTGACGTGGTCGGGGGTCAACGGCGAGACACCGCCCCAGTCGTCGACGCCCGCCCCGAGCAGCGCGCGGCACTCGTCCGGCGACACGAGGTTCGGCGGTGCCTGAATACGCATGCCCGGCCCGAGGACGAGCCGCGCGACGGCGATCGCGGCGAGGAACTCGTCGAGCTCCGCGTCGTCGTGCTCGCGCATCGCGGTGTCGTCCTTGGCACGAAAGTTCTGGACGATCACTTCCTGGATATGACCGAAAGCTTTGTGCGACTTGCGGATCGCGTGGATCGATTCGGCGCGCTCGGTGAAGTCCTCACCGATCCCGACGAGGATCCCCGTGGTGAACGGCACCGCGAGACGTCCCGCATCGGTGAGCACGCGCAGCCGCACCGCCGGCTCCTTGTCGGGGCTGCCGTAGTGGCACTGCCCCTTCTCGGCGAACAACCGTTCGGAGGTGGTCTCGAGCATCATGCCCATCGAGGGGGCGACCGGCTTCAACCGGGAGATCTCGGCCCAGCTCATCACCCCGGGGTTGAGGTGCGGCAGCAGGCCGGTCTCCTCGAGGACTCGGATCGCCATCGCCCGGACGTAGTCGAGGGTGGAGTCGTATCCACGCTCGTCGAGCCACTGCTTCGCTTCGGGCCACCGGTCCTCGGGCCGGTCGCCGAGCGTGAACAAGGCCTCCTTGCACCCCAGTTCGGCCCCTTGACGGGCGATCTCGAGGATCTCGTCGGGTTCGAGGTACATGCCGCGCCCCTCGGCGCGGAGCTTGCCGGGGACCGTGACGAAGGTGCAGTAGTGGCATCGATCCCGGCACAACCGGGTGATGGGCACGAACACCTTCCGCGAATAGGTGACCGTGCCGGGACGTCCCTGGGCGAGCAGCCCGGCGTCGCGCACCCGCGCCGCCGACGCGCAGAGATCCTCGAGATCGGCGCCCCGCGCCTGCAGCAGGACCGCCGCTTCGTCGACGTTCAGAGCGACCCCGTCGCGTGCCCGGCGCAGCGCACGACGCATTCCCGACGGTGTCACCGTGGAGCGGGACGCGGCACCGGGGCGCACGGTGGGGGTCGGGAGCATCGCGGACTGCGGGATGTCGTCTGCGGAATCGGTCATGCGCCCGATCATGCGCCTGCGTGCACCCCTATGCCACCTCGGGGTCTATTCGTGCGGGTAGTCGTCGTCCGCGGGGACCTCGCGGTTCTGCTCGTAGGTGTCGGCGGGGTCGGCCTCCAGCGGCACGTCCGAGGGCAGATCGTCGGCAGGATCGTCGTAGACGGGAGTGGCCTGCTCGAGCCGGTCGGCCTCGGAATCGTTGTCGGACTGGATCTCGATGCCGAGCGCATTCGACTCTGTCATGACGATCTCCTCTTCTGAACGGGCGATCCGCACTCGTCGGATCGGGCGAGTCCGGCCGGTTCTACGGATCCCAGCCTAGCGTGGAACCGGACACCGGTCCCGGCGGAGCAGGAGGCATGGGTGGAGGACGACGAGGTGGCGGTCGGCGGGGCGCGCCCGGAGGCGAGTGTGGTCATGCGGGAACCCTCGTGGCGGCCGAGCCCGAAGGCGCGTGTGCTCTGGGCCGTGAGCGCGGCACTGATGTGGATTCCGCTCGTCGTCGCGCAGGTCGTGTGGGTGATCGTCGCACCCGGAGGCGCCGGATGGCACATCGCCGCGGCAGCAGCGACGATCGTCCTCGGCGGACTGCACGTCGCGGTGGTGCCGGCGTGGCGTTTCCGTGTCCATCGCTGGGAGATGGACGACACGGCGGTCTACACGCGGTCGGGCTGGTGGACGCAGGAACACCGCATCGCGCCGATCTCCCGGATCCAGACCGTCGACACCGAACGGGGCCCGCTCGACCGCTGGCTCGATCTGACCACCGTCACCGTCACCACCGCGTCCGCGGCGGGTGCGGTGGAGATCGTCGGACTCGACAGCCGCGTCGCCGACGAGACCGTCGCCCACCTGACCGCGCTCGCGACCCGCTACCGGACGGACGCGACATGAACGACACCGCCGTGCCCGCGGCCGAGACGGACGAGCAGGTGCCGTGGTCGCGCCTGGACCGCAGGATGTTGCTGATCCATCCGATCGAGGAGATCCTGCGCCTGCTGCCCGTGCTCGCCGGATCGTTCGTCATCGGCACCACCAGCGGAAATCCCGGGTGGGGACTCGCAGCGACAGGGGTGCTGGTGCTGATCGGGCTGTCGCGCTGGTTCACCACCACCTACCGTGTCGGGCCCGTGCACGTCGAACTCCGCCGCGGACTGCTGCAGCGACGCGAGTTGTCGATCCCCCGCAGCCGCATCCGCTCGGTGGACGTCGAACAACGCCTCATGCACCGCGTCCTCGGCCTGGCCGTCCTGAAGATCGGTACCGGACAGGGCGGAGGAGCCGACCACAACCGGTTCGAACTCGACGGCCTCCCGATCGCCGCCGTCCCCGAGCTGCGTGCCGTACTCCTGACCGGCGGGGAGCGGGTCGCCGAACCGTCCGAGCCGGCACCGACGTCCGCGGCCCCCACCGAGCGGCAGCTGGCGCGCTTCGATCCGGGTTGGGTGCGCTACGCCCCCTTCTCCACGACGGGATTGCTGGCCGTCGCGGCGATTAC
This sequence comes from Rhodococcus gordoniae, assembly GCF_001646655.1. Classification (GTDB taxonomy): domain Bacteria; phylum Actinomycetota; class Actinomycetes; order Mycobacteriales; family Mycobacteriaceae; genus Rhodococcus; species Rhodococcus gordoniae. The sequence goes on along the minus strand of NZ_LPZN01000001.1, from coordinate 93,152 downwards.
CGGTGCCGCCTTCCAGTTCGGGCTCGGCCGGTGGATCGCCGAGTCGCAGGTCGTCCGCCGCGCGGTCGAGGCCGCGGAGGATCTGGGACTGCTGGTCGCACTGGTGATCCTCGTCCTGGTGGTCGTGCTCGTCGCCAGTCCGGCGGCGTGTGTGCGCTACCTGATGGTCTACGGCGACCTGCGGGTGACCGACGACGACCGGGTCCTGCGCATCGCGCACGGCCTGCTCACGACCCGTCACACCACTCTCGACCGGGCGCGGCTGCGCGGTGTCGCACTGCACGAACCATTGGCACTGCGACTGGTCGGTGCCGCGCGGCTCGACGCCGTCATGACGGGCAGGACGGCGCAGCAGGGTGGTTCGTCGCTGGTCCTGCCGCCGGCGCCCGACGGGGAGGTCCGACGGGTCGCGGCCGAGGTGCTCACCGAGCGGTTACCACTCGATGCGCCGCTGCGCAGCCACGGTCCCCGTGCCCGTCGTCGCCGCTACACGCGGACGTTGTGGCCGGTGGGTGTCGTGGTGGTCGCGGGGCTCGTCGCCCTCACCGTCACCGGGCGGCACGTGCCCCTGCCGGCGATCGTCACGGTGATCGTGCTGCTGGTCGCGGGGGCGTGCGCGCTGGCGCAGGACCGGTACCGGGGTCTCGGTCATACCGTCGTCGACGGACATCTCGTGGCCCGCAGCGGCTCGATCGACCGGCAACGCATCTGCCTCGATGCGAAGGGTGTGATCGGATGGACGGTGAGGCAGACATTCTTCCAGCGACGGGCCGGCCTCGCGACCGTCGTCGCGGCGACCCCGGCGGGCGCGGGCCGTTACGAGGTGATCGACATCCCGATGGACGAGGCGTGGGCTCTGGTTCAGGAGGTCACACCGGGTATGGGAGAAGCATGGATGAAGACATGATCCCTCCCTCGGGACGGGGACCCCTGCACGGCGCCCCTCCTGCGACGCTGGCCGAACTCGACGATGTGCTCGTCGACTGCCGCGCGTGTCCGCGGCTGGTCGCATGGCGCGAGCAGGTCGCGCGGGAGAAACGAGCAGCCTTCCGCGACGAGGAGTACTGGGGCCGGCCCGTCCCGGGTTTCGGTCCTGCCGATGCGTCCCTGCTGATCGTCGGGCTTGCGCCCGCCGCGCACGGCGGGAACCGCACGGGACGGATGTTCACCGGCGACCGGTCGGGCGACGTGCTGTACGCGGCCCTGTACGACGCGGGTCTGGCGTCGCAGCCGACCGCGACGCACATCGGCGACGGCCTCGAACTGTTCGGCACGCGCATCACGTCCCCGGTGCACTGCGCACCGCCGGCGAATCGCCCCACCGTCGTCGAACGCGACACCTGCCGGCACTGGCTGGAACAGGAGCTCGACCTGCTCTCCCCCACGCTGCGCGCGGTCGTCGTCCTCGGCGGTTTCGGATGGCAGGCGCTACTGCCCGTCCTGTCGGCCGCGGGGTGGACGATTCCCGTTCCCCGCCCGAAGTTCGGGCACGGCGCGCACGCGCTGCTGTCTCCGACCGAGGCGCGCGAGCACCCGTTGCATCTGTTCGGCTGCTATCACGTCAGCCAGCAGAACACCTTCACCGGCCGGCTGACGCAGGAGATGGTGACCGACGTGCTCAGGGACGCGGCTCGGGCTGCGTCGCTCCTACCGCGCGAGCCGCTCCCACCGCCCGAGTGATCTCCTTGATACGCGCCGAGAACAGGTAGCCGCCGGCCGGGACGAGCGCCGCCACCGGCAGCAGCAGGGTCCGCCAATCGCCGAGCGCGAGTTGATCGCCGCCCGGCCCTCCCGCCAGACAGACGAGGAAGACGACGGCCCACGCGACCAGCGGCAGGGTCGCGCTGCGCAGGGAGCCGGTCTCGGCGCGGACGGCCACCACCAGGAGCAGGTTCGCGAGTCCGGCCAGCAGGATGGTGATCGGGAAGGGCATCCCGGCGATGTACAGGCCCAGGTAGAAGACCGACAACAGGGCGCACAGCGCACCGTCGAGCACGAGCAACGCGACGAGGCCCCGGCGTGGCCGGACGTCCGCCGGTGACTCGAGGGGGGCAGCGGTTGCTGGATCGACCGTCATGCTTCGATGGTGCGCTACCGGACGGGCGCCGACGCAACCGGGGTCTGCGGAACCGTCCGCCGCTCACCCACGGGACGTCAGGGAACCGGCGGGTATCCGAGCATGGTGAGCAGGACGCTCTGCTGGTCGGCGAAGGCGTACAACGCGTGCCAGTAGTCGGCTCGGATCTCGTCGGCGTAGGGCCTCAGCGAGTCCACGAACGCGACGATCTGGTTCTGGACGGACCAGTTGTACATCGACAACCCCCTGCACGGTGTGTATCTGCGCGACGCGAGGACGAGTGACCCGCGCCACTGACGATCCCACTGACGACTCGGATCACACTAGCCGATACCGGAGAAGAGATCGTCTTCTCGTCCCGTCGGGTCGGTGAGACCGAGCCGACCGCGAACGAGCACGAAGTGCTCGTGGTCGAGGACGGGCTGGGCGACGAGGTTGGAGAGCACGAACTGCTCACCGTCCGGCGCGACCAGCACCTGGGTCGCGTGCGCCGCCATCGCGGTTCGCTTCGCGTCGAGAACCGACCGGACGTCGACGACGGTGGTGACCTCCTCGTCGGGCACGCTCGGCAGTTCGCCCGGCTCGGGTCTGCGCCACCCTTCGGGCAGCGATCCCATGGCCGCGACGCCACGTTCGAGTGCGGACCGTTCGGTGACGGTCCAGTACACCTTCGCGGGAGTCCAGGCCGCGCCGGCGGACGGGTAGTCCTCGGTTCCCGCCGCCTCGACGGCCGCGGTCACCCGCTCGTGCACCGCGATGTGGTCGGGATGCCCGTAGCCACCGAACGGGTCGTAGGTGACGACCACGTGCGGACGCATCTTGCGGATCACGGCGACGAGCGCCTCGACCGCCTCGTCGCGGTCGGCGTCGACCCAGGCGCGAGGATTGTCGGCGGAGGGGGTGCCCGCCATCCCGGAGTCGCGCCAGTGCCCGGCACCGCCGAGAAAACGCGGTCGGTCGACGCCGAGCGCGTCGAGCGCCCGGGTGAGTTCGAGGATGCGATAGCCGCCGAGCTGATCGGCGCGGTCGGCGGTGAGCTGGGCCCACTCGTCGCCGATCACTTCGCCCTCCTCACCGAGCGTGCAGGTCACGACGGTGACCTCGGCGCCTTCGGCGACGTACCGGGCGATGGTGCCGCCGGTGGTGAGCGTTTCGTCGTCGGGATGGGCGTGGACGAGCAGAAGCCGGCGATCCGCAGCATTGGGGACGGCCCCCGGAGTGTCGATCACGGTGTGGTCCTTCCCCACAGATGGGCGTCGCCGAGAATACCGGTGGCGACAGCGGCTGTCAGCGAGACGTTCTCGACACCCGGACCGGCTGCGACGACGGTCCTGTCCTGCAGGATCGGCAGGTTCACCGCGAGATCCCACAGCCTCGGCTGTACGGCGGCGACGACGTCCGCCGGATCGGCGGCGCCGTTCAGAGCCGCCAGCAGGTCCGGTTCGAGCCCGGGGTCGCAGGCACCCGAGAGGTTGCTCGGCGCCTCGAGCTGCGCTGCGACGGCGTCCTCGCGTTCCTCCACGTCGTCCTCGTCGAGTGTGGTGGTCGCGGGGTCCGGCGGTGTTCCGTCCGACGGCCGTGTCGTCTCCTGGGCGGCGGGTACGGGCGTGGGCGGGAGGTCCTCCCCCGCCGCGGTGGGCGCCGCGGCCACCGGTACGCATCCGAACCGGGACAGCGCGGCCGTGGCGGGATCGCCTCCGGCACGCATCCAGCCGACGATCGCGTGCACGCCGCCCTCGACGAGGGCCTCGCCGTACAGCTCGTCCGGGGACAGTTCGTCGACCGACGCGTCGATCCCGGCACCGCGCCACAGGTCGACGGCGGTGCGTGCGACGGCCCGCGCGGTCTCGTCTCCCTCCGGCACGCCCAGCACCAGCGTCAACGGTTCTCCGTCCCGGGCCAGGGTGCCCTCGGGCAACGTCGCAGCGCCCGCACTCCCCGGCTCGGGAGTCCCGCTCGCCGGTGATGCGGACGTCCTGGTCTCGGGCGCGGCCGGGTCTGCGGGTGCCGGCGGATCGGCGGGTGGGGTCGGCAGATATCCGGCCTCGGCGAGACGGCCGAGGGCCTCCTCCCGGGACGGTCGCGGCGGCATCGTGTCGGCGTATCCCGGATCGGACGGCGCGAGCACCTGGGCACGGGCGCGCACGATCTCGGTGCTGTCACCGGTGGCGACGAGCCCGAGCAGGTCCGGATCGAGCAGGCCGAGCACGCCTCGCCGGACCCGCGGATCGGCGAGTTCGGCGGTGCGGGTGTTGAGGATCAGGTCGAGTGTGCGCGGCTGCAGCTGGACGCCGGTGCGCACGCCCGGCACGGCGGCGAGCTGCGCTTCCAGGGCGACTCCGCCCGCACTCTGGACCACCTGCGCGTCGTCGCTGCGCACGGATTCGGTCACCTGGGCATCGGTGCCGGCGCGGCGCATCAGCAGCTCGTCCGGTCCGGCCGGGGTGCCCCAGAACCGGTCGTTGCGTTCGAGCAGGACCTCGGCGCGCCCGCGATCGACGTTGTCGACGTGGAACCGCCCACCGGACACGGGGATGGTCTCGGACAGCCCCGTGGAGAAACCACCCGGCGTGTCCTTCACCAGGTGTGCGGGCAGCAGATCGGTGAACAGTTCGCGCCAGGCGGGATACGGCTCGCGCAGCGTGACGGTGACCGTCTTGCCTCCACCCGACGACCGGATGTCGTCGATGAGCCGGTAACCGGCGGGATCGACCACGCCGGGCTGGGTGACCATCTGCTGCCACAGATACCGGAAGTCCTCGGCGGCGATCGGTGCACCGTCCGACCACTGGGCCTCGTCGCGAAGGCGGTAGGTGATCGTGAACGGGGCCTCGTCGGTGACCTCGGCGGACAGGAGCAGCGAGTCGTCGGGAACCAGCAGCGTGACCGCGGGGTTCTGCGAGTCGGGAACGGCCCGGAAGGCGCTGGGGAGCACGAGTTCGGCGACCGCGTTGGCGACCGGCGACTGATCGGCGAGCAGATGCGGATTGAAGCCCGAGCCGACCTCGTCGATCGCGACCACCACCGTGCTGCGCTGCGGCGCGGGAGCGGGAGTCGTGGTCGGCTCCGCCTGTTCGATCGGCGGGGGCGGGTCGGCGGTGCAGGCGGTCAGGACCAGCACAGCCACGGCCGTGCCGGCCGTCGCCCCGATCAGTCGGCGACGAGCGCGCGTACGCGACACTCGGGCTCCTTCCGTGAGGCAGGTGGTACATGGGTGGCCCCGGCCAGCATGCGCTCGCCGGGGCCACCCACACCTGGACTACTTGTTACGGGCCTTCTCCCGCGACCGCGCACGCGCACGGTCGGTCTGCGACAGGTGCAGCTTCCGCACGCGCACGTCCTCCGGGGTGACCTCGACGCACTCGTCTGCGGCACAGAATTCGAGCGCGGCCTCGAGGGTCAGCTCGATCGGCTTGGCGAGGGTCTCCATCACGTCGGCCGTCGAAGAGCGCATGTTGGTGAGCTTCTTCTCGCGGGTGACGTTGATGTCGAGGTCCTCGGCGCGCGGGTTGATGCCCACGACGTGACCTTCGTAGGTGTCGCTGCCCGGTTCGACGAAGAAGGTGCCGCGATCGGCGAGCTGGATCATCGCGAACGGGGTGACCGTACCGGCACGGTCGGAGACGAGCGAACCGGTGTGGCGCGCCCGGATCTCGCCGGCCCACGGCGCGTAGCCGTGGAAGATCGCGTTGGAGATGCCGGTGCCGCGGGTCTCGGTGAGGAAGTCGGTGCGGAAACCGATCAGGCCGCGCGACGGGATGATGAACTCCATGCGGACCCAGCCGGTGCCCTGGTTGGTCATCTGGACCATCTTGCCCTTGCGGTTGGCGAGGAGCTGGGTGATGGCGCCGAGGTGCTCCTCGGGGCTGTCGATGGTCAGCTCTTCGTAGGGCTCGTGCAGCTTGCCGTCGATGGTCCGGGTGACCACCTGCGGCTTGCCGACGGTCAGCTCGAAGCCTTCGCGGCGCATCTGCTCGACGAGGATGGCCAGGGCGAGTTCGCCACGGCCCTGCACCTCCCATGCGTCCGGACGTCCGATGTCGAGCACGCGCAGCGACACGTTGCCGACGAGTTCGGAATCGAGCCGCGTCTTGACCATGCGCGCGGTGAGCTTGTGGCCCTTGACCCGGCCGACGAGCGGCGAGGTGTTGGTGCCGATGACCATCGAGATGGCCGGCTCGTCGACGGTGATGCGCGGGAGTGCCACCGGGGTCTCCGGATCGGCGAGCGTGTCGCCGATCATGATCTCCGGGATGCCGGCCACGGCGACGATGTCGCCGGCGACCGCGACCTCGCCCGGCTGGCGCTCGACACCGACGGTCTTGAGTAGCTCGGTGATCTTGACGTTCTTGACGCCGTCGGCGTGCATCCACGCGACGGTCTGGCCCTTGCGCAGCTCGCCGTGGTGGATGCGCAGCAGCGCGAGACGACCGAGGAACTCGGAGGCGTCGAGGTTGGTGACGTGGGCCTGCAGCGGGGCCGCCGGATCACCCTTGGGTGCGGGGATGCACTCCATGAGGACCTCGAAGAGCTCGTCGAGGTTCTCGGCGTCGGGGACCTGGCCGTTCTCGGGCTGCTTCTTCGATGCCTTGCCTTCACGGCCGGAGGCGTAGAGGACGGGCAGGCCGAGGGCGAGCTCGGCGGCTTCGGCGGCTTCGTCGTCGAGGTCGGACGCGAGGTCGAGCAGCAGGGTCTGGCTCTCCTCGACGACCTCGGCGATGCGGGCGTCGGGCCGGTCGGTCTTGTTGACCACGAGGATCACCGGCAGCGACGCGGCGAGAGCCTTGCGCAGCACGAAACGGGTCTGCGGCAGCGGCCCCTCGGAGGAGTCCACGAGCAGGACGACACCGTCGACCATGGACAGGCCGCGCTCGACCTCACCACCGAAGTCGGCGTGGCCGGGAGTGTCGATGACGTTGATGACCGTGACGGTGCCGTCGGGGTTGTGCCGGTGCACAGCGGTGTTCTTCGCGAGAATGGTGATGCCCTTCTCGCGCTCGAGGTCGCCCGAGTCCATGACCCGGTCGACGAGTTCCGCACGTTCGGCGAACGCGCCCGACTGGCGCAACATGGCGTCGACGAGAGTGGTCTTTCCATGGTCGACGTGCGCCACGATGGCGACGTTCCGAAAATCAGCGGTGCTCACGCGATAGCTCTCCTGGCTGTAGTCCGGCCACACGGCACTGGACCCGGTCGGCACCTCGCCCGTACGGCGTTCGTCTCGATGGCCGCGACGCGAGATTGCGAGCTACCTGCTCCGCCCGAAACTCGGCGTGCAAGTACTGCGGCCGTCAATACACTTTACAGGCCGCTCGTAGGTCGCTGCGTCTACCTCAGCCGATATCCGCAGGTCGGCAATGATCGGGGTGACGTTCGACACTTCCGCGGGAGACGCGAGGACCGAATCGGGCACCTCATCCACCCCTTGGCCCATGAGTAAGGGGATGCTAACCTTCGCCCGCCGGTGGATTCGCCGCGCGCTGGTCCGTGGAAGGCAGGCGGGACGTATGGGGAAGGTGAAGGCGAGCAAGGTCGCAGGCCTGAAGCCGAAGAAGAAGTGCTGCCGCAAGAAGACGCGGTGCCTCGAATGCCCCGTCGTCGTCATGCGCATGAGGAAGGTCGAGAACGACGGCCTGAGCAAGAAGGAACTGCGCAAATATCTCGACCGGGCCCGTGCCGCCTGACTCAGCGCTGCAGATGCTCCCGCAGGTCCGGGATCCACGCGCGGTCGGCCGGGACGAGATCGATCCGCCCGAGTTCGTCCGCGTCGACCCACCGCAACGCCGCGTGGTCGAGCGGCTCGGGATCACCGGAGACGAGTTCGACACGGTAGGCACACAACTCCCGGCCCCCCGCCAACGGCACCGCCACGCCCAGACGTTCCGCGCCGCGCACCTCGACACCGAGTTCTTCCCTCAGCTCCCGCACGAGCGCCGCTTCCGCACTCTCCCCCGGTTCGGCCTTGCCGCCGGGCAACTCCCACAGTCCCGCGAGGTCGGCGGGCCGGAGACGCTGGGCGAGCAGCACGCGTCCGTCCCGGATGACGGCGCCGGCCACTACGTGCCCGTCGGGCGCCGGTGTACTCGCAGACGATGTGCTTGCAGACATGACCCGCATCGTCCCAGAATGAGTCATGTCCCAGCTGCTGACGGACGGAGAGATCGACGCCGCGCTGGCCGAGCTGCCGCACTGGCACCGCGCGGGACGGTCGCTCGTCCGCACCATCGAGGCACCGACCTTTCCCGACGCGATCGCGCTCGTCGACCGGGTGGCCGTCGTCGCCGAGGAGGCGAACCATCATCCGGACATCGACATCAGGTGGCGGAAGGTGACCTTCGCGTTGAGCACGCACTCCGCCGGTGGCATCACGGAGTCGGATCCGGCTCTTGCGCGCCGGATCGACGAGGAGGCCCGACACTCGGGTCCGTAGTCGCCTGCTCGTCCCGTCCCGTGCGCCCGGCGAGGATCATGACGACGTAGACGGCAAGGACACCCACCACGTTGACCGCGCCCAGCCAGGCGAGCGGAGCGGGGCGTTCGACGTCCCAGATCGAGTCCTGCGCCGTGCTGAGCACCCACGGGACGCCGATCAGCGTGACCGCCGCCCAGCACACGGCGACGACGCGGGCGCCGAGCGTGCGTGCCGCAGGGCCGTAGACCAGCCACAGCAGCAGCGGAACCACCCATACCCAGTGGTGGACCCACGAGATGGGTGAGACGAGCAGACCGAACAGCTGCACGACCAGCAGCGTGCCGAGGCGATCGTGGGTTCCGTCGGGCAACGGCCGCAGCGACCGCCACGCCGCGAACGCGAGGACGGCGCAGACGACGACGGCGAGCAGCCACGCCGGGCCGAGACCCACGTCCTCACCGGCGACGCGGCTCAGGGCTCCGCGCAGCGACTGGTTCCACACCGAGACGACCGGCCCGATCCGGTCCGCGTCGCCCAGGAGGGAGCCGAAGTAGGTGGCGGCCTGGGAGCCGAGCACGAGCAGGCTCACCAGGACCGTCCCCGCAAAGACGACGGCGGAGAACACCGCCTCACGCCGGCGCCGTTGCGCGAGGAAGTACAACCCGGTGATCGCGGGCGTGAGCTTGATGCCGGCGAGCACACCGACGAGACCCCCCGACAGCCACCACCGCGAACTGCGCACCGCGAGCATCACGCCGAGGACGAGGAAGACGTTGATCTGCCCGTAGTCGAGTGTGGTGCGAACCGGTTCGGTCCAGATCCCCGCGGCCGTCCACACCATCGCGGTACCGGTCCACGACCGGTTCCGCGCCGGCGCGGCAGCGCCGTCCTCGTCGACATCACCGTCGCTCACGACGAGTTCGAGAGCGATCCGCACGACGGCGAAGAGCGCAGCGACCGTCAGCAGCTGCCATGCCACGCCCAGGACACCGAACGGGATCAGGTGCAGGGGCAGGAAGACGAGCGCGGCGAAGGGCGGATAGGTGAACGGCAGCGGGAAGTCGGGGGTGTCCTCCGAATAGGTGAATCCGTAGAGGTTCCCCTGCAGCAAGGCGGCCGATCCGTCGACGTAGACGTGCAGGTCGACGAGGTTCATCCCGTTGGGCGTGATGAATGCCCAGGCCAGACGGACGACGACCGACAGCGCCAGTAACGCCGCGCACCACCGCATCCGGTGCGAAGCAAACCCTCGTGGCACTGCGGTGCGGCCTCTCCCGTCGAACGTCCGTCCGGTGAACCGGACCCGGCGAAGGAGATTACCGTTCCGATCGGCATGCGAACGAACCGGACTTCACTCCCGTAACGATTTCATCTACAGTCACAATCTTCTCAGGCCGGGCGGGTTATGTTCGACAGGATCCGAGGAACGGAACAGCCCGTGGTTACAATCCCGAACCAGCGATGGGCGTGCCGTTCCGAAACGGAAGGCTTGTCCCGTGTGCGGGGGGTCCATAGAGTGTCTCCTCGAGCCGTCAGCATCCGACCGTTCGTACCGAACGTCCGGATGCTTCAACGACAAGGATGGGGAACAGTGCTTCGTACTCGAGGAATGCGACGGGCGCTCACGCTGTGCGCGCTCGCTGCCACCGCGGGATTGGCCGTGCCTACGCAGGCCGTCGCGCAACCGGCTCCACCCGCATTGCCGGATCTGGCAAGGCTCGTCGAGCTGCCCCGGTTCGAGATTCCCGCCGATCTGTCCGTCGAGTCGTTGACCGACCTTCTGGCCGGAGTCCGGGCGAATCCCGAAGAGGTCGAGGCACTGGCATCCCTCGCACCCGCGATCATCGGCGCCGCCGCGGGCCCCGCGGATGTCGCCGACGCTGCCGACGGCAAGAACGATCTGCTGGCGCAGGCCAAGGAACTGCTCGAGAACTCCCAGCTCCCCGAGTCGGTGAAGAGCACGCTCCAGCGCGTCATCAAGTTCCTCGACGGTAGCGGCGGCGGCGGACCCGACCTTCCCGAGCCCGGCGCCGTGGTGATCTCGCAGTTCCTGTACCCGACCATCGGCAAGGGCTGCATCGGCGACGGCCGGGACTCCGTGGGCACAGCCCTCGCGGTTGCAGGTCCGTCCCAGCTGCCCCCGCCCGGACCGGCCGCAGGCCAGACCGGTTTCGTCTTCACGGCTCTGGGCACCGCTCCCGCGGCCGACGTGCAGGAGCAGCCGCTCACGCTGAGCTGGGTCAATGTCTCCAACGGCCGCACGGGAACGCAGCCGCTCACCAACGACGCGCGGATCAACCCCGACGGCCCGACCACGCTGAGCACGATCGCCGACACCGGTTCGGGTCAGGTCCTCGCCGTGATCTCCGGTGGAATCACCACACAGGCCGAAGGCGCCGACCCGCGTTCGTGCACCTTCCTGCCCACCGTGGGTCTCGTCGCGGTTCCCTGATCGAACGAAGAACACTTCGACGCATCGAAGGCCGCCGGAAACACTTTCCGGCGGTCTTCGTCGTTTCTCCTCGACCTCCGTCCCTTCCCTCGCGGCCGCCGTGCGTGATAGACCGGAGCATGGCCTTCACCGCGTCGCGCAGCCCGTCGAAGTCCGTGAATTCCCGCCGCTCGGTCCTCTCCGACCGTTCGATCCTCTCGATCGCGTCCGAACGGTCGATCCTGTCGATCGGTTCCTCGTATTCGATCCTGTCGATCGGTAGTTGCGGGTCGGTCCTGTCCGTCGGTTCCGTGGGATCGTTCGGTTCGATGTTGTCCTCGCTGTCGTTCGCGAGCCTCGGTTCGGCGCTGTCGGGCCTGTCGCGCTGGTCGCTGCTGTCGTGGCGCGGCGACCATTCCGTACCCGACGACCATCCGCCGTTCTCCGTCACCGTCGTCGAATCCGAGCCCGACCGGCACTGTCAGGCCTGACGACAGGAGGGTCTGCACCGGACCGGACTGCGGGAAGATGCTAGGGATCGTCGGTTCCGCCGTGTTAGACACGATGTGATCATCATTCGTATCGCGCACGAATTGTCGTCGGCCGCGTCACCCGGCCCCGGACCGAGGAGCCGCATGGCCGTAGAGACACCGATCCCCACCAGGGAGGTTCCCGCTCCTCGGGGCATCGTGCCGGTCCTCGCGACCGTCGGGATCAGCGTCGCGCTCATGCAGACCCTGATCGTCCCGATCCTCCCCCGGCTTCCGGTGCTCGTCGGCGCGACTCCTCAGAACACATCCTGGGCCGTGACGGCGACTCTGCTCGCCGGCGCGGTGGTCACCCCGATCAGCGGTCGCCTCGGCGACATGTTCGGCAAGCGCCGAATGCTCCTCGCCTCGCTGGCGACGATGGTCCTCGGTTCGGCCGTGTGCGCACTGTCGTCCACGCTGATCCCGCTCGTCGTGGGCCGTACCCTCCAGGGCGCCGCGGTGGGCGCCATCCCGCTCGGTATCGCGATCCTCCGCGACGAACTGCCCCCGCGCCGCCTGCCCGGCGCGATGGCGACGATCAGCGCGACGATGGGTGTCGGCGGCGCGATCGGGTTGCCTCTCGCCGCCTTCGTCGCCCAGGTGACGGACTGGCACATGCTGTTCGTCGCGTCCCTGGTGCTCGGACTCGTCGGCATCGCCGCGATCCTGCTCGTCGTACCCGAGTCGTCGCGCCGCAATCCGGGACGCTTCGACATCGCCGGGGCGCTGGCACTCTCCGTCGCTCTCGTGCTGTTGCTGCTGCCCGTCACCAAGGGCAACGACTGGGGGTGGACCTCCCCTGCCACCGTCGGGATGCTCGCCGGGGCGCTCGTGGTGTTCCTCGGCTGGGGCCTGTACGAACTGCGGGTGCCGCGACCGCTCGTGGACCTGCGGCTGTCCGCACGCCGGCCGATCCTGATGACGAACCTCGCGTCGGTGGCACTCGGGTTCTCGATGTACTCGAACATCCTGGCGTTCCCACAGCTCCTGATGGCACCCGTGGAGACCGGCTACGGCTTCGGGCAGACGATGGTCACCGCCGGGATCGCGCTCGCCCCCGCCGGGATCGTCATGATGGCGCTGTCTCCCGTTTCCGCCCGCATCACGACGCGGTTCGGGGCCCGCGTCACCCTCGGCTGCGGCGCGGCGTTCGTGGGCCTGGGCTACCTCATGGCGTATGTGCTGTACCGGGAGGTCTGGCACATCGTAGGCGCGTCGATGCTCATCGGCGCCGGTGTGGGCCTCGCCTACGCCGCGATGCCGGCGCTCATCATGGGTGCCGTTCCGCTGCGCGAGTCCGCCGCGGCCAACAGTCTCAATACCCTGATGCGCTCGATCGGCACGACGAGCGCCGCGGCCGTGATCGGCGTGATCCTCGCGGCGATGACCCAGCAGATCGGAGACGCCGTCGTCCCCGCCCTCGACGCTTTCCGCGCCACCTTCCTCGTCGCGGTGGCAGCGGCCGTGCTGGCACTCGTGTTCACGGCGCTGATTCCGTCGGCGGGCCGGACGCTGCGAGCCGCCGACGAGATCTGACTCCGGGCGTCAGCTGCCCAGGAGCCCCGGGTCGGTGCTCGGTGCGCTTCCTGCGAGCGACCACTGACCGTAGTCGGGCGTGAGCACGTGGTTGATGTCGACGCCGATACCGTCGATCCGGACCTCGCCAGGGATCTGGTGCAGGTTCGCCCTCGGATGGATGTAGCCCTCGGGCGTGCCCCAGTCGTGCTGCCAGTAGAAGGACCCGAGGGATACCGCCGACGCCCGGTCGATGGTCGGCGAATTGGCGTACACACCGAGATTCCCGGCTCCCACGACCTCCTGCCAGCCCAGCAGGTACGGCACGATGCGGGTCGTGAACTGCTCCAAGTTCGGGTTGTCGTCGATCGAGGCGTAGATCGGGCGGCCCGCCGGTCCCCCGGCCGCATAGTGCAGTTCGAGACCGCGCCGGGCGTGCTTCAGACCCGCCTCGTAGCCGCCGAGCCAGTCGGCGGTCCCGGCCTTGCCGAACTGGTAGCACGAGACCACTTCGAGTCCGCTGCCGATCAGCGCGTCCGCCTCCGATCCGGTGAGCGGCTTGGCCCGCATCCACGCGGCGTCGGGCCGCGCATCGGACACGTATCGGATGGCGCCGATGTGGCCGGCGGCCCGGATCGAGGAAGGCGACGGCACGGCGGCCGAATAGTCGACGATGGTTCCGAGCACCTGGCGTCCCTGGGCGAGTGCCGGTGCGCCGAGCGCAGAGATCAACGCGACGCCCGATCCGAGCGTCGCGTACCGCAACATGTCCCGCCGCGAAAGGGTCATCGAAACCTGTCCTTCGTATCGCCGTGTGTACGTCCGCCGTATTGCATCACAATCACGGGCGTCCCACCGGCCACACCGGGGAATTCGACCGGTCGCCGCTCCGGCGCCGGTCCCGGGGAAGCGGACGTGCTCAGCGACCGGACAGTTCGGCGAAGAAGGCCGGCACCAGGGCGACGTCCTCCACCGTCCGCACGGTGGAACGGACACCGAGGCCGTGTTCCTCGAGCAGATCGCACAAGCCGTCGCCGTCGACGAGATCGATGGGCGGAGCACCGTGCCGGTGCGCTTCGGCGCGCGCGTCCTCGGTGAACGATCCGGTGGAGACGAGCAGGCCCTTCTCTCCGCGCCCGACCATCGCGGCACGGAACTCGCGGACCACGTCGGCACCCGCCTTCTCCGGTGCGCGCAGGAAACGGAAGAAGACGGAGAAGCTCAGCAGCGAGATGCGCAGGACACCCGTGCCCTCGACGTGGCCGGCGCTCTCCGGGGCGGGGGATCCACCCGGTGCCGGAATCGTCAGCGTCGTGAATCCCGCCGCGCGCAGAACCGCGGTGGCGAGTCGTTCGAAACCGTCCTCCGAGAGGTCGGCGACGGCAGCGAGGACCGGTTCACGCCACAGTTCGGGATCCTCGGGGGCAGCCGCGAGCGGCACGACCTGCGCGCCCTGCGAGACGTTGCGTACCAGCCGCTTGCGCCGCTTCTCGGCGGTGTACGCGACCTGCATGGGCTTGATCTCCGACTCGCGCACGGCGCGACCGCGCTCGGTCACGCTCCACACGCCGCGGCGCGTGTTCGACAGCAGGCCCATGCCCTTGAGGTAGGTCCGGGCCCAGGCCAGCCGGTATTCGATCTCGGTCCCGGGGCCGTCGCCGTGGAGCACCGCCTGCGCGGCCTCGGACAGTCCCGTCCGGGTGATCACGGCGGAATCGATCTCCTCGATGACACCGGACCCGCCGAGCTCGATCACCGCCTGCACGGTCGGCCAGAGAAGATCCGTGTACGGCGGCACCGTGGCCTCGCCACCCCCGGTGTTCCGGACGGAGTGTCCGATCGCGTTCCGGCGCTGCACACCTTCCCCTAACGTCGCGGCCGTGCGGCCGCACTATCGGTCCTGCACGTAGGCAACAACCTTATCCGATGCACGGCCCCCACCCGCGGGTGAAGGACCTGGCGAGTCGAATCACGAACCGAACCCCCACCCACGGTTCTAGGATTTCCCCACGGAACCTTTCGCCTCCACCGAAGCGAGCCGCCATGCATCGTCCGGCGCCTGTCGACCTGGCACACCATCCGCATCTCAGTGGTCTGTTCGCACCTCAACGCGAGGAAGTGGACGTCCGCGATCTGGAGGTTCGCGGGGAACTTCCCGCCGACCTGCACGGAAGCTATCTCCGCAACGGTCCCAATCCGCGCTTCGACCCGATCGGTCACTACGTCCACCCGATCGACGGCGACGGCATGGTCCACCGCGTGCAGATCTCCGACGGCACCGCCCGCTACACGAACCGGTTCGTGCGAACCCCGCAGGTCGTCGCGGAGGAGAAGGCGGGCCGTGCCCTGTGGGCCGGTATCACCGATCCCTATTTTCCTCCGGCGGAGGAAGTCGGCCCGGATCTGGCGAACACCATGCGTGAACTGCCCGACATCAACATCGTCCGGCACGGCGGACGGCTCATGGCGATGGCCGAGGCCGCGCCCCCCTACGCCCTGGGATCCGAACTCGAGACGCTCGGACGCGAGACCTTCGACGGAACCCTGCCGGTCGGGCTGACGGCGCACCCCAAGATCGATCCGCGCACCGGGGAGATGATCGCATTCTGCTACATGCTCGACCCGCCGTATCTGACCTGGTCGGCCGTCGCACCGGATGGGACGGTGACGCGGGCGGCGACCCCGGTCGACGGTGCCGACCGGCCGTTGATGATCCACGACATGGCGCTCACGCCGACCTGTATCGTCCTGATCCTGGCTCCGCTCGTGTTCGATCTCTCGCAGATCTTCTCCGGCGGGTCGCCGCTCGACTGGAAGCCCGACCTGGGGGTGCGGGTCGCGCTCGTGCCCCGCGACGGCAGCACGGTGCGCTGGTTCTCGACCGACACCTTCTGGATGTGGCACACCGCCAACGCGTTCGACCTGCCCGACGGGGATGTCGCGCTCGACTACGTGGAGTGGAGTTATCCGGGCGCGCTGACCGAGAAGTCGGGCCCGAACCGCTCCGTGCTGCGTCGCGCCGTGATCGGCCGCAACGGCGTGACCCGCACGACCCTGTACGAACGCGACATCGAGTTCCCCCGCATCGATGACCGGTCGACCACCCTCGAACACTCCGTCGTCGCGACCATCGGACGCAGCGGATCACAGAAACTCCCTGCAGGAGCAGCAGATTCACTCTTCTGGTTCGACGTCGCGTCCGGCACGGAATCGGTCTGGGCGCACGAGACGCTCTCCCCCGGCGAACCCGCCTGTCTGAGCGGCGGATCGGGCGGCTACTGGGGCGCGATCGCGACCGACCGGGCGGATATGACGAGCTGGTTCCTCGTCTTCCCCGAGACCGACCCGGCGGCGGGTCCGATCGCGCGGGTGCGTCTGCCGATCCGCGTTCCGGCCGGCCTGCACGGGGCCTGGCTCCCGTCGGACGGAGTGTGACTCCGGCTAGTTTGGGAGGATGGGTTTCACACGAGCCGAACTCGAGTCCTTCCGCGACGCGGTGATCCCCGATCTCGTCGCACCCGGCTGCCGCCTGCTGTTCGTCGGGATCAATCCGGGTCTGTGGACCGCGGCGACGGGAGCCCACTTCGCGCGGCCGGGAAATCGCTTCTATCCCGCCCTGTTCCGCGCCGGCATCGTCGACCGGCTCATCGACGCGTCGTCCGGCATGAGCGACGCCGACCGCGACCACCTGCTCGAGCGGGGTGTGGGAATCACGAATCTGGCGCCGCGCGCGACGGCCCGCGCCGACGAACTCACCGACGAGGAACTCCGCGAGGGCGGACGTCATCTGGCGAAGGTGGTAGCGGAGTTCCGGCCCCGCGCCGTGGCGGTCGCGGGCATCACCGCCTACCGCGCGGCCTTCGGGCGCCGCAAGGCGAAGGCCGGGCGGCAGG
This sequence comes from Rhodococcus gordoniae, assembly GCF_001646655.1. Classification (GTDB taxonomy): domain Bacteria; phylum Actinomycetota; class Actinomycetes; order Mycobacteriales; family Mycobacteriaceae; genus Rhodococcus; species Rhodococcus gordoniae. The sequence continues at coordinate 76,294 of NZ_LPZN01000001.1, read as the reverse complement.
ACGACACGATCGGCGACGTCCCACTGTGGGTGGTGCCCAATCCGAGTGGACTGAACGCCCACGACACCGTCGACTCGTTGGCGCGGGCCTACGCCGAACCCGCACGGGCCGCCGGCATCGTGCCCTGAACTCCCGCCGCCCGTACCGGTCACCGCTCGGCGCCGAGCACCTTGTCGAGGAAGTGTGTCGCGCGGTAGCCGGGTGGGGTGCCCTGCACCAGGATCGCCGATCCATCGGAGTTCTCGGTGCGGAGGGGAAGGATCTCCTGGTACTCCGCCGAGTGGTACCAGCCGCGCGCTCGTTCCATATCGGGGAACTCGATCACGACGAGATTGCCGGGGAACGGCCCCTCCATCACCTCGGGATCGGTGCCGTGCACGAGGAAGCGACCGCCGTACGGAACGAGCGTATCGTCGATCCTCTCGAGGTACCGGACGATGTCGTCGCCGAAGTCGACCTTGCGGAGATGAGCCACTGCGTATGCGTTCATGGGGACCACCGTGCTCCCCCTCGGTGCACGGAGTCGATTACCCGAAAAGTAATGGTGACCGCTCCCCCTGCCGTCTACGTTCGGGGCATGACCACGGTCGACGCTCCCCATGCCGGCGCGCTGCTGCGGACGTGGCGGGAACGACGCGGGCTGAGCCAGCTCGCCCTGGCGCACACCGCCGGCATCTCGCCGCGACATCTCAGTTTCGTCGAGACCGGCAGGTCGCGTCCGTCGCGCAGGACGGTGCTCACGTTGTGCGAGCATCTGGAGGTTCCGTTGCGCGAACGCAATTCGATCCTCCTGGCGGCGGGTCTGGCACCGGCCTATCCCGAGCATCACCTCGGCGATGTACCGATGTCCGCGGTCTCCGATGCGATCACCCGGATTCTCACCCTGCACAACCCGTTTCCTGCGCTCGTCGTCGACCGGCACTGGACGATGGTCGACGCGAACGACGCGGTCGTCGCACTCGTCGAGGGGTGCGCTCCGGAACTGCTCGAGCCACCGGTGAACGTCCTGCGACTGACCCTGCATCCGCGCGGCCTCGCCCCGCGCATCGCCGATGCGGGACAGTGGCGCGCCCACCTCCTCGCCCGCCTGCAGCACCAGATCGGGGCGACCGGCGATCCGGAACTGAAGCGGCTGCACGGCGAACTCGTCGGTTATCCCTGCGACGACCCGGCCCCCGAGGACGTCCCGCACTCTCTCGTCGTGCCGTTCCGTCTGCGCACCGAGCGCGGCGAGTTGTCGTTCCTGAGTACGACGACCCTGTTCGGCACTCCCCTCGACGTGACGGTATCCGAGCTCGCGATCGAGGCGTTCTACCCGGCCGACGCCGCGACGTCGCAGGCACTCGTGCGGGGTTCGCATCTCGATCCCGCCTCGTACGTGGAGGTTCCGCGCTAACGTGGGAGGTGCGCTGCTGCCGAGCGGATCATGCGGAGGACACCGACATGAGTACTGCGAAATGGTGGGTTCTCGACGAGCGGGGTTCCGGCTTCGCCCTCGAACATCGCCCTTCCGGCGACGTCGTACTGATGAACACCGCGACCTCGGAGGAACACGTCCTGCACGGCTACGTGTGGAAGCACTGTCCGCACTTCGGCCTGCAGATCCAGAGCGAGGGACCGCCGCCGTACGGGCCGTGGGTGGAGAATCCCGAGGATTGAATTCCTGTCACGGGATCACCCGTAACGGTGTGTGCTCGCCGCTGGCGGTGTCGATCAGCACCGCGCGGTTCAGCGTCGCCTCCATCGGGAGCACGTCGTATACGACGGCACCGAGACGGTCGAGTTCCTCGCGTCTGGTTCGAGGACTCAGCGAACAGTGCGGGGTCCAACGTCCGGGTATGTAGTAGCGGTGCAGGTCCGCTCCCGTCGCCGTCACGACCTGCACGACGCGGGCCTGCCGCTGCACGAGTTCGGCCGAGGGGGCCGGCACGAGCGACGCGCGACCGCGCCGGAACAATCCGAGCGCATCGATGTAGACCCGGACCGGTCCCCCGTCGGGCACGTCCCCGAGAGCCGCGACGACGTCGAGCAGGTCGTAGCTTCGCAGCACCGCATAGGAGAGATGCGGGACGTGTCTGCGGTGTGTGTGGGTGAGCAGGGTGGGGATGCCGTCGTCCTCGAGCCGGCCCCACAATCGCCGTATCGCGCGATCGGTCTCGGTGTCGAACAGGAGGCAGACCGCCAGCGCCATCAGTTGAGGGTCGCGTGCCAGACGAGTGCGGCGGCGAGCGCGCCCGCCCCGTTGAGCGACCAGTGCAGGGCGATGGGCGCGAGGATGCTGCCGCTGCGCCGGCGCAGCCACGTGAAGACGAAGCCCGCCGCGGCAGTCGCGATCACCGCGCCGACGATGCCGGCGACCTGCGCGAGCAGGCCGGCGCCGAGGAACGCGCTGAGGCCCGCGTTGCCCGCGGTGAGCCCGAACGACGACGCGACGTGCCACAGGCCGAACAACAGGGATCCCGCGGCGAAGACCCCACGCGCGCCCCACACCCGCTCGAGGGTTCCGTGGAGCACTCCGCGGAAGGCGAGTTCCTCGGGGATGACGGTCTGGAGCGGGATGATGATCATCGAGGCGACCAGGGCGCCGGAGATCGTGGCGTAGCGCTCGGAGAGGAAGAACTGCCTGGTGAAGGGCAGAGCGATACCGATGGCGACTACCGTCAGGACGAGAACCACGGCCGCGACGGAGTACAGCGTCCCCCGCTTCCAGTGCCGGGGCGACAGGCCGAGTTCGGACCAGCGCATGCCGCGTCGACGCATCATCGCGACCAGCACGCAGGCTGCGATCGGCACGGTCGCGATCGACGCCCACGTCGTCGTGAAGTGGGCGATGAGATTGGTGGTGACGAGCACCGTGATCACCACGGCGAGATCGATCCACGCGTGGAAACGGGGCAGCCATGCCAGCGACGGCAGGCGTCCGGCCTCGGGCGAGGGCAACCGTTCGATTTCTACGGTCACGTGCAATCCCTCCGGCAATTCTCGAACATCCGGTCAAGTGTACGGTTCGGGGCCGGCCGGGCGCCGTGACGCAGACCACTCCGGCCTCGATTCCTTTCAGGATTCCCACTCTCGACGTCATGGACACACCCCCGAACACCGCGAGATCCGGGTCACATTCGGAGTGCAGGCCGAGTCCGTCACATGCCCCGTTGTCAACCCCTTGCGTCCGCGCCGCTAACGTGTATGGCGATCACCAGCCCTCTTCCAGGAGAAACAATGGCCGACTTCCTCTACGAGGACCTGCTGCCGATCGGGGAAGACCCCACCGAGTATCGGCTCCTGACCACCGAGGGGGTGTCCACCGTCGAAGGACCCGACGGCCGCACCTTCCTGAAGGTCGAGCCCGAGGCCCTGCGCCTGCTCACCGAGACCGCGCTGCACGACATCTCCCACTATCTGCGCACGGATCATCTGAAGCAGCTGGCGAGCATCCTCGAGGATCCCGAGGCGTCGAACAACGACAAGTTCGTCGCACTCGATCTCCTGAAGAACGCGAACATCGCGGCCGGTGGAGTACTGCCGATGTGCCAGGACACCGGCACCGCCATCGTCATGGGCAAGCGTGGCCAGCACGTGCTCACCCCGGGCGACGACGAGGAGTCCATCGCGCGCGGCGTGTACGACGCGTACACGAAGCTGAACCTGCGGTACTCGCAGAACGCCCCGCTGACGATGTGGGACGAGAAGAACACGGGCAACAACCTGCCGGCGCAGATCGAGCTGTACGCGGACACCGCGAAGGGCCACGAGAACGCCTACAAGTTCCTGTTCATGGCCAAGGGCGGCGGATCGGCCAACAAGTCGTACCTGTACCAGGAGACGAAGGCCATCCTGAACCCGGACTCGATGATGCAGTTCCTCGAGGCCAAGATCCGGTCGCTCGGCACCGCGGCGTGCCCGCCCTACCACCTCGCGATCGTCGTCGGCGGCACCTCCGCCGAGTTCGCGCTCAAGACGGCCAAGTACGCATCGGCGCACTACCTCGACGAGCTGCCCACCGAGGGTGCGATGACCGGCCGCGGCTTCCGTGATCACGAGCTCGAGAAGAAGGTCTTCGAGCTGACCCAGAAGATCGGTATCGGCGCGCAGTTCGGCGGCAAGTACTTCTGCCACGACGTCCGCGTGATCCGGCTGCCTCGCCACGGCGCCTCGCTGCCCGTCGCGATCGCCGTCTCGTGCTCGGCCGACCGGCAGGCCAAGGCCAAGATCACCCCCGAGGGCGTCTTCCTCGAGCAGCTCGAGTTCGAGCCCGGTCGTTTCCTGCCCGAGGTCACCGACAGCCGGCTCGACGCCGAGACCGACGGCATCTCCGGCACCGGTAAGGGCGCAGCCGTCAAGATCGACCTCACCCGGCCGATGCCGGAGATCCTCGCGGAGCTGTCCAAGCATCCCGTCAAGACCCGCCTGTCGCTCACCGGCCCGCTGGTCGTCGCCCGCGACATCGCGCACGCGAAGATCAAGGAGCGCCTCGACCGTGGTGAGGAGATGCCGCAGTACCTGAAGGATCACCCCGTCTACTACGCCGGTCCGGCGAAGACCCCCGAAGGCCTCGCGTCGGGTTCGTTCGGTCCGACGACGGCCGGTCGCATGGACTCCTACGTCGACCAGTTCCAGGCCGCCGGCGGCTCGATGGTGATGCTCGCGAAGGGCAACCGCTCCAAGCAGGTCACCGACGCCTGCCACAAGTACGGCGGTTTCTACCTCGGCTCCATCGGCGGCCCGGCCGCGCGTCTGGCGCTCGACTGCATCAAGAACGTCGAGGTCGTCGAGTATGAAGAGCTCGGCATGGAAGCAGTGTGGAAGATCGAGGTCGAGGATTTCCCCGCCTTCATCGTCGTCGACGACAAGGGCAACGACTTCTTCGCGCACACCGGAGAGGTCACGCTCACGGTCGGCAAGCGCCCTGGTCTGTAGACCCGGCTCGCTGTAGACGCACCACCCCGAACGGTCCGGCAGGATTCCTGCCGGACCGTTCGTCGTCTCAGCTCCGGGGTGCGGCTCCGGCCGGTTGCCGGATCGTGGCGTTGACCCGGTTCCACATGTTGATCGTCGCGATCTGCATGACCAGCGCGGCCAGTTGCTTCTCGTCGTAGATGTCGGCTGCGGCGTTCCACACCTCGTCGGAGACGGATTCGGGCCGGTCGGCGATCCGCGTGACGGCCTCGGTGAGCGCGAGTGCGGCGCGCTCGGCCTCGGTGAATCGTCGCGATTCGCGCCAGGCCGCGACCGCCGTGAGCCGCTCGACGCTTTCCCCGTCGTCCAGTGCTTCACGCGTGTGCATCTCCACGCAGAAGCTGCAGCCGTTGATCTGGCTGGCCCGCAGGTGCACCAGGTGGACCGTGCGGGCCGGGAGTCCGGTGTTCTCGTAGGTCCGGCCCGCAGCCTGCAATGCGTCGAGGGTGCCGGGCAGCACCATCACGGGATTGTTCATTCGTGCTTCCATCGTCCGCTCCTGTCACATCGGTTCTTCGGGATCCGTCACTTCCTTGACGGATCCCGACGGAAGAATGTGACGACGATGGACGAGGAATTTCTGGCGAGGGAGTTCGACGCACACCGTGAGCGCTTGCGCGCGGTCGGCTTCAGGATGCTGGGGTCGGCGGCGGAGGCGGACGATGCGGTGCAGGAGACCTGGTTGAAGGTCGCTCGCGCCGACACCGAGTCCGTGGACAATCTCGGCGGCTGGCTCACCACCGTGATGAGCCGCGTGTGCCTCGACATGCTGCGTGCGCGTTCGGCGCGTCACGAGGTAGTCGTCGGCGAACCCGTCGAATCGCCTCGACGGAACGACAGCTCCGAGGATCCGGAAGACGAAGCAGTGCTTGCGGATTCGATCGGTATCGCGATGATGGTGGTCCTCGACGCACTCGGTCCCGCCGAACGTCTCGCCTTCGTGCTGCACGACATGTTCGGCATGCCGTTCGACGAGATCGCGCCCGTCGTCGGCCGATCCCCCGCCGCGACGCGTCAGCTCGCCAGCCGTGCCCGGCGGCGGGTGCGCGGCGCTCGCACGGCGTCACCGGGTGCCGGGGATCCGCGTCGGGTGGTCGACGCCTTCCTCGTCGCGGCCCGCGAGGGCCGTTTCGAGGACCTGCTCTCGGTGCTCGATCCCGACGTGGTGCTCCGCGCCGACACCGTGGCGGCAGCGAATGCCGAGACGGGCCGGTTGCACGGTGGCCCCGCACTCGAGCCGGAACTGCGCGGCGCCGACACGGTGGCACACGCCTTCCACGACCGCGCACGCGGCGCGGTGCCCGCGACGATCGACGGCCTGCCCGGGGCGGCATGGGCGCCGGGCGGGATCGTGCGGTCGGTGTTCCGTTTCACCGTCGAGGACGGTCGCATCGTGGCGCTCGAGGTGATCGCGGATCCCGCGGCGATCGCCGCGCTCGACACGACCCTGCTCTGACGCCCTGCCCCGATACAGGTCGAGCCCGGCCGGGCTCGAATCCTCGGTTGCCCGTCAGGCGGCGCAGGTGTGCGTCCGCGCGAGCACCGCGGGCGACTGCACGACCACCTGCTGCAGGAAGTCGAGGACGATGCCCGGTGCCGGATCGGCGCCGGGTGCGAGTACCGAGCACAGCACCCGGTACTGGTCGTCGCTCATCACCGGCGCGATACGGAAATGCGTGGTCATCGCGAGCGTGAAGTCGATCCCGAAGTCGCGGGCGCGGACCTGCAGTTGCGGACCGTGCTCCCCCGCGATCAGGCAGATCTCGAAGACGGCCCGTCCTGCGGTGTGCTCGAACGATGCGGCCGGAACGTTGTTGCGGACCATCTGCCGGTAGAGAGGCCGCAGTCCGCCGAGCACGACCGGCGGAAGCGTCACTGCTCGAGGACGGTCGGCGGTGAACATGTGATCACTCCTTCAACCCTGCGACCCATCCGGGTCGCCCACTTTTTTCTGGAATAAATCCAATAAATGGAACTATTCCAGAAAAACGTTCACGGCGCAACCACCTCGTTGGCCGATCATCCAACCGGCGCACCCGCGGCGGACCGAACTCTGTAGCGCTTGTACCTCCCCCGCCGCACGCCCACCGGACAGTATCGAATGCACCGACGAAAGGAGGGTCCGTGCAGCTCACAACGGCCCGGTTCGATGCGATGCCCGAGGACGAGGCCGTCGCTCTGTTGCTCGACTGCTGTTCGAGCCGGACATGGGCACACTCCGTCGTCGCAGCGCGCCCGTTCGGTTCGCGCACCGTGCTGCTCACCACCGCAGCTGCCGCGGCCGAGAACCTCGACGGTGACGACCTCGCCGACGCTCTCGCCGGCCACCCGCGCATCGGCGAACGCAGTGAACACGCTGCTTCCCGTCGCGAGCAGTCCGCCGTCGCCACGGCCGACGCCGACATCCTCGACCGGCTCGCCGCCGGCAACCGCGAGTACGAGGAACGGTTCGGGCACGTCTATCTCGTCCGCGCGGCAGGCCGCACGGCGCCGGAACTGCTGGAGATCCTCGAACGTCGCCTCGACAACGACCCGGAGACCGAGAAGGCCGAGATGCGAGCGGCGCTCGCCGAGATCACCCGACTTCGCCTCGAACGGATCGTCACCGAGACCGCACGGAGCCGCGCATGAACACCCTGAGTACCCACGTGCTCGACGCGACGGCCGGTGCACCCGCGGTGGGACTGCATGTCACCCTCACCGATACGCACGGAACCTCGTTGGGCGCCGGCGTCACCGACGACGACGGTCGCCTCACCGGTTTCACCGGCGCGCTGCCCGAAGGCACCTACCACCTGACCTTCGCCACCGGCGACTGGTTCTCGCGCCGCGAAGTCGCGTCCTTCTATCCGGAGGTGACCGTCACCTTCCGTATCCCGAAAGGCAGCAGCCACTTCCACGTGCCGCTCCTCCTGTCGCCCTATTCGTATTCCACCTACCGCGGGAGCTGACCACCATGATCGAACTGACCGGCAGGATAGTCCTCGGACCGCACCGCTACGGCAAGGCAGAGAACCGGGTGGTGCGCATCGTGCGCGACACCGACCGCCACGAGATCCGCGACCTGAGCGTCTCGTCCTGCCTGCACGGCGATTTCGACGCCGCACATCTCGAGGGAGATCAGGGCACGGTGTTGCCCACCGACAGCCAGAAGCAGACCATCTACTCCTACGCCAAGGAGAAGGGCGGCGGTTTCGGCGCCAAGCAGGAGATGCTGGTCGAGGACGTCGTCGCGGCGGCGGTCCTGAGGACGGGACGCCCGGTGCAGTGGGAGTTCACCCGCTCCGATCAGCTCACCGTCGCTCCGTGCCGGCATCCCATGCGGGTCGACGTCACCCTCGCCGCCGACGCCGACGGCGTCCTCACCGCTCTCGTGATCGACGTGCTCGCCGACGCGGGTGCCTACGGCAACCACAGCCCCGGGGTGATGTTCCACGGCTGCACGGAGTCGATCGCGGTGTACCGGTGCCCGAACAAGCGGGTCGACGCCGAATCCGTGTACACGAACAACCGGCCGTCGGGCGCCTTCCGCGGTTACGGACTCGGTCAGGTGATCTTCGCCGTAGAGTCGGCCATGGACGAACTCGCCGGCAAGCTCGGCATCGATCCGTACGAGTTCCGGCGCCGCAACATCATCGTGCCGGGAGATCCGCTGGTCGCGGCGCATCCCGAGGGCGCCGACCTGACGTACGGCAGCTACGGACTCGACCAGTGTCTCGATCTTGCCGAACGGGCGATGGCGCGCACGGCGGCCGGCCCGCGCCGACCGGTGATCACTGGCGGATCGGCGAGGGTATGGCGCTGGCCATGATCGCGACCAACCCGCCCAACGGGCACATCTCCGAAGCCTCGATCGAACTCCTGCCCGACGGCAGGTATCTCGCCCGGGTGGGCACGGCGGAGTTCGGCAACGGCACCACCACCGTCCACACCCAGATCGCGGCCACCGCGCTCGGCACCACCCCCGACCGGATCGTCGTCCACCAGTCCGACACCGACGTCACCACCCACAACACCGGCGCGTTCGGATCGTCGGGCACGGTCGTCGCGTCGAAGGCCCTGCTGGCAGCCTCCCACGAACTGCGACGCCGGATGGCCAAGGCCGCCGCGGAGCTGACCGTCACCGACCCGGAGCAGGCCGAACTGCAGGCCGACGGCGTGCGGTGCGGCGATCGTCTCGTCACACCGGGAGAGTTACTGGAGGTCGCGGGTGGCCGGTTGCGCGCCGAGGGCAGGCACTGCGGTCTGCCGCGGTCGCTCTCGTTCAACGTGCAAGCCTTCCGCGTCGCCGTCGACATCCGCACCGGTGAGGTGCGGATCCTCCGCTCGGTCCAGGCCGCCGATGCCGGCACCGTCCTCAACCCCGAGCAGTGCCGTGGGCAGATCGAAGGTGGCGCGGCGCAGGCACTCGGTGCGTCGATGTACGAGGAGATCATCACCGACGACGCGGGTCGCGTGACGACGGATGTGTTGCGCAACTACCACATTCCGCAGTTCGCGGACGTCCCGCGTACCGAGGTCTACTTCGCTGACACCTACGACGGACTCGGGCCGGTGGGCGCCAAGTCGATGAGCGAGGCCCCGTTCAACCCGATCGCCCCGGCATTGGCGAACGCCGTGCGCAACGCCATCGGAGTACGACCGCACGAGCTGCCGCTCTCCCGCGACCGCATCTGGCGCCTCATGCAGTGACCCCTACCCGTCGAGACCGGTGTTGTATGCGATTTCCGGCGGCCGGATTTCGCACACAACATCGGTCTCGTTGCGTAGATCCGGACTATGTTCGGACGCGCTCGGTGCACCAATCCACCAGCGCCACCGCGAGGTCGTCGCGGGCGGACAGCTGTGGTGCATGGTCGGACTCGAGCGACACGACCTGCGCACCCGGCGTGAGGTGTTGCATCTCCCGTTGGGTGACGACCGGGACCGAATGATCCAGTGTCGCTTCGATGTACAGGCGTGACAACCTTCCGAACCGTTCCGGTGTCCAGGTGGGCGCCATGAGCCGGGCGGTTTCGAGTTGCGGCACGAGCCGGCGTGCGGCACCGATCGCGTCGGCCGCGTCCGCCTCGTGGAAGAACACCGCCGCGCCAGCCCCGGGTGGCACAATAGTGCCGCGACCGTCCTCGGTGGGTTCGAGCCACCGCGAGATCCCCACCGGCGCTTCGAGACCGATTCCGTCGCAGAGCATCCCGAAGTCGACCCCGGACAGGAGCATCATCCCCGCCACGTAAGCGACCCCGGCGATACGCTCGGGCGGCATCTCCGCGACCTGCGTGACGACGATGCCGCCACCGGAATGGCCGACGAGGATTACCGGACCGTCAAGTCCGGCAACGTGGTTGGCCACGACCGTGGCGACGTCGTCGAACGTCACGTCGTCGACGCCCCACGATCCGACACCGGGAAGCGTAGGCGGGTGCGGGACGTACCCGGCCCGGCGGAGCGGTTCGAGCAGCGTGTCCCACACCCAGTTTCCGGCCCACGCACCGTGTACGAGCACGACATGACTCACGCGCGGTTCTCCCCCGTCGCCGCCAGCACACGGGCGGCTTCGCGCACTGCAGCGGTGTTGGCCTTGCCGTGCTACGACCCGGCGAGCTTCGCCTTGATGTGATCGCGGATCAGGATGGGTTCGTAGGGCTCCGGGCCCGCATACTCGGGCAGGATGGAGACCACCGCGTCGACGTTGCCGTCGTGGAAGAACGCCACCGAACGACGGCGCCGGATCCTGCCGTCGACGATCGGCGGCATGACGCGGTGCAGCGTCGACATCCACCGGTCGTCGGTGATGCGGGCGGTGAGATCGCCGAGGTTGACCAGCAGGGCACCGGGCAGCGGTTCGACGTCGTGCCAGATGCCGTCGGAGCGGAGCACCTGCAGGCCCGCGACCCGGTCGGCCCACAGCACGGTGACGATCCCGAAGTCGGTGTGCTCGCCCATGCCGGTGAGATCGCCGTCGAGGTCGACGGTGCCCTCGGACAGCGCGTAGTTGTTCATGCGCAGCACGTCGATCGAGTGGTCGGTGAGCCGCTCGAAGTAGTCGGGGCCTGCCCGAGCGCGTCGGCGAAGATCCGGGTGAGGGTCCGCGCGACCCGCGAGGCCTCGGCGAAATAGGTCTGCACGCGGTCCTCGAAGCCGGGGACGTCGGGCCAGACATTGAGTCCGTAGTCGTCCTCCGACGGGTCCAGGTGGGGGAACGACCGGGCCTTCACGCCGACGTTGTATGCCTCGAAGAAATCGTTCATGCGGCCGGCGGATTCGACGCCGAGGCTCAGGCTCAGTGACTCGCTCTTCGGCGGGCTGTATCCGCGGTTCGCGCCGACCACCCGGTACTGCTGCTTGTCGTCCATCGGCAGGCCGAAGAAGTCGCCGAGGGCGCCGGCGAGGCCGTCGACCACCGGATCAGGTATGCCGTGTCCGAGGATCTGGACGAATCCCACGCGACTGCAGACTTCGTCGATCTCACGGGCGACACGAGCGCGTTCGGCGTCCTCGCCGGCCCGGACGTCCGGGCCGATGTCGCCGCCGGCCCGCACGTACGGGCCGATGTCGACGGCGGGAACGACGAAGGCGTCAGACGGCGACTGGTTCATGGGCAACTCCGTGGGGAGAGGGGGTGCCGGCCGAGGTGACGGGGGCCGGTGTGCCGGACCGGGACGCGCGAGCCGATGTCCCGAGACGAGTGTGGTTGAACAGCAGGTTCAACGAGAACGCCGCGATCGCGGCGAGCGTGATGCCGCTGCCGAGCAGGATCTGCGCGGCGGACGGGAAGCGCTCGAACATGCCCTCGGCGAGTTCGGGCAGCAGACCCACACCCACCGCGACGGCGGCGATCGTGGAGTTGATGCGGTCGGACAGGTCCACCGAGCGCAACGTGTTGATGCCCACGAGGGCGACGGTGGCGAACAGGATCAGGCCGACACCGCCGACCACCGGCTTCGGCAGCGCCGCGACCACCGAGCTCACCTTCGGCAGGGCACCGAGGACCACGAGGATCGCACCCGACGTGGCGGTGACGTAGCGACTGTAGACGCGGGTGGTGGCGACCGCACCGACGTTCTGGGTGAAGACGGTGTCGACGAAGGCGTTGAAGACACCGGCGAGCACAGCGGACGCCCCGTCACCGGCGAGTCCGCGGGCGATGTCGCCCTTGCTGACGCGCTTGCCGGTGATCTCGGCGACGGCGAGCATGCTCGCGGTGGATTCGGCGAAGACCACGGCCATGACGATGCTCATGGCGACGACCGCGGTGATGGGGAATTCCGGTGCACCGAAGTGGAAGGGCGCGGGCAGACCCACCCACGAGGAGCCGGTCACGCCGCCGAGATCGATCAAGCCGAGCGGAACCGCGACGACCGTGCCGATCGCGAGGGCGATCAACATCCCGAGCTGCGCCCAGATGCCGCGACCGAGGCACAGGAATCCGACGGCGACGACGATGACCAGCACGGCCAGGGCGATGTTGGTGGGCGAGGCGAAGGTGGGAGACGACGGGTCGGTGCCGACGATCAGTCCTCCTGCCACGCCGATGAGCGAGATACCGACGACGGTGAGGACGGCACCGGTGACGAGCGGCGGGAAGAACCGGATGATCCTGGCGAACGGCCAGGCCAGGGCGAGACCGATGATGCCGCCGATCAGCATGGAGCCGTAGACGGCCTGCAGGCCGTATTCCTTCGCGATGAGGATCATCGGCGTCAGGCCGGCGAAGGTCGCACCGCAGACGATGGGCAGGCGGACGCCGACGAGTTTGCCGACACCGAGGCTCTGGACGATGGTGATCAGACCGGCGATCAGCAGGTCGGCGCTGATGAGCATCGCGATGGTGTCGCGGTCGAGTCCGACGGCCGCGCCGAAGACCAACGGGACGGTGATGCATCCGGTGTACATGATCAGGACATGCTGGAGGCCGAACCCGAACTGCCGGAGGAACGGCAGTCGCGCGTCGACGGGTGCGGTGAGGTCATGTGATCGCTCCCATTTCGGATGCAGTGCTGTATACGGTGCCGGATACAGCTTGGGGGCCGAAGTTTTCGGGCTCGAGTCATCGTGTTTCGTGCGGGTAAGGAACCGCTCATCACACCGGCATGCCGTCGCTACGAACGCCTGAAGCCGACGTCATCCTTGCGGTCACGTCCCTCTACCGTGCGAGTGATGGTTCCGACCTCGTCATGAATCGGATCACCGTGTTCGGTGAGCTCCACGCACCAGCACCTCACCGATCCGGTATCGCGGGCATCCAGAGGCCTCCGCGAGTTGCACCACCGGAAGTCACGACAGGGTCGGAACAAGCAGAGACCCTCGATTATGCCCTCAGGCCGAGAGCACTCGGTTGACATCGAGAACGTTGTCCCGGGCGATAATCCTTGCTGTGCTGATCAATACATCGATCAAGCTCCGCGCGCTGGCACTCAATGAGCGATCCGAAGGCATCGTGATACCGATCGAGCGCGGAACAGTCGCGAGAGAGGTCGGTAGTAGCGTGAGGTGCTCGTCGCGCGCCCCGATCAACATCGGTAGCGGTGCGATCGCATCGGTGCTGATCAGAATCGGCCGGAGGGTGAGAATCGTCGAGCACTCGATGATGTTCTGAGGCAAGCCCAGCCCTTCGCGTGCGAACAGTTCGTCCAGTTCATGCCGTAGTTGGGTCGGCCGAGCCGGCAGGATCCACGGATAATCCAGCAAGTCGCGAATATCGGGGTTCTCGAGATCGGCGGCGGGGTGCCCTCGCCTCACCACTGCGCGAACGGGTTCGTCGTACAGGCGAATGCTGTGGGTGGCAGTGCTGTACCCCTGCGGGTCGAGCCGACCCACGACCAGGTCGATCTCGTCCCGCGCGAGACAGGTAGCCAGATCTTCCGGCAATTCTTCGATGACCGAAACCGACAACTTGGGGTGATCACGTTTGAGTGCCACAAGGGCCTGTGGCAACAACGAGTACGCACCGGCCAGATTGGTGCCCACCCGTACCGGGCGCACACCGACCCGTTGCATCTCGTCGATGCTCTCGGCGGCGGCGCGCAGCGAGTTCAAAGCCGTCCGCGCGCTCTCGAGGAATATCTCGCCGAGTTCTGTCGGCGCCACCCCTCGCGGCTTTCGTTCGAAGAGCGTCGCCGACAGTACATCTTCGGCCTCACGTACGGCACGGGTGATGGCGGGTTGAGTGACGCGGAGGACCTCCGCCGCACGAACCATACTGCCCTCGTCGGCCAGCGTCGTCAGGAGAATCAAGTGCCGAATCTTGAGGCGCCCGTCGAACATGCGTTGTGGATTCATCCCTTGTCATTCCTCTGAAACATTGACGAAACATTATGTGATCGGTATTACACCCTGGATATACCGGAACGCACTTTAGCATTGGTTTTGCTCTGGCTCCTCTCGCATGATCAGTCCATGAGCTTCTCGTCCACTTCCCCGAGCGCACTGGCCGCTGTAGCGCTTTCGTTGGCTCGCTCCGACATTCGGGTACTCGACTTGACCGCACCGTTGTCGTCGTCGACGCCGGTTCTCCCACTGCCCGAGGGCATGGCTCCGATCCCCCGTTTCGAACTGGAGGAGTTGGCCAGATACGACGACAGGGGTCCGACTTCCTATCAGAACGGTATTCACACCGGTGAGCACGTAGGGACCCATTTCGACGCGCCCTGCCACTGGATCACGGGTGTGGCCCACGGTGACGTCGCCTCCGTACCGGTCGACAGGCTTGTTGCGCCGGCGGTGGTGATAGACAAGACTGCCGAAGTTGCCGAGAATCCGGACTTCCTTCTCGATATCGATGACGTGATGCAGTGGCAGGAAGAGTTCGGCCCCCTGCCCGCAGGCTGGCTACTTTTCCGAACCGGCTGGTCTGCTCGATCCCAACACCAGGAACGCTTCATCAATGCCGATGACAACGGCCCCCACACACCGGGCGTGACGCCCGCTTGCGCGGAATGGCTTGCCAACGAAGCCCCGATCATCGGACTGGGGGTCGAGACGGTCGGCACCGATGCGGGTCAGGCCTTCCGGTTCGAGCCGGAGTTCCCCGTGCATTCGTTCCTGTTGGGAGCCGGTAAGTACGGAATCACCCAGTTGCAGAATCTCGACCGACTGCCACCGGTCGGCACCCTCCTCGTTGTCGCCCCGCTGCGCATCGTCGGAGGCTCTGGGAGCCCAGCGCGCATCCTCGCACTGATCGAAGGCGAAACATCGAAGGAGACCGAATAACAATGCTGGTAAGAGACGCAATCGGGTACGCCCTCGCAGACATGGGCGTGTCCACGGTCTTCGGAGTCGTGGGTAGCGGAAACTTCCACTTCACCAATGCCATGATCGAACGGGGCGCCCGCTTCGTCGCAGCCCGCCACGAAGGCGGTGCCGCCACGATGGCCGATGCGTACGCGCGCATGTCGGGTGAGGTCGGAGTGCTGTCCCTGCATCAGGGCTGCGGTTACACCAACGCGATCACCGGGATCGCAGAGGCGGCGAAGAGCAACACTCCCCTGCTGGTCCTGACGGCCGAGGCCACCGAACCGACCTCGAACTTCTTCATCGATCAGGAAGGAATCGGCAACGGTGTCGGCGCAGTGTCGATGCGTGTCCGGTCCCCGTTGACCGCATTGGACGACGTCACACGCGCTTTCAATCTGTGCCGGGACGGTCAGCGCACCGTCGTGCTCAACGTTCCGCTGGACGTGCAGGACATGCTCTTTCAGGGCAACACCGCAAAGCGCACCTACGTTCGTGCCGCCGCGCCCCAGCCCGCATCGGACGAGGTTGCACGGTTCGCTGAGCTCATCCTCTCTGCCGAAAGGCCGGTCTTCGTGGCCGGTCGCGGCAGCCGATCTCGCGGGTCCAAGGAAGCCGTCCAGGTGCTGGCCGAGCAGGCCGGCGCCCTGGTAGCCACTTCAGCAGTCGCCCGAGGGATGTTCAATGACGACCCGTGGAGCATCGACGTCTCGGGTGGCTTCAGCTCCCCCCTCACCGCCGAGCTGATCGCAGGTGCCGACCTCATTGTCGGGTTCGGTTGCGCCCTCAACATGTGGACGATGCGACACGGCAAGCTGATCGCAGAAGACGCTTCCGTCGTACAGGTCGACACGAACCCCACCGCGATCGGCCGGCACCGCGACGTCACGCTCGGATTGTTCGGCGGGGTTGCCGAAACCGCCGAGGCCACGTCGGCATGGCTCGAGGCGAAGGGTATGACTCATCGTGAGGGCTACCGCACCGCCGAGGTCAAGAGCCGCATCGAAACAGGGCTGCGGTGGAACCAGGTTGCGTTCGACGACGAATCCGGTGATGGACTCATCGATCCTCGAACCCTGTCGGCCACGTTGAACACCATGCTCCCGACCGAGCGGATCGTGTCCGTGGACTCCGGGAACTTCCTCGGCTACCCGAGCATGTACCTCGATGTGCCCGACGAGTACGGATTCTGCTTCACCCAGGCATTCCAGTCGGTCGGACTCGGCCTTGCAACCGGGTTGGGTGCGGCACTGGCACAACCTCATCGTCTGCCCGTCGTGGCGTGCGGAGACGGCGGATTCCTCATGGGCATCTCCGAGTTGGAAACTGCAGTTCGACTGAAGCTTCCGCTGCTCGTCGTCGTATACAACGACTCCATGTACGGCGCTGAGGTTCACCACTTCGGAACGGACGGACCGCCTCTCGACTCGGTGACATTCCCCGACACCGACATCGCTGCGATCGCACGCGGCTACGGCTGCGAGGCGGCCACCGTCCGGAATGTGACCGACCTGCACCCCGTCGAATCCTGGCTTGCAGCAGATCCCGACCGCCCGCTCGTAATCGACGCCAAGATCGTCTCTCGGGAGGGCTCATGGTGGCTCCAAGAAGCATTCGGTCACTGAGCGGAACCGATGCGATGAGACGCGTCATCGAGGAGGGACAGCACGCCCTCCCACCCATTTCACCACGATATTCAGGGGGCACCCAGTGACCAGCACGACGGAGATCACCCCTACTCTGCCGGTGACACTCAGTACGTCCTCGCAGGACCGCTTCCTCCGCAGGACGAACCTCACCCATCTGTTCTGGGGCACGATCGGAGTGCTCGGTTTCCTCACACTCTGGGAACTCGTCGCCCGCCTGCACCTGCTCCCCCGTGACGCACTCCCCCCCGCATCGACGACCTTGGCGCGGGCCGCCGAACTGCTCACCGACCCCGCCTTTCTGACGCAGATCGGTTACACCCTCTGGGCGGCGCTCGTCGGATACGCCATCGCACTGTTCATCGCGGTGCCTCTCGGACTGCTCCTCGGCCTTTCAAATCGCGTCTACGCTGCTACCTCGACCATCGTCGAGCTGGTACGACCTTTGCCCCCTATCGGTCTGGTACCTCTCCTCGTCCTGGTGGCGGGACAAGGCTTGGAGATGAAGTCCGCAGTCGTGGCTCTCGGCTGCGTATTTCCGTTGCTAGTGAATACCATCCACGGTGTTCACTCGACCAATGGTGTCGCACGAGCCACCGCCCGATCCTTCGGGTGGTCCCCCGCGCTCGTGGCATATCGAGTGGTATGGCCATCGGCCGTCCCGTCCGTACTCACGGGTGTGCGCGTAACAGTATCCATCGCCCTGATCCTCTGCATCGGCGCCGAGTTCATCGGCGGAAGCACCACCGGTCTGGGCTCGTGGCTCCTACTACAGAGCATGCTGCCTCAGGGCATCGACTCCGTCTGCGCCGGTGTCATCATCGCCGGCCTCTTGGGCCTGGTCATCAATGCAATCGTGAGCGTCCTCGAAACGAAGTACGCGTCCTGGGCACGAAGGGATGAAGGATGACGACCACACTGAGTTCGACCACTGTCTCCCGATGGTCGAATGCGGCACTCGGATGGACTGCGGCCGCCGTACTTCTTCTCGTCTGGCAACTGGGGGCTGCCAGTGCCCGATCCCCGTACTTCCCCACGCCGATCGACATCTTCGGCAACGTCTACGACCGTTGGTTCTCCGCGGGATTGTCACACGGCATCCTCACCGACTCGTTCTACTCCGACATCCTTCCCAGCATCGGACGGCTCCTGGTCGGATTGGCGATCGCATGGGTAGTGGGCATCACCTTGGGAGTACTTCTCGGCCGGATTCCCGTGCTGGCGATGACCATCGAACCCCTTCTACATTTCATGCGCGGCCTGCCCGGCCCGGTTCTCCTACCCCTGGCCCTGGTGCTGATAGGAACCGGTTCCGCGATGAGGATCGGCCTGATCACCTTCGGCGCGATCTGGCCCGTCCTGTTCAACACGTACAGCGCCGTACGCCAGGTACCCGAAGGATTCGAGGACGCCGCACGATCGACCCGCATCAGCCGGACAGGAATGCTGTTCCGGGTGATCCTGCCCTCGGCGAGCACGGGCATCTTCGCCGGCATCAAAGTGTCGACATCACTCGGTATCATCCTGCTGATCGCATCGGAACTCTACGCTGCGTCGGACGGCATCGGTTTCGGTCTGTCCCAAGCACAGCGCTCGTTCGAGTTCTTGACGATGTGGTCCTACATCGTCGCCCTCTCGCTCCTCGGCTATCTGTCCAACCTCCTGCTCGTACGTATCGAGCATTCCCTCCTGGACTGGCACCGCCTTCGCATGGCCATCGACAACTGATCGGAACACAAACATGGCTAACGCATTGCTCGAGGTCGATAACCTCAGCCACACCTACCACACCGACCGCGGTGAACAGCGTGTCCTGAACGGGCTGTCGTTCTCGGTCGACGACGGCGAGTTCGTCTCGATCGTCGGACCGTCGGGCTGCGGCAAGACCACTCTCCTGCGCACCCTCTCCGGCCTCCTCAAACCGACAGGCGGCACCATCTCACTCGGAGGACGGGTGATCGACGGCGTTCCCGAAGGACTCGCGATGGTCTTCCAGGACTACCGCGCTTCACTGTTTCCCTGGCGAAGAGTTGGAGCCAACGTCGAATTCCCCCTGCTCGGAATCGTCGGAAAATCCGAACGACGCGCCCGCACAGCCGAATCCCTCGCCGCCGTCGGACTCGAGGGAATGGAGGAACGCTACCCGTGGCAACTGTCCGGCGGTATGCAGCAACGTGTCGCAATCGCCCGGGCTCTCGCGATGCAGCCGAAACTGCTACTGATGGACGAACCGTTCGCATCCGTCGACGCCCAGACACGATCGGACCTCGAAGACCTTCTCCTACGGGTACGCGATCGATACGACATGACGATCCTGTTCGTCACGCATGACGTCGACGAGAGCGTCTACCTGAGCACTCGGGTCGTCTCGCTGAGCAAAGCACCGACAGTCAAGACCGCGGACCTGCGTATCCCGCTCGATTTCCCCCGCGACCAGATCCGCACTCGCGAAGAGGAACTGTTCGTCACCACCCGCGGCGAAGTCGCCCGCCTCATCCGGCAAGCGTGTCCCGGCGGCCTGCACGTCGAAGTCTGAGCCCGTCACACCCCCCGAAGTTCCCCCCTCGACCGGAACCTGGAGAACACATGAAGACACGATTCGCACGAGTGTGCGCGGCCGTGGCCACCCTCGCACTGGCCGGCACCGTCGCCGCCTGCGGGGGCGAGACCTCCTCCTCCGGGGCCCCCTCCGAAGACGGCATCACCCGCATGACGCTGTCCATCCCTCCCGTCGGAGATTCTCTGCCGGTGTACGTCGCCCAGATGAAGGGCTACTTCGCAGACAACGATCTCGAGATCGAACTGACCCCGGCAGCCAACGGGGCGACTACGATCAATGCGTTGATCTCCGGCAGCACCGACCTCGCGCTGGTGTCCTACCCGTCGATCATCAAAGCAGTCGACTCCGGTCTGCCCGTCACGATCGCTGCAACAGGCATCGATGGAACAGACGATTACAAGGGCGGCATCTACGTACGGAGTGATTCCTCCGCCGCCACGGCAGCAGACCTGCTGGGCAAGAAGGTCGCTACCCCCTCCCTCGGATCCGTGGGCGACATCTTCCTCCGAGGCGTTCTCCTCTCCGAAGGTTTGGATTACAACCAGGTCGACTTCGTCGAGCTTCCTCAGGCGAACATGGCTACCGCCCTTGCAGCCGGCGACGTCGACGCGGCATTCATCACCGAGCCGACACTGAGTTCCGCCCTCGAGACCGTCGATCTGCGCTCCATCGCATACCAGAACGGCCCGCAGGGTCTCTTCGCCACGTCGGAGAAAGTGATCGAAACCAATCCCGACGCCATTCGTGCCTTCCGCGCGGCGCTTGCAAGGGCCGTCGAAGACATCGAGCTCGATCCTCACGCAGTAGCTGCAGAAACGCTGCCTCGGTTCTCGGACATGGACGAGGACACCGCGCGAAACATGAATCTGCCGGAGTACGTCACCGAGTACGACGCCGAGGACGTCCAATCCGTGATCGACCTCATGGTGGAAGTGGGCATCGTCAAGGAATCGTTCAGCGCCGACAAAATGTATCGATCGCTGTAACTGCGCCGGCTTCCTCACTTCATCACGTCACCTCATCACGTCGATCCACAAGCAAGGACATCATTTTGAGCGGCACAGCACTCGTAGTGGGAACTGGAGAGTCCCCCTACACACGGCACGCCCCGCCAGGGACCACCACCGGATCGGTCATCGCCGACGCTGTCCTGCGCGCACTCGCGGACGCAGGTCTGTCCATCCGTGACGTAGACGGTTTCGGAGTCTCGAGCTTCACCCTCGGGCCCGATCATGCTGTCGACCTCGCTTGGCGAATGGGTCTTCGCCTGACGTGGTTGATGCAGGACACCAATGGGGGTGCGAGCGCAGGCGGAATGCTCCAACACGCCGTACGTGCGATCGAAGCGGGTGACGCCTCCGTCGTCGTTCTTGCTGCCGGTGACGTGATGGACAAAGCAGCGCACGAACGGCTCGTTGCCACGTACAACCGGGCGACCGAAGAACATCTGGCACCGCTGCCGATGTCGGGACCCAACGCACTGTTCGCGCTGCAGACGACACGTCAGATGCAGACCTTGGGTCTCGAGCGAGTGGACTACGGAAGGATCGCCACAACACAACGGACCTGGGCGAGCGCCAATCCTGGTGCTGTATATCGTGACCCGTTGACTCTCGACGAGTACCTGAACGCCCCGATGGTCGCCGGCCCCCTCGGACGATACGACTGCGTACCTCCGGTGACGGGCGCAGATGCGGTCGTGGTCGTTGCCGAACATCGCGCCGCGAAGGGTGGGCCCCGCGCTCGTGTCCTGGCCGTCACCACGTCGTACAACAGCGATGACCAGCTCGGCGACGGACTGGTTACAGGTCTCGCCGCTGTCGGACCACGAGCGTGGGACCTCGCCGGCGTGGAGCCGAACGATGCGGATGTGGTGAGCGTCTATGACGACTATCCCTCCATGGTCGTCGCCCAACTCGCAGATCTGGGGTTCCTGACCCCGGACGAGGACACGAGCAAGTTCATCGCCGAGCGAATTGCGACCCGCGATCTTCCCGTGAACACCTCCGGCGGTCAGCTCTCCGCCGGCCAGGCCGGGTCCGCCGGAGGCATGCACGGGCTCGTCGAAGTCGCGCGCCAACTTCACGGACGGGCACCGGGTCGGCAGGTCGACGCCCGAATCGGTGTCGTCAGCGGCTACGGCATGGTGCTCTACAGGCACGGATCCTGTGCCAATGTGGCGATTCTGGAGGCGGCATGAGCATCATCGTTCAGTCCTGCCGGAACTGCGGCGAACACTATTTCCCGTATCGCCTCGTCTGTCCCGCATGCGGGGAAGCGAGTTTCGCCGACGTCGAGATCGATTCCGGCACCGTCGAGGATGTGGTCCGGACCGCCGCCGACGTGGCCATCGGCACCGTACGGTGCGGGCCGCGCCTGTGCGTCATCGCCCGATTGACGCCGACCGACCTGCGTCCCGGCGCGGTGGTGGCACTGAACCACACGATCACCGACGGTGCCGATCCGGCCGGTTTCGTGCCGGCCCGTACCCCCGGTCTGCAGTGAAAGGAAACCTACATCCAGTGAACAGCAATCGATTTCCCGACGATCTGAGCCCGACCGACATGACGTTGCCGGGCATGTTGAGCCTTCGAGCACGATTGACCCCACACGCTCCCACCCTCATCTTCGGTGAGACCCGCCGTACTGCAGCGGAGATGCGCGAAGCAGTGGCCCGAACCGGGCACATGCTGCACAGTCACGGCGTGCACCGAGGGGATCGAGTGGCGCTGATGTCCTCGAACCGAATCGAGTTGCTCGACCTCATTCTCGGCTGCGCATGGATCGGGGCCGTGGCCGTCCCCATCAATACGGCGGCGCGCGGCACCCAACTCCATCAGGTCCTCAGCAACTCCCAGGCACGTCTGCTGGTCATCGAATCCGCGCTCATCGAGCATGTGCAGGCCATCGCGCCGCTGGAGGATGTGACCGACGTCTGGCTGATCGACTCCCGCCCAGGTCACGACGATCTCCCGTGGCGGACCGTATCGTTGCCCACAGCTACGGAACAGATTGATCCGATTCGCCCCGAACTCGGCGATCCGGCGGTGATTCTGTACACCTCCGGCACCACGGGCGTTTCCAAGGGCGTCGTCTGCCCTCATGCCCAGTTCTACTGGTGGGGCTGCAATGTCACCGCTCAGCTCGGCATCACATCCGAGGACACTCTCTACACCTGTCTCCCCCTCTTCCACACCAACGCACTCAATGCGTTCAGCCAGGCGCTGGTGGCAGGCGCATGCTACGCCGTGGGCCCCCGCTTCTCGGCCTCCCGGTTCTGGGTCGATGCAGCGCAGAACAACGCCACGTTCACCTACCTGTTGGGTGCGATGGTGAGCATTCTCTGCAGCAAGCCCGAAAGCTCCGCCGATCGAGCACACAATGTCCGCGCTGCCCTCTCTCCCGCCACACCGGCAAAGCTGCTCACCCCTTTCCGAGAGCGTTTCGGAGTGACCCTGATCGACGGATACGGCTCTACTGAAACCAACGCGATCATCTCCTCGTCCCGCACCGAGCAGAGGGCCGGATACATGGGACGGATCCAGCCCGGCTTCGTCGCCCGAGTCGTCGACGAGCACGGTCTGGAAGTCGAACCCGGAACTCCCGGGGAACTGCTTCTTCGCAGCGAACAACCGTTCGCCTTCGCATCGGGGTACTTCCGAATGCCCGAAGCTACGGTGGAAGCCTGGCAAGACCTGTGGTTCCACACCGGTGATCGCGTGGCGATCGACGCCGACGGCTGGGTTCGCTTCGTCGATCGGATCAAGGACGTCATTCGTCGACGAGGCGAGAATATTTCGTCGGTCGAGGTGGAGCAGGTACTGCGCCTACATCCGAACATCGACGACGCTGCCGTCTTCGCCGTCGAGTCGGAACTCGGCGAGGACGAGGTGATGGCCGCCGTGGTGGTCGAACCGGGCGTGAGACTCGACTTCGAGGAAGTCACTGCATTCTGCGAGCCCCGCCTGGCCTACTTTGCCATCCCTCGATTCTTCTCGGTGCACCAGGCGCTCCCCCTCACGGAGAACGGGAAGGTGAACAAGAACGTTCTTCGCAAACTCGGAGCCGACGCCGCCGTCTGGGACCGAGAATCCGCCCGTATTCGTGTCAGCGCACCCTGACGGTCACTCGTCCACATCAGCGACTCACCAGGTCCACATCATTCGCAGGAGGTAATCGAGTGCTCGAGTACAAGAACTACATCGGCGGTCGATTCGTGGATGGGACAGGGGCATTCGCTGCTATCGACCCGGCCACCGGACAACCCGCAGCCTGGGTACACGAGGCCGATGTACGCCTCGCCGACCGTGCTGTGGACGAGGCGCACGACATATTCGACCGAGCATGGGGTCGAATCGACAGCGTCGAGAGGTGCGGAATCCTCTACGCTGTCGCCGCAGCTATCGAAGATCATTCCGATGCCCTGGTCGCTGCGGAGGTCACGGATACCGGACAACCGTCGAGCCATGTAACCGAGTTCGACATCGTCCACGCCGCCGCACAGTTTCGTGCCTGTGCCGACGCACTCGCCACTGCGATTTCGCACGTTACGCCCGGCCGCCGTCCTGCGACCTACCAGATCCGCAAACCGCTGGGTGTGGTCGGGGTGTTTCCCTCGTGGCGTCTACCACTCCTGTCCCTGGCCTCCGGCCTCGCTCCCGTTCTCGCCGCGGGAAACACCGCTGTCGTGAAACCGGCGGTCGATACACCGGGGACCGCGACGTTGCTGGCCGGAATTGCCACCGAAGCCGGTCTGCCGGCCGGCGTCTACAACGTCGTGCACGGGTTCGATACAGGGGCGGCATCGGAACGGTTGTCCAAACATCACAGAGTACGCAGCATCCTGCAGGAGGAAGGACGACGGCTGCGACACCGGTCGGCGTCAGGGACACCGGAGCGGGTCACCTGCGTCGCGATCGTATGCGCGGATGCCGACATCGCTGCCGCGGCCGGGAGCATCGCGAGATCGATTGCGTTCAAGTCCGGCCAGTCCGATGCAAGCGTCGATCGCGTGTATATCGACCGGTCCGTGTACGACGAGATGTGCAGTCGCCTGACGGAGATCCTCGACAGCCAACATGCCGGCGCGGACTTCGGACCGCTCATCTCGCGACCACACTACGAAGCGGTAGTCCACGCTTTCGATCGCGCAGCAACATCCGGATCGAAACGCATCACGGAACACGACCCGACCGACGTACCCCGCGACCTGCGTGACGGCTTCTGGATTCGGCCGACTCTCTGGGCGGCGGACGATCTGCCCCGAGCCCGAGCGTTCCAGCGCATCGACGGGCCTACCGCGATCCTCGTACCGTTCGACGACGAGCGTGAATTGAATCGGCGCGCCTTCTGCGGAGAGGGCCGTCTCTGGACCTCGATATGGACAAGGGCTCCCGAGCGGGGTCACGACCTCGCTCGAACGATCGACGCCGACACCGTCTGGGTCGACTCGTGGTTCGTCGACCACCCCTATCTTGCAGAACCTCCGGGAAAGACACACGACATGTATGACGCCGGAGATCCGGCGACGCGAATGAACTCGCACACCCACCTCACCAGAATCTTCTCCTTACCACCGGACTGACCGTCCGATCGCCGGAACACCAGGGTCTCTTCCCGATTCGGCAAAAGAGAAAGGAAGTCACCATGTCAGCACACGCCCCCGTACGTATTCTGTATCAGAGCTACACGGACCCGGCCCTCCACCAGCCGTATCTCTCTCGGCTGGCCGACTACCTTGCCGGGATCGCCGCACCGGGTGTCTCGTTCGAGGTCCGCGGAATCAGCCCCGCAGACACTCAGCTGGGACGTCTGAGTGAGCTACGGTGCAGTGTCCAGTCCATCGCCGGCATCGTCGAAGCGGAACGGGAGGGGTTCGACGCGGTACTCGTCGGGCACTTCCAGGACGCGGGCCTGTTCGAGGCACGGACCGCCGTCGACATCCCGGTCATCGGACACGGCGAAGCCAGCATGCATCAAGCATGCATGCTCGGTGGACGGGTCGGGATCGTCTCCATCGACCCCGTCTACCTCCCGTGGCATCACGAACAGATTCGTCGGTACGGACTCGAATCGAGAGTTGTCGACGTCCGATGCATGCAGATCACCCCCGACGAGGCAGTAGCTGCATACGATGATCCGGCCGGATACGACGCAATCAAAAAGATGTTCCTCGACGCGGCACAGGCCATGGTCCGTGAGAGCGGCGTCGAAGTAGTGATGTCCGCAGGAGGATTGTTCGCATTGCTGAGCGCCACCGACACCGACCTGCAGTTGGACGGCGCCATGGTTGCCAATCCCACCTACCTCGCCGTGCGACAGGCAGAGCTCGCGGTCAGCGTTGCGCGGGCAACCGGCACACCCGTCTCGCGCGGAGGCACATTCGCCCGAGCCACTCCACGTGCAGTGGAAGAACTTCTCACTCTGATCGGAAGGAACTGAAGTGACTGTGATGGAATACACCGCAGAGGCAACCGCAGACGGCAACGGCCGAAACGGCCGTGTCGCTTCGAACGACGGACTGGTCGACGTCGCTCTCGGCATCCCTGTCGAACTGGGGGGCGCCGGCGGCGGATCCAATCCGGAACAACTCTTCGCTGCCGGATACGCCGGTTGTTTCCTGTCGGCATTGTCGTCCGTTGCGCGCGTGCACAAGGTGCGGCTCACCGACCCCACGGTGACCGCGCGAGTCACGATCGCGGATCACGGTGAGGGGTTCGGTCTCTCGGTCGAGCTCGTGGTGAACATGCCCGGAGTCGACGAGGACGTTGCACGCACCGTGGTCGAGGGCGCACATCAGAAGTGCCCGTATTCCAAGGCAGTCCGGAACAACGTCGATGTCGCACTGACGCTGAAATAGTGCACTCCATGCGAGCCGCCCTACTCCACCGCTACGGGCAGTCCCCACGGATCGAGCAGACCGAAGTCCCTCACCCTGGAGCGAACGAATCTCTGGTCGAAGTGGCGGCCGCCGCGGTCGGCCACCTGGACGTGACCATCGCGTCGGGCCGATTCTCGGTTCCGCCCCGCCTCCCCCACATCGGGGGGACCGACGCAGTCGGGACCATCGTCGAATCCGATCGATTCGAACCGGGAGTACGCGTGTTGGTCCGTGGCGGGGGGGTGGGCGTCGACCGGCCCGGATGCTGGGCCGAGTACGTGGCAGCCCCTGATACCGCACTCATGGAGTTGCCCCGGTCTCTACCTCCAGCCGCAGCAGCCACTTTCCTCTCCCCCTCCACCTCCGGCTACCTCGCGGTCACGGGTGTCGCTCGGATAACACCCGGCGAACGGGTGCTCGTCACCGGAGCGTCGGGTGCCGTGGGCGCCGCATCCGGCCAGTTCGCCCTCCATGCCGGCGCGGCGAGTGTCACCGGACTCGTCTCGACGCACGCCAAGGCCGCAACTCTCCCCCAGGGAGTCGAGCCGCTCGTGTCGTCTCCGGATGTCCTGGATCGTCTTGCATCGAAACCGATGTTCGACGTACTCATCGATACTGTGGGCGGACAACAACTGGCGAGCCTGCTCGGGGGCGTCGTGCCGGGAGGTCGGGCAGTCCTGATCGGCTACACACGCGGTGAAGCCGTCAGCCTCGACCTGCCCAACTTCCTCCTGCACGACGTGGCGCTACTACCCTTGAACATGATGCGCCGACGAGAGGAACAAGCGTCGCTCGTCCCGATGATGTGTGACCTGATCACCTCGGGCCGACTGGCGCTTCCCGTGCACGAGTTCGCTCTGCACGAACTACCCTCTGCTCTCGATGCCCTGAGGAGCGGGCACGTCAACGGCCGCGCTGCCGTAGTCCTCTGAAGCACGCAACTTTCTTCCGGTGACAGGTTCACCCTGTCCCGGAACCGATTTCGAGATGAACCGGGCCGCCGACACAAGCGCATCCGAGTCCTCGGGACCGATTTGCAGTGACGACGCCTCCTCACCGTGTCGGAGTGCCCGGTCGATGACATCGGTCGGACCCGAGATGCCCTCGTTCGGGGCGCCTTCTGTGTTCGGAGAACGGATCGGCCGAGTCGTCGACAAGAGCAAAGGCTGCGGCCCCTCTCCATTGCTATTACAAGATGGGCATAGCAATCACGTGATTGGCATTTGCCCGTAATCGTTCGAGAACTGAGGATTGAAACATGAAACCCATCCAGGACGGTTGGATTCGCAATTTCGTCGACGGCGAATTCGTCGAACCCGATTCCCGACGCGGGTTCGATCAGATCGACCCCTCGACGGGCCGGATCGTCGCCCGAGTCCACGAAGCAGACCGCCCTCTCGTCGACCGTGCGGTCACCGCGGCGCGCCACGCACTGGACAGCGGCTGGGCCGACACTCCCGTACGAGAGCGCACCGCGCTGCTACGTCGAGTCGCCGATCGGATCGAAGAACGGTTCGACGAGTTCGTCGCCGCCGAAATGACCGATACCGGAAAGCCTCTCACCCAGGCCCGAGAACTGGACGTCACTCGGGCGATCGTGAATTTCCGCACCTTCGCCGACATCGTCGCAGCCGCCGGACAGGAGTCCTTCCTCACCGATCTTGCAGGCGGAAGACAAGCCCTCAATTACGCTGTCCGCAAGCCGCTCGGCGTCGTGGCCGTAATCGTGCCGTGGAATCTCCCACTGCTCCTGCTGACGTGGAAGGTCGCACCCGCACTCGCATGCGGCAATGCGATCGTGGTCAAACCGAGCGAGGAGACCCCCTCGACAGCAACGCTTCTCGCCGAGGTACTTGCCGAAGCCGGCCTGCCCGCCGGTGCCTACAACGTCGTGCACGGCTTCGGCGCCGACTCGGCGGGTGAATATCTGACCACCCATCCGGGTATCGACGGTGTCACCTTCACCGGATCGTCAGCGACCGGTGCCCACGTGATGAAAACGGTCGCACCCCGAGTTCGTCCGGTCTCGTTCGAACTCGGCGGAAAGAACGCCGCAATCGTATTCGACGATGTGAACATCGACGAAGCAGTGACCGGGCTGGCAAAGTCGATCTTCACCAATACCGGTCAGGTGTGTCTGTGCACCGAGAGGGTGTACGTCCACCGGGCGATCTTCGACGACATCGCGGCCGGACTCGCCGAGCGCGCCGAGAGCCTTCGACTCGGCGACCCCAACGATCCGAACACGACGACCGGTCCGCTGATCTCCCAGGGGCACCGGGACAAGGTCCTCGGGTATCTCCGGCTCGCCGAGGAATCCGGAGCGAAGGTACTGACCGGGGGCAGCATTCCCGAGCTCGGACCGGACCTCGACGGCGGATCCTGGATCGAACCGACACTGTGGACCGGGCTGACGAACACCGACCGCATACTCCGAGAAGAGGTTTTCGGTCCCGTGGCAGCACTCGTACCGTTCGACACCGAAGACGAAGCGATCGCACTCGCGAACGACACGGAATACGGGCTCGCATCAGCCGTGTGGACGAACGACCTCCGTCGAGGCCACCGCGTCGCCCAGAAGATGCACGTGGGCATCTCGTGGGTCAACACCTGGTTCACCCGCGAACTTCGATCTCCGTTCGGCGGGATGGGACTCTCGGGGATCGGACGAGAAGGGGGGGAGTCCTCACTCCACTTCTATTCCGAACCGACCAACGTTTGCGTGCAACTGTGACCGAGAATCACCGATGAAGGACAACCACATGAACATGGCCACGGACACTGTCACAGAGCTGGCCGCCCGCCTGGACTCGGCTGAGCAGGACCGCATCGAAACGAACAGCTTGGCAGACGACATCGACATCGACGTCGACGCCGCCTACGCAATCCAGGAAGAACTCGTCGCCCGTCGATGTGCACGGGGAGAGAATCTGGTCGGCGTCAAACTCGGCTTCACCAGCCGAGCGAAAATGGCCCAGATGGGCGTATCGGAAATCATCGTCGGGCGACTCACGGACGCCATGGAGGTCGCCGACGGCGAGAGCGTAGACCTCTCGCGCTTCATCCACCCGAAGATCGAACCCGAGATCGCGTACCGCATCTCCGCCGATATCGACTTCGACGGACCTATGCCGAATATTGCCGCATACGTAGATGCTGTCGCTCCCGCGATGGAGATCATCGATTCACGGTATCGGGATTTCCGTTTCACCTACACCGACGTGGTGGCGGACAACACCTCCGCAGCAGCTTACGTCATCGGGCCGTGGCATCCGCTGCAGGATGTCAGCAATCGCGCTGTCCGCCTCTCCACATCCGGCACCGTCGTGGAAGGCTCGACGAACGCTGTCCTCGACGACCCGGCCAATGCCGTCCGCGAGTTGTTGGAAATCGCACGACGTCGGCAGATTCCGTTGCGCGCCGGGTATGTGGTGCTGGCCGGAGCCGCAACTGCGGCAACACCGCTGACGACAGGCAGCGTCGAATGTGAAGTGGAAGGTTTGGGAACCGTGAGCCTGAAGGGAATCGCATGACCGGGAACGCACGAGTGATCGAGGGGCTCGCCACACCTCGGGGTAGGTTCCCCCACGTCAAGGTCGCCGGCGATTTCGTTTACGTCTCCGGCACCAGCTCTCGTCGGCCCGACAACACTTTCATAGGTGTCGAGGTAGACGAGATGGGCACGACACGCCTCGATATCCGCGCCCAGACGCGCGCGGTTATCAGCAATATCCAGGCAATTCTCGCGGAGGTCGGAGCCGACCTTACCGACCTCGTCCAGGTCACTACCTACCTCGTGTCGATGAACGACTTTGGCGGATACAACGAGGTTTACGCCGAAATGCTCGACGAAGCAGGCCCGACACGGACGACCGTGGCAGTGCACCAGCTGCCCCATCCGCACCTGCTCATCGAGATGCAAGCAGTAGCCCATCTACCTGGCGCCCGTCACCACTGAACCGAAAGAGAACGCCATGACAACCATTCCGCCCGTCATCGACTTCCACAAGTGGATCGCCGACAACCGGCACCTCCTCGCTCCGCCGGTGAACAACCAGACCATGGCTCTCGGGGACGACTTCATCGTGCAGGTCATCGGTGGTCCCAACCAGCGCACCGACTACCACGTGGATCCATACGAGGAGTGGTTCTTCCAGATCGAAGGCGATATCCACGTCAATGTCATGACCGAGGAGGGCACTCGCGCGGTGCACATTCGCGAGGGCGAATCCTGGCTGCTCCCCGGAAACATCCCCCATTCGCCTCAGCGCCCCACCGAAGGCATCGGACTCGTAATCGAGCGTGTACGGCGCGAAGGAACACTAGAGAAGTTCCAGTGGTACTGCCTCGAGTGCGATGCTCTCATCCACGAAGTCGAACTGCAGGTACGTGACATCGTTGCGGACCTGCCGCCCGTGTTCGTCGATTTCTATAACGACGAGACCGCGCGGACCTGCAGTACCTGCGGCGCACTGCATCCCGGAAAGGGATGACATGAGCGACATCATCGACGTACACACCCATTACGTTCCGAAGGGGTGGCCCGACCTGAGTGCCGACGCCGGGGTCGACGCACCGTGGCTTCGGGTCGAAAGCGAATCCGACGCAATCATCATGATGGGTACGCGTGAGTTCCGCCGTATCCAGTCCGATGCGTGGGATTACGAAGTGCGACTGCGTGACATGGATGCGGACGGTGTCCGGGCACAGGTCGTCTCCCCCACCCCCGCTTTCTTCAATTACGGACGTACGCCCGAAGAAGCCGAGCGGATCGCGCGCATCTTCAACGACCTGGCTCTCACGATCGTCGAACCGGCACCGGATCGGCTCATTCCGTTCTGCCAAGTCCCCCTGCAGGACACGGATGCCGCATGCCGCGAATTGGAACGGTGTGTCGAAAATGGGCACCGCGGCGTCGAGATCGGTAATCACGTCGGTGATCGCGATCTCGACAGCGATGGGATAGTGACCTTCCTGCAGCACTGCGCCTCGCTGTCGGTTCCGGTGTTCGTGCATCCGTGGGACATGGCAAACTCGCCACGCTTGGACCGGTGGATGGCCCAGTGGCTCGCAGGAATGCCGGCCGAGACCCACTTGTCGATTCTCTCGCTGATTCTGGGCGGAGGATTCGACCGGATTGACGAGGGTCTGCGAATCGCGTTCGCTCATGGCGGTGGGTCCTTCGCATTCTGGCTCGGTCGCGTCGACAACGCGTGGCACCGCCGTCACGACATCATCGGCACGTCGGCCAAGCCACCCTCCCAATATGTGGACCGGTTCTACGTCGATTCCGTCGTATTCGACGAGCGAGCCCTTCGACTGCTCGTCGATACGATGGGTTCCGAACGGGTACTCGTCGGTAGTGACTATCCGTATCCCCTCGGCGAGCGACCGGTGGGAAGCGTGGTTCGTAAGAGTGAGTTCCTGACGCCCGAGGCCCGCGCCATGATCGAGCACGAGAATGCAATGCGGTTCCTCGGGGTGAGTTGAGACGGATTGTTGAAAGCGATGGGAAAACGCCTGTCGCACACGAGTCTCGACGGACACGCCTGGGACTGGCAGAGTCGGGCACTCTGCCGGTTCTACGGCGCGGAGATGTTCTTTGCACCCGAAGTCGAAACCCGAGGTGCACGAGCGCGCCGGGAGCAGCTGGCATGCAGTATCTGCATGAGCTGCAGCGTTCGTGGAGAGTGCGGCGACTATGCGCTCGCCGCCGGAGAAACACACGGCATCTGGGGCGCCATGACGGAGCACGCCCGACGAAGAGCGGTGAACCGGTCGACCGGACGTGACACGCACAGCCCACACCGGTCCGGCTTCTGCCCACCGCGCAAGCGCGTTCGTCGCGCGTCTTTGGCGGTGACGTCGAACACCGTCGTCACCTGGGTAATACGTTCGTCAGATCTGTCTCAGGTCAGTCGTCCGTTCACACGCAGGCGGGCGATGCCGCCGTCGGGATAGACGTCGAGCCGCACGAACTCGACCGGCGTCGGCGAATCGACGCGGAAACGATGCCGGCAGTCCGGCAGCAGTGCGGTCCGCGGCACGAGGTCGACCCAGGACGATTCGTCGGACATCGCGTCCTCGCTGGGAATTCCGCTCAGGCGTGCCGCTCCCGGTGCGTTGCCGACGAAATAGGAGGTGTCGATCTCGACATGATCGACGCAGCCCTGCCCGGCGAGGCGGATCACCACGTAGTCGTTGCCGTCGTCGCGGCGACGGGCGTTCTCCCAGCCCTCCCCCATGTGCCGCGAGCGACCGAGGCCGATGATGTTGCGCGGCGACGAATAGAAACGGTTCGAGCACGCGACGACGTCGCCACCGTTCTCGAGGGCCGCGAGATCGATCGTGCCCGTGAGGAAGGCCGGGTCCGGGCGCGCATGTCCGTGCACGCGGAATCGGGCCACATCGCCGTCGGGAAAGATGTTCAGGCGCAGGTGCGTCCAGCGCCGGTTGTCGTCCACCGCGAAGGCGTTCGCGGTGTCCCCCTTCAGGGCCACCCGCTCGAGGACCGGTTCCCACGGTGCGTCCAGGAGTTCCCGATCGGTCGGGTAACCATCGAGGTTCACCCCCTCGACGGATGCGAAGGGCGGGTAGTTGCCGGTGAACCAGGCGGTGTCGATCACCATGCCCTCGACGACACCGGGAACGCCGAGCCGGACCACCGCGAAGTCGTGCCCGGACTCGCGGCGACGCCGGGTCTCCCACCCGTCGTAGACTTTTCCCTTGTGCCCGAACTCGGACGGATCGAAATCGGGTGCGCCCGGCGAGATCAGGTTCTCGCGACTCGCGAAGAACTCGTCGTTCGCGTACACGACGGCTCCGCCCAGCGATCGCGCGGCGAGATCGGGCAGTTGCAGGAAATCTGCTTCGGTCAACGGTTTTCCTTTCGGGAGAGCAGCGCACCACGCGGTGCGGGGTCGGTGGCGCCGAGGGTGACGGTGAGTGGTTCACCGGCGAGCCAGGTCTGCCGCACGACCCCGGCCAGCGCGCGTTCGGCGTAGGGCGTCACCGCGTTGCGGTGGTGCAGTCGCTCCGGGAAGACCACGAAGGCGTCGTCGGGCGCGAAGACGCACAGGTCGGCACTGTTGCCCACGGCGATGGCACCGCGGTCGGCCAGGCCCACGAGGTCGGCGGTGCGACCGGCCATCCAGCGCACCACGTCGACGAGTGTGTGCCCGCGCTTGCGGGCCTCCGACCACACGATGGGCAGTCCGAGTTGCAGCGACGAGATTCCGCCCCAGGCCTCGCCGAAGTCGCCGGTGACGAACTTCTTCAGTTCCGGCAGGCACGGCGAGTGATCGGAGACGATGCAGTCGAGTGTGCCGTCGGCCAGGCCGCGCCACAGCGCTTCCCGGTTACGGGCCTCACGAATCGGTGGGCAGCACTTGAAATGTGTGGAGCCGTCGAGGATCTCCTCACTGAACAGCGACAGATAGTGCGGGCAGGTCTCCGCGGTGACGGGCAGCCCCTCGGCCTTCGCCGCGGCGACGAGCGGGAGGCTTCCCGCGTCCGACAGGTGCAGGATGTGCACGCGGCATCCGGTCTGCCGCGCGCCGTCGATGACCTGGGCCACGGCACGAGATTCGGCGACCGGTGGTCGCGAGTACAGGAAGTCGTCGTATCGAGGACCGGCCGGCGGGTCCTGCGCATCGAGGGTCGGTCCGTCCTCGGCATGCACGATGAGCAGGCCGCCGAAGCCGGCGATCACACGCATCGCCTCGACCATCTGCTCGCGGTCCAGCGGCGGGTACTCGTCGAGACCCGAATACGCGAGGAAGCACTTGAAGCCGTACACCCCTGCGTCCCAGAGAGGTTCGAGCTCGGCGAGGTTGCCGGGGACCGCACCGCCCCAGAATCCGACGTCGACGGTGACCTGCTCGGCCGCGACCTTCTGCTTCACCTCGAGGGCCTCCACGTCTACGGTGGACGGGATGGAGTTGAGGGGCATGTCGACGATCGTCGTCACTCCCCCGGCCGCGGCGGCACGTGTCGCCGTCGCGAATCCCTCCCATTCGGTGCGGCCGGGTTCGTTGACGTGGACGTGCGTGTCCACCAGGCCGGGGAGCAGCATCTCGTCGTCGGCGAGGACGATCTCCCGTGCACCGGCCGGAGCGGCGTCGTCGTACTCCTCGATTGCGACGATGCGACCGTCGCGCACGTGGACGGCGCAGCTGCGTTCCTCGTCCCCCACCACGGCGCGTCGCGCGCGGATCATGGTGGTCATCGCGTCACCGCCGTCGGTCGACCCGCGAGCCGGGCCAGGTGGTCGAGATTCGTGCCTGTGCGATCGCATACTTCCTTCTCGGTGAGGGCTCCGCAGCTCGTTCCTCGCAGGAGAAAGGCGGCGAGAGCACGGGCGGTGGCGGGTTCGTCGAGATATCCCGACGACAGGGCCGGGTCGAGATAGGCCGCGACGCGTCCCGCGGCGGTGGACAGCGACCGGCGATAGAACGCGAAGGTCGCGGCGTAGCGGGTGGGCAACTGCGCCGGGTGCAGATCCCAGCCCTGGTAGAAACCGCGGCGCAGCGACCGGTCGATCAGGCGGGCGTGCAGTCCCCATGCCGCACGGATCTCGTCGCGGGTGCCGACGGGAAGGCGGTTGGTGGACCCGTCGGACAACCGCACCCCGGTGCCCGCTGCCGCGACCTGCATCGTGGCCTTGGCGTGGTCGGCGACGGGGTGGTCCATCGCCTGGTACTCCGCGGCGATGTCGCACGCGGCCGAGTAGTCGTAGGTGCCGTAGTGCAGTCCCGAACAGCGTCCGCGGGCCGCTCGGATCATCGTGGCGACGGCCGCGGTGCCGTCGGGTCCGCAGATCGCCTGTGGCGTCTCGATCTGGATCTCGAACCGCAGGGGTGCGGCGAGGGGGTAGGTGGCCTCGAGGTGTTCGCAGACCGTCACCATGGCGGCCACCTGTTCGGGCGCGGTGACCTTGGGCAGCGTCACGACGAATCCGTCCGGGAGAGCGCACTTTCCGGTGAGTTCGGCGACGAAGACGTCGAGTGTGCGGAGGCCGCGGCGCCGGGTGGCGGCCTCGAAGGACTTGAACCGGATGCCGACGAAGGGTGTCGCGGTGGGATCGGTCGCGAGTTCGGCGGCGGCGCGGGCGACGTGGGCGTCCTCGTCGGCGTCGCGTTCGTGCTCGGGAATGCCGGGGCGAGTGAAACCGTCCTCGAAGTCGATGCGCAGATCCTCGATCGGTTCGGTGCGCAGTTTGGCCTCCACGAGCGGGAGGACCGTCTCGGCGAGTTCGGGTTCGATGCCGGTGACCGCGGCGAGGTCCGCGGGTCCGTCGATGTGGGTGTCGAGGGTGTCGAGCGCGTCGGCTCCCCACCGTGCCACGATCCCGGCGTCGTAGCGGTCGGCCGGGAGGTAGACGGTGTGCACCGGTTGGCGGGCACCGTCGGTCCCGGGATAGGTCGCGGCGTATGCCGCGTCGGTGTCCGCGAGCTGCGCGTCGAGCGCAGCCGCAAGCCTGTGCAATCCTGTCGGCACCCGAACTCCTGTCCTGTATCCACGGCTGTATACGTCGTGGTGCGCCGACGTTATCGGCGCCAGGTCATGTGTTCGGTTAACTGCGGTTACGGGCCCGTTACACATCTGCCGGGGCGGTGTTCGTCCTCGGCTGAACCCGATCCGATGCCGCCGGATCGACGGCACAATGGTCGGCATGGAGCCGGAGCAGGGTCGCGTGATCGATTTCGCCACCGCCGCGAAGTCGGCACGGACTCCCGCGCGGGGAGCCGACAGCACCGAGCCCCGGCTGCTCCGCCAGATCTACGGCGAGATCCTGCGCGACGAGCGTCGCGATCAGGACCGCAGCCTCGAGGACGTCGCCCGCACGGTGGGGATGTCGAAGCAGTATCTGTCGGAGGTCGAACGTGGACGCAAGGAGGCCTCCTCCGAGATGCTGCGGTCCGTGTGCGATGCGCTGGAGCTTCCGATGGAGCAACTGCTCGCGCGCGGGATCCGCCGGATGACCGCGCACCGCACACTCCGGGCCACGGGTCACGCCGGCGTCGAGTTGTGCGCGGCATGACGGTGTGACTGCGTCACAGTGTGACCACGTGACGGTGTGACGGGTCATCCGTCCCGGTCGACGACGACGTGATCGGCCAGGCCGTAGGCCACCGCCTCCGTCGGCGAGAAGATCCGGTCCCGGTCGGTGTCGCGGCGCAGTCGGTCGATGTCGCGCCCGGTGTGCGCGGCCAGGATCTCCTCGGTCTGGGCCCGCACCCTCATCACCTCCGCCGCCTGCAGGGCCAGATCGGAGATGGTGCCCTGCCCCTGCGCCGAGGGCTGGTGCAGCAACACCCGCGAATGGGCGAGCACGTGTCGGCGACCGGGGGCTCCGGCCGCGAGCAGCACGGCGGCCGCCGAGGCGGCCTGACCCATGCAGTAGGTCGCGACCTTCGGACGCAGGAACTGCATGGTGTCGTAGATCGCGAGCATCGCGGTGGACGATCCACCGGGCGAATTGATGTAGAGACCGATCTCCCGGTCGGGAGATTCGGCCTCGAGATGCAGCATCTGGGCCATCACGACGTTGGCGACCCCGTCGTCGATCTCGGTGCCGAGGAAGACGATGCGTTCGTTGAGCAACCGGCTGAAGACGTCGAACGACCGCTCCCCCGCCGGTGTGCGTTCGATGACGTTGGGGATCGTGTAGGTGCTCATCGTCCCAGTCCCATCTGTCGTCCCGCGGCGAACGGCGCCAGTTCGGCGAGCGACCCGACGACGGTGTCGACGATGCCGTACTCGCGTGCTTGTTCGGCGGTGAACCACCGGTCGCGGTCGCTGTCGCGTTCGATCTCCTCGAGTGAATGTCCGGTGGCGTCCGAGAGAATCTGCTGCGACTGCAGTTTCATGTATTCGAGATTCTCGGCCTGGATCGCGATGTCGACGGCCGTCCCCGAGAATCCGGCCGAGGGTTGGTGCATCATGATCCGGCTGTGGGCAAGGCTCGCGCGTTTGCCCTTGGTGCCTGCCGCGAGCAGGACCTGCCCCATACTGGCGGCGAATCCCGCTGCCACGGTGACGATGTCGTTGGGAACGAGTTGCATCGTGTCGTAGATGGCGAGGCCGGCGAAGACGGATCCGCCGGGCGAGTTGATGTGCAGGACGATGTCGCGCCGGTCGTCGGCGGAGGCGAGCAGGACGAGTTCCGAGCAAACGCGCTCGGCCATCTCGTCGTCCACCTCTCCGGTCAGTCGCAGGATGCGCTGACGGAAGAGTCTGTCGGCCAGTTGGTCCCGGTACGAGAGTGGTTCGGTGGTCGTCATGCAGCCAGCCTGACCCCCGATGGGCGCGAACCGGCGGTTCGTCTGCTCACGGCAGACGGACCGGTCGTTCCGGCAGATCAGTCCCCCGCGGACCGGACGGCGCTGATCACCGCTGCGACAAGGACGGCCAGCAACAGGATCACGAGCAGGACGGGTCCGAGCAGCAGCACCAGCGCGATCACGACGGCCAGGCCGATCTTCGCCTTGGTGCTGAGTCCGGAGATCAACCCGCCGAGTGCGGCGAGGGCCGGATTGCGACCCTCCAGCGCGGCCCGGATGCCGGCGAGGACCGCCTGCAGTCCCACGCCACCGCTGGTGACCTCGCCGAGGAGCGAGTCCACCCATCCGCGGATCTTCCGGATCAGTCTCGCCCCGAGTCCCCGGAGTCCGGCCAGCGCGGTACGGACACCGGTCCGCAGTGCATCCTTCAACCTCTCGAGGAGCGATGCGGGTTCCGGCTGTGTCTGCTCGGGTCGGGTCTGCTCGGGTCGGGTCTGCTCGGGTCGTGTCCGCTCACGTGCCCGGCGTGTCGGTTTTCCTGCCCGGGCGTCGTTCGCCGGCGGACGCGGTCGTCTCTCCGTCGGAAGTGCCGGCTTCGCACGAGCGCGGGGCGTGGCGTCCGAACGGGTCGATGTCCGAGTGGTCGATCGGGATGAGGTTCGGGTCGAGGTGCGTCGCGAGCCGGTTCCGGGGTCGCGATCTCGGCGCCGCGCGGTGCTGTCGGGTTCGCGAGTGCCGCGCCGCGCCGCGGGCTCGGGCTCGCGAGGTCGACGGCTGCGCGTCCGCGCAGGCTCGGCGGGAGTCTCCGTCCCCGTGGTCCTCGCGCGCGTCGCGGTCGACCGCCGCGCCGGACGGGAGGTTCGGCGGGCTTCGTTCTGCCGAGCACTCATACCGCTCGCCTTCTCTCGTGGACGGGCACGGTGCCTCTCAGTGAACGCCGGATTCCGGGTCCGGTCAACGGCAGACGGAGCGTTCAGCCGGTACGGAAAGAGATGGACCCTGTTCAAGATCGGTAACGGCTCTTGGAAGAATGAGCAATGCCCTCACAGCACACGGGGAGGTGTGCGCATCATCGTTCGCGACGGGGAGTACGCGCGCGACGTAATCCGAAGGAGCACCGACCAAGGTGACCGAGCTTTTCAGTTTCGAAACACTCACGCCCACAGCATTTCTCGACCGTTCCGCCCGAGTCTTCCGTGACGACCTCGCGGTGGTGGACGGAGACATCCGCCGCACCTACGCCGAACTGCGCGATCGGTGCCTGCGGCAGTCGGGCATGTTGCACGCTCTCGGCGTCCAACCCGGCGACCGTGTCGCGGTGCTCGCGCCGAACACCTCGCTGATGCTCGAGGCGCACTACGGCGTGCTCTACGCAGGCGCCGTGCTCGTCTCGCTCAACACTCGCCTCACCGCGCCGGAACTCCGGTTCGTCCTCGAGCACTCGGGCAGCCGGGTCCTGCTCGTCGAGCAGTCGCTGGCCGACCTGGCCCGCGAGGCGACGGCCGGCCTGCCGTCCATTACCGTCGTCGGCGACGACTACGAGGACAGGCTCGCGGAGGCCCGCCACCGGTACGTGCCGCTCGCCGACGAGCGCAGCATGATCGCTCTGAACTACACGTCCGGCACCACCGGTGATCCGAAGGGCGTGATGTACCACGCGCGCGGCGCCTACCTGCAGGCCCTGGCAATGGTCGCGCACTTCGGGCTGGACAGCGGATCCGCCTATCTGTGGACGCTGCCGATGTTCCACTGCAACGGCTGGACGTTCACCTGGGCGGTCACCGCGGCCGGTGGCACGCACGTGTGCCTGCCCAAGGTCGATCCCGAACGGATCTGGGATCTCGTGCGCACCGAGAACGTCACGCACCTGTGCGGCGCGCCGACCGTGCTCGCGTCGCTGGTGGACGCCCCCACTGCCGGCGGCATCGACCATCGTGTGGTCGCCGCCATCGGTGGCGCACCGCCGGCGCCCGCCCTCATCGAGCGGTGCACCGCCCTCGGACTCGACATCACCCACCTGTACGGGCTCACCGAGACATACGGTCCGGCGGCGATCTGCGAGTGGCGTTCGGAGTGGGATGTCCTCCCCGAGGACGAGAAGGCACGGCTGCGTTCCCGGCAGGGTGTCGGCAATATCGTGGCCGGTGAAGTCCGCATCGTCGACGCGATGGGATCCGACGTTCCGGCCGACGGTGAGACGTCCGGCGAGATCGCACTGCGCGGCAACAATGTGATGCTCGGCTACTACAACAACCCGGACGCGACCGCCCGCGCGGTGCCGGACGGCTGGTTCCGCACCGGCGACATCGGCGTCATGCATCCGGACGGCTACATCGAGATCCGCGACCGCGCCAAGGACGTCATCATCTCCGGCGGCGAGAACATCTCCTCCGCCGAGGTCGAGGCGGCTCTCATCAGCCACCCGGTCGTTCTCGAGGCGGCCGTGGTCGCAGCACCGAGCGAGAAGTGGGGCGAACGTCCCGTCGCCTACGTGACGTTGCGCAGCGGCGCGAACGCCGACGAGGCGGAACTGCGGGCACACGTGCGTTCGCAGCTCGCCGGCTTCAAGGTGCCCGACAGCATCGTCTTCGGTGCCCTGCCGAAGACCGCGTCCGGAAAGATCCGCAAAGTCGAACTGCGCGAGCGCTTCTGAGCTCCGGCCGGGACGGTTCCCGACGTCACCTCTCGTCGAGGACCGTCCCGGCCCGCTCGGGCAGGGTGAACGCGGCGAGTGCGGCGACGACGAACGACGCCGCGAACGCGCCGAAGACGAGACCGTTGCCACCGGTGTCCAGCAGCACCGGCACCAGCAGCGGGGCGATGATCGACGCGAGCCGGCCGAAGGCCGCGGCCGAACCGGTACCGGCGCCGCGGACCGGTGTGGGATACAGCTCGGGGCCGATCGCGTACAACGCACCCCATGCTCCGAGATTGAAGAACGACAGCGCCATACCGGCCGCGACGATCGTTCCCGGTGTCTCGGCGAGGCCGAACAACCCTGCCGAGACGGCCGAACCGGCGAGGAAGACACCCAGCGTCGTGCGTCGTCCCCACACCTCGATCAGCCACGCCGCGACGCCGTAGCCAGGCAGCTGGGCAAGGGTGATGATCAGCGTGTATCCGAACGAGGTGACCAGGTCGAAGCCCTGCGCGACGAGCAGGCTCGGCAACCAGATGAAGACGCCGTAGTACGAGAAGTTGATGCCGAACCACACGATCCACAGCGCCGCGGTGCGACGGCGCAGATTCGGCGCCCACACCGAGCCCCGGGGAGCGCGCTCGACTTCCGCGACGGTCCGGACGGGTTGTTCGTCCTCCGGAACGGACGTGACACCGGCCGATTGCTCGTAGTCCCGCACGATCGCCTCGGCTTCCGCGTGCCGTCCGCGACTCTCGAGATAACGCACGGATTCGGGTAGGCCGAACCGCACGACGAGGGCGTAGGCGGCCGGGACGAGCCCGACGGCGAGCGCCCACCGCCACCCGTTGTCGCTGGTGGGAACGACGAAATAACCGATGAGAGCGGCCAGGAGCCAGCCGACCGCCCAGAACGCCTCGAGGGCGACGACCACGCGTCCTCGCACCTTGCGGGGCGCGAACTCACTGACCAGCGTCGACGCGACCGGCAGTTCGGCACCGAGACCGAGTCCGACGACGAACCGCAGGACGATGAGCATCGCCACCGAGGTCGACAGCGCCGCCGCACCGGTCGCGAGACCGTAGACGAGCAGCGTCGCGGCGAAGACCTGCCGGCGTCCGATGCGGTCGGCGAGCAGACCACCGAGGGACGCACCGATCGCCATGCCGACGAAGCCGATGGATCCGATCCACGAGAGCTGCGTCGACGACAGATCCCACTGCACGGCCAGGGCTGCCATGACGAACGAGATCAACCCAACGTCCATGGCGTCGAGGGCCCAGCCCACGCCGGAGCCGGTCAGCAGGCGGCGATGTCTGCCGGTGAACGGCAGGTCGTCGAGCCGCTGGGTGCGAGTGGTCATGCACCGAAACGTACCGCAGCGCTCGGGCGCCGATCAGCCGCGCGCGGCGGCCTCCAGCGCCGACACGTCGATCCGGCGCATCTTCATCATCGCGGCGGTCACGCGCTTCGCGACCTCCGGATCGGGGTCGGCGAGAAGTTCGTTCAGCCGTTTCGGTACCACCTGCCACGACAGGCCGTACTTGTCCTTCAACCATCCGCAGGCGGATTCCTCACCGCCGTCGGCGGTCAGCGCGTACCAGTAGTGGTCGGCCTCCTCCTGATCGGCGCAGTCGATCTGGAAGGACACCGCTTCGGAGAACCGGAACTGCGGTCCCCCGTTGAGTCCGTAGAAGACCTGACCGTCGAGGAAGAACTCGACCGTCATCGGGGTCCCGGGCGGAACCGGGATGTCACCTCCGGTGGACTCTTCGGTGTAGCGGGTGATCTCACCGATCTTGGAGTTGGGGAAGATGCCGAGGTAGAAGTTCGCGGCCTCCTCGGCGTTCATGTCGAACCACAACCACGGAGTGATCCTGGGCATCGTGACTCCTCGTATCGTCGAATGTGTTCCACTGTCACGAAGGCAGACCCCGCTCGGCTCGCATACTCATCGCGGAGCAGGAGTGGGTATACGACGTCCGTGGCGAAGAAGACACGCGATCGCAGGGAACGACCAAGGCAGCGGCACCGGCCGCCGGGAAACGCGCCCGCAACTCCGGCACGGTACGTCGAGGATCCGACCCTCCCGGCGGCCTGGCTCGTCGACATCGACGGAACGCTCGCGCACATGAGCGACCGGAGTCCGTATCACTGGCACAGGGTGGGCGAGGACACCGTCTCCCCGGCGGTCGAGGCCGCGGTGCGAGCGTTCGCCGCCGCACCCGACAGGGCGGCGATCGTGCTGCTCTCGGGACGCGACGGCGTGTGCCGGCCGGAAACCGAGGAGTGGCTCGCCCGGCACGACATCCCCTACGACGAGCTGTACATGCGTCCGGCCGGCGACAACCGGAAGGATTCGATCGTCAAGGCCGAGCTGTTCGACCGTCACATCCGGCACCGCTATCGCATCATCGCGGTGCTCGACGATCGCGATCAGGTGGTGCGCATGTGGCGACGGATGGGACTGGTGTGCTTCCAGGTCGCCGAGGGCGATTTCTGACGGGAATCTGCACACGTCCGGCTCTCGCCCCGGTGACTCAATCGTTCGGGGACACTTCGGTACTCAGCGCGGTCGGTGGAACGAAAGGCGCCCCGCCGAGATCGACGCGCCGGGCCCCGCACCCGACGCAGCGCACGTACAGCACCTGTCCGATCGACGTGGCGTGACTCGACTCCACGCTCCACGCGTGTTCGTGAGCGGGAGTCCGGACCGGGCATTCCTGTGGGTTCCGAGCTTCGATAGCGGTCATGTCCACCACCATGATGTAATGGCCTTATGCATCTCACCCCTTACGGCGAGTATGCGGTCCTCCTCGCGGCGTCGCTGGCCGGCGACTGGCCCGACGATCGGGACGGCATCGTGGCCCGTACGCGCGAGGTGGGGATGACCATGGACTTCCCGACCGCGCCCGACGACCATCCACGCACCCGCGAGGTCATCGACGACTGGCTCGCCATCGTCGACGCGTCCGACCCCAGGGAACGTGCGCGCCTGCTCAACGCGCAGATGGCCACCGCAGCGGCCTATCCCCGGCTGACCGATCACGACGGCGAGGGGTGGCACCTGCACTACCGCGACGAGGTGCAACCGCTCCCCGACGTACTGCGCGCGGTGATCAGCGTCGGCACGGCACTGCACCTCACCACGCGCGGAATGCACCGCCTCCACCGGTGCGCCGCAGCGGACATTCCCACCAACCCGTGCTCGGCCGTGGTCGTCGACATCACCCGCAACGGTCGCCAGCGGTACTGCTCCGTGCGCTGCGCGAACCGCGCCGCTGTGCGCAGGCACCGAGCGCGGGCGGCCCAGCAGCGTCGACCCGCATAGCCCGAGTAGCACATCGCCACCGGCGACGGGACTGTCCCCCACGTTCCCCCGAACCCGACGGGTTGGGAAGCTGAACGGCAGACACCCGACCGATCCGGAGGCCCCGAGAACCATGGCTGCTCGTTCCACCACCCACCCGCCGAGGATCGACGCTCCGGACCTCGGTGTCCTCACCGACGCGGACGGCGACGAGCTGCTCGCGCACGGGATCTTCGAGAGCGTGCGCTACACCGACACGGACCTCACGGGCCGTGATCTGACGGGGATCGTCATGTCCGAATGTTCGCTCGTCACACCGATCGTCGCCGACAGCGACCTCACGAGCGCACGCCTGCGCGACACTCTGGTCGAGCGCATGCAGGCACCGAATCTGTTCGCGCCGCGCAGCGGCCTGCACCGCGTGCACATCCGGGACAGCCGGATCGGTGCGCTGGACCTCTTCGACGCGGATCTGCGCAGCGTCACGATCGCGGATTCGAAACTCGGCCTGGTCAATCTGCGGGCCGCCACGGGACGCGACGTGCTCTTCCGCGGCTGCATCCTCGACGAACTGGATCTGGGAGGCGGCACGTTCACCCGCGTCGCCTTCGAGGACTGTTCCGTCGGTGTCCTCGACGTCGACCGCGCATCTCTCGACCAGGTCGATCTCCGCGGGTTGCGGATCGACACGATCCGCAACCCGGGCGGTATGAAGGGTGCGACGATCAGCGCCCATCAGGCCGTCGAACTGGCAGGACACTTCGCCGCTCATCTCGGTCTGCGCATCGAAGACCCCTCCTGAGGACGATTCCCCGCCCGACCGATCACATTCGTGCGGGTGGGACCGAGGAGACATCGAACGCCGCCTCGTCGAACGTCGACAGCTCCCGCAGCATCCGGTCCGTGGACCAC
The DNA here is from genome assembly GCF_001646655.1 of Rhodococcus gordoniae. Lineage (GTDB taxonomy): Bacteria > Actinomycetota > Actinomycetes > Mycobacteriales > Mycobacteriaceae > Rhodococcus > Rhodococcus gordoniae. The sequence continues at coordinate 31,877 of NZ_LPZN01000001.1, read as the reverse complement.
GGCCAGTTGAAACTGTTGCGGCCGTTGACATCGAAGAAGTAACTACGACAACCGCCGGCGTTGTACACGGTCCCGTCGAGTGCGTCCTGCACCGTCCGGTTGAAGGCATCCTGCACGGCCCGTCGCGGCTCCATCCGGGTCCATCCCTCCTGCCGCGCTCGGATCAGCGCCTGCATGACGTATCCCAGTTGCGCTTCCAGGATCGTGAAGGCGGACGTGTGTCCGGTGCCCAACGAGGGGCCGAGCAGAACGAAGGCATTGGGGAAACCGGCGACCGTCGTTCCGAGATACGCCTGGGGGCTGCCACTCCAGTGATCGTCGAGGCTACGACCCTGCCCGTCGACGATCCGCCCGGCGATCGGCATGTCCAGGATGCGGAAACCCGTACCGAAGATGACGGCGTCCACCTCGCGTTCGACACCGTCCCCGCCGATCACCACATTTCCCCGCACCGACGCCACGGCGGTGGGATGCACTTCGACGTTCGACCGGGTCAGGGATCGGTAGTAGGTGTTGGAGAACAGCATGCGTTTGCAACCCGGCGTGTACTCCGGTGTGAGGAGGTCGCGTAGTCGCCGGTCGTGCACCTGCAGACGCAACCATGCCCGGCCGACCTGCTGCAGCACCTTCATGAACGCCGGGTTCCGGAAGCCGAGCCCCAGCATTTCCATGATCGCGTACTCGGATCGTCGCAACACTTCGTGGGCACCCGGCACTCGGCGCAGGACGGCACGTTCGAGACGCCGGAGGGGATAGTCGGGTTTCGGCAGCACCCATTGGGCGGTGCGCTGATACAGGTGCAGTTCGGCAACGTCCGGCTGGATCTCGGGAACGAACTGCACCGCCGACGCGCCGGTCCCGACCACCGCGACGCGTTTTCCGCTCAGGTCGTACCGATGGTTCCATCGGGAGGAGTGGAACACCTCACCGGGAAAGGTGTCGAGCCCGGGAATGTGCGGGATGAGCGGTTCGTTCCACGGGCCCGCGGCCGCGACGAGCGCATCGGCCGTGATCACTCCGGCGGACGTGTGCACCGTCCACCGATGGGCGCGGTCGTCCCACCGGGCGCGCTGCATCTCGGTGCCGAACCGGATGTGCGGGAGCACTCCGTTCGTCTCGGCCACGTCTTCGATGTACCGCCGGATCTCGGCCTGTCCGGCGAACAAGCGGGACCACTCGCGGTTGGGCGCGAAGGAGTAGGAATAGAGCGCCGACGGCACATCGCATGCACAGCCGGGGTAGGTGTTGTCCCGCCAGGTTCCGGCGATCGCGTCGGCCTTCTCGAGGACGACGAAGTCGATACCGTGTCGGCGCAGGTGGACCGCGGCACCGAGACCGGAGATACCGGCACCGATGACGACCACATCGTGGTGAACGTAGGCGTTACCCGGCGTCATACCAAAAGTATGACACGTGGGGGCGTGACGGCCGACACCCTCTCCCGTCGCCCGATCCGGCCTCACGCCAGTTCGGCGAACCGTTCGGTCTCGCGCGCCTGCCCGGAGACGATGATCGTGTCGCCGGGAGAGATCACGGTGTCGGCCGTGGCGTAGGTGAATCCCTCCCCCGGTCGCTTGATCGCCACCACCGTCACGCCGTAGCGGCTTCGGATCGTCGTCTGCGACAAAGGCTTTCCTACGGCGAATGCCGGTGCGACCGTCTTGACCATGGCGAAGCCGTCGTCGAACTCGATGTAGTCCATCATCCGCCCACGCACCAGGTGCGCAACGCGTTTGCCCATGTCGTGCTCGGGTCGCACGACGTGATGCACACCGATCTGGGTGAGGATCCGGGCGTGCGCGTTGCTGATCGCCTTGGCCCACACGTTCGGTACCGCCATGTTGATCAACGCCGAGGCCGTGAGGAGGCTCGCCTCGAGGTCGGACCCGATCCCCACGACCGCCCGGCCGTATTCGTGCACCGACAACTGCCGAAGTGATTCCTCGTCGGTGGTGTCGGCGACGGCAGCGTGCGTGAGCCGGCCCGACACCTTCTCGATCACCGCTTCGCTCGCATCGATACCGAGCACCTCGGTGCCCTGAGCCATCAGTTCGAGCGCAAGCGATTTTCCGAATCGTCCGAGCCCCAGGACGACGACGACATCGGCGGCCGGTTTCCTAGCCAATGAAGGGCCTTTCTGTGGGTAGTTCGTAGCGGCGACCACGGTCTCGGGCCGCCAATGCACTGACGAGCGTGATGGGTCCGATCCGGCCCAGATACATCAGCGTCACCAGGATCAGTTGTCCCCAGGACGGCAACTGAGCGGTGATGCCGGTGGACAGCCCCACGGTCGCGAACGCCGAGGTGACCTCGAACAGCAGTACGTCGAGGTCGAATGCGGTACCGGCGAGAAGCACGAGTGTCGGCACCATCACCAGCGCCACACCGATCAACGCCACCGCCAGGGCCTGGCGTTGGAGACGCGGATCGATGCGCCGATCGAACACCGTCACGGACTTCTCGCCCCGGACCTCGGCGGCGATGACGAACAACAGCAGGGCGAACGTCGTGACCTTGATACCGCCGGCGGTGCCGCCGCTCCCGCCTCCGATGAACATCAGTACATCGGTCACCAGCAATGTCGCGTTGTCCACCTGGGCGTAGTCGACGCTGTTGAACCCCGCGGTGCGCGGCATGACGCCCTGGAAGGTGGCGGTGAGCAGCTTCGCGCCCCAATCGTGTCCCTGCAGAGTGTGATTCCATTCGAGCACCAGGACCAGCAGCGGGCCCACCACCAGAAGCACCGCGGTCACCACCACCGTCAACCGGGTATGCAGCGACCAGCGCTTCCGGTGTCCTCTCAGGTGCCTGCCGAGTTCGAACAGCACCGGAAACCCGATGCCACCGAGGATCACCGCGATCATCAACGGCACACAGATCCACGGATCGGCGGCGAACCCGACGATGTTGTCGCTGTAGAGAGCGAACCCCGCGTTGTTGAACGCCGAGATCGCGTGGAAGACCCCCAGCCACACCGCTCGGGCCGGGGTTTCGTCGTAGCCCACGGCGAAACGGAGCGCCAGGGCCGACGCCACGACGGTTTCGATGAGCACGCTGGTACGCACCACACCGACGACGACACTGCGGACGTCGCCGAGTCCGGACGTACGAACCTCCGCCGCAGCGTTGAGCCGGGCCTTCAGGCCGATCCGGTCGGCCAGCACCAAACCGATCAACGAGGCCATCGTCATGATGCCGAGTCCACCCACCTGGATCAGCCCGACGATCACACCCTGCCCGAATCCGGACCAGTAGGTGGGCGTGTCCACGACGATCAGGCCGGTCAGGCACGTCGCGGAGGTCGCGGTGAACAGCGCCGCCATCACGCCTGCTCCGGTACCCGACTGCGTCGCGGCCGGGGTCAGCAGCAGCACCGTGCCCACCGCGATCGCTGCGGCGAAGCCCAGCGCCACCACCCTGGCCGGGCTGCGCGTCAACCGGTTCGCGAGGCGCCGGATCGGCGCGGACACCACTTCGGTGCGTCTACTCACATCGCCGAACACTAGACCCGCCGGCCGCACGCCCGGAATCTCGGGGGGATCACTACGGTGTCAGGCGTTCCCGGCCTGCTCGACGGGAACGCACGTCCGCGCACGCCTCACGCCCTGCATCTCGCGAATCCAGAGCCCGAGACCACAGGTGGGGAAGACCGCCCCCAGCACGCACACCGCTTTCCAGCCTCCACCGAAGTACGCGAGGGTGGACAGCACACTCCCGAGCGATCCTGCGAGGAAGTAGCAGGTCATGTAGGCGGTGTTGAGGCGGCTTCGAGCGTCGGACCGAAGCGGGTAGATCAGACTCTGGTTGCTGATGTGTGTTCCCTGGATCCCCAGATCGAGCAGTGCGACCCCGATCGCCAGCGCGACGACGTGACGCTCCCCGACGGCGAGCAGCACGAAACTCGCCGCGGTGACGGCGACGAAGAATCCGGTCTGGCGACGCGCATATCCCCGGTCGGCGAGAGCACCCGCCACACGCGCGGCCAACGCACCCGCGACCCCGAAGAGGGTGAACATCCCGATGCGCGCATCGGACCACCCGTATCCCGGTCCGGCGAGGAGGAATCCCACGCTCGTCCAGAACACCCCGAACGACGCGTACGTCAGTGCGCCGTACGCGATCCGTTGCCGCAGAACGGCTTCGGCGGACATCAGTCGGAGTACCGAGGCCAGCACCGCACGGTACCCGGCATCGGTGGTGGGGGCCGACTCCGGCAGGGTGCGGATCAACAGCACGGTGAGCAGCATCAGCACCGCTGCGCATACGAACACCGCCCGCCAGCCTGCCACCTCGGCGATCAGTCCTGCCACCACGCGGGACAGCAGGATGCCCAGCAACAGACCGGTCATGACGTTGCCGATGACACGTCCACGCTCGTCGTCGCGGGCGAGACTCGCCGCGAAAGGCACCAGCACCTGGCCCACGACCGATCCCGTACCGACCAGGACGGCGCACGCCGCCAGGATCCGCCAGTCCGGCGACCACGCCATGACCAGCAAACCGGCAGCGGTGACGAGGAGCATCCAGCGCAGGAGTGTCCGTCGTTCGACCATGTCCCCGACGGGAACGAGGAACGCCAGGCCGAGCGCGTACCCGATCTGTCCGGCCGTGACCACGAGCCCGACCTCGGCAGTGGAGGCGTCGAAGGTCTCGGCGATGGCGCCGACCAGCGGTTGCGCGTAATAGCTGTTGGCCACCACCAACCCCGAGGCAAGGGCCATCACCGCGACGAGTCGGCGATCCATACGAGGCGTCGAGATATCGGTGCGTGACATGGATCCGATCGTCGAACGCCGTCCATCGATCTGTCCAACGGGATAAATCGATCGATCGCAGAAGTAGAATCGATCAATGGAGTTTCGTCAGCTCCGCCATTTCCTGGCGGTCGTCGAGCACGGTCACTTCACCCGCGCCGCCGAATCCGTGCACCTGTCCCAGTCGGCCCTCAGCGCCTCCGTCCGCGCGCTGGAGAACGAGCTGGGAACACCGTTGTTCGAACGCACCACCCGCTCGGTGGTCCCGACCGATGCCGGCAAGGTGCTCTATCCCTATGCGCAGAGAATGCTCGGGGAAGCACAGGACGCGGTGGCCGCCGTCGGCCGGTTGCGGACCGGAGAACTGGGCACACTGACGCTGGGGACGGTGCAGACGTTCACCGCAGTGGACCTCCCCGCACTGCTGGCGCGCCTGCACGGCAGGTTTCCGGGAATCGGAGTGACGCTGAGAGAAGCGACCACGGACGAACTCTTCGATGCCGTGACCACAGCGGAGCTGGACCTGGCATTCGTCGCACTCGATGCACGCCCGCTCCGGTCGGGGCTGACCGCCCTCCGGACCTACCGTGAGGAACTGACCGTCGTCGCGGCCCCGGATCATCCGCTCGCTGCGGTGACGGACATCGAGATGCACGACCTGCAGTCCTGTTCGTTCGTCGATTTCCAGGCGGGCACCGGTCTGCAGACCACGATCGAGTCGTTGTTCGCGGCTGCGGGAGTGCACCGGCACATCACGTTCCGGGTCGGCGACATGGACCGGCTCCTCGAACTGGTCCGCTACGGCCTCGGAGTGGCGGTCGTGCCCGAACCGATCGCGCAGCGCAGCGGGCTTCGGCGGATTCGCATGAACACCGGAAACCGGTGCCGCACTCTCGCACTCGTCGGACGCACCAACGCGTCCCCCAGTAGGGCCGCGAGACTCTTCCTCGACCTGCTCACCGATCCGATCGCATGACCCCGGTGCCGAGCGAGTGTTCTCATCCCACCGAGCGTGATTCCAGGGCGATGTCCGAACCGTCCGTCAGGTCCCGCACCTCCGCGTAGCGCTCCCGCACGTGCGGGGTCGGGTCGGCCTCGTAGCGGCGTGTCGCGCCGGATTCCCACGCCGGGGGCTCGTCGCCTCCGCGCAGCACCCACGCTGCCTGCCTGGCGGCGCCCCGCGCCACGTACTCCCCCGGTTCGGGCACGTCGACGGGCACGCCGAGCACGGCCGGCGCCAGCTCGCACACCGCCCGCGAGCGCGCGCCTCCCCCGACGAGCAGCACCCGGCGGACCTCGGTGCCCTGCACCCGGATGTGGTCGATGCCGTCGGCGAGCGAACACAACAGACCTTCGAAGGCCGCCCGGGCGAGATGCGCCGGGGTCGCCGTGCCGAGCCGGAGTCCGTGCAGGGCACCCGTCGCTCCGGGACGGTTCGGGGTGCGCTCCCCTTCGAGATACGGGATCAGCACCAGCCCCTCACTCCCGGGCGGCGCCGAGAGCGCGAGGCGAGTGAGCTCGGCATGGTCGACGCCGAGCATCGTCGCCGTGGCGTCCAGCACGCGAGCACCGTTGAGCGTGCACACCAGCGGCAGGTGCCTGCCGGTCGCGTCGGCGAAACCGGCGACGTACCCGTCCGCGTCGCGGGCCGGAGTGGAGGACACCGCGCACACCACTCCCGACGTGCCGATCGAGACGACCACGTCGCCCTCACGGACACCGAGGGCGAGCGCGCCCGCGGCATTGTCGCCGGCACCCGGCCCGAGGAGGGCGCCGGAACTCGTCTCACCGACGCGCTCGGCCGGCCCGGCGACCCGCGGAAGGAGGGGGCTCGGTCGACGCAGGGCCAGTTCGAGCAGCTCGTGGCGGTAGGTGTTCGTGGAGGCGTCGAAATAACCGGTGCCGCTCGCGTCGCTGCGGTCGGTGATCAGCCGGTCGAGATCGCGGTCGGTGCGCATCGTCCACGTCAGCCAGTCGTGCGGCAGGCACAGTGCCGCAGTGCGATCGGCGTTGCCGGGTTCGTGGTCGGCGAGCCAGCGGGCCTTCGCCACGGTGACGGCTGCGAGCGGCACCACTCCGACGGCGTCGGCCCACACGGCCGCGCCGCCGGCTTCGACGACGAGATCGACTGCTGCCGTGGCGGATCGCGTGTCGTTCCACAGCAGCGCGTCGCGGACCACGTCGCCGCCGGCGTCGAGGCACACCATGCCGTGCTGCTGCGCTCCCACCGAGATCGCCGCGACGTCGTCGAGTCCTCCCGCTTCGGAACACGCCCGTTCGAAAGCGGCGCGCCACTCCAGCGGGTCGACCGCGGTACCGGGCGGATGCGGAGCGCGACCCTCGCGCACGACGGCTCCGGTGTCGGCCTCGCACACGACGACCTTGCACGACTGGGTGGACGAGTCGATCCCGGCGACGAGCGTCATCGCGCTGCCTCCCGGGCCGCGGTGCGATCGGCCAGCGTGGGCAGGTCGGCGCCGGCGCGCGCAACGGTCAGGCCGGACGTCCACGCCGCGGTGTCGAGCACGTCGCGCAGTTCACCGAGGCCGATGCCGCGCAAGCGTTCCCGCCGGTCGGCGCCGAGGAGGCCGCAGGTCCACAATCCGTCGAGCAGACCGGTGGTGAAGGCGTCACCGGCCCCGACCGTGTCGACCACCTCGACCCGCACGGCGGGTACCTCGACGGTTCCGGCCGCGCACAGCGCCACCGCACCGTGCTCGCCGCGGGTCACCGCGACGATCGCCGGTCCTCGCGAGAGCCACTCCCGTGCGGTGTCGACAGGGTCACGATCGGGCGCGAACCACCGCAGATCCTCGTCGCTGGCCTTGACGACATCGGCGAGCGAGACGAGGCGTTCGATACGTGCCCGTCCGCGCGCCGGGTCGTCGATCAGCGCCGGGCGGACGTTCGGATCGAAGCTCACCGTGGACGCCGTCGACTGCTGCGCAACGAGTTCGGCGACGAGGTCACAGCCCGGTTCGAGCACCGTCGCGATGGATCCGGTGTGCACGAGCACGGCGTCCACCGACGGAGGTGGCTCGACGGGATCCCAGACGATGTCGAATTCGTACTTCGCGGAACCCTTCTCGTCGATCTCCGCCTGCGCGGTCGCCGTGCGCTCGGCTGCCGCGCTCCCCGGTGTCAGCGACACACCGGAGGCCGCGAGGTGGTCGACGATCCGCCGCCCGCGGGCGTCGGTGCCGACGCGTGTCGTGAACCGCACGGGCCGGCCGAGTCGCCCGAGACCCAGTGCGACGTTGAGCGGGCTCCCGCCGACATGCTCGACGGGTTCGGCACCGCCGCGGTGGACGATGTCGACGAGGGCTTCACCGACGACGAGGGCGTGGCCGTTCATTCCGGCTCTCCCGGAAGTTCCTTCAGGGTGGCGCGGGCGCCGTCGTTGTGCAGGGCGTCGAGCGCCCAGGTGTACGCATCGACGAAGCGATGGTTCTGCGCGAGATCACCGAAAACCTCGGTGTTCTCGATGAAAGCGGTGGGATGCGTGAGTTGTCGTCGCGCGATCGGGACGAGCGTATCGGCGAGTCGGTCGACCACCTCGATCGGTTCCCCCTGCTCGTCGACGCCTTCGGCGTAGCGCGCCCATGAGGCGACGATCGCCGCGGACAACTGCACGTGACCACCGGTGGCGAGATTCTCCCGGATCACCGGCACCAGCCACTTCGGGATGCGGTCGGACGATTCGGCGCACAACCGTGCGATGGTGTCCCGGATCTCGGGGTTCGCGAACCTCTCGATGAGGGTGGTCTTGTACTCGTCGAGATCGATACCCGGCACCGGTTCGAGGGTGGGCGTCGCCTCGGTGTCCATGTAGGCGCGCACGAACCCGGCGAGGAGCGGATCCTGTGCAGCCTCGTGGACGAGCCGGTATCCCATGAGATACGCGAAATAGCAGAGTCCCTGGTGACCCGCGTTGAGCAGACGCAACTTCATCAGCTCGTAGGGAGCGACGTCATCGACGATCTGCACCCCCACATCCTCGAGAGGCGGTCGCCCGTCGGCGAAGGCCTCCTCGAGGACCCACGAGGTGAAGGATTCGGCGGCGACCGGCCAGCGGTCCTGCACGTCGAAGCGTTCGGACAGCGCCGAGACCACCTCGTCGGTGGTCACCGGGGTGATCCGGTCGACCATGGAGTTGGGGAAGCGGACGTGCTCGGAGATCCACTCCGCGAGGTCCGGATCGAGAAGGCGCGCGTATTCGGTGAAGACGCGGCGCGCGACGGCTCCGTTGCCCTCGATGTTGTCGCACGACATCACCGTCGGGGCGCGCAGCCCCCGCTCCCGGCGCCGGGCGAGAGCTTCGGTGACGAGACCGAAGACGGTGGTCGGGGGTTCACCGGACCGCAGATCGTGTTGCACGGCCGGATCGTCGACGTCGAACTCGCCGGTGTCGTGACGGATGTTGTAACCGCCCTCGGTGACGGTCAGCGAGATGATCCGGGTGCTCGGGGCCGCGAGGAGCTCGACGACGGCTTCGGGATCGTCGGGGGCGTAGCGATAGTCGACGATCGAGCCGATCACCCGCGGCTCCCACGTGCCGTCGGGATGGGTGAGCACCAGCGTGTACAGGTGGTCCTGCGCGGCGAGCGCCTCCTGCATGCGGCGATCACCGGGGAGCACCCCGACGCCGCAGATACCCCATTCCTTCGCCTTCCCCTGTTCGAGGAGCCGGTCGACGTACATCGCCTGGTGCGCGCGGTGGAATCCGCCCACACCGAAGTGCACGATGCCGACGGAGACGTCATCGCGCCGGTAGCTCGGGACGGGCACGCCCAGCTCGGGGAGCGTCTGCTCACTCACACGCATGGTCTTCGGTCCTTTCCTGCCGGATCGGTCACGTCCACGACGGCCTTGATGTTTCCGGGTGTCCGATCGGATTCGAGCGCGTCGGCGGTCTTGTCGAGGGGAAACCGGGCGGTGACCATCGAGTCGAGATCGACCCGGCCCGACCCGACGAGTGCGAGCGCGGTCGGCCACGTGTTCGCGTAGCGGAACACGCCGGTCAGGATCAGTTCGCGGTTCTGGACGAGCTGCACCGGCAGGGTCATCGTCTCGGCGCCGGATCCGACGAGGACGACGGTGCCGCCGGGACGGACCGCGCGGATACCCGAATCGACGGCGGCGGGGGCGCCGGACGCGTCGATGTAGGCGTCCACCCGCAGGGCCGACGGGTCGTCGACGCGGGGGTCGAGCGCAGCGCTCGCCCCGAACGACAGTGCGGTCTCGCGTCGTCGTTCGTCGAGGTCGGTGACGACGACCTCGACCGCACCGAAGGCGCGGGCGACCTGGGCGATGACGATGCCGACGGGTCCGGCGCCGGTGACGAGGACGCGGGAGCCGGCGGTGACGCGGGCCTTGCGGACCGCGGCGATACCGACCGACAGCGGTTCGCACAGGGCGGCTGCGTCGTCCGACACGGTGTCGGGAACCGGATGCGCGAAGGCGGCCCCGATGGTGACGTACTCGCACAGCGCGCCGTCCACGGGCGGGGTGGCGTAGAAGCGCATGTGCGGGCACAGGTTGTAGTCGCCGCGTCGCGTCTCCTCGGTGAGCGGGTCGGGACGCTGCGGCTCGATCGAGACCCGCTCGCCGATCCGGCCCACCGGAACACCGTCCCCCACCGCGACCACGACTCCGGCGGCCTCGTGACCGAGCACGATCGGGGCGGTCACGACGAACTCCCCGATCCGCCCTTCGCGGTAGTAGTGCGCGTCCGATCCGCACACCCCCACGGTGGTCACCCGGACGAGGACGTCGCCGGGCTCCGGCGCAGGTAGCGGGCGCTCCTCCATCTCGATGCGGCCCGGCTCGAGAAGGACCGCGGCACGCATCGTGTCCGGGAGCGCCGGACGAACTGTTGTGTGGGTCACACTGCGATGCTAACGTACTGAGCAGATGCACGCACCCTTGAGCAGATGCTCACGGATCGAGACCCGAAGCCCGTCCGCAGCAGAGACCCGCTCGCACCGAGGAGAGCTCGTGACCGCCCCCGGCCCCACCCACAACCCGGACGCGGAGATCCCGGTATCCACCGAGGATCTCCGTCTCGCCGTGCGGGCCGCGACGCTCTACTACCTCGACGGCCTCACCCAGGCGGAAGTGGCCCAGCGTCTCGGCGTCTCCCGCCCCACCGCCGGCCGCCTCGTGGCGCGCGCCCGCGCCCAGGGCCTCGTGCGCATCGAGGTCACCGTGCCACCCACCTGGCGCGACGATCTGCACGCCGAGACCGAACAGGCACTCGAGGAGCGCTACGGACTCGTCGAGGCCGTCGTCGTGGGGCGCCGCGTCGACGACGCCGGCCCCATCGAGGATTCCGCGAGTTTCGCCGGCCTGGGGCGCGCCGCCGCCGGCCTGCTCACCCGGCGCCTCCGCCCCTCCGACACCCTCGGATTCACCTGGGGGCCGGAGACCGTCGCCGTGGCACAGGCTCTCCCGGCGGGCGTCGCCACCTGCGCGACGATCGTGCAGCTCGACGGCTCCATCTCCACGAGCGCCTACCAGACCGGCACCGAGTTCGTCCTCGGCCGCTGCGCCGAACAGCTTCGGGCGCAACCCCTCCGGCTTCCCACCCCGTTGTACGCCGATCCGTCCACGGTCTCCTCGATGCGCGCCGACTCGCTGATCTCCCGCACCCTCGAGGTCGGCCGCCGCGCCGAGGTGATGATCTTCGGTGTGGGCGCGGTGTCGACCTCGACCACCCTGTTCGAGGGCAGCTTCCTCGACACCACGATGCTCCACGAGCTCGACGGTCTCGGCGCGGTCGGGGAGATCGGCGGCCGGTTCTTCCGTGCCGACGGCACCCCCGTGCACGGCGAACTGGAGACCCGCACGATGTCGGTGCCCCTCGACGACGTCCGCGACTGCCCCGCAACAATTCTCGTCACCGGCGGGCAGTCCAAGCACCGTGCGGTGCTCGGTGCTCTCCGCGGCGGTCTCGCCACCATGCTCGTCTGCGACATCGCCTGCGCCCAGTACCTGCTCGACCATCCCGACCACACCCTCGAGAACGGCACCACGAAGGGCGAGGCACCACCGAAATGAGGTAGACCATCGTGCCTACAGCAAGAAGAACCATCCGCGCGGCCTCGGCAGGGGCCGTGGCCCTGAGCGTTGCACTGACCGGTTGTGCCGGTGCAGGATCGATCGGTACGTCCGGCCGCACCGTCACCATCGCGATGGTGTCGAACTCCCAGATGCAGGACGCACAGCAACTCGCGTCGCAGTTCGAGGCCGAGAATCCCGATATCGACCTGAAGTTCGTCACCCTCTCCGAGAACCAGGCCCGTGCCAAGATCACCGCATCCACGGCGATGGGCGGCGGCGAGTTCGACGTCGTGATGATCAGCAACTACGAGACGCCCCAGTGGGCGGAGTACGGCTGGCTCACGAACCTGTCGCCGTACATCGAGCGGACCGACGGCTACGACGCCGACGACATCATCCCGTCGCTGCGTGAAGCACTCTCGTACGAAGGCGACCTGTACTCGGTCCCCTTCTACGGCGAATCGTCGTTCCTGATGTACCGCAAGGATCTGTTCGAGCAGGCCGGTATCACGCTGTCCGATCCGCCGACCTGGAACGAGGTCGCCGACGCCGCAGCACGACTCGACAGCCCCGACATCAACGGGATCTGCCTGCGCGGCAAGCCCGGCTGGGGCGAGCTGCTCGCTCCGCTCGACACCGTCATCAACACCTTCGGCGGACGGTGGTTCGACGAGGATTGGAATGCACAGCTGAACAGCCCCGAGGTACGTGAAGCGGTGCAGTTCTACGTCGATCTCGTCCGCGAGCACGGCCAGCCCGGTGCTGCGACGAGCGGGTTCAGCGAGTGCGCAACACAACTCGCGCAGGGGCGGGTCGCCATGTGGTACGACTCCACCTCGGCCGTCTCGACCCTCGAGGATCCCGCGTCGAGCAATGTCGTCGGGAAGATCGGGTACGCGGCCGCACCGGTCCGGGAGAAGGACCCCTCCGGCTGGCTGTACACGTGGTCGCTCGGTATCCCCGCCGGCAGCGAGCACACCGAGGATGCCTGGAAGTTCATCTCGTGGATGACCGACCAGCAGTACCTGCGCACTGTCGGTGAGCAACTCGGCTGGGAGCGCGTGCCTCCGGGCAGCAGGCTCTCGACCTACGAGATCCCCGAATACGCCGAGGCCGCCGCGGCCTACGGTCCGATCACCCTCGAATCCATCGAGGGAGCCGACCAGCAGAACCCCACGGTCGACCCCGTCCCGTACACGGGCATCCAATTCGTGGCCATCCCCGAGTTCCAGGACCTCGGTACCCGGGTCAGCCAGCAGATCAGCGCCGCCATCGCCGGACGGCAGACCGTCGAGGAAGCTCTCGACCAGGCACAGAAGTACGCCGAGGCCGTCGGCGCAACCTACCGGGAGAAGCAATGACCGCACCTGCAGCGCAGCGTCCCGCACCGGACGCCGACGACCGAATCCGCGCCGTACGGGAGGCGAAGGAAGAGGGCGTCTCCCGAGCCGAGGGATGGCGCCGACGCGGACCCCTGCTCCCGGCCCTGATCTTCACGATCGTGGTCACGCAGATCCCGTTCCTGTTCACGTTGTACTACTCGACCCAGTCGTGGAACCTCGTCAGTCCCGGCTCTCGCCGGTTCGTCGGACTCCAGAACTACGTCGATGTCTTCCAGGACAGCCAGTTCTGGCAGGTCACCCTCAACACCGTCATCCTCATCGTCGGCACCGTCCTCATCTCGGCGATCCTCGGTCTGCTGCTCGCGTTGCTGCTCGACCGGGCGTTCCTCGGGCGCGGTATCGCGCGGACGTTGTTGATCACCCCGTTCCTCGTCACGCCGGTGGCGAGCGCGCTGATCTGGAAGACGTCGATGTTCGATCCCGTCTTCGGCATCGTCGACTTCGTGCTCTCACCCTTCGGGGTGGGCGAGGTGGACTGGATCAGCCGGTTCCCGCTGCCGGCGGTGATGGTCGCACTCGTGTGGCAGTGGACGCCGTTCATGATGCTGCTCATCCTCGCCGGCCTGCAGTCCATGCCCCGCGACATCCTCGAGGCCGGGCGGGTGGACGGCGCCGGGGCGTTCTCCCTGTTCCGCGAACTGACGCTGCCGCACCTGCGCCGGTTCATCGAACTCGGCACCGTTCTCGGCGCGATCTACCTGGTCAACACGTTCGACGCCATCTACATGATGACGCAGGGCGGCCCCGGCACTGCCAGCGCCAACCTCCCGTTCTACATCTACCAGCGCGCGTTCCTCGGCTTCGACATCGGCCAGGCCGCGGCGATGGGTGTCGTGGTCGTCGTCGGCACGATCGTCATCGCCACCTTCGCACTGCGCCTGATCTTCACATCGTTCACCGGCAAGGAGGAAGCGGCATGAGCACCACGGCCACGCAGCCGCAGGCTTCGGACACCACGGCGCCTACCGGCCGTGCCATGCGCACGGCCCGGAAACGCAAGAACCGCAAGATGAATCCGTGGGGTGTGGTCGCGTGGATCGCCGCCATCGGATTCTTCTTCCCGGTCTTCTGGATGGTGCTCACCGCCTTCAAGCAGGAGGCCGACGCCTACTCCGACCCACCGAAACTCTTCTTCACCCCCACTCTCGACCAGTTCCGGGCGGTGTTCGAGACGGGAGTCGGCACGGCCCTGCTCAACTCGGCGTTCGCCACCGTCGTCTCGACGGCCCTGGTCCTCCTGCTCGGTGTGCCGGCGGCCTTCGCGCTGTCGCTGCGACCGGTGAAGAAGACCCAGGACGTGCTGTTCTTCTTCATCAGCACGAAGATGCTGCCCATCGTCGCCGCGATCATCCCGCTGTACGTGATCGTCGCGAATATCGGCCTTCTCGACAATATCTGGGCGCTGATCATCCTCTACACCGCGATGAACCTGCCGATCGCGGTGTGGATGATGCGATCGTTCTTCCTCGAGGTCCCGGGTGAGCTGCTCGAGGCGGCGAGCATGGACGGAGCGAGCCTGTGGACATCGGTGCGGGAGCTGATCCTGCCCCTGGTCTCCCCCGGCATCGCCGCCACCGCCCTGATCTGCGTGATCTTCTCGTGGAACGAGTTCTTCTTCGCCGTCAACCTCACCGCCGTTCAGGCACAGACGATCCCGGTCTTCCTCGTCGGCTTCATCACCGGTGAGGGGCTGTACTGGGCACGGCTGTCCGCGGCCGCGACGATGGCGGCCCTGCCCGTCGTGCTCGCGGGCTGGCTCGCCCAGAACAAGCTCGTGCGCGGATTGTCGTTCGGCGCCATCAAGTAGACCCGATTCCCGCTACCAGCAAGGACTTCCCTCATGGCCGACATCACCTACCGCAACGCCTCGTGCATCTACGAGAACTCCGACACCTTCGCGGTCGATTCGCTGAACCTCGACATCGAGGACGGCGAGTTCGTGGTCCTCGTCGGGCCGTCCGGCTCCGGCAAGAGCACCGCGCTGCGCATGCTCGCGGGACTCGAGGACATCGACGAGGGGTCGATCTCCATCGGTGGCAAGGACATGACCGGCGTGCCGTCGAAGGACCGCGACATCGCGATGGTCTTCCAGAACTACGCCCTGTATCCCAACAAGACGGTCGCCGAGAACATGGGATTCGCCCTGAAGATGCGCGGGGTGAGCGCGGACGAACGTCGCCGCAAGGTCGAGGAGGCAGCGAAGATCCTGGACCTCACCCCTTTCCTCGACCGCAAGCCGGCCAAGCTGTCAGGTGGTCAGCGTCAGCGCGTGGCGATGGGACGCGCGATCGTGCGTGAGCCTCAGGTGTTCTGCATGGACGAGCCACTGTCGAACCTCGATGCGAAACTGCGCGTGCAGACCCGCACCGAGATCGCGGCACTGCAGCGCCGTCTCGGCACCACCACCGTGTACGTCACCCACGATCAGGTGGAGGCGATGACCATGGGCGATCGCGTCGCGGTCCTGAAGAACGGAGTGCTGCAGCAGTTCTCGAGCCCGACCGAACTCTATGACCGCCCCGCCAACGCCTTCGTCGCCGGGTTCATCGGCTCCCCGTCGATGAATCTGCTCACGGCGAAGGTCGTCGACGACGGTGTCGTCGTGGGTAACACCGTCATTCCCGTCGAACGCGCACGCATCGCGCGACTGCACTCAGCGGGCATCGAGGAGGTCACCGCCGGAATCCGGCCGGAAGACTTCGAGATCGCCGACGAGGGCGTCGAAGCCGTCGTCGAGCTCGTCGAGGAACTCGGCAGCGAGTCGTACCTGTACACGCGGGTGCCGGGAACCGGAAACCAGGTGGTCGCGCGTGCTCTGGTCCGCACCCCCGCCCGTCTCGCCGACACCGTGCACCTGCGCAAGCGCGAAGGTACGGTGCACCTGTTCCACACCGAGACCGGAGAGCGGGTGGGCGACTGACCCGGCGACGCAAGGATCTCTGTGGGCGAGCAGAAGGAACGAAACTTGCGTCGATCTCGATGCCGGTTATGCTGCCCCGCATGATCAGTGGCCGGGCGCGCTTCGTCAGCTTCGTCGCCGTCGCAGGTGCGGCACTCGTCGTGGTGGGCTGTTCGCGGAGCATCGAGGGTGAAGCCATCGCGTCCGAAACACCCACCGGGGCACCACGCGCCACTGCCACGTCGTCGGCACCGTCGACGACGACCACCCCCGCGCCGAAGCCGGCCGATCCCGACGACTACGCCGCCACGTCCGACGGCGTGTACTACTTCACCTCGGAGAGCGGCAGGTTCGGGTGTGCCATCCTCGTCCACACCAGCCCACTCGCGGGCTGCCAGGGCGATATGCCGGCGAGTGCGCCCCGGGTCCCCGGCAGTGGTGCGCCGGACATGCTGGTGCCCGCCAACGCCCTGATGCTCGCGGCGGACGGCCCCGGCGAGTGGGTCGGCATCGGCGAGATCTCGTTCATGGAGTTCGGTGGCGCCCCCAAGACACTGCCCTACGGCCGCACCCTCACAGTCGATCCGTTCACCTGCGTCGTCGACGAGAAGACGGGTGTCACCTGCGAGACGGACGAGCACGGATTCACCGTGTCGGACATCGGCGGCGAGGTCTGGTGATCGCGAGGGCCGTGGTCAGGGCAGGTCGTGCCGGGCCATCGGCATCATGAAGTCGCCGACCTCCTCCCGCATCCACCACTGCCCCGTCGCCCGTCGTTCCGCGCGCGTCGCGAAGCGGTAGCGGAACAGGCGTGCTCGCACCAGCCGGGGCGGCTCGTCCGGAAACGGATTGTGCCGGAGCAGTTTCACGATGGCGGGATCGTTCTCGAGCAGTTTCCCGGCGAACCTGGGGAACCAGCCCGCCGCGTAGTCGCGGGAGATTCCCGCGAACCACATCAGCCAGTCCAGACGCAGGTGATACGGCGCGTACTGGCGTGGGCGCCGCCGCACATCACCCGGCTTGCCCTTGAACTCGTACTCGCGCCATTCCGTCGCCGGCGTCACGACCGCATCGGATGTGCCTTCGACGATCACCTCGCGCCGGGTGCGGGTGACGGTGCCGAAAGCGCCGTAGGTGTTCACGAAGTGCCACTTGTTGAACGAGGCGTTCATCGCCTGCCGACGCGACATCATGTTCGCCACCGGCCAGTAGCTGAGCCCCGCGACCAGCACGGTCAGCGCCACCACGGCGACGGTGTATGCGATGGGGGTCGGACCGTAGGTCGTCGTCGCGTCGACCGGTATCCCGTAGAAGCTGTCGGGCACCACCGACAGCGCGACGACGATGGTGATCCAGTTGAGCCACGCGAAGTTGCCGCTGATCACGAGCCACAGCTGCGTCACGATCATGATCAGCGCGGCGATCCCGGCGACCGGTTGCGGCAGGAACAACCCGAACGGCACGACGAGCTGGGTGACGTGGTTGCCTGCCACCTCCGCCCTGTGCATCGGCCGCGGAAGAAGGTGGAAGTACCGGCTGAACGGGCCGGGCATCGGCTGGGTTTCGTGGTGGTAGTACAGGCACGTCAGGTCGCGCCAGCACCGGTCGCCGCGCATCTTGATGAGTCCGGCACCGAATTCGAGCCGGAACAGCAACCAGCACAGCAGGATCAACACGAGCAGCGGCGGCGCGGTATCGGCATTGCCGAGGAAGATCGCGAGCACCCCGGCCTCGAGCAGCAGCGACTCCCATCCGAAGGAGTACCAGACCTGCCCCACGTTGACGATCGACAGGTACAGCAGCCACATCACGAACCACACGAGCATGCAGACCACGAGCGGTAACTGCTCGGTGACACCGAGCACCGTCACCACGGCCAGCGCGAAACCGACCACGGCGACGGCGGTGAACAGCCCGTCGGAGTATCTCCAGTGGAACAGGCTCGGCGACTGCCGGAACGACGTGAGAGCGAGGAAGCGCGGGGCGGGAAGGATGCCGCGCTCCCCGATCAGCGCCCGGAACTGCAGGAGCGCCGCGAGGAAGGCGACGGCGTACAACGCCGCGAGTCCGCGGGTGACCAGCAGCCTCCCGATCGTGTACCCGTCCGCGTCCAGCCAGTCCATCGCTCGGCTCGTTCGTCCTCTGTCGTGCGCGCCGATTCGAGCATGCCACGTCCGGTCCGGTGGTGGAGACGGACTCGCGAAGCCGTGCGGTGTAGACAGGAATAGTGAGCAAATCTAACGAATCGGACGGTACCCGATCCCGTATCTCGATTCCGCGGCGATGGAGTCAGATAGATCCGTCGCGCCGCGGGATCGTCCTTGCCTGGCTGGCCTTCACGGTGACCTTCGGCGGTGCCCGCCTCGTGACCTGGCTCATTCAGATCGACACGAGGGGTTTCGGCGACATCAGCACCGGCGGGGTACACCTCCACCACTACCTGTGGGGCATCCTGCTGCTCGCCGGCGTGGCGATCTACGGCATGGTCGACCGGTCGCCGAAGACGCGGACCTGGATGGGTCTCGCCCTCGGTGTGGCCCTCGCCCTGATCGTCGACGAAGCAGCCCTGCTCATCACCCTCGAAGACGTGTACTGGCAGACCGAGGGCTGGCCGTCCGTGGCGTTGGCGATCAGCCTCATCGGGATCGGCGGGACCGGTCTCGTGCTCACCCGGTCCGGTGCCGACGCCGACGACCGCTGACGATCGGCTACACGTCGATCGCCCGCCGCAGCCCACTCGCTCGGAGCACCTGCCGGGCCACACCCGCGCGTACCGCGTCCTCGGTCCCGATGATCCGCACGTGCGACCGCGCCCGCGTGATGGCGGTGTACAGCAGTTCGCGAGTGAGCAGCGCCGATCCGGAATCGGGCAACACCACCGACACAGTGCCGTACTGACTGCCCTGGCTGCGGTGGATCGTCATCGCGTAGACGGTGCTCACCGCGGGTAACTGGCTCGGGCGCAGTTCGAACGGCGTCTCGCCGCGCGCGAATGCCGCCACGAGTTCGTCGCCGCGCCGCACCACCACGCCGGTGTCGCCGTTGTAGATCTGCATGTCGTGGTCGTTGGCGGTGACGAGCAGGGGCCTGCCGGGATACCACCCCTCGGGGTCGAGATGCTGTCCCGCAGCCTCGCCGATCCACTCGGCGGCCTGCCGCGCCCACCACTGCACACCGGCCGGACCGTCGCGGTGCGCGCACAGCAACCGGTGTTCCTCGAACCGTGTCAGCGCCGTCTTCACCTCGCCCGTCTCCGCGGCCTTGGTGACCTCCTCCGCGGACCGGACGATGTCGTCGCGCAGAGCGTCGAGGTCGTGGGGAGGAACGAACGAGACGTGCGGGTCGCCGCTGCGCAGGATGTCGAGCACCTCGTCGCCGTTCCCTTTGCGGACGGCCACCGCCAGATCCGCGATCGCACCACCGAACCGGCGTCCCCGGCTGAGGCGCACGACGCCGCCACGCAACCGGTCGCGCTCCTTGTCCGAGAAGCCCTTTTCTTCGGCAGGATCCCCCTCCGCCACCAGATCGCGGATGACGATCCGCTCGAAGACCGGGTCGAGTGTGCCCGTCACGGGCCGGGCCACCAGGTCGGCCAGCACCGCACCCGCGTCGACGGACGCGAGCTGATCGGGGTCGCCCACCAGCACCAGCCGGGTGTCGGGCCGCACCGCCTCGAGCACACGGCACATCATCGTCAGCGACACCATCGACGTCTCGTCGACGACGATCACGTCGTACGGCAGATGGTTGCCCGTGTGGTAACGGAAGCGCGTACGTCCGCGCTGCCAGCCGAGCATCCGGTGCACGGTCATGGCCGTGAGATTCGACGGCAGACCCAGTTCCGCCTCCTGCTCGCGCACCGACTCCTGCAAGCGCGCGGCGGCCTTTCCGGTGGGAGCAGCGAGACCGATACGAAGGTCGTGCCCGTACAGACGGGTGAGCAGCGCGAGGATCCGTGCGACCGTGTGGGTCTTGCCGGTGCCAGGTCCGCCGGCGATCACCGTGGTCGGCCGGGTGACCGCGAGCGCCGCCGCGACGCGCTGACGGTCGGGTGCCGGTGCGGGCCTGGCGGGATCGTCGGGGTGATGGAACAACTCGTCGAGTGTGGCCGCGATCCGCTCTTCGTCGAGGTCGGGGAAGGTCGCCGTGCGCTCGGCGAGTACCCGGCGGATCGTCTGTTCCTGCCGGAAATACCGGTCGAGATAGAGCAGCGGGCCTTCCGCGGTGTCGACGAGGCGCAGCGGACGCAGCGGCCCGCGCTCGCCGCCGACCACGAGGGGACTGCGCCGCAACGCCGCGAGCACGTCCTCGTCGCGGGGCCACGGCAGGCTCGCGGGATCGACGACGGGGTGCCCGTCCTCGTCCTCCTCGACGGTGACCTCGCGGAGCCGGGTGAGGTCGAGGCACACCGATCCGGACCGGACGGCACGCACCGCCAGTGCGGTGGCGAGATGCACGTGCGGGTCGTCCTCGCCGCCGAGCGTCGCGAGTCGCAGAGCGACGTGCACGTCGGCGGCGGAGAGTGCGCCCACCTCGTTGAACTGCCGCAGAACACCCTTGCCGCGCTGAGCGATCCGAACGTCGGTCATGGACTCGATCACGAGATCACGGCCTTTCCGGCGAGAAGGTCGGACAGGTCGGTGACGAGATCGGCCGGCGGATGCCAGTCGAACACCCCACTGCCGGGTGGGCTGTCCGGCCCGGCCATGCCGCGGACGAACAGATACTGCACGCCACCGAGGTGGACGTGCGGATCGTAGTTGTGCATCCGCCACCGCAGATAACGGTGCAGGGCAACCGAATAGAGCAAGGCCTGCATCGGATAGTGGGCACGGAGCATCTCCGCCGCCATCGCCTCGCGGGTGTAGTGGGCGGTGGTCAGCTCGTCGACGGCCGCGAGCCGGTTGGTCTTGTAGTCGACGACGACGAATCGCGGCCCCTCGGTACGCAGTACGGCGTCGATGCTGCCGTTGAGATAACCCCGCAGCGGCACGGGTTCGAGGGCGCGCACCGGATCGGCGTAGGCCGCCATCGGATCGTCGGCGGGCAGGTGCCGCCGCAACAGTCCGCCGACCGCGTCGAGGGTGACGGTGACGGGCACCGGGCGCTCGCCTCCCGTCAGCGGCAACTCGAAGTCGAGTTCGGAGAGCCGGTCGGACGGGGCGAAGTCGGCGAGGGTCCGGCCGAGCGGCCCGAGCGGGGTGCGCATCACCGGGAGCAACGCCGCCGCGAGCTGCGCGGGATCGATCGGCGACATCTGGCGGCGCACCGTCTCGCGGCAGCAGTCGAGCAGTTCGGCCTCGAGATCGGCGGCCGAAGTGTCGACGACTTCGAGGACCGCGTGCACCAACGTGCCGAACACCGTGCCGCCGGGCAGGCCGTTCATCGGCGACGGAATGCCTGCGTCCCCCGGTTCGGCGCTCAATGGAGGCTCACCCGGCTCGTCGGTCGTCACCGGCTCTTCGACTTCGCTACCCATCCCGGGCGCATCGTGCACCGAGGCGGTGAGCGCCGAATAGGAAGTCCGGCGCCAACTTTCGTCGACGACCCGATCGAAGCGGGCGGCGGCGAGCGGTCCGGTCTCCACGCGGGGGCGGGTCCAGCGCAGCACCGGAATCGGATGCGGCCCCACCGCTTCGGCGGCGATGACCCCATCGGCGCGCGCGGCCCACCTGTCGAACTCCTCGGCCATGGCCTCGTCGTGGCCGATCCGGCCTTCCGCGGCGATCTCCGCCGAACCGGGCTCGCGAGCGAACAGCAACCGGTG
Source organism: Rhodococcus gordoniae (assembly GCF_001646655.1). Classification (GTDB taxonomy): domain Bacteria; phylum Actinomycetota; class Actinomycetes; order Mycobacteriales; family Mycobacteriaceae; genus Rhodococcus; species Rhodococcus gordoniae. The sequence goes on along the minus strand of NZ_LPZN01000001.1, from coordinate 9,992 downwards.
CAGCGGCGACCGAGAGGTGGGGGTGGACGGTGCCCACCAGAGGGTCAGCGCACACTGCGCACGCGTCACCGCCACGTACAACAGGCGCAGTTCCTCCCCGGCCTCCTCGAGTTCGTGCAGGCGGCGCCGCGCGACGTAGCCGGGTCCGCTCTTGCCGCCCACATCGAGGATGCGGCGCCCGTTCTCGTGCAGCAGCAGCTTGTCGGGTTCGGGGTTCTTCGCGGCATCCCACCCGTACGGGACGTGGACGACGGGGAACTCGAGTCCCTTGCTGCCGTGCACGGTGAGGATCTGGACCGCCGCGGCGTCGCTGTCGAGGCGTCGGATCCGGTCGGCCCCACCGCGGTCGGGATCGTTGATGCGATCCTCGAGCCAGCGGGTGAGGGCGGCCGGACCCAGCGACTGCGCAGAGGCGACGTCCTCGAGCAGCTGTGCGACGTGACGGATGTCGGTGAGGGTGCGTTCCCCGGACGGTTCGTCGAGAAGGCGGGCTTCCACCGAACCGAAGGACGCGAGCCGTTCGAAGACGGCGGCGAAACCGGAGCGGGCGTAGACGTCGTTCAGTTCGCGGAGCAGTCCGCCGACCTCCACGACCAGCGCTTCGCCCTCCGAATCGATGTCGGCCATCGTGCGGCCGAGCAGCGGGGTGAGCGCCGCGAGTCGGACCCGGTCGGCGCGGTGGGGCTGTTCGAGCGCGTAGAGCACCCACAACCAGTGCTGCGCGGACGGTGTGGCGAACACACTCGTGCCACCGGCGACCACGCACGGCACGTTCGCCTTCGTCAGCGCGTCGTGGACCAGCGCCACCTGCTTGTGCTTGCGCACCAGGACGGCGATGTGGCCGGGTTGCACGCGTTTCGGCCCGGCACCGAGGTCGACCGTGACGTTCTCGTCGTCGAGCAGGCGCACGATGTCGGCCGCGACGTCGCGGGCGACCCGCCCGCGGAGGCCGTCGAGGTTCTGAGGGAAACCCCAGTCGTTGAGCGGACCGGCGCCGGCGCGAGGCAGATGACGTACCCGCAGGGGCGCGATGCCCGAGAGCCGGGACTCGGCCGCAGCGGCTTTCACCGGGTTCACCACGATGCGGGGATCACCGAGCGCGGCGCCGAGATGGACATGTTCGAGCGCCCGGACCAGATCGCCGTCGCTGCGCCAGTTGGTGGTCAGCTCGCAGTAGGTGTCGGATTCGGAGACCGCGTCGAGATAGCTGAGCACTTCCGCACCGCGGAACGCGTAGATGGCCTGCTTCGGGTCGCCGACGAGCACGAGTGTGCTGTGCCCGTGGAACGCCCGGCGCAGGATCTCCCACTGCTTCGGGTCGGTGTCCTGGAACTCGTCGACGAGGACGACGGAGAAACGCGTACGCATCCGCCGGCAGGCGGCGTCGCCGTGCTCGGGATCGCCGAGGACCGCGTGGAGCAAGGACAGCTGGTCGTCGAAGTCGCGCAGACCCAGCCGTCGCTTGCGTCGTTCGACCTCTTTCCGGACAGCATGCGCGAACTCGACGCGTTCGCCGGCCGCGGTGCCGTCGGCGTCGCTCGGGGCGAGCTCGGCCTGCGGATCGAAGATCGCCTCCTTCGCGGCGACTGCCGCCTCGGCGTAGGTGATGGGAGCCTGCCCCCGGCCGTAGCGCTGCAGGTAGAGATCGGCAACGACGTCCACCCGCAGGTCGTCGACGTCCTCCACGACCGTCACGTCGGGTTCGCGCTCCCCGGCGATCCCGAGCTCGTCGAGCATGCGGCGGCAGAAGCCGTGCGTGGTGGAGATGGTGCCGGAATCGAAGTCGGACAATGCCTGTCGCAGTCGGGCCCGCCGCGCGTCGACGTCCTCGCTCGCGAGGTGACGGACGAGCACGTCGCTGCTGAGCCGCGCACTGCCGGGATCGGCGAGAGCCGTGGCGACCTGCGCGAACCGGTTCCGCGTGCGTTCGCGGAGTTCCTGCGTGGCGGCCCGGCTGAACGTGACGAGCAGCAGGTCGGACAAACGGGCGTGCCCTTCGGCGACGAACCGGGTGGCGAGCCCCACGATGGCGTACGTCTTGCCTGTTCCCGCACTGGCCTCGAGCACGGTCGTACCGCTCGGGAGCGGCCCGAGCAGATCGAAACCTTCCGGCGGCGGACCGCCCACCGCTCGCGGATCGGTGATGGCACTGTCGGGCACGCTGTGTCCTTCTCTCACGGGCGTCCCTTCTCTCACGGGCGCCCCTGGTTCTCGGAGGCGAGCAGAGGCTCCCACAACCGCCGGGCGAGCACACCGAAACGGGTGGGGTCGTCGAACCAGCCGGCCTCGGCACCGGCCGGGGCGTCGGCGGTGAGCTGCCCTATCGTCACGTCGGGCCCGTACAGATACCTCACGTGCCGGTCCTTCCTGTCGCCGAACGCGCCGCCGAACGACTTCGAGGCCGCCGACAGCGCCATCTCCACGGAATCGCCGCGGTGGCGGCGCTCGGCGTACTCGGCCGAGGTGCCCGTCACCAGCGGCAGCGGCCGGCACAGTCCGCGGTCGCGCAGATCGACCAGTGCGGTGAGCACCTCGACGGCGTCGTCCGGGGCACGGAGGGTCGAGCGCCAGGCCGGATACGACCGCGACCGGCTGCGTCCGGTGGTCACCGCGCGCCAGTGCCCCGGATGGCCCGATGCGACGACGGCGAGCAATCGGATCCACGCTTCCAGGCGATGTTTCGGCGACAGCTTGGAGTACGTACTGCGGGCGAGTACCTCGTCGTGAACACCGCCCACCGTGCCGGTGAGCCGACGCCCGTCGCCGAGATCCACACGGATGTCGACGGTGCGGGCCCGGCCGGTGTGCACCCCGGCACAGGCGTGCACGAGACGTTCGACGTTGTCGCTCACCGCGTCGAGGGTCTTCCGGCCGAGCGCGAAGGGCGGCAGCGTGCCGCGACGCCACTCCGCGTCCTGGAAGGCCCCCGCGGACATGCCCGCCAACCGCGCTTCGAGCATGCGGTCGCCCAGCTGCCACTGCGCGAGACCGTCGAGTTCGACGTCGAGCGCGTCGGCGATGCCCTCGTCGGTGTCGGGAATCCGCAAGCCGAGCCGCTGCCGGAGGAATCCCTGGGTGGGATGTGTCAGGAAGGCGACGAGCTCGTCGAGATCGACATCGGTGCGCGCCGGGGCCGGAAGATCGTCGAGGAGCAGCGCACCCGATCGGTCTCGCACCTCCGAACCGCCCTGTCCGGCACGCGCTCCCGCCAGTGCGGTGACACCGAAGCCGAACGGGTCGTCGGCACGGAAGTTGCGCGGATCGAACGGCTGCAACGGATGACGCCGCACGATCCGGTCGTCGTCGACCTCGACGCCGGTCATCGTCGCCACCACGTCGCGCACCTCCGTGAGCGGAATCGCCGGTGGGCGCAGTGCTCCGGTGACGGCGTCGGCACCGGTGTGGAACAGCAACACCCGCTCCTCCGCTGCCATCAGTGCGTCGAGGAGTAGCTGCCGATCCTCGCTGCGCGGATCGCGTTCTCCCACACAGGGATTCTGGGTCAGGACATCGTCGCCGTCGATGTGCGCCGAGCGCGGGAAGACGTCGTCGTCGAGACCGAGGAGCACCACGACGCGATGCGGCACCGAGCGCATCGGCACCATGGTGCACACCGTGAGTTCGCCCGTCCGGAAGTTCGAGCGCGTCGGGCGCCCCGCGAGCCGGGAGGCGAGCATGGACCGGACATCGCTCAGGGACAACTGCGTGTCGCCGGCATGCTCGACGGCCTCGCCGATCTCGCGACGCGCGCGCGTGAGCTGCCATGCGTCGGCCGCGGGGACATCGGTGAGAAGGTCGATGCCGTAACCGAGTTCGTCCGCCCACCGCGCCGCGGGGTGCGGTCCGCGCAACCGGAGCAGAACCACCGTCAACCGGTCGATGAACTCGGCGAACCGTCCGGCTAGGTCGATGTCGTTGCTGTCGACGTCGTCGAGGGGCAACGACAGCGACAGCCACTCCCCGTCCGTGCCGTCGGCGGCGACACCGAGCAGGATGCGATCCAGCGCCGCACCGAAGGTGTTCTGCATGAAATCGCCGAGACCGAAGCTCTTGCGCTGCCACGGCCCGAGGCCCCAGCGGGCACCGGCCTCGGTGGTCCACTCCTGCAGGCGCTCGAGTCGATCGTCGTCGAATCCGAACTTCCGGCGCACCGGAGCCGAGGCGGCGAGGTCGAGAATCTCGCTGGCGGTGACCCGGCCGTCGGCGAGCGCGAGGAGTCCGGAGACCACCGACAGCACCGGGTCTGTCCGGCGCAGACCGCGATCGGCGAGGCGGACCCGCAGCGTGTGACCGGGATGCTCCCCCACCCCGGCGCCGAAGGCCGCGTGGACGAGTGGGGCGTACGTCTCGACATCGGGGCACATGACGATGACGTCGCGCGGTTCGAGAGTGGGGTCGTCGCGGAACAGATGCAACAGGCACTCGCGGAGAACTTCGACCTGACGGGTGGGGCCGTGGCACGCATGGATCATCACGGTTCCGTCGGGTTCGGCCGATCCGTGCACGGGAGTCCGGTCGTCCCGGAGATCGGCCTGCAACCGACCGAGGAGAGTCACCGGCGGAGGGGGCGAAGCGTGCAGGAGGTCGGTGCAGTCGAGGCCGGAGAGTCGGCTTTGGAGTTCGCGCACGTCGCGGCCCAGCGCGGCGAGCAACGGATGCTGCACCCCGAGGGCACTGTGATCGTCGGCGCGGCGCATCGACGCCGGGCGCCGGACGGACCCGTCCCACATCGCCGGACTCGGGTGCGGCAACCAGATGTGCACGTCGCGGTGATGCCCGAGCGCGGACAACACGTCGACGAGGACGGTGTCGAGCCGGGTGGGACCGAAGATCGAGAGCCGCTCCGGCAGATCGACGACGCCCGGGTCGTCCCGCAACCGGCCGCACAGTTCGTCGAGTCGCTGCGACGGGCTGTCGACGCCGATGCGCGCGCGCAGACGTCGCCACAACTCCGCCTGCCACCGGAGATGATCGTCGAGCGGGGCACCCGTGCCGTCGACATCCTCCCCGGCCGCCCACCGGGCGATCATCCCGGGGCGCTGGAGTCCGTAGCTGCGCATCAGGCGGGCGAGATGCGCGGCCGTGGCGTACCGGCGCCCGGACCGATGGTCGTCCGCGCCGTGACCGAGATGGCGCGCCAAAGTGGCGCACCACGCTTCGTCGACACACTCGTCGATCACGCCGAGCAGCGACCACAGCATGCGGGAGGGGTGCCACGGGTCGTCGGCGGCGGCGATGCCGGAGGCGGCAGCGAGTGCTTCGTCGACGAGGCGGGGCGGGGACGGGAAGTCGATGTTCGCGGCCACCCCGTCGCCGTCGGAGGAACCGAGCGTGCCCGACAACCGCTGGGTGAGCCACCTTTCGACACCGCGCGCGGGCACCGCGACGACCTCTCTCGCGAACGGGTCGTCGAGGGGTTTCGCGAGCACCTCGGCCAGCGCGTCCGCAAGGATGCCGGTGCGCTCGGCACGGTGCAGTATCAGCACGCGTCGATCTCCCTCGTCGTCGCTCGTTCCCGTCCGGTACGGCTTATCACACCGTCCGGACAGGCGACGGCGCCGCAGGTCGCGGGCGCGGCGGGCGGCGGACGGGCTACAGGCGGGGCGAACCTCGCCGGGAGAGGATCACGTCTCCGTCGACAGGTCGAACAGTGACAACTGGTTCTCGGCCGTCTCGGCGGTGACGTCGGCGTGGTACCGCTCCCCCAGATTCTGTGCGACATGGGCAGGGCAACCGAGTTCGCTGCCGATCTGATCCCAGGTGTATCCGGCCTCGCGGCGTTCCCACGCGTAGCCGCCGTCCTCGTGCCACGGCATCGACATGATCCGATGGTGTCCCGGGTCACACTCCGCACCGCGGACCCGGCCCGGCGTGTCGCCGGCCGATCCCGCGAACGACGATGCCGCCGCACCTCGACGAAAGGTGCGGCGGCATCGGAAGGAGGTGGTTTCCCGTCGATCGGGAGCCGGCCCGATCAGGGGACCCCCCGGGTCAGTTCTCGGCGAGCCACTTGTCGAGATCGGTCCGATCGTTCTGGACGATGCTCTCCACGAGCTGGACGATCAGGCCTTCGATCTGCCCGCCGACGACAGGAACCTTGACGGCGGCCTCGCCCCGCACCTCGATCTCGGTGCCGCCGGCCGCGTTGCCGCGCAGCTCCGAACGGGCCGCGATCGTGATCGGCAGCCCCGACGTGCTGCCGGCGAGGGTTCCCTGCGCGGTACCGCCCTCGAGTCCGCCCCACTCGTCGGTGCGCTCGATGATCAGAGGTCCTCGCACCACGCCCCGGACGATCGCGGGCAGAGCCGAGGTGTCCATCTGGTCGGAGACCTTCGCGCGGAAGGTGCCGGGGCGGGAGTCGACCTCGAGCTGCCCCGCGCCGGTCTGACTCGCAGCCAACCGGCTGTTCCAGAAGTCCTCGCTGGTCAAAGCGCCGTGGACGCGTTCGACGCTGTGGTCGAGCGTGGACGTGAAAACGAATTCCTTGGACATGACCGGAGACGATATCCTCCCACCCGGATCTGGACGAAACGGGCCTACCGGTGTCGTTCTGCCACGTCAGAGAACAGCGACGAGAGTCGCCGCAGCTCCTCCGACGACACCCGCCAGAGCGAGTCCGGCCGCCAAGGATCCCGCGACCACCGCGGCGGCTGCGAATCCACAGACGGCGAGGACGACGAACATCAGCAGACCCGCGATCGGGTGCTCGAGCAGAGCCGGCATCTCCTCCGCCGGAGCCTTCACTTCCTCCACGGAGGCATCGATCTTCGGCGCGGGAGTATCGACCGATCGTGACGGAACGGCCGTCGCCGGAGCGCTGATCACGTCCGGTGGCATGACGGGTGCTGCCGTGGTCATCGTGTCGTCCCCGCTTTCCTCGTGCTGCTTGCGGCCGCCTCACGGTCGCCGGTCGCCTGGAGTATCAGGCGGACCGCGCCTCGTTCCGGCCTCGAAATCTCACGTCAAGGTGTGCTCCGAAGTTTCCCCGTGAGTAACCGGTCCAAACCGGGACCGAAGTGACTCGCGTGCGCCGAGTGGTCATTACAGCACCGAACCCGACCATGGAGTGTGTTGTGAATCACATCGACGTTAACAGCTCCGGGGCCCGGGTAGCCGACAGTTGTCACATCATTTTCCGATCGATGTGAATTCGTCGGTAGATCACCGACTCTTCCAGTGCGAAGGAGGCGAACGCACGATGACAGAGAACCGAACTCCCGCGTTGCTCACCCAGTTGCGCACACTCCACGAACTGACCCATGCAGAAACCCAGGTCGCCGAAACGCGTGTCGCGCAGGCCCGGACCGAAGCGGTACGTAAGGAGCTGACCGAGAACGCCGAGAACTGCCGCATCCGTGCGGTGGCGATCGAAGAAGCCATCCGCGATCTGGGCGGACTTCCCGATGTGGTCGGGCCGTTCCTCGGTCGCGCCGCCATCATGGTGAAGACCCTCACCGAACAGGCGCAGCCGTTCGACGAAGCGCTGTTGTCGGACCTCGCCCTCGAACATCAACTCCTCGATCGGGCGCGCTACGTGAAGGCCCTGGCCACGGCGGGCGGTCACAAGTCGATCGTCTCGCTGGCGGACCGCCTGATCACCGCTCACACGGCCACGGTCGAGTGGCTGACCACCGTCATCGCGGAGGAAGCGCTCGGCGGTCCCGCCGCCCTGCGTCGTACACCGCTGCAGGCCGCGGCCGGTGCGGCAGTCCGCCTGGTCAACACGCCGGTCACCTGGTCGACGCGCGGGATCGATCGTGCGATCGACGTCGCCCGTTCGACGCGGCCCCGCATCGAGTCGCTGCTCTCCCGCGGCGCGCATGCCGGTGACGTGGCAGCCAAGACCATCGGCGCCTCGCGGGATGCCGCCCTCGAGACGGCCGAACGGGTGAGTCGGCGCGAAGGTGCCGACGGCGCCGCCGACGCCCTGCACAAGGCACGCACCGCCTCCGGTGTCCTCACCGAGGAGGAACTGCCGATCCGCAATTACGACGATCTCACCGTCCCGAAGGCCGTGGCGGCGGTCAAGGAATTGACCGAGCCCGCGGACATCCGGGCGATCGTCGCCTACGAGGAAGCACACAAGGCACGACACGGCGTGGTCTCCGCGGCCCAGACCCGTCTGGCCGCGATCGCGCAGGAGGTGGTCGGCGTCTGATCCGCCGCCTCTCCAGTTCCGTCACACGATCGCCGGGTCCCTCGAGGGCCCGGCGATCGTCGTCTCACTCGCGGATCCCGCGACCGTTCCCCCTGCCCTGTGTCGGCGCTGCCGGCAGCGGGTACGCGACCTCTACGTTCTCCCGAAAGGAACCACAATGACTCGTATCCTGTTCGTCGTCAGTGCCGCCGATCATTGGACCTTGCAGGACGGCACCCGCCACCCCACCGGATTCTGGGCGGAGGAGCTCGTCGAGCCGTACACCGTCTTCGACGAGGCCGGATACGACATCACCGTCGCCACCCCCGGCGGTCGCACGCCGATCGTGGACCAGGCCAGCCTCGAACCCGACGCCGCCGGCGGGGAGGACCGCGTGGCCGACCTGAAGGCATCGCTCGAGAAGCTGCAACCGGTGCTGGCCGGTGCGGCAGTGCTCGAGGATCAGCGTGCCGAGGACTTCGATCTGCTGTTCGTACCCGGCGGCCACGCTCCGATGGAGGATCTCGCCGTCGACGAGCGGTTCGGTGAACTCGTCCGGCACTTCGTCGAGGCCGACAAGGTGGTGGCGATGGTGTGCCACGCCCCCGCCGCCCTGCTGCCCGCCCACGGCTCCGGTGGCCGCTGGTTGTTCGAGGGTTACCGGTTGACGTCCTTCACGAACATCGAGGAGGTCCAGGCCGGGTTGGCCGACAAGGCGCCCTGGCTGCTGCAGGACCGCCTCCAGGAGGCCGGTGCCGTCTTCTCGTCCGCAGGTGCGTGGGAACCGTACGTCGTGGTCGACCGCGTCCTGTACACGGGCCAGAACCCGGCTTCCTCGCGTCCGCTCGCCGAACGTGTCGTCGCCGAGATCCCCGCGCGCGCTAGGTCGTGACCTTGCGGACGAAGTCGATCGTCCGCTCGAGGGCAGCGCGAGCGTCCGGCGTGGACAGATCGAACTGGTACTCGTGTCCCAGTTCCGGTGTGTGGTCGTCCGGATAGAACAACGCATCCACCTGTACACCCAGCCCGGTGAGCCGCCGTGACAGCGGCCCGGACTGGGTGGCGGTGAGCGGATCGGCGTTGCCACCCGAGATGTAGGTGGCGGGGAAATTCTCGGTGACCGAGTCCAGGACCGACATCTGCCGCGCCGCATCCGACGAGGCGAAGTCGCGAGCACCGGTGTAGGCCCACATCGCCTGTTCGACACCCCATCCGATCAGCCCGCCGCCCCCGCCGAGTGCGGACACGTCGTAGATGCCGCAATTGAGCACCACGCCGCGGACCTGGTCCGGGGTGAAGGCCGGGTCGACACCGAGAGCCTCGGCGTAGTCGGTGTCGGTGATCGCCGCGGCGATCTGGGCGGACAGTTGCGCCCCGGCCGAATCACCGGCGAGCACGATCCGGTCGGTGTCGATGTGCAGTTCGCCGGCGTGCTCGAGCAGATAGCTCTGGGCGTCGACGAGTTGCCGCACCGGCGTCGGATAGCGGTGGCCGGGTGCCGGCGAGTAGCCGACCGACACGACGGTGAACCCCGCGTCGGCCAGACGCCGGTAGTAGCCGGCGTAGTTGGTGCGGTCGCCCGACAACCATGCGCCGCCGTGGGTCCACACGATCGTCGGCAGCGCTTCGGTGGTGCCCGGCGGCGTGTACACGTGACGCCGGCGCCGGGAGCGCTGGTGGTGCGGAAGGTGTTCGAACGCGACGCACGAGAGCTGACGGCGAAGCTCGCGGTGGAGGCGCCGGAGACGGACCTCGTGGCAGATCTCCGGTATCGGGGGGACGACCCCGACGCCTTCCTCGACGTGTACACGCCGCCGGGCACCACCGAAGCGCTGCCGACGATCGTGTGGACCCA